>NZ_JBVISC010000002.1:0-1171302 GCF_055575715.1 Streptomyces sp. NPDC034037 | reverse complement strand
TCGGATGGTGCGTCGAATGGTTTGACGGCGCCCAGTGGTGTGGCGCAGCAGCGGGTGATTCGTCGGGCGTTGGTGGATGCGGGGGTGTTGGCGTCTGGGGTGGATGTGGTGGAGGGGCATGGGACGGGGACGGTGTTGGGGGATCCGGTGGAGGTGGGGGCTTTGGTGTCGGTGTTTGGTGGGGGGCGGCCGGTGGGGCGGCCGTTGTGGTTGGGGTCGTTGAAGTCGAATATCGGGCATGCGCAGGCGGCTGCGGGTGTGGGTGGTGTGATCAAGATGGTGGAGGCGTTGCGGCATGGGGTGTTGCCGCGGACGTTGCATGTGGTGGAGCCGGTGGGTGGGGTGGAGTGGGGTCCGGTGCGGTTGTTGACGCGGGAAGTGCCGTGGGAGGGGGTGGAGGGCAGGCCGCGTCGGGCGGGGGTCTCCTCGTTCGGGATCTCGGGCACCAACGCGCACGTCATCCTCGAAGAACCGCCTGCCGAGGTGTCGTCCCCCGCGGCCGCGGGAAGTGCCCTATCGGTCGCGGGCGTACGGAAGGACCCCGCTGGCCGGGACGGGCGTGAGGTCCCCGCGGCCGGCCATCGCGGCGGTGCGCTGCCGCTGGTGCTGTCGGCGAAGACCCCGACGGCCCTGCGGACGCAGGCCCGCCGCCTCCATGACCTGCTGAGCGGACGACCCACCACGTGGGACGCGCCGAGTGGACCGGTTGGCTCGGGGGACCTGCCGAGCGAACGGTCCGACGCGTCAGCTGAGTTGCGTGGGCAGGCCGGCTCGGAGGACCTGCCACGTTCACCCGAAGGCACGGAGGGCCCGGCGGCCGCCGTCCCCGGCGTCGCCGAGGTCACCTACACCGTGGCCCGCGTGCAGAGCGGGTTCGAGCACCGCGCGGCCGTCGTCGCCGAGGACCGGGCCGGGCTCCTCGACGGCCTCGCCGCGCTGGCCGAGGACCGCTCCGCCGCCTCGTCGGTACGGGGTGTGGTGGGCCCCGGCGACGGACGCCGGGTCCTGATGTTCGCCGGGCAGGGCACCCAGCGGCCCGGCATGGGCAGGCGACTGCACGAGCGGTTCCCGGCGTACGCGGCGGCCTTCGACGAGGCGTGCGCCGCCCTCGACCCGCACCTGGAGCGCCCGCTGGCCCCCATCGTCTTCGCGGACCCCGCGTCCGCCGATGCGGCGGCACTGCACCGGACCGCCTTCACCCAGCCCGCGCTGTTCGCCGTCGAGTACGCCCTGTACGAGCTGGTGCGCTCCTGGGGGGTGCGGCCGGACATCGTACTGGGGCACTCCGTCGGCGAACTGGTCGCCGCACAGGTCGCGGGCGTCCTCTCCCTCGCGGACGCGGCCCACCTGGTCGCGGCGCGCGGCCGGTTGATGCAGTCGCTGCCCCCGGGCGGCACGATGGTCGCGGTACGAGCGGGCCTGAGCGACGTGGAACCGCTGCTCGCCGGCCTGGCGGACGAGGTGGGCGTCGCCGCCGTCAACGGCCCCCGGGCGGTGGTGCTCTCGGGCGCGGGCGACGCGGTGTCGGCCGTGGCCACCCGGCTCAAGGCAGCCGGGCACCGGACCACGGCGCTCACCGTCAGCCACGCCTTCCACTCGCCTCTCATGGCACCGATCCTCGCCGAGTTCAGGGACGTCGCGGCGGGGCTGACGTACCGGCGGCCGAGGCTGCCGCTCGTGTCGAACGTGACCGGCCGGATGGCGGAGGCGGCGGAGCTGATGTCGGCCGACTACTGGGCGGACCACATCCGGCGCCCGGTCCGCTTCGCCGATGGCATCGCCACGGCCCGCGCGGAAGGCGGACGCCACTTCGTGGAGATCGGGCCCGACAGCACCCTGTCGTCCATGGCGTCGACGGTTTTCACCGACCTCGCCGAGGACCCCGAGCGGGACGAGGCACCTGCCCGAGCCGTCGTGGTGTCGCTGCTGCGCGGCGCCCGCGACGAGGCGCGGACGGCCGTGGACGGACTCGCGGCGGGCTTCACCACCGGCCTCGACGTGGACTGGCCCGCGGTGGCCGGGGCCTGGGGCGGTGAACTGACCACCCTGCCGACCTACCCCTTCGAACGCAGGCGGTACTGGCTCAACCCGACGGAGCCCGCGGCCGAGCCGGCCGGGGACAGCGGTCCGCGAGCCACGGGCCACCCGGTGCTCGACCGCCCGCTCGACCTGCCGGACACCCGCGAACTGGTGTGGTCCGGGCGGCTCGACCCGGCCGAACTCCCCTGGCTGGGCGAGCACGTGGTGGCCGGGCAGGCCCTGGTGCCCGGCGCCGTGCTCGCCGAACTGGCCTGGCGCGTGGCGCGCGAGGCGGGATGCGGCCGGGTGGCGGAACTGGTCCTGGCCAGCCCCCTCGTCGTACCCGGCCGGACGGCGATCGAACTGCGGGTGGTGGCCCGCGCCGCGGACGGCTCCGGACGCCGCCCCTTCACCCTCCATGCCCGCCCGTCCACCGACCCCGCCCCCGCCTGGCAGCCCGTCGCCACCGGCGTACTGGCCGCCGCGGACGGCTCCGCCGCCCCGGTCCCGCCGGTGACGTGGCCGCCGTCGGGTGCGGAGCCCCTGCCGCTGCACCACGAGGGCGACTACGCCCGCCTCGCCACCCGGGGCCTCGCGTACGGGCCGGCCTTCCGGGGGCTGCGCGCCCTGTGGCGCACGGCCGACGGCATCTGCGCCGAACTCGAACCGCCGGCGTCCATCGCCTCGCAGACCGCGCTCTTCGGCCTGCACCCGGCCCTGCTCGACGCCGCCCTGCACCCGATCGAACTCTTCGGCCTCGCGAGCGGTGCCACCGCCCCCGGCGGCAACGGACCGGCCATCCGAGTCCCCTTCACCTGGCGGGACATGACCCACCACGCGCCTCCGAGCACCCCCCGGCTGCGGGTGCGGCTCACCGCCGTGCGGGCGGACGAGGTCGGCCTCGAACTGTCCGACACCGACGGCCACCCGGTGCTCTCGGTCGGTGGCCTCGCCCTGCGCTCGCCGTCGACGGCGGCGGACGACAGCCGACTGCGCCGCTTGACCTGGACGGCGGTCGGCCGGCACCCCGGGAGCGAGGCCGGGGAACAGCCCGGGGACACCGAGCGGCCCGGCCGGTACGCGCTGATCGTTCCGGGTGCCGCCCCCACCCGTAAGCCCCAAGAGGTCCTGCCCACGTTGGACGCGGAACGCTGTGCGGACGTCGCCGAACTGGTCCGGCGCGCACCCGGCGAAGTGCCCGACACCGTGGTCATCCCCTGCCCGACGGGTGCGATGGATCAGGTCCGCGAGGTGAGTGCCGATGTGCTCGCCGTGATCCAGGAGATCCTCGCGGCACCGGCGCTCGCCCGGTGCGGGATCGCCCTGGTGACGCGCGGGGCGGTCACCACCGCCGCCGACGACCCGGCCGTGGACGTGGCGGCCGCCGCGGTCTGGGGGCTCGCCCGCTGTGCGCAGCGGGAGGAACCGGGACGGGTCCGCCTGATCGACGTCGACGCGAGCGAGGAGTCGGCGCAGCGGCTCGCCGGGGCCATCCGCTCCGGCCTCCCCGAGATCGCCCTGCGCAACGGCGAGACGCGGACCCCGGAACTGACCCCCACGAGCGGCCGGCTGCTCGACGCGCCGTCCGGCGACGGCACCTGGCGGCTGGACTTCGTCGGCCGCGGCACCCCCGACGACCTGGCCCTGGTGGCGTGGCCGGAAGCCGAAGCGCCCCTGGGGAAGGGACAGGTGCGCGTGGCGCTCCACACGGCCGGCGTCAACTTCCGCGACGTGCTGCTCACGCTGGGCGTCGTCGAGCCCGGGGCCGGCGTGCCCGAGGCCGGGGGGCGGCAGAGCGTGGAGGGCGCGGGCGTCGTCGTCGAGGTCGGACCCGAAGCGGGCCGACTGCGGCCGGGGGACCGGGTGATGGGCCTCTTCGACGGGATCGGCCCGGTCTCGGTCACCGACGAGCGGCTGCTCGCACCCGTGCCGGCGCACTGGTCGTTCGCCGAGGCGGCCGCCGTGCCGGTGGCGTTCCTCACCGCGTACTACGGGCTCGTCGAACTCGGCCGGCTCCGTGCCGGGGAACGGGTGCTCGTCCACACGGCGACCGGCGCCGTCGGCTTCGCGGCCCGCCAACTCGCCCGGCACGCGGGAGCGGACGTCTTCGCCACCGCCAGCCCGGCGAAATGGCCCGTGCTGCGCGAGGCGGGCCTCGCCCCCGACCGCATCGCCTCCTCCCGCGACGACGCCTTCGAGGCCGCCTTCCGCGCCACGACCGGCGGCGCGGGCATGGACGTCGTACTCAACTCGCTCGCCGGACCGCTCACCGACGCCTCCCTGCGGCTCCTCGCACCCGGCGGCCGGTTCCTGGAGATGGGCAAGACGGACCCGCGCGACCCCGAGGAGGTGGCCACCGCGCACGGCGGCGCCGCGTACACCGTCTTCGACATCCGGCAGGCGGGGCCGGACGGCATCCAGCGGATGCTGGCCGCGCTCCTGCCGCTCTTCGCGGACGGGACACTGACGCCCCCGCCGCTCACCCTGCGCCACGTGCGCGACGCGCCCGCCGCCTACCGGTACGTCGCCGAAGCGCGGCACATCGGCAAAGTGGTCCTCACCGTCCGGGACTTCGACACCGACCGCGCGGTTCTGATCAGCGGCGGACTCGGCACGCTCGGCACCCTCGTCGCCCGGCACCTCGTGACGCGACACGGCGTACGGGACCTCGTCCTGATCGGCCGACGCGGCGAGGCGACGCCCGGGAGCGCCGAACTGGCCGCGGAACTGCGCGGGTTCGGGGCCTTTGTCACCGTCGCCGCGTGCGACGCGGGAGACCGCGAGGCCCTCGCGACGCTCCTGGACCAGCTGTCCGGACGGGGGATCCGCATCGGATCGGTGGTGCACGCCGCCGGGACGACACGGGACGCGCCGATCGGCTCCCTGACCCCGGCCGCGCTGGCCGAGGTGCTCCGGGCCAAGGCGGTCGCCGCCGTGCACCTGCACGAACTGACCGCGGACCTCGGCCTGTCGTCCTTCGTCCTGTTCTCCTCGGTGGCCGGCGTGACCGGCTCGGCCGGACAGGGCAACTACGCCGCCGCCAACGCCTTCCTGGACGCCCTGGCCGAGCACCGCCACGCCCGGTCACTGCCCGCCCGGTCCATCGCCTGGGGGCTGTGGGAGCCGGCGAGCGGCATCACCGGACGGCTGCGCCCCGAGGACCACGAGCGGCTCGCCCGCCAGGGCATCCTCGCCCTGTCCGCCGACCGGGGACTGGCGCTGTTCGACGAGGCCATGGCCACCGCGGCGCCGGTCGTGGTCGCGGCCCGCCTCACCACGCCCCCGCCCACCGCCCGGCCCGACACCCCCGCACCGGCGCACGCGAACACCACCGCGGCGGCGAACGGCGCCGGGACCGCCGCGCCTCCCGCAGCCGCTCCCCGCGGGTCGCTGCTCGACCTGGTCCTCGCGGAGGCCGCCTCGGTGCTCGGCCACGACTCACCCGAGGCCGTCGCACCCGACGCGCTCTTCCCCCAACTCGGCTTCGACTCGCTCGGGGCGGTCGAACTGCGCAACCGCATCGTCGCCGCGACCGGCGTCCCCCTGCTCTCCACCCTCATCTACGACTTCCCGTCCCCGAAAGCACTGGCGGGCCACCTGAGGCAGGAATGCCCGGACTGGCCGAATGCCGGCCACTCCCCGAACGTAAACGGAAACGGGAACAGCAATGAGGACAGGAGTAATGGGGACAGGAATACCGGCCGAGGGGGAAACGACGGAATGCGGGAGGTAGGTCATGAGCACTGACGTGGGCGCCTGGACGATGTCCTTCAATCCGGGCCGGGACGCACGAGCCCGCCTGGTGTGCTTTCCGCACGCGGGCGGTTCCGCCGGCGCCTTCTTCCCGCTGGCGCGCGCCGCGCCCCCCGGCCTGGAGGTGATCGGCGTCCAGTACCCGGGACGCCAGTGGCGGCGCACGGAAGCGGCCGTCACCGACCTCCACGGGCTGGCGCGCGGCGCGGCCGACGCGCTCCTGGCCGAGCAGGCGCTGCCGACCGCCTTCCTCGGTCACAGCATGGGCGCGCTGGTCGCCTTCGAGACCGTGCGGCTGCTGGAGCGGGAGCGGCCGGGAGCGGTCGGGCACCTCTTCGCCTCCGGCAGCCGGGCGCCGTCCCGCCCGCGCGAGGAGGACCGGCGGACGCGGTGGACCGACGAGCGGATCATCGCCGAGATGCGGGCCCTCGGCGGCACCGGTGACCGGTTGATCGCCGACCAGGAGGCGCTGCGGCAGGCACTGCCGGCGCTGCGGGACGACTACCGCGCGCTGGCCGCCTACCGGTGCCGGCCCGGCGCGCGCGTCGGGGTGCCGCTCACCGTGCTCGTGGGCCGCGAGGACCCGAAGGCGGGACCGGAACACGCCGTGGACTGGCAGCCGCACACCCGCGCGGCCTTCGCGTTCCGTGCCTTTCCCGGCGGCCATTTCTTCCTCGCCGAGAATGCGACGGAACTCCTGGGCCTCGTACAGAACAGCCTTGTTGCGCCGCAATTCCCGTGAGAGGCTTTCCGACGCAATCCCAGAGGAAAGAACACAGAGAATCGGAGAGGCGATGTCAAATCCGTTCGAGGACGAGAACGCCGCGTATGTCGTACTGATCAACGACGAACTTCAGCACTCCCTGTGGCCGACGATCATCGACATTCCCGCCGGCTGGCACACGGTGTTCGGCGAGGCCTCGCGCGCCGAGTGCCTGGAGTACATAGACCGGCACTGGACGGACATGCGCCCCAAGAGCCTGGTGGACGCGATGGGCGCGGCGGCCGGTGCCGAGGACCGCGCCGAATGAACGGCCCCTCGGGCCCGGACCGCCCGCCCGCGGCCCGGCCCCGGGTCCGCTCCGACCTCGACGGCCTGCCGCTGTTCCGGGGACGGGCCGCCGAGTCGGGGACGATCCGCCTCGACTGCAACGAATCGCCCCTCGCACCTCCCGCCGCCGTGCAGGCCGCGCTCACCGGCGCGGTCCGGGGGCTGAACCGCTACCCCGACAACACCGCGGCCGACCTCACCGCCCGGCTCGCCGAGCGCCACGGCGTGCCGCCCGCCGCGCTCTCGCTGGGGCCGGGATCGGTGGGCCTGTGCGCGCAGTTGATCCAGATCGCCTGCGCGGCGGGCGACGAGGTGCTCATCCCCTGGCGCTCGTTCGAGGTCTATCCGTCCCTGGCCGGGACGGCGGGGGCGGTGGTGCGCCGGGTCCCGCTGACCGCCGGGCACGCCCTGGACCTGCCGGCGATGGCCGCGGCGATCACCGACCGCACCCGGCTGGTCTTCGTCTGCTCGCCCAACAACCCGACCGGGACGTCCGTGTCCCGCGCCGACGTGGAGCGCTTTCTCGCCGAGGTGCCGCCGGACGTCCTCGTCGTCCTGGACGAGGCGTACGCGGAGTTCACCGGGCGTCAGGCCGACCCGCTCGACGGCTTCGCCCTGGTGCGCGAGCAGCTGCGGCAGGGCCGTACGAACGTGGTCGCGCTGCGCACCTTCTCCAAGGCGTACGGGCTCGCGGGGCTGCGGATCGGCTACTGCCTGTCCGCCCCGCCGGTGGCCGAACTGCTGGGCCGCGTCGCCGTCCCCTACGCGGTCGGCACCCTCGCGCAGCGGGCGGCGGCCGCCGCGCTGGAGTGCGAGCCGGAGGTCCGGGAGCGCTGCCGGCACCTCGTCGAGGAGCGGGAGCGGGTCCGGGCCGCCCTGCTGGACAGCGGCTGGGACGTGCCGGTCAGCGGCGCCAACTTCCTGTGGCTGCCCGCCGGTCCGGCCGCGGAGCCCCTCGCCGCGCACTGCCGCGAGCAGCGGATCCTGGTCAAGGCCTTCGCCGGCGAGGGGGTGCGGGTGACGGTCGGCACCGCCGCCGAGAACGACGCGTTCCTGGCCGCGGCGGCACGGTTCGCCCGCACCGAAGCGGCCGCCCCCGTCCGGTCGGCGGCGCTCGGCTGACCTGGCTGACCCGGCTGACCGGTTGGCTCGGCTGACCAGGGGACCGGCGAGGCAGGGCGGACGCGTGTCCTCCGTTCGGGGGGTTTCAGCCGTGGGGTTTCAACTTCTGGTTGACAACTGCTGGTTGAAGTCGCCAGGCTCCTCCCATGACCGATCATGCGGAGGGGCCCGACGCCCTGCACCGTGCCGAGGACCCCGATCACGCCCGCGCCCGCCGGGAGCACGTGGCGCTGCGGCACGTGGCCGAGCGCCTGGCCGCCGGCGACCGGCCCGAGCCGACCGGCCCGCCGGCCCGCCTCACCGCCCAGGAGGCCGTCCACCTCATCGCCTCCTGGGCCGGCGGCGGCAGGCGACCGGCCGACGCGCCCGAGATGGACAGGACCGACGTCATGGCGGCCCTGACACTGCTCCCGCGCGCCCGCGCCGACCTGGACGTACTGGAGGCGAGCCTGCTGTTCATCGCCCGGGAGATGGGACTGACCTGGCAGGACATCGCCTACGGTCTCGGGCTCAAGTCCCCCCAGGCGGCCCAGAAACGGGCCGGCCGCGGCACCCCGGGCGCGGGCACCGCCCCGCCGGCCCCCAAGACCCCAGCCGCAAGCGAACCCAAGGGTGAATGTGAGCACTGAACTCGCGGTGGAGACCGTCGGCATGGTGAAGTCCTTCGGGGCCACCAAGGCCGTCGACGGCCTCGACCTGTCCGTCCCGGCCGGCGCCGTCTACGGGGTCCTCGGACCCAACGGCGCGGGCAAGACCACGACCCTGCGCATCCTGGCGACCCTGCTCGCCCCCGACGCGGGCAGCGCCCGGGTCTTCGGTCACGACGTCGTCCGCGAGGCCAACCGCGTACGGGAACGGGTCAGCCTCACCGGCCAGTTCGCCAGCGTCGACAACGACCTGACGGGCATGGAGAACCTGCTGCTGCTCGCCCGGCTGCACGGCTACCGCTCCACCGCCGCCCGGGAGCGCGCCCGCGATCTGCTGGAGGCGTTCGACCTCGTCGAGGCCGCCGACCGCCCGGCCCGCGGCTACTCCGGCGGAATGCGCCGCCGGCTCGACGTGGCCGCCGGGCTCATCGTGCGGCCCCAGCTCATGTTCCTCGACGAGCCCACCACCGGACTCGACCCCCGCAGCCGCAACGAGGTCTGGGCCATCATCCGGGCCACCGTCGAACGCGGCACGACCGTCCTGCTCACCACCCAGTACCTCGAAGAGGCCGACCAGCTCGCGCAGCGCGTCGCGGTCATCGACCACGGCAAGCTCGTCGCCGAGGGCACCCCCGGCGAGCTGAAGTCCTCGGTGGGACGCGGTTCCCTGCGCGTCGAGCTGACGGACGCCGACGACCTGCCGGAGGCGAGCCGCATCCTGGTCGGCGCCCTCGGCGTGCCCGCGGAGACGACCGGCCCGGCCCAGCTCACCGCGCGCGGCACCGACCCCCGCAGCGTGGCGCGCGCCCTCGGCGAGCTCACCCGCACCATCGAGGTCGCCGACTTCGCCATGGACCGCCCGAGCCTGGACGAGGTGTTCCTCGCGCTGACCGGGCGGCCCCCCACCTCCGAGGTGCCTGCCGCCCGCAGGCCGGGCCGGGGGCCCGGCCGCAAGCCCGCCACCACCGAGGAGAGCCGATGACGACCGCCGCACGCCCGACCGAGGCGGACGAAAGGCTGCACCGCGTCCTGGGCGAGGACACCCGCCCCGCGCAGCGCCCGGGAGCGCTGTCCACCTCGCTCACGCTGGGCTGGCGCGCGCTGGTGAAGATCAAGCGCTCACCGGGGCAGATGTTCAACGCGACCCTCACCCCGGTGATGTTCACGCTGATCTTCACCTACCTCTTCGGCGGCGCGATCTCCGGCAGCAGTCGCGAGTACCTCCAGTTCCTGCTGCCCGGCATCCTCGTGCAGGGCGTCCTGTTCATCTCCACCCAGACCGGCGTGGCCCTCACCACCGACCTCCAGCAGGGCATCTTCGACCGCTTCAAGTCGATGCCGATCTGGCGGCCGTCCCCGCTGACCGGCGCCCTGATCGGCGACGTGGTGCGCTACCTGATCTCGTCGGCCGTCGTGGTCGCCGTCGGCCTCGCGCTCGGCTTCCGGCCCGACGGCGGCGTGCTCGGCGTCACCGGCGGTGTGCTCCTCGCCGTCCTCTTCGGCTTCTGCGTCTCGTGGATCTGGACGTTCCTCGGCCTGGTGCTGCGCACCCCGCAGGCCGTCTCCGCGCTCGGCATGCTGCTGCTCTCCCTGCTGACCTTCGCCAGCAACATCTTCGCCGAGCCGACCACCATGCCCGGATGGCTGAAGGCGTTCGTCGACATCAACCCCATCGGGTACGTCGTCACCGCGAGCCGCTCCCTCATGAGCGGCGACGGCGCGGCCGACCTCGGCCCCGCCCTGATCTCCTGCGCCGTCCTGCTGGTCGTCTTCGTGCCGCTCAGCCTGCTGCGCTACAACAAGAGCGAGTAGCGAAAAGGCCTCTTATTCGGGCCGGACAATCGGCGTTCCCCCGTAATTTTGAACGTTTGCCGCCTGTGGTGACCGTGGATAGCATCGTCCTCACCGCACCGGAAATCGTCCGAATTTTATTGGGGGAGCGCCGTGCTCAACAGTGAGAATTCCAGGGTCGACGTCCCCGAGATCGCGATGGTCGATCCCGAGGTACTGAGTGATCCGATCTCCTCCTATGGGAAGGCCAGGGAGAAAAGCCCCGTCGTGCGCCTCATGGCGCCGGGATTCGGGTCGATATGGGCGGTCACCCGCCACGGCGAGGCCAAGGCGATGCTGAGCGACCCGCGGCTGGCCATGACCGCCGACAGCTGGAACCAGCGGATCCCGGACGACGTACGTCCGTACATGCTGACCATGTCGCACATGGACGGTGCCGACCACGGCCGGCTGCGCAAGCTCGCCGTACGGGCGTTCACCGCCCGCCGCGCCGCCGCCCGCCGCGACATGATCCGGCAGAGCGCCGACCGGCTGCTCGACGCCCTGCCCGGCCTCGCCGAGCAGGGCACCGTCGACCTCCTCAAACACTTCGCCCAGCCGCTGCCCACCCACGTGGTGGGCGATGTCATGGGCATTCCCGAGGCGGACCGGCCCCGGTGGCGCGGCTACGTCGCCCGGATGGGCTCCGGCCAGACCTACGAGGAGGCGCTGCGCGACGCCGTCGCCGGAGCCAAGGAGGTCGTCCGGCTGCGCCGCTCGGACCCTGGCGACGACCTCGTCTCCGACCTGCTGCGGGCCCAGGCCGAGGACGCGGACCGGATCAGCGACACCGAGCTGATCACCATGGTCTGGCACACCGTCTTCGCCGGCCAGGACAACCTCGCGAACTTCATCGCCAACTCCGTGGTGGCCCTGCTCTCCCATCCCGAGCAGCTCGCCGCCCTGCGCGCCGACCCCTCCCTGCTGCCCCGGGCCGTCGAGGAGCTGATGCGCTGGCGGCCCCCGCTGCTGCTGACCGCCATCCGCTACGTCCTGGAGGACTTCGACCTGTGCGGCGCGCCGGTGCGCGCCGGGGACTCCGTGGTGGCGGTGATCGCGTCCGCCAACCGCGACCCCCGCGTCTTCGACGACCCCGACACGCTCGACATCACCCGGCCCGCCGGCACCGCGGTCCAGTTCGGCTTCGGCCACGGGGCGCACTACTGCATCGGCGCCTCCCTGGCCGCCGTCGAGGCCGAGGTGGCGCTGGAGGCGCTGCTGAGCCGCTTCCCGGACCTCGCGCTCGCCGTACCGCCCGAGGAGGTGCCGCGGCTGCCCAACCCCGGCAGCTGGCACCTCACCGCGCTCCCGGTCACGCTCTGAGCCACCCGCGCCGCCGCCCGCGTCCGCGCCCTAAACGGCACGGTGACGCATTCGACCCGTATTGAATTCCGGGTGTTCAAGTCCTTTGTTGACGGTGATCGGGCCGGACCATAGATTGACGACTGCCCGAGTTTCCCGCCTCTCGAAAAGCAATTGATTGCATCACTCCCGAGAAATTCTGGAGTGCGGGGAGGTGCCCTGGAAAAGCGGATCGCGGGGGGAGGTGAGCCGATATGCGTTACCTGCACTGAAAACAGAGATGAGAACGTATGGCCGTAGCCCGGCAAGGTCCGACCTGCCGGGCTACGGCACCGCCCACGGGGGTTGCGCATGGCAGGGCCCGCAGACATCGACATACCAGGCTTGATCGCACGCGCCGACGAGTTCATCCGGCTCTACAGCTCGGAGAACGCCGTCGAGCGCCCGCCGGCCGACCGCATGGCCGAGATCCGCGGCGAGATCCGCCAGAGCGGCACCTACGCGCACACCGCCGAGGAGCTGGCCTTCGGGGCCAAGGTCGCCTGGCGCAACAGCAGGCGCTGCATCGGCCGCCTCTACTGGCCCGCCCTGGTCGTCCGCGACCTGCGCCACCTGCGGACGGCCGAGGACATCCACCGCGCGTGCGTCGAACACCTGCGGACGGCCTTCAACGGCGGCCGCATCCGCCCCACGATCAGCGTCTTCGCGGCCGACGGCCCCGACGGCACCGGGCCGCGCATCCACAACCCGCAGCTCATCCGCTACGCCGGCTACCGCGGCCCCGACAGCCGCGTCACCGGCGACCCGGCGTCCGCCGACCTCACCGACCGCCTCCGGGCGCTCGGCTGGCCCGGCGGCCCGGGCACCCGCTTCGACGTCCTGCCCCTGCTGGTGCAGGGGCCGGGCGAGGCGGCCCGGATCCTGGACCTCCCGGCCGACGCCGTGCGGGAGGTCCCGCTGCGCCACCCCGACCACGACTGGTTCGCCGACCTCGGCCTGCGCTGGCACGCGCTGCCCGTCATCTCCGACATGGTCCTCGACATCGGCGGCGTGCGGTACGGCGCGGCCCCCTTCAACGGCTGGTACATGGGCACCGAGATCGGCGCCCGCAACCTGGTCGACGCCCAGCGCTACGACCTGCTGCCCGAGGTCGCCGACCGGCTGGGCCTGGACCGCACCAGCGACCGGACCCTGTGGAAGGACCGGGCGCTCGTCGAGCTGAACGTGGCGGTGCTCTGGTCGTTCGAGCAGGACGGCATCACGATGACCGACCACCACACCGAGTCGGAGCGCTTCCTGCGCCACCTGCGCCGCGAGGAGAAGGCCGGCCGCACCGTGCCCGCCGACTGGTCCTGGATCGTGCCCCCGCTCTCGGGCGGGGTGACCCCCGTCTTCCACCGCTACTACGACGACCACGAGTCGTCGCCCGCCTTCCTGCAAGCACCGGCCCCCGGCCGCTGCCCGGTCACCGGACACGCTCCGGCGACCGACGGCGAGGCCACCGGACCGGACCCCCAGCCGCCCGTCAGCGTCGGTGTCGGCGCCAACACCGGAGACAGCCGTGACCGTATCGCCCGCCCCTGAGGCCACCGACCCCCTCTTCAGCCCCCTCGACCCCGCGGTGCTCGCCGACCCCTACCCGGTCTACCGGCGGCTGCGCGAGACCCAGCCGGTGTACTGGCACGCGGACATCGACTCCTGGCTGATGACCCGGCACGCCGACTGCACGGCGATCCTGCGCGACTCCGACCGGTTCAGCACCGACTTCCGCAAGATCGGCATCCCCACCCCGCCGACCCTGCTCAGCCTCCAGACCCTCGACCCGCCCGACCAGACACCGCTGCGCCACCTCGCCCTCGACGCGGTCCGCGCACAGGACCTCGACGCCCTGCGCGAGGAACTCGGCGCCTACGCCGGCCAGTTGCTCGACGGCCTGGCCGGGCGGCCGTCCTTCGACTTCATCCACGACTACGCCGACGTGTTCACCCTGCGGGCCATCACCCGGTTCATCGGCGTCGAACCGCCCGCCACCGACGCGGCGTTCGCCCGCTTCAACGACGACCTCGACCACAGCATGGACGCGCAGCTCGACCCCGACGCGGAGGAGCCCGGCCTGCGCGCCCGCGCCCACTTCAACGACCTGGTGCGCACCTGGCTCGCCGACCCCGGCCCGCACGGCGTCCTGCCCGAGGTGGTCCGCCGCCTGCCCGGCTCCGGCGTCGAGGCCGACGACGTCCTGGTCAACTCGGTGCGCGCCTTCTTCCACGCCGGGTTCGAGGTGCCCAGCCGCTTCCTCGGCAACGCCCTCGCCGCCCTGCTCGCCACCCCCGGCGCCTGGGAGTCCCTGGTGCGCGGCGACGTGCCCCTGGACACCGCCGTCGAGGAGCTGATCCGCTACGTCGGCCCGGTGCAGGCACTGGCCCGCGCCTGCACCGAGGACACCGTGGTGGGCGGGGTCACCGTCAAGCGGGGCCAGGTGGTGACCGCGCTGATCGGCGCGGCCAACCGCGACCCCGCGCAGTTCCCCGACCCCGAGACGCTCAGGCTGGACCGCAGGCCCAACAACCACCTGGGCTTCGGCCGCGGCGCGCACTCCTGCCTCGGCCTCAACCTCGCCCGCATCGAGGCCCGCGTGACGCTGGCGGCCCTGCTGCGGCACCCCGGCACCCGCGCGGCGGGCGAACCCGTGGTGCGGCCGAACGGCACGCTGCGCGGACTGTCCCGGCTGCCGCTCGCGCTCGGCTGACCCGAAGGAGGCCGGCGGCGATGGAGATGGTGAGCGCGAGCAGCGGGACGAACACCGGGCCGGCCGCGTCCGCCAGGGCGGCGGGCGCGGCGCGCCTGGCCGCTCTGGCGGACGCCCTCGGCCCGGGGCGGCGCGGCGTGTGTGGGGAGGCCTTCGACGCGTTGACGGGCTCGTGGGGCACGGCCACGGCCGCGCAACTGCCCGAGTCCGACGTGTCGTCCGACGGTTCGCCGGTGGAGTTCGCGATCGGCCTCGACGACGATCCGGCCCTGCAGTTCGCCGTGGAGGCCCTGCGCCCCGGGGACCGCCCGGTGGACCGGGTCGTGTCCGCCCGCGCCACGATGGCGGCCCTGGTCCGCCGGTACGGCACGGACGAGCGCCGGTGGGCGCGGGTCGCGGACCTGTACCTGCCGGAGAAGCCGGCCACCGAGCACGTCGCGATGTTCGGTGCCGAGGTGCGACGGAGCGGGGACGCCCAGTTCAAGGTCTGGTTCTACCCGGCCGTCGCCGGCCCCGAGCGGGCCGCCGAGCTGTGCCGGCGGGGTCTGGCGGCCGTCGGCCTCGGCGCGGCCTGGCCCGCGGTGAGCGCCCACATGGCGCGCGGCGAGCGGCTCGACCGGCCGGTGATGTTCTCGCTCGACCTCTCCGCGGATCCCGCGGCACGGGTGAAGCTGTACTTCCGGCACTACGCCACCGATGCCGAGGGCCTCGCCGAACTCATGGCGCCCCACCCCGGGTTCGCGCCCGCGCCCGTACGCAAGTTCTGCGAGACGATGCTGCCCGAGGCGGCCGCCGACCTCTCCGCCCAACCCCCGGTCACCTGCCTGTCGTTCACCGGGGCACGCCCCGCCACGGCCGTCGGGGCGACCGTCTACCTCCCCATGTGGACCTACGCCCCCGACGACGAGGCGGTACGCCACCGGATGAAGGAGGCGCTGGCCGCCTGCCACCGGCCCGCCGGCCTCTACGAGCGGGCGCTTCGCGAGGTGGCGTCCCGCCCGCCGGCCGCGGGCCGCGGCATCCACAACTACGTGGCCTGGCGTCCGGGTCCCGGCCGGCCCCGGCTCAAGGCGTACTTCTCCCCGGAACTGCGGCACACGGACCCCTCGGCGCGCTACGGCCTCGACGGGCCGGAATAAGAACCCGGAAAGGGCTGCCGACCGCGGCCGCCCGCATGCCATAATCGGGCCTCGTGTATGAGCCTGTGGTCGACGAGTGGAAACGATATGCGGGACTGGTGGACAGGCCCGGCACCCCCTGGCGTGTTCCGTCGGGGGTGCTGGCGGAAATCCACACCCGTTTCGGACAGCTCGACATGCTGATGGAATCCGTCGTGGCGGTCCTGGATTCCTCGTCATGGGCATCGGCGGAGGCCAGGCAGAGCGCCGCCGACGAGCGTCAGCAATTCCTTGAGGCATGGGACTGGGCGTCGGTGTACACCGACGCCTTCTACTTTTTCGCCTGGCGCACGGTGGACCTGCTCAACGGCGCCGTGGGCGGTCCCTTGCCGCGTCTCGAACCGGTCCGCCCGGCCGGTCTCCTCGCCGTCCGTGACGCCCTGCACGAGCACCCCGAGGGTCAGGGCGAGTACTACCGGCACGGGCTCGAACTCCGCGAGGAGGCCCTGGAGAAGATCAGCCGTGCCGCGGACGCGCTCGAAGCGGGCGGCGACGGCGCGCGGCTGGACGGACGGTGAGCCCGTCCGCCCGGCACCGGGTGCCTCAGGAGCGCGTCACTTCAGCATCTCGACGATGGGGGCGAACGCCTCGAGCCACGGCTCCAGGACCACGATGTAGCTGAGGCCGAACCGCTCCCGGTACTCCGTCAGCCGGTCGGCTATCTCCCGGTGCGACCCGATCAGCCAGGCCGGCGCCGCGAGCACCTGCTCGGGGGTGAAGTGGGCCAGCGGGTGGCGCGCCCACTCCTCGGCGGTGCCCCGCGGATCGTCCGTGACGAGCACCTGCTGCACCAGCAGGTTCAGCTCCACCTCCGCGACCCGGGCGCCCAGCTGCTCGCGGACCAGCGCCACCCGCTCGCCCAGCTCCTGAGGGCTCGCGAGCTGGGGGAACTCCCCGCGCCCCGCGAAGATCCCGGTGAAGCCGACGATGTCGGCGTGCTCGGCGGCCAGCCGCAGCACCCGGTCGCCGTTGCCGGCCACCAGCAGCGGCGGGCCGCCCGGCCGCACCGGCTGCGGCGCGTGCTCGGGGTTCACCATCAGGGCGCGCAGCTCCTTCACGGTGTGCTCCAGCAGACCGACGCGTTCACCGGCGGACGGGAACGGCACCCCGTCGGAACCGGTGCCCTGCCGGATGGAGCCCGCCGCGAGGCCCACCTCCAGGCGGCCGTCGGTCAGCAGGTCGGCGGTGGCCACCTCCCGGGCCAACAGCACCGGGTTGTGGAACGCGGCGTTGAGCACGAACGTGGTCACCCGGATGCGCTCGGTGGCCTCGGCGGCCGCCACCAGGGCGGGGAACGGGGCGGGCGCGCCGAGGTGGTCCGGCACGCCGAGCACATCGAATCCCAGGTCCTCGACCTTGCGGGACTTTTCTGCCCAGGCGCGCCGCGGTGCGGGCGTGACGAGATTGACGCCGAAACGGAATGGCCGATTCTCGGGAAGAGTCATGGGGCGACGTTAGCAGCGGAGCCGGAATCCGAAAATGAACGCGCTATTGCGTTCGCGGCACACCCCTGAACGCAATGGAAGCCGGGGCTGTTCAAATTCCGGAATGTTGACATCGCCCGGGCCGTGATCGAGTCTCGGAACGAATGTCACTTGTCCTGTTTCCTTCATCGTGCGGGGAGAAGGAGTTTTTCGTGCGCCCAGAAGAAGCACACGTCCATACGCCCCAGGGAAATGCGGAGCCCGCTCCGCCCTATTCCCTGGACGACGGAAAAGCGCTCCAGGACTGGTTCCGCGTCATGCGGGACGAGCGTCCCGTCCACCAGGACCCCGCGACGGGCGCCTGGATGGTCTTCCGGTACGCCGACGTCGCTGCCGCCAGCCTGGACCACGCCACCTTCTCCTCCGAACTGTGGCGGGCCTACCCCACCGAGTGGGGCAAGTCGGACGCCTGGGGCCAGGGCCGCCTCACCGAGATGGACCCGCCGAGGCACCGGCTGCTGCGCGCGCTGATCGGCAAGGCGTTCAACCAGCGGACCGTCGCCGGCCTCGCCCCGGAGATCGAGACCACCGTTGAACGCCTCCTGGACGCCGTGGACGACCGGTCGGAGATCGACGTGGCCCGCGACCTCGCCGACCCGCTGCCGGTCATGGTCATCGCCGAACTGATCGGACTCCCCTACGAGGACCGGGAGTTGCTGCGCGGCTGGGCCGACCGGCTGCTCTCCTTCGAGGCGGGCGACCTGGCGGGCGAGGACCTCGTCAAGGCGATCGACGCGGCGGGCGCCGAACTGCTCGCCTACCTGCGCGAGCACTACCGGCTGCGGTGCGCCGCCCCCAAGGACGACCTCTTCAGCAGGCTCGCCCAGGCCGAGGTGGACGGCGAACGGCTCACCGAGGAGGAGGTCGTCAACATCGGCAAACTGCTGCTCATCGGCGGCCACGTGACGACCGCCTGCTCACTGGCCAGCCTCGTCTTCGAACTGCTCCGCCACCCCGACACGCTGACCGCCGTACGCCGGGACGCGGGCCTGATACCCGCCGCCGTCGAGGAGTCGGTCCGCTACCGCCCCGCCGTGCCGAACAGCCTGCGCCTGACCACGAAGGACACCCGGCTCGGCGACGTCACCATCCCGGCGGGACAGTTCGTGTCGCTGTCCGCACTGTCCGCCAACCACGACGAGCGGCAGTTCGAGGACCCCGAGCGCTTCGACATCCACCGGCAGCACAACCAGCACGTCGGCTTCGGGCAAGGGGTCCACTACTGCCTGGGCGCGCCGCTGGCCCGGACCGAGCTGCGGATCGCCCTCACCTCGCTGCTGCGGCGGTTCCCCGTCCTCGAACGGACCGACGGCCCCCTCCAGTACTACCGGAACCCGAGCATCGCCGGCCTCAGGTCCTTCCCCGTCGCCGTCGCACGAGGCTGACGGCCGCCGCCGACGACACCCGCACCCCCGCCCGCCTCCCTCACCACGTCCACCACAACTCCGCCGCGCCGCGCACCACTCGGACCCCAGGGGCAGAAGACATCATCATGCGAAACGTTGACGAGCCGAACACGAGCGGTCGGTCCACGGACGGAAGCGGACCCCGGGGGGCGGCAGCCCACCCCACCACGCTGCCCGACATCTTCGAGAACCGGGCGGCGCTGACCCCCCGGGCCGTAGCCGTCAGCGCGGCCACCACCACCTGGACGTACGCCGAACTCGACGCGCGCGCCAACCGCATCGCCCGGTGGCTCATCGCCGAGGACCTGGGCCCCGACGACCGGATCGCCGTCGCCCTGCCGCGCGGCCCCGAACACATCGCCGCCCTCCTCGGCGTCATGAAGGCAGGCGCCGCCTACCTCCCGCTCGACCCCGGGCAGCCCACCGAACGACTCACCCACCTGCTGCGCGGCAGCACCCCCCGGGCGGTCCTTCTCCACGCCGAGCTCGCCCGCCGCCTCCCGTCCGGCGACGCCCGGCTGCTCCCGCTCGACGACCCCGCCACCGGCACGGCCATCGCCGCCTGCCCCGCCACGGCACCCCGCGACGGCGACCGCACCCGGCCGCTGTTCCCCCGCGACCTGGCCTACGTCATCCACACCTCGGGCTCCACCGGCACCCCGAAGCCCGTCGGCGTGCCGCACACGGGCTTCGCCGCCCTCGTCGCCACGGCGGCCGCGCACCAGAGCACCGACACCGGATCCCGCGTGCTCCAACTGGCGCCACCCACCTTCGACGTGGCCATCTGGGACCTGCTCACCACCTTCGCCGGCGGCGGCACCCTCGTCCTGCCCGCACAGCACCGCCTGCTCGGCGAGGAACTCGCCGCCGTCCTGGCCGACGAACGGATCACCCACGTCACCCTGCCGGTCCCGGTGCTCGCCACCCTCCCCGCCGGCACCGAGTCCACGCTGCCGCACCTGCGCCGCGTGCACATCGGCGGCGAGAGCTGCCCGCCCGACCTCGTGCGCCGGTGGTCCGCCGACCACGAACTGGTCAACGGCTACGGAACCACCGAATGCTCGGTCGCCACCACCCTGACCGAACCTCTCACGACCCCCGACCACGACGCCGCACGGCCCCCGATCGGAACACCGGTGGCCGAGGTCCGCGTGTTCGTCCTGGACGACGCCCTGGCCCCTGTCCCGGACGGCGCCGCGGGGGAGCTGTACGTGACCGGCCCCGGCCTGGCGCGCGGGTACGTGGCGCGGCCGGACCTGACGGCGGAGCGCTTCGTGGCCTGCCCGTTCGACGAGCCGGGCACCCGGATGTACCGCACCGGTGATGTCGTCCGCCGCATCAACGACGGCCAGTTGGAGTACTTGGGCCGGGCCGACGACCAGGTGAAGATCCGCGGGTTCCGGGTGGAGCCGGGCGAGGTGGAGGAGGCGCTGCGGCGCCATCCCGCCGTGGCCCAGGCCGTCGTACTGCCGTTCACCCACGCCACGGGCGACACGCGTCTCGTCGCGTACGCGGTCCCGGGCCCCGACGCCGAAGTGACCCCCGCGTCCCTGCGCGCCGACCTGCGGCACATCCTGCCCGACCACCTCGTGCCGTCCGCCGCCGTCCTGCTGGACGCGCTGCCGCTGACGCCGAACGGCAAGATCGACCGCGCCGCGCTCCCCGCCCCCGCGTACGAGGGCACCGGTCCGTCACGGGCCCCCCGCACGGAGACCGAAGCCGTGCTGTGCGGCCTGTTCGCGGACACCCTCGGAGTCCCCTCGGTCGGGGTGGACGACGACTTCTTCGACCTCGGCGGTCACTCGCTGCTGGCCACGCGCCTGGCGAGCCGCGTCCGCAAGGCGCTCGACGTGGAACTGCCGCTGCGGGTGCTGTTCGAGGCCCCGACCGTCGCGCGCCTCGTCGGCCGCCTGACGGAGGCAGGGGTGCGCCCGGAGCTGGAGGCACGGCCGCGCCCGGAGCTGCTGCCGCTGTCGTTCGCCCAGCAGCGGCTGTGGTTCCTGCACAAACTCGAAGGCCCCTCGGCGACCTACAACATGCCGCTCGCACTCCACCTCACCGGCGACGTCGACCGTGACACGCTGGAAGCCGCCGTCAACGACCTGGTCGCACGGCACGAGCCCCTGCGCACCGTCTTCTCCGAACATGCCGACCGCCCCTTCCAGCGCGTCCTGCCCGCGCACGAGGCCCACCTGACGCTGCACACCGCCACCGTCGATCCGGACCGCCTCGACGCGGAGATCCGCGCGGCGGCCCGGCACCCCTTCGACCTCGCGTCCGCCATCCCGGCCAAGGCATGGCTCTTCAGGACCGAGGGCGACCCCACCGCCGCCGTCCTGCTCCTCGTCCTGCACCACATCGCGGGGGACGGCTGGTCGGCGGGCCCGCTGGCCCGGGACCTGGTGGCGGCGTACGCGGCCCGCTCGGGCGGCGCGGCCCCGGCGTGGGCGCCGCTGCCGGTGCAGTACGCGGACTACACCGTGTGGCAGCATGAGGTGCTGGGGGACGTGGACGACCCCGACAGCGAAATGGCCCGGCAATTCGCCTACTGGAAGACCCAGTTGGCGGGCGTGCCGGACGAGGTGACGGTCCCGGGCGACCGGCCGCGCCCCGCTTCGGCCTCCTACGAGGGCGGCCTGCTGCCCCTGGAACTCGGCCCCGACCTGCACGCCGGACTGCGCGGCCTGGCCCGCTCGGCGGACGCGACACCGTTCATGGTGTTGCAGGCCGCGCTGGCGGCACTGCTCACACGGCTGGGCGCGGGCCAGGAAGCGGTGGTGGGCTCACCGGTCGCGGGACGGACGGACGAGGGCCTGGACGATCTGGTCGGCCTGTTCGTGAATACGTTGGTCCTGCGGACGGACGTATCCGGTGACCCCTCCTTCACGGAGCTGTTGGGCCGGGTGCGTGAGGGGTGTCTCGAGGCGTTCGCGCATCAGGATGTGCCGTTCGAGCTGGTGGTGGAGCGGCTGAACCCAGTGCGGTCGGGTGGCCGGCATCCGTTGTTCCAGGTGGCTTTGGTGCTACAGAACAACGAGGAGGGCAGGTTCGAGCTGCCCGGCCTCGGGGTGCGGACGGAATCGGTGGGGACGGGCACGGCGAAGTTCGACGTGACGGTCAGCCTGTCGGAGACCTTCGACGAGGAGGGCCGCCCGGCGGGCATGTCCGGGTTCATCGAGTACGCGACGGACCTGTACGACGCGGACACGGCCAGGGCGTTCGGTGCCCGACTGGAGCGGCTGCTGAGCGCGGCGGTGGCCAGGCCCGGCTCGCGGGTGGGCGAGCTCGACGTGCTGGGGGAGGGCGAGCGGGAGCGGTTGCTGGGGTGGTCGACGGCTGGCGCCGCGTCGGTGCCGGTGACGTTGCCGGGTCTCTTTGCCGGTCGGGTGCGGGAATGCCCGGGGGCCGTTGCCGTGGTCAGCGGTGAAGAGGCCCTGTCCTATGCGGAGTTGGCCGGTCGGGTGAACCGGCTGGGGCGGTGGCTGATCGGCCGGGGGGTGGGCCCCGGGGATGTGGTGGCGGTCGCGGTTCCGGCGGGTGTGGAGCAGCTGGTCTCGGTACTTGCCGTCGTCTCGGCGGGGGCTGCGTATGTGCCGGTGGATGTGGAGTATCCGGGGGCGCGGATCGGGTTCCTGCTGGAGGATGCGCGGCCGGGGTTGGTGCTGACGACGCGGGCGGCTGCGGGTGATCTGCCCGAGGGCGTGCCGGGTGTCGTGTTGATGGACGAAGTCGATACCGCAGCTCTGTCGGGTGCGGAGATCACTGATGCCGAGCGCAGGACGCCGTTGTTGCTTTCGCATCCCGCGTACGTCATCTACACGTCCGGTTCGACGGGCCGCCCAAAAGGCGTGGAGGTCACGCATGCCGGTATCGCGGGGTTCACGGCCGGTCTGGTGGAGCGTATCGGCATTGGTGCCGGCGGCCGTGTGTTGCGTACGGCGTCGTTGAGTTTCGACGCCTCCGTGTTGGAGCTGGTGCTGGCCTGGGGTTCCGGGGCCGCGCTGGTGGTACCGGAGGGTTCCGGTCTTGCGGGCGAGGAGCTGGAAGAAGCCCTCGTTCGAGGCGGGGTGACGCACGCATTCTTGCCGCCGTCGGTGGTGGCGACCCTGCCCGAAGGCGCCTGGGAACGCCTCCACGACCTGGTGAGCCTGGCCGTGGGCGCGGAAGCGTGCCCGCCCGAACTGCTGTCCCGGTGGGCCCCCGGTCGTAGGCTGGTCAATGCCTACGGGCCGACGGAGATCACGGTGGCGGCGGCGATCAGTGATCCGCTGACGGCGGGCGGGGGTGCGCCCATCGGGCGGCCGGTGCCGGGCGCGTCCCTGTTCGTACTGGACGAGCATCTCGGGTTCGCTCCGGCCGGCGTGCCGGGGGAGCTGTACGTCTCAGGGCCCGGACTGGCACGCGGATACGCGGGCCGCCCGGCACTGACCGCCGAACGCTTCGTGGCCAACCCCTTCGGCGCCCCCGGCGCGCGCATGTACCGCACGGGCGACCTCGTACGCTGGAACACCGCCGGTCAGCTCGAATACCTGGGCCGTGCCGACGACCAGGTGAAGATCCGTGGCTTCCGTATCGAACCCGGCGAGATCCAGGCCGCGTTGGAGGCCGAACCGGGCGTCGCCCAGGCTCTTGTCGTCGCCCGTCCCCACCACGATGACACCCGCCTCGTCGCCTATGTCGTGCCCTCATCGGCAGGCGCGGAAGGATCGACCGGCGAACAGGTCGAGGAGTGGCGGGAGATCTATGACTCGGTGTATGACGAGGCCGAGTCCGATGCGCTGGGGGAGGGCTTCGAGGGGTGGAACAGCTCCTACACGGGTGAGCCGATCCCGTTGGCAGAGATGCGGGAATGGCGCCGCGCCGTCGTGGAACGCATCCGTGGCCTCGCGCCTCGCCGGGTGTTGGAGATCGGTGTCGGTTCCGGGTTGTTGATGGGGCATGTGGCGCCGGGCGTGGAGTCGTACTGGGCGACGGACTTCTCGTCGTCGGTCGTGGAGCGGTTGCGCGGGCAGGTGGCGGGCCTCGGCTGGGATCATGTGACGGTGCGCTGTCAGGCGGCCGATGATGTGTCGGGGCTGCCCGTCGGTGGGTTCGACACGGTGGTCATCAACTCCGTGGTGCAGTACTTCCCGGGCTGGGAGTACTTGGAGCGGGTGCTGGACCAGGCGTTCGGGCTGCTGGCCGAAGGCGGCCGGCTGATCGTCGGCGATGTACGCCACCGGGGGCTGTTGCGGGCCTTGCAGACGGCCGTCCAGGCCAGGCAGCCCGGCATTGAGGACACCGATCGGCTGCGCGCGGCGGTGGAGCAGGCCGTCACCAAGGAAAAGGAACTGCTGCTCGACCCCGGCTTCTTCGCCGTCTGGGCGGCCGCACGCCCGGAAGCGGTGGGTGTCGACGTGCGGTGGAAGCGGGGCGCTGCCCACAACGAACTGACGCGGCACCGCTATGACGTAGTCCTGCACAAAGCCCCTGCTCAGTGTCTTTCGCTGGCCGGTGTGCGGACCCTCGCCTGGGGGCGGGACGTCGAGTCGCTGGACGCGCTGGGTGATGTGGCGCTGCCGGTACGCGTGTCCGGGGTGCCGAACGCTCGCCTGACCGGGGAGGTCGCCGCCGCCCGGGCGGCGGCCGAGGGGCAGTCCATCGAGCGCGTGCGGGAGTTGCTGGACGCGGAGAGCGGTCTTGACCCGGAGATGGTCTGCGCCTGGGCGGAGTCCCGGGGCTGGGACGCGGTGGTGAGCATTGGGTCCGGTGGCGCGGAGACCATGGACGTGGTCTTCGTTCCCGAGGGCACGGGCACGGGCACGGGCACAGGCACGGGTGCGGTGTCGGATACGTTCGTCCCGGTGGGGGCGCGTTCGCTCGCGGGTTTGGCGAGTGATCCGGTGTGTACGCGGGTGGCGGGTGAGCTGGTGTCCGGCCTGCGCCGCAGTCTGGGGGAGCGGCTGCCCTCGCATCTGGTGCCGGCGGCGTTCGTCGTGCTGGAGGCGCTGCCGCTGACGGTCAGCGGCAAGGTGGACCGCAAGGCCCTGCCTGCCCCGGAGTACACGTTCACGGCCTCGCGGGCCGCGCGGACCCCGCAGGAAGAGATCGTGTGCGGCCTGTTCGCCGAGGTACTGGGCCTGCCGGCGGTCGGTGTCGAGGACAGTTTCTTCGAGCTGGGTGGACACTCCCTCCTGGCGACCCGCCTGGTGAACCGGATCCGGGCCGTCCTCGGCGTCGACCTGGCCCTGCGTACGCTGTTCGACCAGCCCACGGTCGCCGGTGTCGTACGCCACCTGTCGGCGGCGGGATCCCGGCCGGCACTGAAGCGCCGGGAGCGCCCCGAGAGGCTGCCCCTGTCCTTCGCACAGCGCCGCATGTGGTTCCTGTACAAGTTCGAGGGCGCGTCGGCCACCTACAACATCCCGCTCGTCCTGCGACTCACCGGCCGAGTCGACGCAGCCGCTCTCGAAGCGGCCCTCAACGACGTGATCGCCCGGCACGAACCGCTGCGGACGGTCTTCCCCGATGTCGACGGGGAGCCCCACCAGCACATCCTCACCCTCGCCGAAACCCGCCTCACCCTCACCGTGGAGGACGCGCGGTCGCCGGAGCGGCGGGAGCGGCTGGTGCACGACCTGGCCCGGCACGGATTCGAGCTGGACCGCGACATGCCGTTGCGCGCGACGCTGCTGACCGCCGGTGACGACGAGTCGATGCTGATGCTGACCCTGCATCACATCGCGGCCGACGGCTGGTCGATGGCGCCGCTGGCCGAGGACCTGGTGACCGCCTACGCCGCCCGCCGCGAGGGCCGCCCGCCCCGGTGGACGGCGATACCGGTGCAGTACGCCGATTACAGCCTCTGGCAGCACGAGCTGCTCGGTGAGGACACCGACCCCGACAGCCTGCTGCGCCGCCAGGCCGCCTACTGGACCGAGCACCTGCGCGACCTGCCGGAGGTCGTGGCGCCGCCCACCGACCGGCCGCGGCCGACCGAGGCGTCCCACCGCAGCGACATGCTGCCGTTCGAGATCGACGCCTCGACCCACGCGGCCCTGCGGGAGCTGGCGCGGGCCCACGGGGCGACCCTGTTCATGGTGCTCCACGCGGGCCTCGCCGGGCTGCTTTCGCGGCTCGGCGCCGGGACCGACATCGCGGTGGGCTCACCCATCGCCGGACGCACCGACGAGGGACTGGACGACCTGGTCGGCTTCTTCGTCAACACCCTCGTCCTGCGCACCGACACCTCGGGACGCCCGACTTTCACCCGTCTCCTCGCCCAGGTCAGGGAGACCAGCCTGGCCGCCTACACCCACCAGGACATCCCCTTCGAATACCTGGTGGAGAAGCTCAACCCGCAGCGCTCCACCGCCCACCACCCCCTCGTCCAGGTCATGCTCACCCTCCAGAACACCGCCGAGGTCGACTTCGACCTGCCCGGACTCCAGGCACGGCTGGAGAACCCGGGGCAGGGCAGCTCGCAGTTCGACCTGCTGCTGAACATCGGCGAGACCTTCGACGAGAACGGCGACCCGGCGGGCGTCACCGGCTTCATCGAGTACGCCACCGACCTCTACGACCCGGCCACCGTCCAGGCGTTCGGGGCGCGGTACACCCGGCTCCTGGCCACCGCGGCGGACGCCGCGGACCTGCCCGTCGACAGCCTCGACCTGCTCGCCCCGCACGAGCGCCGGCAACTGCTCGACTGGTCCGGCGCGCGCGACACGGCGCGCCCCGAACCGCTCACCCTGACCGGCCTGTTCGCGGAGGCGGTGCGGCGCGCCCCACGCTCCCCCGCGCTCGCGCACGCCGGCGAGGAGCTGACGTACGCCGCGCTGGACGCCTGGTCGAACCGGATCGCACGGCGGCTCACCGGCCAGGGCCTCGGGCCGGGCCGGCGGGCGGCGCTGCTGATGCGGCGCGGCCCCGGCCTGCTCGCCACCCTGCTCGGCGTGCTGAAGACCGGCGCGGCCTATGTGCCCGTGGACCCGGACTACCCGGCCGAGCGCCGGGCGTACATGCTCGCCGACGCGGAGCCGTCGGTGGTGCTCGACGACGCGTGGGTACGGCAGGACTTCACGGACCACCCCGACACCGCTCCGGGCATCGCCGTCGACCCGGCGTACACCGCGTACGTGATCTACACGTCCGGTTCGACCGGCCGCCCCAAGGGCGTCGAGGTGACGCACGCCGGGATCGCCGGGCTCGCGGCGGCCAAGCGGGCCGCGTTCGCACTGCGCCCCGGCGACAGGGTGCTGCAGTTCTCGCCGTCCAGCTTCGACGCCATGGTCTCCGAGATGGTGACCACCTTCAGCGCCGCGGCCACCCTGGTGATCCCGGAGGAGACCGGCCTCGCCGGACAGGAACTCGCCGAGCTGCTCCACCGCGAGCGGATCAGCAACGCGACCCTCCCGCCGTCCGTCCTGGTCACCCTGGAGGACACCCATGGGCCGGACCGGCTCACCCACCTGACGACCCTGGCCGTCGCGGGCGAGGCGTGCCCGCCGGACGTGGCGGCGCGGTGGGCCCCCGGCCGCCGGATGATCAACGCGTACGGACCCACCGAGTCGACCGTGGGCGCCGCGATGAGCCCGCTGCCGGCCGGCGTGGACACCGGTGTCGTCCCGATCGGCCGCCCCCTGCCGGGACTGGCCGGACTGGTGCTGGACGAGCGCCTCGACCTCGCCCCGGCGGGCGTGTGGGGGGAGCTGTACATCGCCGGGGCGGGCCTGGCGCGCGGCTATGCCGGCCGGCCCGGCCTGACGGCCGAACGGTTCGTGGCCTGCCCCTTCGCAGGGCCCGGCGCGCGCATGTACCGCACGGGCGACCTCGCCCGCTGGAACACCGCCGGTCAGCTCGAATACCTGGGCCGTGCCGACGACCAGGTGAAGATCCGCGGCTTCCGCGTCGAACCCGGCGAGATCGAGGCCGTGCTGCGCGGCCGGCCCGACGTCGCCCAGGCGGTGGTGACCGCCCACGCCCAGCAGGACGGCGTGAACAGGCTCGTCGCCTATCTGGTGCCGGAGGAGCGGGGCGAGCTGTCGGTGGCCGCGGTACGGGACGCGGTGCGCGACCGGCTGCCCGACCACATGGTGCCCTCGGCCTTCGTCGTCCTCGACGACGTGCCGCGCATGCCGAGCGGCAAGGTCGACCGGGCCGCGCTGCCCGCCCCCGACTTCGCGGGCACCTCCGGGCGGGCGGCCCGCACACCGCAGGAACAGATCCTCGCCACCCTCTTCGCGGACGTCCTCGGCCTGCCGACGGTAGGCGTCGAGGACAACTTCTTCGATCTGGGGGGTCATTCGCTGCTGGCGACGCGGTTGGTGAGCCGGGTGCGTGCGGTGTTGGGGGTGGAGTTGCCGTTGCGGGCGTTGTTCGACGCGCCGACGGTGGCGGGTCTTGCGGGGAGGTTGTCGCAGGCGGGGTCGCGTCCGGTGCTGGCGCGGCGGGATCGGCCGCGGGTGTTGCCGTTGTCGTTCGCCCAGCGGCGGCTGTGGTTCCTGTACAAGTTCGAGGGCGCGTCGGCGACGTACAACATGCCGCTCGTCCTGAAGCTGACCGGGAAGCTGGACGTGGGCGCCCTGGAGTGCGCGCTCAATGATGTCGTCGCACGCCACGAACCCTTGCGCACCGTCTTCCCCGACACCGACGGACAGCCCCACCAGCGCGTCCTGGACGCCGCCGACGTACCTCTGGAGCTGACGCCCGAGCGACTCGCGGCCGATGAGCTGGACGCACGGGTGGCGGAGTGCGTCCGTCACCGCTTCGAACTCGACCGCGAGATCCCCGTCCGGCCGCGCCTGCTGAGCACCGGCCCCGACACCCACGTACTCGTGCTGACCATCCACCACATCGCCGGGGACGGCTGGTCGCTCGGCCCGCTCGCCGACGACCTCAAGAGCGCCTACACCGCCCGCCGCGCGGGCGAGCGGCCCCGGTGGTCCGCGCTGCCGGTGCAGTACGCCGACTACAGCCTCTGGCAGCACGACCTGCTCGGCGACGACACCGACCCCGACACCCTCTTCGCCCGCCAGGCCGCCTACTGGACCGACCACCTGGCCGGCCTGCCCGAGGTCGTGAGCCTGCCCACGGACCGGCCGCGGCCGCCCGTCGCCTCCAAGCGCGGCGCCCAGAGCGCCTTCACGCTCGACGCCCCGACGCACGCCGCCCTGCGGGAGCTGGCCCGCTCGGCGGACGCCACCTTGTTCATGGTCCTGCACACCGGCCTCGCCGCCCTGCTCTCCCGCCTCGGCGCGGGCACGGACATCGCGGTGGGCTCACCCATCGCCGGGCGCACCGACGAGAACTTGGACGACCTGGTCGGGTTCTTCGTCAACACCCTGATCCTGCGCACCGACACCTCCGGCGACCCCTCGTTCGCCGACCTCCTCGCCCAGGTCAGGGAGACCAGCCTGGCCGCCTACACCCACCAGGACATCCCCTTCGAATACCTGGTGGAGAAGCTCAACCCGCAGCGCTCCACCGCCCACCACCCCCTCATCCAGGTCATGCTGGCCCTGCAGAACAACACGGACCTGCGCTTCGACCTGCCGGGCCTGCACACCCAGCTCCTCGAACCGGCGGCCGGCGGCTCGCAGTTCGACCTCACCCTCAACCTGGTCGAGGACTTCGACGCGGACGGCGGGCCCGCCGGACTCACCGGCACGATCGAATACGCCACCGACCTCTACGATCCCGCCACCATGGACGCCTTCGCGGCCCGCTGGACCCGCCTGCTGAGCACCGCCGCGCACGATCCGCACCGCCGCCTTCGCGCACTGGACGTCCTCGACGCCGGCGAACGGCGCGCCCTCGCCACCTGGGGCACCTCGGCGCGCACCGAGCCGACGGCGACCCTGCCCGAGCTGTTCGACAGGCAGGTGCACGCCACCCCGCACGCACCCGCGCTCATCGACGCCGACGGCACCACCTCCTACGCCGAACTCGACGCGCACGCCAACCGGATCGCCCACTGGCTCATCGCGCGGGGCGCGGGCCCCGAGACACCGGTCGGCGTCGCCGTCGACCGCTCCCGCACCCAGATCGCCGTCATCCTCGGTGTCCTCAAGGCCGGAGCGGCCTACCTGCCGATCGACCCCGCGCACCCCGCCGAGCGGATCGCGTACCTCGTCTCCGACGCCCGGCCCGCACTGGTGCTGGCCACCCGGCCCCTGGACGTCCGGGCACCGCTCCACCTCACCGACGACCCCGCCACCCTCGCCGCATGGGGCCGGCAGCCGACGCGGGCACCCCGCGACACCGACCGCACGGCACCCCTGAGCCCGCACAACACCGCGTACGTCATCTACACCTCGGGTTCCACCGGCACCCCGAAGGGCGTGACCGTCACCCACGCCGGCCTGGCGGGGCTGACCGCCACCGCCGAGCGCTTCGGCCTCACCGAGGGCAGCCGCACCCTCCAGTTCACCTCGTCCAACTTCGACGTGTCCGTCATGGAACTCCTGACCGGCTTCACCGTCGGCGCCGCCCTCGTGCAGACCGGCACCGAGCACCTGGTCGGCGAGCAGCTCGCCGCCGCGCTCGCCGCGCACCGGGCCACCCACCTCTTCATCCCGCCGTCCGTCCTGGCCACCCTCCCGGCCGGCGCCGAGTCCGCCCTGCCCGACCTCGGCTCCCTCGTCGTCGCGGGCGAGGCGTGCCCGCCCGCCCTGGCCGCACGCTGGTCCGCCGGACGCCTGATGATCAACGCCTACGGCCCGACCGAGGCCACGGTCTACGCCACCACCAGCCGGCCCCTCACCGGGGCGCACGCCCCCATCGGCACACCGGTCGTCGGCGCCCGCGTGTACGTCCTGGACGGCGGCCTGACCCCGGTGCCACCGGGCGTACCCGGCGAGCTGTATGTGGCGGGCCCCTCACTCGCCCGCGGCTACGTCGGCCGGCCGGGACCGACCGCCGAGCGGTTCGTGGCCTGCCCGTTCCAGGAACCGGGCGCCCGGATGTACCGCACCGGGGACGTCGTCCGCTGGAACGCCGACGGCCAGCTGGAGTACCTGGGCCGGGCCGACGACCAGGTGAAGATCCGCGGGTTCCGGGTGGAGCCGGGCGAGGTGGAGGAGGCGCTGCGGCGGCTGCCCGCCGTCGCCCAGGCGGTCGTCACGCCGTTCGTCCACGCGGGAGAGACACGGCTCGCCGCGTACGCCGTCCCCGCCCCCGGCGCCGAGGCGACGCCCGAGTCGCTGCGCTCCGCCCTCCAGGACGTCCTGCCGGGCTACCTCGTGCCGTCCACGGTCATCCTGCTGGACGCGCTCCCGCTGACCCCCAACGGCAAGCTCGACCGCGCCGCGCTGCCCACGCCGCGGTACGCCGGACACACCGCCACGGCACCCCGCACCCCACAGGAGGAAATCCTCTGCGCCCTGTTCGCGGACATCCTCGGGGTGCCCTCGGTCGGGGTGGACGACAGCTTCTTCGACCTCGGCGGCCACTCGCTGCTCGCGACCCGCCTGGTGAGCAGGGTCCGCCGCGTCATGGGCGTGGAACTGCCGCTGCGGGTGCTGTTCGAGGCTCCGACCGTCGCGCGCCTCGTCGCCCACCTCACCGAGGGAGGGGTGCGCCCGCCACTGGAGGCACGGCCGCGCCCGGAGCTGCTGCCGCTGTCGTTCGCCCAGCAGCGGCTGTGGTTCCTGCACCAACTCGAAGGCCCCTCGGCGACCTACAACATGCCCTTCACCCTCCGTCTCACCGGCGACGTGGACCGCGAGGCGCTGGAGACCGCCGTCAACGACGTCGTGGCCCGCCACGAATCGCTGCGCACGGTCTTCCCCGAGAGCAACGGCCGGCCGTACCAGCGCGTGCTGCCGGTCGGCGAGGCCCGGGTGCCGTTGACCGTCGAACCGGTCGCGGAGGCCGCGGTCACCGACCGCGTCGCCGAGACCATCCGGCACGGCTTCCGCCTCGACCGGGACGTGCCCCTCCGCGCCCACCTGCTCGACGTCACCGGCGGCGCTGATGCGATCCTGGTGCTGGTCCTGCACCACATCGCGGGGGACGGCTGGTCGGCGGGCCCGCTGGCCCGGGACCTGGTGGCGGCGTACGCGGCCCGCTCGGGCGGCGCGGCCCCGGCGTGGGCGCCGCTGCCGGTGCAGTACGCGGACTACACCGTGTGGCAGCACGAGGTGCTGGGGGACGTGGACGACCCGACGAGTGTGGTGGGGTCTCAATTCGCCTATTGGCAGCACCTTTTGGCGGACGCGCCGGACGAGGTGACGGTCCCGGGCGACCGGCCGCGTCCCGCTTCGGCCTCGTACGAGGGTGAGGTGCTCGGCTTCGAGATCGGCGCCGGCCTGCATGCCGGACTGCGCGACCTCGCGCGGTCGGCGGACGTCACCCTGTTCATGGTGCTGCACGCCGGCCTCGCGAGCCTCCTGTCACGGCTGGGCGCCGGAACGGACATCGTCGTCGGCTCACCGGTCGCGGGACGCATGGACGAGGGCCTGGACGACCTGGTCGGCTTCTTCGTGAATACGTTGGTGCTGCGGACGGACGTGTCGGGCGACCCGTCGTTCTCGGAGCTGTTGGGTCGGGTGCGTGAGGGGTGTCTGGAGGCGTTCGCGCATCAGGATGTGCCGTTCGAGCTGGTGGTGGAGCGGCTGAACCCGGTGCGGTCGGGTGGCCGGCATCCGTTGTTCCAGGTGGCGTTGGTGCTCCAGAACAACGAGGAGGGCAGGTTCGAGCTGCCCGGCCTCGGGGTGCGGACGGAATCGGTGGGGACGGGCACGGCGAAGTTCGACGTGACGGTCAGCCTGTCGGAGACCTTCGACGAGGAGGGCCGCCCGGCGGGCATGTCCGGGTTCATCGAGTACGCGACGGACCTGTACGACGCGGGCACGGTGGAGACGTTCGGGGCCCGGCTGGAGCGGTTGCTCAGCGAGGCACTGACCGGCCCGGAGACCCGGGTGGGCGAACTCGATGTGCTGGGGGAGGGTGAGCGGGAGCGGTTGCTCGGGTGGTCGGCGGCCGGCGAAGTGTCCGTTCCGGTGACGTTGCCGGAGTTCTTTGCCGCCCGGGTGCGGGAGTGCCCGGGGGCGGTGGCTGTCATTCGGGGCGAGGAGGCTTTCTCGTACGGCGAGTTGGCCGGTCGGGTGAACCGGCTGGGGCGGTGGCTGATCGGCCGGGGGATGGGTCCCGGGGATGTGGTGGCGGTCGCGGTTCCGGCGGGTGTGGAGCAGCTGGTCTCGGTACTTGCCGTCGTCTCGGCGGGGGCTGCGTATGTGCCGGTGGATGTGGAGTACCCGGGGGCGCGGATCGGGTTCCTGTTGGAGGATGCGCGGCCGGGGTTGGTGCTGACGACGCGGGCGGCTGCGGGTGATCTGCCCGAGGGCGTGCCGGGTGTCGTGTTGATGGACGAAGTCGATACCGCAGCTCTGTCGGGTGCGGAGATCACTGATGCCGAGCGTAGGACGCCGTTGTTGCTCTCACACCCCGCGTACGTCATCTACACGTCCGGTTCGACGGGCCGTCCGAAGGGCGTGGAGGTCACGCACGCCGGTGTCGCGGGGTTCGCGGCCGGTCTGGTGGAGCGGATGGGTATCGGTGCCGGCGGCCGTGTGCTGCGTACGGCGTCGCTGAGTTTCGACGCGTCGGTGTTGGAGCTGGTGCTGGCGTGGGGTTCCGGTTCGGTGCTGGTCATTCCGGAGGGTTCAGGTCTTGCGGGCGAGGAGCTGGAAGAAGCCCTCGCTGGGGGTGGGGTGACGCATGCGTTCCTGCCGCCGTCGGTGGTGGCGACACTGCCCGAGGGCGCGTGGGAACGCCTTGATGGCCTCGTCGCTCTCGGGGTGGGCGCGGAGGCCTGTCCGCCCGAGCTGGTGTCCCGGTGGACGGGTGGCGGGCGGCGCGTGGTCAACGCGTACGGGCCTACGGAGATCACGGTGGCTGCGGCGATCAGTGATCCGCTGACGGCGGGCGAGGGTGTGCCCATCGGGCGGCCGGTGCCGGGTGCGGCCCTGTTTGTGCTGGACGAGCGCTTGGCGCTTGCTCCGGCCGGTGTGCCGGGGGAGTTGTATGTCTCTGGGCCCGGACTGGCACGCGGATACGCGGGCCGCCCGGCGTTGACCGCCGAGCGTTTCGTGGCCAGCCCCTTCGGCGCCCCCGGCGCGCGCATGTACCGCACAGGTGACCTCGTACGGTGGAACGCCGACGGCCAGCTCCAGTACTTGGGCCGTGCCGACGACCAGGTGAAGATCCGTGGCTTCCGTATCGAACCCGGGGAGGTCCAGGCGGCGTTGGAGGCCGAGCCGGGCGTCGCGCAGGCACTGGTGGTCGCCCGCGCGCACCAGGACGACAAGCGTCTCGTCGCCTACATCGTCCCTTCGGCAGCAGGGGAGGACAGCACGACCGGTGAGCAGGTCGAGGAGTGGCGAGAGATCTACGACTCGGTGTACGGCGAGGCCGGGTCGGACGCGCTGGGGGAGGGGTTCGAGGGGTGGAACAGCTCGTACTCGGGTGAGCCGATCCCGCTGGACGACATGCGGGAGTGGCGCGATCAAGTGCTGGCCCGTATCCGGGGGTTCGCGCCTCGCCGGGTGTTGGAGATCGGTGTCGGTTCCGGGTTGTTGATGGGGCATGTGGCGCCGGGCGTGGAGTCGTACTGGGCGACGGACTTCTCGTCGTCGGTCGTGGAGCGGTTGCGCGGGCAGGTGGCGGGCCTCGGCTGGGATCATGTGACGGTGCGCTGTCAGGCGGCCGATGATGTGTCGGGTCTGCCCGTCGGTGGGTTCGACACGGTGGTCATCAACTCCGTGGTGCAGTACTTCCCGGGCTGGGAGTACTTGGAGCGGGTGCTGGACCAGGCGTTCGGGCTGCTGGCCGAAGGCGGGCGGCTGATCGTCGGTGACGTTCGCCACCGGGGGCTGCTGCGGGCCTTGCAGACGGCCGTGCAGGCCCGGCAGCCCGGTATCGAGGACACCGACCGACTGCGCGCGGCGGTGGAGCAGGCCGTGGTGACGGAGAAGGAACTGCTGCTCGATCCCGACTTCTTCGCCGTCTGGGCGGCTACCAGGCCGGAAGCGGTGGGCGTGGACGTGCGGTGGAAGCGGGGCGCTGCCCACAACGAGCTGACCCGGCACCGGTACGACGTGGTCCTGCACAAGGCACCCGCGCGGCCCCTTTCGCTGGCCGGGGTGCCGGTCCTCGCCTGGGACCGGGACGTTCAGTCACTGGACGCCCTGGCGGACGTAAACCTGCCGGTACGCGTGTCCGGGGTGCCGAACGCTCGCCTGACCGGGGAAGTCGCGGCCGCCCGGGCGGTGGCGGACGGAGAGCCCATCGAGCGGGTCCGCGAACTGCTGGACGCGGAGAGCGGGATCGACCCGGAAGCGGTGTGCGCCTGGGCGGAGTCCCGAGGTGGGGGCGCCGTGGTGACCATGGGGCAAGGGCGGTCCGACACCTTCGACGTGGTCCTGCTGCCCCCGGACACGGGTGCGGTGTCGGATACGTTCGTCCCGGTGGGGACGCGTTCGCTCGCGGGATTGGCGAGTGATCCGGTGCGTACGCGGGTGGCGGGTGAGCTGGTGTCCGGCCTGCGCCGCAGTCTGGGGGAGCGGCTGCCCTCGCATCTGGTGCCGGCGGCGTTCGTCGTGCTGGAGGCGCTGCCGCTGACGGTCAGCGGCAAGGTGGACCGCAAGGCCCTGCCTGCCCCGGAGTACGCGTTCACGGCCTCGCGGGCCGCGCGGACCCCGCAGGAAGAGATCGTGTGCGGCCTGTTCGCCGAGGTACTGGGTCTGCCGGCGGTCGGTGTCGAGGACAGTTTCTTTGAACTGGGCGGACACTCCCTCCTGGCGACCCGCCTGGTGAACCGGATCCGGGCCGTCCTCGGCGTCGACCTGGCCCTGCGCGCGCTGTTCGACCAGCCCACGGTCGCCGGTGTCGTACGCCACCTGTCGGCGGCGGGATCCCGGCCGGCACTGGAGCGCCGCGAACGCCCCGAAAGGCTGCCGCTGTCCTTCGCGCAACGCCGACTGTGGTTCCTGTACAAGTTGGAAGGCGCGTCGGCCACGTACAACATCCCGCTCGTCCTGCGACTCGAAGGAGAGCTGGACGTGCCCGCGCTTGAGGCGGCGCTGAACGATGTGATCGCCCGGCACGAGCCGCTGCGGACGGTCTTCCCCGATGTCGACGGGGAGCCCCACCAGCACATCCTCACCCCTGCCGAGACCCACCTCGCTCTCGCCGTCGAACCGGTGACAGAAGGCGCGGTGGCTTCCCGAGTGGCGGCCTGCGTCCGGCACAGGTTCGAACTGGACGGGGAAATCCCGCTGTTCGCACGCCTGCTGGCCACCGGGCCCAGGGAAGCCGTCCTGGTGCTCGTCATGCACCACATAGCCGCCGACGGCTGGTCGATGACGCCCCTCGCTGCCGATCTCGCCTCCGCGTACGCGGCCCGGCGCGGCGGCGCGGAACCGGAGTGGAGCGTGCTCCCGGTGCAGTACGCCGATTACAGCCTCTGGCAGCACGACCTGCTCGGCGAGGACACCGACCCCGACAGCCTGCTGCGCCGCCAGGCCGACTACTGGACCGAGCACCTGCGCGACCTGCCGGACATCGTGTCCCTGCCCACGGACCGGCCGCGCACCGCTACCCCCTCCTACCGCAGCGACACCGTGAGTTTCACGCTCGACGCCTCGACGCATGCGGCGCTGCGGGAGCTCGCCCGCTCGGCGGACGCGACGCTGTTCATGGTCCTGCACGCGGGCCTCGCGGCGCTGCTCTCACGTCTGGGCGCGGGGCGGGACATCGCGGTGGGCTCACCCATCGCCGGACGCACCGACGAGGGGCTGGACGACCTGGTCGGCTTCTTCGTCAACACCCTGGTCATACGTGCCGACTTGGCGGCGGACCCGACGTTCGGCGAACTGCTGAACCAGATCCGCGAGACGAGCCTCGCCGCATACGGCCATCAGGACATCCCCTTCGAATACCTGGTGGAGCGGCTCAACCCGCAGCGCTCGCCCGGCCACCACCCGCTCGCCCAGGTCATGCTGGCGCTGCAGAACAGCACCGACCTCGCCTTCGAACTCCCGGGCCTGCGAGCCCGGTTCGAGGACCCCGGCGTCTCCGGCTCGCAGTTCGACCTCACCGTCAACCTGGGAGAGACGTTCGACCAGGATGGCAACCCCGCCGGCATGTCCGGGCTGATCGAGTACGCGACGGACCTGTACGACGCGGGCACGGTGGAGGCGTTCGGGGCCCGGCTGGTGCGGGTGCTGAGCGGAGCGGTCGCCGTACCCGGCACGCGGGTGGGCGAGCTTGATGTGCTGGGTGGGGATGAGCGGGAGCGGTTGCTGGGGTGGTCGGCGCCTGGTGCCGCGTCGGTGCCGGTGACGTTGCCGGATCTCTTTGCCGGTCGGGCGCGGGAATGTCCGGGGGCCGTTGCTGTGATATGCGGCGAAGGGGCGGTCTCGTACGGCGAGTTGGCCGGACGAGCGAACCGGCTGGGGCGGTGGCTGATCGCCCGGGGGATCGGGCCTGGGAATGTGGTGGCCGTAGCGGTACCGGCGGGTGTGGAGCAGCTGGTCTCGGTACTTGCCGTCGTCTCGGCGGGGGCTGCGTATGTGCCGGTGGATGTGGAGTATCCGGGGGCGCGGATCGGGTTCCTGTTGGAGGATGCGCGGCCGGGGTTGGTGCTGACGACGCGGGCGGCTGCGGACAGCTTGCCGGACGGTGTGCCGGGTGTCGTACTGCTGGATGAAGTCGACACCGCAGCTCTGTCGGGTGCGGAGATCACCGACGCCGAGCGCAGGACGCCGTTGCTGCTCTCACACCCCGCGTACGTCATCTACACCTCGGGTTCGACCGGTCGCCCGAAGGGCGTGGAGGTCACCCATGCCGGTGTCGCGGGCTTCGCGGCCGGTCTGGTGGAGCGGATGGGCATCGGTGCCGGCGGCCGCGTGCTGCGTACGGCGTCGTTGAGTTTCGACGCCTCCGTGTTGGAGCTGGTGCTGGCGTGGGGTTCCGGTTCGGCGCTGGTCATCCCGGAGGGTTCTGGTCTGGCGGGCGAAGAGCTGGAAGAAGCCCTCGCCGGGGGCCGGGTGACACACGCGTTCTTGCCGCCGTCGGTGGTCGCGACACTGCCCGAGGGTGCGTGGGAACGCCTTGACGGCCTCATCGCCCTGGGAGTGGGTGCGGAGGCCTGCCCGCCCGAGCTGGTGGCCCGCTGGGCCCCCGGTCGTAGGCTGGTCAACGCGTACGGGCCCACGGAGATCACCGTAGCGGCAGCGATCAGTGATCCGCTGACGGCGGGTGAGGGTGCGCCCATTGGGCGGCCGGTGCCGGGCGCGTCCCTGTTCGTACTGGACGAGCATCTCGGGTTCGCTCCGGCCGGTGTGCCGGGGGAGCTGTACGTCTCGGGGCCCGGACTGGCGCGTGGATACGCGGGCCGCCCGGCACTGACCGCCGAACGCTTCGTGGCCAACCCCTTCGGCGCCCCCGGCGCGCGCATGTACCGCACGGGCGACCTCGTACGCTGGAACACCGCCGGTCAGCTCGAATACCTGGGTCGTGCCGACGATCAGGTGAAGATCCGTGGCTTCCGTATCGAACCCGGCGAGATCCAGGCCGCGTTGGAGGCCGAACCGGGCGTCGCCCAGGCACTGGTGGTCGCCCGCGCGCACCAGGACGACACCCGCCTCATCGCCTACATCGTCCCCGAGGACCGGCTCGGCCGCTCCCTCGGCGCTCTGCGCGAGTCGCTGAGTCGGCGTCTGCCCCGGTACATGGTGCCGTCGGCCATCGTCGCGCTGGACGAGTTCCCGCTGACCGTGAGCGGGAAGATCGACCGAAGCGCCCTGCCCGCACCGGAGTACGGCGGGACGGGGACGTCCCGGGCGCCGCGCACCCAGACCGAAGAGGTGCTGTGCGAACTGTTCGCCGGCGTCCTCGGCGTACCGACGGTGGGCGTGGACGACGACTTCTTCGATCTGGGGGGTCATTCGCTGCTGGCGACGCGGTTGGTGAGCCGGGTGCGTGCGGTGTTGGGGGTGGAGTTGCCGTTGCGGGCGTTGTTCGACGCGCCGACGGTGGCGGGTCTTGCGGGGAGGTTGTCGCAGGCGGGGTCGCGTCCGGTGCTGGCGCGGCGGGAGCGGCCGCGGGTGTTGCCGTTGTCGTTCGCCCAGCGGCGGCTGTGGTTCCTGTACAAGTTCGAGGGCGCGTCGGCGACGTACAACATGCCGCTCGTCCTGAAGCTGACCGGGAAGCTGGACGTCGGCGCCCTGGAGTGCGCGCTCAACGACGTGGTCGCACGCCACGAACCCCTGCGCACCGTCTTCCCCGACACCGACGGACAGCCCCACCAGGCGGTGCTCGGGCCGGAGCGGGCGCGGATCGACGTCGAGGTGGCGGAGATCGGCGAGGAGCAGGTGCCCGAGCGGGTGGCCCGGATCGTGCGGCACGGGTTCGAACTCGACCGCGAGATCCCCGTCCGCGCCGGGCTGCTGGTCACCGGGCCCGACACGTCCGTACTGGTCGTGGTCATCCACCACGTCGCCGCCGACGGCTGGTCGATGGGGCCGCTGACGCGCGACCTGGTCGCCGCCTACACCGCCCGCCGGGACGGCGCACGACCCGAGTGGAGCCCGCTGCCCCTCCAGTACGCGGACTTCACCCTCTGGCAGCACGACCTGCTCGGCGACGACTCCGACCCGGACAGCCTCTTCGCACGCCAGGCCGCCTACTGGGCGCGCCAGTTGGCCGGGCTGCCGGAGCAGGCCACGCTGCCGCCCGACCGGCCGCGCCCCGCGCTCCCCTCCTACCGCGGCGACGTCACACCCTTCCGCATCGGCGCCGGGACCCACGCCGGGCTGCGCGCACTGGCCCGCTCCGCGGACTCGACGCTGTTCATGGTCCTCCAGGCGGGCCTCGCCGCACTCCTGTCGCGGCTCGGCGCCGGGGACGACATCCCCGTCGGCTCGCCCATCGCCGGCCGCGGCGACGAGAACCTGGACGATCTGGTCGGGTTCTTCGTCAGCACGCTGGTGCTGCGCACGGACACCTCCGGGGACCCGACCTTCACCGAGCTGCTGGCCCGGGTGCGCGAGACCTGCCTGGCCGCGTACACCCACCAGGACCTGCCGTTCGAGTACCTGGTGGAGAAGGTCAACCCGCAGCGCTCCACCGCCCACCACCCGCTGTTCCAAGTCGTGCTCGTCCTCCAGAACGACGACGGCGCGCGCTTCGACCTGCCCGGTCTGACGGTGGGCGCCGAGAAGGCGGGCGCGGGCTCGGCCAAGTTCGACGTCTTCGTCAGCGTCACCGAGACCTTCGACGAGGCGGGCGAGCCGGCCGGCCTCACCGGCCTGGTGGAATACGCCACCGACCTGTACGACGCGGCGACCATCGACGCGTTCACCGCCCGCTGGACGCGGCTGCTCGACTCGGCGATCGACGACCCCCGGCTGCCGGTCAGGTCGCTGGAGATCCTCGCACCGCACGAGCGCGGGACGCTGCTCGAATGGTCCGGGGCCGACCCCGCCGACCTGCCCCCGGTGACCCTGCCGGACCTCTTCCGGGCGGCGGCCGGACGGGCACCCGACGCCGTGGCGACCATCTCCGGCCGGGGCGAAGCGTCGTACCGCGAAATGTCGTACGCCGAACTGGACCGCCGCTCGAACCGCGTCGCCCACCACCTGCTGGGCCTCGGGGTCGGCCCCGGACAGCGGGTGGCGCTGCGGATGCGGCGCGGCCCGGAGCTGGTCACCACCATTCTCGGTGTGGTCAAGACCGGCGCCGCGTACGTCCCCGTCGACCCGGACTACCCGGCCGAGCGGATCGCGTACATGCTCGCCGACGCGGACCCCGCCGTCGTCCTCGACGACGACTGGACGGCCCGCGTCGACCAGGAGGCGCTGCCCGACACCGATCCGGGCGTGCCGGTCCACCCCGCGCACACCGCGTACGTCATCTACACCTCCGGGTCCACCGGCCGGCCCAAGGGCGTCGAGGTCACCCACGCCGGGTTCGCCAACCTGGCGCGGGCCCAACTGGACGCGTTCGCGCTCACACCGGACAGCCGGGTGCTCCAGTTCGCCTCGCCGAGTTTCGACGTGTCGGTGTGGGAGCTGGTGATGGCCTTCGCCTCGGGCGCGGCCCTCGTCGCGGCCTCCGCCGACGCGCTGGCCGGCGACGCCCTAGGGGAGACGCTCGCCGGGCGGCGGGTGACCCATGTGACGCTGCCCCCCTCGGTGCTCGCGACCCTCGACGCGCGGGGACCCGGCGTACCCTTCCCCGACCTGGCGGTTCTCCTGGTGGCGGGCGAGGCGTGCTCGCCCGACCTGACGGAACGCTGGGCCCCCGGCCGCCGCATGATCAACGCGTACGGGCCCACCGAGTCCACCGTCGGCGCGGCCATGAGCGCGCCGCTGACCGGCCGCGAGAGCGGCGTCGTCCCCATGGGGCGGCCCCTGTTCGGCCTGTCCGGCTACGTCCTGGACGCCGGTCTGCACCCCGTGCCGCAGGGCGTCGTCGGTGAGCTGTACGTGGCCGGCGCGGGCCTGGCCCGCGGCTACCTGGGCCGGCCCGGGCTCACCGCCGAACGGTTCGTGGCGAACCCGCTGGGCGGCCCGGGGGAGCGGATGTACCGCACCGGTGACGTCGTGCGGTGGAACGCCGACGGGCAACTGGAGTACCTGGGCCGTGCCGACGACCAGGTGAAGATCCGCGGTTTCCGCGTCGAACCCGGCGAGATCCAGGCCGAGTTGCTGCGGCTGCCCGGCCTCGTCCAGGCCTTCGTGGCCGTCCACCGGCACGGCGGCACGGATCCGCGTCTCGTGGCGTACGTGGTGCCGGAGGACCCCGACGGCTTCTCCGCGGCCGCCGTGCGCGAGGCACTGCGCGACCGGCTCCCCGGCTACATGGTCCCCTCGGCGGTGACGGCCCTGCCCGAACTGCCGCTCAGCCCCAACGGCAAGGTCGACCGCAAGGCGCTGCCCGCCCCCGACTACGGCGGCCGGGCCGGGCGCCCGCCGCGCACACCACGCGAAGAGGTGCTGTGCACCCTCTACGCCGAAGTGCTCGGCCTGCCCGGCGTGAGCGTCGACGACGGCTTCTTCGACCTCGGCGGCCACTCGCTGCTGGCGACCGGCCTCATCAGCCGGATCCAGGCCGTCCTCGGCGTCGAACTGCCGCTGCGCGCCCTCTTCGAGGCGCCGACCGTCGCCGAACTCGCCCGGCGCCTCGACGAGGGTTCCGGCGAGGGAGGCGCCGGGTCGTCCTCCGCCTTCGAGGTTCTCCTGCCCCTGCGCACCAAGGGCCGTCAGGCCCCGCTGTTCTGCCTGCACTCGGGCGGCGGAATGTGCTGGAACTACGCCGGCCTGCTGCCGCACATCGACGCCGACATCCCCCTCTACGGCCTCCAGGCCCGCGGTCTGTCCGACCCCGGGAACCTGCCGGAGTCCGTGGAGGAGGTGGCCGACGACTGCGTGGAGGCGATGATCCGGGTCCAGCCCGAGGGGCCCTACCGGCTGATGGGGCACTCCTTCGGCGGCATCGTCGTCCACGCGGTCGCCGCCCGGCTCGCCGAGCGGGGGCAACGGGTCGAGCTGATGGTCTGCCTCGACGCGAAACCCGCCGCGCGGGAGGACATCCCCGAGCACGCGCACGAGGAGTACTACCGGGGCATCCTCGAACTGCTGGGGGTGAGCACCGTCGAAGTCCCCACGCAGGGGATGACGTTCGAGGAGTTCGCGGCGGTGGCCCGCACGACGAACACCGTGCTGGGCAGCATCGAGGAGAGCGAGTTCCTCACCATCATGCGGGTAATGGAGAACAACATCGACATCACCGGACGCTACCGGCACCAGCGGGTCGAGACGGAGATGATGCTGTTCGCCGCCACCCAGGAGACGGAGAGCGTGCTGGAACCGCACGTCTGGCACGAGTACGTCGACGGACCGGTGGACTACCGGCGGATGGACTGCTCCCACGCCGGCATGCTCAAACCCGAGACCCTTCACCTCATCGGCGGGATCATCCAGGACCGTCTGCGCGGCGGCAGGGACGGTTCCTAGGCGAGGACGGCGGACAAGTGCCCGGCGGGACCGGACGAACCGGCCCCGCCGGGGGCAAGGCGCTCAACCGGCGCGCGGTTCAAACGGCAAGTCGCTCAACCCGCACGCGGCTCAACCGGCGCGCAGCCGGACGCGGTCCTGGGTGAGCTCCTCGACCGAGGTGACGCCCAGCAACCGCATGGTCTGCCGGAACTCCGCCGTGAGGATGTCGAGGACCCGGCGCACCCCCGCCTCGCCACCCGCCATCAGGCCGTACAGGTAGGCGCGGCCGACCAGGACGGCCGTGGCGCCCATGCAGAGCGCCGCCACCGCGTCCGCGCCCGAGCGCACGCCTGAGTCGAGATAGACCTCCGCGGCCCCGTCGACCGCCCGCACCACCGCGGGCAGCTCCTCCAACGGCACCGGCGCACGGTCCAGTTGGCGCCCGCCGTGATTGCTGACCACCAGCGCGTCCACACCGAGGCCCGCGATCACCCGGGCGTCCTCGGCCGTCTGGACGCCCTTGACGATGAGCTTGCCGGGCCAGACCTCCCGCAGCCACGCCACGTCGTCGGCGGTCGCCGCGGGATCGAACATCAGGTTGCCCAGGTCCGCGGCGGTGCCCTGCCACTGCGAGAGCGAGGCGAACCGCAGCGGCGGGGTGGTCAGCAGGTTCAGCCACCACCGCGGCCGCAGCGCCCCGTCCAGCACGGTGCGCGCGGTCAGCGCCGGCGGGATCGTCATGCCGTTGCGCACATCGCGCAACCGCGACCCCGCGACCGGTGTGTCCACGGTCAGCATCAGCGCCTCGTACCCGGCCTCGGCGGCGCCGCGCACCAGGTCGAGGCTGCGCGCCCGGTCGCGCCACAGGTACAGCTGGAACCAGCGGCGGACGCCGGGCACGGCGGCGGCCAGCGGCCCGGCGGCCGTCGTGCCCATCGTCGACAGCGTGTAGGGCACGCCGTGGGCGGCGGCCGCCCGGGCCACGGCGATCTCACCCTCGTGGTGCATCATCCGCGTGAAGCCGGTCGGGGCCAGCGCGATCGGAAGAGCGGACGCCTCACCGAGCAGGACCGTCGAGGTGTCGACCGCCGAGACGTCCCGCAGGACGGCGGGCCGGAACTCCATCCGGCGGAAGGCCGACCGGTTGCGGGCCAGCGACAGCTCCTCGCCGGCGGCGCCGTCCGTGTAGTCGAAGACGGCTCTGGGCGTACGGCGGCGGGCGAGCGCCCTCAGGTCCGCCACATCGGCGGCGGCCGCGAGCCGCCGGGCCCCACCGCCCCCCGGGCGCCGCGGGCGCAGCAGAGGCGCGAGTTCGGCCGGGCGCGGCAACCGTCGGCGGACGCCCTCCGGTGCTGAAGGCAGACTCTCCAAGGCCCCTCCTCGATCTCAGGGCCCTCGCGACCGGCCACGGGCTGCACCCGGGAGGCCCGGGGGCCGTCCTGTCACGTTCCGGGCACTGTACGGCCGGGGCGCGACGCGTGACGAGAAGTGTTCGGCTGCGCAGACCGGAGGAAGCGGCCGGGCCCCGCGCCCCGCCCTCGTGCGGACGGGGCTCTGTTCAACTGCTCGCGTCCGGCGGGGGCTTCGCTCAGTCGCTCAGGGCCGGGCGCCCGGCCCGAAGCCCGTCCAGCGGAGGTTCGCGGGGAGGTGGCTCATGTCGTTGTACACCACGAGCGAGGGGGCCGCGCCGGTGTAGTACTCGATGGCCGTCACCGCCGCGTTCCCGCAGCTCATCCCCAGCCAGCGCTCGCGCGGAGCGTCCAGGGCGTGCCGCAGCAGCCACGCCACCTGGTAGGCGTGGGTGACCAGGACCTCGAGCGTCTCGGTGTCGGCGGGGCGGGCGAACCGGTCCGTCAGCGCGTCGGCGAGGCGCTCGCCCCTGGCGGCCTCCACCGGGTCGTAGCCGTCGAACACCCCGGCCCAGGCCGCCGGTGGCTTCCGCGGCACGTGCGGGATGTAGTCGGTCAGCTCGGGCGCCTCCCGTACGGGGACTCCGCTCAGCCGCTCGCCGATGAGCCGGGCCGAGGACACCGCCCGGGGCATCGGCGAGTGCCACACCGCGTCGATCGGCAGCCGGGCGAGGCGCTCCGCGAGCAACTCCGTCTGGCGCCGCCCCACTTCGGTGAGCGCCCCGAAGGCGTCCGCCGCACCGTGCCTGACCATGTACAGACGCCGAGTCGCCATGTCAGCCCTTCTGGAGAGGACGCCGAGACGGGGGAGAACCAACCAGATGCCCGCAACATCCGGATGGTAACAACATTCCCCACTCCTGTCGTGAGAGCAAGGAAAGCCCCGCCGCCCCGGCCACTACGCTCCTGACCGCTGACCGCTGATCATTCGGCCGACGGCCGACGGTTACAGAACACGAGGTGACAGGCCCTATGTTCACGACCCGCCCCACGCTCCAGGGCACCTTCGGCATGGTGTCGTCCACCCACTGGCTCGCCTCGCAGTCGGCGATGGCCGTCCTGGAGGACGGCGGCAACGCCTTCGACGCCGCCGTCGCCGCCGGGTTCGTCCTGCACGTGGTCGAGCCCCATCTCAACGGCCCCGCAGGCGAGGTGCCGATCCTCCTCGCGCCCGCGGGCGGCCGGGTGCGGGTGCTCTGCGGGCAGGGCCCGGCGCCCGCCGGCGCCACCGTGGCCCACTACCGCTCCCTCGGGCTCGACCTCGTGCCCGGCACCGGACCGCTCGCCGCCGCCGTGCCCGGCGCCTTCGACGCCTGGATGCTGCTCCTGCGCGACCACGGCACGAAGTCCCTCGCCGATGTCCTCACGTACGCCATCGGGTACGCGGAGGACGGCCACTCACCCGTCGAGCGCGTCACCGAGACGGTGGAGACCGTACGGGAACTGTTCGTGAAGGAGTGGCCCTCGTCCGCCGAGGTGTATCTGCGTGAGGGCCCCACCGGCGACGAACCGCCCAGCCCGGGACGGCTGTTCCGCAACCCGGCGCTCGCGGCGACCTGGCGGCGGCTGCTCGCGGAGGCGGCGGCCGGAGCCGGGAAGGGGGCGTCCCGGGGCGCGGTGATCGACGCCGCGCGCGAGGTGTGGCGGAGCGGGTTCATCGCCGAGGCGCTCGTGCGGCAGGCCGCGCGGCCCACCATGGACACGAGCGGAGAGCGGCACACGGGAACGCTCTCGGCGGCGGATCTGCGCGGCTGGTCCGCGTCCTACGAGGACCCGGTCACGTACGACTGGAACGGCTGGACCCTGTGCAAGGCCGGCGCCTGGAGCCAGGGCCCCGCCTTCCTCCAGCAGTTGGCGCTGCTGCCGCATGACGTCGCCGAGCTGCCCGCGTACGGATCCGCCGACTACGTCCATCTCCTGGTCGAGGGCTGCAAACTGGCCATGGCGGACCGCGAGGCCTGGTACGGCGACGCCGGGGCGGGCGGTGCGCGGGACGTGCCCGTCCCCGACCTGCTCTCGGACACGTACAACGCGCGGCGGCGGGCGCTGATCGACGACACGGCCTCGTACGAGCTGCGGCCCGGCGCGCCCGGCGGGCGACGGCCGAGACTCTCCGCGCACGCCCTCGCGGTGGCCTCGGGGGAGGGGGCGGTGCGGGGATTCGACGCGGGGGCCGGGGCCGGCGAGCCGACCGTGGCCGGGGACGGCGGGACGCGGGGCGACACCTGCCATCTCGACGTCGTCGACCGCTGGGGGAACATGCTCTCCGCGACCCCCAGCGGCGGCTGGCTCCAGTCCAACCCCGTCGTGCCGGAACTGGGCTTTCCGCTGGGTACGCGGTTGCAGATGGCGTGGCTGGAGGAGGGGCTGCCGAACTCCCTGACGCCGGGCAGGCGCCCCCGGACCACACTGACGCCGTCGCTGGCGCTGAAGGACGGCGTCCCGGTCATGGCCTTCGGTACGCCGGGGGGCGACCAGCAGGACCAGTGGCAGGTGCACTTCTTCCTCGGGGTGGTGCTGCGGGACCCGGTGCGCGGCGGCCTGGACCTCCAGGGCGCGATCGACGCGCCGAGCTGGCACACGGACAGCTTCCCCGGGTCCTTCCACCCCCGAGGGATGCGGCCCGGAAGCGTGACGGTGGAGTCCCGCACGGCCCCCGAGGTGGTGGCGGAGCTGCGGCGGCGCGGGCATGACGTACTGGTCGCGGGAGCGTGGTCGGAGGGCCGCCTGTGCGCGGTGGCACGGGACCCGCACACCGGCCTGCTCTCAGGCGCGGCGAACGCGCGGGGAATGCAGGGATATGCGGTGGGGCGGTAACCCCGCTGCCCCTACGCCAACGGCCCCATGCGGGGTAAACGGGTGGGTGGGTGGGAAACATCCGCCGCGAAGCGGCGGGCAAGAACACCCACAACGCCGACAAGCGTTCATACGGAGGCAACCCCCGGTTGGGGGAGCCCCCACGCGCTGTCAGCGCGGCATGCTCTCATGGACGCATGATCGAAGAGTTCTTGACACACGGCACAGGCGACGTGGAGGAGGCGCTGCGAAGGGCCGCCGCCACCGAGGTGACCCCCCGCTTCCGGCAGCTCGCCGAGGGCGACGTCGTGGAGAAGAGCGGCCCGCACGACGTCGTGACGATCGCCGACCGCCGGGCGGAGGAGCAGCTCACCGTCGACCTGCCCGCCCTCCTGCCGGGCTCGGTCGTCGTCGGCGAGGAAGCGGTGCACGCCGACCCCGCCACGTACGAGGCGATACGGGGTGACGCCCCGGTGTGGATCGTCGACCCCGTCGACGGGACCCGGCAGTTCGTGCGGGGCGACCCCGGATTCTGCATGCTCGTGGCCCTCGCGGTGCGCGGCGAGGTCCTGGCGTCCTGGACGTACGCGCCGGCGCTGGGCGAGATGGCCGTCGCCGTACGCGGCAAGGGTGTCTGGCTGGACGGGCGGCCGCTGACCGCGGGGTCGCCCCGGCCGGGCGAGGAGCTGCAAGTGGCCACCTCCCACCCCGACTTCACCACCGAGGAGCAGAAGCACGCGCTGCTCGGCCTGTGGACGCAAGGGGTGCGCCCCCGGCCGTGCGGGTCGGCCGGGCTCGAATACCTCGCCGTGGCGAAGGGGGAGTTGGACGCGGTGGCGTTCTCGTGGGAGCTGGCCTGGGACCACGCCGCCGGGCTGCTGCTCGTCACGGAGGCGGGGGGCGCCGCCCTGACGCGGACGGGCGAGCCGTTCAAGATCGCCGGGGGGAACGCCCTGCCGTTCACCGCGGCCCGGGACGCGGCCACGGCCCGCCGCGTAATGGACCTGCTCACAGGCGAGAACGCCACCCGACAGGCCTTCACCGGGGACGCCCGGCCGAGCGGGACCTGAGCCCGACCGCCCGCCCCGGGCGATCGGAGTCGTGAACGGCGCCGCGGCGGCGATGGCCCCGGCGCCGCGGCCTATCCTGGGCGCCAGTGGCCATCGGCTGACAAAGGAGTCCGAAGGTGCCGTCGATGCTTGATGCCGTCGTCGTGGGCGCGGGGCCGAACGGGCTGACCGCCGCCGTCGAGCTGGCCCGTCGCGGGTTCTCCGTGGCCGTCTTCGAGGCCAGGAGCACCGTGGGGGGCGGGGCGCGCACCGAGGAGCTGACCCTGCCCGGGTTCCGGCACGACCCCTGCTCCGCCGCCCACCCGCTGGGCGTCAACTCCCCGGCGTTCCGCGCCATGCCCTTGGAGCGGTACGGCCTCGAATGGCTGCACGCGAGGCTGCCCATGGCCCACCCCTTCCCCGACGGCAGCGCCGCCGTGCTGTCCCGCTCCGTCGCCGAGACCGCCGCCTCGTTCGGGCCGCGTGACGCGGGGACGTACCGCCGCCTGGTGAAGCCCTTCCTCCCCAAGTGGGACACGCTGCTACGGGACTTCATGTCCCTGCCCATGAGTTCGCTGCCCCGCGACCCGGTCACCCTCGCCCGCTTCGGACTCGTGGGCCTGCCCCCCTCGACCTGGCTGATGCGGCGCTTTCGCGACGAGCGGGCCCGCGCCCTGTTCGCCGGCCTCGTCGCCCACGTCATCGCACCGCTCGACGGCATCGTCACCGGCGGCGTCGGCATGGTCTTCGCGCTGGCCGCGCACGCCCGGGGCTGGCCGGTCGCCCGCGGCGGCTCCCAGTCCCTCTCCGACGCGCTCACCGCGTACCTGACGGACCTCGGCGGCAGCGTCCACACGGACTACGAGGTCAGACGGCTCGACGACCTGCCTCCCGCCCGGGCCTACGTCTTCGACACCTCTCCGGCCGCGCTCGCCCGCATCGCCGGTCTCGGCAACGCCTACGACGGCTTCCGCTACGGGGCGAGCGTCTTCAAGGTCGACTACGCCCTCGACGGTCCCGTCCCCTGGACCGCCGAGGAAGCCCGGGCATCGGGTACCGTGCAGGTCGGCGCGAGCAAGGAGGAGATCGGCGCGGCGCTGCACGCGGCGTCCCGCGCGGGACGCGCCCCCGACGCGCCGTTCCTGATCACCGTGCAGCCCGGTGTCGCCGACCCCTCGCGCGCCCCCGAGGGCAAGCACGTCTTCTGGGCGTACGGCCATGTGCCGAACGGCTGGGACGGGGACCTGACCGACGCGATCGAGCGCCAGCTGGAGCGGTTCGCGCCCGGCTTCCGCGACCGCGTCCTCGCCCGCGCCACGGCGGGCCCGCCCCAACTCGCCGCACGCAACGCCAACTACGTGGGCGGCGACATCGCCTGCGGCGCCGCGAGCGGACTGCAACTGCTGCTGCGGCCCAAGCCCTCCCTCTTCCCGTACGGGACCAAGCACCCGGCGGTGTTCCTCTGCTCGTCCGCGACACCGCCGGGCCCCGGTGTGCACGGCATGTCCGGGCACAACGCCGCGAAGGCCGTGTGGAAGAGGCTGCGCGATGCCTGAACCGTCCCCCGAGGAAAGCCCGGTGACCGTGCCCATCACACTCGTCCAGGGCGACATCACGCGCCAGCACGCCGACGCCATCGTCAACGCCGCCAACTCCTCCCTCCTCGGCGGGAGCGGCGTCGACGGCGCCATCCACCGGCGCGGCGGCCCCGAGGTCCTCGCCGCCTGTCGACGCCTGCGCGCCACCTCCCACGGCAAGGGGCTGCCCACCGGGCACGCCGTGGCCACCGTCGCCGGGCGGCTCGACGCCGGACACGTCATCCACACCGTGGGGCCCGTCTGGTCCGCGTCACAGGACCGCTCCGAGCTGCTCGCCTCCTGCCACCGCGAGTCCCTGCGGGTCGCCGCCGAGCTGGGGGCGCGCACCGTGGCCTTCCCCGCCATCTCCACGGGCGTCTACCGCTGGCCGCTGGACGACGCGGCCCGCATCGCCGTCAAGGCCGTGCGGGAGGCCGCCGATCCGGCGCTCTTCGACGAGGTGCGGTTCGTCCTCTTCGACCGGGCCGCCCACGACGCGTTCGCCGCGGCACTGGCCGCCGAGGACGCCTAGGGTGCCCCCGAAGTAGATGTCGGATTCTCGCCAGTCACGCCCGGAGGAATCCGACATGCTTGCCCGCATGCACCCCGACACCGCGACCCGCGTGCACCCCGACACCGAGCGCCGTATGCACCACGACACCGAGCGGTGTGTACGTGCCGTCCGGTCGAAGGACGCCCGTTTCGACGGCTGGTTCTACACCGCCGTCCTCACCACCCGCATCTACTGCCGTCCCAGCTGCCCGGTCGTGCCGCCGAAGGCCGAGAACGTGACGTTCTACCCGAGCGCCGCCGCCTGCCAGCAGGCCGGGTTCCGCGCCTGCAAGCGCTGCCGCCCGGACAGCACGCCCGGCTCGCCCGAGTGGAACCAGCGGGCCGACCTCGTGGCCCGCGCCATGCGCCTCATCGCCGACGGGGTCGTCGACCGCGAGGGCGTGCCCGGCCTCGCCGCCCGCCTCGGCTACAGCGCCCGCCAGGTCGAGCGGCAGCTGCTCGCCGAGCTGGGCGCCGGACCGCTCGCGCTCGCCCGCGCGCAGCGCGCCCAGACCGCGCGGCTGCTCATCGAGACGACCGCGCTGCCGATGGCGGACATCGCCTTCGCCGCCGGGTTCTCCTCGATCCGCACCTTCAACGACACGGTCCGGGAGGTCTTCGCCCTCGCCCCCGGCGAGCTGCGCGCCCGCGCCCCGAAGCAGCTCGGGGAAAGAGCCCGCGCGACACCCGGCGTCCTCTCGCTGCGCCTGCCGTTCCGCGCCCCGCTCAACCCCGACAACCTCTTCGGGCACCTCGTCGCGACCGGCGTGCCCGGCGTCGAGGAGTGGCGCGACGGCGCCTACCGCAGGACCCTGCGCCTGCCGTACGGGCACGGAGTCGTCGCCCTCACCCCGCACCCCGACCACATCGGCTGCCGGCTGAGCCTGACCGACCCGCGCGACCTGACCAACGCCATCAGCCGCTGCCGCCGCCTGCTCGACCTGGACGCCGATCCGGTCGCCGTCGACGACCAGCTGCGCGGCGACCCGCTGCTTGCGCCGCTCGTCGACAAGGCGCCCGGACGGCGCGTGCCGCGCACCGTCGACGAGGCCGAGTTCGCCGTGCGGGCCGTCCTCGGCCAGCAGGTCTCCACGGCTGCCGCCCGCACCCACGCCGCGCGCCTGGTGCTCGCGCACGGCGAGCGCGTCGAGGACCCCGAAGGCGGCCTCACCCACCTCTTCCCCGCCCCGCAGGCCCTGGCCGCCCTCGACCCCGAGGCCCTCGCCCTGCCCCGCAGCCGCCGCACCACCCTGACCACGCTCGTCGGCCACCTCGCCGACGGCAGCCTGCGGCTCGGCGCGGAGAGCGACTGGGGCGAGGCCCGCGCCCGCCTCACCGAGCTGCCCGGCTTCGGGCCCTGGACGGTCGAGGCCATCGCGATGCGCGCCCTCGGCGACCCCGACGCCTTCCTCCCCACCGACCTCGGGATCCGGCGCGGCGCGCGGGATCTCGGCCTGCCGCACACCCCGGCCGCGCTCACCGCGCGCGCCGCAGCCTGGCGGCCCTGGCGGGCGTACGCGGTGCAGTACCTGTGGGCCACCGACGACCACCCGATCAACTCCATCCCCGCGTAAAGGGACATGACCATGGAACGCCTGCACACCGTCCTCGACAGCCCCTACGGGCCGCTCACCCTCGTCGCCACCGACGGCGTCCTGAGCGGCCTGTACATGACCGAACAGCGCCACCGACCGGCGCAGGAGACCTTCGGCGACCGCGACCCGGCGCCCTTCGGCGAGGCGATCAGCCAGCTCCAGGCCTATTTCGCCGGGGAGTTGAAGGAGTTCGACCTGCCGCTGCGGCTCGACGGCACGCCGTTCCAGCGCCTGGTCTGGGACGAGCTCCTGCGCATCCCCTACGGCGAGATCCGTACGTACGGCGAACTCGCCGTACTCCTCGGCAGGCCCGGCGCCTCCCGCGCGGTCGGACTGGCCAACGGCAAGAACCCGATCAGCGTCATCGTCCCCTGCCACCGCGTCGTCGGCGCCAACGGCAACCTGACCGGGTACGGCGGCGGACTCGACCGCAAGCAGCAACTGCTCGCCTTCGAGGGCGGGGCCCTGGGCGGCGGCGCGGACGCGCTGTTCTGAGACGGGCGGCCGGGTGGGTCAGCCGGCCCGGTAGCCGTTCTCCAGCTCCACCGTGCCCTCGCCCCGCTCGATGACGTCGAGCGCGGCGGCGACACGCCGGCCCAGCTCGTCGGGCAGCAGCCCGGCGAGCTCCTTGGGGGCCACCAGACGCCAGGACAGCAGCTCCGCCTCCTGGAGCCTGATCGACTTCAGCTGCTCCGCGTCCAGCACCCCGCCGTCGTACAGATAGGCCACCAGCGGCGGCCGCGGCTGTCCGGCCGGCGGCACCCAGTCCACCGCGAGCAGCCGCCCGAGGGTGACGTCGAGACCGATCTCCTCGGCCGTCTCCCTACGCGCCCCCTGGCGGGGCGTCTCCCCGTCGTCGGACTCGACGGTCCCGCCGGGCAGCGCCCAGCCCTCGCGGTAATTGGGCTCGACGAGAAGGACCTTGCCCCCCGCGTCCCGGAAGAGGGCGGCCGCGCCGACGAGCACGCGCGGCAGACCCGCGATGTACCTGGTGTAGTCCTCAGTGGTCATCGGGGAAGGGTAACGCCGACGCCCGCACGTCGCCCGCCTCGCGCCGACCGTCCCCGAACGGGCGCGGATACGCCCATTCGCCCCTGTTTCGCCGTCCCGCTCCGCGGGCGGCCATGGGCAGGCGGCCCCTTCGGCGGTTAAGGTCGCAGCGGCGCGACTGCCTTGACACGAGCAAGGCCGAAAGCAAGGGGAACGCAAGGTGGCGGACGCTGCAAGGACCACGGGACGCGAGCAGCAGGCGCGGCGTGATCGGCACACGGCGCGCGAGCAGGCGCAGCACGTGCTCATCGCCGCGGACAAGTTCAAGGGCTCACTCACGGCCGTACAGGTCGCCGAGCGGGTGACGGCCGGGCTCCACCGCGCCGCCCCCGGCGTGGCGGTCGAGGCGCTGCCGGTCGCCGACGGCGGCGACGGCACGGTCGCCGCGGCCGTGGCGGGCGGCTTCGAGCGCCGGGAGGTACGGGTCACGGGCCCGCTCGGCGACGAGGTCACGGCCGCGTACGCGCTGAAGGACGGCACCGCCGTGGTGGAGATGGCCGAGGCCTCGGGCCTCCAGCTGCTCCCCGAGGGCGTCTTCGCGCCGCTCACCGCCACCACGTACGGCTCCGGCGAGCTGATCCGCGCCGCCCTCGACGCGGGGGCCCGCAGCATCGTCTTCGGCGTCGGCGGCAGCGCCACGACCGACGGCGGCGCGGGCATGCTGGCCGCGCTCGGCGCGCGCTTCCTGGACGCCGACGGCGAGCCCGTCGCGCCGGGCGGCGGTCCGCTCAAGGAGCTGGCCACCGCCGATCTGGCGGGCCTGGACCCGCGTCTGAAGGACGTCGACATCGTGCTCGCCAGCGATGTCGACAACCCGCTGACCGGGCCGAAGGGCGCGCCCGCCGTGTACGGGCCGCAGAAGGGGGCCGGCCCCGAGGACGTCGCCGCGCTCGACGCGGCGCTCGCCCACTTCGCCACGGTCCTGGAGAAGGCCATCGGCCCCAAGGCGGCCGAGTACGCGCAATCCCCGGGCGCGGGCGCCGCGGGCGGCATCGGCTACGGCGCACTCGTCGGGCTCGGGGCGAGCTTCCGGCCGGGCATCGAGGTCATGCTGGACGTCCTGGGGTTCGCCCCCGCGCTGGAGCGGGCCACCCTGGTGATCACCGGCGAGGGCTCGCTGGACGAGCAGACGCTGCACGGCAAGGCGCCCGCCGGAGTGGCCGCGGCCGCCCGCGCCGCGGGCATCGAGGTCGTCGCGGTCTGCGGCCGCCTCGCGCTGCCCCCGGAGGCCCTCGGCAAGGCGGGCATCCGCCGCGCCTACGCCCTCACGGACATCGAGCCGGACGTGGCGCGGTGCATCGCGGAGGCGGGACCCATCCTGGAGGAACTGGCGGAGAACCTGGGGCGCGACTACCTGGTCTGAGCCCGCAGGCCGGGCGGATCCGGTGGCGCGCCAGGACGGGCGCGCCAGGACGGGCGCCGGGTGCGCGGGTCGTCGTCGGCGGGGCCGGGGGCCGTACGTAGGGTGGCGGACGTACCCCAGGACAGGAGCGCGACATGACCGCCGCCGAACGGACTCCGACCGCCCTGCTCGGCCTCGACGCCCTCAAGGGCGACCTCGCCGACCTCTACCGTGATCTGCACGCCCACCCCGAGTTGTCCTTCGAGGAGCACCGCACCGCCGCCGAGGTCGCCCGCCGCGCGACCTCGTACGGGTACGAGGTCACCACCGGGGTGGGCCGCACGGGTGTGGTCGCCGTCCTGGAGAACGGGCCGGGTCCCACCGTCCTGCTGCGCGCCGACATGGACGCCCTCCCGCTGACGGAGGCCACCGGGCTGCCGTACGCGTCCGGCACCGACGGCGTGATGCACGCCTGCGGCCACGACATGCACGTGACCTGTCTGATCGGCGCGCTGAAACTGCTCGCCGACGCGAGCGCCGACTGGTCCGGCCGGCTCGTCGCGGCCTTCCAGCCGGCCGAGGAGGTCGGGCGGGGCGCGGAGAAGATGCTCGAGGACCGCTTCTACGAGCGGTTCGGCACGCCCGACGTCGTCCTCGGCCAGCATGTCGCTCCGCTGCCCGCCGGTCTGATCGGCGCGCACGCGGGGCCCGCCTTCGCGGCGACCGACGCCCTGCGGGTGCGGATGTTCGGCAGGGGCGGACACGGCTCGCGCCCGGAGACCACCGTCGACCCCGTCGTCATGGCCGCGTCCACCGTGATGCGGCTCCAGACGGTGGTGTCCCGGGAGATCGCGGGCGGCGAGACCGCCGTGCTCACGGTCGGTGCGCTGCGGGCGGGCACCAAGCACAACATCATTCCCGACGAGGCCGAGCTGCAGCTCAACATCCGTACCTACACGCCCGAGGTCCGCACCAAGATCCTCGCGGCCGTCGAGCGGATCATCAAGGGCGAGGCGGTCACGGCCGGGGCGGTGCGGGAGCCGGAGATCACCGAGATCGAGGCGTTCCCCGTCGTGACGAACGACGCCGACGCCCTCGCCAGGACGACGGCGGCGATCGGCGCCGTCCTCGGCGACGAGCGCATCGTGGACCCCGGCCAGGTCACCGGCAGCGAGGACGTCGGCGTCTTCGCGACCTCGGCCGGCCCGCACGTCCCGCTCTGCTACTGGCTGTTCGGCGGCGCCGACCCCGACGAGGTGAGCGCGGCGCGGCGAGCGGGCACCTTCGAGCGGGACATCCCCTCGAACCACTCGCCGTTCTTCGCACCGCTGGTCGAGCCGACCCTCACCACCGGCGTCACCGCGCTGACGGCGGCCGCGCTGGCCTGGCTCGACGGGCCTGGGCGCGCGGGATAGACCGCGTGCCTACCCCGGCGTCAGCCGGTGCGCCTCCAGTGCCAGCGCCACCTCCACCAGGTCCCTGGGTCTGGCCAGGGAGCGGGCCGTGAGCTGTTCCAGGCGGCGCAGGCGGTTGAAGACCGTGTTGCGGTGGCAGTACAGGCGGGCAGCCGCCCGGCCCGCCGAGCCCTCGCACGCCAGCCACGCCTCCAGCGTCTCCAACAGGACCGCGCGGTCGGCCGGTTCCAGCGCGAGGACCTCGCCGAGCACGTCCGCCACCAGCCGCCCCGCCAGCTCCGGCTGGCTCACCACCAGCGCGGACGGCATCCGCTGGTCCAGGCGCACGATGCCCGTCGCGTCCGGCGGACAGGTGCGCAGCGCCAGCGCCGCGAGCCGCCGCGCGTGGCCGAGGCCGGCCAGACCGCCCACCACGGGGCTGATCCCGCCGGGCCCGGGGCACCGCCCGTCGAGCAGCCGGGCCAGCCCGTCGAGCCCCTCACCCGCGCCGAGCGCGACCACCCCGACCTCGCAGTCCGTCCGCATCCGCCAGACGAAACGGAACCCCGGCCGCTGGATCTGCCGGTGGAACGCCTCCCGCCCGTCCCGCCGCTCCACGCGCAGCACCACCACCGCGTACGGGCCGTGCTCGGGCAGGTCGAGACCGGCCGCCGCGCGCGCCGCGAGCCCCGGCGCCGCGTCGCCCTCCAGGAGCGCGTCGAGCAGCGCCTGCAACTGCTCGTCGGTGCGCCGCCGCAGCTCCAGCTCCGTGGCCCGGTACGCGTCGGACGCCACCGCCGCCTGCGCGTCGACCGCCGACCACACCATCGTCGCCGACCGCATCAGGACCGCCAGCTTCTCGGGTTCCCTGCCCGCCACCCCCTCCAGGAGCGAGTCCCACACCAGATAGCCCGCGTTGCGGTACGAGTGCACCAACAGGTCCAGCGGCAGGCCCTGCTGGGCCCGGCGCCGGCCCGCCTCCTCCGCGTGCTCCAGATCCCGGCGCGGTGAGGCCCGCGGCGCCGAGATCGCCTCGATGCCGATCCGCATGGCCTCCTCGGCCTCGCGCCAGTGCACGTCGTGCGGCAGGACGCGGCCGAAGACCGGGGAGTGCTCGGACAGCTGCCGCAGATGCTCGTCGACCAGCTCGGGCACCCGGGGGAGCAGCGCCGTGCACGCCTCCTTCAGGAGCCTCCAGTCGTGCCCGGTCCGCGGCCTGCGTCCGTTCGCGCCCCCGGCCGTCCGCCCGCCCACCCGGTCCTGATCTCCCGCCAACCCGGTCATGGATCTCCCGTCGCCACGCTCCAGGACGCCCTTGGTGCGGAGGATGCCACGGGCCGGGCCCCGCCCGCAGGCCCCTGACACGCGGTGTTGTGCGCGTGCACAACGCCGGGGCGCCGCCGCTGGTCCCCCGCAGCGTTTCCCCCGCTGCCCGTGGACGGGCCGCTCCCGCGGTGCTGGGGTGAGCGCCACGCGACGGCCGCCGGCCGCGCGGAACGGAGGGCTGGTACGTGGGCGGTCACGACATACGAGGTTCCGGACTCGCCGTACGGGAGGTGTCCGTCGGCTACGGCCCCGTGCGCGCCCTGCGCCGCGTCTCGCTGGACGTGCCGGACGGCACCGTCGTCGCCGTGCTCGGCGGCAACGGCGCGGGCAAGTCGACGCTCCTGCGCGCTCTCTCGCGCACCCTCGCCTTCCAGGGCGGGACGCTCACCTCGGGCAGCGTCCACTTCGACGGCACCCGCGTCGACGCGTGGGCGCCCGACCGCGTCGTGGCCGCCGGCATCTCCCACGTCCCGGAGGGCAGGCAGGTGTTCGCCCGGATGACCGTCGCCGACAACCTGCGCGCCGGGGCGCTCGGCGCCACCGGCTCACGCGCCGCCAAGGCGGCCGCCCTGCGCCGCGTCCACGAGCTGTTCCCGGTCCTCGCCGAGCGCGCCGCCCAGCGCGCGGGGCTGCTGTCCGGCGGCGAACAGCAGATGCTCGCGGTCGGCAGGGCCCTGATGGCCGCGCCGCGTCTGCTCCTGTTGGACGAGCCGTCCCTCGGCCTCGCCCCGCTGATGGCCGCCCGCATCGCCGACACCGTCCGGGAGATCAACGCGCAGGGCACCTCCGTGCTGCTCGTGGAGCAGAACGCCGCGATCGCGCTGCGGCTCGCCTCCCACGCGTACGTCCTCGACGTCGGCGAGGTCGCCCTGGCCGGTCCGGCCGACGAGCTGGCCGCCTCTGACGAGGTGCGCCGCCGCTACCTCGGCGTGGTGGACGAGGACGCGGCGGCCGACGCGAACCGGGGTCTCGGCACCCTGCCGACGCTGCCCCGCTGGGAGGCCCGACGATGACCGCGCAGCCCGTACCGCCCCTGGAGGTGCGCGACCTGACCGTCCGCTTCGCCGGGCTCACCGCGCTGGACGCCGTCGGCTTCACCGTCCGCCCCGGCACCGTGCACGCCCTCATCGGGCCCAACGGCGCGGGCAAGTCGACGTGCTTCAACGTCCTGTCCGGCGTCTACCGCGCCACCAGCGGCAGCGTCCGCTTCGGTGCGCACGAACTGACCGGCATGCGCCCGCACCGGATCGCCGGGCTCGGCGTCGCCCGGATCTTCCAGAACCTCGCCCTACCGCCGCGCGCCACGGTCGCCGACAGCCTGCTCCTCGGCCGCCACCGCCTGACCCGCACCGGTTTCCTCGCCGCCGGGCTGCGGCTTCCCGCCGCGGCCCGCGAGGAGCGCCGCCACAGCGAACGCGTCCGCGAGATCGCCGCGTTCGTCGGCCTGGAACACCGCCTCGACCAGCCCGCCGGATCCCTGCCCTACGGTCAGCGCAAACTCGCCGAGCTGGCCCGCGCCCTGTGCATGGAGCCCCGCCTGCTGCTCCTGGACGAGCCGGTCGCGGGCATGACCGCCGACGAACGGCGCCGCACGGCCGCCGTCATCGCGGGCGTCCGCGACAGCCTCGGCATCTCGATCGTCCTGGTGGAACACGACATGGGGGTGGTGATGCGGCTCGCGGACACGGTGACCGTACTGGACTTCGGGCGCCGCATCGCCGACGGCGCCCCCACCGACGTACAGAACGACCCGGCGGTCATCCGCGCCTACCTCGGCGAGGGCGACCGCACCGACGGCCCGGCCAGCCCGAACGGCCCGGACGACCGGTCCGACGAAGGGGGCGCCCGCTCATGACCACCTTCACCGAACTCCTCCTCAACGGCCTGTCGATGGGCTCCGTCTACGCCCTCATCGCCCTCGGCTTCGTCGTCATCTTCCGCGCCACCGAGGTGGTGAACTTCGCCCACGCCTCCCTGCTCCTCGCGGGCGGCTACCTCACCGCCTCCCTCCACGACGACCTCGGCTTCTGGCCGGCGCTGCTCGTCGGCGTCGCGGGCGCCGCCGTGGTCGGCGCGGCCGTCGAGTTCCTCGTCATACGCCGCTACCGGGGCACCGACCCCAGCGTGCTCGCCATCGTCACCATCGGCGTCGACATCCTGCTGACCACCGAGCTGACCCGGCGCCTGGGCACCGACGTCCTGCCGCTCGGCGACCCCTGGGGCGACGACGTGCTGAGCCTCGGACCGATCTCCCTCGCCCACACCCGGATCGCCGCGTTCGTCGCGGCGGCCCTGCTCATCACCGCCTTCCTGCTCGCCTTCCGCCACACCTCCTGGGGCGTGGCCATGCGCGCCGCCGCCGAGAGCCCCGAGACCGCCGCCCTGATGGGCGTACGCCTCGGCCGCGTCTCGCTCGGCGCGTGGGCCGTGGCGGGCGCGCTGGCCGCCGTGGCCGCGCTCTTCCTCACGGTCTTCCCCACACCGGGCCTGGAGCGCGCGACCTCGCTGGCCGCCCTGAAGGCCTTCCCCGCCGCGATCCTCGGCGGCCTGGACTCCACCACCGGTGCCCTCGTCGGCGGCCTCGTCGTCGGCGTCACCGAGTCCCTCGCCACCGGCTACCAGAGCGAGCTGACCTTCCTCGGCCGCGGCCTCGGCGACCTCGCGCCCTATCTGGTGATGACCGTGATCCTGCTCATCCGGCCCGCCGGGCTCTTCGGCACGAAGGAACTCACCCGTGTCTGACACCCACACCCCCGCGGCGCGCTCCCGCCGCCGCGCCCCGGCCGTCGACCGCCGTACGTACCTCTGGGCGGCCGGCACCCTCCTGCTGCTCGCCCTGCCCTTCTACCTGGACCGCTTCTGGCTCCAGGCGGGCCTGTTCGCGATGGCCGCGGCCATCGGCGCGATCGGCATCAACCTCCTCACCGGCGCGACCGGCCAGCTCTCCATGGGGCACGCCTTCTTCCTCGCCGTCGGCGCCTACGGCTACTGCGCCCTCGCCGGGGACGGCGGCGACGGCCTGACGGGGCTCGGGCTGCCGACGGGGCTCGCCGCCGTGCTCGCGGTGGCCCTCTCCGGGCTCGCGGGCGGGCTCTTCAGCCCCATCGCGGGCCGCCTGCGCGGCGCCTACCTCGGCATCGCCACCCTCGCGCTGATCTTCATCGGGCAGCACGTGCTGTTCAACGCCCACGACCTGACCGGCGGCTCCACGGGGCGCGACGTACCGCCCCTGCACCTCTTCGGCCTCACCTTCGACGAGAGCGAGACCGTCGTCGCCGCCGTGCCGTTCGGCTCCGCCGAGAAGCTCTGGTACGCCGGTCTCGTGCTGCTCCTGGCCTGCGGGCTGTTCGCCGGGGGAGTGCTGCGCGGGCGCCCCGGACGCGCCATGAACGCCATCCGCGACCACCGCGTCGCCGCCGGTGTCATCGGCGTCCCGGTGGCCCGCTACCGCGCCGGCGTCTTCGTCCTGTCGTCGATGTACGCGGGCCTCGCCGGGGTGCTGCTCGCCCTGGTCTTCCAGCGGACCGTGCCCGACTACTTCGGCATGACGCTCTCCCTGGAGTACCTCGCCATGATCGTCATCGGTGGCCTCGGCTCGGTCTCCGGCGCGATCGCGGGCGCCGCCCTGGTCTCCCTGCTGCCGCAGCTGCTCACCCGCTACAGCGACGCGCTGCCCCTCGTCTCGGCCCCGGGCGCCGGCGGGGTCTCACCGGGCGAGGCGTCCCGGTACCTGTACGGCGCCGCCGTCGTGGCGGTGGTCCTCTTCCTGCCCGGCGGCCTGGTCCGGCTCGCCGCCCGACGCGACAAACCCACGCCGGACACTCCAGCCACTTCCGGCACTCCAGCCACTCCAGCCACTTCCGGCACTCCAGCCACTCCAGCTACTTCAGGCACTCCAGGGGAGACAGCATGAACGCACTGACCAGGGCCACGGCGGCCGCCACCGCGCTCGCCGCCCTCCTCGCCCTCGCCGCGTGCAGTTCCAAGGCCCAGGACGGCGACGACGGGGGCAAGGCGGCCGGCGGGGTCAAGACCGGCGAGGGCATCTCCGGCAAGACCATCAACCTGGGCGTGCTCACCGACATGACCGGCGTCTACGCCACCCTCGGCAAGAGCGTCACCCAGGCCCAGCAGCTCTACGTCGACCAGACCAACGAGGACGGCGGCATCTGCGGCCACAAGCTGAAGCTGACCGTCCGCGACCACGGCTACGACCCGCAGAAGGCCGTCGCCGCCTACACCGAGCTGGAGCCGAAGGTGCTCGGCTTCGCCCAGTTCATCGGCTCGCCGTTCGTGGCCGCCGTCAAGCAGCGCATCGCCGGCGACAAGGGCCTGGTGCTGCCCCAGGCCTGGTCGGCGAACCTGCTCGGCAGCCCATACGTACGGGTCATCGGCTCCACGTACGACCTGGAGACGATCAACGCGATCGACTTCCTGATGAAGGAGAAGGGCCTCAAGAAGGGCGACAAGCTCGGGCACGTCTACTTCGAGGGTGACTACGGCGAGAGCGCCCTGAAGGGCTCGAAGCACATGGCGGAGAAGGCGGGCCTCACGGTCGTCGAGCAGAAGATCAAGCCGACGGACAACGACATGACCGCCCAGGTCTCCGCCCTGAAGAAAGCCGGCGTCAAGGGCGTCGTGGTCAGCGCGGGCCCGCGCCAGGCGGCGTCCCTGGTCGGCGTCGCCGCGGCGGGCCGCTTCGACGTCCCGGTCATCGGCAACAACTCGGCGTTCGCCCCGCAGCTCCTGGCCACGCAGTCCGGGCCCGCCCTGGAGAAGAACTACTACGTCGCCTCGCCCACCCTGCCCATCGGCGCGGACACGGCCGCGGCGAAGAAGCTCGTCGCCGACTACCGCAAGGCCCACCCGAAGGACTCCCTCGACAACGGCGTCGTCGCGGGCTGGACGGCGGCCTCCGTCTTCGGGGAGGCACTGAAGAAGGCGTGCGAGGACAAGGACCTCACGCGCGAGGGCGTCGGCAAGGCACTGCTGACCCTGGACTCGTTCGACTCCGGCTTCGGCGTCACCCAGGACTTCACCGACCCGAAGGCCCCCTCGTCCAGGGAGAGCGTGATCCTCCGGCCGGACAAGAAGGCGACGGGCGGCATGAAGGTGGTCCGCGCGCCGAGCGCGTCACCGGCGGCGAAGGGGTACAGCACCGGGGGCTGACGGTACGCGAAGGGGGCCTGAACCATATGGTTCAGGCCCCCTGGGCCGCGTACAGGCGCCGTTACGGCACCTGCGCCGCTCGGGCCTCACGCCGGTTGTCGCGGAAGTTGTTCACCCTGCGGGCCGTGGCGAACAGGGGGATCACCGCGCCGAGGACCGCCTGGAGCGCGCAGCCGGTCTGCAGGAGCAGCTGGCCGCCCGGCGCGTCGAACGCCCAGGCCGCGAGCAGCCCCATGGCCGCGACGATCCACGCGAGCATGGCCACCGCGAGGGGGCCGCGCGGCTTGGGGTACTCCACGCGGCTGACCATGAGCCACGCCGTGCCGATGATCGCGAGGAGCGTCGCCACGAAGGGCAGCTCCAGGAGCACGATCGAGACGACCGTCAGCGCCCCAAAGGGCGAGGGCATGCCCTGGAAGGTGCCGTCCTTCACGGTCACGCAACTGAACCGCGCGAGCCGCAGCACCACCGCCAGGAGCACCACGATCGCACCCACCGCCGCCACCCGCTGGTGCGCGTCGTCGGCGACCATGCCGTAGACGAGCACGAAGTAGGCGGGGGCCAGACCGAAGCTGATCAGGTCCGAGAGGTTGTCCAGCTCGGCGCCCATCGGCGAGGACCGCAGCTTGCGGGCCACGAGCCCGTCGAAGAGGTCGAAGACGGCCGCGCAGAGCATGAGGATCACGGCGGTCGCGGCGGAGTGCCGCGCCATGCCGCTCTCGGTGCTGCCCTGGACGTACGGGATGAGGATGCCCGTGGTGGTGAAGTACACCGCCATGAACCCGCACGTGGCGTTGCCGAGCGTGAGGGTGTCCGCTATCGACAGGCGCATGGACAGCGGCATCTCGTCGCCGTCGAGGGACTCGTCGTCCCGCATCCCCGCCTCCGGCACCCAGCCGGCCTGTGTCTCGGGATCAACCACGGTCAATGCGAGTCACCCCTGCCACGGTCTTCTGCCCGACCTCGACGTCCGCCTCGACACCCTCGGGGAGGTAGATGTCGACGCGCGAGCCGAAGCGGATCAGGCCGATCCGCTCGCCCTGCTCCACCTTCGTGCCCTGGGGCACGTAGGGCACGATGCGCCGGGCGACCGCGCCCGCGATCTGGATCATCTCGATGTCGCCGAGCTCGGTGTCGAAGTGCCAGACAACGCGCTCGTTGTTCTCGCTCTCCTTGTTGAACGCCGGGACGAACCCGCCGGGGATGTGTTCCACGGACGTCACCGTGCCCGCGAGGGGGGCGCGGTTGACGTGGACGTTCAGCGGGCTCATGAAGATGGCGACGCGGGTCCGCCCGTCCTTCCACGGCATGATGCTCTGCACCACGCCGTCGGCGGGGGAGATGACCCGGCCCTGAGCGATCTCGCGCTCGGGGTCGCGGAAGAACCACAGCATTCCCGCCGCCAGAGCGGTGGCGGGAACGGCGACGGCCGCGGCGCCCTTGGAGCGGCGCGCGCGGACGAGGCTGAGTGCCGCGGTGGCGACGGTCGGCAGGAGCCACGGCGATGCTCCGCGAGCAAGGCGTCCCTGAAGAATGCCGTCGCGTGGTGCAGAGGTTTGGCTGTGGGGCATGGATGACCTTCGTAGCGGATGATGCCGCGCGGTGATACGGGGGACGGCGGCTTTCTCCGGATGGTATCGGTTGCGAGCCGCAACTGGGCAAGCGAGGAAGCCGAGTCGACGGCCGAAGAGTGTTGACAGGGTGTGATCTTCTTCGCGAAGAAAACGCCCCAAACCGGGCATCTAGCCCTGGAACCGATACTCTTCGAGCAGTCGACGACCAATGATCATTTTCTGGATCTCGGCGGTACCTTCACCGATCAGCAGCATCGGCGCCTCCCGGTAGAGGCGCTCGATCTCGTACTCCTTCGAGAAGCCGTAGCCGCCGTGAATCCGGAACGCGTCCTCGACGACTTCCTTGCAGTACTCGGAGGCGAGGTACTTCGCCATCCCTGCTTCGAGGTCGTTTCGCTCCCCGGAGTCCTTTTTGCGTGCCGCGTTCACCATCATCGCATGGGCGGCCTCGACCTTGGTGGCCATCTCGGCCAACTTGAACTGAATCGCCTGGTGCTGGGCGATCGGCTTGCCGAAAGTGTGGCGTTGCTGGGCATACGAGACGCCCAGTTCGAACGCACGCTGAGCGACGCCGCAGCCACGTGCCGCGACATTCACCCGGCCGACCTCGACACCGTCCATCATTTGGTAAAACCCTCGGCCGGTGGTCCCGCCGAGCACCCGATTGGCCGGAATTCGCAGGTCGTCCATGATGAGCTCGGTCGTGTCGACGCCCTTGTAGCCCATCTTGTCGATCTTGCCCGGGATGGTCAGACCGGGCCGGACCTCGCCGAAGCCGGGCTCCTTCTCCACGAGGAACGTCGTCATCGACTTGTGGGGCGCCGTGCCCTCGGGGTGTCCTTCGTCACTTCGGCACAGAACAGCCACCAAAGTGGACGTTCCGCCGTTGGTGAGCCACATCTTCTGGCCGTTCAGGACGTAGTCGTCGCCGTCCCGCACGCCCTTGGACGTGATGGCCGACACATCGGAGCCGAGCCCCGGTTCCGACATGGAGAACGCCCCGCGCACCTCGCCGGCCGCCATCCGGGGCAGGAAGGTGTCCCGCTGCTCCTGCGTGCCGTGCTGCTTGAGCATGTAGGCGACGATGAAGTGGGTGTTGATGATGCCGGAGACCGACATCCAGCCACGCGCGATCTCCTCGACGCACAGCGCGTACGTGAGCAGCGACTCGCCCAGACCGCCGTACTCCTCGGGGATCATCAGGCCGAACAGGCCCAACTCCTTGAGGCCGTCCACGATCTGCTGGGGGTACTCGTCACGGTGTTCGAGCTGGGTCGCGACAGGGATGATCTCCTTGTCGACGAAGTCCCGGACGGTGGCCAGGATCTCCTGCTGGACGTCGGTGAGACCGGCGGTCTGGGCGAGTCGGCTCATGGCTACTTCTCCTGGCTCTTCGGCTCCGGGCGGCCGGGCTGCTCGCCGCCGCGCTCCTTGATGTACGTCTCGGTGGGCACCATCACCTTGCGGCGGAACACGCAGACCAGGGTGCCGTCCTGCTTGTAGCCCTTGGTCTCCACGTGGACGATCCCGCGGTCGCTCTTGGACTTCGAGGGCGTCTTGTCCAGGACGGTCGTCTCGCCGTAGATGGTGTCGCCGTGGAAGGTCGGCGCCACGTGCTTGAGCGACTCGACCTCCAGGTTGGCGATGGCCTTGCCGGAGACGTCGGGCACGGACATGCCGAGGAGCAGCGAGTAGATGTAGTTGCCCACGACGACGTTCTTGCCGAAGTCGGTCGTCTTCTCCGCATAGTTGCTGTCCATGTGGAGGGGGTGGTGGTTCATGGTGAGCAGGCAGAAGAGGTGGTCGTCGTACTCGGTGACCGTCTTTCCGGGCCAGTGCTTGTACACGGCGCCGACTTCGAACTCTTCGTAGGTGCGGCCGAACTGCATGGTGTCTTACGCCTCCGGGGCCTCGAACGTGGACGTGCGGGTCATTCCGGCCGCACGGCCCTTCCCGGAGATGACCAGCGCCATCTTCCGGCTGGCCTCGTCGATCATCTCGTCGCCGAGCATCGCCGAGCCCTTCTTGCCGCCCGCCTCGGACGTGTAGTACTCGTACGCGTCCAGGATCAGCTCGGCGTGGTCGAAGTCCTCCTGCGAGGGCGAGAAGACCTCGTTGGCGGCCTCCACCTGGCCGGGGTGCAGGACCCACTTGCCGTCGAAGCCGAGGGCGGCGGCGCGGTTCGCGACCTCGCGGTAGCCGTCGACGTTCTTGATCTGGAGGTAGGGGCCGTCGATCGCCTGGAGGTTGTTGGCGCGGGCGGCCATCAGGATCTTCATCAGGATGAAGTGGTAGGCGTCCGCGGGGTAACCGGGCGGCTGCTCGCCGACGACCAGGGACTTCATGTTGATGGAGGCCATGAAGTCGGCCGGGCCGAAAATGATCGTCTCCACGCGCGGGGAGGCCTCGGCGATGGCGTTGACGTTGTTGAGGCCGCGCGCGTTCTCGATCTGCGCCTCGATGCCGATCTTGCCGACCTCCAGGCCGACCGTCTTCTCGATCTGGGTGAGCAGCAGGTCGAGGGCGACGACCTGATCGGCCGTCTGCACCTTCGGCAGCATGATGCAGTCGAGGTTCTGGCCCGCGCCCTCGACGACGGTCACGACGTCGCGGTAGGTCCACTCGGTCGTCCAGTCGTTGACGCGCACGACCCGCGTCTTGCCCGTCCAGTCGCCCTCGTTGAGGAACTTGACGATGGTGTGCCGGGCCTCCGGCTTGGCGAGCGGCGCGCAGGCGTCCTCCAGGTCGAGGAAGACCTGGTCGGCCGGCAGGCCCTGGGCCTTCTCCAGGAAGCGCGGGTTCGAGCCGGGGACCGCCAGACACGAGCGGCGGGGGCGCAGCCGGTTCACGGGGTGGGTCATGCGGGGACCTCCAGAGGGTCGAGCTTGTTCGCTTTCCGGATCTCGTCGACGATACGGCCGATGATCTCCGTGATGCCGAAGTCCTTGGGCGTGAAGACGGCGGCGACACCCGCCGCCAGCAGGTCCTCGGCGTCGCTGTGGGGGATGATGCCGCCCGCGATGACGGGGATGTCGCGCGCCCCCGCCTCGCGCAGGCGCACCAGGACGTCCGGCACGAGTTCGGCGTGCGACCCGGAGAGGATCGACAAACCCACCGCGTGCACGTCCTCGGCGAGCGCCGCGTCGACGATCTGCTCGGGCGTGAGCCTGATCCCCTGGTAGACCACCTCGAAGCCGGCGTCCCGCGCGCGCACCGCGATCTGCTCGGCGCCGTTGGAGTGACCGTCGAGACCCGGCTTGCCCACCAGGAAGCGCAGCTTGCCGACGCCGAGGTCCGCGGCCGTCTTGGCGACCTTCTCGCGGACCAGGGCGAGCGGCGTGCCCGCCTCGGCGGTGACGGCCACCGGAGCGCTGGAGACGCCCGTGGGCGCCCGGAACTCCCCGAAGACCTCCCGCAGGGCGCCGGCCCACTCGCCGGTCGTCACACCGGCGCGCGCGCACTCCAGGGTGGCCTCCATGAGGTTGCCCGTCCCCGCGGCGACTTCCTTGAGCCGCTCCAGGGCCTTGCAGGGCCGGGGGTGGTTGAACGGCGGCTGGTAGCGGTTGTCGCGCCAGTCCTTGAGGGCGCTCACCACGCGCGCCTCGACCGCCGGGTCAACCGTCATGATCGCCCCGTCCAGGTCGGCGGTGAGCGGACTCGGCTCGGTCGACTCGTACGAGTTCACACCGACGATCTTCTCCTCGCCGGACTCGATGCGCGCCCGGCGCTCGGCGTGCGAGGAGACGAGCTGGGACTTCAGGTAGCCCGACTCGACGGCGGCCATCGCGCCGCCCATCCGCTCGATGCGGTCCATCTCGGCGAGGGACTCCTCGACCAGGGAGGCGACCTTGGCCTCCACGACGTGCGAGCCGTCGAAGATGTCCTCGTACTCCAGCAGGTCGCTCTCGTGCGCGAGGACCTGCTGAATGCGCAGGGACCACTGCTGGTCCCAGGGCCTCGGCAGCCCCAGCGCCTCGTTCCAGGCCGGAAGCTGCACGGCACGCGCGCGGGCGTCCTTGGAGAGCGTGACGGCCAGCATTTCGAGCACGATGCGCTGGACGTTGTTCTCGGGCTGGGCCTCGGTCAGACCGAGGGAGTTGACCTGCACGCCGTAGCGGAACCGGCGCTGTTTGGGGTTCTCGATGCCGTACCGCTCGCGCGTGACCTGATCCCAGATCCGCCCGAACGCCCGCATCTTGCACATCTCCTCGATGAAGCGGACACCCGCGTTCACAAAGAAGGAGATGCGGGCCACGACGTCCCCGAACTTCTCCTCGGGAACCTGCCCCGAGTCGCGTACGGCATCGAGAACCGCGATGGCGGTGGACATCGCGTACGCGATCTCCTGGACCGGTGTGGCCCCCGCCTCCTGGAGGTGGTAGCTGCAGATGTTGATGGGGTTCCACCTGGGGAGGTGGGCCACCGTGTACGTGATCATGTCGGTGGTCAGGCGCAGGGAGGGCACCGGCGGGAAGACGTGCGTCCCGCGCGAGAGGTACTCCTTGACGATGTCGTTCTGCGTCGTCCCCTGGAGCTTGGTGATGTCCGCGCCCTGCTCCTCGGCGACCACCTGGTAGAGCGCCAGCAGCCACATGGCGGTGGCGTTGATCGTCATCGAGGTGTTCATCTGCTCCAGGGGGATGTCCTGGAACAGCCGTCGCATGTCGCCGAGGTGGGAGACCGGTACGCCGACCCGGCCGACCTCGCCGCGGGCGAGGATGTGGTCGGGGTCGTAGCCGGTCTGGGTGGGCAGGTCGAACGCGACCGACAGGCCCGTCTGACCCTTGGCGAGGTTGCGCCGGTACAACTCGTTGGACGCCTCCGCCGTGGAATGACCGGCGTACGTCCGCATGAGCCACGGCCGGTCCTTCTGGCGCTCTGTCATGTCCCGCTGCTCCTTAGGGCGTTCAGACGTTGCGGAAGCGGTTGATGGCGTCGATGTGCTTCGCCCGCTTCTCCGGGTCCCGCACGCCGAGGCCCTCCTGGGGGGCGAGGGCGAGGACGCCGACCTTGCCCTGGTGGAGGTTGCGGTGCACGTCGTAGGCGGCCTGGCCGGTGTCCTCCAGGGAGTACACCTTGGAGAGCGTCGGGTGGATCTTGCCCTTGGCGATCAGGCGGTTGGCCTCCCACGCCTCGCGGTAGTTCGCGAAGTGCGAGCCGATGATGCGCTTGAGGGACATCCACAGGTAGCGGTTGTCGTACTCGTGCATGTAGCCCGAGGTCGAGGCGCAGGTGGTGATGGTGCCGCCCTTGCGGGTCACGTAGACGGAGGCGCCGAAGGTCTCGCGGCCGGGGTGCTCGAAGACGATGTCGATGTCCTCGCCGCCGGTGAGTTCGCGGATGCGCTTGCCGAAGCGCTTCCACTCCTTGGGGTCCTGGGTGCGCTCGTCCTTCCAGAACTTGTAGCCCTCGGCGTTGCGGTCGATGATCGCGTCGGCGCCCATGGCGCGGCAGATCTCCGCCTTCTGGGGGCTGCTGACCACGCAGATGGGGTTGGCGCCGCCGGCCAGCGCGAACTGCGTGGCGTACGAGCCGAGTCCGCCGCTCGCGCCCCAGATCAGGACGTTGTCGCCCTGCTTCATGGCGGCGCCGTTGCGGGAGACCAGCTGGCGGTACGCGGTGGAGTTCACCAGGCCGGGGGAGGCGGCCTCCTCCCAGCTCAGGTGGTCCGGCTTCGGCATCAGCTGGTTGGACTTGACGAGCGCGATCTCGGCGAGGCCGCCGAAGTTGGTCTCGAAGCCCCAGATGCGCTGCTCGGGGTCGAGCATCGTGTCGTTGTGGCCGTCGGAGGACTCCAGCTCGACGCTCAGACAGTGCGCGACGACCTCGTCACCGGGCTTCCAGGAGTTCACGCCGGGGCCGGTGCGCAGCACCACGCCCGCCAGGTCGGAGCCGATGATGTGGTACGGCAGGTCGTGCCGCTTGGTCAGCTCGCTCAGGCGGCCGTAGCGCTCCAGGAAGCTGAAGGTGGAGACCGGCTCGAAGATCGAGGTCCACACGGAGTTGTAGTTCACGGAGGAGGCCATGACGGCCACCAGGGCCTCGCCGGGGCCGAGTTCGGGGACCGGCACGTCGTCCAGGTGGATCGACTTGCGCGGGTCCTTCTCGCGGGTCTCCAGACCGGCGAACATCTCCGTCTCGTCCTTGTGCACGGTGATCGCGCGGTACGAGTCGGGCAGGGGGAGAGCGGCGAAGTCGGCGGACTTGGCGTCCTGCGACTGGATCGCGTCCAGGATTTCCTTCACGGTGTTGCCTCCGGCGAAGAAGCGCTCTGCGGTGGCGCTGCTTGAGGGTTGCGTCGGGGTGCTGGTGGTGCGGGGGAGGTGTGCCGTCGGTTCGGCGAAGGGTGGTGCTCGGCGACGCCTTGGTGGGGCGTGGGAGGTGCCTGTGACGCAGGCGTCCGGGCGCACAAGCCGGGGCTTGCGGGGACAGCCGGTGTACGGAGGATCTCTGTACGCCGGCCGCCCGGACAACATCAACGTATGGCACCGCGTGCCAGTCGGCAAGACACTGGGTGCCACTAATTTTTGACCGATGATCGATCAGTGCAGGTCAGAAGGGGTGACGACATGGCGAAGGGGCCACTACCAGCCGGTAGCGGCCCCTCGAAAGCTCAGGACGAAGTAGGCGAAAAGGGCTAAGACGCGCGCTCTCTGAGCGCCTTCTCGATGGTCCGCATGACCTCGTCCAGCGGGGCGTCCGTCCGTGCCACCGTGACCAGGACCTCACCGTGGGCGGACGCCGTCGGCGCGCCCGCCGGGGGCAGGGTGTCGCGCCCGGCGCCGATGCCCGTGCCGAAGGTGCGCCGCACGATCGCGAAGGCGTGGTCCAGCTGGCTCTCCACGTCGCCCTGCCCGCCCGCCCGCAGCCAGCGCCGCAGGACGTGGTTGTGGGCGGTGACCACCGCGGAGGCCGCCACCTCGGCGAGCAGCGGGTCGTCGTTGCCGTCGTGGTGCGCGTGCTCGTCGAAGTGGCCGAGGAGATAGCGGGTGAACAGCCTCTCGTAGCGGGCCACCGAGGCGATCTCGCGCTCGCGGAGCGTGGGGACCTCGCGGGTGAGGCGGTAGCGCTCCACGGAGACCGCGGGGGAGGCCGCGTACATCTTCATGACCTCCTTGATGCCGCGGCACACCGTGTCCAGCGGGTGCTCGTGCGGGGGCGCCGCGTTGAGCACCGCCTCCGCGCGGATCAGGGTGTCGTCGTGGTCCGGGAAGATCGCCTCTTCCTTGGAGCGAAAGTGCCGGAAGAAGGTCCGGCGGGCGACGCCGGCGGCCGCGGCGATCTCGTCGACCGTCGTCGCCTCGTACCCCTTGGTCGCGAACAGCTCCATGGCCGCGGCCGCCAGCTCCCTGCGCATCTTGAGCCGTTGGGCGGCGGCGCGGCTGCCCGCGGCGCTCTCCGGGGCGTCGGGCGTGGCGGGCGTGCGCGAGGTCTTGGCGGCCTTGGACATGCCACGAACGTACTGCATGTGCGCGGTGCGGTGCTCCGGAGGGACGGGCCCGCCCGGAGGCCCGAGCAGCCCGCCCCAGTCCGCCCGCGCCCCCAGCCGCCCTCCGGCCGGCTCAGCGCCGGGCATATTCGCGGAAGCCACGGCCCGTCTTGCGGCCGAGGCAGCCCGCGGCCACCAGGTGTTCGAGCAGCGGCGCGGGGGCCAGCCCCGGGTCGCGGAACTCGCGGTGCAGCACCTTCTCGATGGCCAGCGAGACATCCAGGCCGACGACGTCCAGGAGCTCGAAGGGCCCCATGGGGTAGCCGCCGCCGAGCTTCATCGCGGCGTCGATGTCGTCGAGCGAGGCGTAGTGCTCCTGGACCATCTTGATCGCGTTGTTGAGGTAGGGGAACAGCAGCGCGTTCACGATGAAGCCGGCGCGGTCGCCGCAGTCCACCGGGTGCTTGCGGACGCGTGCGCACACCTCGCGGACCGTGGCGTGCACGTCGTCCGCGGTCAGCACGGTGCGGACCACTTCGACCAGCTTCATCGCCGGGGCCGGGTTGAAGAAGTGCATGCCGATCACGTCGCGCGGGCGCGTGGTGGCGCGGGCGCAGGCCACCACCGGCAGCGAGGACGTCGTGGTCGCGAGGATCGCGCCGGGCTTGCAGACCTTGTCGAGCGCCTGGAAGAGCTGCTGCTTGACCTCCAGGTCCTCGGCGACGGCCTCCAGCGCCAGGTCCACGTCGGCGAACGCCTCGTAGGACCCGGCCGGGGTGATCCGCTCCAGCGTCAGGGCGGCGGCCTCGGCCGTCATCCTTCCCTTGTCCACGGAGCGCGCGAGGGACTTGCCGATCCGGGCCTTGGCCGTCTGCGCCTTCTCGTCGGTGCGGGCGGCGAGGACCACGTCGTAACCGGCCTTGGCGAAGACCTCCGCGATGCCGGACGCCATCGTCCCCGAACCGGCGACGCCCACGGAGCGCACCGGGCGGCCCTCGACACGCCCCTCGCCCGCGAGCGGGGTCAGGGCGTCGGGCACCACGTCCGCGCTGCCGGGCGCGGCGTAGGTGTAGAAGCCGCGGCCCGTCTTGCGGCCGGTCAGGCCGGCCTCGCTGAGCTGCTTGAGGATCGGGGCGGGCGCGTGCAGCCGGTCGTGCGACTCGGCGTACATGGCCTCGAGGACGGTGCGGGCGGTGTCCACGCCGATCAGGTCGAGCAGCGCGAGCGGGCCCATCGGCAGGCCGCAGCCCAGCCGCATCGCCGCGTCGATGTCCTCGCGGGAGGCGTACTTCGCCTCGTACATCGCGGCGGCCTGGTTGAGGTAGCCGAAGAGCAGCCCGTCGGCGACGAAGCCGGGCCGGTCGCCGACCGCGACGGGCTCCTTGCCGAGGGCCTGCGCCAGCTCGGTCACCGAGGCGACGGCGGCGGGGGAGGTCAGCACGGACGAGACGACCTCGACGAGCTTCATCGCGGGCGCCGGGTTGAAGAAGTGCAGGCCCAACACGCGCTCTGGGCGCGCCGATTCGGCGGCGAGCCGGGTCACGGACAGCGCGTTGGTGCCGGTCGCGATGATCGTCTCGGGACGCACCACCGCGTCCAGCTCCCGGATGACCTGCTGCTTGATCTCGTACGACTCCGGGACGACCTCGATCACCAGATCGGCCTCGGCCGCGGCCCGGAGGTCGGTGAAGGTGCGGAAGCGGGCGAGGACGTCGCGCCGCTCCTCGTCGGTGAGCTTCTCGCGGCGCACGGCCCGCGCGGTGGAGGCCTCCAAGGACGCCACCGCCCGCGTGGCCGCCGCCTGGCTGATGTCGATGCCGATGACCTCGCGGCCCGCGCGGGCCAGGACCTCGGCGATTCCGGTGCCCATGGTGCCCAGACCGATGACGGCGACCGTGTTCAGGGGAGTGTCCATGCGTGGACTCCTGGTAAGAGAGTGACGACTGAGGGGCGCACGCGGACACGTGACTGTCGCGGGGCGTGCGGGAAGGCGGGTGTCGTGTCCGGGCGGCGTCGCTGCGCCCACGCCCGGTGAGGCCGGCCGGCTCTGTCCCGGAGCCATGCCGTACTGGGGCGGACAACCGGAAAGATCCGGGATGTCCGCGGTACCGAACCGACGTGCATCCATGACGGCTGCGTCACCAGGCCGTCATGAGGAGGTGCTCACGGGGAGTGTGCCCCGCTCACATGAGATTAACCGCCGGGTAACGAGCGCGCCAGCCCGTCCGGATCCCCGATCCCTGTGATCTACGTCGCGACCGGCGCGCAAGGCTTAGGCTCGCGGCCATGGATGAGGAGTTGCGCACGGTGGTGGAGCGTTTACGCCGTGAGGCGGGGGCCTCGCGGGAGTACGAGAAGCTGGCCGCGACCGGCGACCTCGACGAGCTGGCCGAGGTGCTGGTCTCCCCCGGCCGCCCGCTGTGGGCGCGGGAGTTGGCGGCGGTGCGGCTCGGTGTCGCCGGCGACCGCAGGGCCTTCGAGTCGCTCGTCCTCTTCCTCAACCACCGCGATCCGCCGCGCTGCGCCGCCGCGGCCCACGCCCTGGCCCGCCTCGGCGACCCGCGCACCGCCCGCGCGGCAGCGGCCCTCGCGACGAACGAACTCCGCGTCGCCTACGCCCTCCACCCGGTGCGGCTGCTCACGGAGCTGCGCGCCCCCGAGTCGGCCCCGGCGCTGATCACCACCCTGCGCCGCAGGCTCGCCCCGCACGACCCCTACGGGAAGATCGCCCTCGCCTGCGTGGAGGGACTCGGCGCCCTGGGCGACGCCCGGGCCCGCCCGGTGCTGAGCGAGGCCCGGGCCCACCCCCGGCTCGCGGCGGCAGCGGCGGCGGCACTGGCGCGGCTGCCGGAGTGAGGCGGGCCCGGCGCCCGTTCGCCACGGCCCGCCGGACCCGCCGCGCCTCGGGACGCCGACGCGGGTCAGTCCGCCCGGACCCGCGGGACGGGCCAGGGCACCGCCGACGCCCCGCGCCCGCCGCGGGCGGGGCCGTGCCCGGCGCGGGCCGGCTTCGGCTCGGGCGGCGCGTCGCACACGGCGTCCGCCTCGGCGGCCGGCGCGCCGCCCCCGTCCGGCACCTCGCCGCTCGCCAGGTAGGCCGTCAGGTGCCGGTCGAGGCAGTCGTTCCCGCGCAGTGAGACGCCGTGGTTGCCGCCGCCCCGCTCGACCACGAGGCGGGAGCCGGCCAGCTTGCGGTGCAGGGTGACGGCGCCCTCGTACGGCGTGGCGGGGTCGTCGGTGGCCTGGAGCAACAACACCGGCGGGAGGGCGGAGTTGGAGACGTCGGGCTGGCTGAGGTGGTACGTCGGCCAGAAGGCGCACGGCGCGTTGTACCAGGCGTTGTTCCAGGTGGAGAACGGTGCCTTCGCGTACGTCCGGGCGTTGTCCTCGCGCCACGTCTCCCAGGAGCGGGGCCACAGCGCGTCGCGGCACTGGATGGCCGTATAGACGCTGTAGCTGTTCTCGCCCGCCGCGTCGGTGGCGCCGAGGCTCTCGTACGCCTTGAGGAGCGGACCGGCGTCCTTGTCGTTCGTGTACGCGGCGAACGCCTCGGCCAGGCGCGGCCAGTAGCCGTTGAAGTAGCCCCCGGGCAGGAAGGTGTCCTCCAGTTCGGCGGCGCCCACCTTCTTGCCCGCGGGCCTGCGGGCGAGCGCGTCGCGCATGGCGTACCACTTGGCCTCGATCCGGGCGGGGTCCTTGCCGAGCCGGTACGCCGCGTCGTGCCGGGCGATCCAGGCCATGAGCGCCTTGTGCCGGGCGTCGAAGGCGTGATCCTGGCGCAGGTTCCCCTCGTACCAGACGCCCGTGGGGTCGACCAGGGAGTCCAGCGCCATGCGGCGCACCCGGTGCGGGTACAGCTTTCCGTAGACGGCGCCCAGGTAGGTGCCGTACGAGTAGCCGAAGTAGTTGAGCCGCTCGGCGCCGAGGGCCGCGCGGATGGCGTCCATGTCCTGCACCGTGCTCACCGTGTCGATGAACGGCAGGACGTGCCCGTGCTTCGCCGCGCATCCCCGGGCGAAGGCGCGGGCCCGGTCGAGGTTGGCCCGCTCCAGGGCGGGCGTGCGCGGAAGGCTGTCGGGCCGGACGGGGGCGAAGTGCCCGGGGCGGCAGTTGAGGGCCGGCCTGCTCCGGCCGACGCCGCGCGGGTCGAAGCCGATGACGTCGTACTGCGCGGCCACGTTCTTCGGCAGCGCGTTCGCCACGAAGCCGGCCATGGCGAGGCCGCCGGCCCCCGGACCGCCGGGGTTCACCAGGAGCGGCCCCTGGAACGTGTCCGCGGTGTGCGGTACGCGCGACAGGGCGAGGGTGATCTTCTCGCCGTCCGGCTCCCGGTGGTCGAGCGGGACCTTCAGCGAGGCGCATTGCAGCGAGGGGTGGGCCTTCGTGGAGCACGCCTGCCACGCGAGCGGGGCGTGCGCGGGGCGCGCCCGCTCGTAAGGAGGCGGCGCGGCGACGGCCGGCCCGACGAGCGCGGTGAGCGCGGTGAGGGAACAGAGGGCGACGGCGCTTTTCTTCATCGGCTTCCCAGGACGAGGGTGCGGGCCGTGCCCGCCACGACCTCTGGCGCATCGTCCCGGACATCACGGCCGCGGGGTCGCGGTTGCGCCGAGGAAGTACCTGAAAGGAGCACGCCGATGCCTCGGCGGCCCCGCCGCCTACAGCAGTGTGAGCTGTGTGGGCCCGGCCGCCGGCTCCTCGGGTGCCCGTACGCGGCGCGGGGCGCCCGCGCGCGTGGGGCCGATGCCGAACTCCTCGGCCAGCTCGTGCACCTGCCGTGTGACGCGCCGCTGGTACCACTTGGGGGCGTAGGCGCCCTCCGCGTACAGCCGCTCGTAGCGCCGCACCAGGTGGGGGTGGTGGGTGCCCACCCACGCCATGAACCACTCCCGGGCGCCGGGCCGCAGGTGCAGGACGAGCGGTGTCACGGAGGTCGCCCCGGACGCGGCGATGGCCCGCACCGTGGCGCGCAGCTGATCGGGGTGGTCGCCGAGGAAGGGGATGACCGGCGCCATCAGGACCCCGCAGCCGATGCCGTGGCCGGTCAGGGTGCGCACGACGTCCAGGCGCCGCTCGGGGGCGGGCGTGCCCGGCTCGACGGTGCGCCACAGCTCCTGGTCGATGAAGCCGACGGAGACGGAGATGCCGACGTCGGTCACCGCGGCGGCCTGCCGCAGCAGATCGAGGTCGCGCAGGATGAGCGTGCCCTTCGTCAGGATGGAGAAGGGGTTGCCCCTCTCGCGCAGCGCCGCGATGATCCCCGGCATGAGGCGGTAGCGGCCCTCGGCGCGCTGGTAGCAGTCGACGTTCGTGCCCATGGCGATGTGGTCGCCGTGCCAGCGGGGCGAGGCCAGCTGGCGCCGCAGCAGCTCGGCGGCGTTGACCTTGACGACGATCTGGCTGTCGAACCCGAGGCCGGTGTCCAGGTCCAGATAGCTGTGGGTCTTGCGGGCGAAACAGTAGACGCACGCGTGCGTGCAGCCCCGGTACGGGTTGACCGTCCATTCGAACGGCATGCGGGAGGCACCCGGCACGCGGTTCACGATCGAGCGGGCCCGGATCTCGTGGAAGGTGATCCCGGCGAACTCGGGGGTGTCGAACGTCCGTGTCGTCACCGCGTCCGCGCCGAACAGCGCGGGATCGGCGGTGCCCTGACGCGGCCCGTCGGAGAGATTCTCCCAGCGCATGACGCCTCCTCGGTAGAACTGACCCCAGAATAGAACATACGTTCCCTTGATCGTGCGACCCGGAGCTCCGCGCCCCGAGCGAGAGAGCACCTCGCCGCGCCGGAGGCGTCCCGCCCGACAGCCGACACGCACGACCCGATTGCTGACACGCACTAACGGAATCACCGGGTCCGGTGACGGGCGGGGCGAACGCACGATGCATGATCGGACGCATGCCCGTCGAGTTCCTGTCCGTCGCCGCCCTGGCCGTCGTCCTGATCTGTGCCGTCGTGCGTCCCTTCGGACGCCCCGAGGCCGTCTTCGCCGTACCGGCCGCCGCCGTCGTGATCGCGGCCGGCGCGATCACGCCGGCCGACGTGCGCGACGAGGCGGCCCGGCTCGGGCCGGTGATCGGCTTCCTGGCCGCCGTACTCGTGCTCGCCAAGCTCTGCGCCGACGAGGGGCTCTTCCACGCCTGCGGCACCTGGATGGCGCGCCGGGCCGGCGGACGGCCCCGCCGGCTGCTCGCCGCCGTCTTCGGCCTGGCCTCGGTGATCACCGCGGCGCTGAGCCTGGACGCCACCGTGGTCCTGCTCACCCCGGTGGTCTTCGCCACCGCCACCCGCATGGGCGCCCGGCCCCGGCCGCACGTCTACGCGAGCGCCCACCTCTCGAACACCGCGTCCCTGCTGCTCCCGGTCTCCAACCTGACGAACCTCCTCGCGTTCACCGCCACCGGCCTGAGCTTCACGCGCTTCGCGCTCCTGATGACCTTGCCGTGGCTGGTCGCCATCGCGGTCGAGTACGCCGTCTTCCGGCGCTACTTCGCCGCCGACCTCGACGCCCCGACCGACGCCGACGAGAGCGCGGAGCCCCCTCGGATGCCGCGCTTCGCCCTGGTGACCGTCGCGGCCACGCTCGCCGGGTTCGCGGTCGCCTCCACCGTCGGCGTCGACCCGGCCTGGGCCGCCGCGGCCGGCGCGGGCGTGCTCACCGTGCGCGCCCTCGTGCGGCGGCGCACGACCCCCGCCGCGATCGTGCGCGCCACCTCGCTGCCGTTCCTCGCCTTCGTCCTCGCCCTCGGCGTCGTCGTGCGGGCCGTGGTCGACAACGGCCTCGGCGACGCGCTCGGGCGGGTGCTGCCCGACGGCACCGCCCTGCCCGCGCTGCTGGGCACCGCCGCCCTCGCCGCGCTCCTCGCCAACGTCATCAACAACCTGCCCGCCGTCCTCGCCCTGGTCCCGCTGGCCGCGCCCTCCGGCCCCGGCGCGGTCCTCGCCGTACTCATCGGCGTGAACATCGGGCCCAACCTCACCTACGCAGGCTCCCTCGCCACCCTGCTCTGGCGCCGCATCGCCCACCAGCACCAACACCGCGTCGGCCTCAAGGAGTTCACCGTCCTCGGCCTGCTCACCACCCCCGCCGCCCTCGTCCTGTCGACCCTCGCGCTGTGGCTCTCGCTGCGCCTCCTGCCGGGCTGAGCGCGCCCTGGGCGGGGACCCGATTTGGGGGGCCGGAGCGCAGGGTGGTTGGCTCTCCCTGAACTCCCCGAGAAACCAAGTGCTGGAGGAAGCAATGGCGCAGGTCGAGGCGACCACGGAGCGGATCATCGCGGCACAGCCGGACGACGTCTTCGACGCACTGGCCGACTACAACGGCACGCGCGGAAAGATCCTTTCGGAGCACTTCAGCGAGTACGAGGTGCGCGAGGGCGGCGACGGCGAGGGCACCCTCGTCCACTGGAAGCTCCAGGCCACCAGCAAGCGCATCCGCGACTGCCTCCTGGAGGTCACCGAACCCACCGACGGCGAGCTGGTCGAGAAGGACCGCAACTCCTCCATGGTCACGACATGGCGGGTCACCCCGGCCGGCGAGGGCAGGGCGCGGGTGGTCGTCACCAGCGTGTGGAACGGCGCCGGCGGCATCGGGGGCTTCTTCGAGCGGACCTTCGCCCCCAAGGGACTCGGCCGGATCTACGACACGGTCCTCACCAACCTCGCCGCCGAGGTGGAGAAGTAACTTTTCACGCTCACCGTTTCGAGTGGTCTTCTGTTCGGCTCCGTTGTACGCCGTAGGGCTCCGACCGGCGCATACGCCCGCGTAACCCCGGAAAAGGCCGACTCGTCGCGCTTGCTCACCGTTGTCGCGCAATGCGAGAAAGCAGGCGGCGCAGGCGCGACGAGGGGAGCGGTACGTGGGTGGGACGACGCTGGTGAAGGCCGCGGGGCGGGGCGACGAGGCGGCTGCCCCGGCCCCCGGCGCACGACAAGCGGGGCAGCAGCCGCCCCCGGCGCCCGGCCCGCCCGCGCGCGAGCTGGGCCCGCGCCGTGTGCGCCTGGTCTTCTGCGGGCTGATGCTCGCCCTGCTGCTCGCCGCCCTGGAGCAGATGATCGTCGCCACCGCGCTCCCCAGAATCGTCGGTGAGCTGCACGGCCTGGACCGCATGTCCTGGGCGATCACCGCCTATCTGCTCACCTCCACCATCACCCTGCCCGTCTACGGCAAGCTCGGTGACCTCTTCGGGCGCAAGGGCGTCTTCCAGTTCGCCATCGTCGTCTTCGTCGTCGGCTCCGCGCTCGCCGGGTGGTCGCGGACGATGGACCAGCTCATCGCCTTCCGCGCCCTCCAGGGCATGGGCGCGGGCGGCCTCATGATCGGCGTCCAGGCGATCATCGCGGACATCGTGCCGCCCCGGCAGCGCGGCCGCTACATGGGCCTCATCGGCGCCGCCTTCGGCCTCGCCTCGGTCGCCGGCCCGCTGCTCGGCGGCTTCTTCACCGACCACGCCTCCTGGCGCTGGTGCTTCTACTTCAACGTGCCGTTCGGCCTGGTCACCCTCCTCGTGATCACCCTCGTGCTGCACCTGCCCAAGCCCGCCGCCAGGGGCCGGCTCGACGTGCTCGGCGCGCTGCTGCTGGCCGCCGCCTCCACCTGCCTGGTGCTGCTCACCAGCTGGGGCGGGACCCAGTACGCCTGGGGCGACCGCGTCATCCTCGGCCTGGGCGCCGGCGCCGTCGTGACGAGCCTGCTCTTCCTCGTCGCGGAGCGCCGCGCCCCGGAACCGATCATCCCGCCGCGCCTGTTCCGCGACGCGGTCTTCAACCTCACCTCGCTCATCGGCATGGTCGTCGGCGTCGGCCTCTTCGGGGCCGCCAGCTATCTGCCGACCTTCCTCCAGATGGTCGACGGGGCGAGCGCCACCGAGTCCGGCCTGCTGATGCTGCCCATGATGGGCGGCGTCGTGGGCGCCTCGATCCTCTCGGGACAGCTCATCAGCAGGACCGGGCGCTACAAGATCTACCCCGTGCTCGGCGGCGCCCTGTCCGCCGTCGGCATGTGGCTGCTCTCCCGGCTCGAGACCGGCACCGCACGGCTGGAGTACAGCGTCTGGATGGCCGTGCTCGGCGCGGGCATCGGCCTGGTCATGCCCGTGCTGATCCTCGCCGTGCAGAACGCCGTCCGCCCCGCCGACCTCGGCACCGCGACCAGCGCGCACAACTACTTCCGGCAGATCGGCGGCAGCGTGGGCGCCGCGATCTTCGGCACGCTCTTCGCCGACCGGCTCGCCGACGCGCTGGGTGACCGGCTGCCCGCCGGATCGCACGCCTCCTTGCCCGACCCCGAGTCCGTCACCCCCCAGCTCGTCCACGTGCTGCCCGCGCCCCTGCGCGAGGGCTACATCCAGGCGTACGCCGACGCGATGCCGCGGATCTTCCTCTATCTGGTGCCGGTGCTCGTCCTCGGCACGCTGCTCGCCTTCTTCCTCAAGGAGACCCCCCTGTTGTCCAGCGCCCCTTCCCCCGACGCGCCCACCGCCGAGCCCGCGCCGATCCCGCACGCCCGTGCGACGGCGCACGCGGCCGGGATCCCGGTCTGCGGCACCGTGCAGCACCCCGACGGGAGCGTCGTGCCCCGCGCGGCCCTCACCCTCATCGACGTGGCCGGGCAGCAGATCGGGCGCGGTGCCAGCGGCGTGGACGGGCGGTACGCCCTGTCGACGCCCGGCTCGGGGTCGTACGTGCTGATCGCGGCGGCGGGCGGCCACCAGCCGCAGGCGGTCACCGTCACCGTCGGCGAGCGGCCCGTCGAGCTGGACGTGGTCCTCGGCGGCGCGGGACGCCTCGCGGGGACGGTGGTGACCGCCGACGGCACACCCGTCAGGGACGCCGCCGTCACCCTCACGGACGTCCGCGGCGACGTCGTCGCCACCACCCGCAGCGGCCGCGAGGGCGGCTATGTCATCACCGAGCTGGTGGCCGGCGAGTACACCCTCGCGGCGAGCGCCCCGGCGTTCCGGCCCGCCGCGCTGCCCGTCACCGTGCAGGCCTCGCGGGAGACCCGCCAGGACGTGGAGCTGGCCGGCGGCGCCGTGCTGCGCGGCACCGTGCGGGCGGGCGGCGGACGGGCCGTCGAGGACGCGCGCGTAACGCTGCTCGACGCCGCGGGCAACGTCGTCGACACCCTGACCACCGGCGCGGACGGCACCTTCCGCTTCGTCGACCTGTCGTCCGGCGAGTACACCGTCATCGCGGCGGGCTACCCGCCGGTCGCCACGGTCCTCCAGGTCGCGGGCGGCGGCCGCACCGAGCGGGACCTCCAACTGGGGCACGCGGACTGACGTACGGGCAAAGACTGCCCCAGGGGCCCGAGGGGGGCGTACGCCGGGGGAATTCCGGCCGAGGTCAATTCCGGCATTGCACCACACGACAACCCGTGACGGCCGTACGGTGGTTGCCGGTGGCCCAGATCTTGCGCCGCCGCGGGAAGGAGCATGCGCCATGGAGCGAGGCACTCCGGACGAGCCGGTGACGACGGGTGCCGTGGCCGGCCGCATCCCGCTGGCCGTGGTCGTCGTGGACGGCGCGGGTCTCGTCTCGCACTGGAGCGTCGGCGCGCGCCGCCTGTTCGGGTACCCCAAGGAGGAGGCCGTGGGCCGCCCCGCGGGCGACCTGCTCCCCGTCCACGGCGCGCTCCCCGAGGACCGCGAGCCCCGCGGGGCGTACGACGGTCTCGGGCCCGACCTGGAGACCTCCCTCGGCGGAGGGATCTCCTACCCGGCCGCCGGACGCGCCCGGCTGACCGGGCCGGGGCGCGCGGACGGGCGGGTCGACGTGCTCTGGTGGGCCTACCCGCTGATCGGCCCCGGCCCCGAGCGGCTCCTCGTGCTCGCCGCCGACACCGCCGGGCTGGCGCCGCCCGACAGCGAGGGCGGCACGGACGAGCGGGGCGAGCAGGGCGAGCGGATCACGCCCGGCTTCGCCCTGCACACCGACTTCCCCGGCGCCGAGGAATTGGCGGGCCGGCTGCCCGAGATCCTGCCGAGCATGAGCGTGGACGAGAGCTCCCGCATCGTCGCCCAGGTGCTCGAACTGGGCTATCCGGTCCTGGAGTTCAGCCGGCACGACCGGATCCCCGTCACCCCCGACTGGGGCGTGGCCCGCCGGGCCGAGCGCGAGGCCCGCAAGCGGCGCGTCCAGCAGGCCGCCGCCCGCGGCCTGCCGACGGCCGCGCCCGGCGCGAACGGCGTGTACGACGGGAGCGACGACGAGAGCGAGGACCTCGAGTACGCGGCGGTGCGCGAGCGCCTCGAATTCCTCAACGAGGTCAGCGGCCGCATCGGCTCCTCGCTCGACCTCTCGCACACCATCCTGGAGGTCAGCCGGGCCGTCGTGCCGCGGTTCACGGACGTCGCCGGCACCTATCTGCGCGAACAGGTCGTCGCGGGCGAGGGCTTCCCCGAGGGGCCGCCGGACGAGACCACCCTCTGGCACCGGGTCGCCGTGGAGCACACCGACGAGCCCGGCCGCTGGGACGACGTGGTGCCGGTCGGCGAGTCCATGCCCTTCCCCGCCCACACGCCGTTCTTCCAGTGCATGACCTCGGGCGACCCGGTGCTCGTGCCGCGCATCACCGAGGAGATGGGCAACGCCATCGCCTCCCAGTTCGAAAAGCGTGACATCCGCCCGCTGATCAACCACCGCTCGATGCTCGTCGTACCGCTGAAGGCCCGCAATGTGGTGCTCGGCTTCATGATCCTGCTGCGCCACCGCGAGCGGCCCGTCTTCAACGACATGGACCGCGTCACCGGCGCCGAACTGGCCGCGCGGGCCGGCCTCGTGCTGGACAACGCCCGGATGTACACCTACCAGGAGTCCGTCGCCGACACCCTCCAGGACAGCATGCTGCCGCACATCCGGCCCCGCATGTCCGGCTGCGACATCGCCACCCGCTACCTGCCCGGCACGCTCCTCGGCCGCGTCGGCGGCGACTGGTTCGACTCCGTCAAACTGCCCGGCTCCCGCACCGCGCTCGTCGTCGGCGACGTGATGGGCCACGGCCTGAACTCCGCCGCGATGATGGGCCAGATGCGCACGGCCGTACAGACCATGGCCGCCCTCGACCTGCCGCCCGAGCAGCTCCTGCGCAATCTCGACGACCTCGCCCAGCGCCTCGGCGAGCACTACCTCGCCACCTGCCTCTACGCGGTCTACGACCCGATCGCGGGCGAACTCCATCTCGCCAACGCCGGCCACATCCCGCCCGTGCTGGTCCGCGCGGCGGACGGCCGCAGCGAACTCCTCGACCTGCCCACCGGGGCGCCCATCGGCGTCGGCGGCGTCCCCTTCGAGTCCGTCCGCGTGCGGGTGGCGCCCGGCGACCGGCTGCTGATGTGCACCGACGGCCTCGTGGAGGTCCGCGGCGAGGACATCGGCGTCGGACTCGCCACGCTCACCGAGTCCGCCGCGCACCCCGCCGCCTCCATGGACGAGGCCTGCGACGCGATCATCCGGGCGCTCGCCACGACCTTCCCGGACACGGCCGGCGGCGGTCGCAAGGACGACGTGGCGCTCCTGATGGCCCGGCTGAACGGCATCGCCGCGCACGACGTCGCCCACTGGCGCCTCACTCCCGACCCGGGCGAGGTGGGCCGGGCCCGCCGACTGGTCCGCGCCCAGCTGCGGACCTGGTCCCTGGACGCCCTCGGCGAGAGCGCGGAGCTGCTGGTCAGCGAGCTGGTCACCAACGTCGTGCGGCACTCCCGCAGCACCCGTCTCGACCTGCGCCTGGTGCGCTCCGGGACGCTGCTGTGCGAGGTCGAGGACGACGACCACACCCTCCCCGCGCTGCGCGGCGCGGGCCCCGGTGACGAGTTCGGGCGCGGCCTGCGGGTCGTCAGCTCGCTCGCCAAGGAGTGGGGCACGAGCCGGACGAACTCCGGCAAGACCGTCTGGTGCGAACTGACGCTGCCCCGCCGGTAGCCGGTAGCCGGTAGCCGGTAGCCGGTAGCCGGTTGGAGCGGGGCGCGTGGAGCGCGGGCCCGGCGGGGGAGGGGCGGAGTGCGCCGTGCGGGGCCGCACGGGATCGTACGGGTGCCTTGTCCAGGGGCCCGGGGCGCGGTAGACCGATCTTGTCGTCGGCTTCGGCGGCCGTCGTCGCACCCTGGGGAGCTGGCATGAGCGTCACGAGTCGGTATCGCGAGGCCTGGGAGGCGTTCTGGCGGGCGGCGCCCGACGAACCGGGGGCCGTCATCTGGGACGCCGAGGCCGCGCTGACCGTCGGCCCTCAACTGGCCCTGTTCGAGCCCTACTTGGCGGCGGCCGGACTGCCCCTGGTGGACCTGGGGTGCGGCAACGGCACGCAGACCCGCTTCCTCGCCGACCGCTTCCCGCGCGTCCTCGGCGTGGACCTGTCCGCCGCCGCCCTCGCGCACGCCCGGCTCGCCGATCCGGCGGGACAGGTGGACTTCCGGCAGCTCGACGCCGTGGAGAGGGGCGAGGCGGAGCAGCTGCACGCCGAGCTGGGCGATGCGAACGTCTATATGCGCGGTGTCCTCCACCAGTGCGAACCGGACGACCGCCAGCCGCTCCTCGACGGGGTCGCGACGCTGATCGGGGAGCGCGGCAGGGCCTTCCTCGTCGAGCTGTCCGAGGCGGCGAGGCCCGTCCTGTTGGACCTCACGCGGCGCCCCGAGGGCGCGCCGCCGAAGCTCGTCCCGGTCTTCGCCCACGGCCTCGCACCCGCCGAGGTGACCGACGAGGCCGTGCCCGCGTACGTCGCGGGGGCCGGTCTGGACATCCTGGCGTCCGGCGAACTCCCGCTGCTCACGACGGAGTTCAGCACGGACGGCACGCGCATCGCACTGCCGTCGAAGTGGCTGGTGGTGGGACGCCCGAGCTGACGAGGCGTCAACGGGACCCGACGTGGGCCGCGGGCACCACCTCGCCGGACAGGGGCAGGCCGAGCCCGGCGACGGCCCGCGCGACCAGGCGGGCCATCCGCGCGGCCCCGTACTCCTGGAAGTGCGTGTTGCCCTGCACGCCCGAGGGGAAGTTCGGGTACTGCCCGGGCGCGAGCCACAGGAACACCTTCTTCGCGGCCTCCGTGCCGATCCCGTCCAGGTAGGCGCGAGGGCCGGGCGGACTTCGGCATCGACTGATGCCTGCGCGACATACACGGCATTGCGCTTTTCTTGCCACACATGGGTATATGCATTCCATAAACCCGTAAGGGGTGAATTTGAGTTTCACCTTCAAATGTTTCGGCGTCAAGAATCAATACCTAATTTTGAAGCCGTCGAGAGAGTAATACGTCTAGACCACATAGGAAAAGGCGCCGGCCGGGAGATGCTCTCCCGGCCGGCGCCTCAGGTCGTTCTGATATCTAAGGGTGCGAAGCTTCCCCGGTAACCCGCTGGACCGGAATACACACCTTACCGAATTGCGCGAGCGCGGCCTCCGAAGGAAACGAGAACGTGCGGTAGCCCGTGACCACCAGGTTTTCCTTGCGGAGCAGCCGCAGAGCACACTCGACGGTGGCCCGGCTGAAGTTCAGGGCATCGGCCAGGTCGACCTGAGAGGGGCCCACCAGCATCCGGCCGAAGCGCGGGCAGGGCACCGCGCAGACACCGAGCAGATGCGTGAAGAGGCCGGCCAGACGCTCCTCGGGGCGCAGGCCGACACGGCCGTACACGCGCTCGGCGGTCACCAGGCGGTCGGTGATGCCGGCGCCGAGGGTCGCGCTGAGGATGCTGTTGTGCTCGACCATGGCCCGCATCCTGTCCATGGGCAACGCCAGCGTCATCGTCGTGTTCAGGCAGCGGGTGGTGGGCGTGGCCAGCGTCTCGTCGAAGACTTCCAGGTCCCCGAGGACGGCTCCGGTGCCCAGGATGCGCACCGTCGTGGTCTCCCCGTAGGAGGACTCCTCGGCGACGCAGCCGCTGAGTACGATGTGCACCATCGCGCTGCCGGAACCTCGCAGATGCGCCTTGCGCTCGTAGATGCGGCGCTGGAAGGCCGCAGCGAACTCGGCCCGGTGCGCGTTCGGCAGACGCTGGAAGAAGGGGTTGTGCTCAAGTACCGCCTCCATGCTGCGGGTGGCCGCGTACTGGACGCGGCCGGTCGTCTCGTCGACCTGGTACAGCGAGCTGCCGATGAGCAGGTCCCGGCGGCGGTCGTCGCGTCGGCGGTTAGGGGCCATCATGACCACAGGACCCCGCTTCCGGCCCGGCCGAGACCTTCTGCGCGGGCCCCGGGCGCCACCTGCCGCGTGCCGGGGGCGGCCCCTGGCGTTTGCGACGGGGCCGTTGAAGCCGTGGGCGCGCCGGTCACCGACGGCGGGGCCTCGGACGGCGCCGTGCCGGGCATCCGCACGCCCGGCTCGGCGACCGGGTCGGCGGGGCGCAGGGACTCGAAGAGCGCCGGGAGGGTCACGACCAGCGCCGTGATGGCAGTGATCACTGCGACGATCCGCAGCGGGGTGGAGGAGAGTTCCTTGATCGCGTAGGCGACAAGAAAGGCCACGATCGCAACGATGGCGACCGAGGCCAAGAGGAACCCGGTCACGGGTACTCCTTGACGTCGATTTTTGTTTGTTTTGGAGGGCCTGGCGGAAGTTCCACGGGAAGATCGACGGATTGGTGGTCCGTCAAAAACAAGACCTTCTCGATCGCAGCAGGATATAGCACGAGGGCGGGGGTGCAGAAACAGTCACTCCGGAACAGGGATTCCACCCTGCCGTAACGCCCCCCTCTCGTCCGGAGGGGGGCGCGCATGTCCGGACGTGCGCCCCTTCCTGATCCTGCCGGAGGCAATTCCCATTACCACCGCGCGGAGGTTGACCGCAGTACGGAATACCCTGAGCGCAAGGTAAGTCCTGGCATTCCCTGAAACCAGGGAATGCCAGGCGTGGGTGCACCGTTACATTCATCAGGCTGACGTTGAGCCTTGGAGGGCCTGGCGCAGCTGTCGTGTGGGGCCCCTTGGGGGTGGTGCCCCTGGGGCCCCCCGACTCTCGGAGCAGGGAGGACGACACCCGAATGACCGCACTCGCATGCTGAGGGGCGGCGCTGTCAGCGCCGCCCCTCAGTTCGTGCGTCCGGCCCTGTTCCCGGCGCTCCCGGCCGAGGCGCGCCGAGGCGGCCGCGTCCCCGTCCGGCCGGCCCACCACGACAAGCGGACCCCGGTCCAGCGAGAGGCACGGGACAACACGCATACGTCGGTGCTGGGCGCCACGGAGTTCGCGGCACTGGTGCACGGGGAACTCACGGGAGGGCCGGCTCATCCGGCGGGACGTCCGGCTCGAGGAGGATCGGCGGGAGGCTGACAGACGCCCACGCACTCCTCGCCACTCTCAACTTATAGCGCACCAGGGGGCTTGCGGCAAGGCCCCCTCGGTGCGGCAAAATCCCGGTTCTCACGCCACGACCTGCGAAAACGGGAGAACCACGAAGTGCGCTCGCCTGCCGAAGCTCCTGTCACACCGCCCGCCCCCGCCACCGCCGACGACAGCGCGTTCGATCTTCCCGACCACCTCGCCGTGAAGGCCGATCCGGCACTGATCGCCGGCGACGAGCGGCACTTCGCCGCCGTCGCGGCGTGCCTCGAAGAGACGATCACCGAGCTGTCCGAGCGTCTGGAGGCCACCCGCAAGGCGCCCGGCGGCATCGGCCGCGAGGCGATGGACCGGGACGCGGAGATCCACCGGCTGACCGCACGCCTGCGCGCCCTGCGCCGCTTCGGCCTGGACCTGTGCCTCGGCCGCGTCGTCGGCGAGGACGACGCCGAGCCCGTATACATCGGACGGCTCGGCCTCACCGACAGCACGGGGCGCCGGCTGCTCGTCGACTGGCGTTCCCCGGCGGCGGAGCCGTTCTTCGCGGCCACCCACGCCCACCCCGCCGGCCTGGTCAGCCGCCGCAGATACCGCTGGACCCGCGGCCGGATCAGCGACTACTGGGACGAGGTGTTCACCGCCGACGGCCTCGAAGGGCACGCCGCGCTCGACGACCAGTCCGCCTTCGTCGCGAGCCTCGGCTCCAGCCGCTCCAGCCGGATGCGCGACGTGCTCGCCACCATCCAGTCCGACCAGGACGCCATCATCCGCGCGGGCTCCCGCGGCGCCCTCGTCGTGGACGGCGGCCCCGGCACCGGCAAGACCGTCGTCGCCCTGCACCGCGCCGCCCACCTCCTCTACGCCGACCCCCGCCTCGGCCACCGGCGCGGCGGGGTGCTGTTCGTCGGCCCGAGCCGCCCCTACCTCGCCTACGTCGCCGACGTCCTGCCCAGCCTCGGCGAGGAGGGCGTCCAGACCTGCGTCCTGCGCGACCTGGTCGCCGAGGGCGCCACGGCGGCGACCGAGACCGATCCGCGGGTGGCCCGCCTGAAGGCGTCCGCGGACATGGTGCGGGCCATCGAACCGGCCGTCGGCATCTACGAGGAGCCGCCCACCGAGGGCATGACCGTCTCCAGCCACTGGTCCGACCTGTGGCTGAGCCCCGACGACTGGGCGGCGGCCTTCGCGGCGGTGGAACCGGGCACCCCGCACAACGAGGCGCGCGAGCAGATCCGCGAGGAACTGATCACGATCCTGCTGGACAAGGACGACAGCGACGCCCCGCCGCACCTCCTGCGCCGCTCGCTGCTCCAGGACCGCGAGCTGACCACCACCCTCGACCGCGCCTGGCCCATGCTGGAGGCGAGCGACCTCGTCGGCGACCTGTGGACGGTGCCGGCCTACCTGCGCAAGTGCGCCCCCTGGCTCACCCCCGACGAGGTCCGCTGCCTGCAGCGCGCGGACCCGGCGGCCTGGACGGTCTCCGACCTGCCCCTCCTGGACGCGGCACGCCGGCGCCTCGGCGACCCGGAGGCCGCCGCGCGCAAGCGGCGCCAGGACGCCGCCGTCGCCGCCGAACGCGCCCGCCGGGCCGACGTCATGGACAGCCTGCTCCAGAACGTCGAGATCGACGAGAGCGAAGGCGCGCTCGGCATGCTGCGCGGGCGCGACCTCCAGGACAGCCTGATCGACGAGAGCGCGCTGCCCACCGCCGAACCGGACCTGCTCGCGGGCCCGTTCGCGCACATCATCGTGGACGAGGCGCAGGAACTGACCGACGCCGAGTGGCAGATGCTGCTCCAGCGCTGCCCCTCCCGGAGCCTCACCGTCGTCGGCGACCGCGCCCAGGCCCGCCACGGGTTCACGGAGTCGTGGCAGGAGCGGCTGCGGCGGGCCGGGCTCGGCCGCATCAGTGTGACCTCGTTGAGCATCAACTACCGCACCCCCGCCGAGGTCATGGCCGAGGCGGAGCCCGCGATCCGGGCGGCGCTCCCGGACGCCAACGTGCCGACGTCCGTCCGCAGCGCCGGTGTTCCCGTCGTCCACGGCCGCGCCGCCGACCTGGAACAGGTCCTCGACACCTGGCTCGCCGCGCACGCCGACGGCATCGCCTGCGTCATCGGCGCCCCCGGATTCCGGGAGAGGCCCCGCGTACGGTCGCTGACGCCCGAGCTGGCCAAGGGCCTGGAGTTCGACCTGGTCGTCCTCGTCGACCCCGACGCGTTCGGCGAGGGGATCGCGGGCGCGGTCGACCGCTATGTCGCGATGACCCGCGCGACGCAGCAACTCGTCGTCCTCACGGGTCCTCACGACGCCCTGACGCCCTGAGAAGCCGTCGTCGCCGACGTCGTCCGGGGCGTCCGCCGAGGTGGCTGTCAGCGGGACATGGCAGGGTTTCGTCCATGCTGCAAGTGTGTTTGAACGGGGCCCGGGACCGGAGCGAGTGCCGTTCTCTTCCGGTTACGGCCGAAGAGCTGGCCGCCGAGGCGAGGAGAGCCGTGGTAACTGGTGCCGAGGACATCCATCTGCACCCCAAGGATGCCGACGGCCGTGATTCCTTGGCTCCTGAGTCGGTGGCCGAGGCGGTCGCCGCGGTGCGTGCCGCTGTGCCGAGGGGTGTGCGGGTCGGCGTGACCACGGGGGCGTGGGCGGCCCCCGATCCGCAGCACCGGGTTCGCCTCATCCGCTCGTGGTCGGTGCTGCCCGATCACGCCTCGGTGAACTGGCACGAGGAAGGCGCCGAGGAGGTGGCCGGTGTGTTGCTCGAACGCGGCATCGGTGTCGAGGCGGGCATCTACTCCGGTACCGAAGCGGCCCGCGTATTCCGTGCCTCCCCGCTGTCGGGCAGGGTGTTGCGCGTGCTCGCCGAGGTCACCGACACCGACCCGGGAACGGCGGCGGCCACGGCCGCGGACCTGCTGCGGGAGCTGGGCGATGAGCTGATGGCGCCCGTTCTGCTGCACGGGGAGGAAGGCGGGGCGTGGCCGGTCCTGCGGGTCGCCGCACAGCACGGGCTGGACGCCCGGATCGGTCTCGAGGACGTCCTGGTCCTGCCTGACGGCTCCCCGGCCGGGGACAACGCCGCGCTCGTGCACACCGCGCGACGTCTTCTGCGGACAGCGGCCTCCACGGGTTGAAGCGCTTCCTGGGCGCCGAGGGCCGCCGCCCCCTGCGGACCTCAGGCGGAGCCCCGCCGTACCAGTTCCGTCGGGAGGATTCCCGGCGGAATCCGTCGCACTTCTTTTGTCGGAAGCGTTGACGAACCCCGGGCACCCTCCTAGCTTCGACGCGTCGTACTTCGTACGTCATATATGAGACGCGATATGCGAGATCTGAGGGTGCCCATGACGTCCGTCCCGACTCCCGCCCCGGCCTCGGTGCCGCCCCCGGTCCCGATCCCTTCGCGCACGCAGTTCGTGCTCGACTCGATCAAGCACCGCATCCTGACGGGCGAGTTGAGACCGGGCCAGCCCTTGATCGAGACGGAGCTGGCCCGCGCGTACGGCGTCTCCAAGACGCCCGTGCGCGAGGCGCTGAAGACCCTCGCGGGCACCGGGCTCGTCGAGATGAGCCAGTACAAGGGCGCCACCGTACGCACCGTCGACGCCGCCATGGCGCGCGAGGTCTACGACGTACGGCTGCTCCTGGAGCCCGAGGCGCTGCGCCGCACCGTGCTGCGCGGCGCCCCGCTCGAAGCCGCCCGCGAGGCCCTGGTGCGGGCCGCCGCCGCCGATGACGCGGCCGAACGCTCCCTGGCGAACCGGGAGTTCCACCGCGCGCTGTACGTCGACTGCGGCAACCCGCTGCTCGGGCGGCTGCTGGACGGCGTACGGGACCAGGCGGCGCTCGTCTCCGCCGTGGCCTGGGCCGCCGACCCCTCGTGGGCGCGTGAGGCCACCGAGCACGAGCAGATCCTGCGGCTCGCCCTCGCCGGCGACCAGGACGGGGCCGCGCGCGCCCTGCACGACCACATCGAGTCGTTCGTGAGCCGTGCCTTTCCCGGGGAAGGGGAACTCCAGTGACGTTCGAGACGCAGCGCGCCGCACTCGCCGACGTCGTGGCGATCCCGGTGACCCCCTTCGCGCAGGACGGCACCCTCGACCGGGCCGCCCACGGGGTGATCCTGCGACGGCTGCTCGACGGCGGGGTGCGCACCCTGACCCCGAACGGGAACACCGGCGAGTTCTACGCGCTCTCCCCCCAGGAGCGGCGCGAGATCATGGAGTTGACGGCCACTCAGGCGCGCGGGCGGGCCGAGGTGCTCGCCGGGGTGGGGCACGACCTCCCCACGGCGGTCGCCGGCGCCCGGCACTCCGCCGAGCACGGCGCGAGCATGGTCATGGTCCACCAGCCGGTGCACCCCTACGTCTCCGACGCGGGCTGGGTCGCCTACCACCGGGCGATCGCCGAGGCCGTTCCGGAGCTGGGCGTCGTCCCCTACCTGCGGGACGCGGGTCTGCCCGGCGCCCGCCTCGCCGAACTCGCCGACCACTGCCCCAACGTCATCGGCGTGAAGTACGCCGTGCCGGACGCCGCCCGCTTCGCCGGGTTCGCCCGCGACGCGGGACTCGACCGCTTCGTATGGGTCGCGGGGCTCGCCGAGCCGTACGCGCCCTCGTACTTCTCGGCGGGCGCCACCGGCTTCACCTCGGGGCTCGTGAACGTCGCCCCCGGCCTTTCGCTGCACATGATCGAAGCGCTTCGATCCGGCGACCACCCCCGGGCCATGAAGGTGTGGGAGCGGATCCGCCGCTTCGAGGAACTGCGCGCGGCCGACGGCTCCGCGCACAACGTCACCGTCGTCAAGGAGGCCCTCGCCGTACTCGGCCTGTGCCGCCGCGACGTGCGCGCCCCCAGCAGCCCGCTGCCGGACGCCGAACGGGCCGAGGTCGCCGCGATCGTCGCGGGGTGGTCCCTGTGACGGCGGCGGACGGCGAAGGGGAAGGGCGCCGGCTGCGCAGCGCCCAGTGGTTCGGCGACAGCGTGTCCGCCGGGCTGCGCTCCTTCAGCCACCGCGCCCGCACCCGCCAGCTCGGCTACCTCCCCGAGGAACACCTGGGCAAGCCCGTCATCGCCGTCCTCAACACCTGGTCCGACATCAACCCCTGCCACTCCCATCTGCGGGAGCGCGCGCAGGCCGTCAAGCGCGGCGTCTGGCAGGCGGGCGGCTTCCCGCTGGAGTTCCCCGTCGCCACCCTCAGCGAGACCTTCCAGAAGCCCACCCCGATGCTCTACCGCAACCTCCTCGCCATGGAGACCGAGGAACTGCTCCGCTCCTATCCCGTGGACGGCGCCGTGCTGCTCGGCGGCTGCGACAAGACGACGCCCGCGCTGCTCATGGGCGCGGCGAGCGTCGACCTGCCCGCCGTCTTCGTGCCCGCCGGCCCGATGCTGCCCGGCCACTGGCGGGGCAGCGCCCTCGGCTCGGGCACCGACATGTGGAAGTACTGGGACGACCACCGCGCCGGTCTCATCGGCGACTGCGAGCTGGCCGAACTGGAGAGCGGTCTGGCACGCTCGCCGGGCCACTGCATGACCATGGGCACCGCGTCGACGCTCACCGCGGCGGCGGAGGCGCTCGGCGTGAGCATGCCCGGTGCCTCCTCGATCCCGGCGGTCGACTCCGGGCACGAGCGGATGGCGGCGGCATCGGGACTGCGGATCGTCGACCTCGTACGCGAGGACCGCAGGCTGTCCCACATCCTGACGCCCGACGCCTTCGCGGACGCCGTCACCACCGTCCTCGGGCTCGGCGGCTCCACCAACGCCGTCATCCACCTCATCGCCATGGCCGGGCGCGCCGGGGTGCGGCTCACCCTGGACGACTTCGACCGGACCGCCCGCACCGTGCCCGTGCTCGCCAACGTCAGGCCGGGCGGCGAGCGCTACCTGATGGAGGACTTCCACTTCGCCGGCGGGCTCCCCGGCTTCCTGTCGCGCATCACCGACCTGCTGCACCTGGACCGGCCCACCGTGGCCCACGACACCCTGCGCGAACAGCTCGCCGGGGCCCGCGTGCACGACGCGGACGTCATCCGCACCCGGGCCGACCCGGTCGCGCCGGAGGGCGGCGTCGCCGTCCTGCGCGGCAACCTCTGCCCGGACGGCGCCGTCATCAAGCACATCGCGGCCGAGCCCCGGCTGCTGCGGCACACGGGCCCCGCCGTCGTCTTCGACGACTACCGCACGATGCAGCGCACCATCCACGACCCGGCCCTTCGCATCACGCCCGACCACGTCCTCGTCCTGCGCGGCGCGGGCCCCAAGGGCGGCCCGGGCATGCCCGAGTACGGGATGCTGCCGATCCCCGACCACCTGCTCAAGCAGGGCGTCCGGGACATGGTGCGGATCTCCGACGCGCGGATGAGCGGCACCTCCTACGGCACGTGCGTGCTGCACGTCGCACCCGAGTCGCATGTCGGCGGGCCGCTCGCGCTGGTGCGCACCGGGGACCTGATCACCCTCGACGTCGCGGCGCGCACCCTGCGCCTGGAGGTGCCGGACGAGGAGCTGGCCCGCCGCCGCGCCGCGTGGACGCCGCCGCCCGCCCGCTACGAGCGGGGGTACGGCGCGCTCTACGCGGAGCAGATCACCCAGGCCGACACGGGCTGCGACTTCGCGTTCCTCGCGCGGCCGGGCACCGTGCCGGACCCGTACGCCGGCTGACCTCTCGTCAGCGCCTGTTCGGCAGCGTCGGTTCGTCATCGTCCGCTCGTCGCCGTCCGCTCTTCACTGTCCGTCCGTGTCCGCCCTCGCCTGTCCGAGATCTCGAACGCCGTGCGCGAAGCGCTTCACCCGCACATCCACGATCGGAGAACTGTCATGGCCCAGGCCGCAGCCGTGGCGAAGCCACCGCCGAGCACCGCCCCGCCGCCGCCCGACCCGGCGCGGCGGCGCCGCCGGCGGGTCGGGGCGACCCCGCGCCGCCTCCCGTATCTGCTGATCGCCCCCGCCGCCCTGTTGATGTTCGGCTTCATCGCCTACCCGGTGGTCAGCGTCTTCTACTACAGCCTGCGGCACTACAACCCCACCAAGCCGTGGCGCGACGGCTTCGCGGGCCTCGACAACTTCGTCACCGCCTTCACCGACGACCCGCAGTTCTGGCCCACCCTCGGCTTCAGCCTCCAGTGGGTGGCCGTCGAGATCGTGCTGCAACTGCTGCTCGGCCTCGTGCTCGCGCTGCTCGTCAACCAGACCTTCGTCGGCCGCGCGGCGGCCCGTGCCCTGGTCTTCTCGCCGTGGGCCGTCTCCGGTGTCCTCACCTCCACCATCTGGCTGCTGATCCTCAACTCCCAGACCGGCGTGACGCGTTACCTCGCCGACATCGGGATCGGCTCGTACGGGACGTCCTGGCTCTCGGACACCGGCACGGTCTTCCCCGCCGTCGTCGTCGCCGAACTCTGGCGCGGGGTCCCCTTCTTCGCGATCCTCATCCTCGCCGACCTCCAGTCCGTCTCCAAGGACCTCTACGAGGCGGCCGAGGTGGACGGCGCGAGCCGCTGGCGGCAGTTCCTCCACATCACGCTGCCCCACCTCAAGGACGCGATCATCCTCTCCACGCTGCTGCGCGCCGTCTGGGAGTTCAACAACGTCGACCTGCTCTACACCCTCACCGGCGGCGGCCCGGCCGGCGAGACGACGACGCTGCCCCTGCGCATCGCGTCCATCGCCGTCGACTCGCACGACTTCGGCTACGCGTCCGCGCTGACCGCCATCGCCTTCGTGATCCTTCTCTTCTGCTCGCTGCTGTATCTGCGGCTCAGCAAGTTCGGGGGCCAGGACAAATGACCGCCACCGCCACCACCCTCGCCCGTACGCCCCGCTGGCAGATCTACACGCCGCTGGGGCTGTACCTCCTGTTCACCCTCGTGCCCTTCTACTGGATCCTGCTCTTCGCGCTGCGCCCCACCGGCTCCACCTCCCTCGTGCCCTGGCCGCTGACCTTCGACCACTTCGACAAGGTGTGGACCGAGCGCAGCTTCGCGACGTTCTTCCAGAACAGCCTGCTCGTCGGCGTCGTCTCCATGGTGATGACCACGCTCGTCGCCCTCGCGGGCGGCTACGCCCTGGCCCGCTTCGACTTCCGGATCAAGCGCGCCTTCCTGCTGGCGCTGCTGTGCTCGCAGTTCATCCCGGGCGCGCTGATGCTCGTACCGCTTTTTGAGATCTTCGCCGAGCTGCGGATGATCAACTCGCTGGCCAGCGTCGTCGTCGCCGAGACCGTCTTCCAGCTCCCCCTGTCGATGATCCTCATCAGCGGGTTCATCAAGAACGTGCCCTGCGTCCTGGAAGAGGCCGCCTGGGTCGACGGCTGCGGCCGCTTCCGGGCGTTCTGCGCGGTCGTCCTGCCGATGCTGCGGCCCGGTCTGATCGCGGTCGGCTCCTTCGCCTTCGTGCACAGCTGGAACCACTTCCTGTTCGCCCTGATGTTCCTCAGCGACCAGGGCAAGCAGACGATCCCGGTCGGCCTCGCCACCCTGATGGGCGCCGACAGCGTCGACCTCGGCGCGCTCGCCGCCGGGGGCGTGGTCGCCGCCGTGCCCGTCGTCATCGTCTTCGCGTTCATCCAGAAGTGGCTCGTCACCGGGTTCAGCGCCGGGGCGGTGAAGGGATGAGCGCCGCGCCCGGGGGCCTGCGGCTCCCGCTGCCCGTCGTCCTCGCGGGGGCGCGCGGCCACGGCGGCGCGCACCTGGAGAACATCCGCCGCCTCCAGCGCGCCGGCCTGGTCCGCCTGGTGGGCGTCTGCGAGCTGAAGCCGCTGGTGGGCGAGGAACTCGTCGGCTTCGGCGCGGTCGAGCAGTCCGACGACTTCGCCGCGCTCCTCGATGCGACCGGCGCCGCCGTCGCCGTGATCTGCACGCCCATCCCGACCCACGCCGATCTGGCGCTCGCCGCCGCGCGGCGCGGCGTCCACGTGCTCCTGGAGAAGCCGCCCGCCCCCTCCTACGCGCAGTTCCGCCAGATCGCGGACGGGGCCGCCGCGGCCGGGACCGCCGTCCAGATCGGCTTCCAGTCGCTCGGCTCCCACGCGCTCCCCGCCATCCGGCGGCTGATCACGCAAGGCGCGATCGGTGAGGTGACCGGCGTGGGCGGGGCCGGCCTGTGGGTGCGGGACGAGGCCTACTTCCGGCGGGCGCCCTGGGCGGGCCGGCGCCGCCTCGACGGCCTCGACGTGGTCGACGGCGTCCTGACCAACCCCCTCGCGCACGCCGTCGCCGGCGCCCTCGCCCTGGCGGGCAGCACCGCCGCCGAGGACGTCACGGACGTGGAGTGCGAACTCTTCCGCGCCCACGCCATCGAGTCCGACGACACCTCCTGCGTACGGATCTCCACGGCGGGCGGCGGCCGCGTCACCGTCGCCGCGACGCTCTGCGCGCCCACCTCCCAGGAGCCGTACCTCGTGGTGCACGGCACCGAGGGACGCGTCACCTGCTGGTACCGGCACGACCGCGTCCAGGTGCGGCGCGGCGCCGACGACACCGAAGGCTCCCAGACCCTGTACGGCAGGACCGACCTCCTGGAGAACCTCGTCCAGCACCTCATGGGCCGCGCCGAACTCCTCGTACCGCCCGCCGCCACCGGCGCCTTCATGCGGGTCGTCGAAGCGGTGCGGCTCGCGCCCGACCCGGCCGCGCTGCCCGCCGACGCGTGGCACCGCGCGCCCGGTCCAAGCGCCGAGCGCCGGGTGGTGCCCGGCATCGAAGGGCTGGTCCCCCTCGCCGCCGACACCCAGTGCCTCTACTCCGAACTGGGCGCCTCCTGGGCCCGGCCCTCCCGCCCCGGCGACCTTCACGACGAGGTGAACCCGTCATGAGCACTTCCCCGCGGCACACGAACGGTCCCGGGCGGCAGCCCGGCGGATCGGTCACCCTGCGCTGTGCCGGGCGCCCGGTCGCCCGCTACGTCGTCTGCCCCGAACTGGCCCCGGACCTGTCGCCCCGCCCCCACCTGCACCCCGTCACCACGTTCGCCGGGAGACCCGTCACCGAGCTGAGCCCCGCCGACCACCCGCACCACCTCGGGGCCGGCGTCGCCGTGCCCGACGTGGCGGGACGCAACTTCTGGGGCGGGCGCACCTTCGTACGCGGCCAGGGGCCCACCGAGCTGGACAACCACGGCGTCCAACGCCACCAGGGGTTCAAGCTGCGCGACCCGGACGGCCTCGTCGAGGACATCGTGTGGACGGCACGCGGCGAGACCCTGCTGCGCGAGCGCCGCACCGTCGCCGCCGTCGCCCTCACGGACACCGCCTGGGCGCTGGACCTCACCTTCGCGCTGACCAACGCGACCGGCGCCGAACTGTCCCTCGGCAGTCCCGCCACCAACGGCCGCCCCGGCGCCGCCTACGGCGGCTTCTTCTGGCGCGCGCCCAAGGAGGCGGCGCCCCCACGGGTGCGCACCCCGCACGGCGAGGGGGAGGCGGCCGCCCACGCCGCCCGCGCGCCGTGGCTGGCGCTGGCCGGGGACGGCTGGACGCTGGTGTTCGCCGGGGCCACGGCACGCACCCGCCACGACCCGTGGTTCGTGCGCGCGGCCGAATACCCGGGCGTCGGCTCCTCGCTGGCATCCGAGGACCGGCTGCCGCTCGCCCCGCGCGACACCCTCGTACGCCGGATCGTGACCGTCGTGGCCGACGGCGCCCTCAGCCGCGACGAGGCGGCGGCCCTGGTCCGCAAGGCGGTGACGGCGTGAGCGCGGGCCCGGGGACGACCGGCCCCGACGCCACCGGCGACCTCGGCGACGGCACCTACCGCAACCCCGTCCTCGCGGCCGACTGGTCCGACCCGGACGTCCTGCGGGTCGGCGACGACTTCTACCTCACCGCCTCCAGCTTCGGCCGGGCCCCCGGGCTCCCGCTGCTGCACTCCCGAGACCTGGTCAACTGGACGCTCATCGGCCACGCCCTCGACCGCCTCGAACCGGCCGAGGCCTACGCCACGCCCCAGCACGACCGCGGCGTCTGGGCCCCCTCCCTGCGCCACCACGACGGACGCTTCTGGATCTTCTGGGGCGACCCCGACCACGGCCTGTACCAGGTCAATGCCCCCCGGATCCGGGGACCTTGGAGCCGCCCCCACCTCGTGAAGGCGGGCAAGGGGCTCATCGACCCCTGCCCCCTGTGGGACGAGGAGAGCGGCGCCGCGTACCTCGTGCACGCCTGGGCCAAGTCCCGCTCCGGCGTGAAGAACCTGCTGACCGGCCACCGCATGAGCCCGGACGGACGCGAGCTGCTCGACGAGGGGCGGACCCTCGTGGACGGCGACCGCGTCCCGGGCTGGTTCACCGTCGAGGGCCCCAAGCTCTACCGGCACGACGGCTGGTTCTGGATCCTCGCCCCCGCCGGCGGCGTCGCGACCGGCTGGCAGGGCGCCTTCCGCTCCCGCGCCTTCCACGGGCCCTACGAGGAGCGCGTCGTCCTCCAACAGGGCGCCACCGACGTCAACGGACCGCACCAGGGCGGCTGGGTGCGCACCGCCACCGGCGAGGACTGGTTCCTGCACTTCCAGCAGCGCGGTGCCTACGGCCGCGTCGTGCACCTCCAGCCGATGCGCTGGGACGCGGAGGGCTGGCCGGTGCTCGGCCGCGACGGCGAGCCCGTCGCCGTACACCGCAAACCGGACCTGCCCGCCCAGCCTCCGTCGGCCCCCGCCACCGGCGACGACTTCCCCGGCGGACGGCACGGCCTCCAGTGGCAGTGGACCGCCAACCCCCGCACCGGCTGGGCCACTTCGCACGCGGGGGACGGGCTGCGGCTGGCCTGCGTCCGCTCGGCGCACGCCGACGACGTACGCGCCCTGCCGCACACCCTCACCCAGCGCCTGCCCCTGCGGCCCTGCTCCGTCGAGGTCGAGCTGCGTCTGGACGCCGAAGTTCCCGGCGCACGGGCTGGGTTGGCCGTACTGGGGGACGCGTACTCGTGGGTCGGCCTGGAGCGGGACGAGGACGGAGCGGTGCGGCTCGTGCACCGGTTCGCCGAAGCGGGCGCGGCGGCCGAGCGTGACGCCGCGCCCCCACACCCGGCACCCGGCGCCGCCGCCCGGCTGCGGGTGGAGATCACGGACGGCGCCCGCTGCCGCTTCACCGCCGACACGGGCGAGGGCCCGCGACCCACCGGCGGGCCAGTCTTCGCCGCGACGCCCTGGCGCTGGGTCGGCGCGCTCCTCGGCCTGTTCGCGGCGGCGCCCGCGGACGAGGGACCCACCGGGACCGCCTTGTTCACCCGCTTCCGCATCACCCGTTGAATCACTCCGCAACCCGAGAAGAGAGCCGCTGATGCCCACCAACCCCAGCCCGCGCACCCATGAGAGCCCCCGCACCCATGAGAGCCCGCGTACTTGTGAGAGCCCCCGCACCCGACGCCGTGCCGGTGTCGCCCTCGCCCTGACCACCGCGCTCGCCCTGACCGCCACCGCCTGCGGGGACGACGGCAGCGGCGCGGCGGGCGACAAGGGCGGCGAGGGCAGCGGCAAGGGCGAGATCGTCTTCTGGGACAACAACACCGCCGTGCGGCACGACATCTGGCAGGAGATCATCGAGGACTTCGAGAAGGAGAACCCCGACATCGACGTCAAGTACGTCGGGGTGCCCGCCGAGAACGTCCAGTCCAAGTACGACACCGCCATCCGGGGCGGCGGCCTGCCCGACGTCGGCGGTGTCGGCGCCGCGATGCTCGCCGGGATCGCCGCGCAGGACGCCCTGGAGCCGCTGGACAAGCGGGTCGAGAAGAGTCCCCTCGCCGACGAGCTGAACCCGGCGATGGTCGACAGCGTCCGCGCGGCCGGCGGCGGCGTCGACCTCTACACCGTCCCCACCTCCGCGAGCAACGGCGTCCTGTACTACCGCACCGACCTGTTCGCGGCCGCCGACCTGGACGCGCCGACGACCTGGAAGAAGTTCTACGCGGCCGCCGACAAGCTCACCGACCGGGCCCACAACCGCTTCGGCTACACCATCCGCGGCGGCGAGGGCTCCATCGCCCAGGCCCTCGACGCGATGTACGGCCAGTCGGGCATCGGCGACTTCTGGGACGGCGACGAGACCACCGTCAACGACCCGAAGAACGTCGCCGCGCTGCAGAAGTACGTGTCCCTCTACAAGAAGGCCACCCCGTCCGCCGACCTCAACAACGACTTCACCAAGATGGTCGCCCAGTGGGACAGCGGCCAGATCGGCATGCTCAGCCACAACCTCGGCTCCTACCAGGACCACGTGAAGGCACTCGGCGAGAACAAGTTCCGCGGTCTGCCGAACCCCACCACCGGCGCGGGCGTACGCGTCCAGGTGTCCAACCCCGTCGACGGACTCGGCCTGTTCAGGTCCAGCAAGAAGAAGAAGGCGGCCTGGAAGTTCATCGAGTTCGCCGCCTCGCACGCGTCCAACAGCAAGTGGAACGAGTCGGCGGGCGCCATCCCCGCCAACACCGAGGCCGCCAAGGACGCCTGGGTCAAGAAGTCCGAGCCCACCAAGCTGGCGGCCGAGGCCCTCGAGGACGGCTCCCTGAAGATCGTGCAACTGCCCTACTACCTGCCCGACTGGAACACCATCAGCAAGGCCGAGAACGAGCCCGCCTTCCAGAAGGTCCTGCTCGGCAAGATGTCGGCGAAGGACTTCCTCGACTCCCTCGCCGAGCAGCTCAACGAGGCGCAGGCGGAGTGGAAGGAGCAGAACCGGTGACCGCCGCGGGACCCGGCCGCCGCACCCTGTTCGTCGCGGGCGACTCCACGGCCGCCCAGAAGTACCGCCCCGCCGCACCCGAGACGGGCTGGGGCATGGCCCTGCCCTTCTTCCTGCGCCCCGCGTTCCCCGTCGCCAACCACGCGGTGAACGGCCGCAGTGCGAAGAGCTTCGCCGACGAGGGCCGTCTGGCCGCGCTCCTCACCGCGATCGGCCCCGGCGACCTCCTGCTGATCCAGTTCGGCCACAACGACCAGAAGCGGGAGGACCCCGCCCGGTACACCGAACCGTGGTCGACCTACCAGGAGTACCTGCGCCAGTACGTCGGCGGCGCCCGGGCGCGTGGGGCGCGCCCCGTGCTGCTGACCTCCGTGGAACGCCGGCGCTTCGACGCGGGCGGCGCCGCCGTGCCCACCCACGGCGACTATCCGGCCGCCGTGCGCGCCCTCGCGGCCGAGGAGGGCGCCGCGCTCCTCGACATCCAGGCGCTCTCCCTCGCCCTGTGGGGAAAGCTCGGGCCCGAGGAGACGAAGCGGTACTTCAACTGGACCGCGTCCGAGCAGGACAACACCCACTTCAACCCGCCCGGCGCGATCGCCGTGGCCCGCCTGGTCGCCGTGGAACTGCTGCACCGCAGGGTGCTCGCCCCGGGCGACCTGCGCCGCCTCGACGCCACGGTGCCGGAGTCCTGGATCACCTGGCCGACGGAGGAAGACGCATGACGAGACGTGTCCGTGCCACCCTGCTCACGAGCTGCGCGGCCCTCGCCCTCGCGGCGCCCACGGTGTCCACGGCGGCGGCGCACCCGGCGTCCGCCCGGCCCGTCCCGGCCGCCCACGACGTCCTGCCGGCACGCGACGGCTGGGCCTCCGCCGACGGCGGCACCACCGGCGGCGCGGACGCGGGCGCCGCCCGCACCCACACCGTCACCACCTGGCAGCAGTTCACGGCGGCCCTCACCGCCGGCGGCCCGGGGCCCCGCGTCATCCGGGTCAAGGGGACGCTGGACGCCACCGGAACCGGAACCGCAACCGCAACCGCCACCGGCGGCTGCGCCGCGTTCGCGGCCGAGGGGTACGACTTCGCGCGGTACCTCGCCGCGTACGACCCCGCGGTGTGGGGCAGGGACCGGCCGGTCAGCGGCGAGCAGGAGGAGCTGCGCGCGGCCTCGGCGGCCCGGCAGGCGGCGGCCGTCAAGGCGTACATCCCCTCCGACACCACCGTGCTCGGGGTCGGCGGGCACGCGCGGATCATCGGCGGCAGCCTCCAGATCAAGGACGTGGACAACGTCGTCGTCCGCGGCCTCACGCTGGAGAGCCCCCTGGACTGCTTCCCGCAGTGGGACCCCACGGACGGCGAGCGGGGCGCCTGGAACTCGGAGTACGACAGCGCGGTGGTGCACGGCTCCACGCACGTCTGGCTGGACCACAACACGTTCACCGACGGCGCCCACCCCGACAGCTCGCTGCCCTCCTACTACGGGCAGCTCTACCAGCGGCACGACGGTGAGCTGGACGTCGTGCGGGGCGCCGACCTCGTCACCGTCTCCTGGAACGTCTTCGCCGACCACGACAAGACCCTCATGATCGGCAACAGCGACGGCGCGGGCGGCACCGACCGCGGGAAGCTCCGCGTCACACTCCACCACAACCTCTTCCGGAACATCGTCGAGCGCGCCCCGCGCGTGCGCTTCGGCAAGGTCGACGTCTACAACAACCACTACGTCGTGCCGCGCGACGGCTACCAGTACTCCTTCGGGATCGGCGCCGAGTCCCAACTGGTCGCCCAGGCGAACGCGTTCACCCTGCCGGACGGCGTCGGCGCCGGACGCGTCCTGAAGAAGTGGAAAGAGGCCCCGGTCACCGCCGACCACAACTACGTCAACGGTGAGCGGACCGACCTGATCGCCGCCCACAACGCGCAGTTCCCCGAGGAGGCGCTGCGCTCCGGAGCCGGCTGGACCCCGCACCTGCGCCGGCACGTCGACCACCCGCGGGCGGTGCCGTACATGGTGAATCACCGGGCGGGTGCCGGCAGGCTCCGCTGACGGTCCGCGCGTGCGAGCGGCGGCAACCCGGGGGCGTACGGCGGCGACTGACCGGTTGAACCCCCTCACCCCAGCCTCCGGGAGGCCCCCGTGCGCAACTACCGCGCCCCGCCCCGCGGTCACCACTCCCTGAAGCCGGCCGCTCTAACGTGCCGCGGTGTCGCCCTGGACGATGCCGCGGCCGTTCGTCCCCACGTACACCCGGCCGTAGACGTTCGGATCGCCGGTGATGGCGCCGCCCGTCCAACCCCACTGGTGCCGGGCGTCGTTGACGCGGATCCAGCTCGCGCCCGCGTCCGTGGAGCGGAAGACGCCGCGCACCCCGCCGATCCTCGCGCTGGTGTAGAGCGCCTGGTAGGAGGCGCCGGGCGCCGCCTTGCCGAAGCCGATGGTGTCGGCCTCCTGGACGCCTGTGACCCGGGTGAAGCTCGTCCCGCCGTTCGTGGAGTGCCACAGGCCGTACGTCCCGCCCGCCTTGCCGCCCGCGAGCCAGATGTCGCCCGTCCTGCCGGGCACGGCCTGGAACTTGACGGGCCCCTCGGCCGGCAGCCCGGTCGACGCCTTCGCGGTGAAGGTGTTGCCGCCGTCCGAACTGACGTAGAACGTGCCGGACTTGAAGCCGTAGAACCGCTTCGGGTCGACCCGGTCCGACTCGACCACCGCGCCCTGGGGGATGCCACCGGCCGCCGTCCAGGCGGCTCCGGGCCCGGAGGCGGTGTGCACGCCCGCCCCCGCGGGGCTCCACACGAAGCGGCTGCCGTCGGCCGCCGCGGCCACCGTGCCGCCGCCCGTGACGCCCGCAGGCTCCTGGCCGCCGGACCAGGTGACGCCGTTGTCGGTGGAGAAGGCGACATGGGGCGCCGCGTCGGCGTCGCCGGAACGCACCACGGTGCTCGGCCTGGCCGCCGCGTGGTCGAGGCTCGTCGTGGACGAGAAGGTGGGGGAGGTGTACATCCGCTCCGGCACCTTGGTGAGGTCCGTGTGCCGGAAACCGCCGATGTCGCCGAGCGCGCTCAGCAGCGGCGCCCCGGACTCGGGGGCGGCGAGGTCGTTGACGGCCGTCTCCTCAAGGCCCTTCACCATGGGCCGGATGGTGAACGTGCCGCCCGGGGCGTCCCATCGGGTGAGGTTCTCGGTGCCGTAGACCGTGGCCCCCGTCCCGTACATCATGCGGTCGGAGTCGAACGGGTCGATCTCCAGTGACTCCGTCATCCAGCCGAGCTTCGGGCTCTGCTCGGGCGGCGCGGGGTGCGCGCCCCAGGAGAGCCAGGGCACGGAGGAGATGTCCATGGTGTAGCGGTTCTGCCGGGTCGGGTACGCGGAGTAGCTCCACGCCGAGGTCCAGTTGGCGCCGCTGTCCCGGGTGCGGAAGATCTGCGTGTCGGGCCACCAGGAGCTGTAGCCGGTGACCATGACGGTGCCCGGGTGCTGCCGGCCGACGCTCAGGCCGCTGAAGCCGTAGGAGGTGTCGGCCTCGGCGACGGGGCTGATGTTCTTCCACTCACCGGTCCGCGTCGCGTACCGCCACACCTGGCCCTTGCCGCCGTCGTAGGGCCCGGCCCGGTCGCTGTAGGCGAGGTAGAGGTAGCCGTTCTCCGCGTCGAGGACGCCCTTGTGGGCGAGCAGTCCGGTCGGCTGGCCCGCGACACGCGACCAGGTGCCGCCGCCGTCCGTCGACCGGTACACGGAGTTGGCCTTGTCGGCGACGCCCACGTAGAGGGTCTGCGTCTTCCCGTCGCCCGCGCCCGTCGACTCGTCGAACGTGACCCAGACGATGCCCTGGTTGTCGGAGTTGTAGCCGCTCGTGTCACCCGGGTCCTGCTGGAAGTTGCCGGGGTTCGGGAAGTTCGTCACCTGCCGCCAGGTGGCGCCCGCGTCCGTGGAGCGCCACAGGCCCTTGCCGCTGGGCGCCCCCAGGTAGAGCACGTCGTTGTCGTGCGGGTCGACGGCCAGGCGCTCGCCCATGCCGCGGCCGGGCATGTTGCCGCCGAGCTTGAACGGCAGGTCGGCCTTGCGCCAGGTCACGCCCCGGTCGGCGGAGCGCAGCACGGCGCCGTTGCCCGGGTCCCAGTCGTTGGTGTAAGTGCCGACGGCCGCGTACACCCGGTCGGGGTCCACGGAGTCGGAGGCGAGGCTCACCACCCCGGCGTGGCCCCAGTCGTCCCAGCCGACCGAGTCGAGCAGCGGCGTCCAGGACGCGGAGGACTCCTGCCAGCGGTAGGCGCCGCCGATGTCGGTGCGGGCGTAGGCGAGGTCGCGTTCGGAGCGGTTGAAGACGATGCCGGGGACGAAGCCGCCCCCGTCGACGCGGACGTTCTTCCAGTCGTACGGAGCGGCCTTCACCGCGGCGGCCACGGGGGCGTGGTCGTCGGCGCTCGCGACCGGACCGCCGACGAGCAGCCCGCCGATCAGGCCGCACAGGGCGGGGAGCACGCGTGTTCTGTGCGCGCGGAGCACAGGAGACATGGGGGTTCCTTCGCACGTCGGGTGGGGGAGGGCGACATCCACCTGGGCCCAGAAGCGGTGGCAGGCGCACGTGGGCGCCTCACCGCCGTCGTACGGGGCGGCCGTCGCCGATGTCCCTCTCCGGTGGGGGGGTGGGAGCGCTCCCAAAGTCCTTGTGCCCCTTGGGGATGTCAAGGGTGTGCGCGGAAATCGAGTCGTCGAATCCATTCGACGGGCGAACGCGCCGAGATTTCCCGCAAAACCGGCAACCTTTCTCGCCGCGCCGGCGACTGCATGGCATGAGGAACGCTTATCCGACGCCGGGGCCCGAGACGCGGAAGTGGACCGGGGCGGGAGAGGCGCCCCGCTCCTGCGCACCGGAATCGAAGCGCTTCAAATCAACGTATGGACAGGTCAGGGGCGCCCCTCTAGGGTCGGTCGCACCGCCTTCTCGCCCACCCCAGGAGAGCCGCATGGTCACCCTCGCCGAGGTCGCCAAGCACGCCGGAGTCTCGGCCAGCACGGTGAGCTACGTCCTCAGCGGCAAGCGCTCGATCTCCACCGGCACGCGGGAACGCGTCGAGCGCAGCATCGAGCAGCTCGGCTACCACCCGAACGCGGGCGCCCGCGCCCTCGCGAGCAGCAGATCCAACGTCATCGCCCTGATGATGCCGCTGCGCACCGACATGTACCTGCCGGTGATGATGGAGATCGCCGTCGCCGTCGCCACCACCGCCCGCACCCACGGCTACGACGTCCTGCTCCTGACCGGCGACGAGGGCGCGGCGGCCGTGCGCCGCGTCACCGGCAGCGGTCTCGCCGACGCCGTGATCCTCATGGACGTCGAGCTGGACGACGAGCGGCTGCCACTGCTGCGGGCGAGCGAACGGCCCGCCGTGCTGATCGGGCTGCCCGCCGACACGGCCGGGCTCACCTGCGTGGACCTCGACTTCGTGGCGACGGGCGCGCTGTGCGTGGAGCACCTGGCCGGCCTCGGTCACCGGGACATCGCCGTCATCGGCGAGGCCCCCGCCGTCTACGAACGCCACACCGGCTTCGCCGAACGCACGCTCGACGGACTGCGCGCCAGGGCCCGCGAGTTGGGGGTGCGGTTGCTGCACCGGCCCTGCGAGGCGGGGTACGGGCCGACGTCCGCCACGCTCGCCCGGGTCTTCGACGAGCGGCCGGGCACCACGGGCTTCGTGGTCCAGAACGAGTCGGCCGTGGAGCCGCTGCTCGGCCTGCTGCGCCAGCAGGGCCGCGCGGTGCCCGAGGACGTGTCCGTGATCGCCGTCTGCCCCGACCAGGTGGCCCTCCAGGCCTCCGTACGGCTCACCTCGGTCGCCATCCCCGCCGAGGAGATGGGGCGCAGGGCCGTCGAGCGGATCGTCGCCAAGCTGACCGGACACGGCGAGGACGACGTCACACTGATCGCCCCGGAGCTGACGGTGCGAGCCAGTACCGGGAGCGCGCCCGCCTGAGCGCCAAGCGCTTCGATGTCGGTGGGGAGACTAAGTGAACCCCGGAGCCCTCACAAGGGTGCGTGCCGAACTTCGCGGCAGAAGCTGTGAGTTCGCCTGGGCCCGGTATTGAGCGGGTCGACGGGGCGTTCCGAGGCAGGCGCCTTGACATGGGCATCAGGTAACGCCCAGCATCGAAGCGCTTCGAGAAATTCGCTTCCGCTTCACCGCCCGCCGAGGGGACCCGCACGTGACCGAGAGCCCGCCGCCGTTCCGCGACCCGGGACTTGGGCCGGACCAGCGCGTGGACGACCTGCTGTCCCGGCTGACCGTCGACGAACGCGTCGCGCTCCTGCACCAGTGCGCGCCCGCCATCGGCCGGCTCGGTGTCGAGGCGTTCCGCACCGGCCAGGAGGCCCTGCACGGCGTCGCCTGGCCGGGGCCCGCCACGGTCTTCCCGCAGGCCGTCGGGCTCGGCGCGACCTGGAGCGACGACCTGCTGCGCAAGGTCGGCGAGGCCGTCGCCGTGGAGGCCCGCGCCCTGCGCGCCCGGGACGACCGCGTCGGCCTCAACGTCTGGGCGCCGACGGTGAACCTCCTGCGCCACCCCCTGTGGGGCAGGAACGAAGAGGGGTACGCGGAGGACCCGCACCTGACCTCGGCCCTGGCCGCCGCCTTCACCCGCGGCCTGCGCGGCGACCACCCGACGTACTGGCGCACCGCGCCCGTCCTCAAGCACTGGCTCGCCCACAACAACGAGACGCGCCGGGACACCACGAACTCCTCCGTCCGCCCGCGCGTCCTGCACGAGTACGACCTGCGCGCCTTCCGTGGCGCGGTCGAGGCGGGCGCGGTCGCCGGGGTGATGCCCGCCTACAACTTCGTCAACGGCCGCCCCAACCACGTATCGCCCCACCTGGGCGAGCAGTTGCGGCGCTGGACCGACGACGTGCTGCTCATCTGCTCCGACCAGAGCGCGCCGAGCAACCTCGTGGAGAGCCAGCACTACTTCGACACCCACGAGGAGGCCGTCGCCGCGGCACTCAAGGCGGGCGTCGACAGCTTCACCGACCACGGCACCGACCCGGGTCCCATCATCGGACGCGTCCAACGCGCTCTGGCGGCAGGTCTGTTGACCGAGGCCGACATCGACGCGGCGGTACGCCGCCACCTCACCGTGCGCCTGCGGCTCGGGGAGTTCGACCCGGACGGCGGCCCCTACGGCGGCGTGAGCCCGCGCGACGCCGACACGGCCGAACACCGGGAACTGGCCCGCGAGGCCGCCGAACAGGCCGTGGTCCTGCTCAAGAACGACGGCCTGCTGCCCCTCGCGCCCGCCGCCGACGGGGGCCGTATCGCGGTCGTCGGGCTCCTCGCCGACGAGTGCAAGACCGACTGGTACAGCGGCAGGCTGATCCACCGGAGCACCGTCCTGGACGGGCTGCGCGCCCGCTTCGGCGCCGAGCGGGTGACCTTCGCCGAAGGCGTGGACCGGGTGCGCCTGAAGTGCGCGGCAGGCTGGCTGCGGGTGCCGGAGCCCTCCGCCGCCGGCGCTCAGGCCCGGGTGGCCGCCGGCGTGCTCGACCCGGCGCTGCTGTCCGGCCGCACCGACCTGCCGCCGGTCGGCGTCTGCGCGGACGGGGCGCGGGCCACCGAGTTCGCCCTCGTCGACTGGGGCGCGGGCGCCTGGACGCTGCGGGCCCCCGACGGGCGCTACCTGTCCGTCGCCGACGACGGCTTCGTGCGCGCGTCGGCCGATCAGCCCGGGGGCTGGATCGTCCAGGAGACGTTCGCGCTCATCGCCCGCGAGGGCGAACGCCGGGACGGGCAGGACGGCGGGCACGGGGGCGAGTACCTCCTCAGGCACACGGGAACGGGCGGCCATGTCTGTGTCGCCGCCGACGGCCTGCGGGTTGCCGTCCAGGGCGAAGCTCTCGCGGCCGACCGCGCCGAGCCCTTCACGGTCGTGTACGTGGAGCGCGGCGAGGATGCCGTGGCCCGCGCCGCCGCGACCGCGGACTCCGTGCTCGTCGTCGCCGGGAACGACCCGCACATCAACGGCCGCGAGACCCAGGACCGCACCACCCTCGCCCTGCCGCCCCACCAGGAACGGCTGTGGCGCGCGGCCCGCGCCGCGAACCCCCGCACCGCGCTCGCCCTGGTCAGCGCCTATCCGTACGCGGTCGCCGACGCCCACGCCGAGCTGCCCGCGCTGCTGTGGACCGCGCACGGCGGGCAGGCCGCGGGCACCGCGCTGGCCCGCGTCGTCGCCGGTGACGTCTCCCCGGCCGGACGGCTCCCGCAGACCTGGTACGCCGCCGACACCGACCTGCCGGACCTGCTCGACTACGACATCATCGGCTCCCGGCAGACCTACCTGTACTTCGACGGCACCCCGCTGTACCCGTTCGGGCACGGCCTCGGGTACTCCTCCTTCGCCTACCAGGGGCTGACCTGCGAGCGCGACGGCGACACCCTGTGCGTCGCCTTCACCCTGACCAACACCGGCGCCGTCGCGGCGGACGAGGTGGCGCAGCTCTACACCCGCGCGCCCCGCGGCCCCGTCGCGACCCCGCACCGCAAGCTGGCCGCGCACCGCCGCGTCCACCTGGCGCCCGGCTCCTCGCGACGCCTCGAATTCCGGCTCCCCGTCAGCGACCTGGGCTTCTGGGACGTACGCCGGGGCCGCTGGAGCGTGGCGCCCGGCACGCACGAGCTGTTCGCCGGGGCGTCGAGCCGGGACATCCGGCTGCACGCGCCGGTCGAGATCGCCGGTGATCCGCTCGCCGCCAGGCCGGTACTGGGGGCCGGCCTGGCGGCGGCCGACTACGACACGCAGCGCGGCACCGAGATCGTCGACCGGACGAAGACCTCGGGCGACGCGGTGCGGGCCGTGAACGGCTCCGTGGGCGAACTGCTCTTCGAAGCATGCGACTTCGGGACCGGGACCGACGCCGTGCGGATCGAGGCCGCGGGGGAGGGCGCCGTCGATCTCATCGCCGGCGCCACCGCCACCACCGTCGCCGTCGCGCCCACCGGCGGCACGTACGACTACGCCGAGAGTGCCGTGGGCTTCGCCGTGTCCGGGGTGCGCGACCTGCGCGTACGGCTGCGCGGTCCGCTCCGCCTGGCCCGGCTCGCCTTCACCGCCGCCGCACCACGGGAGGACGCCCCATGCAGTTCACCGACGGCTGCTGGCTGATGCCCGAGGGGGTCCACGCCTCCTACGCCGTCGAGGTGCGCGACATGCGGGTGGCCGAGGGGCGCTTCACCGCCTTTCGCGCGAGGCGGCACGGCGACGGCGGCAGGGGGGAGGTGACCCTGCCCGGTGTCCTCGCGGACGGAACGACCCGTTAGAGTGCCCGGTTCCGACAGGGAGACGGCACCCGGGACCGCGGAGGGCGGTGCGCCGGGGCCCGGGGGAAAGAGGACACCCATGCCTTCGGCCGCCGACGACGCGGCCGCCGAGTTCCATGCCTTCTTCGAGCGGCACTACGCCGAACTCGCCCGGCTCGCCCATCTGTTGACGGGCGAGGCGGACGGCGCGGACGATCTGGCGGCCGACGCGCTGCTCGCCCTGTGGCACCGCTGGGACCGGGTGCGCGCTGCCGACCACCCGGCCGCGTACGCCCGCGGCGTCGTCGCCAACATGGCCCGCAGCCGCATCCGCAGCGCCGTACGGGAACGCCGCCGCGTCACCCTCTTCTGGTCGGGCCGCGGCGAGGCCGTCGCGGACCCCGACGTGCCGGCCGTGGTCGACGTGCGGGAGGCGCTGCGCGCGCTGCCCTTCCGCAAGCGGGCCTGCGTGGTGCTGCGGCACGCCTTCGACCTCTCCGAGAAGGACACCGCGCAGGCCCTCGGCATCTCGGTGGGTACCGTGAAGAGCCAGACGTCGAAGGGAATGGCCGAGCTGCAACGACGCCTCGGTCCGCACACCGCCTGGCAACAGGTGCGCGCGGTCACGGCGGACACGGGGGGAAGCACATGAGGGACGACGACGAGGTGCGCCGGAAGCTGCGCGGGGCCGCCCAGGCGCACCGGCCCGACCGGGAGCGGATGCGGGCCCGCGTCGAGCAGGGCATGGCGGCGGGCGCGCGGCCCGAACGCGCGCCGAAGCCGCTCCGGGCGGGCGCCTCCTGGCTGCGCGTGGTCACCGCGACCGCCGCCGTCGCCTCCCTCTGCGCCGTGGCCGGGTACGGGGTGGCGTCCGCGCTGCGCGAGGACCCCGACCCGCAGTCCGTCGCCACCAGCGAGACGCCGGACGCGCCCCCCGCCGCCACGCGACCCGGCGGGACCGCGCCGCCGCCCTCCCGGCCGCCGCACAGCACCCCTGCCGCGCCTCCCGTCTCCCGGGGCCCCTCGGCGGGGCCGTCCAGGGGACAGACGCCCCCGCCCGCCCCTCCGAGGTCCGGCGCCCCGAGGTCCGGCGCCCCGAGGTCCGCGGCGGACCTGCTGTGGGCGGACGGCTCGATCGACCCCGGCTCCAGCACGTACTGGTCGCAGAGCGACATCACCGTCAAGGCGAAAAAGCCGCTGACCGCGCTCACCGTGGAGCTGCGCGTCGCCCGGCCCGGCGAGGTCGCCGACACCGGCAACTGGCGCTCGCTGCCCGTCGGCGACTTCGACGTGACGGTGGCCGAGCGCGGCGGCTTCCTCCTGTACCGGTGGACGCTCAAGGCGGGGCGCACCGTACCGGTGGGCGAGCACGTCTTCGCCGGGCAGTACGACCACCGCGGCGGCAAGCGGGACGCGTACGCCGACCGCTACACGGTCCGGGCCTCCGCCGCCGGTGAACGCGACGAGTGGAAGGGCGACTTCGCCCCCGCGGCGCACCCGCGAGGTTGAGGGCAACCTTTCCGCGCCCGGTGACGACCAGGAGACGCACACTTCTGTCCACCGAAGGAAATCCGGACATGACCCCCACCACGAACGGGCCCGTACGCCACCGCCGCGGCCGGACCCGCCGCCGCGCCGTCATCGGCGGCGCGGCCGCGCTCGCCCTGACCGGCGCCGCCCTCGTCACCACCTCCCTGATGTCGACCGCCGGGGCGGCGAGCAGCTGGCCCGAGGCCAAGGGGCAGCAGCCCGTCTCCCGGACCATCGAGGTCTCCGGCACCCGCGACGGCGGCCTCAAGCGCTACTACGGCAGCGGCGAGCTGGGCGGCGACGGCCAGGACGAGGGCCAGGACCCCCTCTTCAAGCTGAAGGACGGGGCGACCCTGAAGAACGTCATCATCGGCGCGCCCGCCGCCGACGGCATCCACTGCCAGGGCAGCTGTACCCTGCAGAACGTCTGGTGGGAGGACGTCGGCGAGGACGCCGCGACGTTCAAGGGGTCCTCGGCGGGCTCGACGTACGCCGTCCAGGGCGGTGGCGCCCGCAAGGCCGACGACAAGGTCTTCCAGTTCAACGGCGCGGGCAAGCTCGTCGTGAACAAGTTCCAGGTCTCCGACTTCGGCAAGCTCGTGCGGACCTGCGGCAACTGCTCCAAGCAGTACCGGCGCGACATCATCGTCAACGACACCGACGTCACCGCCCCCGGCAAGTCCATCGTCGGCATCAACACCAACTACGGCGACACCGCCGCGCTGCGGAACATCCGCGTCCACGGCGACGGCAACAAGAAGATCAAGACCTGCATGCGCTTCACCGGCAACAACACCGGCGCCGAGCCCGTCGAGACCGGCAGCGGCCCTGACGGCAGGTACTGCAAGTTCACGGCGTCAGACATCACCTACAACTAGTACGGCACACCCGACACGGACGCCCCCGCCGACACCACGACACCGTGGGCGAAGGCCAAGCGTGACGTCCGCCTTCACGACCCGTCGCGGCCCTGAAGGCGGACGCCCGCACCCGAACGTCTCGCCCGGCGGCCCTACGGCCCCTCACTGGCCCTGCGGTACTAGGGCCTGTTCCGGAAGTGGACCTGTAGATGACTGCCGATCGGGCGGGCGCCCGAGGGCGTCCGCCCGGGAGGTGTCAGAGTTGGCGGAAGTAGACGGTGCGTGGGTGGGGAGTGCAGTCGAGCGACTCGTAGAGGGCTCGAGCCGGTGCGTGGAACTGGTCTCCTCCGGTGCCGATCTCGACGACCTCGGCTCCGAAGGCCCGCATCTGGTCGAAGGCGTGCTCGCACGGTGCCGTGCCCACATGGTGACGTCGGTGCTGGGCCGAGACGGCGAGGATCTTGACCTCACCCTTCTTGCGGTCCGGGACGACGTTCCACGCCACGTAACCCGCGATGGCGCCTTCCACTTCGGCGATGGCGACGTGCGAGTGCCGTTTGGGAGAGTGGAGCTCGGCGACCTGTTTGCGGTAGTCGTCGCCTGCTCACCGGCTGAAGCCGGACTCGGCCGATCATCGACCGCGACCGGCGCCGGGCCGAACACGGCTGACGCCGACGTTCTCGCCGTCACCGGACAAGGGGTGTGCCCCCTGCCACGTAGCAGTGGGGCACACCCGACAGTTCATTCAGCAAGGAGGTGACCTTGGGGCCTAATCAGGGCCGCCGGAAGCTGTTCACGAAAAGGACCGGAGCCCCGTAGTCGTCCTCGTCTGCCACTTCCACGTCGAAACCCGCCGAAGTGAGGATTCCAAGAAGGGCGTCCCGCATATGCACGCGGACGGTTGAGTGATGGCGGAGAGCGAAAGGCTGATTCGCAGGATCGAATCCTTTGCCCTCCAGAAGAGCGCCCTCCAGAAGTTTTACGGCAGCAGTCGTCAGTTCTGCCCCCGTGTTCCAGTCCACCACCACTCGGCCGCCGGGGGTGGCTTCCATGTGAACCTCCGCCCCAGGCCTGCCTTCAGGCCCACCCCCAAGTTCAACCCGATGAACGGGAACTCCGGCTTGGGTCAGTGCTCGGCAAGCCTCATCGGCCAGCTTGTCGCGTTCAGCGAGGATCTCCGGTGAGGACTTCAACGGCAGATCAAATCCGTACTCGGCCATACATCGTTCACTTCCCTTCCTGTTGTTGGCCTGCCGAAGCAGTTCCGCATCCGGCACGACAGCTACTTCCTGGAGGGCTTCGGGCCCGGGGAAGACAGGCCCTAGGGTCCCCCTCTCACTGCCCCGCCAGGCCCGTGTGCGCCACCCCCGCGACGATCTGCCGCTGGAAGAAGACGAAGACGACGATCAGCGGGAGCCCCGCCATCAGCCCGCCCGCCATCAGCTGCGCCCACTGGATGCCGTAGGAGTTCATGACCGTCGCGATGCCGTTCGGCATGGTCATCAGGTCGGGGTTGTTGGTCACCATGTAGGGCCACAGGAAGTTGTTCCACGACGCGATGAACGTGAAGATGCCGACCGCCGCGAGGGAGGGGCGCGACAGCGGCAGGATGACGGTGAAGAAGACCCGCCAGCGCCCGGCGCCGTCGATGAACGCCGCCTCCTCCAGCTCCTTGGGGACGGACTGGAAGAACTTGTAGAGGATGTAGACCATCGCGGCCGGCGCGCACTGCGGCAGGATCATCCCCCAGTACGTGTCGACCATCCCCATGGACTGGACGGTGCTGAACAGCGGCACGCCGAGGACCGCCGGGGACACCATGAGGCCCGCCATGACCAGGCCGAGCAGCGCGTTCTTGCCGCGGAACTCGGTGCGCGCGAAGCCGTACCCGGCGAGCGCGCTCACCAGGACCACGACGGACGTCACGCACACGGAGACGACGACGGAGTTCACGAACCAGTCGGTGATGTTGCCGGTCTCGAACATGGCCCGCCACGCCTGGAACGTGACGTCGCGCGGTATCCAGTGCGTCGGCACGGCCACGGCCTCGGTCTCCGACTTCAGGGAGGTGAACAGCGCCCACACCAGCGGCGACAGCCACACCGCCGAGACGGCGGTCCCGAGCGCCGTCAGGACGATCTGTCCCGCGGTCCACTTGGCTCTCGTACGGTTGACGGGCATCGCGTGTCCCTTTCTCATCGCACATCCTCCGCACGCCTGCCCAGCAGCCACAAGCGGCCGAGGGCCACGGCCGCGATGAGCACGAAGAAGATGATGGACACCGCGGAGGCGAAGCCCACGCGGTAGCTGGTGAAGCCCTCTTCGAGGGTGTACTGCACGAAGGTCCGGGTCGATTCCTCCGGCCCCGGGCCGAAGTCCTGCATCACCACGACCTGGTCGAACACCTGGAGCGAGGCGAGGACCTGGAGGGTGACGACGAGACCGGTGACGGTGCGCAGCATCGGCAGGGTGATGTGGACCATCCGCTGCCAGGCGTTCGCGCCGTCCAGCTCGGCGGCCTCGTACAGATGCCGGGGGATGTTCTGCAACGCGGCGAGGAAGAGGAGGAAGCTGAAGCCGACCGTCCACCACAGGGTCGTGATGACCACGGCGAGCATGGCGGTCGACTTGTCGGTCAGCCAGGGCGTGTCCAGGCCGAGGACGTGGTTGATCATTCCGGTGCCGGGGTTGAACAGCCATTGCCAGAGGTTCCCGGCGACGGTGGACGGCAGCAGGAACGGCGCGAAGAAGCACAGCCGCCACAGCCACTTGGCGCGCTCGATGTGGTGGGCGAGCATCGCGAGCAGGAACGCGAGGACGACGATGCACGGCACCACGAGCAGCGTGAAGTACGCGCTGTGGCCCAGCGATTCCCATATCAGCGGGGTGTCGAAGGCCTCCCGGTAGTTGTCCAGGCCCACGAAGCGCTCGCCGGTGCCGGAGATGTTGGCGTCGGTCAGGCTCAGCCACACCCCGCGCCCGATCGGCAGCAGCACGAACAGGGCGAACAGGAGGAGGAAGGGGGCGACGAACCAGCCGCCGTGCTGGAGGCGGCGGGCGAGGCGGGCCCGGGGCGAGTCGGCGCGGACGGCGGCCGCCGGGCGTGCGGCGGCCGGGCGCAGGGCGGTGTCGACGGTGCTCACGCGGCGCCACCTCCCGCGCGGCCGGCGGACCGGCCGGCCATCGGGTCCCTCATCGCGAGCAGCTTCTCCAGGACGCCCCGCATCCGCCGGGCCGTGGCGGCGGCCCCCGCGGAACCGGAGTTGGCGGCGGCGACCACGGGGCCGATGCGCTGGGCGAGGGTGCCGGTGGAGCCCGCGAACCACACGTGCGGCTCGACGGCCATGTGGTCCATGGCCGAGACGTACTCGGCCTGCGGCTTCAGCGCCCGGTACCTCTCGTCCCGCAACGTCGGCCGGTACGCGGGGATGTGGCCGCCGCGCGACCAGTCGAGGGCGTGCCGCACGACGTACGCGGCCAGCTGGTGGGCGCCCTCGTCGGCGGGGCCGCCGCGCCCCTCCTGGTGGGGCAGGACGAAGCAGTGGGACTCGGCGTGCGTGGCGGCGCGGCCGAAGACGGGCGGCAGCGGGGTGGCGCCGTAGTCGAGCTTCGCGCCGCCGAAGACCGGCACGGACCAGTTGCCCTCCCAGGTGAAGGGGGAGCCGTTGAGGAACATCTCGCCGTCGGCGGTGCCGACCGGCGTGGTGTAGCCGTCGGTGACGTGCCGGCGGAGGAATTCGAGGACCTCGACCGCCTTGTCGGTGTCGAAGGTGAGGTCCCGGCCGTCGGGGCTGAGGCAGGTGCCGCCTAGCTGGGTGTAGAAGGAGAGGAAGAACCACCAGCTGAAGTTGGGTTCGTTGGCCTTCATGCCGAGGGTCTGGAGTCCGCCCCTGGTCGCCTTCCGCGCGGCCTTGAGCGCCTTGAACCACTCCTCGGGCGAGGAGACGGCGGCCAGTTCGCCGTCCTCGCCGAGCAGCCCCGCCCGCCGGCACACGTCGCGGCGGTAGAAGCAGAGCTGGGCGTGGATGTCGAGCGGCAGCCCGTACAGCTTGCCGTCGACGACGGCGCGTTTCCACAGCAGCGGGTCGAAGTCCGCCTCCCGCACGCCGTACCGGGCCAGGAGCCGCACGTCCCAGGGGTCGAGCAGCCTGCCGGGCGCGAAGCCCGGGATCCGCCCGAGGTGCATGACGGCGAGGTCGGGGGCGCGCCGCCCGGCGGCGGCCATGGCCAGCTTGGTGTAGTACGGATTGCCCCACTGGAGCGTCGAATCCTTCACGTCCACCCGGGGGTTGGCCCGGCGGAACGCGTCCAGCATGGCGATCATGTTGACGCCGTCGCCGCCGCTGAAGAGGTTCCAGTAGCGGACGCGGACCTCGGCGTCCGAGGCGATGGCGGAGGCGCCGCGCCCGGTGGCCGCGACGCCGAAGCTGCCCGCGACGGCGAGCGCCCCGAGAGTGCCGAGCACGCCGCGGCGGGTGGCAAGGGGTGGAGGCACGACGGCTCGTCCCTCTCTCTGAGACGGAGGTGTTCCGGGACAGGCGTGTTCGACATATCGAATGCTGCCCGTCAGTTCGAACGGACCGTAGAGTCGATCTCCTCGCGCGTCAACGCTTTGCGCAGGGTTGGTCCCAGGCGTTGACGCGGCCTCCCTCGGGTTCCTAAGTTGCCGTTCGAAGTATTGACCGACGTCCGGTATTTCGAACAGGTGGGGATGACATGGCACACAGACGAGGGAGTCTCGCTCTCGCCGTCGGGGCGCTCACCGCCGGAGCCCTGCTGGCCGGCACGCTCGGCGCGGGCCCCGGCGCGGCCGCCGAGCCGGCCGACTACACGATCGACGTCGACGCGAACAGCACCGGCGCGAAGATCGACGACACGATGTACGGCGTCTTCTACGAGGACATCAACCGCGCGGCCGACGGCGGCCTGTACGCCGAACTGGTCCAGAACCGGTCCTTCGAGTACGAGCCCGCCGACAACCGCTCCTACACGCCGCTGACCTCGTGGGACACCCAAGGCACCGCCAAGGTCGTCGACGACGGCGGACGGCTGAACGAGCGCAATCGCAACTACCTCACCCTGGGCGCCGGTTCGTCCGTCACGAACGCCGGCTACAACACCGGGATCGCCGTCGAGAAGGGCAAGCGCTACGACTTCTCGCTCTGGGCCCGCGCCGAGCGCTCCGGCGCGCCCCTCACCCTCACCCTGCACGACGCCTCGGGTGAACTGGCGGCCGCCCGCCGCGTCACCGCGCGCGGCGGCTGGGCCAAGTACCGGGCGACCTTCACCGCCACCCGGACCTCCGCCGCCGGCCGGCTGACGGTCGCCTCGGGCGCCCCGGCCGCGCTGGACATGATCTCCCTCTTCCCCCGCGACACCTACAAGGGCCGCGAGAACGGCCTGCGCAAGGACCTGGCCGAGAAGATCGCCGCCCTGAAGCCCGGCTTCCTGCGCTTCCCCGGCGGCTGCCTGGTCAACACCGGCAGCCACGAGGCGTACGACGAGAAGTCCGGCTGGCAGCGCAACCGCTCCTACCAGTGGAAGGACACCATAGGCCCGGTCGAACAGCGCGCCACCAACGCCAACTTCTGGGGCTACAACCAGAGTTACGGACTCGGCTACTACGAGTACTTCCAGTTCGCCGAGGACACCGGCGCCATGCCGCTGCCCGTCGTGCCCGCCCTGGTGACCGGCTGCGGCCAGAACAAGGCCACGGACGACCCGGCGCTGCTCAAGCGGCACATCCAGGACACCCTCGACCTCATCGAGTTCGCCAACGGCCCGGTCAGCAGCGAGTGGGGCAAGAAGCGCGCCCGGATGGGCCACCCCAAGCCGTTCGGCCTCACCCACCTCGAAGTCGGCAACGAGGAGAACCTGCCCGAGGAGTTCTTCGCCCGCTTCCAGCAGTTCCGCGCCGCCATCGAGGCCGAGCACCCGGAGATCACGGTCATCTCCAACTCCGGGCCCGACGACAGCGGAGCCGTCTTCGACAAGGCCTGGAAGCTCAACCGCGACGCCGACGTGGCGATGGTCGACGAGCACTACTACAACAGCCCGCAGTGGTTCCTGGAGAACAACGACCGCTACGACTCCTACGACCGGCGCGGCCCCAAGGTCTTCCTCGGCGAGTACGCCTCCCAGGGCAACACCTTCGGCAACGCCCTCTCCGAGGCCGCGTTCATGACCGGCCTGGAGCGCAACGCGGACGTCGTCAAGCTCGCCTCGTACGCCCCGCTGCTCGCCAACGAGGACTACGTCCAGTGGAAGCCCGACATGATCTGGTTCGACAACGACCAGTCGTGGGGCTCGGCCAACTACGAGACGCAGAAGCTGTTCATGCGCAACGTCGGCGACGAGGTCGTGCCGTCCAGGGCCACCGGCAGCCCCGCCACGTCCGGCCCGATCACCGGCGCGATCGGCCTGTCCACCTGGGCCACCCGCGCCGCCTACGACGACGTCTCGGTCACCGGCGCGGACGGCAGGCCGCTGTTCTCCGACGACTTCTCGGCCGGTGACGGCAAGTGGACCAGGGCGGCCGGCCGGGGCGCGTGGGCCGTCGAGGACGGCGCGTACGTCCAGTCCGACGAGAGCGCCGAGAACACCCTGGTCACCGCGGGCGACAAGGGCTGGCAGAACTACGACCTGAAGGTCAAAGCCACCAAGAAGTCGGGCAAGGAGGGCTTCATGGTCGCCTTCGGCGTCAAGGACACCGGCAACCACTACTGGTGGAACCTCGGCGGCTGGAACAACACCCAGTCGGCCGTGGAGAAGTCCGTCGGCGGCGCCAAGCAGACGATGATCCAGGACACCACGAAGATCGAGACGGGCCGCAGCTACGACCTGCGCGTCGAGGTGCGCGGCCGCCAGGTGACGCTCTACCTGGACGGCGAGAAGTGGGGCTCCTTCACCGACGACAAGCCCGCCGAACCGTTCCGCCAGGTCGTCACCCGCGACAAGGCGACCGGCGACCTCATCGTGAAGGTCGTCAACGCCCAGGCGGCACAGGCCCGCACCAAGATCGACCTCGGGCGGGCGAAGGTCGCGTCGAAGGCACGGGTGACCACGCTGGCCGCCGACCCGGCCGCCGAGAACACCAAGGACAGCTCACCGGTCAAGCCCGTCGACTCGGTCCTCGACGGCGTCGGCCCCTCCTTCTCGTACACCTTCCCCGCCCACTCCGTGACGTTCCTGCGGATCAGGACCGGCTGACGGGACGAGGACCGGCCGCACAGGTCACCCTCCCCGGCCTGTGCGGCCCGCCCCCCCTAACCGCTATGCACAGCACACCAGTTGAGGATCGCCATGACGCGTGACCGCCGCCCCGCCCGCTTCACCCTCCACCCGGACTTCGCCGTCGGCGACGTCGACCCCCGGCTCTTCGGCTCCTTCGTCGAACACCTCGGGCGCTGCGTCTACACCGGCATCCACGAGCCCGGCCACCCCACCGCGGACGAGACCGGCCTGCGCGGCGACGTCCTCGACCTGGTCCGCGAACTGGGCGTCACCGCCATCCGCTACCCCGGCGGCAACTTCGTCTCCGGCTACAAGTGGGAGGACTCCGTCGGGCCCGTCGACGAACGGCCGCGCCGGCTCGACCTCGCCTGGCGCTCCACGGAGAGCAACCGCTTCGGCCTCGCCGAGTTCATCCACTTCGTCCGTGCCGTAGGCCCCCAGGCGGAACCGATGATGGCCGTCAACCTCGGCACCAGAGGGGTGGCCGAGGCCCTGGAACTCCTGGAGTACGCCAACCACCCCTCGGGCACCGCCCTTTCGGACCTGCGCGCCACTCACGGCGACAAGGACCCCTACGGCATCCGGCTCTGGTGCCTCGGCAACGAGATGGACGGGCCCTGGCAGACCGGGCACAAGACCGCCGACGAGTACGGCCGCCTCGCCGCCGAGACCGCCCGCGCCATGCGGCAGCTCGACCCGGCCCTCGAACTCGTCGCCTGCGGCTCCTCCGGACAGTCCATGGAGACCTTCGCCGCCTGGGAGGCGACCGTCCTCGCCGAGACGTACGACCTGGTCGACCACATCTCGCTGCACGCCTACTACGAGGAGATCGACGGCGACCGCGACTCCTTCCTCGCCTCGGCCGTCGACATGGAGTCCTTCATCGAGAACGTCGTCGCCACCTGCGACCACGTCGGCGCCCGCCTGAAGTCCACCAAGCGGATCAACCTCTCCTTCGACGAGTGGAACATCTGGTACCAGCACCGCACCGCGCTCCAGCCCGAGGAGGACTGGCAGGAGGCCCCCCGCCTCCTGGAGGACAACTACACCGTCACCGACGCCGTCGTCCTCGGCTCCCTGCTCATCGCCCTGCTGCGCCACGCCGACCGGGTGACCGTCGCCTGCCTCGCCCAACTCGTCAACGTCATCGCGCCGATCCTCACCGAGCCGGGCGGGCCCGCCTGGCGCCAGACGACGTTCTTCCCCTTCGCACAGGCCTCCCGGTACGGCCGCGGCACCGTCCTCGACGTACGGGTGGACTCACCGACGTACGACACGGCGAAGTTCGGCGAGGTGCCCCTGCTGCACGCCACGGCGGTGCGCGCCGACGACGGCACCGTCACCGTCTTCGCCGTCAACCGCGACCGGAGCCACCCGCTGCCCCTCGAAGTCACGCTGAGCGGCCTGGAACCGGGCGCCGTCATCGAGCACACCGCCGTGGCCGACGCCGACCCCGAGGCCCGCAACACCCTGGCCGACCCGGAGCGCGTCACCCCGCACGACGTGCCGGGCACGCGCCTCGCGAACGGCGTCCTGACCGCCACCCTGGAGCCGCTGTCCTGGAACGTGATCAGGCTGGGCCGAGGGCGGAACCCCGACCGCACGTGAGCACCCCCCACCGCCCCACCGGCCCGAGGAGACCCGTGTGAGCCGCACCCTCCCGCGCACCGTCCGCCCCGCGAGACGCCGCGTGCTTCTCGCCCTGTCCACCGCCGCGCTGCTCGCCCTCGTGCCGGGCACCGCGGCGGCCTACCCCGACCCCGGGCCCGTCACCGGGGACACCGTCCTGCACGACCCGAGCATGGTCCGCACCCCGGCGGGCAAGTACCTGCTCTACGCGACCGGCGGAGGCATCAGCCACCGCTCCTCCACCGACCGGATCACCTTCAAGGCCGGCGCGGATGCCTTCGGCAGCCGGCCCGCCTGGTGGTCGCGCTACTCCTCCGTACCGGAGGCCTGGGCACCCGACATCTCCTACCACGGCGGCAAGTACCTCATGTACTACTCCGTCTCCAGCTTCGGCTCCAACACCTCCGCGATCGGACTCGCGACGTCGGCCACCGGCGAACCGGGCAGCTGGAGCGACCAAGGCGCCGTCTACACCTCCGGGGCGAACAGCGACTACAACGCCATCGACCCCAACCTCTTCGTGGACGACGACGGCACGTGGTGGCTCACCTTCGGCAGCTGGTGGACGGGCATCAAGCTGATCCGCGTCGACCCGGCCACCGGCAAGCAGTACGCGGGCGACACGGCACGGCGCTCGCTGGCCTCCCGCCCGACCGGCTCCAAGGCCGTCGAAGCACCGACCCTCGTCAAACGCGGCGGCCACTACTACCTCTTCGCGTCGTACGACACGTGCTGCGCGGGCACCGACTCCACGTACAAGATCAAGGTGGGGCGGGCCACGAAGGTGACCGGCCCCTACCGCGACAGGAACGGCGTCGCGATGACGGACAACGGCGGCACGCCCGTCCTGGAGTCGCACGGCCGCTACCTCGGCCCCGGCGGCCAGTCGGTCATGAAGGACGTCGACGGCGACCTGCTCGTCCACCACTACTACGACGGCCAGGACGGCGGCCGACCCAAGCTGGGCGTGAACCTCCTGAACTGGGGGAGCGGCTGGCCCGTGGCCTACTGAGCCCCCTCCCGCGTCCCCGCCGCACCCTCCAGCACCCCCACCCCGAAAGGCACGCCACATGAGTGACAGGCACGAACTCCCGCACCGCCGACTGCTGTTGAAGGGCACCCTGGCCACCGCGGCCGGCGCGGCGGGCGCCCTCGGCCTCGCGCGGGGCAGCGCCCACGCCGCCGCCCCCACCGCCACCGAGGCCGCCCGTCCCGCCAACCCCCTCGTCCCCCACCGCGCCGACCCCCACATCCACCGCCACCGCGACGGCCGCTACTACTTCACCGCCACCGCCCCGGAGTACGACCGCGTCATCCTGCGCCGCTCCCGCACCCTGCGCGGCCTCGCCACCGCCGAGGAGGCCGTCGTCTGGCGGCGCCACACCAGTGGTGACATGGCCGCGCACATCTGGGCACCGGAGATCCACCACATCGACGGCAAGTGGTACCTCTACTTCGCCTCCGCGCCCGCCGACGACGTGTGGAAGATCCGCATGTGGGTCCTGGAGAACGCCCACCCCGACCCGTTCAAGGGCACCTGGGTGGAGAAGGGCCGGATCGCCACGGCCTGGGACACGTTCTCGCTCGACGCCACCACGTTCACCTACCAGGGGGAGCGCTACCTGTCCTGGGCGCAGCACGAGCCCGGCACCGACAGCAACACCGGCGTCTTCCTGTCCAGGATGGCCGACCCCTGGACGCTGAAGGGCCCGCAGACACGCCTCACCACCCCCGAGTACGACTGGGAGCGCGTCGGCTTCAAGGTGAACGAGGGCGCCTCGTTCCTCCAGCGCAACGGACGCGTCTTCATGACGTACTCCGCGAGCGCCACCGACGCCAACTACTGCATGGGGCTCCTCACCGCCCGGGCGGGCAGCGACCTCATGGACCCGGCCTCCTGGACCAAGTCGCCGCGCCCCGTCTTCACCAGCAACGACAGGACCAAGCAGTACGGTCCCGGCCACAACTCCTTCACCGTCGCCGAGGACGGCCGCACCGACGTCCTCGTCTACCACGCGCGCCAGTACAAGGAGATCACCGGCGACCCCCTGAACGACCCGAACCGCCACACCCGTATCCAGCGCCTGGGCTGGAAGCCGGACGGCACCCCCGACTTCGGCGTCCCCGTGGCGGACGGACCGGTCCCCGACCTGGCGCGGAAGCGATAGCCGCGCCGCCGCCGCGCGCCACTATGCTCGCCCCGTGGGCGAGATCGTGGTGGTGCGCGACGGCCGCGGGCCGGAGATCCTGCTGGTGCACGGCGGCGCCGGCCCGCGGACGACGTGGGGCGCCCTCGCCCCGCTGGCCGACCGCTGGACCCTGGCATACGCCCATCGCCGGGGTTATCCGCCGAGCCCGCCCCCGGACGTGCGGCAGGACTTCGCGGTGGACGCCCGGGACCTGGCGCCGCTGTTCGCCGGCCGTCCGCACGTCGTCGCCCACTCCTACGGCGTCCTCGGGACGCTGCTCGCGGCCGCGGCCGCACCGCACGCCGTGCGGTCCCTCACGCTGATCGAACCGCCGCTCAGCCACCTCGTCCCCGGCGACCCCGACGTGGCGCGGCTGGCGCGCATCGGCGACGAGGTCCTCGCCCACGGCATGGACACGGACCCGGCCGAACTGCGGGAGTTCCTGCGTATCGCGGGCGCCCCCGTCGGCGACGGGCCGCTGCCCGAGGACGTCGTCGCCGGGGTCCGGCGGGCGCACGGCGCCCGGCCGACCGGCGAGGCGCGCCCCGACCTCGACGCGATCCGGGACGCGGGAGTCCCGGTGCTCGTCGCGTCCGGGGGCCACGCGGTCGCGCTGGAGCGGATCTGCGACGCTCTCGCGGAGGCGCTCGACGGCCGGCGGAGCGTGCACCCCGGGGCCGGTCACTTCGTCGCCGCGGCCCCGGGCTTCGCCGCGCGGCTCGAAACCTTCCTGAACGAGCCCGCCGCTTCCGCGTGACCCTCGCGGCCGTGCCGGGCGGCGCGTGCGCGGCCGCCCGGCACGAGCCGGCTCAGCGGGCCGAGAAGCTGTGCACGGTGCTCGTCGCGTAGGTCTCGCCCGGGCGCAGTACCGTCGAGGGGAACGACGGCTGGTTCGGGGAGTCGGGGAAGTGCTGGGTCTCCAGGCAGAGGCCGTCGCCCTGGCGGTAGGTGCGGCCCGAGGGGCCGGTCAGGGTGCCGTCCAGGAAGTTGCCGGAGTAGAACTGCACGCCCGGCTCCGTCGTCGCGATCTTCATCGTGCGCCCCGACTCCGGGTCCCGCAGCGTCGCGAAGTGCTCGGGGCGGCGCGTGATGCCCTTGTCGAGGACCCAGTTGTGGTCGTAGCCCTTGGCGGTCACCAGCTCGGGGTGCGCGACGCGGATGTCCTCGCCGACCCTCTTGGCCCGCCGGAAGTCGAAGGGCGTGCCGGTCACCTTCGCCAGCTCGCCCGTCGGGATCAGACCGGCGTCGGTCGGCGTGAACCGGCCTGCCTTCAGGGTCAGTTCATGGCCGTAGATGTCGCCGCTGCCCTCACCGGCGAGGTTGTAGTACGTGTGGTTGGTGAGGTTGACGACGGTCGCCTTGTCGGTCCTCGCCGCGTAGTCGATCCGCCAGTCGCCGCGCGCGGTGAGGGTGTACGTCACCTTCACCCGCAGTGTGCCGGGATAGCCCATCTCGCCGTCGGCGCTCACGTACCGCAGGACCAGGCCGACGCCGGTGGAGTCGGTGAACGGCTCCACGTCCCACACCCGGGTGTTGAAGCCCTTGGCGCCGCCGTGCAGGCTGTTCTCGCCGTCGTTGACGGACAGCTGGTGGGCCTTGCCGTCCAGGGTGAAGCGGCCGCGGGCGATGCGGTTGCCGTAGCGGCCGATCAAAGCGCCGAAGAACGTCGTCCCCGCCACGTACGCGTCGAGCGAGTCGTAGCCGAGGGAGACGTTGCGGTGGCGGCCGTGCCGGTCCGGCAGCTCCAGGGACTGCACGATGCCCCCGTAGGAGAGCACCTTCAGGCGCGTCCCGCCGTTCGCCAGCGACCAGCGGTGGACCTTCGTGCCGTCGGCCAGGGTGCCGAACAGCTCCTTCTCGGGCTTCGCGAAGTGCACGGACCCGCCGCCTTCCGTGGCGTAGGAGGTCGAGGTGCCGGCGACGGCGGCGGTGAGGCCCGCCGCGGCGGCGGTGGTCAGGACGGTACGTCTGCTCGTTTCCATGTGCGGCTCCAGATGGACTAGTTGGGAGAGGAATTCGGTCAGCGACCGACCTTGCGCTTGTTCCACACGTCGAAGCCGACGGCGGCCAGCAGCACCAGCCCCTTGATGACCTGCTGGTAATCCGTGCCGATGCCGACGAGCGACATGCCGTTGTTGAGCACGCCGAGCACCAGACCGCCGATGACGGCGCCCATGACCGTGCCGACACCGCCGCTCATCGAGGCGCCGCCGATGAACGAGGCGGCGATCGCCTCCAGTTCGAAGTTCAGGCCCGCCTGCGGGGTGCCCGCGTTGAGCCGGGCCGCGTACACGCAGCCGGCCAGCGCCGCGAGGACGCCCATGTTGACGAAGACCAGGAACGTGACGCGCTTGTCCTTGACCCCGGAGAGCGTCGCTGCGGCCTTGTTCCCGCCGAGCGCGTACACATGGCGGCCCACGACGGCGTTGCGCATCACGTACCCGAGGGCGATGAGCAGCCCGCACATGATCAGCATGACGACCGGCACACCGTGGAAGCTGGCCAGCGTCAGAGTGAACGCCACCACCGCCGCGGTCATCGCCACGCACTTGGCCACCCACAGCCCCGTCGGCAGCACCTCCAGGTCGAACGCCGACTGCCGCCTGCGGTCCCGGATCTCACGGAGCAGCAGGAAGACGACGGTGGCGAGGCCCAGGAGCAGCGTCGGGTTGTGGTACTGCGTGTACGGGCCCATCTCCGGGATGAAGCCCTTGGCGATGTTCTGGAAACCGTCGGGGAAGGGGGCCAGCGACTGGCCCTCCAGGACGATCTGCGTCAGACCGCGGAAGAGCAGCATGCCGGCCAGCGTCACGATGAACGACGGGATGCCGACGTACGCGATGAAGAAGCCCTGCCAGGCGCCCGCGACCGCGCCGATCAGCAGCGACAGGACCAGGGCGAGCACCCACGGCATGTCGTGCTTGACCATCATCACCGCCGACATGGCACCGACGAACGCCACCAGCGAGCCGACGGACAGGTCGATGTGCCCGGCGATGATGACGATCATCATGCCGATGGCCAGGATGAGGATGTAGCCGTTCTGCTGGATCAGGTTGGAGACGTTGTTCGGCAGCAGCAGCGTGCCGTCGGTCCAGATCTGGAACAGCACGACGATGAACGCCAGCGCGATCAGCATGCCGTACTGGCGCATGTTGGAGCGCATGCTCTCGATCAGCAGCGCACCGGCCGAGCGCACGGCCGGCGCCGGCGCGGGGGACGAGTCCCGTGGGGGAGTGGTCGTGGTGGTCATGGCGGCCCTCAGCTCTTGCTTCTGGTCTTGGTCATATGGCGCATCAGGACTTCCTGGGTGGCCTCCGCGCGCGTGACCTCGCCGGTCAGGCGGCCCTCGGCCATCGTGTAGATCCGGTCGCACATCCCGAGCAGCTCCGGCAGCTCCGAGGAGATGAACAGGACCGCCTTGCCCTGGGCCGCCAGCTTGTCGATGACGGTGTAGATCTCGAACTTGGCGCCGACGTCGATGCCGCGCGTCGGCTCGTCGAGGATCAGGACCTCGGGGTCGGCGTGGATCCACTTGCTCAGGACGACCTTCTGCTGGTTGCCGCCGGAGAGCCGGCCCACCTGCTCGAACACGGTGGGCGTCTTGATGTTCATCGAGGTGCGGTAGCGCTCCGCGACCTGCCGTTCGTGGTGCTCGTCGACGAAACCGCCCATGCTGCCGAAGCCGCGCCCGCGCATGCCGGGCAGCGACGCCAGCGACACGTTGCGGTTGATGTTGTCGATGAGGTTCAGGCCGTAGCGCTTGCGGTCCTCGGTGACGTACGCGATGCCGGCGTCGACCGCCGCCGACACCGTCCGGGTCACCACCGGGCGGCCGTTGACCGCCACCTCCCCGGCGACGTACTGCCCGTAGGAGCGCCCGAAGACGGACATCGCCAGCTCGGTGCGGCCCGCGCCCATCAGGCCCGCGATGCCGACGATCTCGCCGCGCCGCACGGTCAGCGACACGTCGTCCACGACCGTGCGCTGATGGTCGACCGGATGGCGTACCGTCCAGCCCCGCACGGACAGGGCGAGCTCGCCCGCGTCCGGGCCCTCGTACGGCGTGCGGTCGGGGAAGCGGTGGTCGAGGTCGCGGCCCACCATGCCCCGGATGATGCGGTCCTCCGACACCTGGGGCTCGTGCAGCGGGCTCTGCCGCACCGGCAGGGACTCGATGGTCCGCCCGTCGCGCAGGATCGTCACGGTGTCGGTGATCTGCCGGATCTCGTTGAGCTTGTGGGAGATGACGATGCTGGCGATGCCCTGCTCGCGCAGTTCCACGATCAGGTCGAGGAGCTTCGCGCTGTCCTCGTCGTTGAGCGCGGCCGTCGGCTCGTCCAGGATCAACAGCTTCACCTCCTTGGACAGCGCCTTGGCGATCTCCACCAGCTGCTGCTTGCCGACCCCGATGTCCGACACCGGCGTCTGCGGGTTCTCCCGCAGGCCCACCCTTTTCAGCAGCGCGTTCGCCCGGCGCAGGGTGTCGTTCCAGTCGATGAATCCGCGTCGGGCCTGTTCGTTGCCGAGGAAGATGTTCTCGGCGATCGACAGATAGGGGACCAGGGCCAGTTCCTGGTGGATGATGACGATGCCGTGGCGCTCGCTGGCCCGGATGTCCTTGAAGGCCATCGGCCGGCCCTCGAAGAGGATCTCGCCGTCGTAGGTGCCGTGCGGGTAGACGCCGCTGAGCACCTTCATCAGCGTCGACTTGCCGGCGCCGTTCTCCCCGCAGATCGCGTGGATCTCCCCGGGCCGCACGGTCAGACGCACGTCGGAGAGCGCCTTGACGCCGGGGAACGTCTTGGTGATGCCGCGCATCTCCAGGAGCGGCGCGCTCACCTGAGCTGCCCTGCCTTGAAGTACCCCTCATCGACAAGCAGTTGCGTGTTGGACTTGTCGACGCTCACAGGCTTCAGGAGGAAGGCCGGCACGGTCTTCTCCCCGTTGTTGTAGTCCTTGGTGTTGTTGACCTGGACCTTCTTGTGGGTGAGGACCGCGTCGCCCATCTTCACCGTCTGCGCGGCCAGCTTCCGCGTGTCCTTGAAGACCGTCTGCGTCTGCTCGCCCCGGATGATGGACTTCACCGACGCCAGCTCGGCGTCCTGGCCGGTGATGACGGGCAGCGGCTCGCTCTTCGTCCCGTACCCCGCGCTCTTGAGCGCCGAGATGATGCCGATGGACATCCCGTCGTACGGCGAGAGGACCGCGTCCACCCGCTTGTCGCCGTAGCTCTTGCTGATCAGGTCGTCCATGCGCTTCTGCGCGGTGCCGCCGTCCCACTTGAGCGTCGTCGCCTGGGTCAGCCGCGTCTGCTTGCTGCGGACGACCAGCTGGCCGCTGTCGAAGTACGGCTTCAGCACCTTCATGGCGCCGTTCCAGAAGTACTTGGTGTTGTTGTCGTCGGGGTCGCCCGCGAACAGCTCCACGGAGCGCGCCTCGCCCGCGTTCTTGTCGGGCTTGCCGAGCTTCAGCTTGTCGACGAGGTACTGCCCCTGGAGGCGCCCCACGCGCTCGTTGTCGAAGGAGGCGTAGTAGTCGACGTTCTTCGTGCCGAGGATCAGCCGGTCGTACGAGATCACCGGGATGCCCGCCTCGTGGGCCCGCTGGAGCACGTCGGTCAGCGCGGAGCCGTTGATGGCGGCGACCACGAGCAGCCGGTGCCCCTTCGTGATCATGTTCTCGATCTGGGCGACCTGGTTCTCCACCTTGTCGTCGCCGTACTGCAGGTCGGTCTCGTAGCCGGCCTTCTTGAACTGCGTCGCCATGTTCTTGCCGTCGGCTATCCACCGCTCGGAGGACTTGGTCGGCATGGCGAGGCCGATCGTGCCGCCCTTGCCGGTGTCCGGCTTGTAGCGGCTGCCGCCCTTGGCCTCCTGGCCGCAGGCGGACAGTGAGAGGGCGAGCAGCGCGGTCGTGACGGCGACGGCGCCGAGAGTGCGGGTGCGCATGGGTCAGTCCCCTTCCGGGACGGCGAAGCGGCGCAGCTCACCCGGCAGCCGCGAGCCGAGCGGCGACATGCCGCCGTCCGCGCCGTGCCGGGCCAGCAGGTCCAGCGCGAGACGGCCCCGCCTGACCCGTTCCCGGGCCGTGGCGTGGGCGTGCTCGCGCAGGTGCGCGCCGTAGGGGTAGATGCCGGTGGCCTTGGCCAGGCCGAACTTCACGTACAGCGGGGCGCCGCGCCGGATCAGCTCGGCGACCTCGTACATCCGGATGTAGCCGCCGAGGTCGTCCGGGGCCTCGACGTACATGTCCATCGGTGCCCGGCTCACCCGGCGGATCTCCGTGAGGTGGGCGGGCGTCAGGTCCGAGGGCACATTGAGGGAGTCGGCGCCGAGCCGCTCGTACACCGCGTACGAGGCCGGGTTGACCGGGCCGGTCAGCGCGGACAGCTTGAAGGTGGTGTCCGCGGGGAGCACTCCGGTGGCGCGCAGCCTGTGCAGCGTCCACAGGACCCCCTCGTCGGCGACGAGCAGGCACTTCACGCCGAGCCCGGTGGCGCGCACGGCGTCCTCCACGCAGCCGGCGAGCGCGTCGTGGCCGCGGGCCCGCAGCCCGGCGCCGCCGGAGTCGGTGCGGGTGGAGCCGCCGATGTCCCAGGTGCCGCGGGGGCCGGTGAACAGGCACAGCTCGATGTCGCGGGCGGCGCAGCCGTCGACCATCTCGGTGATCTCGGTGTCGGTGAGCATCCACACGCCGCTGCCCTGGCTGATCCGGTGCACGGGCACATCGAGGCGGGCGCTCTCCTTGAGGACCACGGCGAGCGCCTCGGGTCCCTCGACGGAGGGGATCTCGGTGCGCCAGGTGCCGCCGTCGGGGAACGTGTGCGGGAGGCGTCGGCCGGATCGGGGGCGGGTACGGGGTACCCGATCCGGGCGAGCGGTTCGGCGCCGGGGCGCCGGGGGGCTGACGGGGCGGTCACGGTACGGGGGCTCCAATACGTGAAAGAAGGCGCCCCGGAAGGGGCGTGGGACTCGGACCTGTGCGGCTTCGCCGCGTGCGGCCCGCAGGGAGGGGTCCCCGCGGGGTGGGGCCCCGCGGGGAGAGGTCAGGGGAGCAGGAGCACCTTTCCGACCTCGGGATCACCGGCGCCCACCAGGGCGACGGCCTCCCCGAACCGCTCCAGGGGGAAGGTGTGCGTGATGAGCGGCGCGGGATCCAGCAGCCCGAGCCCGAACGCCCGCACCGCGTCCGACCAGGCGCAGGACGGCGCCCCGAACACGGAGCGGACCTCCAGCTGGCTCAGCGACAGATGGACGGGGTCGATGCCGACGGCCCCCTGGGCGAACATCCCGGTGAGCACCACCCGGCCGCCCCTGCGGGCGAGCAGGCAGGAGGAGGCGGCGGTGGACGCCGCGCCCGCCGTCTCCACGACCAGGTCGAAGGAGCCGCCCGCCGACTCGGCGTCGGCGGGGGAGAGGGCCGCGCTCGCCCCGAAGTCCAGCGCGAGCCGGCCGCGCGCCGCGCGGGGATCGACGACGGCCAGCTCGGCGGGGCGGGACGCGGAGAGCAGCTGGACCGCGAGCAGCCCGAGGGTGCCGGCGCCGACCACCGCGACCCGCTCGCCGGGCCGGGGGCGGCCGGTCCGCACCGCGGCGGCGATCACCGCGGACGGTTCGAGCAGCGCGGCGGCGCGCAGGTCCGCGTCGTCGGCCAGCGGGTGCAGCAGGCGGGCCGGCACGGTGAGGTGGTCGGCGAAGGCGCCGGGCTCGGTGAACCCGGTCTCGGCGTAGCCGCCGGTGCACAGGCTGGTCTCCCCGCACCGGCAGCGCTCGCAGACGCCGCAGGAGCGGAACCCCTCGGCGACGGTCGCGCGGTCGATAAGCGCGGGGTCGACGCCCTCGCCCACCGCCGTGACGGTCCCGGCCCACTCGTGGCCCGGCGTCACGGGGTAGCGGACGTAGGCGGCGTCGCGATGACCGTCGTACACCTCGCGGTCGCTCATGCAGATCCCGGCGGCGCCCACGCGGACGAGCACCTCGCCGGGGCCCGGCACGGGGGGCTCGCCGGTGACCAGCCGGTGCTCGCCCGGCCGGTCGACGACGACGGCGCGGCTGCTCAACTCGCCGTCCCGCCGGGCGAGCGCTTCTCCCAGCCCTCGGCCCACAGGTCGAACCGGGCCTGCTGCTGGGGGAACTCGGCGGCGGCGTCGACGTCCAGCTCGACGCCGAGGCCCGGCGCGTGCGACAGCTCGAAGCAGCCCGTCTCCGGGTCGACCTGGGGGGCTCCCTTGACGACCTTCTTGATGTCCGCGTCCGCGAAGTCGTTGAAGTGTTCGAGGATCTTGAAGTTCGGTGCCGTGAAGCCGACCTGGAGCGAGGCGGCGGTGAGCACGGGCCCGCCCACGTTGTGCGGGGCGACCAGCATGTAGTGCGTCTCGGCGGTGGCCGCGAGCTTGCGGGTCTCCCAGATGCCGCCGATGTGGCCGACGTCGGGCTGGAGGATGTCGGCGGCCTGGCTCTCGAACAGCTCCCGGAACTCGATGCGGTCGTGGATGCGCTCGCCGGTCGCCACCGGCATGTCCACCTTCGCGGCGACCTTCGCCAGGGCCTTGAGGTTCTCCGGAGGGACCGGCTCCTCGAGCCAGGCGGGGCGGAAGGGGGCGAGGTCGCGGGCGAGCCGGATCGCGGTCGCGGGCGAGAAGCGGCCGTGCATCTCCAGCATCAGCTCGGCGTCGGGCCCGATCGCGTCGCGCACGGCCTCGATCAGCGAGACGGCGTACCGGCTCTGCTCGTGGTCCAGCTCGTAGTGGCCGGTGCCGAACGGGTCGATCTTCAGGGCGCGGTAGCCGCGCTCCATGACCCCCTGGGCGGCCTTGTGGTAGGCCTCGGGGGTGCGCTCGGTGGTGTACCAGCCGTTGGCGTACGCCTTGACGCGGTCGGTGACCTTTCCGCCGAGCAGCTGCCAGACGGGGACGCCGAGGGCCTTGCCCTTGATGTCCCAGCAGGCCATCTCGATGACCGCGATGCCCGACATCACGATCTCGCCGGCCCGGCCGTAGTCGCCGTACTTCATCCGTCGGACGAGGTCCTCGACCGCGAACGGGTCGGACCCCGAGATGTGGTTGGCCTCCGCCTCGCGGAGGTAGCCGATGAGCGCGTCGGTGTGCCCGAGCATGCGCGTCTCGCCGATGCCGGTCAGACCCTCGTCGGTGTGCACCTGGACGTAGGTGAGGTTACGCCAGGGCGTTCCGACCACATGCGTGCTGATTCCCGTGATGCGCAAGGCAGTTGTCCCTTGACTTGTTCGATATTTCGTCACACGTTCGAAATGCTGGCGTGACGTTATTCACGGTGGCCGGAACGTGTCAATGGTTCGCGCGAAATGGTCTTGAGGACGGTCCGGCGGCGGCCATTGCGCCGCGAACGCCCACCTGCCTAACCTGTGTTCGTCATACCGATCAGCGGCCGAGGTTTCGGACGCGGGGGTTCGGACGCGAAGGGTGGGAGGCCTCATGGGACGACTCGTTCCCGCGGTGACCAGGTCGCTGGACATACTGGAGCTGTTCCTGGAGGGGGACGGGACGTTCTCCGCGCCCGAGGTGACCCGCAGGCTGCAACTGCCGCGCACCACGGTGCACGAACTGCTCACCACCCTCGCGGCCCGCTCGTACCTGGTGCAGCTCCCGGACCAGCCCGGACGCTACCGCCTGGGCGTACGCACCTACCAGCTCGGCAGCCGCTACGCCGAGCAGCTGGACCTCGCGGCCGAGGGGCAGCAGGTGGCCCGGGAGGTCGCCGAGACCTGCGACGAGACCGTCCACGTCGCGATCCTGGAGGACACCGACGTCATCTACATCGCCAAGGTCGACTCCACGCACGCCGTGCGCATGGTCTCCGCGGCGGGCCGCCGGCTCCCGGCGCACTGCACCTCCGTCGGCAAGATGCTGCTCGCCTCGCTGCCGCAGACCGAACTCGAAGCCCGCCTGCGCGGGCGGGAGTTCACCGCCATGACCCCCGACAGCATCACCGATCCGGACGAGCTGGTCACCGCGCTCACCACGATCCGCGAGCGGGGCATCGCCGTCGAGCACCGCGAGTCCAATCCCGACGTGAGCTGCGTGGCCGCACCGGTGCGGGACGGCGCGGGCCGGGTCGTGGCGGCCCTGTCCATCTCCGTGCCGATGATCCGCTGGAGCGAGGAACGCGAGCGGGAGCTGGCCGAGCTGGCCGCCAAGGGCGCCGGCGACCTGTCCGTGCGCCTCGGCCACCGGGGCGCGCGATGAGGGCCGGCTGGGAGGTGGCGGTGCGCGAGCAGGCCCTGCTCGGCGAGGGCCCCACCTGGGACGCGGCCACGGAGCGGCTCGTCTGGGTCGACATCCTCGCCTCCCGCGTCCACACGTACGCCCCCGGCGACGGCCGCCGGACGGTGCTGGCCACCGAACAGCACGTCGGCGCCGCGAAGCCCCGCGCGGGCGGCGGCCTGGTCGTCAACCTCCGCGACGGCATCGGCCTCTACGGGCCGGACGGGTCCTCCTTCACCTGGCTGGTGCGCGACCCGGTGCCGGGCCGCCGCGGCAACGACGCGGCCGTGGCGCCCGACGGCGCGCTCTGGGCGGGCACCATGCGCTACGACGAGGCGCCGGGCGGCGGCGGCCTGACCCGCGTCGCCCCCGACGGCACGGTCACCGAGCAGCGGGGGACAGTCGGTGGCGTGGCCGTCAGCAACGGCCCGGGCTGGAGCCCCGACGGGCGGCTCATGTACTACGTCGACAGCCCCACGCGCCGGGTCGACGTCCTCGACTTCGACGGGCACCGCGCGCATGGCAGGCGCCCCTTCGCGGTCGTCGAGGACGGCGCGGGCGACCCCGACGGGCTCACCGTGGACGCGGAGGGCTGCGTCTGGGTCGCCCTCTGGAGCGGCGGGGCCGTCCGCCGCTACACCCCGGACGGCCGGCTCGACCGCACCGTCCGCCTCCCCGTACCGCGCCCCACCGCCTGCGCGTTCGGCGGCCCCGGCCTGCGGGACCTGTACGTCACCACGGCCCGCGTCGGCCAGCAGCGGCCGCATCCGCTGGCGGGGTCGGTGCTGGTGCTGCCGGACGCCGGGCAGGGGGTGCCGGGCACGGCGTTCGCGGGCTGAGGCGGCGGGGGCGGGGTCAGCGCTTCAGCTCCCGCAGGTACCTGCCGAACTTCTCCAGGCCGTCGATGTCGCGCGGCCCGCTGATGCCCTCGTTGTAGTCGAGGACGAAGAAGTTGTTCTTCTTCACGGCGGGCAGCTCCCTGGTGTGCGGGGACTTCTTCAGGAACTCGATCTTCTTCTTCGCCGGCTGGTCGCCGTAGTCGAAGACGATGACGACCTCGGGCTCGGCCCGGGTGACCGCCTCCCAGTTGACCTGCGTCCAGCGCTCGTCGAGCTCGTCGAAGATGTTCCGGCCGCCCGCGGTCTTGATGATGTCGTTCGGCGGGACCTGGCTGCCCGCCGTGAAGGGCTGATCGGTCCCGGAGTCGTAGAGGAAGACCGGCACCGGGTCACCGCCGGGCGCCCTCTTCGCGACGGCCGCCACCCGCTTCTTCAGGTCCCCGACGACCTGGTCGGCCTTCTTCTCGACGCGGAAGATCTTCCCCAGCCGCTCCAGGTCGCTGTAGAGCGCGTTGAACGGCGTCACCCGCTGCGGGTACTTGGGGTAGTTGAAGCAGCTCTCGGTGTGCATGAAGCTCTGGACACCGAGCTTGTCGAGGATCTGCGGAGTGATGCCGCGCTGGTCGCTGAAGCCGGAGTTCCAGCCCGCGACGACCAGATCCGCCTTGGCCCGCACGACCACCTCCTTGTTGAGCAGGTCGTCGCTGAGCATCTTCACCTTGGCGTACTCCGACGCCCAGGGCGACTCGCTCACCGGCGGGTTGGCGGGCGGCATCACATACCCGTGGACGTGCTCGGTCAGGCCGAGGCTGAACAGCTTGTCGGCGCTGCCGCCCTCGTAGGCCACGGCACGCCGGGGCACCTTGTACGGGACGGACTCGCCGCATCTCTTGACGGTGACCGTCTCGGACGCCTTGGCGTCGCCGTCCGTCTCGACCTCGGCGCCGCAGCCGCTCAGCAGCAGCGTGACCGCGAGCGCGGACGTCAGGGCGATGGACCGGGTGGGAATCATGGGGTGTTGATGCCTTTCGGAGAGATTCAGGCAGATTTGGGCAGAGCCGGGCAGAGCCGGGCAGAGGGGGTGGTGGTCAGGGGGAGGGGTGGAGCGCGTAGAGCAGCTGCGGGTCACCCGTCAGTGGGTGCGTCACGACGCTGGCCCGCACGCCGAACACCTCGGCGACCAGCGCCTCGGTGAGGACCTCCGCCGGGGTCCCGGCGGCGACCAGGCGCCCGTGGTGGAGCACGCCGATCCGGTCGCAGGCGGCGGCCGCGAGGTTGAGGTCGTGCAGCACGACCAGGACGGTGGGGCCCGCGCCCCGCAGATGCGAGAGGACCTCGATCTGGTGGCGTACGTCGAGGTGGTTGGTCGGCTCGTCGAGGACCAGTACGCGCGGCTCCTGGACGAGGGCGCGGGCGAGCAGGACGCGCTGGCGCTCCCCGCCGGACAGGGTGAGGACGCCCCGTCGGGCGAGGTGCCGGATGTCGAGCCGCTCCATGGCCCGCTCGCACAGCTCCCGCTCCCGCGCGCCGAGCGCCTGGTTGCCGCGCAGGTGCGGGGCCCGGCCGAGGGCGACCACCTCCTCGACGGTGAAGTCCAGGTCGACGGCGCCGTCCTGCGTCATGGCGGCGACGAGCTGCGCGCTGCGCCGCATCGGCAGGCGGGAGATGTCGTCCCCGCCCACGCGGACGGTGCCGGCGGCCGGGCGCAGCGCGCGGTAGACGCAGCGCAGCACGGTCGACTTCCCGCTGCCGTTGGGACCGACGAGGCCGACGACCTCGCCGCTGCCCACATCGAGCGACAACTCGCGTACGAGGCGCGTGCCGTCGACGTCGACACCGAGCCCCTCGATCCGCAGCTCCATCTCAACGCCCCCCGAACACATGCGACTTGCGGCGCATCAGCGCGATGAACACCGGCACTCCGACGAGGGCCGTGATGACACCGAGCGGCAGTTCGCGCGGGGCGACCGCCGTGCGGGAGAGCAGATCGACCCAGACCATGAAGACCGCGCCGACGAGCGGGGTGACGGCGAGGACCCGGGCGTGCCCGGCGCCGACCACCATCCGCACCAGGTGCGGCATGACGAGCCCCACGAAGCTGATGGCGCCGCTCACCGCGACCATCACGCCGGTGACCAGCGAGACGAGCACGAGCAGGGACCTGCGGTGCCGGTCGGGGTGGAGGCCGAGGCTCGCCGCGGTCTCGTCGCCGAGCGCGAGCACGTCCAGCGCCCTGCCCTGGCGGTACAGGACGACCAGGCCGAGCAGCACGACCGCGGCGACGACGGGCAGCGCGCCCCAACTGGCCGCGCCGAAGCCGCCCATGGTCCAGTACAGGACCATGCCGGTCGCCTCGCTGTCCGGCGAGAAATAGATGATCACGCTCATCACGGCCTGGAAGCCCAGCGACATGGCGACGCCGGTCAGGACGAGCCGCAGCGGCGAGAGCACCCCCCGGTGCGAGGCGGCCGCGTACACCAGGAACGACGCGACGAGCGCGCCGAGGAAGGCACCGGCCGACACGGCGTGGACGCCGAACGCGGCGAGCCCGCCGCTGACCGTCACCCCCACGGCGCCCACCGACGCCCCCGAGGAGACCCCGAGGACGAAGGGGTCGGCGAGGGCGTTGCGCACCATCGCCTGGATGGCCACGCCGACGGTGCTCAGCCCGGCCCCGACCAGCGCGGCGAGCAGCACGCGCGGCGTCCGGATCTGCCAGATGATCTGGTACGTCGTCGTCTCGTCGGCGCCGATCCGTCCGCCGGTCAGCGCCGCCCACAGATACCGGGCGGTCTCGGCGGGCGGCACGAGGACGGCGCCGAGCCCGATGGCGACGACGACGGAGGACACCAGGACGAGGAAGAGGCCGACGCAGGTCAGGGTCAGCGCCCCGGGGGAGGCCAGCCGCTCCCGCACGGCGGCCCGGGCCGGGGCGGGCGCGGCAGCCCGTGCGGCGCCGCTCACCGGGCCTCGCCCCCGGCTCCGTCGCCCCGGTGCACGCGCGGCACCAGGACGGCCGCTCCGAGCGCCACGACCACCAGCGCCCCGAACACCGCGGCGGTCCCGGGATAGCCGGCGACGGCGAGGCCCGCGCCGCCGAGCGCCGCGCCGACGAACACGCCGAGGCTCTGGCCGGCGGCGTTGAGGCTCAGCGCCGAACCGCGCAGCGAGGTCCCGCAGCGCCGCACGATGAGGCTGACCACGCACGCGGCGACGACCGCGTGACTCGCCGCGTGCAGCGCGGTCAGGGCGAGGGCGAGCGGCAGCCAGTGCGTGAAGTAGAAACCCACGACGCCGACGAGGGCGGCGACAAGTCCGAGGGGGAGCAGCCGCTCGGTGGTGAGGCGCGGTGCGGCGGAGTTGGTGAGGCGACCGGTGAGCAGGTTGCTGACGAAGAACGCCGCGCCGCTGAGCGTCCACACGAAGGCGAAGAGCCCTGCGTCGAGGTCGAACCGCTGCTCGTAGAAGGCGGCGAGATACGACAGGTACCCCATGAAGACGGCGGTGCGCAGGAAGCCGATCAGCAGGAGCGGCAGCACGCCGCGCACCGCCGCGAGCGCCTTGAACGAGGCCAGGTAGCCGAGGCGTTGGGCGTTGGGCGTGTCGCTCGGCGGTGTCCGCTTCCCCCGGGCCACGAAGACGACCGCGAGCAGCAGCGACACGGCGCTCACGCCCAGCAGGTCGCCCTGCCAGCCCCAGTACAGCGCGGGCAGCGCGATGACGGGCGCCGCGAGCATGGCGGTCATCGACTGGACGGCGGTGACCAGGGTCGCGGCCCGTCCGGCGGCCTTGCCGGTGCCGAAGCGGTCGGCGGCGGCGGCCGTCAGCGCCGGGTTCAGGACGGCCGTGCTCGCGCCGATGAGCAGGCAGAACACGGCGAGCAGGACGAAGTCGCCGCCGGCGCCGAGCGCCGCCGAGAGGCCGAGCGCGGTGAGGGCGCCGGCCGCCGCCCACTCCTTGCGCACCCGGTCGATCAGCGGGGCCAGCGCGGTGCCCACCAGGAGTGCGGCGAGCCCGCCGAGTCCGCGCAGGCCGCCCATCGCGGCGACGCCGGTGTCCGCCCCGTCGGCGATCGGCACGAGGTAGGTGCTGAAGACGGTGAACGGCAGCAGTCCGACCGCCGAGGCGAGCAGTACCGGCCACAGTGCGCGGGCCATGCGCAGGTCGCCCGGCACCGCTTCCCCGGTGCCGGCCGGGGTGTCCTTGCGGGCGTCGACGCTCACGCCGTGGCTCCGTTCGGCGCGAGGGCGGCCCGGTAGCGGTACATCGGCGTGGGGTCGGCGCTGAACTGGGAGAAGGTGAAGGGCTCCGCGTTCAGCCCGGTGACGCCGGCGCCGAGGAAGGCGCGGGCGACGGCGCTGCCGCTCTGGGCGTAGACGGTCAGCGGCACCCGGTGCTCCACGCAGTGCCGCAGGATCAGGTCGAAGGTGCCGTTGCCGAGCGTCATACCGGTGGCGACCACGGCGTCGGCCTTCGCCAGGACCTCGGTCATGTCGTCGCTGACGGGCTCGCCCCACGCGGTCGTCCGCAGGTTGAGGTCGCAGGGCAGGCAGACGCCGCCCCGCTCGCGTATCGCGGCGACGAGCGGGTTGACCACGCCGATCAGGGCGACCTTGGCGCCGGGCCCGATGTCGAGCAGCCCCGCCACGGCGGCGTCCCGGGCCTCGGCGCGGACCTCGGGCATACCGGTGGGCAGCATGACGCGTTCGGCGTCCTCGGCGTCGCGGTGCGGGCGCACCCGGGCCAGATAGGCGTCGAGCGCGGCGGTGCGCACCGGCGTGGACTCGTCGCGCAGGAGCTTGTCCAGGGGGTGGCCGGAGGCGTTCTCGCAGAAGCGCGGGGCGAGTTCGCCCGCCTCGAAGGAGCAGGCCCCGAAGGCGTCGCCGACCCGCAGCAGCAGGTAGTGGTTGTGGTACGTGACGTCGCCGCCCGCCAGCCGGGTGGTGTGGTAGAGCCAGAACGCGCTGGTGACGGTCAGCTCGGCGGGGTCGGGGCCGTACTCGCCCGCGAGGACGGCCTCGGTGAGCTCCGCGACGGAGCGGGGCGCGGGGTGGGACATGGGTGGGTTCTCTCCCGGGATCGCGGGTCGGTAAGGGGGTGCAGGGGGTGCAGGGGATGCAGGGGGTTCAGGGAATTCAGGGGTTGTGGGGCGGCCAGGCCGTGGTGGACCACGGGTGGCGCAGGTCGTCGAGCGAGGTGACCTCGTGCGGCTTCAACGTGTCGATGTCCGGCGCCTGTTCGTGGTGGGCGTAGGCGCTCTCGACGTAGCGGTGTCCGGTGTCGGCGGCGATGAAGACGTAGGTGCGGGAGCCGTCCCCGCGCCGCTCCCACAGCGCGCTCAGATAGGCGGCGCCCGCCGAGAGCCCGGCGAAGATGCCGCCGGTGCGCAGCAGGGAGACCGCCCCGCAGACGGCGCTGTCGAAGTTCACCCAGTGCACGCGGTCGTACAGCTCGTGCCGTACGTTCCGGAACTCGATGGCGCTGCCGATCCCGGCGATGATCATGTCGGGGTCGGCGACGTGCTCGGAGCCGAAGGTGACGCTGCCGAAGGGCTGGACGCCGATGAGCCGCACGTCCCGCCCGGCCTCGCGCAGATAGGTGGCGAGGGCCCCGGTCGAGGCGCCCGACCCCACACCCCCGACCAGCGCGAGGGGACCGGCCGGGAGGTCTTCGTCGAGCGACTGGGCCACCTCGCGGTAGCCGTGGTAGTGGATCGCGTCGTGGTACTGCCGCATCCAGTGGTACGAGGGGTTGGCGGCCAGGATCTCGGCGATGCGGCGCACCCGCGACTCCTGGTCCAGGCGCAGGTTTTTGGAGGGCGCGACCTGCTCCAGCGTGGCGCCGAGTATCTCCAGCTGCACCCGCGTCGAGCGGTCCACGGTCGTGGAGCCGACGATGTGGCACTTCATGCCGTAGCGGTGACAGGCGAGGGCAAGGGCCTGGGCGTAGATGCCGCTGGAACTGTCGATGAGCGTGTCACCGGGCCGCACGGCACCGGTGTCGAGGAGGTGGCGGACGGCGCCGAGAGCCGAGTAGATCTTCATGGTCTCGAACCGCAGACAGGCCAGATCGGGTGCGAGGGATATGAGATCCGGTTTCTTCACCGCTTCGGCGATGTGGGCGTGCATGACGGGACCCCCCGGTAGGGATGTGAGAGCTGGAGAGGCCGGGGGTGGGTGCGGCTCCCCGGAACGCCGAGAGCATCACACTAGATGAAAATGATTGTCAAGACCGGGTAAGGTCGCCGCACTGGTCCATGAGGAGCGGTGCGCCGTGCGCGCCCGCCGTGTCGAGAGGAGTCGCGTGAAGCTGTCCCAAGAGGTCGGAGCGAGGGCCTGCCTGCCGCGGCAGGGACCGCCGGCGCCGTGGGCGGGCACGGGTACGGGCGTGGGTGCGGGTACGGGCGTGGGCACCGCGTTCGGCACCTTCGGCGAGCTGCTCCAAGGCGTGCTGCCGGAGGAGGACGGGGACTTCCTCGTGACGCTGCCCGTCGCCCGCTGGACCATGGCCACCTTCCGGCGGGAGTCCCCCTCCGGGGAGCTGGAGGTCTGGCCCCGGCACAAGACGAAAGCACTCCGACTGGCCCAGATGATCGCGGAGTTGGCGCCGGTGCGTGCCCGCTCCGCGCACGGCGGATCGCTGACCCTCGACAGCGTGATCCCCGAGGGCAAAGGGCTCGCCAGCTCCTCCGCCGACCTCGTCGCCACCGCGCGCGCGGTCGGCCGGGCGCTCGGCGTCGCCCTGCCGCCCGCCCGGATCGAGCGGCTCCTGTCCCGCATCGAACCGACCGACGGAGTGCTCTACCCGGCGATCGTCGCCTTCCACCACCGCAGCGTGCGGCTCCGCGCGGTCCTCGGGTCGCTGCCGGCGATGGCCGTGGTCGGCGTCGACGAGGGCGGATCGGTCGACACCGTGGACTTCAACCGCATCCCCAAGCCGTTCACTCCGGCCGACCGGCGCGCCTACGCCGACCTGCTCGCGCGGCTCACCGACGCCGTGCGCGGCCGGGACCTCGCACGGGTCGGCCGCATCGCGACCCGCAGCGCCCTGATGAACCAACGCCTGCGCCACAAGGCCCTGTTGGACCCAATGCGAGACATCTGCCGCGAGGTCGGCGGCCTCGGCGTGGCCGTCGGGCACAGCGGTACGACCCTGGGCATCCTGCTCGACGCCACGGACCCCGCGTACACGCGCCGCGTGACGGCGGCGGCCCAGGCGTGCGGGGAGCTGGCGGGCGGCGTGACGCTCTACCGGACGCTGAGCTTCCCCACCACGTCCCCGTGCTGAGCGTGTGGTCCGAACGGTTCGGCGAGGGCGGCGCCCGCGCCGGACCAGAGCGGGCCCACCGGTTCAGCGGCGGCCGTCGGCCGGGCCGTCCTCACGGGGCCACGCCGAACGGCGCAGCAGGCGCAGCCCGTTGAGGCCGACCAGGACGGTGGACCCCTCGTGGCCCGCGACGCCGAGTGGCAGCGGCAGATGCCCCACCAGGTCCCAGACCACCAGGGCGCCGATGCACACGGAGGCGATGACGAGGTTCTGCACCACCACGCGCCGGGCCCGCCGGGAGAGCGCCACCACCGCGGGCACGGCGACGAGTTCGTCCCGCACCACCACCGCGTCGGCGGTCTCCAGGCTCAGGTCGGAGCCGGTCCTGCCCATCGCGATGCCGCTGTGCGCGGTGGCGAGCGCGGGCGCGTCGTTCACGCCGTCCCCGACGACGAGGACCCGCTCGCCCCGCTCCTGCCACTCCCGTACGGCCGCTGCCTTGTCCTGCGGAAGGAGCCCGGCCCGCACCTCGTCGATCCCGGTCTTTCGGGCCAGCGCGGCGGCGGCCGCCGGGGTGTCGCCGGTCAGCAACACCGGGGTGCGGCCCGTCAGTTCCCGCAGCCCGGCGACGGCCTCGGCGGCCTTCGGCCGGGGCAGGTCGGCGAGGCGCAGAAGGGCCGAGGGAACGCCGTCGACCACGACGAGGACGAGGGTCCCGCCGTCCCCGTCGTCCGCCGCGCCCCCGCTCCCGTCCCGGCCCTCGGCCGCGCTGCCGCCCCCGGCCGCGCGCGTCGAGGCGTACGCGGGCATGACCGACGTACGGGCGGCCTCGTCGGCCAGGAGCCGCTCGGGGCTGCCGACCTGGACGGTGCGGCCCGCGACGAGCGCGCGGACGCCGCGCCCGGGAGCGGCGGCGAAGTCGTGCGCGCCCTCCAGCGGCAGCCCGCGCTCGCGGGCGGCGGCGACCACGGCGCGGGCGAGCGGATGTTCGCTGGGGTGCTCCGCGGCCGCCGCCAGGGCGAGCACCTCGTCGCCGGTCAGGTCCGTGCCCGGCAGCGTCCGGATGTCCGTGACGCGGGGCGTGCCCTCGGTGAGCGTTCCCGTCTTGTCCAGGGCGACCTTCGTGACCGCGCCGAGCCGCTCCATCACGACGGCGGACTTGACGAGGACCCCGTGGCGTCCCGCGTTGGCGATCGCGGAGAGCAGCGGCGGCATGGTGGCGAGGACCACCGCGCACGGCGAGGCCACGATCATGAAGGTCATGGCCCGCAGCAGCGTCCCGGTGAACGCGGCGCCGAGCGCGAGCGGCACGGCGAACAGCGCGAGCGTGGCCACCACCACGCCCACCGAATAGCGCTGTTCGACCTTCTCGATGAACAGCTGGGTGGGCGCCTTGGTCTCGCTGGCCTCCTCGACCATGGCCACGATGCGGGCGAGCACGGAGTCCGACGGGTCGCGGCCCACGCGCACGCGCAGCGCCCCGGTGCCGTTGAGGGTGCCCGCGAACACCTCGTCGCCGGCCTCCTTGGTGACGGGCAGGGGTTCGCCGGTGATGGTGGCCTGGTCGACCTCACTGCGGCCGTCGAGCACGGTGCCGTCGGCGGGCAGCCGCTCGCCGGGCCGCACCAGAACGAGGTCGCCGACCCGCAGCGCGTCCGCCGCCACCCGCTCCCCGTCGCCGCCGTCCGGGGGCAGCCGGAGCGCCATGGCGGGGGCGAGGTCGAGCAGGCCGCGCACCGAGTCCGCGGTGCGCCGGGTCGCGAGGGCCTCCAGGGCGCCGGAGACCGCGAAGATGACGATGAGCAGCCCGCCGTCCAGGAACTGCCCGATGGCGGCGGCGCCCAGAGCCGCGACCACCATCAGCAGATCGACGTCCAGACTCCGCTCCCGCAGCGCCCGGAGCCCCTCGAGGCCCGGCTCCCAGCCGCCGGCCGCGTAGCACACCGCGTACAGCGGCCCCCATGCCCAGGCGGGGGCCCCGGCGAGGTCGAGCGGGAACGCGAGCAGGAACGCGGCCGTGGCCAGCGCCGCCCAGCGCACCTCGGGCAGGGCGAGCAGCCGGGTGCGCCGCGCCCGTGCGGGTACGGCGGGGGAGGGGGCCGGGGTCGGCCGGTCGCCCACCAGAGCGGAAGACATCGGAGCACACCTCGTGGTCGGGGTCGTCGCGCGCCGCGGGACGCGGCGGGACCCACCATAGCGGAACACATGAAGAGGTCTTCACGTATACGCCGAGGGAACGTGCGCGCCCAGTAGGATTGCCCCCATGGGACACGGAGTCGACAGCAAGACCACACCTGCGACGCACCTCGACGCGGACTCCGCCGCCACCATCGCCGCGACCCTCCAGGCGCTGGCCACCCCGTCCCGGCTGATGATCCTCACCAAGCTGCGCCAGGGGCCGTGCGGGGTCGGCGCGCTCGCCGAGGCGGTCGGCATGGAACAGTCCGCGGTCTCCCACCAGTTGCGCCTGCTGCGCGCCCTCGGCCTGGTCACCGGCTCGCGGCAGGGGCGGCGCATCGTCTACAGCCTCTACGACAACCACGTGGCGCAGCTCCTCGACGAGGCCGTCTACCACATCGAGCACCTGCGTATCGGCGCGCGCGATCTGCCGACGCGGGGCGACCTCGACTGAGGGCGGCCCCCGCTCAGCGGTGCACGCCGACCCCCGACCGGTCCGGGGCGAACCGGGGTCGCAGCACCAGTTCCTCGTCGTACTCCCCGCCGTTCTCGTGGCGGTAGGGCAGCGGAGCCGTCGTGCCCAGCGTCCGCAGGCGCTCGCGCAGCGCCGCCACACCGCGGGCGTGTCCCTCCCGCGTGAGCCGGTCCGCGCCGTACACCACGAACGGCGGGAGCGCCGCCATGCCGGTGTACCAGAACGTGCCGTGCAGCAAGGGGAACAGCACTTCCTCCAGCTGCCCGTGGATGCCGCGCGGGCCGAAGCCGGACTCCCGGGCGCCCACCGAAGTGACGATCAGCGCCCGCTTCCCGGCCAGCCCGCCGTCCCCGTACCGCCGGGTGCGGCCGTCGGAGCCCTGGAGGCCGAAGCCGAAGCCCCGCACCAGGACGCGGTCGAACCAGCCCTTCAGGATCGCGGGCGGACCGAACCACCAGAGCGGGAACTGGAAGACCAGTGCGTCCGCCCAGGCGATCTTCTCCTGCTCGCGGCGGATGTCGTCGCCCAACTCTCCTCGCGCGTACGAGCGTTCCTGCTCGGCGCCCACGAAGAGGCGCCCGGGCGGCGCGTCCTTGAAGTCGTCGGCGTCCACCACGGCCTTCCAGCCCATGGCGTACAGATCGGAGACGCGGTGCTCATGGCCGAGCGCGTCCAGTGTGCGCAGCCCCTCGGCCATCAGGGAGCCGTTCAGGGAGCGCTGTTCCGGGTGGGCGAAAATCCAGAGAACCTTCATGCCCTCGATCGTGCGGTGCGCGGCGGCGGGTCGACGAGTGGCCAGATCGCCAGGGGTCGCAAGGATCTGGCCACAGGTAGGGGTCACCCGGCGCGCCAGGGGGCGTCGGCAACGCCATCGGGCGGCCCCCCGAAGAGGGCCGCCCGATGGCGTCGACGTCGTACGGCGATCAGTCCTTGGCGATGCCCTTGCCGACGTCCTTGGTCTTCTCCTTGGCCTCCCGGGCGTCGCCCTTCACCTTTTCGGCGCGGCCCTTGGCGGTGAGGCGTTCGTTGCCCACGGCGCGTCCCGCGGCCTCCGCTGCGGCGCCGGTCGCCTGCTCGGTCTTGGCCTTGGCCTTCTCGTTGGCGGTCATGGTCCGCTCACGCTCCTTGGCATCGACATCATGTGCTGTCCATGCGTGTGACCGCTTCGCCGCCGCGTAAACATGGATCACCGCAATCACTGCCATCACGGCCAATCGCCGCAATCACCCCAGCCGCACGGGCAGCGCCCGGTGCCCGTTGCTGATGAGCGAGGGCATCGGTCGCAGGTCCTCGTGGGGGACCGCCAGTTCCATGTCGGGGAACCGCTCGAAGAGCGACCGCAGCGCGGTGGCCACCTCCAGACGGGCCAGCGGCGCGCCGAGGCAGAAGTGCACGCCGTGCCCGAAGGCCAGGTGCTCCTTCGAGGGGCGGGTGGCGTCGAAGCGGTCGGCGGTTCGCCCGTGCCAGTCGGGGTGGCGGTTCGCGGCGCCGTAGGAGGCGAGGATCGCCTCGCCCCGGGCGATCGTCCGCCCGTCCGGCAGGGCGATGTCCGCGACGGCGAAGCGCAGCGGCAGATGCTTGACGGCCGACTCGTGCCGCAGGGTCTCCTCGACGACGTCCTCCCAGCCGGCCCGCCCGGCCCGCACGTGAGCGAGCTGCCCGGGGTCCGTCAGCAGGGCGGTGACGGCCTGGTCGATGACGTTGACGGTCGTCTCGTACCCGGCGCTGATCATCAGCAGCAGCGTGTCGCGCAGCTCGGCGTCCGTGAAACCGCTGCCGTCGCCCTCCTCGTCGCGGGTGGCGATGAGCAGCGAGGTCATGTCGTCGCCCGGCTCGGGATCGGCGCGCCTGGCCGCGATGAGCCGGTCGAGGGCCTCGTACAGGGAGGCGGTGTTCGCGGCGGCCTGCGCGGTGCTGAGGGTGGTGGAGAAGACCCCGTCGACCAGGCCGCGGAAGCTCTCGCGCCGGCTGTCGGGGACGCCCATGAGCCGGCCGATCACCGCGATCGGCAGCGGGTAGGCAAGCGCCTCGCGCAGATCCACCTCCTCCCCGGCGGGCCGGGCCGCGAGATCGTCGAGGAGCGAGTCCACGATCGCCTCGACGGCGGGGCGCATGGCCTGTACGCGCCGGGAGCTGAACGCGGGTGCCACCATGCGGCGCAGCCTGCGGTGGTCGTCGCCGTAGGCGGTGAACATGTTGTGCACCGCCACCCACAGGGCGAGCGGCCAGTCCGGCACGGCCTCGGCGAAGTCCGGCCAGTGGGCGCGGGCGTCCTTGGAGACGTCGGGGCTGTTGAGGAGCCGCTTGAGGAGGCGGGGGTCGCTGACGGACCAGGCGGGCACCCCGAGCACGTCCACGCGGGTGGCCGCTCCCCGGGCCCGTAAGGCCTCGTACTCGGCGTGGTGGTCCTCCCCGGCGGGATCCAGGACCAGGAGGGGCTGTTCGGGCACGATGGCTCCTTCGGTGAGTACACGGATGGTGCGTATACGGGTGGCGCGTACATGGGCTGCGCATACGGGTGTTGCGTAGACGGGTGGTGCGTACACGGGCGGGCAAGGCATACCCGCGTCCGCCGCGGCCCCACCCTCTGGCTCTACACTCGCGCTGCGCCGTTGCCCTACGGTTTGCCGCTCCGACCCGAGGGGATGGTGGAAGCTTGTGAAGATCCTCATCAGCGCCGACATGGAGGGCGCGACCGGGGTGACCTGGCCGGCCGACGTGCTGCCGGGCACCGCGCAGTGGGAGCGGTGCAGGAAGATGTTCACCTCGGACGTGAACGCCGCCGTGCTCGGATTCCTCGACGGCGGCGCCGACGAGGTCCTCGTCAACGAAGCGCACTGGACCATGCGCAATCTGCTCCTCGAAGAGCTGGACGAGCGGGCCCAGATCCTCACCGGACGCCACAAGTCGCTCTCCATGGTCGAGGGCGTGCAGCACGGTGACGTGGACGGCATCGCGTTCCTCGGCTACCACACGGGCGCCGGCATGGAGGGCGTCCTCGCGCACACCTACCTCGCCAACCAGATCACCGGCGTATGGGTCAACGGCGTACGCGCCGGCGAGGGGCTGCTGAACGCGCACGTCGTCGCCGAGTACGGCGTCCCCGTCGTGCTCGTCACCGGCGACGACCTGACCTGCGAGGACGCCCTCGGCTACGCGCCCGGCGCGCTGAAGGTCGCCGTCAAGGACCACGTCTCGCGCTACGCCGCCGTCTGCCGCACCCCGGCCCGCACCGCCGCCGACATCCGCGCCGCGGCGAAGGGGGCGGCCCCGCTCGCCGTGCGGCACGCACCGGTCGTGGCGGGCCCGTTCACCGTCGAGGTCGAGTTCGACGCCGAGCACCTGGCGATGGCCGTGACCGTCGTGCCGGGAGTGCGCCGTACGGGGGAGCGCAAGGCCGCCTACGACAGCGGGACGATGTACGAGGGGATCCGTACCTTCAAGGCGGTTACGACGATCGCCTCCGCCGCCGTGGAGGAACAATATGGCTAGCCAGCACCAGGAGCAGGGCCAGGAGCCGCACCCCGGGCACCAGGTGGACGCGCGGGCGCTCGACGAGGTCGTCACCTTCACCTCCGAGCTGATCCGCATCGACACCACCAACCGCGGCGCCGGCGACTGCCGCGAGCGGCCCGCCGCCGAGTACGCCGCCGAGCGCCTCGCCGACGCGGGCCTGACCCCGACGCTCCTGGAGCGCACCCCGGGCCGCACGAACGTCGTCGCCCGCGTCGAGGGCACGGACCCGGGCGCCGACGCGCTGCTCGTCCACGGCCACCTCGACGTCGTCCCCGCCGAGGCCGCCGACTGGAGCGTGGACCCGTTCTCCGGGGAGATCGGCGACGGCGTCGTCTGGGGCCGGGGCGCCATCGACATGAAGAACATGGACGCGATGATCCTCGCGGTCGTACGCCACTGGGCGCGCGCCGGGGTGCGGCCGAGGCGGGACGTCGTCGTCGCCTTCACCGCCGACGAGGAGGCCAGCGCGGCCGACGGCTCCGGGTTCCTCGCCGACCGGCACGCCGCGCTCTTCGAGGGCTGCACGGAGGGCGTCAGCGAGTCGGGTGCCTTCACCTTCCACGACGGGCGGGGCAACCAGCTCTATCCGATCGCGGCCGGGGAGCGCGGCACGGGCTGGCTCAAGCTCACCGCGCGCGGCACGGCGGGCCACGGCTCCAAGGTCAACCGCGCCAACGCCGTGAGCAGGCTGGCCGCCGCCATCACCCGTATCGGGGAGCACCGGTGGCCGGTGCGGATCACCCCGACCGTGCGCGCCGGCATGGTCGAACTCGCCGCGCTCTACGGCCTGGAGCCCGACCCCGAGGCGCCCGGCTTCGACGTCGACGCCTTCCTGGAGAAGCTCGGCCCGACCGCCGCGCTCGTCGAACCGACGGTCCGCAACAGCGCCAACCCGACGATGCTGCGGTCGGGCTACAAGGTCAACGTGATTCCCGGGGAGGCCGTGGCCTATGTGGACGGCCGTTTTCTGCCCGGCGGCGAGGAAGAGTTCCGCCACACGCTTGACCTGCTGACGGGCCCTGACGTCGACTGGGAGTTCCACCACCGCGAGGTGGCGCTCCAGGCGCCGGTCGACTCGCCGACGTACGCGCGGATGCGGGCGGCCGTCGAGGAGTTCGCGCCGGAGGGGCACGTCGTGCCGTACTGCATGTCGGGCGGTACGGACGCCAAGCAGTTCTCGCGGCTCGGCATCACCGGCTACGGCTTCTCGCCGCTGAGGACACCGGAGGGCTTCGACTATCAGGCGCTCTTCCACGGAGTCGACGAGCGCGTCCCGGTGGACGCGCTGCACTTCGGCGTCCGCGTCCTCGACCGCTTTCTGCGCACGGCCTAGGAAAAACGGCCCGGAACACACGGGAACACCACCGGAACACCATGGGGGAAGTACAAGACATGATGCAGAACCGGGCCTACGGGTCATGGCCGTCACCGATCGACGCCGAGCTGGCCGCCGCCCACGACGGCGCCCCGGGGTACGTCGGCTTCGTCGGCGCCGAGGCGTGGTGGACCGAGCCCAGGCCCACCGAGGGCGGCCGCCGCGCGCTGATGCGCCGGCTCCCCGACAGCACGGAGGTCTCGGTGCTGTCCCCGCCGTGGAACGTGCGCAGCCGCGTCGTCGAGTACGGCGGCCGCCCCTGGGCCGGCGCCGACCGCCCCGAGGGGCCGCTGCTCGTCTTCGCGAACTTCGCCGACCAGCGCCTGTACGCCTACGAACCCGACGCCCCGCACGCCGCGCCCCGGGCGCTGACCCCGCTGTCCGCCGTGGGCGGCGGGCTGCGCTGGGCCGACCCCGTGCTGCGCCCGGACCGGGGCGAAGTGTGGTGCGTCCTGGAGGAGTTCACCGGCGAGGCGGCCACCGACGTGCGCCGGGTCGTCGTCGCGGTGCCGCTCGACGGATCGGCGGCCGAGGACCGCGGCGCGGTGCGCGAACTGTCCGACGGAGCCCACCGCTTCGTCACCGGCCCGCGCCTCTCGCCCGACGGCACCCGGGCCGCCTGGATCGCCTGGGACCACCCCCGCATGCCGTGGGACGGCACCGACCTGGTGCTCGCCCGGGTGCGGGACGACGGCACGTTCGAGGCACCCCGGGTCCTCGCCGGGGGCTCCGAGGAGTCCGTCGCCCAGGTCGCCTGGGCCCCGGACGGGCGGCTGCTGTTCTCCAGTGACCGCACCGGCTGGTGGAACCTGTACCGGGCCGCCCCGGACACCGGAAGCGAGGTCCAGGCCCTGTGCCCGCGCGAGGAGGAGTTCGCGGGCCCCCTGTGGCAGACCGGCCTGAACTGGTTCACGCCCCTGGACAGCGGACTGATCGCCGTCGTCCACGGCAAGGGCGCCACCGCCCTCGGCATACTCGACCCCGAGACCGGCGAGATCGTCGACGCGGCCGGACCCTGGACGGAGTGGGCCCCGACCGTCGCCGCGCACGGCACCCGCGTGCTCGGCGTCGCCGCCAGCCCGCGCAGCGCGTACGAGGTCGTGGAGCTGGACACCCGCACCGGCCACGCCCGGGTCGTCGGCGCCGCCCACAGCGACCCGGTGGACCCCGCGTACTACCCCGAACCCCGGATCCGCACCTTCACCGGCCCGGCCGGCCGGCCCGTCCACGCGCACGTCTACCCGCCGCACCACCCCGGCCACGTCGCCCCCGACGACGAGCTGCCGCCCTACGTGGTGTGGGCGCACGGCGGCCCCACCGACCGCTCGCCGCTCGTCCTCGACCTGGCCATCGCCTACTTCACCTCGCGCGGCATCGGCGTCGCCGAGGTCGACTACGGCGGCTCCACCGGGTACGGGCGCGCCTACCGCGAGCGGCTGCGCGGGCAGTGGGGCATCGTCGACGTCGAGGACTGCGCGGCCGTCGCGCTCGCCCTGGCCGACGAGGGCACCGCCGACCGCTCCCGGCTCGCCGTCCGCGGCGGCAGCGCGGGCGGCTGGACCGCGGCCGTCTCCCTGGCCGCCACCGACGTCTACGCCTGCGGGACGATCAGCTACCCGGTGCTCGACCTCATGGCGTTCGCCTCGGGGGAGACCCACGACCTCGAATCGCGCTACCTGGAGTCCCTCGTCGGACCGCTCGACGAGGAGCCCGCGCGGTACACGGAGCGTTCCCCGCTGGAGCACACCGACCGCGTCACCGCGCCCTTCCTGCTCCTCCAGGGGCGGGACGACGTGATCTGCCCGCCCGCGCAGTCCGAACGCTTCCTCGCGAAGATGGCGGGGCGCGGCATCCCCCATGCCTACCTCGCCTTCGAGGGCGAGGGGCACGGATTCCGCCGCGCCGACACGATGGTCCGCGCCCTGGAGGCGGAACTCTCCCTCTACGCCCAGGTGTTCGGACTCGACCTCGCCGACCCGGTGCCGACCCTGGAGCTCGGCAAGTGAGGGCGCTCATACGGCCCGCGCGCCTGGTGCCCGGCGCGCGCGTGGCCGTCGTCACGCCGAGCGGGCCCGTCCCGGAGCACCGGATCGAGGCGGGCCTGGACATCCTGCGCGGCTGGGACCTGGACCCCTTCGTCCTGCCCCATGTCCTGGACCGACACCGGGACTTCGGCTACCTGGCGGGAGCCGACGCCGACCGCGCCCGGGACCTGGAGCGGGCGTGGTGCGATCCGGGTGTGGCCGCCGTCTTCTGCGCGCGCGGCGGATACGGCGCCCAGCGCATGGTGGACCTCGTGGACTGGGCCGCGCTGCGGGCGGCCGGGCCCAAGGTGTTCCTCGGCTACAGCGACGCCACCGCGCTGCACGAGGCGTTCGCCACGAGGCTCGGCATCGCCACGCTGTACGGCCCGATGACCGCCGCCGCCGACTTCCTGAAGAGCGCGGACGCCCAGGAACATCTGCGCACGACCCTGTTCACCCCGGAGGCGGCCCGGGTGATCACCGCCAAGGCGGGCGCGAAGGCCCTCGTGGGCGGCCGGGCCCGAGGCGTCACGTTCGGCGGCTGCGTCTCCCTGCTCGCCGCGGAGCTCGGCACCCCCGGCGCGCGGGCGGCGGCGCGCGGTGGCCTGCTGTTCCTGGAGGACGTCGGCGAGGAGACGTACCGTCTGGACCGGATCCTCACCCAGCTCCTGCGGGCGGGCCGGCTGGCGGGCGTCACCGGGATCGCGCTCGGCTCCTGGCAGGAGTGCGGGCCCCGCGACGAGTTGCACCGGCTCTTCGCCGACCGGCTCGGCGGTCTTGGTGTGCCGGTGGTCGAGGAGTTCGGGTTCGGCCACTGCGAAGGGGCGCTGACCGTACCGTTCGGCGTGGCCGGCGAACTGGACGCGGACGCGCGGACGTTGACCTTGGACACGCCGGCGCTGTCTTGAGGCGCCCGGGTGGACACCCCTGCCCCTACTGGCCAGTAACCGTCAGGTGCCGCCCGCCCGGACCCCCATCCCCCCGTCACCCGCACGGCCCACCGCCCCACCCCGGGGCCCCGCCCACCGCGCGCGAACTGCGGGTGGCCGCCCATGCTGGTACCGGGGGAGGGCGGACGTACCTCTGACGGAAGGGTGCACATCATGAGCCCCAAGACCTCCACGGGCGGCTCCCGGGGCGGCGGCTCGGGCGGCGGGCCGATGACGCCGGCCAGGATCGCCGTCGCCGCGGTCGCCGTCCTCGCCCTGGTCTTCGTCTTCGAGAACACCCGCAGCACCAAGATCCGACTGCTGATCCCCGAAGTGACCATGCCCCTGTGGATGGCCCTGCTCGGCACGGGGCTGATCGGTGCGCTGTGCGGGGCCTACCTCAGCGGGAGACGCAGGTGAGAAAGCCGCACTGCGGGTAGCGTGGCCCGATGCCCCGTACACCCACCTGGCTCGCCGAAGGCCCCCGCGTCGGCATCCGCCCCTTCGCCGACGCGGACCGCGCCGAATTCACCGCCCGCACCCGCGAGAGCCGGGACCTGCACCGGCCCTGGCTGTTCCCGCCCGCCACGGACGACGCCTACCGCGCGTATACGGCGGCGCTCCACAAGAGCCCGGACCGGGCCGGCTTCCTCGTGTGCGAGCGCGACAGCGGGGCCATCGCCGGGTTCATCAACGTCAACAACATCGTCCGGGGCGCCTTCCGCAGCGCCGCCCTCGGCTACGGCGCCTTCGCGCACGCCCACGGGCGGGGCCTCATGAGCGAGGGGCTCGCCCTCGTCATGACCTACGCCTTCGGGGAGTTGGGCCTGCACCGCCTGGAGGCCAACATCCAGCCGGGCAACGCTCCCTCGATCGCGCTCGTCCGCCGCGCCGGCTTCCGCCTGGAGGGCTTCTCGCCGGACTTCCTGCACGTCGACGGGGCCTGGCGCGACCACGAACGCTGGGCCATCACGGACGACATGCCCCGGCCGGCCGACGGGATCAGCGGCGCGACGGCTTCCGGTTGATCTTCATCGTGTCCATGTCCGTCACCGTCGAACGCAGCGCCTTGTATCCGTGCCCCAGCTCTCCGAGCAGGTTCTCCGCCTGCTCCTCGGCGAGCGCCCCCGCCATCTCCTCGCCGTCCTCGGCGTCGCAGAGCACCTCGTAGCGCAGGGAGAAGTGCTTCAGCGCGCGGTCGTAGGTGAGGGTGCCCTCGGGCGTGAACTTCATCTGCGCCAGGCCGTGTTCCGCCACCTCGGCCAGGAGCGTGTCGCGCGACGCCTCCGTCAGCCGGTCCCACGTGCCCCGGACGATGACCCGGTAGGTGTGCTGCGTGCCCATGTCGTTCGCGCCCCTTCTCGTGCCGGGTGCCTGGCCGACGGCCGGCCAAACCCGTTGAACAACGCAGGGTACGTCGCCGAGGATGGCCCGCATGCGCAATATCGTGCTCGTCGACGCCCCCTCCAACCTGGGCCTCCGCCCGCCCGCCCCGGGCACGGTCCCCGGCTGCCACAAGCTCGCCGGAGCCATGCGGGAGCGCGGCGTCCTGCGCCGCCTCGGCGCCGTCGAGGGCGGCGTCGTCGTGCCACCGCGCTACGACCTCGGGGACTGGCGGGAGGGCGACGGCGTCTTCAACGCGGAGGCCATCGCCGCGTACACCGCGAAACTCGCCGACCGCGTCGAACAGCACGTGCGCGCCGGTGACTTCCTCGTCGTCCTCGGCGGGGACTGCTCGATCCAGCTCGGGGCCGCGCTCGCCCTGCGCCGCCTCGGACGGTACGGGATCGTGTCCGTCGACGGCTCGGCCGACTTCCGCCACCCCGGCAACTCCGACCGGATCGGCGCCGCGGGCGGTGAGGAGCTGGCCCTGGCCACCGGACGCGGCCAGCGCGACCTCACCGACATCGAGGGGCTCGGGCCCTATGTGCGCGACGAGGACGTACGCATCTTCGGGATGCGCGACGAGGACGAGGACCGCGCCGAGTTCACCGCCCTGGGCATCTCCCACGCCACCGTCGGGGAGATCAGGGAGCGGGGCGCCGACGACCTCGCCCGCGCCGCCGTACGCACCCTGGAGGCTCCCGAACTGGAAGGCTACTGGGTGCACTTGGACGCCGACGTCCTCGACCCGACCGTGATGCCCGCCGTCGACAGCCCGGACCCCGGCGGCCTGCACCCCGAGGAACTCCTCGCGCTGCTGCGCCCCCTGCTGGAGTCCTCGCGCTGCGTGGGCCTCAACCTCACCATCTACGACCCCGACCTCGACCCCGAGGGCACGGCCGGCGATCTGCTCGCCGACCTGCTCGTGGCGGCGCTCGAGAGCCCCGCACCGCCCTTCGCGCAAACCTGACCCGAAGAACCCCTGGTCGGCGCCGCCCCGACCGTGTTCCATGGCGTGCGTGAAGACCACCGTGCGCCGTGCCGCCCTGGCCCTGCCGGTCGCCCCGACCGGTCCCGAGAACCCCCTGCCCCCGCTGTGCCTCCTGCGCGAGGCACGCACCTTGGAGGAGCGCGCCAAAGAGGGGCTGCCCCGCGACATGGCGCGGCAGATCGGCCACGAGCCGCTGCGGGACATCCTGCCCGTGCGGGTCCTCGACGGGTACGGGCGCGAGCGGACCGACACGCGGCTCGACACGCTCGTCATCGAGAACGACCGGCTGCGCGCCACCGTCCTGCCCGGGTACGGCGGCCGGGTCCACTCCCTCTTCCACAAGCCCACCGGCTGCGAACTCCTCTACCGCAACCCCGTCGTGCAGCCCGCCGGCTTCGCGCTCAACGGCGCGTGGACCTCCGGCGGCATCGAGTGGAACATCGGCGCCACCGGACACGGCACCCTGTCCTGCGCGCCCGTGCACGCCGCCCGCGTGACCGCGCCCGACGGCGGCGAGATGCTGCGCCTGTGGGAGTGGGAACGGCTGCGGGACCTGCCCTTCCAGGTGGACCTGTGGCTGCCCGAGGACTCCGACTTCCTGCACGTCGGGGTGCGGGTGCGCAATCCCCACGACAGGCCCGCGCCCGTCTTCTGGTGGTCGAACATCGCGGTGCCCGAGGACCGCCGGGTGCTCGTCCCCGCCGACGCGGCGTGGCGCTCGTCCTGCCCGGGCGAGCTGCGGCGGGTGCCGGTGCCGCAGAGCGACGGCGCCGACCGCACCTACCCGTTGCGCAGTGAGTACTCCGCCGACTACTTCTACGACGTACCGGACGGGGCCCGGCGGTGGATCGCCGCACTCGACGAGGACGGGCACGGGCTCGTCCAGACCTCCACCGACCTCCTGCGCGGACGCAAGCTCTTCGTCTGGGGCACCGGCGCCGGCGGCCGGCGCTGGCAGGAATGGCTCACCGAGCCCGGCACCGGCGGCTACGCGGAGATCCAGGCGGGCCTGGCCCGTACGCAGCTGGAGCACGTACGGCTGGACGCCGAGTCCGAGCTGAGCTGGCTGGAGGCGTACGGACCCCTGTCCGCGCCGGCCGACCTCGTGCACGGCGACTGGGCGGGCGCGCGGGGCGAGGCCGAGGCGCGGCTCGCCGCCGCCCTGCCGAGGGAGGCCGTCGACGCCGCCCACGAGGCCTGGCTGACCCGCGCCGACGCCGAGCCCGGGGAGGTGCTCGCGGTGGGCTCCGGCTGGGGCGCGCTCGAAGTGCTGCGCGCCGGGTACAAGCTGCCGGGCACGCCCTTCGAGGAGTCGACGCTCGGCCCCCGGCAGGCACCGTGGCTTGAGCTGCTGCGCAGCGGCGCCGTGCCCGAGCCGCGCGAGGCCGCGCCGCCCGGCCCGACCCTCGTCGCGCGGCACTGGCGGGACATGCTGGAGACCGCGCCCGCCCACCCGCACGCCGAGTACCACCTGGGAGTGGCCCAGTGGCACGCCGACGACCGGGCACAGGCCGTCCGCAGCTGGGAGCGCGGCCTGGAACGGGCCTCGTCGCGTTGGCCGTTGCTGCGCTGCCTCGCCGTGGCGGACCGCACCGAAGGAAACCTGGAGCGGGCCGCGGACCGGTACGAGGAGGCCTTCGACGACCTGTGCCGGGAGCGGCGCGACGACGGCGCCACCTGGACGGCGGCGACGGCGGCGCTCGGCCGGGAGGCGATGTCCGTCCTGCTCGCCGCGGGCCGCCCGGCAGCGGCCCGCGCGGTGTGGGACCGCCTCCACGAAGCCACCCGCGCCGAAGGCCGCTTCCGCCTCCTGGAGGCCCAACTCCTCGGTGCGGAGGGCGACAGGGCGGGGGTGCGGGCCCTCTTCGACGCGGGTCTGGAACCGGCGGACCTGCGGGAGGGGGCCGAGATCCTCGGCGAGTTGTGGACGGCGGCCACGGGCGGTGAGCCGGTTCCGGCGCGCTACGACTTCCGGACGCGGCCGCCGAAGGAGCCGACGGCCTCTTCGGGGTGAAGCGGTGAAGCAGGGGAGCGCCGTCGCGGGTCAGGGCGTGGCGGCGCGGCGGTCCACGTACTCGAAGACGGCGCCGTCCGGGTGCATCGCGATGAGGTTGCGGCCCACGGGCGTGGGGACGGGCCCCGCGATGACGCGGGCACCGGACGCGCCCAGGACCGCGTACGCCTCGTCCACGTCCCGCACCGCGATGGTCGCCGAGACCTTGCGCAGGATCTCCAGCTCCTCCTCCGGGCCGCTCATCAGCAGGAAGCAGCCGACGGCCGCCACGGACACGCCGCCGCGCTCGAAGCGCATCGCCGTGGCGCCCGTCAGCCGTTCGTAGAACGCGACGGAGGACTCCAGGTCCTCGACGCAGACGCGCAGCGTGGTTCCCAGGATCTCCATGTTCGCAACGCCCCCACCTCTGTGACCGGCCAACGGCCCCGCAACGATTTCATGCTTGCCCGCCCCCTCGCCACCGTCTCCGGCGAGTGCGCCCCCGCGACGGCCGGGGGGCGGACACAGTGGAGGGCGGCACCGTCCGGTACCGCCCTCCCACCGTCACCCGTCGTCAGGACTGGGGACGGCGGCCGTGGTTCGCGCCGTTCTTGCGGCGGGCCTTCTTCTTGCGACGTCGCTTCGAGGACATGGGTACCTCCGTGGTTCTGGTGGTGCTTCCCGGGCTGTGGACCCAGGCGATCACACGGCCCCTACCCAGGACATGATCCCATCACGGTGTGTCGTGCGTCACATGGATAACGGTTGTCGCGCGCGCCGGTGCGCGCAGGCCCGCCGTTACGCTCCGTGGCCCACGGGTACCCGACGCCCATGACCGGCCCCCGGCCGGCTGACCTCGGCGCCGGTCCGACCCCACCGGGCGGCCGTGCCGGGCGATCGCGCGCACGCCGCAGCAGACTGGCTCCTGGGCGCCGCACTGCCGGGCCAGGCCGTACCGCTCGCTCCCGCAAGGACCTCCGCGACCAGGAGGCCCCGCACCACAAGGAGACCCCATGACCAGCAGCGAACCGACCGGCAACGCACCGACCGGTAACGCAACCGCCAGCGGGGACGTCGCCGCCCTCGCCCAACAACTGCGCGTCGACTCCATCCGTGCCGCGGCGGCCGCCGGCTCCGGGCACCCCACCTCCTCGATGTCCGCCGCCGACCTGATGGCGGTCCTCCTGAGCGGCCATCTGCGCTACGACTTCGACCGCCCCGACCACCCCGGCAACGACCGCTTCATCCTCTCCAAGGGCCACGCCTCCCCCCTGCTCTACGCCGCGTACAAGGCGGCGGGCGCGCTCACCGACGAGGAGCTGCTGACCTTCCGCAAGGAGGGCAGCCGCCTCCAGGGGCATCCGACGCCCCGCGCCCTGCCGTGGGTGGAGGTCGCCACCGGCTCGCTGGGGCAGGGCCTGCCCGTCGGCGTCGGCATGGCCCTGTCGGGCAAGCGGCTCGAACGCATCCCCTACCGCGTCTGGGTGCTCTGCGGCGACAGCGAGCTGGCCGAGGGCTCCATCTGGGAGGCGGCCGAGCACGCAGGGTTCGAGCACCTCGACAACCTCACGGCGATCGTCGACGTCAACCGCCTCGGCCAGCGCGGCCCGACCCGCCACGGGTGGGACCTGAAGGCGTACGCCGACCGCTTCCGGGCCTTCGACTGGCACGTGGTCGAGACCGACGGGCACGACATCGACGCCGTCGACCGCGCCTTCCAGGAGGCGGCCTCCACCGCCGGGCAGCCCACCGTCATCCTCGCCCGCACCCTCAAGGGCAAGGGCGTCTCCTCCATCGAGGACCGCGAGGGCCTGCACGGCAAGCCGCTGCCGGACGCCGACGAGGCGATCGAGGAGCTGGGCGGCGTACGCGACACGCACGTGGAGGTCCGCAAGCCGGCCGCGGCACGCGCCCCGCACGCCGAGCGCACCGGCCACCTGGACCTGCCCCGCCACGAGGTGGGCGACACCGTCGCCACCCGTGACGCCTACGGCCAGGCACTCGCCGCGCTCGGCGGCGCGCGCGGCGACGTGGTCGCCGTCGACGGCGAGGTCGGCGACTCCACCAGGACGGAGTACTTCGCCAAGGAGCACCCCGAGCGCTACTTCGAGTGCTACATCGCCGAACAGGAACTCGTCGCCACCGCGGTCGGCATGGCCGCACGCGGCTGGGTGCCGTACGCCTCGACGTTCGCGGCGTTCCTCACCCGCGCCTACGACTTCGTACGGATGGCGGCCATCAGCGGCGCCGGCATCAACCTCGTCGGTTCGCACGCGGGCGTCGCGATCGGCGAGGACGGCCCCTCCCAGATGGGCCTGGAGGACCTGGCGCTGTTCCGCGCGGTGCACGGCTCCACGGTCCTCTACCCGTGCGACGCCCACCAGACCGGTCGGCTCATCGCCCAGATGGCCGACCTGGAGGGGGTGCGCTACCTGCGTACGTCACGCGGGGACACGCCCGTCATCTACGGCCCCGGCGAGGAGTTCCCCATCGGCGGTTCCAAGGTCCTGCGCTCCTCCGATGCCGACCGGCTGACCCTCGTCGCCGCCGGGGTGACCGTCCACGAGGCGCTGTCCGCCGCCGAGTTGCTGGAGGACGCGGGCATCCCGGTGCGCGTCATCGACCTGTACTCCGTCAAGCCCGTCGACCGGCGCACCCTGCGCGAGGCGGCCCAGCAGACCGGCTGCCTGGTCACCGTCGAGGACCACCGCGCGGAGGGCGGCCTCGGCGACGCGGTCCTCGACGCGTTCACCGACGGCGGCCCGGTGCCGCGCCTGGTCCGCCTCGCGGTCCGCACGATGCCCGGCTCGGCCTCGCCCGAGGAGCAGCTGCGCGCGGCGGGCATCGACGCCCAGTCGATCGCGGCGGCGGCACGGATGCTGGTGGAGGAGGCGGTGGTGCGGTGACGCCGGGCGGGGTGGCAGTGCCCCGGTGACGGTGGGTGGTGCGGTGACCCGCGGGACGCCGCTTCACCGCCCCGCCCTGAACCACGCGTTCGCGGAGCGGCGGAACATCAGGGCCACCGCCATGACCACGGCCGCGAGGTGCAGTACGCGGCTGCCGCCCAAGAGCACGTCCACGACGTCCACGTTCCGCAGGGTCTCGCCGATGCCCTGCCCGTCGGTCGGCCATGCATCCGGCTCGGATATCAGGGCGAGCGTGCCGAGAACGGCGGCCGCCCCCACCAGGGCCGCCCGCGCCCAGCCGCCTCCCCGGCGCATCCGTACCGCCACCAGGACGGCGGCCGCGTACCCGGCCACGCGCAGCGCCGGACCGCCGGTGAGAACGCCGGCGGAGGCGTCCCCCTCGGCCACGGCGCGGATCACCGCGAGCACCGTCTCGAAGACGCCCGCGGCGACCGCCGTCAGCCAGAGCGCGAAGGAAGCGCGCACGGTGGCGGGGGCCGGCGGCTCGTCCGTCCCGGAAAGCACGCGCGGCAGCAGCGGCCGCGGCTCCGGGGAGCGCGGCCGGGGGCGGGGACGGTTCCGGGGAGGAAGCGCTCGGTGCGCGCCCGGGCTGTGCGTCATGGCATGCCTCACTGACGGGGAGATCGCTGATCGGTGACATCGATCCTCCCGGTCGGGACGCCGAAGGACACGCCCGCCGCCCCCCGGATCCAGGTGGGGCCAGCCACCCTCCCGACCAGGGTGGACACCACCCCCCGCCGGGGGATGCGGACCGGTGAGGTTTGGCCAAGGGACGCCGGGACACACGTATCGGGAGGTGAACATGGCCAATACGTCACGAAAGACAACAAACTCCAAGACAACCGACTCCGCACAGGACGAGACGGACGAGGAGAACACGAAGGACGAGAAGGACGCGGAGGCCGAGCAGAGCACGCGGGACGAACTGCCGGGCCCCATGGCGGCACTACGGGCCGCTCAGACCCAGCTCGCCGAACTCACCGGCATGACGGCCGAATCGGTGTCGTCCTTCGAACGCACCGAAGAGGGCTGGCTGTTGGAGATCGAGGTGCTCGAACTGGCCCGTGTTCCCGACACGATGAGCCTGCTCGCGAGCTACGAGGTGCGGCTCGACCCGCAGGGGGAGCTGACCGGCTACCGCCGGGTCCGCCGCTACGAGCGCGGACGCTCGGACCCGCACAGCAGGTAACACAGGCACCACCGACAGCAGGGCACACCAGCACACCGAGCGCACACAGCACACCAGTACACCAACCAAGGAGGCTCAGTCGGTATGACCGTGGTCCCGGCACAACAGTCCGGCGGCGGGGGCGGCTCCAGCGGCCTGTACGACGTCGTGGAACTCATCCTCGACCGAGGACTCGTCATCGACGCCTTCGTCCGCGTCTCACTGGTCGGCATCGAGATCCTGAAGGTCGATGTCCGTGTCGTCGTCGCGAGCGTCGACACCTATCTGCGGTTCGCCGAGGCGTGCAACCGCCTCGACCTGGAATCCGGGCCGAAGAAGGACCCGGGCCTGCCCGACCTGGTCGGCGAGATCACCGAGTCCGGCGCCAAGGGCAAGTCCAAGGGCGCGCTCTCCGGAGCCGCCGAGACGATATCGGACGCCTTCAAGCAGTCCCGTGAGGAAGGCCAGCGCCAGAGCGAGGAACGTCCCCGCGCCCGGCGCTCCACCACCTCCCGCCGAAAGGAGGAGAAGGAGTGACCACCTACGTCTACGGCATCACCCACAGCTCCCACCCCGCCCTGCCCGACGGCATGGAGGGCATCGGGAAGCCGGCGTGCCCCGTGCGCATCCTGAAGCAGGGTGAACTCGCCGCCATCGTGAGCGACGCCCCCGAAGATCTGAAGCCCAAGCGGCGCGACCTGCTCGCGCACCAGAACGTGCTGTCGGAGGCCGGCGCCGCGGGCTCCGTGCTCCCGATGCGCTTCGGCAGCCTCGCCCCGGACGACGACACCGTCGTGTCCGTGCTCGGCGAGCGCGCCGACCACTACGCGGAGCGGCTGCGCACCCTCGACGGCAAGGTCGAGTACAACGTGAAGGCCTCGCACAACGAACAGGCCGTACTGCACCAGGTCCTCGCGGAGAACCCGGAGCTGCGCGCCATGGTGGAGGCCAGCCAGCGCCAGGGCGGCGGCAGCCACGAGCAGAAGCTGAAGCTCGGTGAGGCGGTCACGTCCGCCGTGCGCGCCCGGGAGGCGAGCGACGGCGTCGAGGTGCGGCGCGCCCTGGAACCGGCGGCCGAAGCGGTCGCCGAGGGCCCCGAGGGCACCGGCTGGCTCGCCAACATCTCCTTCCTGGTGAGCCGCAAGTCGTCCGAGGGCCTGCTCACCGCGGTGGAGGAGCTGCGCACGGCCCAGCCGCACCTGGAGCTGAAGGTGCACGGCCCGCTGCCCCCGTACAGCTTCGTCGACCCGGGATCCGCTCAGCCCGCGGAGTGACGGACGTGACGGAAGTGACGGAATGGGACTGATCGGTGAACTGCTGATGCTGCCTCTCGCCCCGGCCCGCGGCTCCATGTGGGTGCTGCGGCAAGTGGTCGACGAGGCGGAGCGGCAGTACTACGACCCCTCGTCCATCCGTCGGGAACTCGCCCGCCTCGAGGAGCGCTTGGAGGCGGGCGAGATCGACGAGGACGAGTTCGAGCAGGCCGAGGACCAACTCCTCGACCGGCTGCAGCACAGCACAGGACAGGACTTCAGACAATGAACCGACTGGCAATGGGCCTCGCCGTGGGCGCCGGGTACGTCCTCGGCCGCACGAAGAAGGCGAAGTTCGCCTTCGCCGTGGGCACGATGGTCGCCGGCAAGCGGCTGAACCTGAGCCCGAAGGCGCTGGGGTCACTGGTGACTCAGCAGCTGGACAACAACCCGCAGTTCAAGGAGATCGGCGATCAGCTGCGCCAGGACCTGCGGGGCGTGGGGAAGGCGGCCACGGGCTCGCTCCTGAACCGGCAGCTCGAAGGTCTCGCCGACCGTCTGCACGACCGCACCCTCGGCGTCCAGGACCGGATAGCCGGTGTGGTGCCCGACGACGTCAAGGGCACCGACCGGGACGAGGACGACGAGGATTCCGACGCCGAGGACGGCGCCGAGCGGGACGAGGGTGACCGGGACGAGGACGAGGCGCCGCGGCGGCGCAGGACGACGGCGGCCAAGCGGCCCGCCGCGCGGAAGTCCGGGTCGCGGGCCGGCTCGAAGACGGACGAGGAGTCCGCCCCGAAGTCGGCGGCGAAGAAGACCGCGGCGACCGCGAAGAAGGCCCCCGCGAAGAGCACCGCCCGCAAGACCGCTCAGAACAAGAGCGCCCAGAACAAGAGCGCCCAGAGCAAGAGCACTCAGAGCAAGACCGCCCAGAAGAAGACGACGTCCGCGGCCCGCAGGACCGCCTCGGGCGGCAGGGCGAAGGGAGGCGACCGTGGCTGAGTCACCGCTGAGCAACATCACGCGCAGCCCCGCCGCCGACCGCCTGAAGGACGAGGCGCAGGCCTACCTCATGGCCCAGGTCGAGCGCGTGCTCGTCGGCGTGGGCCACCGCCTCGGCGACGCCACCGTCAAGCTGAACGACATCGCGGACGGCAAGAGCCCCGGCTTCGGCAAGCTCGCGGCGCAGGCCGGCAAGAAGCTCGCCGAGGGCAAGGGCCCGGTGCGCGGCGCGCTCGAACTGGGCGGCAGCCACCTCAAGGACAAGGTGACCGACACCTTGAAGGGGCTCGGCGGCAAGCGCAAGAAGGGCGGCGGGGGCCAGAAGCCCACGGTCATCCTGGAGTTCGTCGACGTCGGCGTCCCGGTCCGTGAGGCGTACGACCAGTGGACGCAGTACCAGGAGTTCTCCACCTTCACCAAGGGCGTCAAGAGCGCCACGGCGGCGAACGACACGGAGACCGACTGGAAGCTCAAGGTCTTCTGGTCCAGTCGCAGTTGGAAGGCGCACACCACCGAGCAGGTGCCGGACCAGCGGATCACCTGGACGTCGGAGGGTGCCAAGGGGTCCACCAAGGGCGTGGTGACCTTCCACGCGCTCGCGGAGAACCTCACCCGGGTGCTGCTGGTCATCGAGTACTACCCGAAGGGTCTCTTCGAGAAGACCGGCAACATCTGGCGCGCCCAGGGCCGCAGGGCACGCCTCGACCTCAAGAACTTCGCCCGGCACATCTCGATGCGCGGCGAGGCGAGCGACGGCTGGCGCGGCGAGATCCGCGACGGCGAGGTCGTGCGCACCCATGAGGACGCCGTGGCCGAGGAGGAGGCCGACACCGACGAGGTCGAGGGCTCCGAGGACCAGGGGCCCGAGGACGAGTACGAGCCGCGGTCCGAGGCCGAGTACGACGAGGACGACGACGACCGCGAGGACGAGCCCGAGGCGGAGTACGAGGACGAGCCCGAGGCCGACTACGAGGACGGCGAGGACGACGAGGACGGCGAGCCCCGGGACGACGAGCCCGAGGACGAACACCACGACCCCGACGAAGAGGACGAGGAGTTCGACGAGGAGCACGACGGCGAGCCCGAGGCCGAGTACGACGACGAACTCGACGACGACGACGCCGAGTCCGACGACGACGCCGAGTCCGACGCCGACGCGTCCGACGAGGACGAGGTCGAGGACGCCGAGATCGTGGACGAGGACGAGGACGACGACCTCGAAGACGATGGGGACGATGAGGACGTCGACGACGAGCGGCGCGAGTCCGCCGACGCCGGACGGAGCCGTCGATGACCGCCACCCCTGGAGGCGGACTGCCCGGCCCCTACGGCAGCAGCGGCGGAGGGGCCAACCTCGCCGACATCCTCGAACGGGTCCTGGACAAGGGCATCGTCATCGCGGGTGACATCAAGATCAACCTGCTCGACATCGAACTGCTCACCATCAAGCTGCGCCTCATCGTCGCCTCGGTCGACAAGGCCAAGGAGATGGGCATCGACTGGTGGGAGCAGGACCCGGCGCTCTCCTCCGGGGCCCGCCACAAGGAACTGGCACAGGAGAACGCCGAGTTGCGGCGCCGGCTGGAGGAGCTGGAGGCCCAGGGCACCCTGGAGCCCGCCGAGGAGGAGTCACGTGAGCCTCGCAAGTGAGGAACTGCGCTACGTCTACGCGGTCTGCCGTCCGCTGGACGCGCCGCTCGCCGCCGACCTGACCGGGGTCGGCGGCGTGCCGCCCCGGCAGCTCGCCCACGAGGGCCTCGTCGCCCTCGTGGGGCCGGTGCCGGAGCGGGACTTCGCCGAGGAGCCGCTGCGCAGGCACCTGGAGGACCTGGACTGGCTCTCCGAGACGGCCCGCGCCCACCAGCGGGTGATCGCCGCGCTCACCAGCGTCACCTGCCCGCTGCCGCTGCGGCTCGGGACCGTCTTCCGGGACGACAGCGGCGTACGCGCCATGCTGACGGAGGGCGCGGACCGCTTTCGGCGGGTGCTGGAGCGGATCGACGGCCGTGTGGAGTGGGGCGTCAAGGTTCACCTGGAGAGCGCGGAGCCCGCGCAGGAGGGTGCGACGCAGACGCCGGCGCCCGACAAGCCGCGCTCCGGGCGCGACTACCTGCGCCAGCGGCGCAACCGGCAGACGGCCCAGGAGGAGGGCTGGCAGCGGGCCGAGGCCTTCGCCCGGAACCTGCACGAGAAGCTCTCCCGGCGGGCCGACGACGCCCGGCTGCACGCCCCGCAGAACTCCTCCCTCTCCCAGGCGCCCGGGCGGAACATCCTCAACGCCGCCTACCTGGTGCCGCGCGCGCACTCCGAGGAGTTCGTGGAGCTGGTGGACGGCACCAAGGACGACCAGGGAGACTCCTCGGACCTGCGCGTCGAGCTGACGGGCCCCTGGGCGGCCTACTCCTTCACCGCCGACGAGCCGGGCGCAGACGACCCGGGGACCGACGAGCCGGGCACCGGGAAGTCGGCCGGCGCGGGAACGCAGCGCCCGCGATGACGGTCGTCGAGCGCCGGGAAATAGCCCTGGTCGACCTGCTCGACCGCCTTCTCGCGGGCGGGGTCGTCATCAAGGGGGACATCACGCTGCGGATCGCGGATGTCGACCTCGTACGCATCGACCTGAACGCCCTGATCAGCTCGGTGAACGAGCAAGTGCCCTCACCGTGGCCGGAATTGGAGTGACCCATGGAAACCGGTGACCTCGCGGACCCGGGCGGGGCCGAGCGCAAGCGGATGGACCTGGACCCGGACACGGTGGAACGGGACCTCGTCAAGCTGGTCCTCACCGTTATCGAGCTGCTGCGCCAGCTCATGGAGCGCCAGGCCGTACGCCGCTTCGACACCGGCGACCTGAGCGAGGACCAGGAGGAGCGGATCGGGCTGACCCTGATGCTCCTGGAGGACCGGATGGCCGAGCTGCGCGACCGCTACGGGCTGCGGCCCGAGGACCTGAACCTGGACCTCGGACCGCTGGGCCCGCTGCTGCCCCGGGACTGACGCGCCGACGCGCGTGGCGGCGCTACTTGCGGCAGAGGATCTCGCCGTGCAGCACTACGAACCAGCCGTCCTTGCGGCCGCCCCACGCCCGCCAGGCCGCCGCGATGTCGGCGAGCTGCTCCGCGTCGGCGTGGCCTGTCGTCACCGCACGCTCGGCGTAGGAGGAGGCGACCGTGCGGTCCGCCCAGAGCCCGCTCCACCAGGCGCGCTCCTCCTCCGAGGAGTAGCACCAGGTGCCGGCGCTCGCGGCGATGTCCGTGAAACCGGCCTCCAGCGCCCAGGACTTGAGGCGGCGGCCCGCGTCGGGCTCGCCGCCGTTGGCGCGGGCCACCCGCAGATAGAGGTCCAGCCAGTCGTCCAGCACGGGTGAGCCGGGATACCAGGTCATCGCCGAGTAGTCCGCGTCGCGGACCGCGATGACACCGCCGGGCCTGCACACCCGCCGCATCTCGCTCAGCGCCCGCACCGGATCGCCCACGTGCTGGAGCACCTGATGGGCGTGCACGACACAGAAGGTGTCGTCGGGGTAGTCCAGGGCGTGTACGTCGGCGACGGCGAAGTCGACGTTGTCCAGGCCCCGTTCGGCGGCGGTCGCGCGAGCCGTGGCGAGGATGCCCGGCGCGTGATCGACCCCCGTGACGTGGCCGTCCGGGACCAGCTCGGCCAGATCGGCGGTGATGGTGCCCGGCCCGCAACCGATGTCGAGGACCTTCATGTGCGGCTCCAGCGAACCCAGGAGGTACGCGGCCGAGTTGGCGGCGGTGCGCCAGGTGTGGGAACGCAGCACGGACTCGTGGTGCCCGTGGGTGTAGACGGCGGTCTCCTTCGGCATGGCGGAACTCCTCCTGGTTCGTCGCGGATGGTGCCGCGGTACGCCGAACCGTACGCCGCCATGCCGAATGATGAGACCCGCGTATCACTATGTGGTCAACCGGCGGGCCGTCCGCCGGTCAGTCGGTGGCGGGGAGCGGGCGGTAGACGGTCAGCGCCTCCGGCAGCTTGTCGAGCGTCAACGTCCCCCGTACTTCGGTGAATTCACCGTCGTACGCCGCCACGGTGCCCGGGGCGATGTCGTCCACCCGCAGCTCGCGCACCCGCACCGCAGCGTGCGCGGGGGAGCGGAGCGCGGGCCCGGTGAGGGCGGCGGCGAGCAGCCGCGCGCCGTGCGTCCGGCCGCCGTGCACGAGCCGCACGTCCAGCAGCCCGTCCGCCAGGTCGAGCCGCCGGCCGGGGCCGAGCCCGAACCTGTGGTGGGTGCCGTTGCCGGCGACGAGCAGCCACAGCGGACGCCGGCGGCCCCGGACCTCGGCGGTCATCGGCTCCGGCGCCGAACCCAGCGTCCGCAGGGCGGCGAGGACGGCCGTGGGCCGCTCGCCCAGGCGGTGGGCCCAGCGGTCGCGGCGGCGGACCAGCTCCGGGTGGACGCCGACGCCGAAGGTGTTGAGGAAGATCCCCTCGGTCCGCGTCCCCGCGGCGGCCGGGTCCACCGCGCTGAAGCGGCCCACGTCGACCGAGACCGCGCCGCCCGCCTCCACGGCACGGCACAGGTCGCGCGGCTCCTCCACGCCGATGTCGTACGCGAAGTGCCCCGGCGCGGCGCCGGGCAGTACCGCGAGCGGCAGGCCGTGCCGCAGGGCCACGCCGGCGGCGGCGTTCACGGAGCCGTCACCGCCGCACACCCCGATCGCCCGCGCGCGGCCCGCCGCCTTCTCCAGCTCCGCGGCCAGGTCGGCGCGTGCGCAGACGACGACCTCGGCGCCCGGCAGCGCCTCCCGCAGCGCCCTCGTGCGCTCGTCGACCCGGGCCCCGGCCTCCGCGACCAGCACCAGGCCCGCACCGCCCGGCAGGGCGGGGGCGTCGGCGCGCGGCCTGCCCGGGGCCGGCAGCTGGGTGCGGGTCGGGGCGAGGCCGCGCACCGCGAAGGCGGCGCCCACGCCGAGGGCGGCGCCCGCGAGGACGTCGCCGGGGAAGTGCACGCCGGTGTAGACGCGGGACAGCGCGACCGCCCCCGCGACGGGCGCGACCCCGGCGCCCCACGCCCGCGACTCCAGCGCCACCCCGGTGGCGAAGGCGGCCGCCGAGGCGGAGTGGCCCGAGGGGAAGGACGTGGTGATGGGCTGGCGCTTCAGCTGCCGCATCAGCGGCACCGAGTCGAGCAGCGGCCGGGCCCGGCGCACCGAGCGCTTGCCGAGCGTGTTGATGGTCGCCGAGGCCAACGCGAGCGAGGCGACCCCGCGCACGGCGGCGCGCCGGGCCCTTGGCGTACCGGTCGCCGCGATCGCCCCGGCCGCGGCGAACCACAGCAGCCCGTGGTTGGCGCTGCGGCTCAGCGGGGGCAGGAAGCGGTCGCCCCCCGGCCAGTGCCGGGAGGCGACCGCCTCGAAGACACGGCTGTCGAGGGCCAGCAGCCGGGCCCGCAGGCCGTCAGGGGGTGTGGGGGAGGCATCTGTGCTCATACGCTGCGGGTACCCGCCGAGGTCGCCGCCACCGCCGCCGGCGAAACCGGTTTGCCGTGACGGCGTCCCGGCACGGACAATCCCGACCATGGGACATCTGGAAGCCGCGCACCTGGAGTACTACTTGCCGGACGGGCGGGCGCTGCTCGGTGATGTCTCCTTCCGGGTCGGCGAGGGTTCCGTCGTCGCCCTGGTCGGCGCGAACGGCGCGGGCAAGACCACCCTGCTGCGGCTGATCTCCGGCGAGCTCCAGCCGCACGGCGGCAGCGTCACCGTCAGCGGCGGCCTCGGCGTGATGCCGCAGTTCATCGGCTCCGTACGCGACGAGAGCACCGTGCGTGACCTGCTCGTCTCCGTCTCCCACCCGAGGATCCGGGCGGCCGCGAAGGCCGTGGACGCCGCCGAGCACGCCATCATGACGGTCGACGACGAGGCCGCCCAGATGAGCTACGCCCAGGCGCTGTCCGACTGGGCGGAGGCGCGGGGCTACGAGGCCGAGACCCTGTGGGACATGTGCACCACCGCCGCCCTCGGCGTCCCCTACGACAAGGCCCAGTTCCGCGAGGTCCGCACCCTCTCGGGCGGTGAGCAGAAGCGCCTGGTCCTCGAAGCCCTGCTGCGCGGCTTTGACGAGGTGCTGCTCCTCGACGAGCCGGACAACTACCTCGACGTGCCCGGCAAGCGCTGGCTGGAGGAGCGGCTCAGGGAGACCCGCAAGACCGTCCTGTTCGTCTCCCACGACCGGGAGCTGCTCGCCCGCGCCGCGCAGAAGATCGTCAGCGTCGAGCAGAGCCCCGGCGGCGCCGACGCCTGGGTGCACGGCGGCGGTTTCGGGACGTTCCACGAGGCCCGCAAGGAGCGCTTCGCCCGCTTCGAGGAGCTGCGCCGCCGCTGGGACGAGAAGCACGAGCAGCTGAAGAAGCTGGTGCGCACCCTGCGCCAGGCCGCCGACGTCAGCCATGAGATGGCCTCCCGCTACCACGCGGCGCAGACCCGGCTGCGCAAGTTCGAGGAGGCGGGCCCGCCGCCGGAGCCGCCCCGCGATCAGGACATCACCATGCGCCTGCACGGCGGCCGCACCGGCGTACGCGCCGTGACCTGCCAGGACCTGGAACTGACCGGCCTGATGAAACCCTTCGACCTGGAGGTCTTCTACGGCGAGCGCGTCGCCGTCCTCGGCTCGAACGGCTCGGGCAAGTCGCACTTCCTGCGCCTGCTCGCCGGCGACACCGAGAACCCGGTCGCCCACACCGGCACCTGGAAGCTGGGCGCGCGCGTCGTGCCCGGCCACTTCGCGCAGACCCACGCCCACCCGGAGCTGGCGGGCCGCACCCTGCTGGACATCCTGTGGCGCGAGCACGCGCAGGACCGCGGCGCCGCCATGTCCCGGCTGCGGCGCTACGAACTGACCGGCCAGGCCGAGCAGAAGTTCGAGCGCCTCTCCGGCGGGCAGCAGGCCCGCTTCCAGATCCTGCTCCTGGAGCTGGCGGGCTGCACGGCTCTGCTCCTCGACGAGCCCACCGACAACCTCGACCTGGAATCGGCCGAGGCCCTCCAGGAAGGCCTCGAAGCCTTCCAGGGCACGGTCCTCGCCGTCACCCACGACCGCTGGTTCGCCCGCTCCTTCGACCGCTTCCTGGTCTTCGGCAGCGACGGCCGGGTGCGCGAGACCCCGGAGCCGGTCTGGGACGAGCGCCGCGTGGAGCGCGCGCGCTAGCCACCGGGGCCGCGGTCGCGCGCCCGGAGCGGAGCCGGTGCATCCTGGGGTAGTACGCGCCGAGCGGGTACCCGGGGGGCACCGGAGCGACGCGACGAGGAGCGATCCATGAGCAACGGAGTCGACCCGGGTCAGCTGGACGACCAGCAGCTCATCAAGGAGCTGGAGGCCATCCACCGGACCCGGCACACCACCCTGCTGCACGGCTCGGACGACGCCCTGCGGACCCACGACGAGCGGATGGCGGAACTGGAGGGCGAGTACCTGCGCCGGCACCCGCGCCGGTCCGTCGCCCCCGGGCGGACCCGCTCGGGCGCGCGGGAGAGGGGGACCGCGGACTCATGACGGACGACCGCACCGACCCGCCCGCCGGCTCTGCGCACGACCGCACGGGCCCACCCGTACTGGCCCGGCACGGCGAGGCGCTCGACCTCTTCACCGACCGGGTGCGCGCCGTGCGCGACGACCAGTGGCAGGCGCCCACCCCCTGCACCGACTGGACCGTGCGCGACCTGGTCAACCACCTCGTGTCCGAACAGCTGTGGGTGCCGCCGCTGGTCCGCGACGGCGCCACGGTCGACGACGTCGGCGACACCTTCGACGGCGACCTGCTCGGCTCCGACCCGGTCGCCGCCTGGGAGACGGCCGCCGCCGCCTCCCGCGCGGCGTTCCGCGCGCCGCGCGCCCTGGACCGCGCCGTCCACCTCTCCTTCGGCGAGACCCCCGCCACCTTCTACTGCGGCCAGATGACCACCGACCTGGTGGTGCACGCCTGGGACCTGTCCCGCGCGATCGGCGCCGACGAGACGCTGCCCGGGGACCTGGTCGACTTCGCCGCGCGGGAGATCGAACCGTACGCGGCGGAACTGGCGAAGAGCGGCCTGTTCGATCCGCCCCTGGAGCCGCCGCCGGGCGCCGACGCGCAGAGCAGACTGCTCGCTCTGGTCGGACGCCGGGCGTGACCTGCGACCCCGCGCCCGCCATGCGGCCGATTCCTTTTGTTCACATCGGGGTAACCGACCAGCCATGAGAGTGGGCGTGGTGGACGTGGGGTCGAACACGGTACGGCTCGTCGTGGCGGATGCCGACGGGCAGGTGCCGCTGCCCGTCCACACGGTCAAGCGCCGGCTGCGGCTCGCCGAGGACGTGGAGCGCGACGGACGGCTCGGCGAGGAGCCGGTCCGCAGGCTCGTCGACGCGGTGCGCGACATCCGCGTCCAGGCCCAGCGGTGGGGCGTGGCCGAGCCCTTCGCCTTCGCCACCTCCATCGTGCGGGACGCGCCGAACCGCGCCGAGGTGCTCGACGCCGTGGAGGCCGGGGCGGGGCTCAGACTGCGCACCCTGACCGGCGAGGCCGAAGCGGAGCTGACGTTCCTCGCCGCCCGCCGCTGGATGGGGTGGCGCGCCGGGCCGCTGGTGCTCCTCGACATCGGCGGCGGGACCTTCGAGGTGGCCTTCGGGCGCAGCAGGCTCCCGGACTACGCCGCCTCGCTCCCGCTGGGCGCGGGCCGCCTGACGCGGGACTTCTTCGACGGGCAGGACCCGCCGCGCGAGCGGGACATCAAGGCGGTCCGGCGCCAGGTCCGCCACCAGCTGCGGGACGTGGCCGCGCGGATCCGCTGGGAGATGCCGCACACGGCCGTCGCCACCTCGCGTACGTTCCAGCAGCTCGCCCGGCTGTGCGGCGCCGCACCGGGCCGCTACGGCCCCTTCGTGCAGCGCGAATTGGGCCGCGTGGAGCTGGGCGCCGCCCTGAAGGAACTGGCCCGGCTGCCCGCCGAACGGCGCGCGCAGCTGCCGGGGATCTCCGCGGCCCGCGCGAGCCAGTGCCTGGCCGGCGCGGTGGTGGCGCACACGGCGATGAAGCTGACCGGCCTCGAAGTGCTGACCGTCTGCCCCTGGGCGCTGCGCGAAGGCATCCTGCTGCGCTACATCGAGGACGGCGACGCCACCTGGTGGACCCGGGAGAACCCCGGATCCACCGCCGGCACAGCGCCCGGCGATATGTCGCCCCTGCGCCTCGCCACCTCGACCTGACGCCGGACCCCGAGGCCCGGTGGATTCCGGGCCCTCAGGCCTGGTGGATCCCCGGCCAGCTGTCCGGGTCGGCGCGGGTGATGTCCGCCAGCGCCGACGTCGGGTCCTGCGCCAGCGCCAGATCGCCGAGGCTCACCATGCCCACCGGGTGGCCGTCCTCCACGACGGGCAGCCTGCGGACCGCGTGGTCGCGCATCAGATCGACCGCGTCCGCCACGGCGTCCCCGGGCGCCACCACCACGGGGTCGGGCGTGCACACGGCCTGCGCGCTGACGGTCAGCGGATCGGCCCCGTCGGCCACGGCGCGCAGCGCGATGTCCCGGTCGGTGAGCACGCCGAGGACGTGGCCGTCGGCGGCGACCAGCACATCCCCGATGTCCTGGGCGCGCATGAGCTGCGCCGCTTCGACGAGTGAGGCGTCGGGGCGCACCGCCACCACACCCGGCGTCATGACGTCCCTTACGAATTCGGCCATGGCTGAGCCCTTCCTGCGTGAGATCGGCAGAGGTTCGCCGGGGTGACTTCGCCCGCAGTACCCCTGTCCCGGCGGGCCATGCGTCGAGCCCCCCTATGCCTTGCCCTTCTTGCCCGACCCCGGCAAGAACTCCTGCACCTTCGCCTTCAGCCCCTGCCGCACCATCGAGGAGCGGCCCGCGTCGCCCTTGAGGACCGACTCCGCCGTCGCCTCCATCTGCTCCCACGTCGCGTGCGGCGGGATCGGCGGCACCGCCGGGTCGGTGCGGAAGTCCAGGACCACGGGCCCATCGGCCTCCAGGCCAGCCCGCCAGGCCGCCGTGACGTCCTCGGGACGCTCCACCCGGATGCCGGTCAGCCCGATGGAGCGCGCGAACTCCGCGTACGGCACGTCCGGCAGCGCCTGCGAGGGCAGGAACGAGGGGGCGCCGCCCATGGCCCGCATCTCCCACGTGACCTGGTTCAGGTCCTGGTTGTTCCACACGGCGACGATCAGCCGCGGATCGTCCCACCGGTGGCGGTACTTGGCGGCCGTGATCAGCTCCGCCATGCCGTTCATCTGCATCGCGCCATCACCCACCAGGGCGATGACGGGACGGTTGGGATGCGCGAACTTCGCCCCGATCGCGTACGGCACACCGCACCCCATCGTGGCGAGCGTCCCCGACAGCGAGGCCCGCATGTCACCGCGCATCGTGAGGTGACGCGCGTACCAGTTCGCCACCGAACCCGAGTCGCACGTGATGAGCGCGTTGTCGGGCAGCAGCGGGTCCAGGGCGCGCGCCACGTACTCCGGGTTCACCGGGTCCGCGGACTGCTCGGCCCTGCGCTCCATCACCTCGTTCCAGCGCCGGACGTTCGCGCGGATCTCCTCCTGCCACTCGCGGCTGACCGCGCGGCGTTCCTTGTCGATCAGCGGGATCAGCTCGCGCAGCGTCGCCCGCGCGTCGCCGACGAGGTTCACCTCGTACGGATAGCGCATGCCGACCATGTGCGGGTCGATGTCGATCTGCACGGCGCGCGCCGAGTCGAACTCCGGCAGGAACTGCGCGTAGGGGAAGCTCGAACCGATCGTCAGGAGCGTGTCGCAGTCCCGCATCATCTCGTACGAGGGGCGCGTGCCGAGCAGACCGATCGAACCGGTGACGTAGGGCAGCTCGTCGCTCAGCGCGTCCTTGCCGAGCAGCGCCTTCGCGACGCCCGCGCCGAGCAGCTCCGCGATCTCCTCGACCTCGGCGCGCGCGCCGGCCGCGCCCTGGCCGATCAGGATGGCCGCCTTGTCGCCGGCGTTCAGCACCTCCGCGGCCCGCTCCAGGGCCGTCGGCGAGGGCAGCGCCGTCCAGCCGCTGCGGTCCAGGCTGGAGGGCACCATCTTGAACTCGTGCGGCGGCGGCGAGTAGTCCAGTTCCTGCACGTCACCGGGGATGATCACGGCGGTCGGGCAGCGGCGCGCGTACGCGGTGCGGATCGCGCGGTCGATAACGTTCGGCAGCTGCTCGGGGACCGTCACCGTCTCCACGAAGTCGGACGCCACGTCCTTGAACAGCGTGTGCAGGTCGACTTCCTGCTGGTACGAGCCGCCCATCGCGCTGCGGTTCGTCTGGCCGACGATGGCGAGCACCGGCACATGGTCGAGCTTCGCGTCGTACAGCCCGTTCAGGAGGTGGATGGCGCCCGGCCCGGACGTCGCCACGCACACGCCGAGGCGCTTGCCGAACTTGGCGTACCCGACCGCCTCGAACGCCGCCATCTCCTCGTGCCGTGCCTGCACGAACCTCGGCCGGTCCTCCGCCCTGCCCCACGCGGCGAGCAGGCCGTTGATGCCGTCCCCGGGGTAGCCGAAGACCTGCTCGACCCCCCAGGCGCGCAGCCTCTCCAGGATGTGGTCGGCGACCTTGACGCTCATGACGGAACCCTCCGGAGGGATCGGGGATCGGCGGTCACCTCCGGGTGTCCGGCGGGACCCGTCAGAAACCTACGACCGGAACCGGGGTGTTTGGCCCCTCACACGCGGGGCAGGCGCAGAAACAGTGCTTCGGACCGGAGGCACGTCCGTGGGAGCGGCCGCATCGCTCGTCCCCGGGTGTGTCCCCGTCGTGGTCCGACGTCCACGCACTCCCACGGTGACCGTCCATCCCCAGGCACCCCCAAGGGAGTTGCGACGCGCCATGCGTTCCCACACGAGCACCGCCGTACCGCCCGGAAGCACCGCCGCGCCGGCCAGGAACGGGCGCCACCCGCACGACGACGCACCGGACACCACCGAGGCCTTCGAACGCCTCGTCGACCTGGACGACGGCCCCGAGCGGGACGCCCTGCGCCAGGAGGTCGTCCAGGCCTGGCTGCCCATGGCCCAGCGCCTCGCGGGCCGCTTCCGCAACCGGGGGGAGTCCCTCGACGACCTGCGCCAGGTCGCCGCCCTCGGCCTCGTCAAGGCCGTCGACCGCTACGACCCGCGGCGCGGCACCGCCTTCGAGAGCTACGCCGTCCCGACCGTCACCGGCGAGATCAAGCGGCACTTCCGCGACCACATGTGGACCCTGCACGTGCCGCGCCGCGTCCAGGACCTGCGCAACCGCGTCCGGTTCGCCCGCCAGGACCTCTCGCAGACCGTCTCCGGGCGCGCCCCGACCACCACCGAGATCGCCGAGCACGCGCACATGAGCGTGGCGGAGGCGAAGACCGGCCTGGAGGCGCTGGAGAGCTTCACCGCGCTCTCCCTGGACGCCGAACTCACAGGCAGCGAGGACGGTTACTCCCTCGGCGACGCCCTGGGCGGCTGCGACCCCGCGCTCGACGTCGTCGTCGACCGGGAGTCCGTGCGGCCCCGCATCGAGCAGCTGCCGGAGCGGGAGCGCACCATCTTGTACATGCGGTTCTTCGGCGACATGACGCAGAGCCGCATCGCCGACGAGATGGGCATCTCGCAGATGCACGTCTCCCGGCTGATCAACCGCTGCTGCGACCGGCTGCGCGACCAGGTCCTGCGGGACGCCGCCTGACCTCGGGCATCCTCACATCCCGTCGGCGCCCCGCAGGGCCAGCGCCAGATGACGGGACATCACATCGACCGCCCGCGCTTCGGCCAGCGAGAAGGCGGGCCGGGCACCGCACCGGAACAGCGTGAGGACGCCCTCCGGGGGAGCGTCCGCGCGGGCGGCGAGCGGCACGCACAGCAGGGAGGTGACCTCGGCACGCACCAGGACGTGCGCGCCGGTCGCGTCCCTGCCGAAGGCGTCCGGGTCCTCCGGGCGCACCTGGAGCGACGAGCCGCCGCGCGCCGCCTCGACCACCAGCGGGCACGCCGCAGGCTCCTGCGCCCGTACCTCGTCGACCGGCGCGCCCGGCGGGCCGAGGACGGTCGTACGCCGGGGGCGGGCGGCCCCGTCGTCGGCTATCACCCAGTCCGCGAACCGTCCGTGCAGCACGGCCGCGGCCCGTGCCAGGACGGCCGTACGGCTGCCGGCGGGGGCCGTGAGCAGCGCCGTCGTCATCGCGTCCGCCAGGTCGAGCTGGGCCGCGTGCCGGGTCGCCTCGCCCAGGTCGGGGGCGGGCCTCGGCGCGGGCGGCGGCTGCGGTGCGCGGGCCGTCTCGGGCTGCAGCACGACCAGGACCGCCGTGCGCGGCTCGGTGCCGGGGCGCAGCGCGGTGAGCGTGGCGCGTACCGGCAGGTCGGGGCTCTGCTGGAAGTGGACGACGAGGCTGCGGTCGCCCTCGCCGCGGGCGACCGCAGCGGTCTGCGAACGGAACGCGACCCGGTCGGCGTGCAGCAGGAAACCGGTCAGCGGCCGCCCCGCCGCGAAACCGGCGCGGACCCCGGTCAGCGCCGTGCCCGCGACGTTCATCCGCCGGATCACGCTCTCCCTGTCGATCAGCGCCACCGGCAGGGGCAGCCGCTGGAAGAGGGCCCGCAGCAGCCGCTCCTCGTCCCGGTCCGACGCAGCGCCGCGGTGACCGCCGGCGCCGAGACGTTCGTACGTGGGCCACAACCGGTCGGCGACATGGTCGAGTTCGAAGATCGCGGCGTCGAGCACTGTGCCCAGGTCGCCCCGCGGCACGGAACGGGCCGACTTCAATTCGGCGACACGGCGCACGAAATCCGCCAGCTCTTCACCGAACTCCTCCGTGTGAGACATGTGCCGAACCTATCGCCCGGGCCGTTTTCCGGAAGGCGGGAGGGGAAGCCGAAGCGGAGAGGAGGAACACCCCATGGCGCCCTTGCCGGACCCGGACCTGCTCCGACCGGAATCAGCGTTCCCCGGCCGCAGGCTCTCCGAACTCGCCGAACAGGCCAAGCGCTGCGCCCCCGCGTGCTGCGGCGCGAGCACCACGGTCACCGACGGCGGCGAAGAGCGCCCCGCCGCCGTCACCCACCCCGACCTGGCCGGGCTCGTCTCGGTGCAGCTGCGCTCGGGGCAGGGGCCCATCCCCGCCGCCGAGGAGCGCGGGGCCCCGGTCGACTCCGGGGACCTGCTGCGGGACGAACGCTGGCCCGAGTACCGGGCGATGGCCCTCGACTCCGGTGTGCGGTCCAGCGTCACCCTGCCCTTCCGGCGCGCCGGGCTCACGGTCACCCTGACCCTGTTCGGCTTCCGCCCCGGCGCCCTGGCCGACGTACCGCACGGCCCCGTGCGGGCCCTCGGCGACCTCGCCACGGCGAGCTTCGCGCGCGACCGGTACTACCGCGCCGCCCTCAGCGAACTCGACCAGCTGGGCACGGCCCTGCGCACCCGTCCCGTCGTGGACCAGGCGTGCGGCATCGTCATGCACGTCCTGGGCTGCGAGGCGGACGCCGCGTTCGCGGTGCTGCGCCGGATCTCCCAGACGACGAACCGCAAACTCGCAAAGGTGGCGGCGGCGCTGGTCGAGACCAAGGGCCGCGGCCTGGAACGTGAACTGGCCTCCATGGCCGACTGACCGTTCCACGACGTGCGCCGATGCCCCCCGTCGGCCCGGTGACCTGCTCCGCCGGCCCAGTCCCACCCGTACCGGAGGCGGCCACACCCGCCCGGGCCTCTCCGCCGCGACGGCGCGGGGGGACCCGTTCGCTCACCCGGCCGGGGGCCAGCGCGGGCGGGAGCGGCGGGTGCGCGGTGTCATGGGCGTACGGCCGTGGCCTGGATACACACCCGCCGGACGGGGCAGGACAGGGGCACGAGAGTGCACGGAGGTACGCATGAGGCGGACGGACCCCGAGGGCCGCGGCCCCGTCCGGTACGGGCCGCCCGTGCCGGAGGCGGGCCTGCCCGTCCTGCCGGAAGTGGCGTCCGCCGCCGCCTCGGCCGCCGCCCGCCCCGACGGCGAGACCCCCGGCGGCGGCCCCGCCCTCCTGGACGCGGCGGGCGGCTACTGGTCACGCCGCGGACTGCCCGCCGGGCACGACCACCTCGTCGCCGCCCCCGGCGCCCCGCCCCTGCTCCTTGCCCTCACCGCGGCCCTCGGCGGCGACGTCCTGCTGCCGCGCCCCTGCCCCGCCTGGTGGGCGCCCCAGGCGCGGCTGCTCGGCCACGGCGTCTACCACGTGCCGACGCCCGCCGAGTGCGGCGGCGTCCCCGACCCGTACGCCCTTCTGGAGACCGTCCGCCGCGTCCGCGCCGAGGGCGGCCGGCCACGGCTGCTCGTGCTCAGCGTCGCCGACGACCCGACCGCCACCGTGCCGCCCCCCGAGGTGCTGCACGAGGCCGTCGAGGCGGCGGCCGGCGAGGGACTGCACGTGGTCAGCGACGAGACCTGGCGCGACACCCTGCACCACCCCCGCGACACCGTCCTGATCGGCCCCGCCGAGATGGACCACGAGCGGGTGACCGTCCTTGGCGACCTCGGCGGCCCCTTCCTGCCCCCGGGCCTGCCCGCCGCCCTCGCCCGCTTCCCCCTCACGGCACAGGGCGCCGCCCTGCGCGCTCGTACTCTCGACGTCCTCACCGCCCTCGGCGCGTCCCTGGCGGCCCCGGCCGCCGCCGCTGCGGCGTACGCGCTGGCCGAACCGGACGAGGTCACCGAGCGGCTGGCGGCCACCGTCCGCCTGCACGCACGCGTGGCCACCGCCGCGCGCCGCGCCGTCCTGGCCGCCGGCGCACTGGCCAGGCCCCCGCAGGCGGGCCGCCACCTCTACGTCGACCTCGGCCCGCTGCGCCCCGCGCTCGCCGCGCGCGGCGTCGGCGACGCCCAGGACCTGGAGGACTTCCTCGGCACCCGCCTCGGGATGCCCGCGCCCGGCGGCCACCGGTTCGGCGACGCCATCGACGCGCTGCGCGTACGGCTGTCCACCGGACCGCTCCTCGGCTCAACCCCCGAGGAGCGCCTGGCGTCTCTGGACGCACCGGACCCCCTGGCATTGCCGCACGTGGACCGGGCGTTGCGCATATGCGCGGCCGCCTTCGACGACCTCCGCGCGGAAGCACGGTGAAGGGAGCCCCCTCGGTGACCCAGCAGCAGGCGCACGAGCAGGCGCGGCGGGGGCGCTCGCGGCAGCAGGAACTCCCTCCGACCGCGCCGCCGCCCCCGCTCGGCGGCCCCCGCCGGTGGCCCCGGTCGTTCGCCGACCGGCTGACCACGCCGCTGCCCGGCCTGCGCGCCTTCGCGCGGTTCGCCCGCGAAGGGGCCCTGCGGCCCGGCCCCGAAGGCCTCGCCGACCTCGGACGGCTGCCCTACGAGCCCGGCCCCCTGCCCCCGGTCGACGCCGACACGGTCGCGGTCACCTGGGCGGGCCACGCCAGTTGGATCGTCCGCATCGGCGGCCTGACCGTCCTCACCGACCCGGTCTGGTCCCGCAGGATCCTCGGCACCCCGGCCCGGATCACCCCCGTGGGCGTCGCCTGGAGCGCGCTGCCGCGCGTGGACGCGGTCGTCATCAGCCACAACCACTACGACCACCTGGACGCGCCGACCCTGCGCCGGCTCCCGAGGGACACCCCGGTCTTCGTCCCCGCCGGGCTCGGCCGCTGGTTCACCCGCCGCCGCTTCAGCCGCGTCACGGAACTCGACTGGTGGGAGGGCGCACGGCTGCGCGGGGTGCGCCTCGACTTCGTGCCCGCCCACCACTGGTCCAAGCGGGGCCTGCTGGACACCTGCCGTACGTTGTGGGGCGGCTGGGTCCTGACCGACGCCCGGGGGCGGCGGGTCCACTTCGCGGGCGACACCGGCTACGGCCACTGGTTCCGGCGGATCGGCGATCGCTTTCCCGGCATCGACCTCGCGCTCTTGCCCATCGGCGCGTACGACCCGCGATGGTGGCTCAGCGACGTCCACTGCGACCCCGAGGAAGCGGTCCAGGCGGCGCTCGACCTCGGCGCCCGGCGGATGGCCCCCATGCACTGGGGCACGTTCCTGCTCTCCGCCGAGCCGGTCCTCGAACCCCTCACCCGGGTCCGCGCGGCCTGGGAGAGGACCGGCCGGCCCCGCGAGGACCTGTGGGACCTGCCGGTGGGGGCGTCCCGAGTACTGGACTGAGGCCGCCCGCGCCCCGACACGGCCCAGGCCGACAACCCCGCAGACGCGACCTAGGCGGGGGCGCCCCGCACCCTGCGCCACGCGCTCGGCGCCACGCTGATCAGCACCGTCAGCGCGATCGCCAACGCGACCCCCTCCCAGGGCTCCTTGAACAGCGAGCCGCCCAGGACGCCGATCAACTGGTACGTCACCGCCCACGCCAGGCACGCGGGCATGTCCCCGCGGGCGAACCGGCGCAGCGGCATGTCGGCCATCAGGCACGCCAGCATCACCGGGATCCGCCCGGCGGGCACGAGCCGGGACAGCACCAGGACCATGACCCCGTGGTCCCGCAACTTGTCCTGCGCCTGCGCGAGCCGCTCCTCGGGCGCCCGATCGCGGAGCGCCTTGAGCCAGCGCGAGCCGTTCTTCGACCGCAAGCCGCGCCGCCCCAGCCAGTACAGGGCGATGTCGCCGAGGAACGCGGCGAGCGCGGCGACACCGAAGACGATCAGCAGCGCGTACGGCGGCATCCGGTGCAGGGCCACCACCGCCGCCGAGCTGACCAGCGCGCCCGTCGGCACCACCGGCACCAGCGCGCCGATCACCACCAGCAGGAACAGCGACGGATAGGCGACGGCCTGCTGGGTGCTCTGCGGCGACACCTGGGCCGCCACGGCGAGGATCACCCGGACACCTCCGGCAGCACGCTCTCGCCGTGGGCGAGCCGGTGCACCGCCACCTTCGGGGCAAGCCGCGCCGCGTGGCGCACGAACTCGTGCCCCGGCGCGTGGAATTCGTGGGGACGCACCGCGTCCATCCCTATCGGCCAGTACGTGCCGTAGTGCACCGGGATCGCGCTGCGCGGCGCGATGCGGGCGAGCGCCTCGGCGGCCCGGCCCGCGTCCAGATGCCCGTGCCCCAGATAGGGCCCCCAGCCGCCGACCGGCAGCAGCGCCACGTCCACGTCCCCGACCTCGGCCGCCATCGAGTCGAACAGCCCGGTGTCCCCCGCGAAGTAGGTGCGGGCCTCACCGTGCACGACGTAGCCGAGCGCGGGGGAGTGCTGCGGCCCCATGGGCAGCCGCCGCCCGTCGTGCAGCGCCGGGACCACGCGTACGACCACGTCGCCGACCGGGACCTCCTCGCCGGGCCCGACCTCGGTGAAGCGCAGGTGGGACAGTCTGCGGGTCAGTCCGGGCACCGAGCGTGCCGCGCCGCGCGGGAGCAGCACACGGGTGCCCGGCGCGAGCCGCGCGAGCGAGGGAATGTGCAGGTGGTCGGCGTGCAGATGCGACACGAGCACGACGTCGGCGACCGCCGCGCCGGGCGGTGGCGGCGCGCCCCTGCGCCGCCGCAGATGCGCGAGACGGCGGGCGAAAAGGGGGTCGGTGAGTACGCGGACGCCCGAATCCTCGACCGTGCAAGTGGCGTGGCCCCACCATGTGACCTCGACGGGCACCCGGTTCCTCCTTCGTACGACTGTCTCAGAGCCTACGGCCAGGAGTAGGGTCGGCGGCCGGGACCGAGGTGAGGGGGACGCCATGGGACAGGCCCCGGGCGCCGGCGGGCATGTGGTGCGGGCGGCGGCCATCGCCAGCCTCACCCCTCTGGAGGAGCTGGACGCCGACCCCTTCCTGGTCGATTCGCGCAGCCAGTACGCGCTCTGCGCGCGCTGGGCCGCCGACCAGGGCTATGTGATCACCCGCGAATTCCTCGTACGGGAGCTGCGCGCGGACCACGTGATGCTGTGGGCCGATGTCGAGGCGGGCCTCGTCGACCTCTTCGTCGTGCCGAGCCGCCGCGTCCTGGAGCGCGCCCTGCGCTGCCCCGAGGAGTTCACCGCGGAGTGCGCGCGGCGAGGGGTGCGGATGGAGACGGCGGGCCTCGCCGAACCCGCGTACGACGCGCGCATGAAGGCCAGGGTGCACCGCCGCCTGTCCATGCCGACCGCGGGCTACGACGGCCGCTGACCTTCCTTGATCGAGCCGCTGACCTTCGTGGACCGAGCCGCTGACCGTCCTTGATCGACGGGCGCCGGGCCCCGCCCCGACGGGTTGTGACACGCTGGTGTCCGGTTCGGGGGGAAGGGCGAGAGGGCAGGGCGTGGGGAGAGCACGGTGGCGCAGGGTCGGCAGCACCCTGTGGCGGGTGGTCGCGGTCTGGGCGGTCAGCACCCTGACGATGCTCGTCCTCGCCGGGATCCTGCCGGACTTCAAGCTCCAGGCGGACGACGGCGACAGCGCCACCCGCATCGCGGTCACCGCCGCCTACGGCGCCGGCGCCTTCGGTCTGCTCTCCGCCCTGGTGTGGCCGCTGCTGGTGCGCGCCCTGCTGCTCGTGCCCGCCCTCGTGCTCGGCGTGCTCGCCTTCTTCCTCAACGGCTCGCTCCTGCTGCTCGCCCTGAGCCTCATCCCCGAGGACCGGGGCGAGGCCGGCGCGGAGACCGCCGTCGTCGTCGCCGCGGTGATGTCGGCCGTCGCCTCGGCCGCGGGCGGCGCCCTCGCCGTCCGGGACGACGACGCCTACCGGCGACGCCTGTACCGCCTCGCCGACCGCCGCAAGCGGCGCGGCACCCGGGAGCGGCCGGGCCCCATCGCCCCCGGCACCGTCTTCATCCAGCTGGACGGCGTCGGCCACGACGTGCTGCGCGGCGCCGTCGCCAAGGGCCTCATGCCCACCGTCGGCCGCTGGCTGGGGGAGGAGGGCGCCGCGACCCACCGCCTGACCCCCTGGCGCACCGACTGGTCCAGCCAGACCGGCGCCAGCCAGCTCGGCATCCTGCACGGCTCCAACCACGACGTGCCCGCATTCCGGTGGTACGAGAAGGACACCGGCGAGGTCATGGTCAGCAACCGGCCCGCCTCCGCCGTCGAGTTGCAGCGCCGCGCCGTCCGCCGCGCCGGGGACGGCGGCCTGCTCACCGTCGACGGGGCCAGCCGCGGCAACCTCTTCAGCGGGGGCGCCGAGCAGCTCGCGCTCGTCCTGTCCATGGCCGCGCGCAGGGACAAGAAGAACCGTTCGCGCGCCGGATACTTCGCCTACTTCTCCGATCCCGCCAACGCCGTGCGCACCGCGCTCTCCTTCGTCGCGGAGGTCTTCCGGGAGATCGGCGAGTCCACGCGCGCCCGCGTCGAGCGCCGCCGCCCGCGCGTGGGCCGCGGCGGGCTCTACCCCTTCATCCGCGCCTTCGCGACCGTCGTGGAGCGGGACGTGGTGGTCGCCGCCGTCATCGGCGACATGCTCGCCGGGCGCAGCGCGGTCTACGCCGACCTCGTCGCCTACGACGAAGTGGCGCACCACTCCGGGCCGACCGGACCCGACGTGGAGAAGGTCCTCCGGCGCCTGGACCGCTCGCTCGCGCTGCTCGCCCAGGTCGCCGAGCACGCGCCGCGCGCCTACCGCATCGTGCTGCTCTCCGACCACGGGCAGAGCCCGGGCGAGACCTTCCGCGCCCGCTACGGCCTCACCCTCGCCGACCTCGTGCGGGCCGGCTGCGGACTGCCCGTGCCGCGCCGGGCGCGGCGCACGCACAGCGGCGCCGAGGCCCGGGCCGCGGTACGGGCGGCGCTGCGCCGCCCGGTCGAGGAGGGCGCGGGGGAGCACCGCCCGGCCCACCACGCGGAGCCGATCGTGCTGGCCTCCGGCAATCTGGGGCTCGTGTCCTTCCCCGACGTGGGGCACCGCATGACCCGCGAGGAGATCGACCGCCGCCATCCGGCGCTGCTGCCCACCCTCGCCGACCACCCGGGCGTCGGCTTCCTCCTCGTACGCAGTGCGGAGCGCGGCCCGCTGGTGCTCGGGGCGCGGGGCGCCGAGGTGTACCTGGACGAGGAGCCGGCCGACCTCGGGCCGCTCGCGGACTTCGGGCCGGGGGCGGCGGACGCGGTGCGCCGCACCGACGGCTTTCCGCACGCCGCCGACATCATGGTGAACTCCTGGTACGACCCGCTCGAGGGCGAGGTGCTCGCCTTCGAGGAGCAGATCGGCTCGCACGGCGGGCTCGGCGGCGCGCAGAGCCGTGCCTTCCTGCTGTCCCCGCTCGTGCTCTCCGCCCCCGTCGCGGACGGCCAGGAGCTGGTCGGCGCCGAAGCGGTCCACCGGGTGCTGCGCCGCTGGCTGGGCGAGGCGCTGGGGCCCGAGGTGCCGGTGACCGTCGCGGAGGCTCCCGTTCCGGTGAATGATCCACTGCCCGAGGAGCCCGTCGGCACAGCTTTTGCGGCCGCCGACCCGGCCGTGCAGGACAAAACACGCTGATTTGGAGCAGCGTCCGCCGTGCCCGACCATGGCTTCGCCCGGCGATCCCGGGCACCCGGGCACGACGAGAGGCGCAGCACCCCATGCACGACACCGGAACCGCACCGCAGTCGGCTCCGGCCCCCGAACAGGCACCGCCGGCACCGGAACCGGCACTGGCGGAACAGGCACCGGCACCGGCGGAACAGGCGCCCAGCAAGCACGCCAGGCGCTTCGGGTTGCCGATCGCCACCTGTCTCGTGACGGGCAACATCATCGGCGGCGGCATCTTCCTGCTCCCGGCCTCCGTCGCGCCCTTCGGCACGATCAGCCTGGTCGCCTTCGGAGTCCTGACCGTCGGCGCGATAGCCCTGGCACTCGTCTTCGGGCGCCTGGCCGAACGCGACCCGCGCACCGGCGGCCCCTACGTCTACGCCCGCGAGGCCTTCGGCGACTTCGCGGGCTTCCTGGCCGCCTGGTCGTACTGGATCACCACCTGGGTCTCCAACGCGGCCCTTGCCGTCGCCGCCGTGGGCTACCTGGACGTGCTCATCCCCGTCGACGAGCACAAGTGGACCGCCTGCCTCGCCGCCCTCGCCCTGCAACTCCTGCCCGCCCTCGCCAACTTCGCGGGCACCCGGTACGTCGGCGCGGTCCAGCTCGTCGCCACCGTACTGAAGTTCCTGCCGCTGCTGCTCGTCGCCGTCGGCGGCCTCTTCTTCTTCGACAGCGCCAACCTCGGGCCCTTCCGGGCGAGCGACGACAGTCCGGTCGGCGCCGTCTCGGCGGCCGCCGCCATCCTGCTCTTCTCCTACCTCGGCGTGGAGTCGGCCGCCGTCAGCGCCGGCGAGGTGCGCGACCCCCGGCGCAACGTCGGACGCGCCACCATCCTCGGCACGCTCGGCGCCGCGCTCGTCTACCTGCTCGGTACCCTCGCCGTCTTCGGGACCGTCGCGCACGACGAGCTGGTGGGCTCCAGCGCGCCCTTCTCGGACGCCGTGAACGCCATGTTCGGCGGCTCCTGGGGCGGCACCGCCGTCGCGCTGGCCGCCCTTGTCTCCATGGTCGGCGCCCTCAACGGCTGGACGCTGCTGAGCGCCCAGACGCCGTACGCGGCCGCGCGGGACGGCCTCTTCCCGAGCGCGTTCGCGAAGAAGAAGCGCGGCGTGCCGACCGTCGGCGTCCTCGTCACCGTCGTCCTCGCCTCGCTGCTGACCGTCTACAACTACACGGCGGGCTCCGGCGGCGTCTTCGAGTCGCTGGTCCTGATCACGACGTTCACCGCGACCGTGCCGTACCTGCTGGCGACCGTCGCGCAGATCTACTTCCTGGTCTCCGGGCAGGGCGAGCGCGTCCACCGCGGGCGCTTGGTGCGCGACGGGCTCCTCGCGGGCGTCGCGTTCGCGTTCTCCCTGTGGCTGGTCGCCGGCTCCGGGTACGCGGCCGTCTACCAGGGCGTGCTCTTCCTGTTCCTCGGGGTGCTGGTGTACGCGGTGATGGCGGCCCGCAAGCAGCGGACCGCCACCTCTCGCGCCTGAGCCCCGGGGCCTACCTCGCCAGGGGGGGGCGACGACCCAGCGCCGCGTCCGGAACATGCTGTCCGGCGAGCCGATCTCGATCAGCTTTCGGGCCGCGGGGTACGCCTCGTCGCCGTCCAGCTCGTAGCCGACCTCGACGCTCCCGCGCACCTGCGCCGCCGCCTCGAACACTTCAGGCACCGGCGCCGACCGCATGCGGCCCGTTTTCGCCGCGGGCCTCCCGGCGGCCGGCCGCCGGTTCCGGCGTGGGCCACGCGCGGGGACGGATGCGTGCACGGGCCATGACGTCCAGCACCTCGATGTGCCACTGGCGGACATGCGTGGCCCTGAGGCAGTGGTACAGCAGCCGCTCGTATGCCTCGTCGGTGCCGATCCGCAGCAGCGCCCGTACGACGGTCTCCTGGGTGTGGGGATGCAAGTCGGCGTCGAGCAGCGCGGCCAGGGGCTCGACGCAGTCCGGTGTGCCCCGCTCACACAGGGCGTCGCGCGCCGCCTCCCGGGTCGGGGGCACCGCCGCCAGCCGGCCCAGCGCCCGCGTCGCCTCGGCCTCGGAGCGAACGGCAAGCGCCGCGACGAGTTGGTCCGCGGCGACCTCGCGTACGTCATCCGCGAGCTGGACGAGGACGGGCAAGGCCGCGGCGCCGATCCGGCCGAGGGCGCGCGCGGCGGCCCGCGCGATGTCGGGCTCCGGGTCGTGCGCGACGACCTCCCCGAGCGCCCTGGCCGCCGCCGGCACCGGGAAACCGCCCAACGCCGTCGCGGCCCGCCCCCGTATCGCCTCGTGCGGGGAGCGGGCGCACGCCAACACCACCGGCAGCGTGTCCGGCGCGCCGATCAGGCCGAGGGCCCGCACCGCGCGGGCGCGCACGGTGCCGGGCTGCCCCTCGTCCCGCGCCAGGGCCGCGAGGGGTGCGGATCCCGCCCGGAGCCGAAGGGCGCCGAGCGCGTCCACGACCGAGGTGCGCACCGCCGTCGGGGACGTGTCGTCCGCCAGGGCGGCCAGCAGCGAGGGTACGGCGGCCGCGTACCGGGCCGCTCCCAACGTCCGTGCCGCACCGCTCCGTTGGGCCGAGGGCCGGTCCGGGTCGGCGAGCAGGGCCAGGGCCTCCCGTAGCGGCGGCTTGCGCAGGCCGGCGAGCAGGTCCGACACTGTGTCGCTGATCCGCGCGTCGCCCAGGGCCACCAGCAGCGCCTCGCCCACTCCGGGGCCCGCGCAGGCGGCGAGGGCACGGGCGGCTGCCCGGCGCACGGTCGGTGCCGCTGCCTCTCGCAGGTGGTGCCGGAGCAGGGCGACGTACGCGGACCGGCCGGGCACGTCCACGCCGAAGAGGCCGGGGGCGTCCGCGACACGGTCGCAGACGGCGGCCACGGCGTGCGGCGGGCACGCGGCGTCGTGCGGTGCGTGGGCCGCCGCCCGGAGCACACCCCACAGAAACTCCCGGCCGCCCCCGGTCCGGGAGAGCAGGGCCGTCGCGAGGCGGCCCGTGTCGGGGTCCGGGTCGCGCTGCGTCTCGCGCAGCACCTCCTCGGCGGACGGATAGCGGCGTCCGGGCGGCCAGGCGCGGGCCCGCAGCGCGTACAGCGCCCGGAGCGCGGCCCGGCGCAGGTGCGTGTCCGAGGTGGGGGAGTGCACGAGGACGAGGAGCGCGGAGCCGGCGCGCGGGTCGCCGATCGCCCCGAGCGTGCGTACCAGGTGTCCCGCGTGGTCGGGCAGATAGTGCCAGAGGGAGGCGAGGAGCGGCGTCACCGCCTCGCGCGGGCGCAGCCGGGCCAGCGCGTCGAGCACCGGCACGGCCGTGTACCTGTGGTGGTCGCCCGCCACCAGGTCGAGCACGTGGAGGAGTCCGCCTACGGCCTCCGGACCCCCGATGGCGGCCAGCGCCTCGCACACGGACTCAACCGGTTGTACGCGACTGTCGCGCCCTTCGGCCAGCAGCCGCACCAGTGCCGGCACCGCGCGCCGCTCCCGCAGCCGACCCAGCGACTCCGCGGCGCACCAGCGCAGTCCAGGATGTGTCCCGTCGTTCCGCCGGAGGCAGGCGAGGAGCGCCTCGACGGCCTCCGGCGATCCCGTGCTGCCGCCCAGCAGTCGGACCGCCGACTCCGCGATGTCCTGGTCAGCGGACCGTGCGGCCCGGCACAGGCCCACGACATCGCCCTCCACGCGCATCCGCACCAGCTCGGCCCACGACGTCGCCCGCTCCACTCAGGCCTCCCCGCCCGCCGGGTCCGACATCGCCACGTACACCGGTGTCCCGATGACGACCGTCATCTCCCGCCCGTCCTCCCGTGTCACGGTGCCACGCAGCAACTGACGTGCCAGGAACTCGCCGTACACCGGTGGTACCGTCAACGCCTCGGCGCACTGGCGTACTTCGCGCATGATGCTGGCTCCGTCCGCGGTGCGCCTACCGTTCCGCCGGGGGACCCTCATCTGCGATTCCCATTCGGGCGGGAAGTCCCGCAGCAGTGCGAACATCGACGGCAGTCCCGAGAAACCGACCCTGGGCATGTCGGGCGCGATCTGGTAGCCGATCAAGTGGTGGGCCGAGCCGATGAGCGCGACCAGCGTGTCACCGTCCTCGCCCATCATCAGCGTCGGTCCGTTCGCGTCGCCGTACCCCGCGATCCGCAACCCCAGGTCCCCGCGGAACCAGGCCGTCGGCTCCGTCATCCAGCCGACGTCGAACTCCCGCTCCAGGTAGGCCTCCACGAGGTCGAGACGGTCGTACGCGCTCGTGTCGGCGCGCGGTGACTGCACCGCCACGCTCACGACCTTCAGGTCGACCTTGGCCTCGACGGCGAGACGCCGCAGCAGCCTCGGCGGGATCTGCCCGTACAGCATGTCCACCTTGGCAGTGGAGACGTAGAGGTAGTACCGCACGCCTGACCAGCCCCCCGGACGGTGTGTACGTCGGCCGCAGCATCCCATACTTGCCGCACTTGCGGACCAGGATCACCGGGTCACGTACTCGGTCCCGAACCAAGAAGCCTATGTTGACATAGGTATGTACCCATACCTATGATCGGCGTATGCCCGCCTCCCCCGCGCCAGAGCAGGACCCGCGCCGCCTCGCCTCCGGGCTCGCGGTCGCTCTGCCCGCGCTGCACCGGGCGCTCGACCGGCGGCTGGCCCAGGATTTCCCGCACACCAAGCTGCCCGAGGGCCAGCTGGCGCTGCTGCGGCTCGTCGCGGAGCGGGACGGCGTCACCGTGCGCGAGGCGGCCGACGAGCTGCTGATGAAGCCGAACAACGTGAGCGCCCTGGTCACGCAACTGGTCGGACGGGAACTGCTGGAGCGCCGGCAGGATCCGGACGACAAGCGCGTCGCCCACCTGCACACCACCGCCGAGGCGCGGCGCCGCCTCGCCGCGGTAGGAGACCTCCTGCAGGGGTACGTCAGCGAGGCGCTGGACGCCCTCACCGACGGGGACCGCGCCGCGATCGGGTCCGCCCTCGGCGCCCTGCGCGGGCTGGCCCCGCACATTCATCCCGCCGCCCACTGACCGACGGCGCCCGCGCGACTGTCCGCGCCCCGCAGCCGCTCGCCCCGCTCTCCGAGAAACAAGGCACGTCCATGCCCTCCACTGTCGTGGATCACTCACCCCTGCCCGCACCCTCCCCGCCCGACGCGCCGCACCGCCGTCGCGGCAACCCCTGGCTCACGCTGGTCGCCGTCGCCTTCGGCCTGTTCATGGTCGGCCTGGACGGCTCCGTCGTCTCCATCGCCAACCCGGAGATCGGCCGCGGCCTGCACGCGTCCACCGCCGATCTGCAATGGGTCACCAACGCGTACCTGCTCGCGCTGGCCGCCGCGCTGATTCTCGGCGGGAAGCTGGGGGACCGGTTCGGGCGACGCACCTTCTACATGATCGGCGTCCTCGGCTTCACGGCCGCCTCCGTCGCCATCGGCCTCGCGGGCTCGATCGAGGGCGTCATCGCCTTCCGCGCGGCACAGGGCTTCTTCGGCGCCCTGCTCATGCCCAACACGCTCGGCCTGCTGCGCGCCGTGTTCCCGCCGAAGAAGTTCGGTATGGCGGTGGGCATCTGGGCGATGGTCTCGTCCGTGTCCACGGCGCTCGGCCCCATTGTCGGCGGCCTGCTCGTCGAGCACGTCACCTGGGAGTCGGTCTTCTACATCAACGCGCCGATCGGCGTCGTCGCCCTCGCCTTCAGCGCGCTGGTGCTGCCGCAGAGCAAGAACCCCGCCGACCGGCACCGCTTCGACGTACCCGGCGTCGTCCTGCTCGCCCTCGGCCTGCTCGCGGTCGTCTTCGGGGTGGTCAAGGGCGAGACGTGGGGCTGGAGTTCGGGCCCCACCCTGGGCACCCTCGCGGCCGGCCTCCTCGTCCTGCTGGCCTTCGGCTGGTACGAGACGCGCGTCACGCAGCCCCTGCTGCCGATGCGCCTGTTCCGCGACCCCGCGCTGACCATCGGGACGCTCATCACCGCGGTCAACTTCTTCGTCCTGCTCGGCGTGATCTTCTTCGTCATGCTCTACCTCCAGAACGTCCGCGGCTTCACGCCGGTCGAGGCCGGTGTCCGCACGTTGCCGCTCAGCCTCGCCTCCGTCCTCGCCTCGCCGCTGGGCGCCAAGCTCACCGAGAAGTTCGGTGCCCGCCTGACGATGCCGGCCGGCATGGTCCTCCAGGCCGCCGCCTCCTTCGGCATGCTCGGCTGGGGCGTCCACTCCTCGTACGCCGCGATGTGGCCGCCGTTCGTCGCGCTCGGTCTCGGCGTCGGCATGGTGATGGCGGCCTCCTCCGAAGCGATCGTCGGCAAGGCGCCGGTCAGGGACGCCGGGGTGGCGGGCGGACTGCAGGCCACCGCGCTGCAGATCGGCGGCGCGCTCGGTACGTCCGTCCTCGTCTCCCTGATCAGCGGCCGGGTCGGCTCGACCCTCACCGGCGAGCTGACCTCCGCCGGGGTGCCCGTGCCCCTGGCCGAGGGGCTGCACGAGGCCAAGGACGCGGTGGCCATGGGGGTCGCCCCCGTCTCCGGTGAGATGCCCGCACAGCTGCGGGCCGCGGTCACCGAAGGCAGCGGCCAGGCGTTCATGAACGGCGTCCACACCGCCGTACTCGTCACCGGAGTGCTGTGCCTCCTGGGCGCGATCCTCGCCGTGGCCGGGGTGCGGCGCGCCCCGCGGTGACGGTGACCACCCGCTGCGGCGTCCGCGGCGACGGAGTCCACCCGCGCCCGGACGCCCGCGGCGGGGCGGCCGCCCGCGACCCGGGGAGGTGCGGACGTAACGTTCTGCCCGCGAGTGTGATCGGATGGTGGCAGCGGAACCTCCGATCACGGAACCGCACTCCGCTCACGGAACCGCACTGAAGGGAACTGCATCGTGGCAACCACGCGCTCCGCGCACACGGTCTGGGAAGGCTCTCTGACGGAGGGCTCGGGCACCGTCACCTTCGACTCCTCCGGCATCGGCGAACAGGCCGTGTCCTGGCCGTCGCGCGCCGAGCAGGCCAACGGCAAGACCAGCCCGGAGGAGCTGATCGCCGCCGCCCACTCCAGCTGCTTCTCCATGGCGCTGTCGCACGCCCTGACCGGCGCGGGCACCCCGCCGAGCCGCCTGACCACCTCGGCCGACGTCACCTTCCAGCCGGGCACCGGTATCACCGGCATCCACCTCACCGTCGAGGGCGAGGTGCCGGGCCTGGACGAGGCCGCCTTCACCCAGGCCGCCGAGGACGCCAAGGCGAACTGCCCCGTCAGCCAGGCACTGACCGGCACGACCATCACCCTGTCGGCCAAGCTGGCCTGACGCGCCGCCGCCCGGCGCACACCGCGATGCCGCCGTCCCCGTCAGGGGGTGGCGGCATCGTCGCGTCGGACGGCGACGACGGTCCGGGCGGGGCGGCTCAAGAGCCGGTACGCTCCCAGCCGCGCCGCTCCGGACGCGTCCCCAGCCGCCGCGGGTCCCGGGCGCGGTAGACCACGTACGGCCGGAAGAGGTACTGGAGCGGCGCGCTGAACATGTGGATCAGACGGGTGAACGGCACCAGCGCGAAGAGCGCCATGCCCACCACCGCGTGGATCTCGTACAGCAGCGGCACGCCCGTCATCCGGTCGATGTCCGGGCGGAGCGTGAACAGGCTGCGGGCCCAAGGGGCGATGGAGTCACGGTAGTTGTAGCCGTCGCCGGAGGCGTGCGAGAGCTTCGCGACCATGCCGAGGACGATCGCCGCGAACAGCACCAGGTACATCAGCTTGTCGTTGGCGGTCGTCGCGCGGAACACCGGCGTGTTGGTCCGCCGCCGGTAGAGCAGCAGCAGGATGCCGAGTACGAGCAGGACGCCGGCCGCCGTGCCGCCGTACAGCGAGAACAGGTGGTAGGTGTGCTCGCTGACGCCCGCCTTGTCCGTCCACGACTCGGGAAGGAACAGGCCGACCAGGTGCCCGACGAGGACGAAGAGGATGCCGTAGTGGAACATCGGGGAGGCGATGTTCAGCAGCTTGGACTCGTAGACCTGCGAGGAGCGGGTCGTCCAGCCGAACTTGTCGTAGCGGTAGCGCCAGATCGTGCCGGCGACGAGCAGCACGAGGGCGAGGTAGGGCAGGGCCCCCCACAGCAGCGTTTCCATCAGTGCTCCCCGATGAGTGCGAAGGGTTCCAGGCCGACGTCCTCGCGCGGCGGCCCCGAGCGGGCAAGCGCGAGCGCCTCGGCGCGGTCCTTGGGCGAGGGGCCGGGCAGGGTCGCGCACACCGCGTCGAGCACCTCCGCGTACGGCGTGCCGCACTCGCCGAGCGCGATCCGCAGCAGCTCCAGACCGCCGCGGTGCTCGATGAGCAGCTCCGGGCCCGCCCGCGCGGAGAACTCCAGGACCGCGGGCAGGAAGTCCGGCAGCTCCTCGCCGGTGAACTCCAGTCCGTGCGCGCGGTAGGCCTCCTTGAAGCGGACCAGGGCCATGCCGCGCCGCCGGGTGTCGCCGTCCCGCCACCAGCTCAGGTACAGGCTGTGGCGGTTCTTGAAGTCGAAGACCTGGACGTAGTGCGCGGCGAGCTCGCGGGGCGCGGTGGTCTCGGCGTACGCCACAAAGCCGGCCAGCGGCGGGGGAGCGGCGGCCCGCAGCAGCGGCAGCCGCGCGTGGAACTCCTCGTCGGGGTAGGCGAGGCAGAACGCGGCGGCCTGGTGGAGGACGGCGTGCTCGGTGGTCACTGGTCGTCCTCCTCGGCCGCGTGGGCCTTCTCGGCGGCGCTCGGCTCCCGGTCGGCGGTCTGCCGGTCGCGGAGCGTGTGGAAGTTCTCGATGGTGACCAGCGGCAGCTGCCGGCGCCCCGAGTCCTGGCCGAACGGCCCGTCGCCGCCCATGCCGGGGCCGCCCTCGAAGTCGAGGCTGCAGGAGTCGGAGAGTTCGGGAAGGGCCGACTCCTCCAGGCGCCGCGCGTCGCCGAGGGCCGCGGTCGGGATGACGTACCGCTCGTCGTACTTGGCGATGGCCAGCAGCCGGTACATCTGCTCGATCTGCGGCCCCGACATCCCCACCGACCGCGCCACGTCGCCGTCGGGGGTGTCGCCGAGGTTCACGGCCCGCATGTGCGCCCGCATCGCCGCGAGCTTCTCCAGCGAGGCCCGCACCGGGCCCACGTCCCCCGCGGTGAAGATCTCCGCGAGGTACTCCAGCGGGATGCGCAGGGTGTCGATGGCGCCGAAGAGGTTCGCGGCGTCCTCGCCGTCGTGCCCGGTCTCCGTCAGCGCGTCCACCACCGGTGACAGGGGTGGGATGTACCAGACCATCGGCATGGTGCGGTACTCCGGGTGCAACGGCAGCGCGACCCGGTAGGTGCTGATCAGCGCGTGCACGGGGGAGCGACGGGCCGCCTCGATCCAGTCGTACGAGATGCCGGCCCGCTCGGCCGCGCCCCGCACCTCGGGGTCCTCGGGGTCGAGGAAGACGTCCAACTGGGCCTGGTACAGCTTGTGTTCATCCGGCTCGGCGGCCGCGGCCGTCACCTTGTCGGCGTCGTAGAGGATGACACCGAGGTAGCGCAGCCGGCCCACGCACGTCTCCGAGCAGACGGTGGGCAGGCCGACCTCGACGCGCGGGTAGCACATCGTGCACTTCTCGGCCTTGCCGGTGCGGTGGTTGAAGTAGACCTTCTTGTACGGGCAGCCGGTCACGCACTTGCGCCAGCCCCGGCAGTGGTCCTGGTCGACCAGGACGATGCCGTCCTCCGCCCGCTTGTACATCGCGCCGGACGGACAGGACGCCACGCACGACGGGTTCAGGCAGTGCTCGCAGATGCGGGGCAGATAGAACATGAACGTCTGCTCGAACGCGAACTTCACCTTCTCGCTCGCCTGTTGGCGCACCTTGTCGACCATCGGGTCCAGGTGGCCGTGCTCGGTGGCGCCGCCCAGGTTGTCGTCCCAGTTCGACGACCACTCGATCTTCATCGGTTTGCCGGAGATCAGGGAGCGGGGCTCGGCCACCGGGTAGTCGTCGCCGAGCGGGGCGTCGGTGAGGTTGCGGTACTCGTAGGTCCAGGGCTCGTAGTAGTCCTTGATCTCGGGGAGCTTGGGGTTGGAGAAGATCTCCAGGAGCGACTTGATCCGGCCGCCGTTCCTCAGCTTCAGGGCGCCGCGCTTGTTCAGCTCCCAGCCGCCGCGCCACTTGTCCTGGTCCTCGTAGCGGCGCGGATAGCCCTGGCCGGGGCGGGTCTCGACGTTGTTGAACCAGACGTATTCCATGCCGTCCCGGTTGGTCCACGCCTGCTTGCAGGTGACCGAACACGTGTGACAGCCGATGCACTTGTCGAGGTTCATCACCATCGCGATCTGGGCCATGACGCGCATTCAGTACTCCACCTTCTGCGACCTGCGGCGGATGACCGTCACCTCGTCGCGCTGGTTCCCCGTCGGGCCGAGGTAGTTGAACGCCCAGGACAACTGTGCGTAGCCGCCGATGAGATGGGACGGCTTGAGGATCAGCCGGGTCAGGGAGTTGTGGATGCCGCCGCGCCGGCCGGTGGCCTCCGCCTTGGGCACGTTGACCGTGCGCTCCTGGGCGTGGTGCATGTAGACCGTGCCGGCCGGCATGCGGTGCGAGACGATGGCCCGCGCGACGACGACGCCGTTGCGGTTGACCGCCTCGATCCAGTCGTTGTCGCGCACGCCGATCGCGTCCGCGTCCTGCGGGGCCATCCAGACGCACTGGCCACCGCGCGAGAGCGACAGCATGAAGAGGTTGTCCTGGTACTCGGAGTGGATCGACCACTTGTTGTGCGGCGTCAGGTAACGGACCGTCACCTCCTTCTCGCCGTCGGGGCCGAGCCGTGGTTCGCCGAAGAGGCGGTTCATGTCCAGCGGCGGCCGGTAGACGGGCATCGCCTCACCCAGCTCGTGCATCCAGTCGTGGTCGATGAAGAAGTGCTGGCGCCCGGTGAGGGTGTGCCACGGCTTCAGGTGCTCGGTGTTGAGGGTGAACGCGGTGTAGCGGCGCCCGCCGGACTCGCTGCCCGACCACTCCGGCGAGGTGATCACCGGCACGGGCGCGGCCTGCGTGTCGGCGTACGTCACGCGCTTGCCCTCGTGCTCGGCGGCCAGGTGCGCCATCTCCTGACCGGTGCGCTCCTCCAGGGTGTGGAAGCCCTGCGTGGCCAGCCGGCCGTTCGTCGTGCCGGACAGGGCGAGGATGGTGTCGGCCGCCTTCACGGCGGTGTTCAGGGCCGGGCGGCCGTCGGCGGGACCGCCGACCACCACGCCGTTGCGTTCCCCCAGCTCCGCCACCTCCTGGTCGGGGTGGAGCGCGATGCCCTTCGCGGGCAGCCCCAGCTGTTCCACCAGCGGGCCGAGCGCGGCGAACTTCGCGCCGATCGCGGTGTAGTCGCGCTCCACGACGGCGAGGTTCGGCAGGGTCCTGCCCGGCACCGGCTCGCACTCGCCCTTGCGCCAGTCCAGGACCACCCCGCCGGGCTGCGCCGTCTCGCCCGGCGTGTCGTGCTGGAGCGCGGTCGCGACGACGTCCTTGCGGACCCCGAGGTGGCCCACGGCCAGCTCGCTCAGCCGCTCCGCGAGCACGCGGAAGGTGTCGAAGTCGGTGCGGGCCTGCCAGGGCGGGTCGACGGCCGGGGTGAAGGCATGCACGTAGGGGTGCATGTCGGTGGTCGACAGGTCGTGCTTCTCGTACCAGGTCGCGGCGGGCAGGACGACGTCCGACAGCAGGGTGGACGAGGTCTGGCGGAAGTCGAGGGAGACCAGCAGGTCGAGCTTGCCCTCGGGTGCCTCCTCGCGCCACGCCACGGTGGAGGGGCGCTCCTCGGGCGCGGCCTGTTCGGCGCGCAGCGAGGAGTGCGTGCCGAGCAGGTGCTTCGTGAAGTACTCGGCGCCCTTCGCGGAGGAGCCGAGGAGGTTGGCGCGCCACAGCGTCAGGACACGCGGCCAGTTCTCCGGGGCGTCCGGGTCCTCGCAGGCGAACTTCAGCGTGCCCGCCTTCAGTTCACCGACGACGTTGGCCACCGGATCGTCCGTGGTCTCCGCGAGGTCCAGGGGATTGCGGTCGAACGTGGGGTACGACGGCATCCAGCCGGTCCGCGCCGACAGGGCCAGGCAGTCGGCGCCCGTCATGCCCGCGAAGCGGCCCTCGCCCAGCGGCGAGGCGAGCACATCGGCGGCGAACCGGTCGTAGCGCCACTGGTCGGTGTGGAGGAACCAGTAGGCGGCGCCGATCATCTGCCGGGGCGGCCGGCTCCAGTCGAGCCCGCCGGCCAGCGTCGCCCAGCCGGTCACCGGGCGGCACTTCTCCTGCCCGACGTAGTGCGCCCAGCCGCCCCCGTTGCGGCCCTGGCAGCCCGTCAGCTGGAGCAGGGCGAGGAAGGAGCGGTAGATCGTCTCGGAGTGGAACCAGTGGTTGGTGCCCGCGCCCATCAGGATCATGCAGCGGCCGCGTGACTTCTCCGCCGTCGCCGCGAACTCCCGGGCGATCCGCAGGCACTTGGCGGCCGGTACGGAGGTGTGCGCTTCCTGCCAGGCGGGCGTGCCCGGTTGCGAAACGTCCTCGTACGAAGCGGGCCAGGTGCCCGGCAGCCCCTCGCGCCCCACGCCGTACTGCGCCAGCAGCAGGTCGAAGACAGTGGTGACCAGCGGCCCGTCCGGCCCGCCGAGGCGGGTGGCGGGCACGCCCCGGCGCACGACCTCGCCGCGGCCCTGGCCGTGCGCGCCGCCCTCGGTGTCGAAGCGCGGCAGCAGCACCTCGACGCCCGCCGCCACCGGGGAGCCGTGCAGCGACAGCTGCGGATCGATGGCACCGAGGTCGAGGTTCCAGCGGCCCTTGCCGGACTCGGTCCACCGGAAGCCGAGCGAGCCGTTCGGCACGGCGGGCCGCCCGGTCCGCGCGTCCAGCACCGCCGTCTTCCAGTCACCGCCCTCCCCGTCCTCGCCGAGGTCGGCGGCGCGCAGGAACTTCGCGGGCACGTACGCGCCGTCCCGCTCGGTCAGCGTCACCAGGAAGGGCAGATCGGTGAACTTGCGCACGTAGTCGGTGAAGAACTCCGTCTGCCGGTCGACGAAGAACTCCTTCAGGACGACGTGCCCCATCGCGAAGGCCAGCGCGCCGTCGGTGCCGGGATGCGGGTGCAGCCACTCGTCGGCGAACTTGGCGTTGTCGGCGTAGTCGGGCGCGACGACCACGACCTTCTGCCCGCGATAGCGCGCCTCGGCCATCCAGTGCGCGTCCGGCGTCCGCGTCACCGGCACGTTCGAACCCCACATCACCAGATACGCGGCGTCCCACCAGTCACCCGACTCCGGTACGTCCGTCTGGTCGCCGAACACCTGCGGCGAGGCCACGGGGAGATCCGCGTACCAGTCGTAGAAGGAGAGCATCGGCGCGCCGATCAGACCCATGAAGCGGGCGCCGGCGGCGTGCGAGACCATCGACATCGCGGGGATGGGGGAGAAACCGGCGACGCGGTCGGGACCGTACGTCTTGATCGTGTGGACGTGCGCCGCCGCGATGATCTCCACGGCCTCGTCCCAGCCGGCCCGCACCAACCCGCCCTTGCCGCGCGCCTGTTGGTAGCGGCGCCGGCGCTCCGGGTCGCCCTGGATGTCCGCCCAGGCGAGCACCGGGTCCTTCAGACGGGCCTTCGCCTCCCGGTACATCTCCACGAGGACGCCGCGCAGATAGGGGTAGCGGACGCGGGTCGGGGAGTAGGTGTACCAGGAGAACGCGGCGCCCCTCGGGCAGCCGCGCGGCTCGTACTCCGGGCGGTCCGGGCCGACGCTCGGATAGTCCGTCGCCTGCGTCTCCCAGGTGATGATGCCGTCCTTGACGTACACCTTCCAACGGCAGGACCCGGTGCAGTTCACGCCGTGCGTGGAGTTCACGACCTTGTCGTGGCTCCAGCGGTCCCGGTAGAAGGCGTCCGCGTCCCGGCCGCCGGTCAGCGCGACGCTGTGCAGGTCGGGGGCGGTGGTGCCGCGCCGCAGGAACTTCCCCGCCCGCAGCAGGGCCGCGGCGGGCTCGGTCGTCTCTGTCACCGTGGGGCTCCCTAGGTCTGCCTTGCCACGAACCTAGGGGCGGGGCGGCCGGGGCACCTTCCGGTGGCGGCCGTACGGGTTGCGCCCGTACGGGTCGCGGGCCCGGCCGCGCGGGCGCTCCGGCGCGGGTTCCGGGAGGTCATGGGCGGCATTACCTGTGACGTAATCGACCGGGCGGCGCGCGCTCGGCACAGTGGTGTCACCGGATCGGGACCGCGGCACCGCGGAGCCGATCCGGCGCCCCGCACCATCCACCCCGCACCGCCGGAGGCAGCCCGCCATGACGACCTACCAGCTCACCGCCCTCGCCCGCACCACCGACCCGACCACCATGCTGCGCCGCTTCCTCGGCCTCGACGCCCTCGTGACCGCCGGCAACGGCCTCGCGTACGTCGCCGCCTCGGGGCCCCTCGGACGCTTCCTCGGCGTCGACTCCGGGCTGCTGCTCGGCCTCGGCGTCTTCCTCACCGCCTACGGCGCGGGCGTCGGCTACCTCGCCGCCCGCAAGAGCCCGCCGACGTTCGGCGTGCGCGCGGTGATCGAGGGCAACGCCGCCTGGGCCCTGCTCAGCGTCCTCGCCCTCGCCCTGTGGCTGTCGCCCAGCACGGCGGGCGCGGTCTGGATCCCGATGCAGGCCGTCACCGTCGGCGGCTTCGCGGCGCTCCAGTACGCGGCGCTGCGCGCGGCGAAGGCCTGAGCCGGAGCCCTCACGCCATCCGGGTCTCTCAGGCCATCCAGGTCACTCAGGCCATCCGGGTCTGGAGGAACTTCGTCGTCGCCGGGTCGGCCGGGAGCAGCGTCTCGATGGCCAGCTCGGCGACGGTCACGTCCATGGGGGTGTTGAACGTCGAGATCGACGAGATGAAGGACAGGACGTGCCCCTCGTGCTCGATCCGCAGGGGCAGCGCGAAGTACGGCACGTCCGTCCCCGCCTCGAAGGCGTCCACCCCCGGATCGCGCACCGGATACGCGGCCACCTCCTCGTACACCTTCCGCAGGGCGTCCGAGCGCTGCAGCGCGATCTGCCGCTCCATCTGGTGCAGCAGATGGCCGCGCCACTCCCGCAGATTGCGGATCTTGGTGGCGAGACCCTCGGGGTGCAGGGTCAGCCGCATGGCGTTCAGGGGCGGCGCCAGCAGACGCTCCGGAAGGCCCTCCAGCAGCAGCGCGATGCCGCGGTTCGCCGCGACCACGTCGTACGCCGCGTCGACCACCAGCGCCGGATACGGCTCATACCCCGTCAGAAGCTGCTCCAGGCCCTCGCGGAGCATCCCCATCGAGGGGTCCCCCAGCGGCGTCTCCCGGAAGCGCGGCGCGTAACCGGCTGCCAGCAACAGGGAGTTGCGCTCCCGCACCGGCACGTCGAGGTGGTCGGCGAGGCGCAGCACCAGCTCCTCGCTCGGGCGTGAGCGGCCCGTCTCGATGAAGCTGATGTGCCGCGCGGACGAGTCGGCGCGCAGGGCCAGTTCCAACTGGCTCAGCCGGCGCCGCTCGCGCCAGCAGCGCAGCAGCGGGCCCACTCCGGTGGCGTTCCCCCTGATGTCGTTGCCCTTGGCCTTGCCTTTGATGGTCCCCGTGGCGGGCGCGGCGGTGGTCATACGTAGACGGTAGTCCAAAGGGGCTGTGGCAAGGTGGGAGCGACCCCGAGGAAGGACCATCCCCCATGTCCCGCGCACCGCTCCCGCACGAAGAGATCGAGGACCGTCTGACCGAGCTGCCCGGCTGGTCCCTGGCCGACGGCAAACTCACCCGCTCCTACCGGCTCGGCTCGCACTTCGCGGCGACCGGCCTGGTCGTCCACATCGCGCGGACGCAGGACGAACTCGACCACCACGCCGACCTGACCCTCGGCCACCACACCGTCACGCTGTCCGTGCACACGCACAGCGCGGGCGGCGCGCTCACCGCCCTCGACTTCGAACTCGCCCGCAGGGTCGAGGGGTTGGCCCCGGCCCACGGCGCCGAGTGAGCCTCGCCATGCTGGACTACAGCGAGGAAGCCGACCGCTACGACGCCTCGCGCGGCGGCGAACCCCGCGCCGCGGCCGCCGCGGCCGCCGTCCTCGGCCTGCTGCCGTCCCCCACCCGCACCCTCCTCGACGTCGCCTGCGGCACCGGCCTGGTCACGCGCCGCCTCGCCGCCCATGAGGGCCTGCGGGTGACCGGGGTCGACGCGACGTACCGCATGGCCCGGATGGCGGCGGACCGGCTGCCGGGCGCCATCGTCCTCGGCGACAGCCGACGACTGCCCTTCCCCGACGACACGTTCGACGCGGTGAGCACCGTGTGGCTGCTGCACCTGATGCCCGGGCCCGAGGAGACGGCGGCGGTCGTCGGCGAGTGCGCGCGCGTGCTGCGGCCCGGCGGCACCTATGTCACCACCGTGGACAAGGCCGCCTCGCACGACGTCGGCAGCGACATCGACGTCGTGCTCGCCCCGCGACCGGTGCGCCCCGCCGTCGACCGCGCCGAGGCCGTCGCGGTGTACGCGGCCGAGCACGGCATGGCTCCCGCCGGCCGGTCCCGCTTCACCGGCCACGGCCAGGGCCGCTCGCCCCGCTCCACCGCCGACGACCTCCGCCGGGGCTGGTTCACGCAGATCCCGCCCGACGGGCCACTGGCCGCGCGCCTCGCGGCCCGGCTCGCCGCCCTCCCCGACCAGGACGTGCCGCGCCCCGACCCGCGCTTCGGCCTGCGCGCGTTCCGCAAACGGACACGAGCCGCGTGAGGGCCCTGCCGTCTTTTGCGGTATCGGCAACGTGAGTGGGCGAAAACCGGGAGGCGGGAGCAGGCTGGTCCCTGACCACCACGAGGGCAGCGAACCGGAAGGCGGCACAGCGATGGCGCAGCGGCAGGGACAGGTCCAGGACGAGAACCAGGCGCCGGGAGACGCGCGGGGGGAGGGTGTGGGCGCGGGCCACAAGAGCGACGGCCACGGAGGCGGGCACGGCCACAGCGGCCACAGCCACAGCGGTCACAGTCACAGTCACGGCCACGGCCATGACGGCAAGGACATGGACTGGGCCGCCATGGGCACCATGCTGGAGCGTTACGCGCGGATCGCCGCGCCGCTGTACGGCGAGGTCGCCGCCTGGCTGCGCGCCTGGGTCCCGGAGCCCGGCGTCGTCGTGGACGTCGGCAGCGGCCCGGGCGCCGTCTCCTTCCTGCTGGCGGAGGCCTTCCCCACGGCGCGGATCGTCGCGGCGGACCCCGAGGAACCCCTCCTGGAGCGGGCCCGCGAGCGCGCCGCCCGCGAGGGCCTGACCGGCCGCTTCGACGCCGTGCGCGCCGCGCTGCCGGACGACATCGGCGACGTACCGACCGCCGACCTCCTGTGGCTGTGCAAGTCCCTGCACCACGTCGGCGACCAGAGCGCCGCGCTGGCCGCGCTGGCCGGCCGCCTCGCCCCGGGCGGCGCGATCGCCCTCCTGGAAGGCGGCCTGAACGCCCGCTACCTCCCCCGTGACATCGGCTTCGGCCGCCCCGGCCTCCTCTCCCGCCTCGAAGCCTCCGACGAGGCGTGGTTCGCCGGCATGCGGGAGAGCCTGCCGGGCACCAAGGACGCGCCGGAGGACTGGCCGGCGCTCCTCACCGGCGCGGGCCTGCGCCACGTGGCGACCCGCAGCTTCCTCCTCGACCTGCCGGCGCCGCTCCCCGAGGACGCCCGCGCCCACGTGATCGAGGAGTTCACCCGCCGCCGCGAGATGCACGAGGAGCGCTTCACCCCCGAGGACCTCGCCACGTTCGACCGCCTCCTGGACGAGAACGACCCGCAGAGCCTGCACCACCGCCCCGATCTGTTCCTGCTCTCGGCGCAGACGGTGCACGTGGCGGTGAAGGACCCGGCCGACGTGTAGGGGTCAGCAGCGGCTCGGGCGCGCCCAGTGGCACACGTATCTGCCGAACACCCGCTACCGCAAGCCCTGTTGACGCTACCTTCGAGAGCCGGGGCAGCGCCGGGCGAGGCCCGAACCGTGGAGGGGGAGCCGCACGTGGGTGAGTTGGTGCGCTGGGAGTCCGAGCAGGGGCCCGTCGTGGTCGAAGTGGAGTCCACGGACCCTGGTTTGCGGTCCGTGTCGCGGCGGGGCGAGGCCGGTGAGGTCCACGAGGTCGAGGGGCGCTTCGAGTCGGCGCTCGGGCAGGTGCGGGGCGCCGCGCTGTCGGCGCTGCGGACCTTCCGGGAGCGGGCCCTGGACCCCGACACGATCGAGCTCGAATTCGGCGTCAAACTCACGGTGGCGGCCGGCGCGGTCATCGCCAGGACGGCGACCGAGGGCCATCTGACCGTACGGCTGACCTGGTCGCGCCGCGCTGAGCCACAGGGCGGCGGGCGGACGGATCAGGACGCGGGGGACGAGGGGCGCCGGGACGCGGGGTAGGAACGGGAAGGGCCCGGGCAGGCCCGGGTAGGCGAACGGGCGGGCCCGGACCCTTGCCTGTCCGGGGCCGCCCGCCCGTCTTGCACCGCTTACACCGCTTACACCGTGTCGAACGTCGCCGGGTCCGGGCCGAGACGGCGGTCCTCGTTCAGGGCCGAGATCGCCGCCATGTCCTCGGGGTCCAGCTCGAAGTCGAAGACGTCGATGTTCTCCTTGATCCGCGACGGGGTCACGGACTTGGGGATCACCACGTTGCCCAGCTGGATGTGCCAGCGCAGCACGATCTGCGCGGGCGTGCGCCCGTGCTTGCGCGCGATGGCGACGATCGCCGGGACGTCCAGGAGCCCCTTGCCCTGGCCGAGCGGCGACCACGCCTCCGTGGCGATGCCCTGCTCGGCGTGGAACTCGCGCGAGGCGCGCTGCTGGAGGTGCGGGTGCAGCTCGATCTGGTTGACGGCGGGGATGACCGACGTCTCGGAGATCAGCCGCTCCAGGTGCTCCGGCAGGAAGTTCGACACGCCGATGGACTTGGCGCGGCCGTCGGCCTGGATCTTCTCGAAGGCCTTGTACGTGTCGACGTAGGTGTCCTTGGACGGCATCGGCCAGTGGATGAGGTACAGGTCCACATGGTCGAGCCCCAGCTTCTCGAGCGAGGTGTCGAAGGCACGCAAGGTCGCGTCGTGACCCTGGTCGCTGTTCCAGAGCTTCGTCGTGACGAACAGCTCCTCACGGGGCACACCGGAGGCGGCGATGGCCTTGCCCGTGCCCTCTTCGTTGCCGTAGATCGCCGCGGTGTCGATACTGCGGTACCCGGCCTCCAGTGCCGTCGTGACGGCCGCCTCGGCCTCGTCGTCCGGCACCTGCCACACGCCGAAACCGAGCTGCGGCATCTCGACGCCGTTGTTCAGGATGATCGGGGGGACCTTGCTCACGAGCTCTCGATCCTTCAGTCGTCGGGTGGTTCTCCCATGGTCAACGATCAGGGGCGACGCCGCATTCCTGAGACGGAAGCATGCGGTCCCGCACGCCCCGGACGTGCGACCACATGCCATCGTGTGCCCACGATCACGCCACCGATGCGCGGGGCCGGGCGAGGGAAGTGCCTGGTCAGACGTGGTACAGGGCGTCGACCTCGGCCGCGTAGAGGTCCTCGATGGCCTTCCGCTTCAGCTTCAGCGAAGGCGTGAGCAGTCCGTGCTCCTCGCTGAACTGATGCGCCAGTATCCGGAACGTACGGATCGACTCCGCCTGCGAGACGAGCGTGTTGGCGGCGACGACGGCCCGCCGCACCTCCGTCTCCAGATCCGGGTCCCGCACCAGCTCGCCGGCGGGAAGGAGCGGCTTGCGCCGCATCGTCAGCCAGTGCTCGACGGCTTCCCTGTCCAGGGTGACGAGGGCGGCGATGTAGGGGCGGTCGTTGCCGACGACGATGCACTGCGCGACCAGCGGATGGTCGCGCACCCGCTCCTCCAGCTGGACCGGCGAGACGCTCTTTCCGCCGGACGTCACCAGGATCTCCTTCTTGCGCCCGGTGATCGTCAGGTAGCCGTCCTCGTCGAGCGAGCCCAGGTCGCCGGTGGCGAGCCAGCCGTCGCGCAGGGTCGCCTCCGTGGCCTGCGGGGCGTTCAGATAGCCCTGGAAGACGTTGTCGCCGCGCAGCCAGATCTCCCCGTCCTCCGCGATGTGCACCGTCGTCCCCGGGATGGGCTGCCCCACCGTGCCGTAGCGGGTGCGCTCGGGCGGGTTGGCGGCCGCGGCGGCCGTCGACTCGGTCAGCCCGTACCCCTCGTAGATCGTCACGCCGGCGCCCGCGAAGAACAGGCCGAGCCGCCGGTCCATGCCCGAGCCGCCCGACATCGCGTGTCGCACCCGGCCGCCCATCGCCTCGCGCACCTTGGCGTAGACGAGCTTGTCGAACAGCTGGTGCTGCACGCGCAGGGCGGCCGACGGGCCGGGGCCCGAGCCGAAGGCCTTCGCCTCCATCGCGTCCGCGTAGCGCACCGCGCACTCGACGGCCTTGTCGAACGGACCCGCCCTGCCCTCCTTCTCCGCCTTGCGCCGCGCCGCGTTGAACACCTTTTCGAAGATGTAGGGCACGGCCAGGATGAACGAGGGCCGGAACGCGGCCAGGTCCGGCAGCAGCGCCGCCGCGTTGAGGTTCGGCTGGTGCCCCATCTTGACCCGCCCCCGCACGGCGGCGACCTGCACCATCCGGCCGAACACGTGCGCGAGCGGCAGGAACAGCAGCGTCGTGGCCTCTTCGCCGCGCTTGGCGCGGAAGACCGGCTCCCAGCGTGCGACCATCACATCCGCCTCGAACATCAGGTTCGCGTGCGAGATCAGACAGCCCTTGGGGCGGCCGGTGGTGCCGGACGTGTAGATGATCGTGGCGATCGAGTCCGGGGTGACCGCCCGGCGGTGGCGGTGCACCACCTCGTCGTCGATGTCCAGGCCCGCGCCGTTCAGTTCGGCCACGGCGTCGGCGTCCAGCTGCCACAGGCGGCGCAGCTGCGGCAGCCGGTCGACGACCGAGCCGATCGTCATCGCGTGGTCCTCGTGCTCGACCATCGCGGCGCTGACCCCCGCGTCGTGCAGCATCCAGTGGACCTGCTCGGCCGAGGAGGTCGGATAGACGGGCACGACCTGGGCGCCGATGGTCCACAGCGCGAAGTCGAACAGCGTCCACTCGTAGCGGGTGCGGCACATGATGGCGACGCGGTCACCGAACCGTACGCCCTGCGCGATCAGGCCCTTCGCCAGGGCCAGCACCTCGTCACGGAACTCTCCCGAGGTGACGTCGTGCCACCGTCCGTCCGACTTGCGGCCCAGGGCGACGCGCGTCGGATCCGCACGGGCATGGTCGAAGACAGCGTCGGCAAGACCGCCCGCCGGCGGCGCCGACGCCGTCGGAGGGTTCGTGAACTCGCGCAATGATGCTCCTCGTGGCGCTCCGCACAGCGCCGTGACCGTACCCCACGCCACGGCGTCGCGGGAGGGGGCCGATGGGCGGGCGGTACGGACCATCAGCACAGGTCAGCAGGTGGAAATGCGGCCACAAGGGGAACGGCGGGACAGATTACTTACGCTTGAGTAAGTTTCGGTACCGTAATCTCCACCGAATCTGTACGTGGCGTGCAGAGGCGCGGCACCCCCCAGCTCGGACCCCCGCGCGGGCAGCACCCTGCGCCCGCAGGGTGCCGCCCACCGCCCGCCGCCGTGCCTACGCCCGCTGCCGGGCGGTGGCGGGCTCCCGCTCGTCGCGGGACACGCCCGAGGCAACCGCGTCCGCCGCCCCCGGCCGCCGCCCCGGCGTCCGCACCAGGACGAGCACCAGCACCCCGGCGGCGAGCCCCGTGACGCCCGCCGCGAGGGACGCCCCGTTCAGCCCGTCCGCGAAGGCCGCCCGCACCGCGTGCTCGGAGAGGGTGCCGTGCGGGTCCCGCGCGCCGCCGCCCGCGACGGCGTGTGCCGCGTCGTGCCCGAGCGAGTCCGCCATGCGCGAGGTCAGCACCGTGCCGAACAGGGCGACCCCGACCGCGTAGCCGAGCTGGCGGAAGGTGTTGACCGCGCCGCCCGCCATCCCGGCGTTCGCGGGCGGCACCGCGGCCAGCGCCGCCCCGGCGAGCCCCGGCGCCACCAGCCCCGTACCGAGCCCCGCGAGGGTCAGCCCGGGGGCGAGCGCCGTCCAGGACGAGGAGGCGTCGAGCACCGCCGTGCACAGGCCGCCCGCGCCGACAAGGAGCAGACCGACGCCGATGACCAGGCGCGGCGCCACACCGTGCAGCAGGCGCCCGCTGATCAGCGCGACCACGAACGACGTGGCCGCCAGCGGCAGCAGCACGAGTCCGCCGCGCACCGGGCTCAGGCCGAGCACGGTCTGGAGCCACAGCGAGAAATAGGGGATGACCCCGAACGCCGCCGCGTTGTAGCCGAGCGCGCCGATCAGCACCCCGGTGAACGCGGGCTTGCGCAGCAGCCGCAGATCGAGCAGCGGATGGGCGACCCACCGCTCCACCAGCACGAAGCAGAGCAGCGCGAGCGCGGAGAGCGCGAAGGCCGCGGCGGTGGGCGCCGACGTCCAGCCCTCGGCGCCGCCGCGCAGCACGCCATACGTCCCCGCCCCCGCGAAGCCCGCGAACGCGACCGTCCCCGCCCAGTCGACCCGCCGCCCGGCGGCGGCCCGGGACTCGGGCACCACACGCAGCGTCAGCCAGATCGACACCACGCTCACCGGCAGGTTCACGAAGAAGATCCAGCGCCAGCCCGGCCCCTCCGCGAGCACCCCGCCGACGATCGGGCCGAGCGCGGCCGACGCCCCGCTCACCGCGCCCCACACGCCGAGGGCGACCGACCGCTCGCGCCCCTGGTAGGCGGCGCCGAGCAGCGGCAGGGTCGTCGCGAACATGGCGGCGGCGCCCACTCCTTGCAGCGCCCGGGCCGCCACCAGCAGCTCGGCGTCCGACGCCAGGCCGCACCCCAGTGAGGCCAGGGCGAACAGCGCGGTCCCCGCCACGTTGAGCCGCCGCCGCCCCAGCACGTCGGCGGCGGCGCCGATCCCGAGCAGCAGCGCGGCGAGGGCGAGGGCGTAGCCGTCGATGACCCATTGGAGGTCACTGAGCGAGGCGTCCAGCGCCCGCGCCATGTCGGGCAGCGCCACCACCACGATGGTCACGTCCAGCAAAAGCATGAAGGTCCCGAGAGACACCGCCGTGAGCGGCCCCCATCTGCGCATTTCCCTCTTCCTCCGACTTGTCGTACGAGCATGTGTGCGTATCCGTACGATGAGGCGGCGGCGACCGGTCCCGGTGCCTGGAGGCCTCTGCGCGCACGGATCCGACACAGAGGAGGGCTCAGTGGTGGAATCCGATGTCTTCGACGCCCTGGACCGCCAGGTGGTGCACGCCCTGGAGATCGACGGCAGGGCGTCCTTCAGCCGCATCGCGGGCGTGCTCGGCGTCTCCGACCAGACCGTCGCGCGCCGCTTCCGCCGGCTGCGCGCCGGCGCGGGCCTGCGCGTCATCGGCGTCCGGGACAGCGCGCTGCTCGGCAGGGACCAGTGGATGCTGCGGCTGCGCTGCACACCGGACGGGGCCGAGGCCATCGCGGCCGCCCTGGCCCGCCGCCCCGACACGGCCTGGGTCCACCTGACGTCGGCGGGCACCGAAGTCGTCTGCATGTCGCTGCCCCACACCCCCGGCGACTACGACGACCTGCTCTTCGGCAAGCTCCTGCGCACCCGGAAGCTCATCGAGATCACCGCCCACCAGCTCATGCACCGCTTCTACGGCGGACGCACCGGCTGGATCGGCAAGCACCGCCCGCTGACCGACGCACAGGCCGCCGCCCTGCGCCCGGCCACGGTCGCCGCGCCCCCGGGTCCCGTGCGCATCGCCCCCGACGACGAGCCCCTGGTCGCCGCCCTGAAGGCCGACGGACGCGCCACCTACCCCGAACTCCAGCGGCGCACGGGCCTGTCCGAGTCCTCCGTCAAGCGCCGCGTCGCCGCGCTGTTCGGCTCCGGGGCGCTCTACCTGGACACCGAGTACGACACCGCGTGCTTCGGTTTCGCCACCGCCGCGATCCTGTGGGTCACCGTCGCGCCCGGCGCCCTCGACGCGGTGGGCCGGGCGATGGCCGCACACCCGGAGGTCGCCCATGTCTCGGCGACCTCCGGCTCCGCCAACCTGATGGCGAGCGTCCTGACCCGCGACACCGCGGAGCTGTACCGCTATGTGAGCGGCAGGCTCGGCCCGCTGGACGGCGTGCGCCACATCGAGACGGCCCCCCTCCTGCGCCGCTTCAAGGAACTCACCTACCCGCGGCCCCTGCGCTAGAGCGTGCCGTCCCTTTCCGGTCGTCCGCCCGGCGGGCCGGCCCCGTGCCGCAGCCGGTCGCCGCTCGCGAGGATCGCCGCCGCCAGCGCGTCCGCGGCGCCCTGGTCGGCGGCGCGGCGCTCGCCGTGCAGCAGGACGAAGTCGACCCGGCCCAGCTCGGGCAGGCCCGCCCGGTCCGGGACGCGGACCAGGCCCGGCGGGATCAGACCGCGCGAGTGCGCCATCACCCCGAGCCCCGCGCGGGCCGCCGCCACCAGGCCGTTGAGGCTGCCGCTGGTGCACGCCACCCGCCAGGCCCGGCCGCGCCGCTCCAGCGCCTCCAGGGCGAGGGCGCGGGTGATGCCCGGCGGCGGATAGACGATCAGCGGTACCGGACGCTCCGGATCCAGCCGCAGCCGCTCCGCGCCGATCCACACCAGCTCGTCGTGGCGCACCAGCTCGCCGCGCGGATCCTCCGGGCGCCGCTTGGCGAGCACCAGGTCGAGCCTGCCCGCGTCCAGCTGCTCGTGGAGCGTGCCGGACAGTTCGACGGTCAGCTCCAGGTCGACGTCCGGGTGGTCGTGCCGGAAGGCCTCCAGGATGTCGGTGAGCCGGGTCAGGACGAAGTCCTCCGACGCCCCGAACCGCAGCCGCCCGCGAAGCCGCGTCCGCGTGAAGAACGCCGCCGCCTGCTCGTGCACCACGAGGATGCGGCGGGCGAAGCCGAGCATCGCCTCGCCGTCCTCGGTCAGCTCGACGCTGTGCGTGTCACGGGTGAACAGCTGCCGGCCGGTGGCCTCCTCCAGGCGCCGCACGTGCTGGCTCACCGTGGACTGGCGCAGGCCGAGGCGCCGGGCGGCCTGCGTGAAGTTCAGCGTCTGGGCGACCGCGAGGAAGGTGCGCAGCTGCGAAGGGTCGTACACCCGCACCAGCCTAGCCGCGCCCATCGTGTTCCGTGATGGCAGTCAGAGCGGTGTACGGGTTTCCCGATCGCCCGGCTCGGGAGGAGCATTGGGGGACGAGACGTTCCGGCCATCCCGGCGCCGGGACCGTCCGGAACCACACCCCCGCACCGAGAGCATGGAGCGCCGTGAAACGCCTGAAGTGGCCGTCCTGGATGCCGGTCGACCCCTACATCGTGGCGTTGCTCGCGACCGTGGGCATCGCGGCCCTCCTCCCCGCGCGGGGTACGTCCGCCGAGGTCGCCTCCGGGGCCTCCACCGCCGCCGTGTCGTTCCTCTTCTTCCTCTACGGGGCCCGGCTGTCCACCCGGGAGGCGCTCGACGGACTGCGGCACTGGCGGCTGCACCTCACCGTCCTCGCCTGTACGTTCCTCGTCTTCCCGCTGCTCGGGCTCGCCGCGAAGGGGCTCGTGCCCCACGTCCTGACGCCCGCCCTCTACAGCGGCTTCCTCTTCCTCACCCTGGTGCCTTCGACGATCCAGTCGTCCATCGCCTTCACCTCCATGGCCCGGGGCAACGTCCCGGCGGCGATCTGCGCCGGCTCCTTCTCCTCGCTCGCCGGCATCGTGCTGACCCCGCTGCTCGCGGCGGCGCTGCTCGGCGGCACGGGCGGCGGCTTCTCGGCGGACTCCGTCGTCAAGATCGTCGTCCAACTCCTCGTGCCGTTCGTCACCGGCCAGGTGCTGCGGCGCTGGGTCGGCGGTTTCCTCACCCGGCACAAGAAGGTCCTCGGACGCGTGGACCGGGGCTCGATCCTGCTCGTCGTCTACACCGCCTTCAGCGAGGGCATGGTCCGGGGCATCTGGCACCAGGTGACCTGGCCGCGGCTGCTCGCGCTGCTCGGTGTCGAGGCCGTACTGCTCACCATGATGCTGGCGCTGACCTGGTACGGCGCGAAACGGCTCGGCTTCGGGCGCGCCGACCGGATCGCGATCCAGTTCGCCGGGTCGAAGAAGTCCCTGGCCGCCGGCCTGCCCATGGCCAGCGTGCTGTTCGGGGCGCACGCCTCCCTCGCCGTCCTGCCGCTGATGCTCTTCCACCAGATGCAGCTCATGGTCTGCGCGGTCATCGCCAAGCGCCGCTCGCGCGATCTGACCGACTCCGCCGTGACCGACTCGGACCTGACCGACGGCGTGACCGACTTCGACGGGCGGGACCCCGTCAGCGGGGCTCCGCCAGCCGCAGCGACACGAAGCGCGGCCGGTACAGCGACACGTTCCGATTGACGTTCGCCTGCGCGCTCGCGGGCACCGGGTCCAGCCAGTTCACGTCGTAGCTCAGCACGACGCGCCCGTCCCCGCCGAGCGCCGGATGGGCCTGCGGGTTGTAGGCGGCCGTGTCCTGGCGCGCGGCACCGTCCTTCGGCAGGGGCGCCTCGAACGCCTTGGCCGGGCCGTGCCAGGGGCCGGTGGGGGAGCAGGCCCAGTACGACGTGACGTCGGTCAGCCCCTCGGCGCCCGCGGCCATGGTGAACAGCACGTACGTCCCCTTCTCCCGCACCACCGTGAACGCGCTGCCCACCCCCTTGCGTCCGCCGTTGCCGAGGACCGCCCGCGAGGCGCTCTCGCGGCCCCAACCCTGGCCGTCCCAGTACTCCCACGCGCCGGCCTCGGCGAGCCGGCCGTGCGGGACGCGCGCGACGTGCGCGTGCGAGGTGGGCCGCGAGGCGGCCTGCGCGTCCGTGCCGCCGAAGACGTACGTCCAGCGCTCGTCCTCGACCGTCGTCGTGCCGTACAGGACCCGCTTCTCGGGGTCCGCGACCCGCTGCTGGTCGGACACCTTCACGATGCCCTCGACGCGCAGGTCCGGCAGGGAGAGCGTGGCGACCTCCGTGGCCATGGGGACGCCGTAGATCCAGGGGCCCTGACCCGTCATCCGGCTCCACAGCAGGACGCGTACGACCCGCTCCTGCGAGCCCGGTGAGCGGGGTTCGACACGGGCCGCCACCGGCCAGCGCCACTGCTGGGGCCCCGGGTCGGCGAAGAGCGGGGCGGGCAGGGTGCGCTGAAGGGTGCCGGAGCGGGACATGACCAGGGCGGAGTTGCGGACCATGGGCGCGTTGGCGTCCCGCCAGGGGTGGGGCTGGCCCGCCGGGTTGGGCGGCGCGTGGACCTGGCCGAGGAAGGTGTCGGAGAACAGCCACAGCACGCGCCCGTCCGGCAGCCGCACCGAGTGGGTACCGTCGCCGCCGGTCCAGTCGTCGGCCCGGGCCGGGTCGTCGCCGTAGCGGGCGAACTCCCCGGTGGATCGGTCGTCGGCGGACCAGGAGGCCACCGTGCGCGGCCGGCAAGCGGCCGCCCGCGTGTCGTCGCCCTCGCGGTCGCGGCCGGGCAGGGCGACGAGCAGGACGGCCGCGCAGGCCAGGGCGAGCGGCAGGATCAGCCAGATCCTGCCGCTCGCCCCGCCGTGACGCTCTTGGTCGGACACGCCCGGGACGTTAGTTCCTGCCGCGCACGCGGTCCATGGGGAGCCGGGCGACGGTGTCGTGTGTCACAGCGTCGCAGGTGGTGCGCAAGGCGTCCGTCTCGGCGTCGCTCAGGGCCCTGTCGTACACCCGCACGTCGTCGACCGCCCCGGTGAAGTGGGCGCGGCTGTCCAGGCGTTGCCCGATGTGCACGCCGAACGGCGAGTTGCGGCTGACCGAGCCCGGTACGTCGGCGGCGGTGACCCGCGTCCCGTCGAGGAACAGCGTCAGACGTCCGTCACCGCGGCGCAACGCGATGTGGTGCCAGCGGTCGTCGTTGTACGCGCCCGTGGTGCGCACGGCGGCGGACCTCGGGGGCGCCGCGCCGTCCCGCGTGGTGATCAGCCCCGTGACGCGGTCGCTCGCCGGCTCGCCGCGCAGCCACACCTGCGGCTGGTTGGTGCCGATGCCGCCCATCCACAGCAGCGGCTGCTCGCCGGTGGTCGCGGAGTAGCGGAACCACATCGAGGCGGTGAAGTCCCCCGAGCCGAGGGCCAGTCGGCGGCGGAAGGGCAGCCGTACGGCGTCGTCGGTGCCGTCGAGGGTGAGGGCGCCGCCGAAGCGGCCCTTGGTCTCGCGCGCCCCGCCGAGCACGGCCGCGGCACGGGCACCCGGCGCGTGGTCGCGGGTCGTCGGGTCGGGGCCGCGGCGCGGCCGCAGCCACTCCTCGGTGAAGCGGGCGAAGCGGATCTCGTCGCGCGCGTCGACGGTGCCGCCCTCGTACAGCAGGCCGACGTGCGCGCCGTCGGCCCGCACCAGGTCGGAGTAGCCGGACCAGTCCGCGGTGACCGTCGTGCCCCGGTCGACGCTGTCCCAGGTGCGGCCGCCGTCGTAGGAGGAGCGGATCTGCATCGTGCGGCGGCGGTCGGGGTCGCCGGGGCAGCCGAGCAGCATCCGGCGGCCGAACTGGAGCGTGGAGCACTGCACTTGGGGCGCGTACAGGTCCGGGATCGCCTCGAAGGGGGCGGCGAAGGTGTCGCCGCCGTCACGGCTCACGGTGTGCGTGCGGTGGCCGAGGTCGGTGCCGTCCTGCTCGCGCCCGCTGACGTACACCGCCCCGTCGGGCCGTTCGGTGACCGTCATCTCCGACGGCTTCTGGCGGAACGTGCCGTCCGCGCCGACCGGGTACGAGTCGGTGGCGCCGACCTTCCAGTGGTCGCCGCCGTCGTCGCTGACGACCAGCGCGGCGTGATTGGCGCTTATCCGGCTGCCGTCCCACGTCTCGGCGTTGACGGCCAGGACGAGCCGTCCGGCGTGCCGGCCCCCGGAGAGCTGGACCCCGTGCACGGGACCGGTCGCGTACCAGGAGTTCCACTCCCTCGGCAGGATCTCCTCGCTCAGGTCGCGCGGCGCCGACCAGCTGTGGCCGTCGTCGTCGCTGTACTGGAGGTGGGGGGTGCGGTCGCAGGGCACCTCGCAGTTCTTGCCGTCCGTGCGGCCGGTGTTGTAGGTCTCCGCGAGCAGCACACGGCCGCTCTCGCGGTCGACGACCGGCGCCGGGTTGCCGTGCGTGTCGCCGGCGCCCTCGTTGATGACGCGGAGCGGGCCCCAGGTGCGGCCCCCGTCGTCGGACCGCTTCAGGACCAGGTCTATGTCGCCCGCGTCACTGCAGTCGTTGACCCGGCCCTCGGCGAAGGCGAGGAGGGTGCCTTTCGTCGTCCGCACGACGGCGGGGATGCGGAAGCAGGTGTATCCGGGATCCTGGGAGGCCTTGAACAGCACCTGCTGCTCGAACGGCGGCTCGGGTTCGGCCGCCGCCCGCGCGAGGGGCGCCGGCAGCAGGGCGCCGACGGTGAGCGCCAGCACGGCGGCGGTGGGCCCAAGGGATCTGAGGCGTACACGGAGGCTCGAACTCGACGACCTCGACGACATGGTGCGGCCCGCCTTTCCTGGCGACGGCGATGGCGACGGAGCGACGGCGGTGGTGATGGAGCGATGGCGACGGAGCGACGGTGAAGGCGATGGAGCGACGGCGGTGGCGGGGGAGCGACGGCGGTGGCGGGGGAGCGACGGTGAAGGCGATGGAGCGACGGCGGTGGCGGTGGAGCGGTGGCGGTGGAGCGGCGCGGTGACTTTGGAGCGGCGACGGCGACGGGACGTCCTGACATCCCACGTCCTACGTGCGCGCCACAGACGGTACTGGCGCCCACCGCACCTCACAAGAACCGTGCGCCGGGGGAGCCCCGCGTGCCGCTCCCCCTTCGACGTGCGGGGGGCACGGGCCGGGCGGTCACGGGACGAGGACCACCTTCCCGAGGTTGGCCCGCTCCTCGATCGCCGCATGGGCGAGGGCCGCGTCCTCCAAGGCGTACCGGGCGTGCACGGCGGGCCGCAGCTCACCGGCCGCGTACAGCTGCCACAGCTCCCGCCGCCAGGCCTCGTACAGCGCGGGCTTCCCGCGGGCGATGAGCGCCATCTGGAAGCCGATGACGGACTTCGCGCCGACGAGCAGGTCGTACGCCGCCACGGTGCCGCCGCCCGAGCTGTAGGCCACCAGGCGCCCGTGCGGGGCGAGGGCCGCCACGGCGGGCGCGAGCAGGTCGCCGCCGACCGCGTCCAGGGCGTAGTCGACGGGCTCGCCCCAGTCCTCGCGGTCGTACGTGATGACGTCGTCGGCGCCGAGTCCGCGCACGAAGTCGGCCTTGCCGGCGTCGGAGACCGCGCCGACGACCCGCCCGGCCCCCTTCGCCCGCGCGAGCTGCACCGCCAGGTGGCCGACGCCGCTCGCCGCCGCCGTGATGAGCGCGGCCTCACCGGGCTCGGGGCGCGCGGCCTCCAGCGCGCCCCTGGCGACGAGCCCGGAGCGCACCAGCGCGACGGCGTCGACCGCGCTCGTGCCGCCCGGCACGGGGGAGGCCATCGCGGTGTGGAGCAGGGCGTAGTCGGCGTAACCGTGCCCGAAGACGAGCCCCGTGACACGGTCGCCCACCGCGTGGCCGGTGACGCCCTCGCCGAGTGCGACGACCTCTCCGGCGATCTCACCGCCGAGGGCGATCGGCTCGCGGGGCTCGCGGACCTTGCGGACGACGGGCAGGGTCACACCGGCCGCCTCCACGCGGACGAGCAGTTCGCCGGGGCCCGGCCGGGGGACGGGCGCCTCCTCCACGAACAGGACCTCGGGACCGCCGCTGCGTTCGTAACGGACGCGACGCATCCGCACCACCTCCGGAGTGGATCAGAAAGTCATTGGGAGCCCCAACGGTATAGGAAATTTCATAGGGAGGTCCAATGATTTCGTTCCGCTCTCGCTAGGCTCCTCCCATGCCCACGACGCCACCCGCCCCCAGCGCGATCCGTACCCTCCCCAGCTGGCTGCTCGGCCGCGCCGCCGCCCGTGGACGTGCCCTGGTCGCCGACGCGCTGGCCCAGGAGGGCCTGAAGATGTGGCACCACGTGGTGCTCGCGGCCGTCGCCGACCTCGGCCCGGTCGCCCAGGCCGAACTGGGCCGCAGCGTGTTGCTCGACCCCAAGGACATGGTCGGCGTCCTCAACGACCTCCAGGCGGACGGACTCGTCGACCGCGCCCCGGACCCGAAGGACCGCCGCAAGAACGCGATCACCATCACGGCCAAGGGGCGGCGTCTCGTGGCGCGCTGCACCGAAGCGGCCGAGCGGGCCAACGAGACGCTCCTCGCGCCCCTGTCGGACGCCGAGCGCACCCGGTTCCTGGAGATGCTCACCCGGATCTCCGGGGTGTCCTGAAGCGACCGGTTGGCTGGCCGGCCGGCTGGCCGTCCGTCCGGCCGGACGGGTCGGGGCCGGGTCAGGGCCGTGCCGCTGTTCGGAGCCGGGTCAGCCCTGGGCGGCCGGGGCCCGCAGGGCGACGCGGTGCTCGCCCGCGTACACGTTCATGGAGGAGCCGCGCAGGAAACCGATCAGCGTCAGACCGGTCTCGGCGGCCAGGTCGACCGCGAGGGAGGACGGCGCGGACACGGCGGCGAGCACCGGGATGCCCGCCATCACCGCCTTCTGGGCGAGCTCGAACGAGGCGCGGCCCGAGACGAGCAGGATCGCGCGCGACAGCGGGAGCCGCCCGTCCTGGAGCGCCCGGCCCACGAGCTTGTCGACGGCGTTGTGCCGCCCCACGTCCTCCCGTATGTCCAGCAACCGCCCCTCCTCGTCGAACAGGGCCGCCGCGTGCAGGCCCCCGGTCCGGTCGAAGACCCGCTGGGACTCGCGCAGCCGGTCGGGCAGACCCGCCAGCAGCTCGGTGCCGACGCGCACCGGGGGAGCGTCGGCGATCGGCCACCGGGCGGTGGTGCGCACGGCGTCCAGGCTCGCCTTGCCGCACAGGCCGCAGGACGAGGTCGTGTAGACGTTGCGCTCCAGGGTGATGTCGGGCAGGAGGAGGCCGGGCGTCGTGCGGACGTCCACCACGTTGTACGTGTTCGAGCCGTCCTCGGTGGCGCCCGCGCAGTACACGATGTTCCGCAGGTCCTCGGCGCCCCCGAGCACCCCCTCGCTCACCAGGAAACCCGCCGCGAGCGCGAAGTCGTCGCCCGGCGTGCGCATGGTGATGGCGAGCGGCCCGCCGTTCAGCCGGATCTCCAGGGGCTCCTCGGCGACCAGGGTGTCGGGCCGCTCGGAGACGTGCCCGTCCCGGATCCGGATGACCTTGCGTCGCTCCGTGACTCGTCCCATGTCCTGATCAGCCCCGGTTCTGTACGTGCTGGCGGCCGAGGTGGCCGTCACCTTGCCATTGTCCTGCACGCGAGGCGCGCCCCCGCGGCCGAGGCCGCGGCGGGGCTCGTACACGCGGGACGCGACTCGTACACGCGGGACGCGTGGAACTCGTGGCAAGTCGTGAAAACTCGCACATAAGGTCACACAGTTCTTCGGAGGGTGACCGGATCATGAGAAGCATCCAAAGCACACGCGCCTTTCCTGTCGCTTTACACCCCCGGTTACCGGTGAGTCGCTGACCAGACTGGAGGGTCCCGCATCTCCGGCAACAAGGGGGACCCGTACATGCACGGCTCGCGCATCGTCGCCATCGGCCACTATCAGCCCGCCAAGATCCTCACCAACGAGGATCTCGCGGGCCTGGTCGACACCAGCGACGAGTGGATCCGGTCCCGGGTGGGTATTCGCACCCGTCACATCGCGGGCCCGCAGGAGCCGGTCGACGAGCTGGCCGCGCACGCCGGGGGGAAGGCCCTGGCCGCCGCGGGCCTGACCCCCGACGCGATCGACCTGGTCCTGGTCGCCACCTCCACGGCCATCGACCGGTCACCGAACATGGCCGCCCGCGTCTCGGCCCGGCTCGGCATCCCCTCGCCGTCCGCGATGGACATCAACGTCGTGTGCGCGGGCTTCACGCACGCGCTCGCCACCGCCGACCACACGCTGCGGGCCGGGGCCGCCACCCGGGCCCTGGTCATCGGCGCCGACAAGATGTCCGAGGTCACGGATTGGACGGACCGCACCACCTGCGTGCTGACCGGGGACGGGGCGGGCGCGGTCGTCGTCGAGGCCTGCGGGCCCGGCGAGGGGCCCGGCATCGGCCCGGTGCTGTGGGGCTCGGTGCCCGAGATGGGCAACGCCGTGCGCATCGAGGGCACCCCGCCGCGCTTCGCCCAGGAGGGGCAGAGCGTCTACCGCTGGGCGACCACCCGGCTGCCGCCGCTGGCCCGCACGGCCTGCGAACGCGCCGGGCTCACCCCCGCCGACCTCGCCGGGGTCGTCCTGCACCAGGCCAACCTCCGCATCATCGAGCCGCTCGCGGAGCGCATCGGCGCGGTCAACGCCGTCGTCGCCCGCGATGTGGTCGACTCCGGGAACACCTCGGCGGGCTCCATCCCGATGGCCCTGTCCAAGCTGGTCGAACGCGGGGAACTGCGCTCCGGCGACCCGGTCCTGCTGTTCGGCTTCGGCGGGAACCTCTCGTACGCGGGGCAGGTCGTGCGCTGTCCGTGAGCGCGGGGGCGCGCGGCGTGTTACGGGGGCCCCGTGCCGGGGCTCAGGCCGCTGGGGCTCAGGCGCCGCGGGCGGCGAGGACCGCCTGGGTCTGCGTGGTCTGCCCGACGAGGCGCTCCTGATCGTCGTACATCTCGGTCTGTACGACGATGAAGGAGCCGCCGATGTGCAGCGGACGGGCCACCGCGCGGGCCGTCCCGGAGCGCACGGCCCGCAGGAAGTTGGTCTTGGACTCGATCGTCGACGTGGCCGCGCCGTCGGGCAGATTGAGGTACGCGCACACCGCGCCGACCGTATCCGCGAGCGTCATCACCGCTCCGCCGTGCAGCACGCCGCCCGCCGTGCACAGCTCCGGCGACCAGGGCAGGGTGCCCTCCACACGGTCCGGCCGCGTCTCGGCGAAGGTGATGCCGAGGTGCCCGGCGAAGGGGACGGCGGCGAGCAGCTGGGCGCGCGGATCGTCGTTCTGGGGCAGGGTGTCCGACATGGGTTGACCTTCCGCTGGGGGGCGTGGCGACCCCATCGTGCGGCACGCCGGCGGCGGCCGTCGATTACCCCGGAGGTAAACCGGCCGGGATCACCGGGCCACCTTCGTCCCCGTACCGTGAAGGGATCATCACTCCGGGTGAGAACCCGCGCGAGCCGGGACACCCGCCGGGCATCCGGCGGCCGGCGGGCCGATACGCAGGTGAAAGGCACTCCGAAACCTTGGTATTGTTGTCCATGTCGCCGCGGGGAACACCACACGGCGACAGACACCTGGTCCGGGTGGCGGAATGGCAGACGCGCTAGCTTGAGGTGCTAGTGCCCTTTATCGGGCGTGGGGGTTCAAGTCCCCCCTCGGACACCAGCTGAGACCCCACTTCATGTGGGGTCTTCTGCGTTTCCGGGGTGCGGCGGGACCACTTCACGTGACCAACGGGCCCAGCGATCTTGGCCCAGGTCAGGGCGGCGGAGACCGAGTCGGCCCGCACCGGACCGGCCTCGCGTGGACGGGACTTGATGACGGTACGAGCGAGGGCCCCCTGGGGCGTCTATGAAGGAAGGCGACTATGCGCGTCTTCGCCTAAACCGGGTGCCGAACTGTCGGAGCGAGACCAACCGACGAGACAGGACTGCGACGTGAGCCGTGCGGCGAACCGGGATGAGGTAATGGAGGCGGACTACGCGGACGCTGCCGCCCGTCTGGAGAAGGCGGAGGAGCGCGCCGCCCGCTTCATGGCCGAGCGCGAGCGCTGACGCTGTTAGCTTCCGGCTACGCGCGGGGATATTCCCCGCACTGGAGTGGTTGGCCACGTGACCACCCCATGACCAACACCCCAACGAAGCCCCTGGGCAGGCCGAAACGGGCGAGGGTGTCAGGACGTGGCCCAGAGGGAGCGGACGTGGCCTAGGTGGCGGGCCATGCAGTGTTCCGCTGCCGTCGCGTCGCCCGACAGCATCAGGTCGAGGAGTTCGATGTGCTCCTCGGCCGACGGGGTCAGCTGGTCCCGTTCGTCCAGGGCGGTGAGACCGTAGAGGCGGGAGCGCTTGCGGAGTTCGCCGACGGTCTCGACCAGGCGGTCGTTGCCCGAGAGGGCGAGGAGCGACAGGTGGAAGCGGCGGTCCGCCTCCAGATAGGCGATGAGATCGTGCTCGCGGGCGGCCCGGACGATCTCCTCCGCGACCGGGCGCAGCACATCCAGGTCCTCGCGGGCCGCGGTGCGGGTGATCCGGCCGATCATGGGGATCTCGATCAGGGCCCGGATCTCCGTGTACTGATCGAGGTCGCGCTCGTTGACCTCCGTGACGCGAAAGCCCTTGTTGCGGACCGGCTCGACCAGGCCCTCGCGGGCCAGATCGAGCATCGCCTCGCGCACCGGCGTCGCCGAGATGCCGAAGTCCTCGGCGAGGCCCGGCGCGGAGTAGATCTCGCCCGGCCGCAGCTCGCCGGAGATCAGGGCGGCGCGCAGGGCATGGGCCACCTGGTCGCGCAGCCGCTCCCTGGTCGTGATGAGGTTCTTCTGCTTCAGGTGCCCCATGGTGCTCCCCTCCGGTGATGCCCGCGCCCGCGCGGATCACCAAAGTACAATGTCACGTTGCGAGTTGCGGGGGGTGGGGAGCGTTCCGGCCGGGACCGTTCCGGCCGGGGGTCAGAGGGTGAAGCCGGCCGGGAACGGGTCGGTGGGGTCCAGGAAGTACTGGGCCGTGCCGGTGATCCAGGCGCGGCCGGTGATCCGGGGCACGACCGCCGGCAGGCCCGCCACCTCCGTACGCGCGATCAGGCGGCCGGTGAACTCCGTACCGATGAAGGACTCGTTGACGAAGTCGCGGTCCAGCGGGAGTTCGCCGCGCGCGTGCAGCTGAGCCATGCGCGCGGAGGTGCCCGTCCCGCACGGGGAGCGGTCGAACCAGCCGGGGTGGATCGCCATCGCGTGCCGCGAGCGCTGTGCGTCGGAGCCGGGCGCGGCCAGGTAGACGTGCTTCAGCCCTGCGATGTCGGGCTGCTCGGGGTGTGTCGGACGCTCCGGCGAGGCGTTGATCGTCTCCATGAGGGCCAGCCCCGCCGCGAGGAGATCGTCCTTGTGCGCCCGGTCGAACGGCAGGCCCAGCGCGCCCAGCTGGACGAACGCGTAGAAGTTGCCGCCGAAGGCCAGGTCGTACGCCACCGTGCCGAGGCCCGGCACCTCGGCCTCGCGGTCCAGGGCCACGCAGAACGCCGGCACGTTGGTGAAGGTGACCGACGTCGCCACGCCGTCGGCCACCTGTACGTCGGCGCGGACCAGGCCCGCCGGTGTGTCCAGGCGGACCGTGGTGACCGGCTCGATGACCGGGACCATGCCGGTCTCGACCAGCACGGTGGCCACCCCGATGGTTCCGTGCCCGCACATGGGCAGTACCCCGGAGACCTCGATGAAGAGGACGCCGTAGTCGGCGTCGGGGCGTGTCGGGGGCTGGAGTATCGCGCCGCTCATCGCGGAGTGCCCGCGCGGCTCGTGCATCAGGAGGGTGCGCAGGTGGTCGAGGTGCTCGATGAAGTGGACCCTGCGCTCGGCCATGGTGGCGCCGGGGATCACCCCCACACCCCCGGTGATCACCCGGGTGGGCATGCCTTCGGTGTGCGAGTCGACGGCGTGGAAGACGTGACGAGTGCGCATGCGTCTCCTCTTGGAGTGTAGAGACGTGGAAACGTAACGGGACAGGGGATAAGGGCGGGTGGCTGATGGCTGGTGGGCTAGTGGTGGCCGGCCGCCAGTGCCTTTTCCGTGGCCGACCGCACCAGGGCCTCCGTGGCGCCCGTCAGCGCGAGACGCGGGGGGCGACTCGGCCCGCCGAAGCGGCCCGCGATGTCCATCGACAACTTGATGGACTGCACGAACTCGGTCTTGGAGTCCTGGCGCAGAAGCGGGTGCAGTGACCGGTAGAGCGGGAGCGCCGTTTCCAGATCGCCCGCGCAGGCGGCGTGGTACAACTCCGCGCAGGACGCGGGAAAGGCGTTCGGATAACCGGCGACCCAGCCGACCGCGCCCGCGAGGGCCAGTTCGACGAGGACGTCGTCCGCGCCGATCAACAGGTCCAGTTCAGGCGCCAGTTCGGCGATCTCGTACGCCCTGCGCACATCGCCGCTGAACTCCTTCACCGCCACGATGCTGCCGTCCGCGTGCAGTTGGGTCAGCAGGTCGGGCGTCAGGTCGACCTTCGTGTCGAGCGGGTTGTTGTACGCGACCACGGGCACCCACGCCTTGGCCGTCTCGGCGTAGTGGGCGCGCACGGCGCCTTCGTCGGCGCGGTAGGTGTTCGGCGGCAGGAGGAGCACCGAGCCGCAGCCCGCCTCCGCCGCCTGTTCGGCCCAGCGGCGGGACTCGGCGCTGCCGTAGGCGGACACGCCGGGCATCACGCGTGCTCCGTCGCCCGCCGCTTCGACGGCGGTGCGGACGACGCGGGCGCGTTCGTCGTCGGTGAGGGTCTGGTACTCGCCCAGGGAGCCGTTGGGGACCACGCCGTCGCAGCCGTTCGCGAGGAGGTGCCGGACGTGCTCGGCGTAGGCGTCGTAGTCGATCGAGAGGTCCTCGCGCAGGGGGAGCGCCGTGGCGACCATGATGCCGCGCCAGGGGCGGTCCGGGGTCCAGGTGGCGGAGGTCATGAGGGGTGCCCTTCTGTGGGGTCGTCGGCGGGGTGGCCCGTGGGCTGGTCTGGCTCTGTTCGGGGTGTGCGCTTAGGGGGGTGGGTCGGTGCGTCGGGTGTGTTGGGCGTGGTGGAGGTCATCGGGGGTGCGCAGGAAGTGGCGGGTGGGGCTTGTGCGGGGGGCGGGCCCTGAGGGGTGAGGCGTGGCTCGGGCAGGCGGGCCAGGACGCCGAGGGGGACGGGCGCGGCCAGTGGGCGCCGGTCAGGGGGCATGGTGGTGGGGGGTGCCGGGGTGTCGGGGGTCGCAGGGGTGGCGGAGGGCGCCGTGGTCTCGGAGGTCGCGGGGGTGCCGGTGGGCGGCGCCGCGAGACAGGCCACGGCGGTCCCGCACATGCGGCCCTGGCACCAGCCCATGCCCGCGCGGGTGAGGAGCTTGACGGTACGGGCGTCACGGGCGCCGAAGTCGGCCACCGCCTCGCGGACGCGCCCGGCCGGCACCTCCTCGCAGCGGCATACGTCCGTGTCGTCGGGCAGCCACCGCGTCCAGCCGGGGCCCGGCGCGTGCGCGGCGGTCATCGTCTCGGCGAAGACGCGGGCGCGGTCGCGACGCCGTCGCAGGGCGCGCAGGTGGGACAGTGGGGCCCGAGGGGCGCCGGTCAGGCGGGACACGATCGCGTGGGCCGCCAAGGTGCCTTCCGTTATGGCCAGTTGGGCGCCGCCGATACCCGATGTCTCTCCCGCCGCCCACAGGCCCCGGAGCGAGGTCTCCTGAAGGGGGCTCAGTTCGAGGGCGTGGGTTCCGTCGGGGGCGCGGCGGGTGGCGCAGCCGAGTGCGGTGGCCAGGTCGATCTGCGGGACGAGGCCGTGACCCACCGCGAGCGCGTCGCAGGCGATGCGGCGCGCCGTACCCGGGATCGGCCGCCAGTCGCGGTCCAGGCGGGTGACCGTCACGGCCTCCACCCGGTCTGTGCCGTGCGCCCGGGTCACGGCGGTGCGGGTGCGCAGGCGTACCCGGTGGCGCAGCAGGGCCGTGCCGTGGAGCGCGGCCTCCGCGAGCTTGTGCGGGTTGGCGGCGAGGGCGCCGGGGCGGCGGGCGTAGCCGAGGTATCCCGAGGCCTCGATCACCTCGGGGACGCGGGCCCCGGCCGCGGTGAGCGAGGCGGCGACGGTGAGCAGCAGCGGGCCGCTGCCCGCGACGACGACACGGCGGCCGGGCAGGGCGAGCCCCGACTTGAGCATGGCCTGGGCGCCGCCCGCGCCGACGACGCCGGGCAGGGTCCAGCCGGGGAAGGGCAGGTGGCGCTCGTACGAACCGGTCGCCAGGAGGACCGCTCGGGCCCGCACGATGACCGGCTCCCTCCCCGAGTCGGGCTCTTCTCCGGCAGACGGGTGATCCGGGTCTTCTCCGGTGAGGGCGTGGACGGCCCACTGGGGCGGCAGGGGTGCGCCAGGCGGCGCCGGGCCGTCGGCCGCCTCGCGTGTCACCGTCCAGACGTGGTGGCCGAAGAGCAGGGTGACGCCGCTCGCCGCCAGTCGAGCGCGCAGCCCGGCGAACGTGGACCAGTCATGGTGCAGGGCCTCGGGACGGGTGGCGCCCGTGGCCGGTGAGGGGTGCCGGTAGAACTGGCCGCCCGGCTGACCGGCGGCGTCCAACAGTGCGACCCTCAGGCCAAGTTCGGCGGCCGTCACCGCGCCGGCCAGGCCCGCCGGACCGGCGCCGAGTACCGCGAGATCGTACGTCTCAGACGGCGAGCCCGGCATGGCCGTCCCCTTCCTGTGTGGTCACCACGTCACCGGGCCGCGCGGTGACCAGGCACGCTCGCCGGTTCGGGCGTCCGTTGACGGTCGCGAGGCAGTCGTAGCACTGGCCGATGCCGCAGAACGCCCCACGTAACCGTCCGCCGATCCGGGTACGGCGCCAGGCGAGGATGCCCGCGGACCAGAGAGCGGCGGCGAGGGACTGCCCGGGCAGCGCGGTCAGTTCGCGTCCGTCGAAGGTGATGGTGAAGGCGGCGTCCGGGGTGACGCCCACGAGCGCTGCGGGTGAGCGGCTGCCGGGATACTTCCGGTCCTGGTCCTGGTCCTGGTCGTAGTCCTGGTCCTGGTCCCCGTCCCGGACCCGGCCGTCGGGCCTTTGGTCGGTGGATGTTACGTCGTCATCTGCCATGGGCCCGGCCCCTCTCGCGCCGCTCATTCGCTCGACCCGGTGTGCCTCATGGGCCTCGTACGTCTCGTGCGCCTCGTGCTTCTCATGTGTCCCGCACCTTCTCGTCGGCCTTTCCCGTGAAGCGTTCCGGGGCGAACGGCGTGACGTCCAGCGGTGGCTCACGGCCCGTCAGCATCGCGGCGATGAGCAGGCCCGTCGCCGGTGCGAGCCCGATGCCCGCGCCCTCGTGGCCGCACGCGTGCAGCAGCCCGGGGACGCGGGGGTCGGGGCCGATCGCGGGGAGGTGGTCGGGGAGGTAGGGCCGGAAGCCCGCGTAGGCGCGGATCGCTCGTACCTCGGCGAGGGCGGGGAAGAGCCGGGTGGCCTGGGTCGCGAGGCGCCGCAGGACCTCTATGGACAGAGTGCGGTCGAAGCCCACCCTCTCCCGGCTCGCCCCGATGAGCACCGGGCCCGCCGGGGTGCCTTCCACCACCGCGGAGGTCTGGAGGGCGGCGGAGCCGCTCGCGACGTCCGCGACATAGTCGGCGGAGTACACCTTGTGCCGCACCACGCGCGGCAGGGGTTCGGTGACGAGGACGAAGCCGCGACGGGGCAGCACCGGCAGTTCGACGCCCGCGAGGCGGGCGAGCCGGCCGCCCCAGGTGCCGGTGGCGTTGACGACGTGCGGTGCGCGGAGGTCGCCCTGGGGCGTCCGCACTCCTCGTACCGCGCCGCCGGACCCGGTGAGTACCGCGGTGACTTCCACGCCGAGCCGCAGTGTGAGGCGTCCCCTGTCGCCGCCGTCCTTATTTCCTTCCAAGGCTGCCGCCCGGAGCAAGAGCGCTGCTGCCAGGGCCGGTTGGACCTGGGCGTCCTGCGGGTAGTGGATGCCGCCCGCGAGACCGTGGGCCAGGTGGGGTTCCAGGTCGGCCAGGCGGTCGGCCGGGACCTCGGCCGCTTCGACGCCCGCACGTTGCTGTCCTGCCGCGAAGTCCCACAGCGCGGCCAGCCCGGCCTCGGTGGAGGCGACGACCAGGCCGCCCTTCCTCTCGTACTCGACGCGTGCGGGGAGCGAGGTCGCGAGGTCGCGCCACAACTGGGTCGACAACAGGGCCAGTTGGAGTTCCGGGCCCGGCTCCTTGTCGGAGACGAGCAGGTTTCCCTCGCCCGCGCCCGTGGTGCCGCCCGCGACGGGGCCGCGGTCGACGACGGTGACGTCGAGGCCGAAGAGGCAGGCGTAGTAGGCGCAGGCCGCGCCGACGACTCCCGCTCCCACGACGATGAGATCCGAGGTTTCCGGCCGTCCGTAAAGGTGTCCCGTCAGCACGGTAGTAATATTTCACATGGCACTGGTGCTGCCAAGGGTGCGTGCGGGGACGGGAGTTGGCGCAGGCGAGGGCGGGGCGGTCGGGGGAGTGGTCAGTCGCGTCGGTTGTGGGTGCCGGGGGTGTAGCCGTACGCGCGGCGGAACACGTCGATGAAGGCGCTGGTGGACGACCACCCGCAGCGGTGCGCGACCGTGGTGACCGGCAGTCCGTCGGCCAGCATCCGCAGGGCGTGATAGAGCCTGAGCTGGGTGCGCCACTGCGGGAAGGTCATGCCCAGTTCGCGGCGGAAGAGGCGGCTGAGGGTGCGTTCGCCGGCCCCGGCCGCGGCCGCCAGTTCGGCCAGGCCGCGTGGGTCGGCGGGGTCGTCGCGCAGCAGGTCGCAGACGGTCGCGAGGCGGGGGTCCGAGGGGGTGGGCAGCTGGACGGGCTGCTGGGGTGAGGCGCGCAGTTGGTCCAGGAGCACCGCGCGCAGGCGCCGGCGCTCCGGGGTGTCCTCGTGCGGCTCCCGTGTGCAGGCGAGGATCAGTTCGCGCAGCAGCGGGCCGACGGTGAGGACCGTCGGGGCATCGAGGCCCAGCGGGTTCGTGGTGGCGGGCAGGCCCAGCAGGTGCAGGGCCAAGTGGCCGTGGGCGCGGTGGGCGTGGACGCATCCGGCGGGAACCCACAGGGCCCGGGTACCGGGCGCGAACCAGGTGCCGGCGCCGGTGGTGACGGCCACGACGCCGGAGCCCGCGTAGATGATCTGGTGGTCGTCGTGGCGGTGCGCGTCAATGCGTTCGCCGGGGGCCAGGGCCTGGGTGCGGGTGGGAGCCTCGGGGGTGTGGCGGATGCCGGGGGCCGGCTGGGCGGCGGGGGTGACCGGCTCTGGCTTCTGGGGGTGGGGGATGTCGCGCGCTGGCTGGGGGTGGTGGGTGCCCGGGACTGGCTGGGGGTGGTGGGTGCCCGTCACAGGCGGCGGATGGGCGACGTCCGGTGCTGGGTGGGTGTGGCCAATGTCCGGTGCTGATTGGGGGTGTTGGGTACCTGGAGGCGGCCGATGGGCGGCGTCCGGCACTGGCTGGACGTGGCGGGTGCCCGGCACAGGCGGGAAGTGCGCGACGTCCGGCATGGGCGGGGCGTGGGCGACATCCGGCTCTGGCTGGGCGTGGTGGGTGCCCGGCACAAGCGGGGGCTGGGCGGTGCCCGGCACTGGCCCGGGATGGTGAATGTCCGGCTCCGGCGAAGAGTGGCGGTTGTCCGGCATGAGTTGGCATTTTATCGGAAGCGCGCCAGCGGAACGGGTCGCGACGATGATGCGGTGAACCATTCCCGAGTCGGCGGGCCTCTGCGGAGCATCCGCCACGCCCAATTCATCCGCCGCCCCCAACGCTCCCAGTCCACTCGTCGCACCGGCACCAAACGCCCCCGCCTTACCCGCCGTTCCCGAACCGTCGACCGCCCCCGCCCCACTCGCCGCCCCCGCCTCATCCGCCGCTCCCGAACCGTGGACCGCCCCCGCCCCACTCGCCGCCCCCGCCCCATCCTCCTCCTCGCCCTCAGTCACGCCTGCGTGGACGTCTATCAGGGAGCCGTCGCCGCGCTCGTGCCCTTCTTCGTGGCGGAGCGTGCCTACAGCTACGCCGCCGCGTCCGGCATCGTGCTCGCCGCGTCCCTCCTCTCCTCCCTCGTGCAGCCGCTGTTCGGCGCGCTGACCGACAGATGGGCCATGCCGTGGCTGCTGCCGGTGAGCACGTTGGTCGGCGGGGCCGGGGTGGCCCTCGCCGGGGTCGGCGGGCACTACGTCCTGACGCTGCTCGTCGTCGCCGTGTCCGGGATCGGCGTCGCCGCGTACCACCCGGAGGCGGCACGCGTGGCGCGGCGGGCCGGCCGGGGCGATCACACCGCCATGGGGTGGTTCTCCCTGGGCGGCAACCTCGGTTTCGCGACCGCGCCCCTGCTGACCGCCGCCGTCGTCGCCACAGGCGGCCTGCGGGCCTCCCCGCTCCTCGTGGTCCCGGCCCTCGCCGGGGCGGCGCTGTGCGTGGCGGCGCTGCGGGGCATCCGGGCGGTCGAGACGGCCGCCGCCCCGAGCGGGGCGCCGGACCCCGTCCTCGCGGAGGACGACTGGCCCTCATTCCTGCGGCTGTCCGCGGCCATCGCCTGCCGCTCCATCGTCTTCACCGGGCTGAGCACGTTCATCGCCCTGTACGTGCGGCAGCGCACCGGCGGCGGGGAGACCGCGGGCACCCTCGCGCTCTTCGTCCTCTACCTCGGCGGCGCCGTCGGCACCGTCGCCGGCGGGAAGCTCGCCGCCCGCCACGGACGCCTGCCGGTGGTGCGCTGGTCGTACACCCTGACGGTGTTCGCCGTGGCGGGCGTCGTCCTCGCCCCGGCGCCGCTGCTCCTGCCCTTCGTCGTTCTCACGTCGGCCGGCCTCTACGTGCCGTTCTCTCTGCACATCACCCTCGGCCAGGACTATCTGCCCCACCGCGTGGGCACCGCGAGCGGGGTCACGCTCGGTCTGACGGTGAGCATCGGCGGCCTCGCGAGTCCCCTCGTCGGAGCACTCGCCGACGCCACCTCCCTGCGCACCGCCCTCGTACCGCTGATCGCCCTGCCCGCCCTCGGCCGGTTCCTGCTGCGCACCCTGCGCGAGCCGGGGGAGCCGGGGGAGCCGGGTGAGAAGGCCGCCTCGCAGCCCTGACCGGCGATGAATGACCCTGACCTGACCTGACCTGACCTGACCTGACCTGACCTGACCTGACCTGACCTGACCTGACCTGACCTGACCTGCCACGCCCCGTCCCGCGTGCCCCCCCGTGACCCCGCGCGGGGCGGTCCGCAGAGTCCCCGGGACCCGGGAGATTTCCCGTTTCCTCGTTCCTGAGGGGTTGTCAGTGCAATATCACATTACTACGTTACGCATCACATGGTCAGGCGGCGGCCATGCACACGTCACTCGCACGCCACCTCAAGGGCCGTCGCGCACAAGGCAGTTGACCGAGGCAGTACCTTCCCACCCCACACAGGAGCCATCGGTGTCCCAGCCACGTCCACGAACCCTGCGCAGATCCGCGCTCGCCGGCGCGATAGCGGCGACCCTCTGCGCCACGGCCGCCCAGTACGGATACGCGGCGGCCGACCCCGCCCCCGCGGCCCCCCGCCACGCCTCCGCCTCCGTCGCCACGGGCAAGGCCGCCGAACCGAACCCCTTGGACATCGTCGACCGCCGGGCGAAGGCCCCCAGGCCCGGCGTGTACAAGATCCCGGCGCCCGGTGGCCTCACGGGCGGCGGCACCCCCGGCCGTACCGCCAAACCGCAGGGCGCCGGGGCGAAGGGCGCGGTGGCCCCCTGCACCCTCGACGGCGTCACCGGTCTGTCCCCCGAGCGGTTCACCGACTTCCTCGCCGACCCCGCCGTCACCGCCAACGGCTGTCTGAGCGGGCTCATCTGGAACTGGGACCGGCGACTCGCCCCCGTCATGTCCGACGCGCACGTCCAAGCTGTCTCCGCCCGCGTCACCCGGCTCGCCGCCACCCACGACGGCAAGAACGGCAGCAACCTCCTGGAGCTGCTCACCTACCTCCACGCCGTCGCCTACCAGGACTTCTCGCACGACGAGATCGACGTCACCGACGCCCCGACCGTCGACGCCATGCGCCGGGCCGTCGCCGCGTACGGCACGGCCCCCCGCACCTTCGACGTGACCCGCTCCAACGCCGAGTCCCTGCGCGAGGCCCTCTACGCGGCGAGCGCCCCCGGGCTGCGCCAGCACCAACTTCCGCTCGTCAAAAGGGTGCTGGCCACCATGGACGCCGCGCACCCCGAGACCGCCAAGGACACCTTCTGGGCCGGGTCGGCGCTTGCCGCGCTGTCGCTGAACTACCTGGGCGTGTATCCCGGCAACCAGGACACCGCCTTCCACGCGGCGGTCAAGGCCGACCCGTCCTACCGCGCCGCCTTCAAGGCCTTCGCCGGCCACACCCACCTCAAGGGCACGGCCAACGCCTGGGTGGTCCGCGACGCGCTCAGCGAGTACGGCAGGTTCGGCCAGATCGAGGGGCTGAGGAGCGAGATCGTCTCCGGACTCGGCGGCCTGGTCGCCGTCACCACGCGCAACTTCGGCGAAGGCAGCGCCCCTTGGGCCAAGGTCGCCACCTGGCTGAACGAATACGGGGCCTGCGCGCCGTACAAGGTCTGCAAGGCGGACATCGAACGCCGCCTCTTCCCGCGCACCTTCACGTACGACAAGGGCGGGATGAAGGCCCGTACCGCACTCGACCGGGGGACCGTCGACCAGCTCTACTACGCGAGCAAGCAGGTCAAGGCCCAGTTCCACCGCGTCATCGGCACCCGGGAACCACTCGCCGGCGACCCCAACACCACTCTGACCACGGTGCTTTACGCCTCCCGCGCCGACTACGAGAACTACCACCCGCTGCTCACCGGGATGGACACGAACAACGGCGGCGTCTACATCGAGCAGGGCGCGACCTTCTACACCTACCAGCGGCGCGTCCCGCAGGACTCGACACTGACCCTGGAAGAGCTCTTCCGGCACGAGTACACGCACTATCTCAACGGCCGCTGGGCGGTCCCCGGCTTCTTCGGCGAGGGTCCCTGGTACGAGGGCGACCGGACCACCGCGATGGACGAGGGCACCGCCGAGTTCTTCGACGGCGCCACCCGCGACGACGGCGTCAAGGTCCGCAAGTCACTGGTCCAGGGCATCATCGACGACACGGCGGGCGGCGGCCCGAGGATGAGCGTCGACCGGCTGCTGCACGCCACGTACGACGGGGACGGCTTCCGCTTCTACGACTACGCGGGCACCTTCTTCGAGTTCCTGTGGAGCGAACGGCCCACGCTCATCCGGGAGATGTACGCCCTGCTGCGCGCCGACGACCCGGCGGGCTTCGACGCCTGGCGCGACCGGCTCGGCAAGGACAGCGGGCTGCAGAGCGCGTACGACGCCTTCCTCGACCGGCAGATCGCCCACGTCGACGAGCTGTTCGTGCCGGACACGACGTACGTGCCGGTGGCGCGGCTGCGCGACACCACGGCCGCCCAGGTCCGCGACTCCTTCAAGGCGACGACGGGCAGCACGCCCGAGTGCCGCTCGAACGGCGCCCCGGAGCGCCCCCGCTACCTCTGCACCGGGCGGATCACCGCCAACCTGAGCGCGTCCGGCGATCCGGACGCCGTGTTCGAGGACATGTCGGAGACGGTGGACTACTACCTGCTCGACCGTGCCGAGGCAGGGCACAACAACCTCGCCGACATGAACTGTTCGTTCGGCCAGGTGGAGATCTGGTCCAACGGCCGGGCGGGCAGCGCCGATTACGACTGCGAGGGCCCACTCAAGGGCTGAACCGTACGGGGCCGGCGCCCGGCGGGGCGGGTCAGGCGCCGGCCCCCACCAGGAGTTCCGCCGCCGCGATCCCGGACACCCGGGTCGCACCGTGCGTGATCAGATGGGCGGCGCCCGGCGTGTCGCCCCCCGGGACGCCCATCTCGACCACCAGCGCGTCGGGGCGGCTGCGCAGGAGGCGGGTCAGCGTGTCGGTCATCCAGCGGTGGCGGGCCGCGTCGCGGACCACCACCACCAAGGCGCGGCCCGTCGCCGGAGCCAGGGCCTCCCGCTCCAAAAGGTCGCCCTCGTGGGCCAGTTCGGGCTCGGTCAGGCGTACGGACGTCGTGCCCGGGCGCAGGTCGCGCAGGGGGCCGGCGACGCCCCACGGGGTGTGGCCGTCGACGGCGAGGTTCATCGTGGGGGACAGCTCCACCACGTGCGGCGCGCCCGTGACGGGCAGCGCCGTCTTGGAGCGGTGGCGCACGCGGACCGCGCGGCGCGCCGCGACCAGGCCGATGTCCGAGTCCCGCACCGCCCCCGCCACGGCCCGGGAGCGCTCACCCGACCACGCGGCGAACGCCGCGACCCGGGCGCTCGCCGCCGCCAGCCGCTCCTCGGGGAGCGAGCCGCCGAGCACGGCCTTGACCAGGGCCGTGGCGAGCAGGTCGACCGTGGCCTCCGCGGCGCTCTCGCCGCCCACGCACACCGCGTCCACCCCGCCCGCGACCGCCCGGACGGTGGCCCCGTCGATGCCGTAGCGGTCGGTGACGGCGCCCATCTCGATGCCGTCGGTGACCAGGAGCCCGTCGAACCCCAGCTCGCCGCGGAGCAGGTCCACCAGAATGCGGTGGCTGAGCGTCGCCGGCAGGTCGGGGTCGTACGCGGGAGCCAGCACATGGGCGGTCATCACCGCGCGGACGCCCGCCTCCTGCGCGGCGATGAACGGCGGCAGCGCCGTGAGCGCGATCTCCTCGGCGGAGCCCCGCACCTGCGGCAGACCGTAGTGCGAGTCGACCACCGTGTCCCCGTGGCCGGGGAAGTGCTTGGCGCAGGCGGCGACGCCGGCGCTCTGCAGGCCGCGGATCCAGGCGGCCGTGTGACGGGAGACGAGGTCGGTGCGGGAGCCGAAGGAGCGTACGCCGATCACCGGGTTGAGGGGATTGGAGTTCACGTCCGCGCTGGGCGCGAAGTTGAGGGACACGCCGGCGGCGTGCAGGTCGCGGCCGATGTCGTGCGCCACGCGCTCGGTCAGGTCGATGTCGTCCACCGCGCCGAGGGCGAGGTTGCCGGGCCGGGACGAGCCCGTCCACGCCTCCAGACGGGTCACGTCGCCCGCCTCCTCGTCGATGGCGACGATGAGGTCCGGGTTCTCCGCGCGCAGGCTCGCGGTGAGGCGGGCGACCTGCTCGGGCGTCTCGATGTTCCGCGCGAACAGCACGACGGAGCGCAGGCCCTCGGCGATGCGGCGGCGCACCCAGTCGGGGGCCGTGGTGCCCTCGAAGCCGGGCTGCAGCACGGAGTTGGCCAGCTGCTCCAGAGTGGGGTCACTGCTCGGTGCCATGGCGCGACCTCCGAAGGTGCGGGTACGTGGCGTACGGGGCGTGGCCCGTGGGACGTGGGGCACCCAGCGGGGCTCCTGCAGATTGGTCCAGGCCAATCGGATAGTGGATATTGGCGCGCGGCGATCGGAGCTGTCAAGAAGCCGGAACCGGCCGAGGCGGGCGAATCGAACTCCCGCGAGGAGATGTTGGGCGATGCTGGAGTCGTCCGCTGATCGCAACCGGTGGGGGGAAGGCCATGCGCAGGTATGAACTCGTCGGCAGGCGCGACATCAGACTGGTCACCGACGTGGCGGTGCCGGAGCCGGGGCCGCTGGAGGTGCTCGTGCGCGTGCGCGCCTGCACGGTCTGCAACCGCAGCGACCTCGCCTACTTCCACTACTACGGCCTGCGCGCGCACTGCTCCGAGGGCTGTTTCGGTCATGAGATCGCCGGGACCGTCGAGGCGACCGGCGCCGGCGTGAGCCGGGTCGTGCCCGGGCAGCGGGTCTTCGTGCGGACCCCGCTCACCACCGGGTACGCCGACTTCGCGCTGGCCCGCGAGATATCCGTGGGTGCGCTGCCCGACGCCGTCCCCTTCGAGCAGGGCGCGATCCTGCAACTGCTGCCGCTGGCCGTGCACGCCACCCGCGGCGTGCGGCTCGGCGACCGTGTGGCGATCGTCGGGCAGGGTCCCGTCGGGCAGCTGGCGCTGCGTGTCGCGCTGGCCCGCGGCGCCGCCGAGGCCGTCGTCGCCGACCTCGACGCCTGGCGCCTCGAACGGTCGTCCGCCGCGGGCGCCGACGCGGTACGCCGCGTGGACGGCGGCAGCGAACAACTGGCGGCGATCGGCGCGGACTTCGACGTCGCCGTGGATGCCGTCGGCACGCCCACCACGCTCAACGCCTGCGTCGGACTCGTACGCCAGAACGGTCTCGTCGTCCTCCTCGGCACCCATCACATCGACACGCACGTCACCCTCGACCTGGTCACCTGGGAGCGCAAGGGACTGCGGGTGCACAGCTCCGCCGAACCCCTGGACACCGCGCGCGCCGAAGCCCTCGCCGCCGCCGAACGCCTCGCCCACCGCCGCACGGACGCCCTGCGCCTGCCCGACCTGCACACGCACACCTACCCCCTGGACGAGCTGCCGAAGGCCATGGAGCAGCTCTCCGCGAGCCGCGCCCTGTACCCCGACGGCGAGCACGCCCCCTACGCCGGGCCGCCGCGCGAGACGCTGAAGGTGGCGATCGTCCCGTGAACCCGCGGGCGTGCGCCCTGAACCCGTGAGGTGGGCCATCGCCGGATACGGCGACATCGTGACGCGCCGCGCGCTGCCGGCCCTGCGCGCGCTCGGCGAGGAACCGGCCGCCCTGTGGGGCCGCGACCCGCACCGCGCGGCGCGCGTCGCCCGGCGGTTCGGCGTCGCCAGGTCCGGCGCCGACCCCGGGCTGCTGCTCACGGACGTCGACGCCGTGTACGTCGCCACGCCCGTCGCGAGTCATGTGCCGCTCGCCCGCGCTGCGTTGGACGCCGGGCTGCCGGTCCTCGTCGAGAAGCCGCTCGCCGGGGGCCTGGCCACCGGCGGCACGCTGGCGGTGGCCGGGCGGTGCGCGGGCGTCGCGTACTACCGCAGGCTCGCGCCCGCCCCGCGCCGACTGCGCGCGGAACTCGCCCGGTGGACGCCCGAGCGGGTCGACGTGCGCTTCCGGTGCTCCTTCGATCCGGGCCCCGGCGACCCGATGCGCTGGCGCACCGACCCCGCCGTCTCGGGCGGTGGCGTACTCGCCGACGCCGGAAGCCACCGCGTCGACCTGCTGCTCCACCTCTTCGGGCAGCCGTACGAGCTGACGGCGCGGCTCGGCGACCGCTTCCCCGAAGGCGCGGAGCGGCGGGCCGACCTCACCCTGACCTGGCCGTCGGGGCTGAGGGCGCGCTGCCTCCTGGAGTGGGGCGAGGGCCCGCCCGTGAACCGCGTCGAGCTGACCGGGGGCGGGCGCGCCGTGACGCTCGACCCGCTCGATGCGGGACGGCTCGTGGGGCTGACCGGGGCCCCGCTCCACCTGCCCCCGGCGGCCAACCCCCACCAGCCGCTGTTCGCCGACTTCGCGGCGGCCGTCAGGCAGGGCCGGGCGCCGGTGTGCCCGGTGGCGGAGGCCCGGCTGGTGGATGATGTGATCACGGCGGCACAGCGTTCGAACGCGATGGGCGCCCGCCCGATCCGACTCGGGACCTGATCGCCCGACGGGCACCTCACGCCCCGTCGTCCGCCGACCAGGGCCGCAGCCAGCGCGGGTCGGGTCGGTCGTCGCGGCGTACGAAGCGGGCGTCGACGGACAGGCGCATCGTGTCCGTCGTGGTGTCCAGGGACGCGTGGATGATGTGCGGCAGGTGCACCATCACGTCGCCCGCCGCGAAGTCCGCCCAGAGCCAGCGGCGGCCCAGCGTACGGGCGGTGAGCGCCAGGTCGTGGCAGATCTGGCGGCGGTCGCCCGGCCGGTCGGTGATGTCGCGCAGCGGCGCGTACTCCTCCGGTGCCAGCCGGTGCGAGCCCTCCAGGTACACGAGCGCGCCGGTCGCGGGCGGGCAGTCGCCGACGGGGATCCACAGGGTGACGACGCGCGGCGAACCCCGGTCCATGTAGTCGAAGTCGACATGGGCGCGCGAGGCGCGGCGCGTGCCCCGGTGGAAGTGGCGCAGGATGCGGCGCGGCAGCATCCGGACGTCGGCGTCGAGGAGCTGGGAGGCGAGCGCGGCGAGGGCGGGGTCGCCCACGAACCGGGCGAAGGGCGCCGAGCGCACGAAGGCGTACGCGGGATGCCCCGGAACCCCGTACTCCGGGATCCGCGCGGGCACCCGCCCGGAGAACACGCCGTCGCGCGGGTCGCTGCCCGCCGCGAGCAGCCCCGGCGGGAACAGCGAGAAGTACCGGCCGCGCAGCCCCAGCACCTCCCCGCGGTCGAGCAGCCCCGGCAGGTACAGGTAGCCGTCCGCATGGAGCCGCGCGCGCAGCGCCGCCGCATCGCGCGGCGACAGCAGGTCGGCGCTGGGCCGCAGCCGGCCGAAGAGTTCCGGCGTGAAGGGGATGGGCACGCCGTTCGACGACAAGTTCACTGGGGGTGTCCTTCGGTCAGTAGACGCCTTCCACCGCCTCGGCGGAGCCCTCGCCGTCCGCCCGGAAGGGCCGCACCGCGGCCACCCCGTCCCAGGGGAACCAGGGGTGCGGGCCGGTCCTGACCGCGCTGTCCCGCTCCAGGAGGTTCGGCAGGAAGAGGTCTTCGAGGAGCGTCGTGGCCCGCACGCGCCCGCGCCCGCCGACGGCGACCTCGCGCCACGGGTCGGCGGGGTCCACGACCCGCAGCACCGCGAAGGGCGGCGGCAGATGGTAGGAGTGCCCCGCCCCGTCCGGCAGCCCGGCCGCAGCGCCCGCCGCCGCGTCGCCCTGGAGCGCGTGCCCGACCAGCGTGTTGCCGTACGTGTCGATCCACTGCACGCCCGCCAGGTGCTCCTCGCGCAGGAACCGGGCCTCGGCCGCGGTGCACGACGTCCCGCCCGTGCACACCGCGCGGACGCCGAAGGCATGCAGGGGGCGCGGCAGCCGCATCGCGAGCTCCAGAAGCAGCCGCGAGGTGGTGAAGAGCAGTGCGGGGCGCTCGGCGGCCAGCAGGGTCAGGGTCTGGTCGACCAGGTGCGCGGTGTACGCGTCCGTCTCACCGCCCGAGCGCAGCGCGGCCTTCACCCAGCGCGGGTCGAAGTCGATGGAGTGCACGGCGCCGCACCAGCTGTCCGCGAGGCCCTCCACGAAGTGCCCGTAGGCGTGCGGGCCGCTCGGCGTCATGGCGAGGACGTCGCCGCCCGCCACGCCGCGCGCCTCCAGGACCGTGCGGTAGATCTCCACGTCGTACGCCAGGCGCGTGACGTTGACGATCCGGCAGGGCGCGCCGGTGGTGCCGCCGGTCTCGAAGACGCGGAAGGGCCGGTCGCGGTAGCCGCGGGGCAGCAGGTCACGGGCGTGGGCGGCGCGCAGTTCCGCCTTGTCGAAGAGGCCGAACAGCTTTAGCGCGGCGAAGCCGTCGACGTCCTTGACGGGGTCGAAGCCGAGCGAGCCGCGCCGGGCCGCCCAGAAGGGGCTCGCCGTCCGCGGGTCGAAGTGCCAGCGCATCATGCGCCGCGTCCACGAGTCGAGGTCGATGCCCAGCTCCGGGACCCGCGTGCGCAAGGTGGCGGCAAGCGTGCCGAAGGCGGTGGTCATCACGGGGCCTCACTTCGCTGGGCGGGGCGCGGACGGCACAGGGCGGTGCACGAACAGGGACCCGGCGGTGAAGGACCGCACGGCGTCGGGCCGCGCGTGCAGGACGGCGGCGAAGGGGAAGGGGACTTCGTGGCCGACCAGGGGATGGCCTTCGGGGTCCTGGATCAGCACGAGCCGGGGCAGTACGCAGGGGGCTCCGTCGACGAGGGCGATCGGGCCCCGGCGGGTGAGCATCCGGTCGTCCGGGCGCATCCGCTCCCGGACCGAGCGCAGGGCCTGGTGGGCCGTTTCCGGGTCACGGAAGACGGTGAGCGGCCAGTCGGTGTCGTGGCGGCCCGGGGCGATCGCGTCGAGGGCGTCGGCGAGAGAGGACGCGAGGGAGGCGCTCTGTTCTCGGTCCGCGCAGACGATGGTGCGTACGTTGCTGCAGAACCGCCCCGAATCGCCCGCGACCAGGGGCAGCAGCCAGGCCACGGCCTCGCCGGCCGGCATCCCGGAGGGCACCAGGGCGCAGCCCCGGCCCGGCCCGTGCAGGGTGAGCGTGGGGGCCGTACGCAGTGCCGCGGCCAGGCCGGTCCCGCCGTAGACCACCTGGCGGTCGGCGCGCCGCAACAGGCCGTGCAGCGACCGCTGCGCGCAGGGGTAGAGGCCGAGGCGGGCGGCGGGCCAGCCGACGGCGAGCAGGGCGGCGACGAGCCGGGCGGCGGAGAGCGGCTCGCGCCGGCTGGGGCGCACCCACACGGCTCCGGACCGCTCGGCCTCGCCGAGCACGGAGTCCAGGCAGGTGAAGGTGTTCCCCGGCAGCGCGACGAGGGCCAGCCGGTCGTCGGCCGGCGCCCCGGCGTCCACTTTCAGCAGGCTCTCGCGGAGCAGTGCGCACCAGCGGTCCACGAGCGGTCCGGGCAGCCCCGCCGTCTCCCACAGCGCCGCGCGGAAGCCGTCGGCGTCCTGCTCGCCGAGACCCCCGATCTCGACCCTGCCCTGGGCGAACAACTCCAGGGCGGCGAGCAGCAGTTCACGGCGGTCGGTGAGCGGCGGCAGATCGGTGCGCACGGCCTGCCACCACTTGTGGTCGGCGTCGGCGACGATCTCCGGGACCAGCGCGAGACGGTACGCCGTCCTCGTGCCCGGCAGCGCGGCGGTGTCCGGGGAGGTGTGCCAGCCACCCCTGCGGAACGCGCCGACCACCGCCGTCACGACAGCTCGCTGCGGAGCGCGGCGACCACCCGGATCTGCTCGGCCTCCGTCAGGGACGGGTACAACGGCAGCGCGACATGGTGCCGGGCGAACCAGCGGGCGTGCTCGAACCCGCCGGGCGCCGCCCGGTGGGCGCCGGACGCGAAGTAGGGGTGGTCGCACAGCAGATGGTCGTACACCTCACCGGCGAGCGCCACGCCGTGCCGCTCCCGCAGCCGCTTCTTCAGGAGCGCGCGGTCCAGCGGCCCGTCGGGGTCGGGATAGGCGAGGTACTTGTAGAAGTTGCCGCCCGAGGCACGGGGCACGGCGTGCGGCCGGATACCCGGCACGTCGGCGAGCAACGCGTCGTAGCGGGCCGCCAGTTCGCGGCGCCTCGCCAGGGTGCGGGAGAAGCGCTCCAGGTCGACCGTGCCGACGGCGGCGTGGAGTTCGCTCAGCCGCCAGTTGCCGCCCGGGCGGTCGTGCAGGGTGGAGCCCTGGGCGCTCTTGCCGTGGTCGCGCCAGCGCCGCACCTGCTCCAGATCGCCGGGCAGCGCGGCGGACAGCAGGCCGCCCTCACCGCTGACGGCGACCTTCGTCGGGAAGAAGGAGAAGGCGCCGAACCGGCCGAAGCCGCCCGCCGGACGCCCGTCCAGCGTGGCGCCGAAGGCGTGCGCGGCGTCCTCCACCACGGGGATGCCGCGCTCCCGGCAGTGCGCGAGGACCCCGTCGAGCGCGGGTGACACGATGCCGCCAATGTGGACCGGCAGCACGGCGGCCGTATCGGGATACCGGTCCAGGGCGACGCGCAGCGCGTCCGGGTCCATGCCGAGGCCGTCGAGCTCGATGTCGACGAAACGTATGGCCGCCTGGGCGCGCACCGCCGCCGCGGCCGTCGCGAAGAACGTGTTGACGGGCATGAGCACCGTGCGGCCGGACACGCCGATGACGCGCAGTGCGATCTCCAGGGCCGCCGAACCGGAGGCGACGGCGGCGGTCCGGGTGCCGGTCCAGGGGCGGGCCAGCTCCTCGAACCGGGCGACCTGCGGGCCCTGGGTGAGGACACCGGAGGCGAGCGCGGCGTCGACGCGGTCGAGCACGGCGCGCCGGTCGGACACGGTGAAGTGGACGCGCTGGGCCGGGACCGGAGCGGGAGCGGCCCGCCGCCCTGCGGACAGGGCGCGCGTGAAGAAGTCCGCCGCGTGGCCGACGTGCGTGCCGTGGCCCATGGGCAGCTCGTGCACCTCCAGCGCAAAGGCGCCCGAGGAGGCGGCTGCCGACCCGGCGCTCTCGTACGCCACGCGGACCGTCTCCGCGGCGGCCCGCGCGTCGGCCGGTTCCAGGTAGGCGTCGGCCGTGCCGTACTGGAGCTGGAGCGGGGCCGGAGCGAGCGCGGCATACAGGTCGGCCAGGTCGGCGTACTCCAGGATGCCGGGAAGCACCGCTCCCTCGTGGCCCGTCAGGAGCCGCACGAACAGCGCATGGTAGCTGCCCAGATGACTGGCCGCGCAGAGCGGCAGACCCGCGCGGGGTGCGAGCAGCGCGGTGTGCAGGGCGACCGCCGCGCCGAGGCTGTGCCCGAACAGGCCTACGCGTTCGGCGTCCACCCGTGGATGGGCCGCGAGGACGTCGAGTGCGCCCAGGGCGTCACCGACGAGCGCGCCCAGCAGCGAGCGGCCGGTCAGCGTGAACGCGTGGGCGAGCAGCGTGCCCTCGTCCCGCCCGGCCCTGCGCCCGCCGTCCAGGCCGCCGCCGATGCCGTGGTCGAAGGAGAGGGTGACGAAGCCCGCGCGGGCCAGCTGTTCGGCGACGTTGCGGTCCGGGTGGTCGGGGGGCTCGGCGCCGGTGAGCTGGTCGAGGCGGGCGTTCTTGCCGCCGAGGACGAGGACGGCCGGGCCGGGCGCGCCGTTCGGCGGGGCGAGGAGCGTGCCGGGGAAGGCGCCGCGTACCGGCGAGTCGAACATCAGCCGTTCGCGGTGCAGGCCGTCGCTCACGGCGGTGTGGCTCCCGGTGACGGTGAGCGGCGCCCGCTCCACGCGGGCCAGCCGCGCCACCACGGCACGCAGCCGCGAGGGGCGGCTTCCGGCGCCGTCCAAGGGCTCGTGGCGCAGGGCCGGTTCGGCGGCCAGGAGCCGGCGCAGGTGACGGAGCTGCATGCGCGGCTCAGACGAAATCGGCGTGCAGGGTGCTGGGCACTTCCAGCGCGTAGGCGTCCAGCGCCTCGTCCAGTTTGATCTGGCCGCGTTTGAGGAGTTCCAGGAGTTCGTTCTGCGGGCGGTAGAAACACGATTTGCACAGGTCGGTCCGGCGCGGGTTGGAGGCTTCCCACTCGGCGCGCGGGCCACCTTCGAGTACTTCGGCATACCCCTGCTCGACCACGTCGCCGATCAGATAGCGGCTGTTGAGATGCACCTGGGGGCACGGATACAGGTTCCCGTCGGCACCGACCGCCGTGACGAAACGGCTGTAGTGGCAGTGCTCGAAGTCGCCCTCCACCTCTTCCACCTGGTCCATCGGCCCGCGGTCCAGCTTGGGCACCGACACCTCGAAGTCCGGGGTGGAGAGCGCGGCGGCGGCGGTGAGCGACTCGGAGATCTCCGGCATCACCGATTCGATGGTCTCGTGGCCGAGGGCGCTGTAGAACTCCGGTTCGAAACGCACGTAATGCGCGCCGGAATCCCGGGCGATATGGGCGGCCGCCATGATCTCCCGGTAGTTCTGCAGGGTGATCACGTAGTTGAAGCCGATGCGGAAGTCGGGGTCGACGGCGCTCTGCCTGAGCCGGCCGACCGAGCCGATGAACCGGGAGAACGTCTGCTCGCGGTCCCGCGTGATCTCGTCGAAGGTCGCCTCCGTGCCCGCGTTCAGTCCGATGCGGACCCAGGTGTGGGTCTCGGCGACGCAGGAGGCCGTCTTCGGGCGGCCCAGCCGGGAGCCGTTGGTGATCAGCCCGATCCGCAGCCCGGCCGCGTGCCCCGCCCGGCAGATCTCGGTGTAGCCCGGGTGGATGGTGCACTCACCGCTGCCGCAGAAGGTCACCGCGCGTCCGTCGTTGGCGGCGAACTCGCGCAGCAGCGTGACGGCCTTGTCGGTGGCGATCGAGTCCTTGAACGAGAACAGGTCGTAGAACTGCTCCTCGTTGGGGGAGTGGAAGTTGCAGAAATTGCAGCGCATGTTGCAGGCGCCCATGATGCCGATTCGCATATGGACGGGCTTGATCTCCTGGCCCGCGACGAAGCGGCGCAGCAACTCACCGTGGGCGAGGACCTTCTGCGGGGAGTGCGCCTGATCGAGACTGACGATCGGCAGGCCTTCTCGATTGTGTGGGGCCGCGATGCGAATGTCGCCGGAACCGGGTGTGCTGTTCACGAACCCCCCACGCGATCGATGTGCGGTGACGCTGTTCGAGACGGTCCTTTGCGACATTAGGGAGACCGGTCCGGACTGTCAACGGGTCTAGACAACAAGGGAGTTGACGCCACAAGGAGCCCTTGGGCCGGGCCCCGGCCCCCAGTGGCCGGGCGCCGGCGAACTGCTCTGGGTTCAGGGGGCGCTTGGCTCTGTCATCCCTCAGGCCGGGCCGCTACCCTCCGCGCATGATTCCCACGGTGGTCTGGGGCACCGGCAATGTCGGGCGCGCGGCCGTCCGTGCCGTGGAGGCCCATCCGGCGCTCACGCTCGCGGGCGTACTCGTGCACAGCGCGGCGAAGGTCGGCCGGGACGCCGGCGAACTCGCCGGGCTCGGACAGGAGGTGGGGGTGGCGGCGACGGACGACGTCGACGCCGCGCTCGCCGCCGGACCGCGCGCCGTCGTGTACGCGGCCTCCGGCGACCTGCGCCCCGCCGAGGCCCTGGACGACGTCGTCAGGGCCGTCCGTGCGGGCGCCGTGGTGGTCACGCCCGCGCTGTACCCGCTCTACGACCGGCACGGCGCGCCGGCGGAGTTCCGGGACCCGGTCCTCGCCGCCGTCGCCGCGGGCGGGGGCTCGCTCTTCGTGTCCGGGGTGGACCCGGGCTGGACCAACGACGTACTGCCCCTGCTGATCAGCGGACTCGGCACCACCGTCGACGCGATCCGCTGCCAGGAGATCTTCGACTACTCCACGTACGACCAGGAGGACTCCGTCCGCCACCTCATCGGCATGGGGCAGCCGATGGAGTACGAGCCGCCGATGCTGGCGCCGTCGGTCCCGACACTGGTGTGGGGCGGCCAGATCCGTCTGATCGCCAGGGCGCTCGGCGCCGAACTGGACGCCGTCACCGAGTCCTTGGCGCGGCGACCCCTCGGCGCGACGGTGCGCACGCGCACGATGGGGGAGTTCGCCGCAGGCACCCAGGGCGCCGTCCGCTTCGAGGTGCGGGGCATCGTGGGAGGCGAACCCCGCATCGTCGTCGAGCACGTCACCCGTATCCATCCGTCCTGCGCGCCGGACTGGCCCGCGCCGCCCGGCGGCGGGGACGGCGCGCACCGCGTGATCGTGGAGGGCCGCCCCCGCATCGAGGTGACGGTCGAGGCCGCGGACGAGGGCGAGAACCGCTCCGCGGGCGGCAACGCCACCGCCGTCGGCCGCCTGGTGAACGCCATCGACTGGCTCGTTGACGCCCGACCCGGCCTCTACGACGCACTCGACGTCCCGCTGCGCCCGGCGGCGGGCCGGCTCGGAAGGAAGTGACCCATGGGCGCGGTCCCGCGCATCGACATCCCCGAGGGCAAGGACGCGATCCCCTACGTGTGGGGCGAGATGGTCCCCGAGATCGGCGCGGCCGCGTCGCACTTCTCCCTCGCGGTCTACGCCCACACGACGCTCGGGCTGCGCGAGTTCGAGGCGGCGCGGCTGCGGGTCGCGCAGCTCAACGGCTGCGCGTTCTGCCTGGACTGGCGCACCGAGCGCGACGGGCGGAAGGTGGAGGAGGAGTTCGCCGACGCGGTCGCCCGGTGGCGTACCACCGACGCCTTCGACGACCGCACGAGGCTGGCCGCGGAGTACGCCGAGCGGTACACCCTGGACCACCACGGTCTCGACGAGGAGTTCTGGACGCGGATGACCGCGCACTACGACCAGGCCGAGATCGTGGAGCTGAGCATGAGCATCGGGTCGTGGCTGGCGTTCGGCCGGCTCAATCATGTGCTCGGCCTCGACACGGTGTGCGTGCTGCCGAAGCACTGACGGGGTGCCGGTGGGGCGCCGGCGAGGGACTCATAGATCGGTGGCGACGATCTTCTCGATGTTCCGCTCGGCGAGCGCCGTGATGGTCACGAACGGGTTGACGCTGGTGTTGCCGGGGATCAGCGCGCCGTCGATGACGTAGAGCCCCGGATAGCCCTGCAGGCGCCCGTAGTTGTCCGTGGCCCGGCCGAGGACGGCCCCGCCGAGCGGGTGGTAGGTGAGGTGGTCGCCCCAGATCTTGTACGCGCCGAAGAGGTCGGTGCGGTAGATCGTGCCCTCCTTGGCGTTGATCTTGTCGAAGATCGTCTTGGCGGCGTCGATGGAGGGCTGCTTCCAGGCGGTCTGCCAGTCCAGTTCGGCCCGGCCCGCCGCCGCGTTCCAGGTGAAGCGGGCGCGGTGCGGGTTCTTGGTGATCGACAGGTAGAACGAGGCGTACGTCTCGATCCCCGTCGGCAGCGGCGCGACCTCGGCGAACGCGCCGCCCGCCGCCCAGTTGTCGATGCCGGCCGTCGGGATGGACGACTGGAGAGCGCCGGTCGCGTCCCACATGTGGTTGGCGCGCCCGCACATGACGTTGCCGTTGTCGCCCCAGCCCGTGCCGACCTCGTCGTTGAGGCGCGGCAGCGCGCCCGTCGCCCGCAGCTTGACGAGCAGCTTGCTGGTGCCGACGCTGCCGGCGGCGAAGAAGACCCTGTCGGCCGTCACCTCCTTGGTGGCGACGGTGTTCCCGTCGGTGTCGATCTGGTCGATCGTGACCCGGTAGCCGCCCCCGGCGGCCGGGGCGACCGTGGTGACCTTGTGCAGCGGTGAGACGGTGACCCGGCCGGTCGCCTTGGCGCGGGCCAGATAGGTCTGCTGGAGCGTCTTCTTGCCGTGGTTGTTGCCGTAGAGGATCTCCCCGGCCAGCGCGGACCTCGGGGCGGTGCCCGCCTGCTCCCGCTTCATGTGGTCCCAGTCGTACACGTCGGGCACGAACACGAAGGGGAAGCCGGAGCGCCGGGCGTGCTCGCGGCCCACCCGGGCGTACTGGTAGCACTCGGCCGTCTCAAACCAGGCCGGGTCGACGGTGTTCACGCCGAGCCCGGCGTTGGCCCGCGGGTAGTAGGTGCCGTACATCTCGGCCGCGTCGACCGTCGGCAGTACGGCCGCGAAGTTCTCGCGCCTCGGGGTGACCGCCATGCCGCCGTTGACCAGTGAGCCGCCGCCGACGCCCCGGCCCTGGTAGACGGTGATGCCGCCGAACTCCTCGGCGTCCAGGATGCCCGTGTGGCGCGGCACGGCCTTGTCGATCGGGAAGCCGAGGAAGTTGCTCAGCGGCTGCTTGGTCCTGGTGCGCAGCCAGTACGAACGGTAGTCGGGGCTGGTGGTGTTGGCGAATATCTTGCCGTCGGGGCCGGGCGTGTCCCAGGCCATGCCCATCTCGGCCATGTGGACGTCGACCCCCCCCTCGGCCAGCCGCAGGGCGGCGACGGAGCCGCCGTACCCGGTGCCGATCACTAGGGCGGCCACGCGGGCGCCGTCCGTGAGGGGAGCGGCCGACGCTGCCCGTGGCCCGCTCCGGGCACCGGCCGGCGTGGCGCGGCCCGCGAGTGCGAGGCCACCGAGAAGAGAACCTGTTCCAGCGATGAACCTCCGCCGTGATGTCGCGCCGGACAACGTGCCGGGCTCGGATGCAGCGTCCATGGGATCTTCCTTACTCTGGGGCGAACTGGAACGAGTTCTACTGCTCCCCGCAAGGGAAGTCACGCCATACCTGGAAGTAATTTCTGTCCGGTCCCGCCTCTCGAACGGCCCGCTCCCTCACGGCTCACCCGGCGCCGTTCAACTCCGCCCGCAGGCAGGCGAGGAGGGCGCGGGCCGCGGGCGTCGCCGGGCCGTCTGCCCGCCAGGTCAGCGCGATCCGGCCGCGCGGCCGCGGGTCGGTGAGCGGCAGCGTGCGCAGGCCGAGGCCGGCGGCGGTCCCTTCGGGCAGCGCGGGCAGCACGGCCACGCCGAGACCCCGGGCCGCGAGCCGGGTGAGGACCTCGGGCGAGGCGGCCTCGAAGGCGATGACCGGCCGGAAACCCGCCTCGGCGCAGGCCGCGTCGAGAACTCCGCGCAGCCCGGTGCCGCGCGGCAGGCTGATCAGCGGACGGCCCGCCAGCTCGGCCAGCGGCACGCTCGCCCGGTCCTCGGGGCGCAGCAGCGGATCGCCCGGCGCCACGGCGGCGACCAGCGGCTCGTCGACCACCACGTCGAGCGCCACGTCCGGCGGCGGCTCCCGCGACGTGAGGCCCAGCAGCGCGAAGTCCAGCTCGCCCCGGCGCAGCGCGGCGAGCATCCGGTCGGAGGTGTCCTCGGTGAGGGAGATCTCCACCCGCGGATGCGCGTCGTGGAAGTCGGCGAGCACGGACACCACGTCGAACTCGTGGGTGGCCGCGCCGGACACGAGACCGAGCGAGACATGACCGCGCAGCAGCCCCGTGAACTCGTCCGCGGTCCGCCGCGCCCCCTCGGCGGCGGCCAGCGCCGCCCGCGCGTGGGTCAGTACGGCACGACCCACCTCGGTCGGCGTCACCGTACGGCCGGAGCGGTCGAGGAGCCGGTGGCCCAGCTCGCGTTCGAGCCGCCGGATCTGCGCGCTCACCCCGGGCTGGGCCAGATGCAGCCGGGCCGCGGCGCGGGTGAAGTTGGCCTCCTCCACCACGGCGACGAAGTACTGCAACTGCCGGAGCTCCATAACGGATGATGCTAGTGGCGAGAACGGGAAGCTCTTGGACTTATGGCCGGTTCTTGATCACCCTGAGGTCATGGGGAAGACACGCAGGACGACACCGACCGAGAGCCGCATCCGCGCCGAGATCGCCGCCGAACGCCGTGAACTGGCCGACGTGTTCGACAGGTTGCACCGCTCCCAGTGGAACGCCCCCTCGCTCTGCGCCGGTTGGCGGGTTCGCGAGGTCGTCGCCCACATGTCCCTGGGCTTTCGCCACTCGCTGCCGAGGACCCTGTGGGAACTGGCGAAGGCGCGCGGCAGCCTGCACCGCATGACGGACCGCTGCGCCCGCGCCGACGCCGCCGCCTTCACCACCGAAGACCTCGCCGCGCAGATCCGGGACAACGCGCACCACCCGTGGACGCCTCCGGTCGGCGGATACACCTCGGCGCTGGGCCACGACGTGGTGCACGGGCTCGACGTGACCGTGGCCCTCGGCCTGGACCGCCGCGTCCCGCCCGAGCGCGTGCGCCTCCTCCTGGCCGCCGTCGACGCCAAGAGCCTGAAATTCTTCGGGGCCGACCTCAGGGGCGTCGCCCTGTACGCCGACGACCTCGACTGGACGTACGGCAGCGGCGCCCCGGTGCGTGGCGCCGCGCAGGACCTTCTGCTGGTCGCGTTCGGCCGCAAGGTGCCACCGGGCAGGCTGCGCGGCGAGGGTGGCGAGCGCTATCTGCTGCGGTGAACGAGGCGGCTGCGGCGCGCGGTTGTCACATTCGGGCCTGTTGGATCCGTCCTGTGGGGGACCTACTCTGGTAGCCGCCTGAAGGGGAGTCGCATGAGTGGAAACACCGAGCGCACCGGCACGCGAGGACGACGCGCACGGCCCGGCAGAGGTGAACGGGTGGCCGACTGGGCGGACGGGCGCCTGGGCATCAACACCCTGGCCAGGACCCAGATGCGCAAGATCTTCCCCGACCACTGGTCGTTCATGTTCGGTGAGATCTGCCTCTACAGCTTTCTGATCCTCATCCTCACCGGCACCTATCTGACCCTCTTCTTCGAACCGAGCATGGCCGAGGTCACCTACGACGGGCCCTACGTACCGCTCAAGGGCCTGCAGGTGTCGCGGGCGTTCGAGTCGACGCTGGAGATCAGCCTGGAGGTGCGCGGCGGTCTGCTGATCCGGCAGATCCACCACTGGGCGGCGATCGTCTTCATCGCCGGCATGTTCGTGCACATGATGCGGGTGTTCTTCACCGGCGCCTTCCGCAAGCCCCGCGAGGTCAACTGGCTCTTCGGCTGGACGCTGTTGATGCTCGCCATCATCACGGGGCTCACCGGGTACTCACTGCCCGACGACATGCTCTCGGGCACCGGTGTGCGCTTCGCGCACGGCGCGATCCTCTCCGTCCCGGTGGTCGGGACGTACCTCGACTTCTTCCTGTTCGGCGGGGAGTTCCCGGGCCAGGACATCGTGGCGCGGTTCTATCCGATCCACATCCTGCTGCTGCCGGGCATCATGCTCGGCCTGGTCGTCGCGCACCTGATCCTCGTCTTCCACCACAAGCACACGCAGTTCGCCGGGCCGGGCAAGACCGAGAAGAACGTCGTCGGGGCGCCGTTCCTGCCCATCTACATCGCCAAGGCGGGCGGCTTCTTCTTCCTCGTCTTCGGCGTACTGGCGATCATGGGCGCGGTCGCCTCCATCAACCCCGTCTGGGCGATCGGCCCCTACCGCCCCGACGTGGTCTCCACCGGCGCCCAGCCCGACTGGTATCTCGGCTTCTCCGAGGGCCTGATCCGGGTTATGCCGAGTTGGGAGATCAACATCTGGGGGCACACCCTCGCCCTCGGTGTCCTCATCCCCTTCTCGCTCTTCCCGCTGATCATGATGGCCATCGCCGTCTACCCGTTCGTCGAGGCGTGGGTCACCGGCGACAGGCGGGAGCACCACATCGCGGACCGCCCCCGCAACACCCCGGTGCGCACCGGTCTAGGCGTCGCCTGGCTGACGCTGTACTTCGTGCTCCTGATCGGCGGCGGCAACGACGTCGTCGCCACCCACTTCCACCTCTCCATCAACGTCATCACGTGGTCCGTGCGGATCGCCTTCTTCGTGGCGCCCGTCCTCGCGTACCTCATCACCCACCGCATCTGCCTCGGCCTGCAGCACCGGGACCGCGACAAGGTGCTGCACGGCCGCGAGACCGGCACCATCAAGCGCCTGCCGCACGGCGAGTACGTCGAGATCCACGAGCCGCTGCCCCAGGGGGAGCTGTACCGCCTGACCGCGCACGAACAGCCCCGGCCCTACGAGATCGGACCCCTGGTCGACGCGGGCGGCGTGGTACGCAAGGTCTCCCGCTCCGAACGGCTGCGCTCACGCCTCTCCCACGCCATGTACGGCCCCAAGGCGCAGGTGCCGAAGCCGACGACGGAGGAGTACCTGGCGATCCAGCGGGGCGAGGGTGATCACCACTGACGGGGCAACTCGGTTAGCCTCGCACGGTGATGGCATTCGAGAGCACTCCCAAGCTGCTGGCGATCAGCGACCTGCACGTGGCGTACGCCGAGAACAGGAAATACGTCGAGACGATCCGGCCGCACACGGACGACGACTGGCTGATCGTCGCCGGTGACGTCGCCGAGCGGGTCGCCGACATCGAGTGGACGCTGCGCACGCTCGCCGGGCGGTTCGCCAAGGTGATCTGGTCGCCCGGCAACCACGAACTGTGGACGCCCAAGGACGACCCGGTCCAACTGCGCGGCGAGGAGCGCTACCAGCACCTCGTCGCGCTCTGCCGCGAGCTGGGCGTGGCCACCCCCGAGGACCCCTACCCGGTGTGGCGCGGCGCGGGCGGCCCGGTCACCGTCGCCCCGCTGTTCCTCCTCTACGACTACAGCTTCCGCCCCGAGGGGACGCACACCAAGGAAGAGGCGCTCGCGGTCGCCCACGAGGCGGGCGTCGTCTGCACCGACGAGTACTTCCTGCACCCCGACCCCTACGCCACCCGCGACGACTGGTCCCGCGCCCGCGTCAAGCTCACCGAGGAACGCCTCGCCGAACGGCCCGCCGGCCTGCCCACCGTCCTCATCAACCACTGGCCGCTGCTGCGCGAACCCACCCGGATCCTGCGCTACCCCGAGTTCGCCCTGTGGTGCGGCACCGAGCTGAGCGCCGACTGGCACGTGAAGTACGACGCGGCGGCCGTCGTCTACGGCCATCTGCACATCCCGCGCACCACCTGGCACGACGGCGTCCCACACGTGGAGGCATCCGTCGGCTACCCCCGCGAGTGGCGCCGCAGCTTCCACCCCGACCCGCACCTGCGCCAGATCCTGCCGGCGCCGCAGGAGGGCTGAGCGGGGCCGCGCCGGGTCACCGCGCCAGCTCGCGGTGCGCCGTCTCCGGCAACCGCGCATACACCGCCGACGACACCAGGCAGAGCACGGCCACGTACCCGGGGAACAGCCCGGGGGAGCCGATCTCCTTGAACAGGGTCCCCACGTACGGGGCCGTGCCGCCGAACAGCGCGACGGTGAGCGAGTACGGGAAGCCGATCCCGGCGGCCCGCACCCGCGCCGGGAAGACCTCCGCGTTCACCGCCGCCGAGACCGACGTGAAACCGGTGAGCAGCACCATCCCCGCGCACTGCACGAGCAGCAGCGAGACGAACGACCCGGTCAGGGCCTTGAGCAGCGGCACGCTGAGGACGGCGAACCCGACGCCGAAGAACAGCAGGAGCGGCCGGCGGCCGACCCGGTCGGACAGCAGCCCGCCGACCGGCTGGAGCAGGGCGAAGAACGCCAGCGAGAGGGTGCCCGCGAGCAGCGCGCCGCTCTTGCCGATGCCGGTGTTCAGCTCGGCGTACGTCGGCAGGTAGGACGTCCAGGTGTAGTAGGCGAGGGTGCCGCCCGCCGTGATGCCGCAGATCAGCAGCGACTGGCGCGGATGGTGGCGCAGCGCGTCGAAGAGCCCGGGCCGCTCACCCCGTGCGGCCGGCGCGATGTGCGTCTCCCGCGCCCCCTGCCGGATCCAGAAGCCGACGAGGCTGAGCAACGCCCCGACGAGGAACGGCAGCCGCCAGCCCCAGCCGTCCATCTGCCCCTCGGAGAGCGTGGCGACCAGCAGGGCCGCGACGCCCGACGCGGTCAACTGCCCCACGGTCGTGGAGACGTACTGGAAGCTGGAGAACAGCCCGCGCCGCCCCGGGCCCGCCGACTCCACGAGGAACGTCGTCGACGCGGCGAACTCCCCGCCCACCGACAGGCCCTGGAGCAGCCGCGCGACGACGAGCACCACCGGCGCGAGGACGCCCGCCGCCGCGTAGGTCGGGGTGAGGGCGACCAGCAGACTGCTGCCGCCCATCAGCAGGATGGTGACGGTCAGCGCGGCGCGCCGGCCGCGCCGGTCGGCGACGGCGCCCATGAGCAGGCCGCCCACGGGCCGCATGAAGAAGCCGACGGCGAAGACGGCGAACGTGGAGAGCAGCGGCACGAGGGAGTTCCCCGAGCCCTTGGGGAAGATCTGGCCGGCGATGTAGGTGGCGAGGAAGGTGTAGGCGTACCAGTCGTACCACTCCACGGCGTTGCCCACCGAAGCGGCGAGCAACTGCCGTATCGGGTGCCGCTCGGGGGCGGGGGATGCGTCGGTCGCCTGCGGGACGTGCTGTGTCATGATCACGACTTTCCCCGGCGCGGCGGCGCCCCACACGTGGTGTCCGCCTGGCGGACACGGCCCCCGGATCTCAGCCCGTCGTCGGCTTGTACGCGTACACCGCCGTGGTCACCAGGCACGGCGCCGGGGGCACCACCTGGACCCGCAGGGTGCGGCGCGCCGCGTCGTAGTCCACGCCCTCCGTCTCGAACGAACCGGAGCAGACGCTGCGCCGCGGGGACGCGAAGAGGACGGAGACGCGGCCGGTCACCGGCTGCCCGTCGAGGGCGCGGTCCAACTCGACCTGGAGCACGGGCCGCTCCTCGGGGAACAGCTCCTTCGACGCGTCGTCGGAGGCGCACACCAGCCGCCTGGCGGCCACGAAGTCACAGCCCTGGATGTCGCGCACGGGCTTGTCCAGCGTGATCTGCCCGGCCTGCGGCAGGGCCCCGCCCGTCGGCGGCGTCGCGGGATTGAGCAGCGGCGCGGGGAAGACCTGGAGGCGGTTCTGGTCGCCCCACTCGCCGGACACCAGCCAGCGCGAGTCCGGCGAGACGGCGGCGAAGGAGTTGTTGAGCTTCTCGCCCGCGTCCAGGCGATGCTCGTACACGTGCCGTTTCCCCCCGGGCGTGGTCACCGCGAACATCTTCGACGTCGCGCCGTCACCGCCCTGGTAGGCGTCGAAGGTGTGCCCCTCCGCGATGTCGGGGTCGCCTATGTGCCCCCAGCCCTTGACGCGCAGATCCAGCGGCACCGAGCCGAGCCCCCGGTACAGCAGAGTGCCGTCCGCGCGGCTCGCGAGACCCTGGCCGCCGGTCAGGGAGTTGACGTACGAGGTGCCCGCCGCCTGCCAGCCGCCGGGCGAGGCGGATGCCGCCGACGCGGCGCCGCCCGTCGTCACCGCCAGCACGGCGGCACAGGACAGGGCGGTCGATGCCTTCCACAGGGTCATCGGGGCACTCCTCGGTGGGGGGTCGGAACGCTGCCGCGCCATCGTACGTAACGTGAGTCCCGGTGATAACGGCCCGACAGAAGGTGGTTGACGACATGAAGCTCGCGATTCTCGGCGGGGGCGGGTTCCGGGTGCCGCTCGTGTACCGCGCCCTCCTCGGCGACCGGGCCGAGGGCCGGGTCACGGACGTCGTCCTGCACGACCTCGACGCGGCGCGGCTCGACGCCATCGCCCGCGTCCTCGCCGAGCAGGCCGCGGACATCCCCGGCGCGCCCGCCGTCACCGCGACCACCGACCTGGACGAGGCGCTGCGGGGCGCCGACTTCGTCTTCTCCGCCATCCGCGTCGGCGGCCTGGAGGGACGGGCCGCCGACGAACGCGTCGCCCTGGCCGAGGGCGTACTCGGCCAGGAGACGGTCGGCGCGGGCGGCATCGCGTACGGACTGCGCACGGTCCCGGTGGCGGTGGACATCGCGCGGCGCGTCGCCCGGCTCGCCCCGGACGCCTGGGTCATCAACTTCACCAACCCCGCCGGCCTGGTCACCGAGGCCATGGCGCGCCATCTCGGCGACCGCGTCATCGGCATCTGCGACTCCCCGGTGGGCCTCGGCCGCCGGGTCGCGCAGGTCCTCGGCCACGATCCCGACGAGGCCTTCATCGACTACGTGGGCCTCAACCACCTCGGCTGGCTGCGCGGGCTGCGCGTCGCGGGCCGCGACGAGCTGCCGCGCCTGCTCGCCGACCCCGCACTCCTCGTCTCCTTCGAACAGGGCCGGCTGTTCGGCGCCGACTGGCTCCAGTCCCTCGGCGCGATCCCCAACGAGTACCTGCACTACTACTACTTCAACCGCGACACCGTGCGCGCCTACCAGCAGGCGCGGCAGACGCGCGGCGTCTTCCTCCACGGCCAGCAGGGCCGCTTCTACGCCGCGATGAGGCACCCCGGCACCCCCGCCCTCAAGGCGTGGCACGACACGCTCGCCGAGCGCGAGGCGGCGTACATGGCGGAGAACAGGGAGGCGGCGGGCGTGGGGGAGCGCGCCGAGGAGGACCTGGAGTCCGGCGGGTACGAGAAGGTCGCGCTCGCGCTGATGCGGGCCATCGCGCGGGACGAGCGGGCGACGCTCATCCTCAACGTCCGCAACGGCACGACCCTCGCCGCCCTGGACGCCGACGCCGTCATCGAGGTGCCGTGCTCCGTCGACGCCAACGGCGCCCACCCGATGGCCGTCGCCCCGCTGCCCGGCCACGCCACCGGGCTGGTGTGCGCCGTCAAGGCCGTCGAGCGCGAGGTGCTCGCCGCGGCGGACAGCGGCTCGCTCGCCACGGCCGTCAAGGCGTTCGCCCTGCATCCGCTCGTCGACTCCGTGACGGTCGCCCGCCGCCTGGTGGACGGCTACCGCCAGGCGCACCCCCAGCTCGCCTACCTGGGCCGCCGGACGCCGGACGGGCCTGAGATGATCACGGGATGAGTCCCGTCGTCTCCATCGGTGCCGCAGCCCGCCGCCCCTGCACCCTCGTCGTGTGCCGGGGCTGTTGCTGCGGCGACGCCCGCAAGAACCCCGGCATCGACCACGCCTGGCAGCTGGAGCGGCTGCGGTCCGCCGCGGCGGCCTCCCGCGGCCGGTTCGCGGTGCGCACGAGCGACTGCCTCGGGCCGTGCGGCCAGGCCAACATCGTCGTCGTCCAGCCCTCGTACGAGGGGCGCAGGCGAGGCGGCCGGGCGGCCTGGGTCGGGTTCGTCACGGACGACGAGTCCCTGGAGCAGATACTCGACTGGGCCGAGGCGGGCGGACCGGGGCTCGCGGAGCCCTCCCCGACCCTCGCCCTCCAGCTGGTGGACCCGCGCGCCGGGTAGGCAGGGCCCTCAGCCCGCGAGGACCTGGTCGAGGAAGCCGTGCAGGTTCCGCAGGGTCCTGGCGTTCTGCTCCTCGAGCGAGAGGCTCTCCTCGAAGCGGCGGGCGAGCGCCGTGACCTTCTTGCCGCGCACGTACAGGGAGCAGGCGAGGTCCGCGCAGATGTACAAGCCGACCGAGTTGCCCTCGCGGCCCGCCGCGCCGGCCTTCGGGGCCACCAGCAGCGTGATGCCCGAACCGGCCTGCGGTGTCACGCACACCGAGCAGATGCTGGACTTCAGCAGGCTCTTGCGCGGCCCGGTCGAGGCACGCAGCGCGATGCCGACGGGCTTGCCCTCCCGGCGCGTCACCACATAGCCGCGCTCAGGGGCCTTGGGGTCGCGCCAGCCCAGGAAGTCCAGGTCGGACCAGGGGGTCTCGGCGTAGCCCGTCGGCAGCGTGAGCCGGTTCGCCTCGCCCTTCGAACAGTTCACGAAGGACGAGCGGATCTCTTTTTCACTGACGGGTTCCATGATCGGAAGGTATCAACGGACAAACGGAACCGTCCTGTCATTTTCCCCCACCCGACCCCGACGGTTCACTCGCCCCCGCCACCCGCCCCCAGCGCCTTGTACAGCGCGCCGACCAGGTGCGCGCTGCGCAGGTCCTCGCCGGACGTGCCGACGCCCATGCGGTTCATCGTGTACGCGTACGAGACGCGGTTCTCCGGGTCGGCGAAGGCGTACGACCCGCCCGCGCCGCCGTGCCCGAACGCGCGCGGGTTCGGGCCGGCCTGCCCGTACAGGTTGAGCATGAAGCCGAGGCCCCACGACCATGTCTCGGCGAGCGGCGTGCCCGCGCGCAGCACCAGGTCCGGTTCGTCGGCGCCGCTCTGCGACGTGCGCAGCCGCTCCACCGTGTCGGCGCCGAGCAGGCGCCCGCACGCCAACTCCCGGTAGACGGTGGCAAGGCCGCGCGCGGTGGCGTGGCCGTTGGCCGCGGGGATCTCGGCGCTCCGGTAGGCAGCGCCGTTCACGTCGCCGAGCGGCAGATAGCCGAAGGCCAGCGTGAGCGGGGCCGTGGGTGCTTCGTCGAGCCCGCTCACCGGGGGGTCGGGGATCCGGGCGAACGCCCCTCGCGAGGGGGTGTCGCCCGTGCCCGTGACCGGCGGCGCCATGTCCGCGCACCGCCCGTGTTCGCCCGGCGGTGTGCCGACGAAGACGTCGGCGTCCAGCGGCCCGGTCACCTCGGAGCGCAGGAAGGCGCCGAGCGTGACCCCGGTGATCCGCCGCACCACCTCACCGACCAGGAAACCGAACGTCACGGCGTGATAGCCCTGCGCGGTGCCCGGGCGCCACCAGGGCGTGGTGGCGGCCAGCGCGTCGGTGACCTTCTCCCAGTCGTACACCGCGCCCGGCCCCAGCGGCTCGCCGGGCGCGATCAGGCCGGCGCGGTGGCTGAGCAGCCACCGCACCGGCAGGTCCGCCTTGCCCGCCCGGGCGAACTGCGGCCAGTACCGCGCGACCGGGGCGTCCAGGTCCAACTCGCCGCGCTCCACCAGGAGATGGGCGCACAGGGCCGTCATGCCCTTGGTCGTGGAGTACACGTTCACCAGCGTGTCGCGCTCCCAGGGGCGCGTGCTGCTCCGGTCGGCGTCACCGGCCCACAGGTCCACCACGAACGCGCCGTCGACCGTGACCGCGACGGCCGCGCCCAGCTCGCCGCGCTCGGTGAAGTTCCGCTCGAACTCCTCGCGCACGCGCTCGAAGCCGGGCGCACAGGTGCCGTGGACGCGCACAGTCATGGGCTCTCCCCGAGGTGATGCGACGAATTTTCCCCTGCGCCCGCATGGTTGCCCACGGCACCTACCCCGTCAACGGGGGCGATAGGCACAGAAACGGTCCGGTGCCGCGCCCGTGGGGGTTCCGTGCCCTCCAAGCGAGGGACTTGTGCATCGCCGACCAGAGATTGGACTTCTCTTCACCCGGCGGACACCAGCCCTTCCGTATCGCTTGCTCCCCTTGACACACTGCACCCCCGCTCGCGTCCCCCACACCACACGAGGTCGACATACACATGCCTGAACTCAAGAGGCGCCGTTTCCTGCAGCTGGCCGGCGGCACCGCGGCCTACGCCATGCTCGACCAGAGCATCGCCCGCGCCGCGTCCCTGCCCGCCAGGCGCGTCACCGGCACCCTGAAGGACGTCGAGCACGTCGTGGTGCTGATGCAGGAGAACCGGTCCTTCGACCACTACTTCGGCACGATGAAGGGCGTACGGGGCTTCGGCGACCCGCGCCCGGTGACCCTGCCGAACGGCAAGCCGGTCTGGAACCAGCCGAACGGCACCAGGGAGGTCCTGCCCTTCCACCCGACCGCCGAGAACCTCGGCATGCAGTTCATCGCGGGCCTCGACCACGACTGGGCCGGCGGCCACAAGGCGTTCAACAACGGCAGGTACGACCAGTGGATCCCGGCGAAGTCCGAGCGGACCATGGCCTATCTCAAGCGGGAGGACATCCCCTTCCACTACGCCCTCGCCGACGCGTTCACCATCTGTGACGACTACCACTGCTCGTTCATGGGCGCCACCGACCCCAACCGCTACTACATGCTCACCGGCCATGTCGGCAACGACGGCAAGGGCGGCGGCCCGGTCCTCGGCAACCAGGAGGCGGGCTACGACTGGACGACGTACGCCGAGCGCCTGGAGCAGGCGGGCATCTCCTGGAAGGTCTACCAGGACATCGGCGACGGCCTGGACGCGGCCGGGCACTGGGGCTGGATCGACGACGCCTACCGCGGCAACTACGGCGACAACTCCCTGCTGTACTTCAACAAGTTCCGCAACGCCAAGCCCGGCGACCCGCTCCACGACAAGGCCCGCACCGGCACCAATGCCAAGGCGGGCGACGGGTACTTCGACATCCTCGCGGCCGACGTGCGGGCCGACCGGCTCCCGCAGGTCTCCTACATCGCCTGCCCCGAGGCGTTCACCGAGCACCCCAACTGGCCGGTGAACTACGGCGCCTGGTACATCGCCCAGATCCTCGACGCGCTCACCTCCAACCCCGACGTGTGGGCCAAGACGGCGCTGTTCGTCACCTACGACGAGAACGACGGCTACTTCGACCACATCGTCCCGCCGTACGTCCCCAAGGACGCGGCCCAGGGCAAGTCCACCGTCGACACGACGCTCGACTACTTCCCCGGCAACGCCTCCTACGCGGCCGGCCACTACGGCCTCGGCCAGCGCGTCCCGATGATCGTCGTCTCGCCGTGGAGCACCGGCGGCTTCGTGAACTCCGAGGTCTTCGACCACACGTCGATCATCCGGTTCATGGAGCGGCGCTTCGGCGTCAAGGAGCCCAACATCTCGCCCTGGCGCCGCGCGATCTGCGGCGACCTGACCTCCGCCTTCGACTTCAGCGGCAAGGACACCGGCCCGGCACGGCTGCCCGACACCGCCGCCTACGAGCCGCCGGACGACAAGCGCCACCCCGACTACGTGCCGAAGGCGCCCGCGAACCCGGCCCTGCCCAAGCAGGAGCGGGGCACGCGCCCCGCCCGCGCACTGCCGTACGCCCCGCTGGTCGACGGCAGCGCGGACGCGGCCGCCGGCAAGTTCACCCTGACGTTCGGCGGCGGCGACAAGGCGGGCGTCTGCTTCCACGTCCGCTCGGCCAACCGCACCGACGGCCCCTGGACGTACACCACGGAGGCGGGCAAGACGCTCTCCGACACCTGGAACTCCGCGTACTCCGGCGGCTCGTACGACCTGTCGGTGTTCGGTCCGAACGGCTTCCTGCGCACCTTCAAGGGCCCCGGCAAGAAGGCGGGCCCGGAGGTCACCGCCCGGCACGACGGGACGACCGGCAACATCAGGCTGACGCTGCGGAACGCGGGCGGCACGGATGTGAACCTCACGCTGACCAACGCCTACGGCGGCACCCCGCAGACCTTCAAGGTCAAGGCCGGCGCCACCGTGTCGCACACCGTCGACCTGCGGGCGAGCAGGCGCTGGTACGACCTGAGCGTGAAGTCCGACGCCGACACGGGCTTCCTGCGCAGGCTCGCGGGCCACGTGGAGACCGGCGCGGCGGGCGTGAGCGACCCGGCGATCATCACCGGCTGACCGGCGCCGGTGGCGCGGAGGGCGGCGAGCGGGGGCCTCGGCGGGCGACAGCCGGGACTCCCGCGGCGACGGTACCGCAGACGTTCCCGGAGCGGCCGGTGTCCCCTCTTCTCCGTGGCCCCCGACGTCTCAGACGCCGCCCCCGCCGTCGACGCTCAGCACGGTGCCGGTGATGAAGTCGGCGTCGGGCCCGGCGAGGAAGGCCACCGCGGCGGCTATGTCCTCCGGCGTGCCGATCCTGCCCAGCGGCCGGTCGGCGGCCTCGGCGAGGAACTCGGCGTCGGACTGGCCGAGTTGACGCGCCTCCCGGGCGAGCATCGGTGTACGGGTGTCGCCCGGGGCGACGCAGTTGACCCTGATGCCGGCGGGGCTGTGGTCCAGCGCCATGGCCTGCGTCAGCATCACCACACCGGCCTTGGCCGCGCAGTACGCCGCGGCCTTCTTTCCGGCGCGCAGCCCCCATCCGGAGGCCACGGTGACGATGCGGCCCTGCCCCGCCCGCTCCATGAGGGGCAGCACCGCCCGGCACACCAGGAAGACGGAGTCCACGTTGTCCGCGAACGACCTGTGCCATTCCGCCAGGGACAGCTCCGGCACCGTGCCGCGCCGGATGCTGCCCGCGACACAGCACACGTCGGTGATGGTGCCGAGGCGGCCGGTGACCTCCTCGACCAGGGCCGACACCTCGCTCTCCGCGGCCAGGTCGCACAGGAACGACTCGGCGCGCCCGCCCGCCTCCCGGATGCGCCCGGCCACCGCCTCGGCCTCGTGGTCCCGGTCGACGACCGCGACGTGCACGCCGTCGTCCGCGAGCCGCCGCGCGACGGCGCCGCCGATGCCCCCGCCGCCCCCGGTGACCAGGGCCACCCGCGTGCCGCGGTTTGCCGCCGTCATCGCGGGCCGCCCTGGAGCGTGCCGTCGAACAACTGGGTGAGCAGCGCCTTCTGGGTGTGGAGTCGGTTCTCGGCCTGCTGGAAGATCTTCGACCACGGGCCGTCCTTCACCTCGGCGTCGACCTCCTCGCCCCGATTGGTGGGCATGCAGTCGAGGAACACCGCCCCGTCGGCGGCCCGCCGCATCAGCGGTGCGGTGATCCGCCACCGGTCCGCGAGCCGGGTCCTCGCCTGGATCTCCTCCTGGCCGACGAGCGTCGGGGACTTCCAGCTCAGGGTGTACACCGCCGCACAGTCCTGGACGGCCCCCTCCAGATCGTGGGTGAGCTCGATGCTCGCACCGGTACGGGCGGCGACGGACCGGGCGGCCCGGGTCACCCGCTCCTCCGGCGCGAAGCCCGGGGGGTGCGCGACGGTGATGCGGTGCCCGAGCACGGCCGCGGCCATCATCGAGGAGTGCAGCACCCCGGGGGTCTTCTGCCGCGGCGAGTAGGACCAGGCGTACACGACCCGTTTGGCCGGTACCCGCGCCCCGTACAGCTCGCGCAGCGTCATGAGGTCGGCGAGCACCTGGCAGGGGTGCTCCTCGTCGTCCAGCGCGTTGATGACGGGGATCGTCGCGCGCTCGGTCATCGCGCGCAGCCGGCGGTGGCCCGCGCCGTAGTCGTCCATGTCGTACCAGCGGACCACGAGCGCGTCGAGATAGCGGTTGAGGACGCCGATGGTGTCCTCGATCGACTCGCGGTTGGCGAGCCGCAGTTCCTCCACCCCGTACGGGTAGCTGTGCGCGCCGAGTTGGGAGGCGGCGACCTGGAAGGAGACCCTGGTTCTGGTGGAGGGCACGTTGAAGAGGAGTCCGATGCAGCGGCCCGCCAGGTGGGCACGGGTGTCGTCGCCGCGTTTCATCGCTTCGGCGAGGTCGAGCAGGCAGCACATCTCCTTGGCGGAGAGGTCCTGTATGCGCAGGATGTGTCGCACACTCATGTGAGGACTCCTGTCTCGGTGGGTGGGGTGACGCGCTTGCGCAGGCACCGCTCGGCGATGACGGAGAGCAGCAGCATCGCCAGCGCGATGACGAGACTGACGCCGAAGAACGGCAGCATGGCGACGGTGGCCGCGATGACCGCCAGATTCAGCCGGGCGGTGCCGCCCCGGGGCAGCAGTCTGGCCGCGGAGAGGAAGGCCATCAGGAAGATGAGCAGGTAGGTGGCCGACGACGCCTTGATGAGGGCGGTCTCACTGGAGTCGGTGACGAGGAGGACGACGACCGACACCGCGTAGCCCGGCAGGAGCGCGAGAATGGCGCGCGTCGGGATCCGGCCCCGGGCGGTGAGCCTGCTCAGCTTGGCGGGCAGGAGGCCGTCGCGGGCGAGGGCGAAGACGAGGCGCGAGGTGCCCAGGCACCAGGCGTTGGTGGTGAGGAGCAGCAGAACTCCGGCGACGAGGAATCCGCTGCTCCGCAGGCCGGTCCCGGTGGCCACCTGGAGGAGCCGCACGAATGCCGTCAGATCCGACTGCCCCGACCCGCCGGAGTCGCCCGCGGGCGATGCGGGCAGCGCCACCGAGACGGTGAAGGCCATCGCGAAGTACAGGAGCCCCACACAGCTGACGGCGTAGAGAATGCCTTGGGGAAAGGTGCGTTCGGGGTCCCGTACCTCCTCGGCCACCGGCGCGGCGTTCTCCCAGCCGATGAATCCGAAGAAGCAGATGAGCAACGTGGTGCCGAGAGCGCTCCAGCCGTGCGGTGCGAACGGCGTGAGGCGCGTGTAGTCCCCCTTGGGCAGCGCCAGGCAGATGACGACGGCCAGCAACAGCACCACGGTGCCGAGAACCACCATCTGGGCGCGCGTACTCACCTTGATCCCCCAGAGGTTGAGGGCCACGCAGAACACGATGACGGCCGCGCCCGCGAGCAGCGCCGCCCGGTTCGAGGCGCTGGAGTCGACGGCCGAGAGCAGATAGCGGCCCGCGGCGAGTCCCAGCACGGGATTGCCGGCGAGCAGGGTGATGAGCAGGAAGACGGCGGCGATCCGGCCCGCCCGCGCGCCGAAGGCCGCTTCCACGAACTGGGCGACGCCCTTGCTCGTGGGATGCCGTACGGAGAGCTTCGCGAAGATCAGGGCGAAGGGGTAGCTGTAGAGGATCAGCAGCCCCCACGCGACCAGGGACAGCGGTCCCGCCTCGGCCCAGGCGAGCGCGGGAATGAGCAGCACGCCCGCGCCCATCACGGAGGTGATGTAGTGGACGACGAGCCCCGATGTGGTCAGCTGCCGCGGCAGTTGAGGGGGCTCGTGGCCTGGTGCGGGAGTCCCCCCGGCAGACGTCATACGGTCTGTTCCGCCTGTTCCTCGCGCGAGCCGCGCCAGAGCCCGTCCATGGTCTCGTGACTGATCTGTTTGTGCAGATCGGCATGGGAGGCGTAGCCCATGTTGATGATGAGCCGACGGCCGCGGCTCAGGGGATAGACACGGTGCAGGGTGGTGTCGGTGCGCATCAGGTAGAGGTCGCCCGGCCGCAGTTCGAAGGAGTGGATGGGCTGCCTGAGGAACTGCCGGTGCACTTGCGGGTCCTGCTTGTTCCAGTACGTGCGCGGCACGCACTGGACGAATCCGCCGTGCTCCGCGGGCGGGCAGTCGACCACCCAGACGAGCGCGAAGCTGTAGTCGTCCCAGTGCCAGCCGTGCGTGTCACCGGACCGCTCCAGCTCGGTGATCACGTACCGCTCCGGCTCGTAGGGGCACATGAGCACCGGCTCACCGGCGACTCTGCCCAGAGCTCTGAGGAGATCCGGGGAGGAATACACCGCCGGAATGACGGATCCGTGGTCGCTGATTTCCTTGTGGCGGACATTGCGCATGTGCCGGGGCGTATGTCCGGTCTCCTTGAAGCTGATTCCACGGCGAACGCCGTGCTCCGCTACGAGGCTTTCGATTTCGTCCGCAATCGCTGTTTTGACACGGTCGGGCGCGAGGAAGGGCAGTGTGGTGAATCCGCGCTGGAGGAAATCGCGGCGCGCGCCCTCCAGGCGGTGTTCCTCGACATTCCTGACCAGGTGTTCCGAGAGGGACTGAACGAGGCCCCCGATCCGCTCGTCCGGTCGCATGACCAGCTCCCCACGTAGTCGGCAGGAGGTGTGCTCACTTCGGCCTATTTCAAAGACGGAAGCCTACCCGGTCACTGTGTGGGCGCCAAAGAAAGGGATGTGTTCCAGCCAGTCGGCGGGGAAGTCAGGTGCGCTTCGCTGTACAGATCACCCGGGATATGACGATCCGATTTACATGATTCGGCAGGACTGTTGTGGCCTTGTTCTTGACGCAGTGATTCTTTTTGTCATGCTCGGCGGTCCGGTTAATCCGGCCGCCTGTCCGGCCCGCCCGATCCGCGGGCGGCGGGCCGGATCGAGGCGCCGGCCCCGCGCGAGGGACTGGTGGGCACCCGGTGGCCTGAGGGTAGGGTCACCCGGGTGACAACGCATTCGAACACTCCTGCAGGCTGGTACCCGGACCCCCAGGGTGACCCCCAGCAGCTCCGCTGGTGGGACGGCTCCCAGTGGACCCAGCACACCAACCCGGCCCAGCAGGTACCGCAGCAGCCGCAGGCCCCGCAGGCCCCGCAGGCCCCGCAGGGTCAGTTCGGCGGGCCGCAGGGCCAGTTCGGCCACGCGCCGGCCCAGCCGCAGGCCGCGCCGGTGGCGCCCCCCGCCGCCGACCCCGCGAAGGTGCAGCGCCAGGTCCAGCACCAGGCCGGCGTCGCGCCGTCCGCGCAGGGCGGCGGCACGCTGTTCACGGAGCCGGTCCTGGTGGTGAACCAGAAGGCCAAGCTCATCGAGCTGACCAACGAGTACAGCGTCATGGACCAGTCGGGCAACACGCTCGGCACGGTCGTGCAGGTGGGCCAGAGCACGCTGAAGAAGGTCGCGCGCTTCGTCTCCAGCCTCGACCAGTACATGACCCACAAGCTGGAGATCCGCGACGCGCACGGCCGGCCGCAGATGCTGCTGACCCGCCCGGCGAAGTTCATGAAGTCGCGGGTGATCGTCGAGCGCGCGGACGGGCAGCCGATCGGCGAGATCGTCCAGCAGAACATGATCGGCAAGATCAACTTCGCGATGATGGTCAACGGCCAGCGAGTCGGCGCCATCAAGGCGGAGAACTGGCGCGCCTGGAACTTCGCGATCGTCGACCACGCGGACAACGAGGTCGCCCGGATCACGAAGACCTGGGAAGGTCTCGCCAAGACCATGTTCACCACCGCGGACAACTACGTCCTGCAGATCCACTACCAGCTGCCCGAGCCGCTCCTGAGCCTCGTGGTGGCGACGGCCCTGACGGTCGACACGGCCCTCAAGCAGGACGCCCGCGGCTTCGGGTGACCCGGCCGCTCGGCTGCTCGGCCGCCGGGCCGATGAACGAGAACGGCGTCGGCCGCACCCTCACCAGGGGGTGCGGCCGACGCCGTTCCCGCGTCCGTACGACGCCGTTGCCGCGTCCGTACGACCTCGTCAGGGCCGGGACAGCCGCAGCGCCGCCGGTTCCACGGCCGGCGAGGGGATCGGTGGCAGGTAGTCGGGCGTCGCCGGTCCGTCCCCGGGCAGCCGCGGGGAGCGGGTGAGCACCAGGACCCCGTACGCCGCCACCGCCGCGCCCGCCACCGCGAGCAGGAGCCCGCCGGCCCCGCCCCGCAGCCGCTCGCCGAGCAGCGCGACGCCGATGACGGAGGCCGCCAGCGGGTTGGACAGGGTCACCACGGCGAGCGGCGCGCCGAGGCCGCCGCGGTAGGCGGTCTGCGAGAGCAGCAGCCCACCGGCGGCGAAGGCCGCGACCAGCAGCGCCACGACGATCACCTGCGGGCTGAGCAGCGGGCCCGAGCGGTCGGTCACGGCGACCGTCACGGTCTGCGTGAGCGCCGAGGCGACGCCGGAGGCGAAACCGGACGCGGTCGCGTGCCGCAGTCCCGGCCGGGCCCCCGGGCGCGAGAGCAACCCGATGACCGCCATGGTGGTGGCGGACACGACCAGCGCCTCGGGCACCGTGAGGGTGTCGTCCGGCGCCGGACCCGAAGCGGTCAGGAGCAGCGCGCCGAGGCCCATCAGCGTGAGGCCGGTGCCGCGCCACTCCAGGCGGGTGACCCGGCGTCCGGCGAGCCGCGCGCCGAGGGGTACGGCGGCGACCAGGGTGAGCGCCCCCAGCGGCTGGACCAGGGTGAGCGGCCCGTACTTCAACGCGGCCACGTGCAGCAGGGCGGCGGCCGCGTTGAGCCCGACCGAGGACCACCAGACGCCGCTCGCGAGCATCCGCAGCGCGCCGCTCTCCCCCTCGGCGACCCGGGAGGCGAGCCGCTCCTGGGCCACGGCCGCGGCGGCGTAGGCGCCCGCCGAGACGAGGGAGAGGACGACGGCGACGAGGGTGGCGCTCATCGGTGGACCCCCGAGACGGTCAGCGCGGGTGCGGAGGGTGCGGAGGGTGCGGCGGGTGCGGCGGGCGCGGCGGGCGGGGTGGCAGGGCCCGGCCGGGGATCTGCTGCGGGCCGGGCCCCGGAACGCCGTACGACGAGCGACGGAGTCGGGCGCGGCAGCCGGATCACCGCGAGGGCCACGCCGAGCAGGGCGCTCGCGGCGATCGCGTCGAGCCAGTAGTGGTTCGCGGTGCCGACGATCACGAGGAGCGTCAGCAGCGGGTGCAGCAGCCACAGCCAGCGCCACCGCGTCGACGTCGCGACGATCATGCCGATGGCGAGCATCAGCGCCCACCCGAAGTGCAGGGAGGGCATGGCCGCGAACTGGTTGGCCATGGTGTCCGTCGCGGGCTTGGCGGCGTACACCGAGGGCCCGTAGACCCGCGCGGTGTCCATGAGGTGCGCGGCGGCCAGCATCCGGGGCGGCGCGAGCGGGAAGCCGAGGTGCAGCACGAGCGCGGCCGCGGTCAGCGCGGCAAGGACCCGCCGGGTCCAGACGTAGTGCCGGGGGCGGCGCGCGTAGAGCCAGACCAGGAAGAGCAGCGTGGCCGGGAAGTGCACGGTCGCGTAGTAGGTGTTCGCGACGTGGATCAGCGTCTCGCTGCTCAGCAGCGCGTCCTGCACGCCGCCCTCACCGGGCAGGCGCAGGGCCCGCTCGGCGTCCCACACGCGGTGCGCGTTGCGGAACGCCTCGCCGGTGTGGCCGTTGGCGAGCTGCCTGCCGAATTTGTAGACGAGAAAGAGTCCTGCGACGAGGAGGAGCTCGCGGACGAGGGGCGGTCGGGCAGATGTGTCCGGCTTCCGGACGCGTGTGTCCGGCGTCCGGACCATGCTGTCCGGCTCCCGTTCGGCAGGCTCGGTTCGGGATTCCATCCCCCGGCCCCTTTGCGTGATGACTGGGTAGTGCGGTGCCGAGCGGGGGATCGCCCCGCTCATCGATACGCCAGTGTACCGATACGTCGACGTACCGGTACACTGGCGTATCGATGAGGGTCGTTCCAGCCGGACCGGCCGCCGTACCGAGGGGAAGAGTCATGACGTCGACGTCGAGTCGCTCGAAGATCACGCCCGAGCGTGAGCAGGAGTTCTACGACGCCGTCCTCGACCAGCTCCGCGAGTGCGGCTATGAGGCGCTGACCATGGAGGGCGTGGCCGCCCGCACCCGGTGCAGCAAGTCCACGCTCTACCGCCAGTGGAAGACCAAGCCGCAGTTCGTCGCGGCGGCCCTGCGCGCCAACCGCTGCGTGCGCTTCGCGGGCATCGACACCGGCAGCCTCGCCGGCGACCTGCGCGAGGCGGCCCGCGCCGCGGGGGAGCAGTCGGGGCGGGACACGATGCTGGTCCAGGCGCTCAGCCACGCGGTCCTGCAGGACGTGGACCTGCGCCGGGTGCTGCGCGAGACCCTGGTCGAACCGGAGCTCCAGGCCATGGACGCGATCATCCGGCGCGGTGTCGAGCGCGGCGAGATCGCCGAGGGCCACCCGGCGGTGGAGTTCCTCACGGTGCAGCTGTTCGGCGTGCTGCGGGCGCGGCCCATCATCGAGGGCGCCCACGCCGACGAGGAGTATCTGAGCCGGTTCGTCGAGGCCTGCGTGCTGCCCGCGCTCGGCCTCACCTGATCGTGGGCCCGAGTCCGTGGGATGACGGGACTCGGGCCTGCCCGCGCCGCACCGTGGGGACGGGGGCGGCGCGCACCCCCGGGCCGGACGGGGTTCCTCGTGAGCGGCGAGGAACCCCGCCCGGCCCTTTGGGTCCGTGCGCCGGGCGTCGGACCGCGCTCAGACCTCCTGCCCGGCTCCCGCCCCGCCGTCACCGGTGGGACCGGCCTTGATGCCCTTGGCGATCTGGTCCATGACGGACGGCGAGGGGGCCTTGGGGTTGACGTCGATGCCCATGCGGATGACGACGAGCTTCGACTTGTCGGCGGGGGAGGGGAAGGCGAGCGATTCGACGTAGCCGTCGTCGCTCTTCTCCGTGACGGCCTTCCAGCGGACGTAGTAGCCCTTCTGGCCCGCCACGGTGATCGACTCGGACGCCAGGACCTTGTGCGAGGTGATCCGGCCGTAGGTCTTGCCGCCGTACCCTTCGTTGGCGTTGCTCTTGATGTCCGCCTTGGCGACCGCCTCGGGCGTCTTGCCGTCGAGGTGCAGGCGGTCGGCGGTCTGGGAGTACGCGCTGCCGCGGGTGCACTGCTCCTCGGCGTTCCCGGGACAGGGGAGCGGGGCGGTCTGCACGGCGGCCCCGCGCTCGGTGGTGCCGCCCGTCCAGCCGTCCGGCACCGGTATCTTGATGCCGCTGACGGGGTCGCTCGCGAAGCCCTTCTCCTGGCCCGGCGCGCTCGGCGCCCCGGGGCCCTCGGGGGTCTGCGTCGCCCCGGGCTTGCCGGGCTCCTCGGGGGCGCCGGTCGACGGCTTCCGCGCCGCGGAGCCACCGCCGTCGCCGTCGCCGTCGTCACCGGAGGTCAGCGCGTACACGCCGCCGCCTACCCCGGCGAGGACGACCAGCACCACGCCGACGGCTATCGCCACGCGCAGGCCTCCCCGTGGCGCGGGGGGCTGCCCCGGATGCGCCGGGAAGGCCGGCTGAGTCGGATAGGCGTGCGCGTTCTGGGCGGCGCGCACCTGCTCCGTCCACACGTTCCCGTCCCACCAGCGCTCGGTGGGAGGACCGCCGGCGGTCTGGCCGGGGTCGGGGTACCAGCCTGGGGGAGTCATCTGCGTCATGGGCGCCAGAGTATGAGCCCCGCGTGAAAGGGGCATGAGAGGGGCCGGTCGAAAGGCGGCGTCGATGCTGCGCTGCTTGAGGGCGGTGATCGCGCCGCCCGCCATCCGTCGTGGGCACCGACCTCGGCGGGCGGCAGGCGGGCCCGCAGTGTCTCGCTCAGCGGGGACGCGGGCATCGTCATCGGCACCATCGGATGGGAGGGCCACCCGGTCCGCATCAGGCGGCCGCACGACGCCCAGAACCTCGGCGTGGCTCGGGCCGGGGAGGCGGCCGCCTACCGTGTTCCGCCCCCATGTCCGTCGACGACCAACCGCGTCGGGGCCGCCTTCTCCGGGACCGTTTCAGGCCACGGCGTGCCGCGCCGGCCCGGGGTGATCGAGCCCAGCACGCTCGCGTGGCGGGCTCCCGTGCTCGCCGGGACCGTCCCCGGCAGGCCGTGCAGCGTCAGGAAGCCGAGGACGGCGAAGGCGTACGCCTCCTTCGCCGCGGCCGGCAGACCCAGCTCGTCCGAGGTGCGCACCGGCACGCCGACGCCCAACTCCGCCCGCAGAAAGGCCATCAGGGCGGGATTGCGGGTCCCGCCGCCCGAGGCGACGACCTCCGAGGCCCGCACCGAGCGCACGGCGTCGGCGACCGTGCGGGCGGTGAGCCGGGTGAGCGTGGCGACGACGTCCTCGGTGGGCAGCGCCTCGTACCCCTTCAACGCCGTACGCAGGTACGGCAGATGGAACAGTTCCTTGCCGGTCGTCTTGGGCGCCGGACGGGCGTAGTAGGGCTCGGCGAGGAGGCGGTCCAAGAGGTCCTGGTGGACGGTGCCGCGCAGGGCGATCTCCCCGTCCAGGTCATAGGTGAGGCGGCCGCCCGTCGCCTCGGCCACCACGGCGTCCACCAGGGCGTTGGCGGGGCCCGTGTCGAAGGCCGTGCCGTCGGCGGCGGTGATGTTGGCGATGCCGCCGAGGTTCAGCGCGGCGGGGGTGCCGGGGCGGTCGCGCAGCCACATCCGGTCGACGAGGCTCACCAGGGGCGCGCCCTGGCCGCCCGCGGCGATGTCGCGCGGGCGGAAGTCGGCGACCACCGGCAGCCCCGTCGCCTCGGCGATCCACGCGGCCTGCCCGATCTGCAGGGTGCCGTGCGCCTGCCCGTCCTCCACCCAGTGGTAGACGGTCTGGCCGTGCGAGGCGACCAACTGCGCCTGCCCGTCGCACAGTTCACGGTCGGCTTCGACGGCGGCGGCGGCGAAGGCGCGGCCGATGGCGGTGTCCAGGCGGCAGATGTCGGCGAGCGTGGTGGGCGCGGGCGGCAGCGCGGCGGCGAGCGAGGCGCGCAGTCCTTCGTCGTAGCCGCGGGTGATCAGCCCGAGGGGGGTGAGCGTCAGCCGGTCCCCGTCGAGGGTCAGATCGGCGGCCGCGGCGTCGATCGCGTCGTACGAGGTCCCTGACATGAGCCCGATCACGCGCACGTGGGGCCTCCTTCTCGGTCGGCTCACCGTTGAGCTTGATCATCGCATCCCGGAGGAGGGGGGTGACGCGTCTTCCACGAAAGCGGCGGCGGGGCGCTGGACTGCTTTCACGGCGGTGCCTGGCCCGGCGGGGCCGTGCGCGCGGGGTGGCGCACGGGGGTGCGCTTCCGGCGCGAAGCCGTTGCGGAGCGTGGTTTCACGCGGACGTCCCCGAGGTCCCGGACGCATGGCGCTCGGCCGCTCGGACGTCGGGCGCGGCGGACCTGCGCTTCGGTGCCGTCGACGCGCAGGTCAACGCCCTCCGCGCTGGCGCAGGCGAACAGGTCCGCCAGCGCGCGCTTCCTTCCAGTCGGGTAGGACTTCGCCCTTGCGTCGAGGAGGGGGCATGACGAGTCCCGTACCGGGGTAGCCGCCGTCGGTGATCGTGAGTGTCCTGCCGACGGCGGCCTTGGCGCCGGATTCCTCCCATGCCTTGCAGTCGTTACGGTTACCGGCGAGTGGCCGCCCGACCGCGACGACTAGGCGGGTGTCGGCGTCGATGACGACCTGGTGGTTGGTGGAGTACCGATAGTTCTTCGACCGCTCGGCCACAGTGTGGTCCCGGGTGGGGACCAGGGTGCCGTCCACGATGAGCACGGTGTCCTTGGCGAACCGTTTGCGGGCTGGAGAGCGAGCATCTGCCCGAGGTGGTCGATGATCCAGTCCGCCGCCGACTTCGAGACCCCGAACAGCGGCGTGAGCTGCCGCATGGTCGGATTCGTGCGCCAGTACGCCGTGACCAGCAGGGCCCGGTCCTCCAGGGGAAGGCTCCACGGCCGGCCCTTGTGGAACGCGCCTGCGCCCTGGCGCCGCAGAGCCGTCATCAGCTTCCAAAGGCGCGCGGGCTCAGCCCGGGGAACGGGGCCATCCAGGACGGCTGCGACGCCGTGATCACCCCACCCATGCTGTGATCATTTCACTGTGGCGGAGTGGGGTAGAAGGCCGTCATCCGCCCTCCTCTCCGTCGGCGAGCCGGCGACGCCACCACAGGTCAGAGCGCCACTCCCGCTGATGGGCGAAGGGATCGGGCAGGCAGCTCTTGCAGGACCTGTTCCAGCACGGCGCGTGCATGTCGCACGTCGTCGAAAGAACAACCGCGGCACGAGCAGTGCGCGTATCGCGGGTACAGAGGGCAACGTCCCTGCGGTGCCAGGAACTCTCGATACCGCCGCAACGCGCGTTCAGTAGCACCGGGATAGATGTAGTAGTCGGTGGAAAGCGACTCCACCCGATGTATCGTAAGGCTGGTGCGGCCAGAGAGCCCTTGGATCCGATCCGGGGACAGGTCCTCCCAGATGCGAAAGCCACATTGTTCGGCGCGCAGGGCGCCCGGCCGTCTACGCGGCATCGGCCCTTCGGTATGCAGTCATGGACGTCATCATGCCAGCCCCCTACCCTTGCCACCGCCCCGGCCGCATTAGCGGGACAAGTCTTAGACCAGTTTTTTGGCCGGTCGACGCAGGCAAGAGGGTTCGCACGGAGCTGAGTTCCAGCTCTCAATCTTCATGCGACACGCCGAGGTCGTGGCGCATGGCGGTTCTCATGGTTCGGAGCATCTCCCAGACCTCGTACTGGGCCTGGGCCGCGGTCTCCGTCGTTTCGCCTGGTTCAGGGGCGTCGCGTTCCAGGCGCTTGACCTGGCCGTAGACCTTGTTCAGGGCTTGGTTGACGACACTCGCTCTTATGAGCACTTCTTCGGGGGCGATCATCTGTGCTTCGGAGTATCGATCGCGATGCGCGTTCTTCGCCTCCTCAAGTGCGTCGCTGTCGGCCTCCTCTACGCCGCGTTCCCTCATGACGTGCAGGTGGCGGTTGAGTGCGGTGGTGAACTGCCGGGCATCTCGGTTGAGTTCCGCATAGCAGGTGCGTCGCAGCGAACGGTTCTCGCGGGCCTCCTCATGGCTTCGAACTAGCTCTATCTCTCGGCGCTTCGCTCGTTCGGAGCCGCGTTGGGTGAGTAGCGCCCCTCCCAGGGTTCCGGCGACGCCTGCGACAGCGATGATCACTGAGCTGAGATCCACCGACGTACCCCCGTGAACTTCTTCAGCCTCGTGCCGGTGCACATGGCCCAGGCCGTTAGGTTTGCCGCTCCTCGGTGCGCCGGGGTTCGGGGCCCTTCTTGTGGTGGGCGCTTGTGGTGGGCGGGGCGGCTGTAGGGCTTCGCCGGTAACAACCTCACATCCGCTGAACTGCAAAAACGCCGATCAAGTTCGAGCTGCGTTCGGCCTCGGACCTTCAATGCCGAGCTAAGCTCCTGTGCCCATGGAGATGGGGGAGCCGGACCGCGGGCGGCGGGCATGGTGGGACGGGCGGGTCGGGCATCGTACAGCCGTGGCTCTGTTGGCCGGGGCCGCGGGGCTGGTCGTTCTGGGCACCGTCTTCGTCCTGCTGCCCGGTGTGGTGGTCGACCACGATCTCGCCGGGGCGAGCGTCGCCGCACAGGATCGGCTGAAGGCCGTGAATGATGTCCGCACGACGCTTCTGCAGGTGATCGGCGGCCTGGTCGTGCTCTTCGGCGCGTATGCCACCTGGCGGCAACTGCGGGTGAGTCAGGAGGGGTTGCGCGCCACCCAGGAGGGCTACGTCACCGACCGATTCAGCCGGGCCGTCGACCAGCTCGGCAGCGACAAGCTGGATGTGCGCATCGGCGGGTTGCACGCCCTGTGGCGGATCGCCGAGCAGTCCGCCCGCGACCGGGAGGCCATCATCTCCATCCAGGCCGCCTATCTGCGCACGCACCTGCCCTGGCCGCCCACCGGGCCGGAATCACCGGCGGCGGACGTGCCCATCAACGACATCGCACCCCTGGAGACTCGCGCCGCCGACGCCCAGGTGGCACTGACCGCGCTCGGCGTGCTGTGCCGGCACCGGGAGCAGTCCTGGGTCAATCTCAGCATCACCGACTTGCGCCGGGCCGACTGCGACGGACTCTGGTTCCCCGAGGTCAACCTCGACCGCGCCTGCCTGGAGGCCGCGGGCCTGTACCACGCCAACCTGACCCAAACGTCCCTGGTCTCGGTCAACCTGCGGCACGCCGACCTCACGACGGCGATTCTCCGGCGGGCTCGCTGCGTTCTGGCCGACCTGCGGGGCGCGAAGCTGGTCGAAACCGACTTGGGTGACGCCGACTTCACCGAGGCCGACCTGCGCGAGGCGAACCTGCGCAAGGCCGTCGCCCACGGCGCGGTCTTCCAACGCGCCGATCTCCGCATGGCCGACTTGCGAGGCACCGACTTGAGCTCCGCCAACCTTGCCGAGGCGCGCCTGACCGACGCCATGGCCAGTGAGCGCACCCGTTGGCCCGCCGACTTCGACCACACGGCCGCCGGAGTCGTCGACACCGATGACCCCGGCCCCGAGCCCTCGCCCCTGCTCCAGCCCCCGGGGATGACGTGGCAGGCGGCGCCGCTCCGGTTCACTCCCTGACCGCGAGGCCCGCCGGGCGAGCGCCCCGCTTCCGCGCCGGCCGAGCGCCGTACGCCCGGGCCGGCAGCCGTCACTCGGCGAGGACCTGTCGCCGCCATACCTCCGGCCCTCCCCACGCCCCCCGCAACGCACGCGCCTTCGTGAGCCACAGGGAGAGGTCGAACTCGGCGGTGTAGCCGATGGCCCCGTGCAACTGGAGGGCCGCGCGAGCGGCGCCGTACGCCGCGTCGCCTGCGGCCACCTTGGCGGCGGCGACATCCGCCGACGCCATGGTCGACGCGGCGCCGAGCACCAGCGGCCGGGCGAACTCCAGGCGCACCAAGACATCCGCGAGGCGGTGCTTGACGGCCTGGAAAGCCCCGATCGGCGTCCCGAACTGCGTGCGCTGCTTCACGTAGGCCACGGTCCTGTCCAGCAGCGCGAGCCCGACGCCGAGCGCCTGCGCGGCCGTGGCGAGCGCCGCCCACTGCATCGCGTGCCGCGCGGCCGCCGCCACGGCCGCTCCGTGGGCGAGCAGTTCGCCACCGGGCAGCGGGGCGGCCGGGCGGCGGACGGGATCGAGGGACTGACGTACGCGCGCGTGCCCGGGAGCGAGCCGCAACTCGTCACCGGCCACGACCAGGATCACGCCCACCGCCTCCGTGTCCAAGGCGTACGGGCTCCCTTCCGGGAGAGTCAGCGTCGCATTCAGCGCACCGGAGGCGAGCGCGGGCAAGAACTGCTCGGCCGGCCCCGGCTCGCCCTGTTCCGCCAAGCGGGTGAGCAGCGCCGCCGCGGCCACCGTCTCGACGGCCGGCCCCGGCACGGCGTGCCGCCCCAACTCCAGGAAAGCCACGGCGGTTTCGACGGGCAGCGGGCCCACCCCGTCGTACGCCTGCGGAACCGGCAGTGCGAAGACGCCCAGGTCCGCCAGCCGCGCCCACAGCGCGCGCCCCGGCCCGAGATCGCCTGCGCCCCACGCGCGCGCGGCCGCCACGGTGTCGGACGCCGCCAGCATCGCGTTCAGGGAGCGCGCGAACTCCCGCTGCTCCGCGTCCAGGAGGAACCTCATCAGCGGCGCCCCTTCGGCAGACCGAGCAGCCGCTCGGCGATGATGTCGCGCTGGATCTCGTTCGTACCCGCGTAGATGGGGCCGGCGAGCGAGAAGACGTACCCCTCTAACCAGTCCGTGCCGTCCGTCAGTTCCCCCTCCGGGCCCAGCAGGTCGAGCGCCGTCTCGTGCAGAGCGATGTCGTACTCCGACCAGAAGACCTTGTTGAGGCTGGACTCGGCGCCGACGGCCTCCCCGGCCGCGAGGCGCGAGGCGCAGGACCAGGTGAACAACTCGTAGGCGCGCGCACCGATGACGGCGTCGGCGACACGGTCGCGGAGCGCGGTGTCCGAGGGGTCGCCGCGCGCCCGCCAGTCCCGCACCAGACGGTCCGCCGAGGCGAGGAAACGGCCGGGGGAGCGCAGGGTCAGACCGCGTTCGTTGCCGGTGGCCGACATGGCGATACGCCAGCCCTGGCCCGGCTCACCGATCACGTCCTCGTCCGGCACGAAGACGTCGTCGAGGAAGAGTTCGGCGAAGGCGGGCTTGCCGTCCAGGCGACCGACGGGACGGATCGTCACGCCGTCGGCGTCGAGCGGGAACATCAGGTAGGTCAGCCCATGGTGCGGCTTGGCCGGAACGCCGCCCGTTTTCCCAGTGGCGTCGGCACCGGTCTTTCCCGTGCCCTCGCCGCCGGTCTTGCCTGCGGTCTCGGCACCGGCCTTCCCCTTGGCCTGGGCACCGGCCTCGGTACCGGCCTTCCCCTTGGCATCGGCACCGGCCTCGGCACCGGCCTTCCCCTTGGCCTCAGCACCGGCCTCGGCACCCGCCTTCCCCGTGGCCTCAGCCTCGGCCTCACCCCCGGCACCGGCCTCATCGACGCCACTGCCGGCACCGCCGACGCCGGCCGTGTATACGCCCCCGCTCGCACCGCAGGCCCCCGGCTCCCCGCCGTGACCGGTCTGGCCGGCAGCGCTGGCAGTATGGGCGGCGCCTGTCTCGGCGGGGTCCCCAGGCCGACTGACGGTGCCGGCGGCGCCCGTCCCGCCGGTGGCGCTGGTCGCATGGGCGGCGTCCCCTTCGCCGGGGACGCCAAGCGGGCTGCCGGTGCTGGCCGTGCCGGCGGCGCCCGTCCCGCCGACGGCACCGCCCGTGCCGCTACCGCCCATGCCCGCCCCGGCGCCGTCCGGACCGGTGCGGAACAATCCGAACGCGCGGTCCGCGAACGCCGCCCGCGACGACCACGTCTTCTGGCCGCGCAGCAGCCAACCGCCCGCCACCCGCCGTGCGGTGGAGCGCAGGGACGCGAGGTCCGAGCCGGCCTCCGGCTCCGACCACGCCTGCGCCCAGATCACCTCGCCGCTCGCCATGGCGGGCAGCACCCGTGCCCGCTGCTCGGCGGTGCCGAAGTCGAAGAGCGTCGGCGCGAGCAGATGGATGCCGTTCTGCGAGACGCGGCCCGGCGCCCCCGCCGCGTAGTACTCCTCCTCGAACACCAGCCACTTGACGATGTCGACGCCCTGCCCGCCGTACTCCTCGGGCCAGGACACCGCCGACCAGCGGTCGGCCGCCAGCTCGCGCTCCCACTCCCGGTGGGCCGCGAAGCCCTCCGCGGTCTCCAGGGAGGGGAGGGGCACGGCCGGCACATGCGCCGCGAGCCAGTCGCGCGCCCGCCGCCTGAACTCCTCTTCCCCGGCGGTGAAGTCGAGATCCATCAGCCCCCACTCTCCCTGCCAACCCGCTCTTCCCTAACAAGTGTTTGGTAGGTTACCTTGTGGGGAGACTCGAGTCGAGGGAAATGTCCTGGCACCACAGCCGCACCGGAAAAGGGGGGAGCCGCTCATGGTCGACGCACCCGCGTCCTCGCCGGGCCACGATCTGCTCGCGGGCCGCACCGCGGTGATCACGGCTGCCGCCGGAGCGGGCATCGGCGGCGCCACCGCCCGCCGCTTTCTGGAAGAGGGGGCGCGCGTCGTCATAGGCGACGCCCACGCACGCCGCACCAAGGAGTCCGTCGCGGCACTCGCGGCGGAGTTCGGCGCCGACCGGATCGACGGCATCCCGTGCGACGTCACCGACGAGGCGCAGGTCCAGAGCCTGTTCGACCTGGCCGAGCGGGCCCACGGCCGCCTGGACATCGTGGTGAACAACGCCGGACTGGGGGGCACGGCGGAGCTCACGGACATGACCGACGAGCAGTGGACCAGGGTCATCGACGTGACACTGAACGGCACCTTCCGTTGCCTACGGGCCGCCCTGCGCCGGATACGGGCCGGCGCGGGGGACGGCGACGGCACCCGCCCCGCCGGAGCGATCGTGAACAACGCCTCGGTGCTCGGCTGGCGCGCCCAGGCGGGCCAGGCGCACTACGCCGCGGCGAAGGCCGGCGTCATGGCCCTCACCCGCTGCGCCGCGATCGAGGCCGCCCCTCACGGGATCCGGGTCAACGCGGTCGCGCCGAGCCTCGCCCTACACCCCCATCTGGCAAAGGTGACCACGCCGGAGCTCCTGGAGGAATTGACCGCGCGCGAGGCGTTCGGGCGGTACGCGCAGCCCTGGGAGATAGCCAACGTCATCGTCTTCCTGGCCAGCGGCTACTCCTCGTACATGACGGGCGAGACCGTCTCGGTCAGCAGCCAGCACGCGTAGGCGGAGAATGGCCGTGTGTCGAAACCGAAACAGAGCACCAACGCACGACAGCAGAGCGCCGACGCGGCACAGCAGAACACCGACGCGGAACAGCACGGCACCGACGCTCGACCGCAGGGCACCGGGGCGCGCCGGCAGGGCACCGGGGCGGGTCCGCAGCGCCCGGCCAAGAAGAAGACCCAGGTGAGTCCCTCGCCCGAGCGGCGCCGCGAGCTGCTCGGCATCGCCGCCGACGTCTTCGCCGAGCAGGGGTACAACGCCACCACGGTCCGCAAGATCGCCGACGCCGCGGGCATGCTCGCCGGCAGTCTCTACTACCACTTCGATTCGAAGGAGTCGATGCTCGAAGAGATCCTCCGCACCTTCCTGAGCGAGCTGTGGGACGGGTACGACTCCGTGCTCGGGGCCCGGCTCGACCCCCGCGCGACCCTCGAAGCGCTCGTGACCGAGTCCTTCAGGGAGATCGACCGGCACCGCGCCGCCGTCGCGATCTACCAGAAGGAGTCCAGGCACCTGGTCGCCCAGCAGCGCTTCCAATACCTGTCCGACTCGCAGCAGCGCTTCGAGAAGGCCTGGCTGACGACGCTGGAGCGAGGTGTCGCGGAAGGCGCCTTCCGCGACGACCTGGACATCCGGCTCGCCTACCGCTTCGTGCGCGACACCGTCTGGGTGGCCGCGTCCTGGTACCGCCCCGGTGGCGGCCACAGCCCCGAGGAGATCGCCCGCCAGTACCTGTCGATGGTCCTGGACGGCATCTCCGTACGCACCTGAGCGGCGCGTTGCCACGCGGCGCCGCCCGACCGAGGAGTACGCAGTCATGGCCGACGCCTACATCGTCGAAGCGGTCCGCACCCCCGTCGGCAGGCGCGGGGGAGGCCTCGCCCGGGTCCACCCCGCCGACCTGGGCGCCCACGTCCTCAACGCCCTGATGGAGCGCACCGGCGTCGACCCGGCCGCCGTCGAGGACGTCGTCTTCGGCTGCCTGGACACGGTGGGACCCCAGGCCGGGGACATCGCCCGCACCAGCTGGCTCGCCGCCGGGCTCCCCGAAGAGGTGCCCGGCGTGACCGTCGACCGGCAGTGCGGATCGTCCCAACAGGCCGTGCACTTCGCGGCCCAGGGCGTCCTGTCCGGCACCCAGGACCTCGTCGTCGCGGGCGGCACGCAGAACATGTCGATGATCCCCATCGCCTACGCGTCCCGGCAGGCCGCCGAACCGCTCGGCCTCACCGAAGGCCCCTACGCCGGCAGCGAGGGCTGGCGCGCCCGCTACGGCGACCTGCCGGTGAACCAGTTCCACGGCGCCCAGGCGATCGCCGAGAAGTGGGGGATATCCCGCCGCGACATGGAGGAGTTCGCGCTCCGCTCCCACCGGCGGGCGATCCGCGCCATCGACGAGGGCCGCTTCGTACGCGAACTGATCGCGTACGGCGACGTCACCACCGACGAGGGCCCGCGCCGCGACACCACCCCGGAGAAGATGGCGGCCCTGAAACCCGTCGTGGACGGCGGCACCATCACCGCCGCCTGCTCCTCCCAGGTCTCCGACGGCGCGGCAGCCATGCTGCTCGCGAGCGAACGGGCCCTGCGCGTCCACGGATTGACGCCCCGCGCTCGGATCCACCACCTCTCCGTGCGGGGCGAGGACCCCATCCGGATGCTGTCCGCGCCGATCCCCGCCACCGCGTACGCGCTCCAGAAGACCGGCATGAGCATCGACGACATCGACCTCGTGGAGATCAACGAAGCGTTCGCGCCGGTCGTCCTCGCCTGGCTCGGGGAGACCGGGGCCGACCCGGAGAAGGTCAACGTCAACGGCGGCGCGATCGCCCTCGGTCACCCCCTCGGCGCGACGGGGGCGAAGCTGATGACGACGCTCCTGCACGAACTGGAGCGCACGGGCGGCCGGTTCGGCCTCCAGACGATGTGCGAGGGCGGCGGACAGGCCAACGTGACGATCATCGAACGCCTCTGACCGCCCCGCCCGTCCCCGCCGGACCACTCGGGCCCGCACTCCCGGAAAAGTCCGCCGGGCCGCCGGGGCCGGCATCCCGCTCACCCCTTGTGGGAGTACCTGGGCCGACCGTGCTCCACAGCGGCCCCGACCCGGCTAGTCTCGACTCCTGTACGTCGATTGAGCGACCCCGGGAGGTAGCGCGATGACGCAGGGACGGCCCGGCGGAGCCGCCTGGACCCCGCTCTGGGAGCGCGACGCCGAAATCGCCACGGCGACCAAGGCCGTCGAGCGGCTCTGCGCGGACGCCGCGAGCGCGGGCGGCCTGCTCGTCTTCAGCGGAGAGGCCGGCATCGGCAAGACCGCGCTCCTCGCCGAGGTGCGGCGCATCGCGGAGGACCACGGTGCCACCGTCTGGACCGCGCGCGGCGGCGAGGCGGTCACCTCCGTCCCCTTCAACGTCGTGCGCCAGCTCCTCCAGCCCGTCCTGATCGCGATCTCCGACGAGGAGACCCGCGAATACCTCGGCGACTGGTACGACATCGCGGGCCCGGCCCTCGGCATCGTCCAGCCCGGCGGACGCCAGGTCGACCCTCAGGGCGTGTGCGACGGCCTCGTCGAAACGGTCGCATGCCTCGCGCAGCTGAAATGGCCGCTCGTCCTCGTCGTCGACGACGCGCACTGGGCCGACCAGGAGACCCTGCAGTGGCTGGTCGCCTTCGCCCGCCGCCTGGACGAGCTGCCCGTCCTCGTCGTCGTCGCACACCGCCCCGGCGACACCACCGTCCAGAGCCTGCGCCAGCTGGCCTCGGCCGGCGCGTCGGCCCGCTCGTTCAGCACCCTGCGCGCGCTCACCCCCGACGCCGCCGCGGGCCTGACCCGCGCCACCCTCGGCGAGCACGCCGACGAGCCCTTCTGCCGCGAGGTGTGGGCGGTCACCGGCGGCAATCCGTACGAGTCCGTCGAACTGCTCGCCAAGGTGCAGGACGCCGAACTGGAACCGGTGGAGAGCTCCGCGGACGCGCTGCGCGCCCTCAACCGCTCGGCCAAGGGCCACGGCCTCGTCGCCCGGCTCGAGGAGCTGGGCACCGACGCCACCCGCTTCGCCTGGGCGGTCGCCATCCTCGGCACCGCCACCCCCCTCGACATGGCCGCCGGCCTCGCCGCCATGCCCCGCGAGACCGCCGAACGCTGCACGGAACGGCTCTGCGCCGCACGCATCCTGCTCCGCGACGCGGACACCCTGGAGTTCGTCCACCCCCAGATCGCGAGCACCATCTACCGCTCGATCCCCGCCGCCACCCGCACCGCCCTGCACGGCGTGGCCGCCGAGGTGCTCACCCGGGAGGGCCGGAGCGCGGCGGCCGCCTCCCGGCACCTGCTGGAGGTCCACCCCGAGGACGACCCCAACATGGTCGAGCAGTTGCGCCGGGCCGCCGCCGAACACCTCGCGGTCGGCGCGCCCGAGGCGGCCCGCCGCTGCCTGGAGCGGGCCCTGCGGGAGCCGCCCCTGCCCGAGATCCACGCGCGCGTGCTCTACGAACTGGGCTGCGCCACCCTCCTCACCTCGCCCGTCACCACCATCGGGCACCTGCGCGACGCGCTCTCCATGCGCGGCCTCGACCAGGAGCTGCGCGTCGACGCGGTCTGCCGGCTCTCCCAGGCGCTCGTCCACAACGACCAGCTCGGAGAGGGCCTGCGGGCCATCGACGAGGAGGCGGAGCGGCTCGCCCAAGGGCCCTTGAAGCTGCGCCTGCAAGCCGTGCGCTACATGTGGGAGGGCATCCACGCCGGGGAGAAGGACTCACCGGGGCGCTCGCGGCGGCTGGCCGCACTCGCCGGACCCCTCACGGGCCGGGACAACTCCGAGCGGGCCCTGCTGATCCTGCGGGCCTTCGACGCCATGACCCGCGGCGAGAACGCCGAACTGGTCGTCGAGCTCTGCGACCGTGCCCTCGTCAACGGCCGCCTGGCACCGGGCCTCGGCTGGACCGACACGGAGTGGAGCTTCGAACTCCGGCTGATGCTCGGCGGTTCCTACGCCTTCGCGGACCGGCTCGACCGTGCGGAGAGCCTGTTCACCGAAGCCGTGTGCGTCTACGAGACGGCGGGCTGGAGCGGCGGGCACCTCGCCCTCGCCCATGCCTTCCTCGGCTACGTCCACCGCAGACGCGGCCGACTGGTCGACGCCGAGCGCTCCCTGCGGGAGAGCCTGCGCCTCGCGGACCGCGTCGGCGAGGGCCTGCCCATGCACTGGGAGGCGGCCAGCATGCTCATCGACACCCTGCTGGCGCGCGGCCACACCGAGGAGGCGGGCGCCGTCGCCGACCGCTACGGCTTCGCGCCGCCCTCCGCCTCCACGATCTACGTGCCCGACGCCATGTCCGTACGCGGCAGACTGCTGCTCGCCCGCGGACGCACGCGCGAGGGACTGGACGTCCTGGAAGCGACGGGGAAGGCGCTCACCGCGCGCGGACAGTACAACACCGTCCTCGCGCCCTGGGCCTACGACCTCGCCCGCGCTCTGGCCCACGACGACCCCGAGCGCGCCGGGCGCCTCGTCTCGGACGCCCGCACGCAGGCCGAGCGGTTCGGCACGGACACCGCGATCGGCGAGGCCCTGCGGTGCGCCGCCGCCCTGGAGAGCGGACCGCGCTCCATCGAGCTGCTCCGCAAGGCCGTCACCTACCTGGAGGCCTCACCCTGTGCCTACGAACACGCGGTCGCCCGCGTCGAGTACGGCATCGCGACCGGTTCCGCGCCCGAGCTGGAGCGGGGCCTGACCCTGGCCCGCAGCTGCGGGGCGGACGGCCTCACCGACCGAGCACTGGACCACCTGTCCCCGGCGCGACGCTGACGCCGAGCCTGACGCCGGGTCGCGTGGCGGTGAGGCCGGGCCGCGCGACCCTGACGCCGGGCCGCGCGGGGCCGAGGCCGAGCCACGCAGCGCGGTGAGGCCACGGGGCGTGGCCCGGGGCCTCACCGTTGACGCCGAGCCGCCCGGCGCCATGGCCCAGGCCCCACCCCCGCCACCTGGGCGGCCCACAGGCGGCCTCCAGCGCACGCTCAGGGGCACCAGGGGCGGACCAACCGGTCCCTCACCTCCGCCGCCTCCGTCATCACCCGCTCCACCAGTTCCGCGCACGACGGCAAGTCCTCGATCACGCCCGCCACCTGGCCGGAGGCCATCACGCCCAGGTCGGGGCGGCCGTCCACCATCGCCGCCTTCAGCATCATCGGCGTGTTCGCCGCGAGCAGGACCTGGCCCCACGTCAGCTCCTTGCCGTGCTTCATCGCGAGGCCGTCGCGCGCGAGGCGCGTCCAGCCGAGACCGGAGACCTTCCGGAACGCCGCGGCGTGCCGCACCGCCCGGGCCAGGGACGTGATCCGGCCCGACTTCTCCAGGGCGGCCACCAGCTCCGTGCGCAGCATCCGGTGCGGCAGGCCGTCCACGTGCGTGGTGACGGTGACGTCCTTGACGGTGGCCGCCAGATAGCGCGCCTTGACCGCGTCCGGCACCGTCGAGTCCGAGGTGAGCAGGAAGCGGGTGCCCATCGCCACCCCCGCCGCGCCATAGGCGAGCGCGGCGACCAGGCCCCGCCCGTCGTGGAACCCGCCCGCCGCGATCACCGGAATGTCCACCGCGTCGACGACCTGCGGCAGCAGAACCGTCGTGGCGACCTCACCCGTATGACCACCGCCCTCACCGCCCTGCACGAGTACCGCGTCCGCGCCCCACGCGGCGACCTTCTCGGCATGCCGGCGCGCGCCGACCGAGGGGATGACCACCACGCCCGCGTCCTTCAACTCGGCGATCAGCTCCCTGGACGGCGCGAGCGCGAAGGACGCGACCCGCACGCCCTCGTCCACGATGACCCGGACACGGTCGCGCGCGTCCCCCGCGTCCGCACGCAGATTCACCCCGAACGGCGCGTCCGTACGGGACTTGACCTCCCGCACGGCCGCACGCAGCCGCTCGACGGTCATGGTCGCCGAGGCCAGGATGCCGAGCGCCCCCGCACCGGCCACGGCCGACACCAGCCGGGGGCCCGCCACCCAGCCCATGCCGGTCTGCACGAGCGGATGCCGCACCCCGACCAGCTCGGTCAGTGCCGTCCTGAAGGCGGGCACGGGCGGCGTCACGCGCGCACCTCGCGCTCACGCAGGCCCCGAGGGTCCACCACCTCGCGGATCAACCGCAGTTCCTCGCCCGTCGGCTCCCGCGTGCACGGCACCTCGTCCGGTACGCAGAGCGCGAAACCGGTCGCCCCGCGCACCTGGTCCAGCGTGACGCCCGGATGCAGGGACACCAGACGCATCGAGTGATCGGGCGTGGCGAAGTCGAAGACACCGAGGTCGGAGACCACGCGCCGCAGTTCGTGGAAGCGCGTCGCGGCGGGACCGGCGGCGGCCGCGCTGTCGTACCCGACACCGCTGATCATGTCGACCTTCGCGACGAACACCCGCGCCGAATGCCGGGGGATCCAGTAACTCACCGGGTTGTTGACCGTGTTGCCCGGGGCGCCCCGCACGCCGAGGAGCTGTCGCCGGGGGCCCCGCCAGTCGCCGACGCAGGAGATGTTCTGGTTCCCGAAGCGGTCGATCTGGCTCGCGCCCATCATCACGTGCCGCTTGCCGCCCATCACCATCGTCAGATGCCGCCGGTAGGGCAGCCAGCCCTCCGTCACGCCCGAGGCGGCGCCCACCGCGGGCACGTCGCCGATGAGCAGCGCCTCGCCGTCCGTGAGCAGCAGCTCGGGCGAGAACGTTAGCTTGGCCAGGCGCGCGCCGACGGAGGGGATCGTGCCCATCGGGGACGCGAGGATCTCCCCGTCGCCCCGCCAGGCCTCGGCGCAGGCGATCACGCAGTACTCGGCGCGGGTGGCCGCCCGCCCGGCCGTCGGCGCACCGGTCGGCGTCCTCATCGCTGCTCCTCGTGCCAGGCCTCGACGGCCAGCCGATAGTCCTGTTCGGTGCCGGTGAGGAAGCGGGCGTGGAAGGCCGCCCAGGCCTCGGGGTCGGCGGCGGCGGTGGCGTACGCCTGCTGGAAGGGCTCGTCGCGGCCGTAGTCGGGCACGCACGACGTGAAGTGCGCGCCGTGTGGCGTCTCGGTCACGCCCGTCACCGCGTGCCGCGAGACGAGCATGGTCTGGGGAGCCGCGTGCGCGGTCAGCTCCGCGGAGTCGACGATCCGCTCGCACGAGACGTACGCGGTGTCGGAGGCCTCGCAGAACAAGTCGTCGAAGTAGGGGTCCGGGCCCAGATACTGGCCGTTGCCGAACCGGTCGGCGCGGTTCATGTGCACCAGCGCCGCGTCCATCCGCAGGGCGGGCACGGCGACCAGCTCCTCCCCGTCCTCGTACGGCGAAGTGACGGTGCGCAGGCCGGGGTTGACGCGCGGCACGTCGGAGCCGAGGCCCGCGCGGATCGGCAGGAACGGCAGCCGCTGGGCGCCCGCGGTGAGGCCCTGCATCAGCATCGCCTCGTCCCACTCGACCAGTTCGAGGGCGCCACGCTCGCGTGCCGCCCGGAAATGCGGTTCCAAGGGGATCGAGTCGAGCGTCGCGAAGGCCGTGATCAGCTTGCGGAGGCGGCCGGCGGCGGCGAGCAGGCCGACGTCCGGGCCGCCGTACGACACGACCGTGAGGTCCGTGACGTCGGACCGCAGTAGCGCGCGCACCAGCGCCATCGGCTTGCGGCGGGAGCCCCAGCCGCCGATGCCGAGCGTCATCCCGCTGCTCAGGCGCCCGACGATCTCCTCCGGCGTCATCGTCTTGGCCGTCCGTGCCGGGTGCGTCATGTCCCGTCCTCCCCGTGCGCACCGACGTCCCCGCGGATGCGGCCGGCCAGGCCGCTGAGGTTCGCCTCGAAGGTGAAGCCCTGCTCGAAGCGGTAGCTGCGGTGGACGTCGACCGGGTCGATGCCGTTGATCGCCGCCTTCGCGAGGCGCAGCAGCGTGCCGTCCTTGTGGGCGATCTCGTGCGCCAGCGCCAGGGCCGCCTCACGCAGTTCCGCACGCGGGACGACCCGCCAGACCGAGCCGTGGGCGTGCAGCTCGGCGGCCGTCACGGTGCGCGAGGTGTAGTACAGGGTGCGCATCAGGTGCTGGGGGACCAGGCGGGCCAGGTGCGTGGCCGCGCCGAGCGCGCCCCGGTCCAGCTCGGGCAGCCCGAAGGTGGCGTCCTCGCTCGCCACGATCGCGTCCGCGTTGCCCACGAGGCCTATGCCGCCGCCCAGGCAGAAGCCGTGCACGGCGGCGACGACCGGCACCTCGCACTCGTACACCGCGCGGAACGCGGCGTAGCACCCGCGGTTGGCGCCGAGCAGCGCGCTGTGGCCGCGGTCGCGCCGCATCTCCTTGATGTCCACGCCGGCGTTGAACCCCCGGCCCTCGGCGGTCAGCACCACGCAGCGCGTGGCGGGGTCGCGCCCGGCGGCGCGCACGGCGTCCGCCAGCTCGAACCACCCTTGCGCGGGCAGGGCGTTGACGGGCGGACGGTCGACGGTGACCACGGTCACGCCGTCGTCCGGGACGGAGGTGGAGACAGACATCAGAGGATCCGCTACCTTTCGACCACACGCCTTCAACCAAACATTTGTTAGTCAGGAAGGTAGCAGCGATGACTGACACCGGACAGGTCGTCGTCGTCACCGGCGGCACCCGTGGCGTCGGTGCCGGGATCGCCCGCGCCTTCCTCGCCGCCGGGGCGCGCGTCGTCGTCTGCGCCCGCCGGCCGCCCCGGGAGCCGGTCGAAGCGGCGGGCGCCACCGCCGAGTTCCGCCCGCTGGACCTGCGCGACGCCGAGGCGATCCCCGCGTTCTTCGACGCGGTGGCCGCCGACCACGGCGGGGTGGACACGCTCGTGAACAACGCGGGCGGGACGCCGTACGGCCTCCTCGCCGGTGCGGCCCCGGCCCGCCAGGCCAGGATCGTCGAACTGAACCTGCTCGCCCCGCTGTACGCCTCCGTCGCGGCCCACGAGGTGATGCGCGCCCAGGAGGGCGGCGGCAGCATCACGATGATCGGCAGCGTGAGCGGCACGCGGCCCTCGCCCGGCAGCGGGGCCTACGGCGCGGCGAAGGCGGGGCTGGAGAACCTCGCCCGGACCATGGCGGTCGAATGGGCCCCCGCCGTGCGCGTCAACACGGTCGTCCTCGGCCTCGCCCGGACCGAGCGCGCCCATCTGCACTACGGCGACGTGGAGGGCGTCGAACGGGTCGCCCGCACCGTCCCGCTGGGCCGTCTCGCGGATCCTGCCGACGTCGGCGACGCCTGCGTGTTCCTCGCCTCCGACCGCGCCCGGTACATCAGCGGCGCCGCGCTCCAGCTGCACGGCGGCGGTGAACGCCCGGCCTTCCTGGACGCCGCCTCCGTCAACCACTGAACCTCCCGAGGGAGTTGCCGCATGACCTCGCCCGCCACATCCGCCGCCGTGCCCGACCCCGCCTCGACTTCCCCCGCCCCGGCCGGGATCTGCGCGGGCCGCGTCGTGATCGTCACGGGCGCGGGGCGCGGGCTCGGCCGTGCGCACGCGCGCGCGTACGCGGCCGAGGGCGCACGGGTCGTCGTCAACGACCTCGGGGTGGGCCCGGAAGGCTCCGGGGGGTCCGGCGGGCCCGCGCTCGCCGTGGTCGAGGAGATCCGCGCCGCGGGCGGCGAGGCGGTCGCGCACGGCGGTGACGTCGCCACGACGGACGGCGCCGCCTCCCTGGTGCGGGCCGCCCTGGACACGTACGGCCGTCTCGACACCCTCGTCAACAACGCGGGCTTCCTGCGCGACCGGATGCTGGTCAACCTCGCCGAGGACGACTGGGACGCCGTGCTGCGGGTCCACCTCACGGGCCACTTCCTGCCCTTGAAGCACGCTGCGGCGTACTGGCGGGCCGAGGCGAAGGCCGGCCGGACGCCGCACGCCTGCGTGGTCAACACCAGCTCCGGGGCGGGCCTGCTGGGCAGCGTCGGACAGGGCAACTACAGCGCCGCCAAGGCCGGCGTCCTCGGCCTCACCATGGTCGCCGCCGCCGAACTCGCGGCCTACGGAGTGCGGGTGAACGCCATCGCCCCCGCCGCCCGGACCCGTATGACGGAGCGGACCTTCGCCGAGACCATGGCGGCCCCCGGGGACGGCGCCTTCGACGCGATGGCCCCGGAGAACGTCTCCCCGCTGGTCGTCTGGCTCGGCGCCACCGCCTCGGCGGGCGTGACCGGCCGCGTCTTCGAGGCGGAGGCCGGTCGCATCACCGTCATGGAGGGCTGGCGTCCCGGGCCCACCGCCGACAAGGGTGCCCGCTGGACCCCCGCGGAGGCGGGCGAGACGGCGCTCAGACTCCTCTCCGACGCGCAGCCGCCGCAACCGGTGTACGGGGCGCGGTGAGCCACCCGCGCCCGTCCCTGCCCACCGGAAGCCGGCCGCGAACAGCCGTCACCGGCGCGTGAGCCGAACGTCAGCGAAACGTGAGCGCTCCACGCCAAGGTAGGGGCACAGCGTCGTCACGGGGTCGGTTCCCCGGCAGCGGTGAGCGGTCCCGCTGGTCCGGGCGTCGAGCCGGCCGTCCGGACGGCGCACCCGGCACCCCACTCCTTGTATTGTCATGCCCATTTTGTTTGTGCGCCGTTCGTCGGCGGACGTCGAGAGGACCCTCATGCGGAGCCGAATACCCGGCACATCAGTACGGACGAGCCGGCGCGCGGGCGGACGGGCCGGACGTACCCGGCTCCAGATCGCGGTCGCCACCGGCGTGGCCGTCGCGGCCGGCCTCGCCGGGAGCGGCGGCGCCATCGCCGCCGACACCACCCCCGGCACCCCGCCGTCCGCCGCGTCCTCGCCGTCGGAAGGACCTCAGCGGCAGGTCGAGTACTTCCCCGGCCCCGACAGCCACCCGCGGCACGCCACCATCCCCGTCCCCGCCCCGCTCAACAGCAGGCAGCGCTCGGCCATCGCCCAGGACGGGAAGGTCGTCTCCCTGGTGCGGAACGGCCCCATCGGCACCAAGGCCGACGTGGTGTTCCTCGGCGACGGGTACACCAAGTCCCAGCAGGAGGACTTCCTCTCCGACGTGCGCAGGAAGTGGAAGGAGGTCTCCGCGGTCGAGCCGTACCGCACGTACAAGAAGCAGTTCAACGTCTGGGCGGTCCAGGCCCACTCCCCGGAGTCCGGTGTCGGCGGCGACCCCGACTACCACACGAGCAAGAGAACCGCTCTCGGCACGTCGTTCTACTGCGACAACGTCGAGCGCCTGCTGTGCGTCAACCCCGAGAAGGTCGAGGCGTACGCGAGCAAGGCCGCCGACGCCGACCTGGTGATCGTCCTCGCCAACTCCACCAAGTACGGCGGCGCGGGCTACAACGACATCGTCTCCCCCTCGGGCTACGACGGCATAGCCACCGCCTCCAGCGACAACCCCGACTCCTCCCAGATCGTCGTGCACGAGACCGGGCACTCCCTGGGCAAGCTGGCCGACGAGTACTGGTACGACGAGTACGACACCTACACCGGCGCCGAGCCGTGGGAGTCGAACATCAGCAAGCTCAAGGCGGCGCAGCTGACCGCGCAGAAGAAGAAGTGGTACCGCTGGATCGGCCGGACGTCCCCGGACGGCGGCACCGTCGGCGCGTACCGGGGCGGCGGCTACTACCCCCGTGGCATCTACCGGCCCACTCAGAACTCGATCATGCGGACCCTCGGCAGCGAGTTCAACCTGCCCGGCCGCGAGGCGATGATCGCCGGCTTCCACCGGCACGCGTCGGTCATCGGCGCCACCACCCGCACCGACCGGGAGGTGAGCCGCACGCAGCCCGTCACCGTCGAGGCGGGCAAGGGGATCCAGCTGCGCTGGTACGTCGACGGCCACGCGACCGACAAGGGCAAGGGCGAGAAGAGCATGACGCCGCGCGCCCTGGGCGTACCGGCCGACGGCCGCGCGCACACCGTCTCGGTGCGGGGCACCGACGCCACCGACGCGGTCCGCGACCCGGCGTTGCGCAAGCTCCTGACCAAGAAGCTCACCTGGCGCGTCGCGGGCTGACACCTCCCGGCCCTCACGCCTTCGCGTACACCACCCACACCTGGCCCTCGGCGAACGGCAGCGGCCTGCCGTCGGGGGTCGTGAACCGGGTGCCGTCCGCGGCCGACGGGCGCCGCCAGCGGGCCTCGTAGGAACGTCCGTCCCGCAGCACGCGTGCCGTCCCCTCGCCCACCGTCTGGGTGAACGGGGTGACGCTGCCCGCGCGGTCGTGGAAGGCGGAAGGGCGCACCTTCACGTACTGCACGACGACCGTGGCCGCGCGCAGCTCCTTGCCCCCGGAGGCGCGCGCCCGCTCGCCGTCCATCGTGACGCGCCAACGGCCCTCGTACTCGACCCAGTCGAAGGCGAAGCGCGCCGCGGGGAAGCGGACCGTCCGGTGCGTCTGCCGGGTGCCGCCCGCCGGGCGCGGCCCGAACCGGAACCCGGTGCTCTCCAGGGCGCCCGCGCGCGGGGCGGCCTTCAGCGCCTTCGGGCGTACGAAGAGGTTGTGCGGCGCGGCCCGCCCGCCGTCCCGGTAATAGGCGTCCCCAGGCGCCTTGCCGGGCGGCAGGGCCCGCACGGGCGCGCCGGCGATCAACGGCAGCAGCTTCGACTGCGCCCCCGAGAAGGCGAGCACGGGCCGGTCGAACTGCCGCAGCAGTTCGAGATCCGTCTCGCGCGCGCTGCGCACCGGGCCGATCACGGGCGGCAGGCGGGAGGCGTAGACCGCCATCAGCCGGCTCAGCCCCGCCTCCACCTGCTCGACGTAGACGATGTCCGCGGCGTCCAGACCGGTCTGCGGGCGCGCCGGACGGACGTTGTCGATCTTCACGGCGAGGACGGTGCCGCCGCCACCGGGGCCGCCCGCGGACGGCCCCGTCCCGTCGGGCCGCACCGTGCAGCCCGCCACCAGGGCGGCGAGCACCACCGCCCCGGCACCCACGCGCGTCCGTATCCGCCGTCTCATGGGTACGTCATACCCCGCGCGCACCGGATGCAGCCCGCGCAGGGCATACCCTGCGCGCTCACCCCAGGTCGAGGGCGTTGCGCAGCCCGAGCCGGTAGCGGACGCGGTCGTGGCGCTTGGCCGACTCGAGCGCCGGGGGGCGGAAGAGCGGCGTCACCGTGCACGGCGTGTGGTCGGAACCCACCCGCTCCAGCAGCGCGTTGACCGCCTGGCGGGCGGAGGCGTTGGCGCCCTCCATCGTGGCCAGGTCGATGTCCACGGACACGTAGTCGCCGCAGAGGAAGAGGTTGGGGATCCTCGTCGCGGCCGAGGGCCGGTTGTGCAGGGTGCCGACCGGGTGGATGAGGAGCTGGTCCTCGTTGGTGGGGTTCGGCGTGCCGAGGCCGTCGACGCCCGGGTCGAGGAACCACGAGTGCAGCTTGCCGTCGCTCAGGACCGTCCTGCCGGTGTCGTTCAGCGCGGCCTTGAGCTGCGCCCACACCTCCTTGGCGACCTCCTCGCGGGTGCACTGCTTGGCCGTCTTGCCGTACAGCACGCCCGGCTTGTCCCACTCGGAGATGTCCACCGACAGGCAGTCGACCGCGACCCCGTCGCCGTAGTCGGCGGGGAAGTCCCGCGCGGGCCAGTGGGCCGCCTGCGCGATACCGGTCAGTGACCAGGGGGAGTCGATGCAGTTGAAGTGGCCCTTCACGAGCGGCGGTCGCTCGGTCAGATAGAACTGGATGCCCGTCATCCAGTCGGTCTGCAGCTTGTCGCAGCGCGCCAACTGCGGGTCGGCCGCCTTCATCGCGGCGCTCCACGTCCTGCGCGCGTGTTCCACCGGCATGGCCTGCACATAGTGGTCGGCGGTGATGTCACGCCGTACGCCGTCGGGGTCCTCGATCACCGTCTTGGTGACGCGGCCGCCGCCGAACGCCAGCTCCCGCACGGTCCAGCCGATGCGGAACCGCACGCCGAGCGACTTCAGGTGCGTCACCCACGGGTCGATCCAGGCCTCGTTGGTGGGCGCGTTCAGGAGCCGGTCGGGCGGGCCGTCGGCGCCGCGGCCGAGCGCGTTGAGGACGAAGGCCTCGCCGAGGGTGCCCACCGTGCGGGTGCTCGCCTCCTCGGCCTTCGTCGCCACGATGTTGCGGGTGACACCGATCGCGAGGATCCGCTGATAGTCCTTCGACATCCTCTCGGCGCGCACGAAGTCCCACCAGGGCGTCGCCTCCCAGTGGTCGTCGCGGCGCTCGTCGCAGCTGGTGAGGTAGACCAGCGCGCGGTTCACGAAGTACGCGACCTCGTGGGCCGGCAGATGGAGCGCGGTGTCGAGCAGCGCGGTGAGCGCCCGCGCGATGTCGTCGAGGGTGAGCTTCTCGGGCTCGTGGCCGGGCCACGGGATCGGCATGCGGAGGTCCTCGCGGCCGGTGCGCGCGAACGCCATCTCGCGCGGTGCCACGAGGTTGTCCCACACGCCGTTGGCGTTGCCGGGGAAGGGGATGCGGCGCATCGTGTCGGGCAGGTTGTGGTAGATTCCCGGGATGAAGCGGAAGCCGTGCTCACCCGGCAGCGGCCTTCGGTTGCCCTTCGCGCTGTCGGGTACGTCCATGCTGCGGGCCTTGCCGCCGAGTGCCCTGCGTTCGTACACCGTGACGGCGAAGCCGCGTTCGGCCAGCTCGTGAGCGGCCGTCAGCCCGGCGACACCGCCACCGAGGACGGCCACGGACTGCTCCTGACGCGGCCCTTCCGGTGCGGCGGCCGCCGCGGGCAGCGCGCCCGCTCCCGCACCCAGCGCGGCCGCTCCGCCGACCGCCGCCGCCCCCGCGACGAACCCTCTTCGCGTGCTTCCCCCGGCACCACAGCGCCCCATGCCCGCCCCCCTTACCGTCGGTAACTGACGTGTCAGGCGCAGGAGCATAGGGGCGCGGCGGGGGAGGCGGAAGATGCCGGGATGTCGTGTCGAACATTGGCGCGATTAAGGTGCCGGGGCGCCGCCTATGGGTGTGGTTGTTACGGTACCGGGGCGCCGCCTGTGGGTGTGGTTACGGTGCCGGGGCGCCGCCTGTTGGGTGGTTACGGAGCCAGGGGGCTCCGCCCTTGGCCTGGTCATGGCGCCGGGGCACCGCGGGGCTCGTCAGGCCGGGGGTCCGAGGACGTCGGCGAGGGAGTAGCGCACCGGCTCCTCCAGCTGGGCGTACGTGCAGCTGTGCGGGTCGCGGTCGGGGCGCCAGGTGCGAAAGCGCGCCGTGTGGCGAAAGCGCCGCCCGCCCTCCATGTGGTCGTACGCCACCTCGCAGACCCGCTCCGGGCGCACCGGCACCCACGACAGGTCCTTCTTCCCCGACCAGCGGCTCGGCGCCCCCGGCAGCCGCGCCGTCTCGTGCGCCGCCTCGTCCCCCCAGGCCGCCCACGGATGCCCCTCGGCGGTCCCCATCCGCAGCGGCTCCAGCTCCTCGACGAGTTCCGCGCGCCGCTTCATGGTGAACGCCGCCGCGACGCCGACGTGCTGCAGGGAGCCGGCGCCGTCGTACAGGCCGAGGAGGAGCGAGCCGACGACGGGGCCGCTCTTGTGGAAGCGGTAGCCGGCGACCACGCAGTCCGCGGTGCGCTCGTGCTTGACCTTGAACATGACGCGCTCGTCCTGGCGGTAGAGCAGATCGAGCGGCTTGGCGACGACACCGTCGAGACCCGCGCCCTCGTACTGCTCGAACCAGCGCAGCGCCACCTCCGTGTCCGTGGTCGCCGGCGCCACATGGACGGGCGCGCTCACCCCGGACAGGGCCGTGACCAGGCGTTCGCGGCGTTCGGCCAGGGGAGTGGCGAGCAGGGACTTCTCCGCGAGGGCCAGCAGGTCGAAGGCGACGAGGGAGGCGGGGGTGCGCTCGGCCAGCGTCGCCACGCGCGAGGCCGCCGGATGGATGCGCTCGGTGAGCGCGTCGAAGTCCAGGTGCCCGTCCCGGGCGATGACGATCTCCCCGTCGAGCACGCAACGCCCCGGCAGCCGCTCCCGCAGCGCCGCGACCAGCTCGGGGAAGTAGCGGGTGAGGGGCTTGCCCGTACGGCTGCCGATCTCGATGTCGCCCCCGTCCCGGAAGACGATCGCGCGAAATCCGTCCCACTTGGCCTCGTACTGCATCCCGGGCGGGATCTTCGCCACGGGCTTGGCGAGCATGGGCTTCACGGGGGGCATCACCGGCAGGTCCATGCTCCGATTCTGCGGCGATCCGCTCCATACCGCCCGGTGTGCGGTGAATGTCCGTGCCGTTTAGCGTGGCTCCATGGGTGAAGCCAAGGGCAAGAGCGCGGCCGTCGAGATCGACACGGGGGAGCGGACGGTACGCCTGTCCAGCCCCGACCGGGTGGTCTTCCCCGAGCGGGGCTTCACCAAGCTGGACGTCGCCCGGTACCTCGTCGCCGTCGGCCCCGGCATCCTGCGCGCGCTCCGGAACCGGCCCACCACCCTCCAGCGCTACCCGGACGGGGCGGCCGGCGAGTTCTTCTACCAGAAGCGGGCCCCGAAGAACCATCCCGACTGGATCCCCACCGCCACCATCACCTTCCCCAGCGGCCGCACCGCCGACGAGATGTGCCCCACGGAGGTGGCCGCCGTCATCTGGGCTGCGCAGTACAACACCCTCACCTTCCACCCCTGGCCGGTCCGGCGCGACGACCTCGACCACCCCGACGAACTGCGCATCGACCTCGACCCGCAACCCGGCACCGACTACGCCGACGCGGTGCGCGCCGCCCACGAACTGCGCGCCGTACTCGATGAGTTCGGCGGCCTGGTCGGCTGGCCCAAGACGTCCGGCGGACGCGGCATGCACGTGTTCGTGCCCATCGAGCCGCGCTGGACCTTCACCCAGGTGCGGCGCGCGGCGATCGCCTGCGGGCGGGAGCTGGAGCGCCGGATGCCGGATCAGGTGACCACGGCGTGGTGGAAGGAGGAGCGCGGCCCCCGGATCTTCGTGGACTACAACCAGACGGCCAGGGACCGCACCATCGCCTCCGCCTACTCGATCCGCGCCCGCCCGCACGCCCCGGTCTCCGCGCCGCTGCGCTGGGACGAGGTGGACGACGCGACGCCCGAGGACTTCGACATCGCCACCATGCCCGAACGCTTCGCGAAGACCGGCGACGTCCACGCCCGCATGGAGGACCGGGCCTACTCCCTCCGGGCCCTGCTGGACCTCGCCGACAAGGACGAACGGGACCACGCGCTCGGCGACCTGCCCTACCCACCGGAGTACCCGAAGATGCCGGGCGAGCCCAAGCGCGTACAGCCGAGCCGCGCCAAGCGGGACGAGCACGGGGAGTAGACCCCGGTCGGGCGCGAGGGGGGGGCAGCGCCTGGAGCGAGACCGTGGGCCGGCGAAACGTGCTGTGGCGCGGGGCCGGGCGGCTACATTGCGGGTTACTCGCGACGAGGAGGCCCGTATGCACGAACACACCGCCCACACGGACAGCGGTCGACCCGGCACCGAACCGGACGAAGCGGGGGGCGCGATATCCGGGTCCGCGCCCGCTTCAGGGGCCGAGGGACACGAGGCGATCCGGCGATTACTCGGGCAGGCCGTGACCCGAGGCGGCCTGCCCGGCATTCTCGCCGAGGTCCGCGACGGCGACCGGCAGTGGTTCGGGACGGCGGGAGTGGCCGACACCGGAACCGGCCGCGAGCGTTCGCGGCAGGACCGGTTCCGCATCGGCAGCATCAGCAAGACGTTCGTGGCCACCGTGGTGCTGCGACTGGCGGCCGAAGACAGGCTGAGTCTGGACGACACCGTGGAGGAGTGGCTGCCCGGCGTGGTCCATGGTCCGCACCACGACGGTGCCCGGGTGAGCATCAGGATGCTGCTCAACCACACCAGCGGGATCTTCAACTACACCGATGACCAGGAAGCCCTGAACCGTCACGAGACACACCCGCCCGAGACGCTGACACAGATCGCCTTGTCCCGTCCGGCCGCGTTCCCGCCGGGGTCGGGCTGGGCTTACTCCAACACCAACTACGTCCTCGCCGGCCTGGTCATCGAACGGGTCACCGGCCGCGCGCTCGCCGAGGAGATCACCGAGCGGATCTCCCGCCCACTCGGTCTGGCGGGGACGTACCTGCCGCGCGGCAGCGACCCTACGATCCACGGGCCGCACTCCCGGCACTACACCAAGCTGTTCCGGACCGACCCCGGCGCGCCGGTCCACGACGCGACCGAGTTCGACTCGTCCATGTTCTGGGCGGCCGGCGGCATGATCTCCACCGCCGGGGACCTGAACCGCTTCTTCGGCGCCCTGCTGGGCGGCCGGATCCTGCCGGCGGACCAGCAACGCGACATGTTCACCACCGTGCCCACCCGCGACTGGATACCCGACGCCGCCTACGGCCTCGGCGTCTCCTCGGTGCGACTGCCGTGCGGGGAAACGGTCTGGGGCATGGGGGGCGCGCTCTTCGGATCGTGGTCCTACGCGTACGGGGCTCGCGACGGCGCGAAGACGGTCACCGCCAACGTCAACGGTGACTGGTGCGAGGGTGGTTGGGACGATCCCATCGGTGTCTTCACCGACTTGCTCGGCGCGGAGTTCTGCCGCCGGAGCGCCACCTGAACGCCGACGGGCCGGTATCCGGCACCAGTCCGGGCGCGCGGGGCGGCGACCCCCTCGCCGGGGAGCGGGCCGGGTCCATGCGCGAGGATGCTCCCTGACACCGTCAGGGAGGAGTGAGCGAAGGTGACCGAGGAACCGCGTCCCACCCTGGAGGCCGTGGCCGCCCGTGCCGGGGTCTCCAGGGCCACCGTGTCCCGTGTCGTCAACGGCGACCCGGGAGTGCGGGAGAGGCTCGCCGAGAAGGTGCGGCACGCGGTCGCCGAACTCGGCTACGTCCCCAACCGCGCCGCCCGCAGCCTGGTCACCCGGCGCCACGACGCCGTCGCCGTGGTGATCGCCGAACCGGAGACACGGGTCTTCGCCGATCCGTTCTTCGCCCTCCAACTGCGCGGCATCAGTAAGGAACTGACGGAACATGACGTCCAGCTCGTGCTGCTGCTCACAGAGGGGCGTGATGACCACGAACGGGTCGGCCGCTATCTCGCGGGCGGGCACGTCGACGGCGCCCTCGCCTTCTCGCTGCACCTCGACGACCCGCTGCCCGGCATCATCCGGCGGGCCGGGGTGCCGACCGTGTTCGGCGGGCGCCCCGGCTGGCCCCAGCCGGCACCGGGCGAGCCGAGCACCTCGTACGTGGACAGCGACAACCGCGGTGGCGCGCGCGAGGCGGTGCGGCACCTGGTGGGCCTCGGCCGCGGCCGCGTCGCGCACATCACCGGCCCCCTCGACCAGACCTCTGCGGTCGACCGGCTCGACGGCTACCGGGACGTCCTCGGTGAGGCGGACCCACGGCTGATCGCCGAGGGGGACTTCACACCCGCCGGAGGAGAGCGCGCCATGCGCGAACTGCTGGACCGGTTACCAGAGTTGGACGCGGTCTTCGCGGCCAACGACCTGTCCGCGTCCGGCGCCCTGCGGGTGCTGCGGGTGCGGGGCAAAAGGGTGCCGGACGACGTCGCGGTGGTCGGCTTCGACGACATGCTGCCGGTGGCCGAACAGACCGAGCCGCCGCTGACGACGGTCCGTCAGGACATCGAGGGCATGGGCCGGTTGATGGCGCGGATGCTGCTGCGCGGCAGGGAAGGGGAGGACCCGGCCGCCGAGCCCTCCGGTGTGGTCCTGCCGACCGCGCTGGTGCGCAGGGCCTCGGCCTGAGGGACCGTACCGGGGCGAACCACACCGGGCAGGACCACACAGGGGGCATGCGGTCGGTCAGGATCCCACGCTCACCGTGAACCGCCGAGGATTGCCGTCGTGCGCGGCACCCGAGACGTCCGGCTGCCCGTCGGGCCGCACGTCGTCGTAGGGAAAGGCGTAGCCGATGGGGGAGTTGGCGTGCACCACCCGTGCCCAGTGGTTGGTCACCTCGCCCCGGTAGTAGTCGGCGGCGGTCGCGCCGCCCGGCTGCGTGGGGTGGGTCAGCATGATGCTGCGGTTGAACCCGGCCGCGAGCCGCGCGAGGAGGCCCTTCTTGTCGTCCGGGTCGCCCGGATTGTTGGCGAAGGGGCCGTGATTGCAGGTGAAGATGTCCTTCGACGTCGGCCTGGCGAAGGAGTGGCCGCCGTTGAACGTCAGTACGTCGCCACTGACGCGCCCGGTGAACACGCCGCGGCCGCCCTGGAGGTCGATCCTCAGGTCCGTGGAGCGGTACTTGTCCCACACCCGGTCGATGTAGGCGTTCCACACGTCGCGGAAGGGCATCTGGTCGGGCCGGTCGAAGTAGGGGGCCATGAGGTTCTGCGGTGAGATCACCCGCAGGACGCCGCCGCCGGCCCCCCGGATGACCAGTTTGTCCCACGGCTGCCCGTCCCTCGCCGCCTGCGCCGTGAGGTCGGCGGCGATCCTGTCGACGGCCCCGTCGGGGAGCGGGGCGACGGTGTGGGTGGCATCGCCCTGGAGGGTCAGACCGATGGGCAGCGCCGTGACGAGGTCGACATAGCTGATGTTGGCGTACAACTGCTGGGGGTTGAAGGTGAACTCGCAGAACGACCAGGTGCGGCCGTAGTTGGGGTCCGCGGGGGTCGCGAAGGCGGGCTCGACCAGTGCGGGCCCGGGGTTGAGGAAGAAGTCCAACTTGGCGTCGCGCACGAAGTAGACGCGGGCGCCGTACATCTGCGGCAGCGTCAGCACTCTGGGCGCCGAACCGGCGGCGCCCAGAGGGATGGCGCAGTCGACGGGCAGCGGGGTCTGCGGCGCGGACGGCGAGTCGGGGCGGTACACGCCGCCGTCGGGCCTGAGCAGCACCCAGCGGCCGGTGCCCTGCTCGTGGCCGGTGACGTAGGCGTGCACGCGCCCGGGGAGCGACTTGTTCCGCAGGGCGAGTTCGCAGGTCGCGGGCGCGGCCTTGCCGACCGCCTCGGCACGCGGGCCGAGAGCGCCCGCCCGGCCAGGATGGATGAGGGCGCCCGCGGCGCCGGCGGCGGTAGTGGTCAGGAACGTACGACGCGAGATCACGGAAGGTCTCCTGCGCGGTGGGGGGCTACGGGGAGGTGCTCGAACCGTGTGCGTGGGGGTGACGCATCACTGCCGTGGTGGACGGTGCGCCCTGTCGTAGGGGCCGATGCGCCACTGCCGTAGGGGAGTGGTGCACCACTGTCGTGGTGGGTGGTTGCGGCGTCAAGAGTTATGACTGAGAGCGCTCTCAAAAGGGTCGTGCTTCCAGGAAATGACAACAGGCGCGTTGTCAGTGGGGGGTGCCAGACTCGGAAGAGACGGCGGAAGCGCCCTACGAGAGACGGCAGGGAAGTCCCTAGGAAGACGACAGGCGAAGTCCGTCGGAAGACAGCAGGGAAGTCCGTCGGATGACATGCAGGGAAGTCCGACGAGAGACGGCGGAGAGATCCGACGAAGGAGTCGATCATGCTCAGTTCCCGTTTTGCTGCGGGCGCCCCGGTCTGGGTGGACATGTGCGCCCCCGACCTGGACGGCGTCAGCGCCTTCTACCGCGAGTTGTTCGGCTGGGAGCTCCAGCGGGGCGGCGAGGAAGTGGGGGGTTACAGCCAGTTCCGGCTCTCCGGCGGGACCGCCGCCGGCGCCATGGCGATGCTCGCGGAGGAGGCCCCACCGGCCTGGACGCTGTACTTCCGCACGCCGGACGCGGACGCCACGGCCAAGCAGGTCGAGCAGGCCGGCGGCAGCACGCTCCACGGCGTCGTGGACGTCCTCGACCTCGGCCGCATGGCGGGCTTCACCGACCCGGCGGGTGTGCCCTTCTCGGTCTGGCAGCAGGGGCAGATCAAGGGGCTCGACGTGGTGAACGAGCCGGGCGGTCTCGTCTGGACGGAGCTGTACACCCCGGACGCCTCCGCGGCCACGTCGTTCTACGGCTCGGTGTTCGGCTGGCAGACCACCGCGATGGAGTCCCCCGCGGGCACGTACACGATGGTGCACCCCGCCGACGGCACCCCGGACGACATGTTCGGCGGCATCGCGTCCCTCGACGACGACCCCGCCGAGTCGGAGGCGTACTGGCTGCCGTACTTCCAGGTGGACGACTGCGACGGCGCGGTCGCCAAGGTCCGGCGGGAGGGCGGCACGGTGCGCATGGACACGGTGGAGATGGCGGGCGTGGGCCGCTTCGCCAAGTTCGCGGATCCGGCGGGCGCGCGGTTCGCGGTGCTCCAGCCGGCCCCTCCCGGCGAGCCGATGGCGTCGTAGCCGAGCGGGGCACCAGAGTGGCGGGGAAACGCCGGCCGGCGGCGCGTTGATCGTTCGTTGATCGCTTGTTTCGCGCGCCGGGGCACCATCGTGCCCATGCAGATCGACACGATGGCCCAGCCCGAACTCGCCTGGCAGGAGCAGGCGCTGTGCGCGCAGACCGGAGCGGACTTCTTCTTCCCCGAGCCGGGCAGCTCGGTGCGGGAGGCGAAGGACATCTGCCGGATGTGCGAGATGCGCCCGGCCTGCCTGGAGTACGCCCTCGCCAACGACGAGCGGTTCGGCGTCTGGGGCGGCCTCTCCGAGAAGGAGCGGTTCGCCCTCAGACGCGTGCCGGCCGGGGCGCGGACCGGGGCGCGGTGACGCGGCCGGTCCGGCGCACGCCACCGCGCGTGCGGGGCGTCAGGCGCCCCGCGCCGCCATGCGCGCCTTGCGCGCCGCGAGCCGCTCGTCGAACTTGGACGCCTCCGCGTCGAGCCCGCCCATGAAGAAGCCCAGCTCCTCCTGGGCCTTCAGGCCCTGGGGGCCGAGGCCGTCGATCTCCAGGACCTTCAGGTGGCGCAGCACGGGCTGGAGCACGTCGTCGTGGTGGATGCGCAGGTTGTAGACCTCGCCGATGGCCATCTGGGCGGCGGCCCGCTCGAAGCCGGGAATGCCGTGGCCCGGCATGCGGAAGTCGACCACCACGTCCCGCACGGCCTGCATCGTCAGGTCGGGGGCCAGCTCGAAGGCGGCCTTCAGGAGGTTCCGGTAGAAGACCATGTGGAGGTTCTCGTCGGTGGCGATGCGCGCCAGCATGCGGTCGCAGACCGGGTCACCGGACTGGTGGCCGGTGTTGCGGTGCGAGATGCGGGTCGCCAGCTCCTGGAAGGCCACGTAGGCGACCGAGTGCAGCATCGAGTGGCGGTTGTCCGACTCGAAGCCCTCGCTCATGTGCGACATCCGGAACCGCTCCAGCTGGTCCGGGTCGACGGCGCGCGAGGCGAGGAGGTAGTCGCGCATCACGATGCCGTGCCGGCCCTCCTCGGCCGTCCAGCGGTGCACCCAGGTGCCCCAGGCGCCGTCCCGGCCGAAGAGGGAGGCGATCTCGTGGTGGTAGCTCGGGAGGTTGTCCTCGGTGAGCAGGTTGACCACCAGGGCGATGCGCCCGATGTCGGTGACGGGGGACTGGCTCTTCTCCCACGCCTCGCCGTCCTCGAAGAGGCCGGGGAAGTTGCGGGCGTCGGAGAACGGCACGTACTCGTGCGGCATCCAGTCCTTGGCCACCTTCAGGTGGCGGTTCAGTTCCTGCTCGACCACTTCCTCCAGCGCGTGGAGGAGCCGGGCATCGGTCCAGTTGTCCGAGCCGGCGAGGTGGGGAGAGGTGATCGTCACGTGTGCTCCATACGGGGGCGGGGATTGCTTACGGGCAGTGCGAGCGGTGCACTACCTACGGTGTCGTAGGTTACGTTGCCGTAGGTTAAACCCTCCGTAAAGAGGCAGCGAAACCACCCCCTGCGTGCGCCTCCCCCGTAGCTCGGGCCCCCTCGCGGCTCAGACGTACAGTTCGCGGAGTCGAACTGAGAGGCACGTCACACAGCCTTCGAGCTTCTCGAATTCGCTGATGTCCACCAGAACCGGGTCAAAGCCGAGGTCCGCGAAAAGCTCCGCGCTCTTCGGCGCGCTCGCCGCCATCAGCAGCTTCCCACCCCCGAGCAGCACCACGTGCGCGCCCGGCTCCTCCGGCACCGGCAGGAAGGGCGCGAAGAGCGAGGGGCTGTCGACCAGCGGCTCGTACCCGATCACGGTCCCGTCGGGCAGGGCCGTCACCGCCGATTTCAGGTGCAGGACCTTGGCGACCGGGACGGCCACCACGCGGGCGCCGAGCGGTTCGAAGACGGCCCGCAGCTGCCGCACCCCCTCCGCGTTGGTCCGGCCGCCCCGCCCCACGTAGATCGTGTCGCCGACCTTGAGGACGTCGCCGCCGTCGAGCGTGCCCGGCTCGCGGACCTGGTTCACCGAGCAGCCGAGCCGGACCACGGCCTCCTCCACGCCGGCGGTCTCGCCCCGCCGGGCCTCGGCCCCCGGCCGGGCGATCAGCGCCACGTTCCGGAACACCACCACCGCGTCCTCCACGAACACGGCGTCGGGGCAGTCGTCGGCGGGCGCCACCTCCAGCGTCTGCCAGCCGTGGGCGTGCAGTGCCGCGACATAGCCCTCCCACTGCCGAAGGGCCAGCTCCACGTCGACCGGGGTGCGCTCCAGGTGGGTGAGCAGTCCTTCGGCGAGGCGCGGGCCGGGGCGGCGGATCAGGACCTTCTTGGTGTGCACGGGGTACTCCTCATGAGGGCGGGGCGTTGCCGCACATCATGCAGCGCGCTCCCCCTGCGGGCCCAGAGCGGCTCGGAGGTGATCCGCCGTGAACGACCCGCGGGCCCGCAGCAGCTCCGCCGGGGTGCCCTCGAAGACGACCCGCCCGCCGTGCTTGCCGCCGTCGGGGCCGAGGTCGATCACCCAGTCCGCGTGCTTGACGACGTCGAGGTTGTGCTCGACCACGACGACGGTGTTCCCGGCGTCGACGAGCCGGTCCAGCAACGCGAGGAGTCCGTCCACGTCGGCCATGTGCAGACCGGTGGTCGGTTCGTCCAGGACGTACGTGGTGCCGGTGCGGTGCAGCTGCGTGGCCAGCTTGATGCGCTGGCGCTCGCCGCCGGACAGGGTGCTGAGCGGCTGGCCGAGCGTGAGGTAGGTGAGCCCGACGTCCCGCAGGGCACCGAGGCGCCGGCGTACCGCTTGGTCCTCGAAGCGCGCGAAGAAGTCGAGCGCCCGCTCGGCGGTCATCTCCAGGACGTCCACGACGGAGCGGCCGTCGACGGTCAGGCGCAGCACCTCCTCCTTGAAGCGGCGGCCCTCGCAGGCCTCGCAGGTCGTGGTCACCGGGTCCATGAACGCGAGATCGCTGTAGATGATCCCGCGCCCTCGGCAAAGCTCGCACGCGCCATGGGAGTTGAAGCTGAACAGGCTGGCCTTCGCGCCCGTCTCCCGCGCGAAGAGCCCCCGTACGGTGTCCATGATCCCGAGGTAGGTCGCCGGGGTCGAGCGGCCCGAGATGCCGATGGAGGACTGGTCGACGACCACGGCGTCCGGGTGGGCGCCGGTGAACGCCTTCGACACCAGCGTGCTCTTGCCGGACCCGGCGACGCCGGTGACCGCGGTGAGCACCCCGGTCGGCATCCGCACGCTGACGTTCTTGAGGTTGTGCAGATCGGCGCCCCTGATCCAGTGGCCGCCGGTCGCCTCGCGCGGCTTGTCCTTGACGCCCCTGACGCGGCGCAGGTGGCGGCCGGTGAGGGTGTCCGCCCCGCGCAGCTCGTCGGGCGTGCCCTCGAAGACGACCAGGCCGCCGCCGGTGCCGGCCGCCGGACCCATGTCGACCACATGGTCGGCGACCGCGATCACGTCCGGGTCGTGCTCGACCACCAGCACGGTGTTGCCCTTGTCGCGCAGCCGCAGCAGCAGGTCGTTGAGGCGCCCCACGTCGCGTGGGTGCAGGCCGACGCTCGGTTCGTCGAAGATGTACGTCATGCCGGTGAGGCTGGAGCTGAGGTGGCGCACCATCTTCAGCCGCTGCCCCTCGCCGCCGGAGAGGGTCGACGTCTCGCGGTCCAGGCTGAGATAGCCGAGGCCGATCGCCTCGATCCGCTCCAGGGCCGCCACGGCCGCCGCGGCGACGGGGCCGGCCACCGGGTCGTGGACGCGCCCCAGCTCCCGGACGAGGTCGGTGACCTCCATGCGGACGCAGTCCGCGATGCCGAGGCCGTTGATCCGGGTGGCGAGCGCGGCGGGGTTGAGCCGGGCGCCCCGGCAGGCCGGGCAGGGGCCCTCGTGGAGGAAGCCCCGCACCATGTCCCGGGTCTTCTGGGCGAGGGAGGAGAGGTCCCGGTGGAGGTAGAGCCGCTCGAAGCGGTCGGCCAGGCCCTCGTAGTCGATGTCCCGGGCGCCGCCGGTGTTGTCGACGCTGACCTTCTTTCGTCCGCCCGCCCCTCGTCCGCCGCGCAGCAGGAACTCCCGCTCGGCGTCGGTGAATTCGCCGACCGGCTTGTGCGTGTCCAGGTCGGGGGTATTGGTGTAGGTCTGGCCCTGCCAGGTCCCGGCGGCGAACGGCGGGAAGAGGATCGCGCCGTCCGCCAGGGACCTGGTGGGGTCGATGATGCGGTCGTAGTCGGGCCGCACGGTGCGGCCGAGCCCGTCGCACGCGGGGCACATGCCCGACGGGTCGTTGAAGGAGTACGCCGTCGCCGGGCCCGCGCTCGGCGTGCCGTACCGGGAGAAGAGCACCCTGATCACGGAGTAGACGTCCGTGATCGTGCCCACGGTGGAGCGGGAGTTGCCGCCGATCGGCCTCTGGTCGACGACGATCGCGGGCGAGAGGTCCTCGATGGCGTCCGCGTGCGGCCGCTCGTACTTCGGCAGCCGGTTGCGGACGAACCACGTGAAGGTCTCGTTCAGCTGCCGCTGGGACTCGACCGCGATCGTGTCGAAGACGACCGACGACTTCCCGGACCCCGACACCCCCGTGAAGACCGTGAGGCGGCCCTTGGGGATGCGCAGGTCCACCTCCTTGAGGTTGTTCTCCCGGGCTCCGGAGAGGGTGATGTGCCCGTGGGCGCCGGGCTGCCTGTCCTGGGGGGTGTCGTGCCGTGTGTGCTGGTGCATACACGCGAAGCTAGTCAAAATACCCGACAGCTTCTGTCTTCTTTTCCTGGGTGATTTCCGTCAGCTCCCCGTCCAGCAGGAGCCACCGGGTGATGCCGATGGACTCCAGGAACGCCAGATCATGACTGGCCACGATCAGTGCGCCCTGGTACGACTCCAGAGCCGTCGAGAGCTGCCGCACGCTCGCCATGTCGAGGTTGTTCGTCGGCTCGTCGAGCATGAGCAGCTGCGGTGCCGGCTCGGCCAGCAGCAGTGCCGCGAGCGCCGCGCGAAACCGCTCGCCGCCGGAGAGGGTCGCCGCCCGCTGGTCGGCCTTGGCGCCCTTGAACAGGAACCGGGCCAGCCGTGCCCGGACACGGTTCCTGGTCGCCTCGGGGGCGTACGCGGCCACGTTCTCGGCGACGGTGAGGTCGTCGTCGAGAACGTCGAGGCGTTGCGGCAGGAAGCGCATCGGGACATGCGCCCGCGCCTCGCCGGCGACCGCTTCCAGCTCGCCGGCGACGGTGCGCAGCAGTGTCGTCTTGCCCGCGCCGTTGCGGCCGATCAGCGCGATCCGCTCGGGCCCGCGCAGTTCGAACTCGCCCTGGACCCGGGCTCCATAGCGCAGTTCCAGGCCGCTCAGGGTGAGGACCGTGCGGCCCGGGTGGACCAGGGTGTGCGGCAGGTCGACGCGGATCTCGTCGTCGTCCCGCACCGCCTCCACGGCCTCGTCGAGACGCTCCTTGGCCTCGGCGAGCTTCTCCTCGTGCATGACGCGATGCTTGCCCGCCGACTCCTGGGCGGCGCGCTTGCGGGCGCCCATCAGGATCTTCGGCTGGCTCCTGCTCTCCTGGATCTTCTGCCCGTAGCGCTTGCGGCGGGCCAACTTCACCTGGGCGTCGGCCAGATCGCGCTTCTGCTTGCGCAGGTCCGACTCGGCGACGCGCACCATGCGCTCCGCCGCCTCCTGTTCGCCGGCGAGGGCCGCTTCGTACGCGCTGAAGCCGCCCCCGTACCAACTGACCGTGCCGTCGCGCAGATCGGCGATCTGGTCGACCAGTTCGAGGAGTTCGCGGTCGTGGCTGACCACCACCAGGATCCCGGACCAGGCCTCGACGGCCGCATAAAGGCGCCGACGGGCGTACAGGTCAAGGTTGTTGGTCGGCTCGTCCAGCAGCAGGACATCGGGGCGGCGCAGCAGCAGCGCGGCCAGGCGCAGCAGCACCGACTCGCCGCCCGAGACCTCGCCCGTGGTGCGGTCGAGGCCGATGTGGCCGAGCCCGAGCTGGTCGAGGGTGGCGCGGGCCCGCTCCTCGACGTCCCAGTCGTCACCGACGGCCGTGAAGTGTTCCTCGCTCGCGTCACCCGCCTCGATGGCGTGCAGGGCGGCGCGCGTCGCGGCGATGCCGAGCACCGCGTCGACGCGCAGCGCGGTGTCGAGGGTGACGTTCTGCGGCAGGTAACCGACCTCGCCGAGGGCCTTGACGGTACCGTCGGTGGGGGTCAGTTCGCCGGCCAGGAGCTTCAACAGCGTTGACTTTCCGGAGCCGTTGGCGCCGATGAGCCCGGTACGGCCGGGGCCGAAGGCCACTTGGAGGCCTTCGAAGACGCTGGTCCCGTCGGCCCAGGCGAAGGTGAGCGACGAGCAGCTGAGAGAGGTGGGGGAAGGAGACATACGGGCCTCGCGGTTGCGTGGTGGAGCGCGGTCAGGGGCAACGCGTTCGAGACACCGCGGCGGGAAGGGAGGCCGAAGAACGGAAAAGGCCTGTGCCGGGGGGACGGGACGGCTCGGATGCCGAGGTCGCACACGGCGTGCACGGCAGCGAAGGCTGCGTGACGCGGTGTCTCATGACCTCAGACGAGCAACGTCCTTCTCCTATCGACGGCAACAGAACCGCGGTACACGTTAGGAACCCCTACGGGCCCCTGTCAACGTTTTATCGCCGCCCCGCGTCAGCGCGAAGCCGGCGGGACGGGGGGCACCGGCGGCACCGGGCGCTCGAAGAAGGTCTCCAGCGACACGGTGGCCTGCGTGCCGCTCACGCCGTCGATGGCGTACAGCCTGCGCAGCACGTCCTGGAGCTGTTCCGTCGTCGCCGCGCGCACCTTCACCAGGACCGAGGCGCTGCCCGCGATGACATGCGCCTCCTGGATCTCGGGGATCGCGGCGAAGGCCTCGGCCGAGTCCCCCATCCAGGCGTTCGACTCGACCATGACGAAGGCCAGCACGCCCCGCCCGAGCGCGGCCGGGTCCACGTCGATGGTGGTGCGCCGGATGACGCCCCGCTCCCGCAGCTTGCGCACCCGCTCGTGGGCGGCCCCCGCCGACAGGCCGACCTCCTTGCCGAGCGCGGCGTACGCGGTGGTCGCGTCCTGCTGGAGCACCGCGAGCAGCTGGCGGTCGATGTCGTCCACGTCGTTCCCCGATCCCATGGCGCAACCATATACGGTTCTGACATAGTCCAACGAAGCAAAATGTCATTCAGTGTGTGAGCAATTGGGAGCAAGCATGTCCGGTTCTGCCGACACCGAGCTGTACGAGATCCTGGACGAGCGGTTCCGCACCGGGCGGTGTGCGAACGGCGACGACCGCCTGGAGAAGCTGTACGACCACTGCCGCTGGGCCGAAGGTCCCCTCTACCTCCCCGCCTGGCGCCAGCTCGTCTGGAGCGACATCCCCAACGACCGGATGCTGCGCTGGGACGAGGCGACCGGCGCCGTGTCCGTCTTCCGCTCCCCGGCCGGACACAGCAACGGCAACACGCTGGACCGCGAGGGCCGGCTGATCACCTGCGAGCAGGGCAACCGCCGGGTCACCCGCACCGAGCCCGACGGCAGCATCACCGTGCTCGCCGACCGCTACGCCGGCAAGCGGCTCAACAGCCCGAACGACGCCGTCGTACGCTCCGACGGCTCGGTGTGGTTCTCCGACCCCGACTTCGGGATCACCAGCGACTACGAAGGCCACCGCGCCGAGCGGGAACAGGACGGTCTCAACGTCTACCGCATCGACCCCGGCACGGGCGAGGTGCGTCTGGTCGCGGACTGCTTCGAGGCGCCGAACGGACTCGTCTTCTCGCCCGACGAGCGGCGGCTGTACGTCTCGGACACCCGCGGCGGCGTCATCCGCGTCTTCGACGTGCGCGAGGACGGGACCCTGTCCGACGGGGAGGTCTTCGCCGAGGCCACGGACGGCGTCAGCCGCTTCGACAACCTTCGCTTCGACGACGGGGGCCGGCTGTGGGCGGCGGCCATCGCGGGCGGCGTGCACTGCTACGACCCGGACGGGACGCTCATCGGTCGGCTGAACATCCCCGAGCCCGTCTCGAACATCGCCTTCGGCGGCCCCAAGAACAACCGGCTGTTCATCACCGCGTCGACCTCGCTGTACTCGCTGGTGACAGCGGTCACCGGGCTGCCGCGCGTACGGTGCTGACGCGGGGGAACCCTTCTCCTCCCGACCGGAAACAAGAGCAGGAACGACAGCAGGAGCGACCATGACCGACCGTGCGTCCCTTTCCCCGCGGCAGGAGACCGCCTCCGCGCAGCAGGAGATCGCCCGGGCCCTCCAGGTGAGCGCGGACTTCGCCGTGCGACAGGAGATCGAGCGCCGCGTGGCCTTCCTGGCCGACCAGCTGACCTCCAACGGCCTGCGCTCCCTGGTGCTCGGCATCAGCGGCGGCGTGGACTCCACGACCGCGGGGCGGCTGTGCCAGCTCGCGGTCGAGCGGGTCCGCGCCGACTCGGGGCAGGAGGCGACGTTCTTCGCCATGCGGCTGCCCTACGGCGCCCAGGCCGACGAGCACGACGCCCAGGTGGCACTGGACTTCATCCGGCCGGACAAGATCCTCACCGTCGACGTGAAGCCCGCCTCCGACGCCGCCCTGGAGGCCGTGGTGACGGGCGGCGCCCTCTTCCGGGACGCCCACCACCAGGACTTCGTCCTCGGCAACATCAAGGCCCGCCAGCGCATGATCGCCCAGTACGCGGTGGCGGGGGCGCACGAAGGCCTGGTGGTGGGCACCGACCAGGCGGCCGAGGCGGCCTCCGGCTTCTTCACCAAGTTCGGCGACGGCGCCGCGGACGTCGTCCCGCTCACCGGCCTCACCAAGCGGCGGGTCCGCGCCCTGGCACGGGAGCTGGGCGCACCGGACGCCCTGGTGAACAAGGTCCCGACGGCGGATTTGGAGTCGTTGAACCCGGGTCTGTCCGACGAAGAGGCGCTCGGCGTCACGTACCACGACATCGACGCCTTCCTGGAGGGCGAGCCGGTCGACGAGACCGTCGCAGCCAAGATCATCCAGCGCTACCGGCTGACCGCGCACAAGCGGGAACTGCCGATCGCGCCCTGAATCCCGGGGACACCCCCGGCACGTCACGATGATGTCGGATTTCCGCCGGACACCGGTCAGGGCCGCTGGTTGAGTACGCCGCATGACGACGCACCTTCGTGAAGCCGCCCTCGCCTTCCGCGCCCTGCACACCGCGGGCCGCCCCCTTGTGCTGCCCAACGCCTGGGACGCCGCGAGCGCCCGGGTCATCGAGGCGGCGGGCGCCCGGGCGATCGCCACCACCAGCGCGGGCGTCGCCTGGGACCTCGGCGTCGCGGACGGTGACCGGCTGGGCAGGGACCGCGCCCTGGGGGCCGTGGCCACGATCGCCGCGGCGGTGGGCGTGCCCGTGAGCGCCGACATCGAGAGCGGCTACGCCACGGACGCGGCGGGCGTCGCCGAGACGGTGCGCGGGGTCCTCGCGGCGGGCGCCGTGGGCGTGAACATCGAGGACGCGGCGTACGAGGGCGCCGCGCCGCTGCGCGCGTCGGCCGACCAGGCGGCGCGGATCGAGACGGCCCGCAAGACGGCGGACGCGGCGGGGGTCCCGCTGTTCATCAACGCGCGCGTGGACACGTATCTGCGCGCGGTGGGCCAGGAGACGGACCGGCTCGCGCTCACCCTGGAGCGGGCCGCCGCCTATCTGGCGGCGGGGGCCGACGGGATCTTCGTGCCGGGCGTCGCGGACCCCGACACGCTCGCGGCGCTGGTCGCGGGCGTCGGGGGCCCGCTCAACGTGACGGCCGGGCCAGGAGCGCCGTCCGTCGCGGAGCTCGCCGCGCTCGGGGTCGCGCGCGTCAGCACCGGCGCGCGCATCGCCCAGGCCGCGCACGCCGTCGTACGGGAAGCCGCGCTGGAACTGCTGGCGAAGGGGACGTACGGCCCGCTGGAGGGCGGGCTCGACTACGGGGAGCTGAACACGCTGCTCGGCGGCTGAGGGAGCGCAGGGGAGGGGCAGGCCCGAGGGGGTGCGGGCCGGGGCTGCCGGCTGAGGGAGGCCGGCGCGTGTCCCTCCCTCAGCACGCGTCCCGCATCAGCTCCGCGAGGTCCTGGTCCAGATCGACGTGCCGGTGCTCCTGGCCGACCGGCACCAGCGTCGTCGTACGGCGCAGGAAGTGACGCAGCTCCCCGGTGCGGATGTGGACGATCGCCGTGCCCTCGGGCGCGTGGAACTCCAGGACCGTGCGGTCGAAGCCGTACGGGCGCACCCGCACGTCGCCGTGGCCGACCGCGCGCTCCACGCCGTCGGTGAGCAGCTCGCGGGCGAAGGTCCAGTAGACCTCGACGCCCTCCAGGGTCGCGGGAGCGGGAAAGCTCATCCGCACGGCGAAGGGGTCCCGCCGGTCGTAGTGGAGTGTCGCGGGAATGGTCGGCATCCGCGGCGCGGTGGCGACCAGGCGGGCCTCTACGGCTTGCTCGATGACGGTGGACAACGCCTGCTCCCTCACTGACTGCTGGACGACTGGGGTCGGCACTTGGATAGACGACGGAAAGACGGGTTCCGTGCACACGCGAGGAGGGTGAGACCGAGTGACCTCTGTCACCGCGACACCGTGGGAGCGCCCGCGGTTCCCGCCGCCCGTCCTGCGGGGGACGCCTTCAGGCCATCTGGACGAGCCGCAGCGCGTCGGCTAGCTTCGCCCGCCATGAGGCCCATGGGGAAGTCGAAGTCGATGAGGCGCGCGGTGCCGACGGCGGTGTGCGCGGCGGCGCTCGCCGCGGGCGTCCTCGCGTGGCCCGCCACCGCCCGGCCGGACGGCCCGGGGCAGACGCCGAAAGGGGCCCCGAGCTGGCAGCTCAAGGACAGCGGCACCGACGCCCGCTTCCGGGGCCTCGCCGCCGTCAGCCGGGACACGGCCTGGGTGGCCGGCTCGAAGGGGACCGTGCTGCGCACGTCGGACGGCGGCAGGACCTGGCGCGATGTCTCCCCACCGGGCGGCGCCGCGCTCGAACTCCGGGACGTCGAGGCCTTCGACGCCCGGCGGGCGGTCGTCCTCGCCATCGGTGAGGGCGAGGCGTCCAGGGTGCTGCGGACCGACGACGGCGGCGCGACCTGGACGGAGTCCTTCCGCAACACCGACCCCAAGGCCTTCTACGACTGTGTGACCTTCTTCGACCCCCGCCACGGCCTGGCGCTGAGCGACCCGGTCGACGGCAGGTACCGCGTCCTGTCCACCGCCGACGGCGGCCGCTCCTGGAAGGTGCTGCCGAACACGGGCATGCCCCGGGCGCAGGAGGGCGAGGCGGCGTTCGCGGCGAGCGGCCAGTGCCTGGTGGCCGCCGGGCCGCGCGACGTGTGGCTGGCCACCGGCGGCGCGGACCGCGCGCGCGTCCTGCACTCCGCGGACCGGGGCCTGACCTGGCGGGCCACCGACGCGCCGATCCCCGCCGGCGACCCGGCCCGCGGTGTCTTCGGGCTCGCCTTCCGCGACCGTACGCACGGCATCGCGGTCGGCGGCGACTACCGCCCCGACCAGGCCTCGCCGAAGGCGGCGGCGCACACCCGCGACGGCGGCCGCACCTGGACCCCGGCCGGGCGGCCGCCGCCCGCCTACCGCTCGGGCGTGGCCTGGCTGCCGCACAGCCGCACCACCGCCCTCGCGGTCGGCCCCACGGGCACGGACCTCACCTCGGACGCCGGGCGGACCTGGCGCACGGTCGGCCCCGGGTCGTTCGACACCGTGGACTGCGCCCGGGACGGGGGCTGTTGGGCGTCCGGCGAGAAGGGGCGCGTCGCCCGCCTGGAGCGCTGAACCCGCCCGGAGCGCTGACGGGGCCGCCCCGGACGCGGCTACGCGGGCAGTTGCTCGCGGTACGAGGCCAACTCCGGGGCCGTCTTGGTCGCGTAGAACTCGGTGATCCGGTACGCGCACACCCCGGCCACGACGAAGGGGTCCGCGGCGGTGATCTCCTCGATCCGCGCGCGGTCCTCCGCCACGGCGATGATCACACCGCCGTCGCGCGGATTCTTGCGCCCGGAGGCGATGAACGTCCCCGCCGCGTACTGCTCGTCGAGCCACGCCACATGGGCGGCCAGCTGCTCGTCGACGGCGGACAGGGGCGCGGTGTAGGTCAATTCGAGAATGAACATGATCGCGAGGCTACCCCCGTCCTGCGGCTCCGGTCGGCCCGGAACGGCGCCCCACTAGGGCGCGTGCCAGGCGTCGCCAGGCAGACGGGACTTTCACCACACGCCCTAGGCTGACGCGCATCATGATCAGTTACTCACTTCCCGCCGACTGGCCCTCCGACGAGGCGGCGGCGCGCGCCGTCCAGGACGAGTTGCGCGCCCGCGTGGTCCTCGACGAGCAGGGCCCGCCGCCCGGCACCGGACACGTGAGCGGGGTGGACGTCGCCTACGACGACGAGCGGAACGTCGTCGCGGCCGCCGTGGTCGTGCTGGACGCGGCGACGCTCGACGTGGTCGAGGAGGCGACGGCGGTCGGCACCGTGGCCTTCCCCTACGTGCCGGGCCTGCTGGCCTTCCGGGAGATCCCGGCCGTGCTCGCCGCCCTCTCCCGGCTCACGGTCGACCCCGGCCTCGTCGTCTGCGACGGCTACGGCGTCGCCCACCCGCGCCGCTTCGGCCTCGCGAGCCACCTCGGCGTCCTGACGGGACTGGCGACGATGGGCGTCGCGAAGAACCCCTTCACCTTCTCGTACGAGGCTCCGGCCGCACCCCGGGGCAGCAGCTCACCGCTGCTGGACGGGACGGAGGAGGTGGGCCGGGCGCTGCGCACCCGGGAGGGCGTGAAGCCGGTGTTCGTCTCGGCCGGCCACCGGGTGACGCAGGCCGGGGCGTGCGCCCACGCCCTACGGCTCACGCCCCGGTACCGGCTGCCGGAGACCACCCGCCGCGCGGACGCGCTCTGCCGGGCCGCTTTGCGGGAAACGGCCAGGTGAAAGCGGTGGAGCGACCGGGTGAAAGATCAAAAGACGAGCGGGTTAGCATATGAGCGCCGCCTAGCTCGAAAGAGAAACCTGTGACTGTCAACGACGACTCGTTCACCAACTGGAAGAACCGCGAGGAGATCGCGGAGTCGATGATCCCGATCATCGGGAAGCTGCACCGCGAGCGGGACGTGACGGTCCTGCTGCACAGCCGCTCCCTGGTGAACAAGTCGGTGGTCAGCATCCTCAAGACCCACCGCTTCGCCCGGCAGATCGCCGGCGAGGAGCTGTCGGTCACCCAGACGCTGCCCTTCCTGCAGGCTCTCACCGCGCTGGACCTCGGCCCGTCCCAGATCGACATCGGCATGCTCGCCGCGACGTACAAGAGCGACGACCGCGGCCTGTCGGTGGCCGAGTTCACCGCGGAGGCGGTCGCCGGCGCCACCGGCGAGAACAAGATCGAGTGCCGCGAGGGCCGCGACGTCGTCCTCTACGGCTTCGGCCGCATCGGCCGCCTCGTCGCCCGCCTGCTCATCGAGAAGGCCGGCTCCGGCAACGGCCTGCGGCTGCGCGCCATCGTCGTGCGCGGGGGAGGGGAGCGGGCCGCCGAGGACATCGTGAAGCGGGCGTCGTTGCTGCGCCGCGACTCCATCCATGGCCAGTTCCAGGGCACCATCACCGTCGACGAGGCGAACAGCAAGATCATCGCCAATGGCAACGAGATCAAGGTGATCTACGCGAACGACCCCACCGAGGTCGACTACACCGCGTACGGCATCAAGAACGCCATCCTCATCGACAACACCGGCAAGTGGCGTGACCGCGAGGGCCTCTCCAAGCACCTGCGCCCCGGTGTCGACAAGGTCGTCCTGACCGCCCCGGGCAAGGGCGACGTGCCCAACATCGTGCACGGCGTCAACCACGACACGATCAAGCCGGACGAGCGGATCCTGTCCTGCGCCTCCTGCACCACCAACGCGATCGTCCCGCCGCTGAAGGCGATGGCCGACGAGTACGGCGTGCTGCGCGGCCACGTGGAGACCATCCACTCCTTCACCAACGACCAGAACCTCCTGGACAACTACCACAAGGCCGACCGCCGCGGCCGCTCGGCGCCGCTCAACATGGTGATCACCGAGACCGGTGCGGCCTCCGCCGTCGCCAAGGCGCTGCCGGACCTGAAGGCGCCGATCACCGGCAGCTCGATCCGGGTCCCGGTGCCGGACGTCTCGATCGCGATCCTCAGCCTCACGCTCGGCCGCGAGGCCACCCGCGAGGAGGTCCTGGACTACCTCCGCAACGTCTCGCTGACCTCGCCGCTCAAGCGCCAGATCGACTTCACCAGCGCTCCCGACGCGGTCTCGAACGACTTCATCGGCTCGCGCCACGCCTCGATCGTCGACGCGGGCGCCACCAAGGTCGACGGCGACAGCGCGATCCTCTACCTCTGGTACGACAACGAGTTCGGCTACTCCTGCCAGGTCATCCGGGTCGTCCAGCACGTGTCCGGAGTGGAGTACCCGACATATCCCGTGCCGGTCGCCTGATCCCGAGCCCATGGCCCCGCGCCTCCGTCGCCGCTCGCGGCGGCGGAGGCGCGGTGGGCTTCAGCCCGTGTCGCCGCGCCCACACATGCCAGACCCGGTTCGCGGGTCGGGGCGCGAGGAAATCCGTGGACGGGTTCGCGGGGGACCGCTTAGGGTGTGGTTCCACGCCCTGAGACGGATGGAAGGAGGCGAGTGCCGTGCGGTTCACACCTTTCCAGCGCTCCCTCTTTCCGCTGTCCCGGCGTGGTTCGTGAGTTCTGACCGGGAGCGCTCCAAGCAGCCTGTATCCCGGAGGAATCCATGACCGAAGTGGTCATCCGCGCGCTCACCGCGAGCGACGCTCATCTCTTCGACGCACTCCCCGACCCCCTGGGCGCCCGTGAGGGCCACCGGCGTACCCGGTTCCGCCCCGACTGGAAGCGCGTCGCCCTGCGCGACGGCGAGGTCGTCGCACGCGGCGCGTGGTGGGGCGGCCCCGACGACCCGCAGCCCATGAACATCAACTGGTTCGACGTGGCCGAGGGCGAGGAGGAGGCCGGGGCCGAGCTCCTGCGCTCCGCTCCCCGGCAGGTCGAACTCGAGATCAACCTGCCGGGCGGCTGGCGGGAGAAGACCGACCTGCGGGCCGCCGCCGAGGCGCGCTTCGCCGCCGCACGGGCCGCGGGGTACGAACTCCTGGTGGAGCGCTTCCTGTACCGCTGGACCCCGGAACGAGGTCTGCCCGAGCGGCCCGGACGCCTGCGCTTCAGCGCCGAACCCGACGACGCCGTGTTCTTCGACGCGTTGCGCCGCATCCACTCCGTCACCCTGGACGCCCACGCGCTCAGGGCCATCGAAGAGGGCGGCCTCGACCAGGCGGCCCAGGAGGAACTCGACTTCTTCCACTGGTGCCCCTCCCCACGGGAGTGGTGGCAGACCGCGCACACACCGGAGGGTGACCTGGCCGGCATCCACATCCCGGCCCACAACCCCTCAGGCCCGACCGTCGGCTTCATCGGCGTCGTCCCGGAACAGCGCGGTCACGGCTACGCCTACGACCTCCTCGCGGAGTGCACCCACCTGCTCGTCGAGCAGGGCGCGGAGTTCGTCACCGGAGCGACGGACCAGGGCAACTTCCCCATGGCCGCGAACTTCGCCAAGGCCGGCTTCCCCGTCGTCAGGGAACGCATCAACTTCCACCCGACGACGGGCCAAGCGGCCTAGCGAGGTACAGCACACGCCGGGGGGCCCGGTCCGGGGAAAGGCCGGGCCCCTTGTCGGCATGGGTGGGCTTCTCTTGTCGGAGGGTGGGCCGTAGCCTTCTGTGTCGACCGTCTGAGTCTTACTGCATGGACTGGGGGCACGTGGACACGGCGAGTCTGCTTCTGATCGGGGCGGCAGGCGGAGCGGTGCGTGGAGTCGTGCACGCCTATGACTGCATGACCGAATGGCTCCTGCGACGGCAGGAGTTCCGGCTCTCCGAGCAGCCCGAGACCGAGGGACCGCCTCCTGCCTTCGGCGCTTACTACGATGTCGCGGGCCAGAGCATCGCAGCCGTGGTGCACATGGTGATGGGAGCCGGGGTGGCCCTGCTCATGGCGGCCTGGGGGCAGATCGACGGCGGCTTCGCGACGTTCGCCGTCGGGGCGTCGGCGCCCTTGATCCTCGTCCAGCTCAAGCACACCCGGCTGGCGGGAGTCCTCATCGGGGCCCCCGACGCACCGCAGGGCGCCCCGCCGCAGGTCCCCCCGCCGCAGGACGCCCCACCGCCGGTGACCGGGCCGCCGGCCGAGCGGCCTGTCTCCCGGCGTCCGGCCGCTGGCCGGAGCGGCACGGAATGACCCGGCCCACGCTGCTCCGTCGCGCGGCCGCGGCCGCGATCGGGGTCGACCGGCGCCCGAGCCACGCTCGCGCCCTGCCCCTCGCGCAGGGCCTCACGCTGACGCGCAGGGCCGCCGCCGCGATCATCGGCATCCGTGCGCACCGCTTGCCCGTGGACGCGACGGCCGAGGCGGCGGCGCGGAAGGTGGAAGGGGAGAGCGCGGGTCGCCTCACACGGTCCGCGCCGTCCCCGTTGGTGACCCTGGGAGCGGCGCCGGGACGGCCCCCGGTCAGGGAACGGCCTCGCCGTGGACTGGTCTTGGCCGCGGCTGCCGCCGTCACGGCCGTTGCCTTGGGCGCCTACGTCCACCATGAGGGGGGCTTGAGCGTGGCGGAGCAGCCCCCGGTTCACCAGCCGGCCGGCGTTCTGCCGAAGGAGTACCTCGGTACCTGGGAGACGACCGTCGAGAACGGGGAGGGGCTCCACACCCGGAAGATGGTGATCCGGCAGGGATACGTGGACGAGACGGTGATGACCCTGACGGCAGTCGGGAGAAAGGAGGGGGGCGGCGCATACCGCTGTGTATTCGAAGCGAGACTGGACTCCGTCACCTCTGGCGTCGTCAGGTTGAGCAGCTCGACGGTGACGTCCGGCAAACCGCCCTCGGCGTGTACGCCCGGTGGACCGTCGACGCTGACCCTGATGGGCGAGGACAGGCTCCGGCGCGACGACAGGGACGGCACCACCCCCGCGCAGGTGTACAACCGTTCCCGATAGGACGAGCAACTACTGACGCGCGGAACGGGACCAGGCGGTGATCGAGTGCCGGCACCCGGCCGCGTTCACCGACGAGCGGCCAGCACCGCCGCCAGGCCGTCCCGCAGATCCTCGACGAAATACTCGGGGACCTCAAGCGACGGGAAATGCCCCCCGGTTGCGGGCGACCTCCATCGGACGATCTGGCGGAAGCGCTCCTCGGCCCACGCGCGCGGATACTTCTCGATGTCGCGGGGATACGTCGTGATCGCCGACGGGACGTCCACCCGAAGCTCCGGGTCGAGCGAGTCGTGGCTCTCGTAGTAGATCCGGGCCGCCGACGCGCCCGTCCGTGTCAGCCAGTACAGGGTGACGTTGTCGAGAAGCCGGTCCAGGGAAATCGTCTCGAACGGGCTGTCCTCGGTGTCCGACCACTCGGCGAACTTGTCGAGGATCCAGGCGAGAAGCCCGACCGGTGAGTCGACGAGCGAGTAGCCGATGGTCTGCGGCCGGGTCGCCTGCTGCTTCGCGTACGCCGTGTGGTGGTGCCAGAAATAGCGGGTCTCCTCGGTCCATTCGCGCTCGCCCGCGGTCAGCCCGTCCGTCGACAACCCGGGCGGTGCCTGCGCCAGCGTCGTATGGATGCCGAGTACCCGCTCCGGAAACCTGCCGCCGAGGATCGTGGTGATCACACCTCCCCAGTCGCCGCCGTGGGCCGCGAACGTGTCGTAGCCGAGCCTGCCCATCAGTTCCACCCACGCGGCCGCGATCTTCTCGGTCCCCCACCCGGTGGTGGCCGGCTTGTCGCTGTGACCGAAGCCGGGCAGTGACGGGACCACGACGTGGAACGCCGGCGCGTCCACCTCCTTTGGCTCCGCCAGTTCGTCCACGACATCGACGAACTCGGCGACGCTGCCCGGCCAACCGTGCGTCAGGAGCAGGGGAGTGGCGTCCGCACGCGTCGATCGGCGGTGCAGGAAGTGGATTCCCAGACCGTCGACGACCGTGCGGAACTGGCCGATCAGGTCAAGGCGCGCCTCGAACGCCCGCCAGTCGTACGCGGTGCGCCAGTAGTTCACGACGTCCACGAGGGCGGCGAGCGGAACGCCCTGTTCCCATCGGCGAGGACCGGGCGCGGCGCGGCGGACGGTCTCGGGCTCCGGCAGTCGCGCCGAGGCCAGTCGTGCGCGCAGATCGTCGAGTTCGGCATCAGTGGCACGGGCCTCGAACGGTTGGACGTCGTTGGTCGGACGGGACATGAGACCTCCTGGCCGTCGCGGAGCCGGCCACGAACAGGTGTGAACCGGCTAAGACGGTTCTACCGTGCCGACCTGTCGACGCGCAACCGGCTAAGGTGGTTCCATGCCTGCTGAGTTCCCTGACTTCCGCCTCGGTGACGTGCTGGCGACCAGCTTCACGGGGACCTTGTCGGAGCGTCACGGCAACGCGGTGGAGCGCATTCCCACGCCGCACCGACTCGTCGACTGGCTGACGGTGAGCGGTCTCGCCGTGCCGTCCTGCACCCCCGCGCAGCTGGACCTCGCCCGGGAACTGCGGGAGTCGATCCACGCCGCCGCGACGGCGCGCGCGCTCCAGGAGCCTCTCCCCGCCCCCGCTGTCCAGGTCATCAATGACCGCAGCGCCCAAGGCCGGGCCGCGGCCGTCCTGACGCCCGAGGGTGAGCGGCGCTGGCTGCTCGGCTCGGCCTCCTGCGTGGCGGACGCCCTCGGCGTGATCGCCGCCGACGCGATCAGCGTCATCGCCGGCGCACGAGACGGAAGACTGGCCTTGTGCGCATCGCCGACCTGCCGGGCCGCCTTCTTCGACACCAGTCGGAGCCGTACGCGTAAATGGTGCGACATGAATACCTGTGGGAATCGCCAGAAGAAGGCGCGCTTCAACGCCGGTCAACGCAAGAACTCCCGAGACCCTCGATGAGGGCCTCGGGGGCATGACCAGGACTTTCGCGGGAGCTTAGCGCACCGAGGCCACCCGGAAGGTGAGGCCCGCGGCCCGCAGTCGCGCGAGCAGCGCGTCGCCCATCGCCACGGCCGTGGTGAGCTGCCCGGCGACCGGCGGCAGGGTGTCCAGCGCGAGGCACAGCGCCGACTCGCCCAGCATCTTCGCCGTCTCGTCGTACCCCGGATCACCGCCCGCGACCTCGGTGAAGACCCGCTTGCCGCCGCCCTCGCCGACGAACCGCACCGAGAACCACGCCTTGTCCCGCACATCCTGCCGGGGCCCGTCACCGGGCTTGAGCCGGTCCGAGAGCCACCGCCGGACGGGCGGCAGCTGCGCGGCGACGGCCAGGCCGCCGACGGCGACCGTGCCGCCGAGAGCCATCGGCAGCGTCCGCACGGCGGCGTAGTGGCGGTAGCGGAAGTCGGGCCCGTACCGCTCCAGGGCCCGCGCCGAGCGCCGCACCACCTGCGGATCGATCGTCGGCAGCGGCAGCGCCCACGCGCCGACCTCCCCCGCGTACCGCGGAGCGCTCGGCGGGGCGTACGCCTTGCGGTCCGCCGGGCGCGGTTCGAGGCGCCGCCGCTCCTTGGCGGCGGCCATCATCTGCGGCCCCCGGGCGAACTGATGGAGCGCCGACGCGAAGGTGCCGCCGGAGAAGCGCCCGTTCGTCCGCACGAACCCGTCGACGCGCAGCGGCACCCCCTCCGGCAGCTGCCCCACCGTGAAGTACGCCCCCAGGTCGTGCGGGACCGAGTCGAAGCCGCAGGAGTGCACGAGCCGCGCGCCCGTCTCCCGGGCGCGGGCGTCGTGCCGCGCGTACATCACGTCCACGAACTCGGGCTCACCCGTGAGGTCCACATAGTCCGTGCCCGCGTCCGCGCACGCCGCGACCAGCTCCTGCCCGTACGTCAGGTAGGGGCCGACGGTCGTGGCGACCACGCGCGCCCGAGCGGCCAACTCCCGCAGGGAGGCGGGGTCCGCCACATCGGCGCGCACCAGCGGAAGCCCCGCGCACGCCGGGACGATCGAGGCCAGCCGCTCGCGCAGCCGCTCCAGCTTGCCCGTGTCGCGCCCCGCGATCGCCCACCGCAGCCCCTCGGGCGCGTGCCTGGCGAGGTACTCCGCGGTGAGCACCCCGACGAAGCCGGTCGCGCCGAAGAGCACGATGTCGTACGCGCGATCGTCCTTCGCGCCCGCCTCGCCCGCGCCGCTCGGTGCCTCCTTCGCACCGCTCGGCGGGCCCTGCCCGCCGTCCGCCGCCTTGCTCCCGCCGTTCTCGCCGTGCTGACCGGTCATGACACCTCTTCGCCGTACGCAGGGGCAGTTGGGTGGCCGAGGCTAGCGCGCGTCCCCAGGGGGTGGCGCCCGCGCCCCCGGCCCTCGTGGGGCCAAGATTGGCTAAGCGCTTGCTCGTCAAGGGCTTGTGCACAGTGGAACACGTTCTTAGCATCACTGGTGTTACATCAGTTGTGTCATAGCGCTGGGGGCTCAATGGCAGTGCCGGGCAAGGGCTTTGACGGGCCGCTCGCCGGGGTGCGCGTGGTGGAGCTGGCGGGCATCGGGCCCGGCCCGTTCGCGGCCATGCTCCTGGCCGACCTCGGCGCCGACGTTGTGCGCGTGGACCGCCCGGACGGCGGCGGCCTCGCGATCGACCCGGCGTACGACGTCACCAACCGCAACAAACGCTCCGTGCTCATCGACCTGAAGGCGGCCGGCGGCCCGGGACGGGTCCTCGACCTGGTCGAGCGCGCCGACGTCCTCATCGAGGGCTACCGGCCCGGCGTGGCCGAGCGCCTCGGCGTCGGACCCGAGGCCTGCCACGCGCGGAACCCGGCGCTCGTCTACGGCCGCATGACGGGCTGGGGCCAGGACGGGCCGCTCGCCCGGAGCGCCGGGCACGACATCGCCTACATCGCGATCACCGGCACCCTCGGCATGATCGGCAAGGCGGGGGAGCCGCCCGCGATTCCCGCGAACCTCCTCGGCGACTACGCCGGCGGCTCGCTCTACCTCGTCGTCGGCGTCCTCGCCGCGCTCACCCACGCCCGCGCCCACGGCACGGGGCAGGTCGTGGACGCCGCGATCGTCGACGGGGCCGCGCACCTCTCCACGATGATCCACGGCATGCTCGCGGCCGGCGGCTGGCAGGACCGGCGCGGCGCCAACCTCCTCGACGGCGGCTGCCCCTTCTACGGCACCTACGAGACCTCCGACGGCGGACACATGGCCGTGGGCCCTCTGGAGCAGCGGTTCTACGACGAGTTCATCGCGCTGCTCGGCCTCGCCGAGGCGGCCCCCGCCCGCAAGGACCTGGCCCGCTGGGACGAGCTGCGCGAGGCCGTCGCCGCGCGCTTCAAGGAACGTACGCGCGAGGACTGGACCGCTGTCTTCGAGGGCTCCGACGCCTGTGTGGCGCCCGTGCTGTCCCTGCGCGAGGCTCCCGCGCACCCGCACCTCGCCGCGCGCGGCACCTTCACCGACCACGGCGGCATCACCCAGCCCGCCCCCGCGCCCCGCTTCTCCGCGACGCCCACGCGCGTGCGCACCGGCCCCGCGCGGCCGGGCGCCGACACCGCCGAGGTCGCCCGCGACTGGGACGTACCGGCCCTCGCAGCGCCGAAGACGCCATGACGACCGCGACCGCCGGCCACCGAGGGCCGGCCCGCACAGGGCTCCAGGAGGCCACGTACCGATGAAACGGCAGATCTTCTCCGCCGAGCACGACGCGTTCCGCGAGACCGTGCGCACCTTCCTCGCCAAGGAGGTGCTCCCGCACTACGAGCAGTGGGAGAAGGACGGCATCGTCTCCCGTGCGGCATGGCTGGCCGCCGGCCGGCAGGGGCTGCTCGGGCTCGCCGTCCCCGAGGAGTACGGCGGCGGCGGGAACACCGACTTCCGCTACTCCGCGGTCCTCGCCGAGGAGTTCACGCGCGCGGGCGCCGCCGGGCTCGCGATCGGCCTGCACAACGACATCGTCGGCCCCTATCTGACCTCCCTGGCCACCGAGGAGCAAAAGCGCCGCTGGCTGCCCGGCTTCTGCACCGGTGAGACGATCACGGCCATCGCGATGACCGAGCCCGGCGCGGGCTCCGACCTCCAGGGCATCCGCACCAGCGCCGAGGACCGCGGCGACCACTGGGTGCTCAACGGCTCCAAGACGTTCATCTCCAACGGCATCCTCGCCGACCTCGTCATTGTCGTCGCCAAGACCTCCCCGGAGGGCGGCGCCCACGGCCTGTCCCTGCTGGTGGTGGAGCGCGGCGCGGCGGGCTTCGAGCGGGGCCGCAACCTCGACAAGATCGGCCAGAAGGCCCAGGACACCGCCGAGCTGTTCTTCGACGGCGTACGCGTCCCGAAGGAGAACCTCCTCGGCGAGCTGAACGGCGCCTTCGCGCACCTCATGACGAACCTCGCCCAGGAGCGCATGGGCATCGCCGTCGCGGGGATCGCCGCCGCCGAGCACCTCCTGGAGATCACCACCGCTTACGTCAAGGAGCGCGAGGCCTTCGGCCGGCCGCTGGCCAAGCTCCAGCACATCCGCTTCGAGATCGCGGAGATGGCCACCGAGTGCGCCGTCACCCGCGCCTTCCTCGACCGCTGCGTCGTCGACCACGCGAACGGGGAACTCGACGCCGTCCACGCGTCGATGGCGAAGTGGTGGGCCACCGAGCTGCAAAAGCGCGTCGCCGACCGCTGCCTGCAACTGCACGGCGGCTACGGCTACATGAGCGAGTACCGCGTCGCGAAGGCCTTCACCGACGGACGCATCCAGACCATCTACGGCGGCACGACCGAGATCATGAAGGAGATCATCGGCCGTTCCGTCCTCGGCTGAACCGCCCTCCCCCGGACACCCCCGAAAGGCTCACGCGTGACCACCGAAGCGTACGTATACGACGCGATCCGCACCCCGCGCGGACGCGGCAAGGCCAGTGGCGCCCTGCACGGCACCAAGCCGATCGACCTCGTCGTCGGCCTGATCCACGAGATCCGGGCCCGGTTCCCCGGCCTTGACCCGGCGGCCATCGACGACATCGTCCTCGGCGTGGTCGGGCCCGTCGGCGACCAGGGCTCCGACATCGCGCGGATCGCCGCCATCGCCGCCGGACTGCCCGACACGGTCGCCGGCGTCCAGGAGAACCGCTTCTGCGCCTCGGGCCTGGAGGCGGTCAACCTCGCCGCGATGAAGGTGCGTTCGGGCTGGGAGGACCTCGTCCTCGCGGGCGGCGTCGAGTCGATGTCGCGGGTGCCGATGGCCTCCGACGGCGGCGCCTGGTTCAACGACCCGATGACCAACTTCGAGACGGGCTTCGCGCCGCAGGGCATCGGCGCCGACCTCATCGCCACCGTCGAGGGCTTCTCGCGGCGCGACGTCGACGAGTACGCGGCGCTCTCCCAGGAGCGCGCCGCCGCGGCCTGGAAGGACGGCCGCTTCGCGCGGTCCGTCGTCCCCGTCAAGGACCGCAACGGCCTGGTCGTCCTCGACCACGACGAGCACATGCGCCCCGGCACCACCGCCGACTCCCTCGCCGGCCTCAAGCCGTCCTTCAAGGACATCGGCGACCTGGGCGGCTTCGACGCCGTCGCGCTGCAGAAGTACCACTGGATCGAGGAGATCGACCACGTCCACCACGCGGGCAACTCCTCCGGCATCGTGGACGGCGCCTCGCTGGTCGCCGTCGGCGCCAAGGAGGTCGGCGAGCGGTACGGGATCACGCCGCGGGCGCGGATCGTCTCCGCGGCCGTCTCCGGCTCCGAGCCGCTGATCATGCTGACGGGGCCGGCGCCGGCGACGCGGAAGGCCCTCGCCAAGGCGGGGCTGACCATCGACGACATCGACCTCGTGGAGATCAACGAGGCGTTCGCGGCGGTCGTGCTGCGCTTCGTCAAGGACATGGGGATCTCCCTGGACAAGGTCAACGTCAACGGCGGCGCGATCGCGCTGGGGCATCCGCTGGGCGCGACCGGCGCGATGATCCTCGGCACGCTCGTGGACGAGCTGGAGCGGCGGGACCTCCGGTACGGGCTGGCCACGCTGTGCGTCGGGGGCGGGATGGGTATCGCGACGATCGTCGAGCGGCTGTAGGGCTGAGCGCCGCAGGGGTTCGGGTGCGTCGCCGACCGCGGACGCGTCGTGGTCGCTCGCGCGGTTCCCCGCGCCCCTGAGGCAGCGGCTTCGCCGCGCCTCCCCTCCCCGGCCCTCCCCGAACCCGCCCCCAAGAGCCCCCTCAGACCTCACGGAGACACAGACATGACCGAGCGCACGACCATCCGCTGGGAACAGGACGACACCGGTGTCGTCACCCTCGTGCTGGACGACCCCGAGCAGTCCGCGAACACCATGAACCAGGCGTTCAAGGACTCCATCGCGGCCATCGCCGACCGCGCCGAGGCCGAGAAGGACGCCATCCGCGGCATCATCTACACGTCCGCCAAGAAGACGTTCTTCGCTGGCGGCGACCTCAAGGACATGATCAAGGTCGGCCCGGAGAACGCCCGGCAGGCGTTCGAGACGGGCAACGCCATCAAGCGCTCGCTGCGCCGCATCGAGACCCTCGGCAAGCCCGTCGTCGCCGCCATCAACGGCGCCGCCCTCGGCGGTGGTTACGAGATCGCCCTCGCCGCCCACCACCGCGTCGCCCTGGACGCCCCCGGCTCCAAGATCGGCCTGCCCGAGGTCACCCTCGGCCTGCTGCCCGCGGGCGGCGGCGTCACCAGGACCGTACGCCTGATGGGCATCACGGACGCGCTCCTGAAGGTGCTGCTCCAGGGCACGCAGTACAACCCGAGGCGCGCCCTGGAGAACGGCCTCGTCCACGAAGTGGCGGCCACCCCCGAAGAGATGATGGCCAAGGCGCGGGCCTTCATCGACGCCAACCCCGAGTCGCGGCAGCCCTGGGACAAGCCCGGCTACCGCATCCCGGGCGGCACCCCCGCCCACCCGAAGTTCGCGGCGAACCTGCCCGCGTTCCCGGCCAACCTCAAGAAGCAGACGGCGGGCGCCCCCTACCCGGCCCCGCGCAACATCCTCGCCGCGGCCGTCGAGGGCTCCCAGGTCGACTTCGAGACCGCGCTGACCATCGAGGCCCGGTACTTCACCGAGCTGGTCACCGGCCAGATCGCCAAGAACATGATCCAGGCGTTCTTCTTCGACCTCCAGGCCGTCAACTCCGGCGCGAACCGCCCCAAGGGCATCGAGCCGAGGACCGTCCGCAAGGCCGCCGTGCTCGGCGCCGGCATGATGGGCGCGGGCATCGCGTATTCCTGCGCCCGCGCGGGCATCGAGGTCGTCCTCAAGGACGTCTCGGCGGAGGCCGCCCAGAGGGGCAAGGCCTACTCCGAGAAGCTCTGCGCCAAGGCGGTCGAGCGCGGACGTACCACCCAGGAGAAGGCGGACGCGCTGCTCGCCCGCATCACGCCCACCGCCGACCCGGGGGCCCTCGCCGGCTGCGACGCCGTGATCGAGGCCGTCTTCGAGGACACCTCGCTCAAGCACAAGGTGTTCCAGGAAATCCAGGACATCGTGGAGCCGGACGCGCTGCTCTGCTCCAACACCTCCACCCTGCCCATCACCACGCTGGCGGAGGGCGTCACGCGCCCCGCCGACTTCATCGGCCTGCACTTCTTCTCGCCCGTCGACAAGATGCCGCTCGTCGAGATCATCAAGGGCGAGCGGACCGGTGACGAGGCGCTGGCCCGCGCCTTCGACCTCGTGCGCCAGATCAACAAGACGCCCATCGTCGTCAACGACTCCCGCGGCTTCTTCACCTCGCGCGTCATCGGGCACTTCATCACCGAAGGCGTCGCGATGGTCGCCGAGGGCATCGAGCCCGCCTCCGTCGAGCAGGCGGCCGCGCAGGCGGGCTACCCGGCCAAGGTCCTGTCCTTGATGGACGAGCTGACCCTCACCCTGCCCCGCAAGATCCGCGACGAGGCGAGGAGGGCCGTCGAGGAATCGGGCGGCACCTGGGCGGGCCACCCCTCGGACACCGTCATCGACCGCATGGTGGACGAGTTCGGGCGGCCCGGCAGGAGCGGGGGAGCGGGCTTCTACGACTACGTGGACGGCAAGCGCGGCAAGCTCTGGCCGGGCCTGCGCGAGCACTTCACCAAGCCCGGCCACGAGATCCCGTTCGAGGACATGCGGGAGCGCATGCTCTTCTCCGAGGCGCTCGACACCGTGCGCCTCCTGGAGGAGGGCGTCCTGACGTCGGTCGCCGACGCCAACATCGGCTCCATCCTCGGCATCGGCTTCCCCGGCTGGACGGGCGGCGTGCTCCAGTACATCAACGGCTACGAAGGCGGCCTGCCCGGCTTCGTGGCCCGCGCGCGGGAACTCGCCGAGCGCTACGGGGAGCGGTTCACGCCGCCCGCGCTGCTGGTCGAGAAGGCGGAACGCGGCGAGAAGTTCAGCGACGCCTGAGCCCTTCGGCGGAGCTGCGGCGAAGAGCAGGGGGAGGCGTTCAGCGCTCGGCGCGGAACGCCTCCCTCAGCTCTTCCCTCAGCGACCGCTGGAACGCCGTCACCAGGGCCTGCACGACCATCGGCTGCATATGGGCGGACAGCGACTTCATCGCCGCCACATGGTCGGGATCGGCCTCCCGCTCGCGGTAGGGGTCCCACACCTCCTCGCGGAAGAGACGCGTCAGCTCGTGCGCGGCCTCGCGCGTGTGCTCCAACAGGACCGTGCGGGCGGCCAGGATCGTCTCGTGCGCGATCGGCACCCCGAGCAGCTGCACCCCGAGCCGCAACAGGCCCGGGTCCACGCGGTAGGTGTCGGAGTCCTCCCCGTACGCGATGACGTCCATCGCGGCGAGGCGGTCCAGGTCCGCGCCGGACAGCGGCCGGCCCGCCCTGCGCTCCAGCTCGGCGCGCGAGACGTCCTCGGCCGACTCGGGGGCCCAGCCCGCCACCAGGGCGCGGTGGATGGCCAGGTCATGTGCGCTCAGGTCCGCGGGCAACTGCTCCAGATACCGCTCGATCGCCGCGAGCGTCATGCCCTGGTGCTGCAACTCCTCGATCAGCGCCAGCCGGGACAGATGGTCCTGCCCGTAGTGCCCGACGCGGCGCGGGCCGATCACCGGCGGCGGCAGCAGGCCCCTGGTGCCGTAGAAGCGGATCGTGCGGACGGTGACGCCCGCGCGGGCGGCCAGCTCGTCCACCGTGAACGTCGGCTCCTCGGCGCGCGCCGGCGCGCTCCCGGTGTCCGTCGTCATGGCCCGCCTCCCTCCCCACGTCCCCCTCGGCCCCCAGGGGTGGCCCCCGCGCCGATCCGGTCCAACAGTATTGCTGGCACACCAGTGTTGTGAAACCCTCCGGGCCAGTTGCTGCTCCGCCGCACGCCCGGCCCCGCCCATGTCACGCGTCCGCACACGCCCTGCCGATGGCACCTGGAGGCGGTCATGACCACGATCCCGCGACTCCCCGAAGCCCCCGCCGACCTCACGCTCCCCGCCCTGCTGCTGCGCAACGCCGAGGACCACGGCGCGCTGCCCGCCCTCTCCTGGCGCACGGGCGCCACCTGGTCGACGCTCACCTGGCGCGCGGCACGGCGCGAGGTCGCCGTCCTCGCCGCCGGCTGCGCCGCGCTCGGCGTCGAGCGCGGCGAGCACGTCCTGATGATGATGGGCAACCGCCCCGAGCACTGGTTGAGCGACCTCGCCCTGACGCACCTCGGCGCCGTCCCCGTCACCGTGTACGGCACCTCCGCCCCCGAGCAGATCGCGCACATCGTCCGGCACAGCCGCGCCCGCCTCGCGATCATCGAGGGCGCCCGCGAGTTACCCCGCTGGGAGCCCCTGCTGGCCGACGCCGACTCCCCGCTGGAGCGCCTCGTGGTGGTGGAGGCCGCCGAGGCCGGCGAGCACCGCACCTACGACTCCCTGCACGCCACCGGCGGCCGCCTCTTCGACCCCGACGCCTTCGAGGAGGCCTGGCGCCGCACCCGCCCGACCGACGCGCTCACCGTCGTCTACACCTCGGGCACCACCGGCGACCCCAAGGGCGTGCGCCTCACCCACCGCAACGTGTTCCTCGGCGGCATCGCCCTGGACAAGGTCGTCGACTTCCCCGAACACGTCGGGCACATCTCCTACCTGCCGTTCGCGCACATCGCGGAGCGCCTGCTCAGCATCTACCTCCCCGTGCTGCGCGCCGCGCACGTCCACCTCTGCGCCGACCCCGCCGAGGTGGCCGCCACCGCCCGCGAGCTGCACCCCTTCCAGTTCTTCGGCGTGCCCCGCGTCTGGGAGAAGCTCGCCGCGTCCGTGCGGGCGGCGCTCGCCGGGCTGCCCGAGGAGCGGCGGCGCGCCATCGAGGCGGCGAACGAGACGGCCCGCGCGCACGTCGCCTGCCAGGAGCGGGGCGAAGAGCCACCGGCGGCGCTGCGTGCCGCGTACCAGCGGGCGAAGGCGGAGGTGCTCGACCCGCTCCTGGAGCTCGCCGGGTTCGACCGGCTGGTGTGGACGGCGAGCGCCTCGGCGCCGATGCCGCCGGACGTCACCCGCTTCTGGGCCGGCTTCGGACTGGTGATCATGGACGCGTGGGGGCTCACCGAGACCTCCGGCGTGGTCACCACCAATACCCCCGCCGCGTTCCGCCTCGGCTCGGTGGGCCGTCCCCTCGAAGGCCTGGAGATCCGCACCGCCGAGGACGGCGAGATCCTGGTGCGGGGCGCGACGGTGTGCGACGGCTATCTGCGGCCCGACGGCGGCGTCGACCGGGCCCGCGACGCGGACGGCTGGTTCGCGACCGGCGACGTCGGCCGCGTCGACGCGGACGGTTTCCTCTGGCTCACCGACCGCAAGAAGGAAATGATCGTCACCTCCACGGGCAAGAACGTCTCGCCCGCTCTCGTGGAGAACGCGCTCAAGGAGCACCCGCTGATCGGCCAGGCCTTCGTGCACGGCGACGGTCGCTCCTACCTGGTGGCGCTGCTCGTCCTGGACGCGGAGGTGGCCCCCGCCTGGGCCGCCGCCCGCGGCGTCGAGGGCGACCTCGTGGCCCATCCGGCCGTGCGGGAGGAGGTCGGCCGTGCCGTCGAAGCGGCCAACGCCCGCCTGAACCGCACCGAGCAGATCAAGCGGCACCGCCTCCTCGCCGGGGAGTGGGGGCCCGCGAGCGGCGAGCTGACCCCGTCCCTGAAGCTGCGCCGCCGCGTCGTCCGGGAGAAGTACCAGCAGGTGATCGACGCCTTGTACACCCCCTGACCAGCATGTGAGAAGTCCCGCTATGTGACGTGCGCCACCGCGTGCGCGGCAATGCGTGAGGGAAGGTGTCCCGTCGGTCCGCGCGCGTCAGGGGTGTCGTGGGCCGGAGCACCATCCGGACCCCGGAGTTCCTTCCGGGCACCAGAGAGTAGATCCCCCACGTGAGCAAGGAAGCCGTAGACACGGCCGCCGTGGACGTGTCCCGCACAGACGCGTCCCAGGCCCCCGCGGACGCGGGCGACGCCGGTTACAGCAAGGACCTCAAGGCCCGTCACGTCAACATGATCGCCATCGGCGGCGCGATCGGCACAGGGCTCTTTCTCGGGGCGGGCGGCCGCCTCCACTCGGCGGGCCCCGCGCTCGCCCTCGCGTACCTCGTGTGCGGTGTCTTCGCGTTCTTCGTGGTGCGCGCCCTCGGCGAGATGGTGCTCTACCGTCCCTCGTCGGGCTCGTTCGTGAGTTACGCGCGTGAGTTCCTCGGCGAGAAGGGCGCGTACTTCGCCGGTTGGATGTACTTCCTCAACTGGTCGACCACGTGCATCGCCGACATCACGGCGATCGCCCTGTACACGCACTACTGGAGCTTCTTCACCGACATACCGCAGTGGGTGCTCGCGCTGATCGCGCTCGCGGTGGTGCTCTGCGTGAACCTCATCTCGGTGAAGTACTTCGGCGAGATGGAGTTCTGGTTCTCGATCATCAAGGTCGCCGCACTGACCGCCTTCATGATCATCGGCATCTTCCTGCTGGCCAGCCAGCACGAGGTCGGTGGCGGGAAGCCCGGTCTGAGCATGATCACCGACCACGGCGGCTTCCTGCCGAACGGCATGATGCCGGTCGTGATCGTGATGCAGGGCGTCGTCTTCGCGTACGCCTCGCTGGAGCTGGTCGGCGTCGCGGCCGGCGAGACCAAGGACCCGCAGAAGATCGTCCCGCGCGCGGTGAACTCGATCATGTGGCGCGTCGGCCTCTTCTACGTCGGCTCCGTGGTGCTGCTCGCGCTGCTGCTGCCCGGCACGCTGTACTCGGCCGACCAGAGCCCGTTCGTGACGGTGCTGTCCAAGATCGGCGTACCGGCCGCCGGCGACGTCATGAACTTCGTGGTCCTCACCGCCGCCATGAGCTCGCTGAACTCCGGCCTGTACTCCACCGGCCGCATCCTGCGCTCGATGGCGATGTCGGGCTCCGCGCCCAGGTTCACGGCGAAGATGAACCGCAACCAGGTGCCCTACGGCGGCATCCTGCTCACCGCCTCCATCGGCGTGCTCGGCGTCGGCCTGAACCGGATCGTCCCGGACCAGGCCTTCGAGATCGTCCTGAACGTCGCCTCGCTCGGCATCATCGGCACCTGGATCATGATCATGGTCTGTCACCTGGCCTTCGTGCGCCGCGCGAAGGAAGGCGTGATCACCCGGCCGACGTTCCGGCTGCCCGGCAGCGGCATCACCGAGTACGTGACGATCGCGTTCCTGCTCGCCGTCCTCTGCCTGATGTGGAAGGACGCCGAGGTGGGCCGCAAGACGCTGTTCCTCATCCCGATCGTGGGCGCGGCCCTGGTCGTCGGCTGGTTCGGCGTCCGGCGCCGGGTGGAGCGCGAGGCGCAGAGCCTCACGGCGCCCCAGCAGGACTCGGAGCGGTAGCAGCGGCTTTCCGCCCTCTCACGGTGGCGTCACCCCGGAGCACTCGGCTCCCGGGTGGCGCCACCGCGCTGTATGCGGCCGGCCGGACGGGGGAGCCACCCGATCGGGTGCCGCGCGGGCCTTTCCCCGGCGGCTTCGCGGCCCTCCGTCGCAGACTCGGGGCATGGACGCGATGATCCCGGTCAAGGACGCAACGATCCCGGTCAAGGACGGCGAGGTCTGGGCCCACGACTCGGGCGGGCCCGGGGGCACGGACGACGCCGGCCCGCCCCTGGTCCTTCTCCATCCGGGAGTCGGTGACTCCCGGATCTGGGACCCGGTCCTGCCACGCCTCGCGGAGCGCCATCGGGTGATCCGCTACGACGCGCGCGGCTACGGCAGGTCCCCGGCGCCGAGTGCCCCGTTCTCCCCGGTGGCGGACCTGACCGCGGTCCTCGACCACTTCGGCGTGGCCCGCGCGGTCCTCGCCGGGTCCAGCATGGGCGGTGCCGCGGCCCTCAGCCTCGCCGTCGGCGACCCGGCCCGGGTGGCGGGCCTCGCCCTGGTGGTCCCGGGCGTCACGGGCGCCGAGGACCTTCTGACGCGCGACTTCACGGCCGAGGTCGGCCGGCTGGCGCGGGCGGGCGACATCGACGGCATCGTGGCGCTGACGCTGCGCACCTCCGGCGCCGCCGGCACGGGCGCCGACGCGCGGGCCGAGGCGCACGTGAGGTCGGTCGTCCCGGCGTGGCTCGCCTGCCACCCGTACCACGTCCCCGACCCGCCCGTCCTCGACCGCCTCGGCGAGATCGACGTGCCGTGCGTCCTCGTCATCGGGGAGCACGACCGGCCCGAGGTGGTCCGCACCAACGAGGCGATGGCCGAACGCATCCCGGACTGCCGCCTCGTACGCCTCGCCCACAGCGACCACTTCCCGACCCTGCGCGAGCCGTCGGCGGTCGCGGACGCCATCCTGGCGGCGTGCGAGGCGGCACGTTGAGACTCCGCCGCCCCCAGGTGGCCGGTCCGGTACCGCGCCTGCCGGTCACCCTGACCGGCAGGCGCGGCTCACCGCGTGACCGTCAGTGGCCGGGGCCACGCCCGTGGTCGGGTCCGTGGTCGTGCACGCCGTTCGTGGCGGCGATCTGCTTCCACGACTTCGGCCGGGCGGGCGTGGCCGAGGACCGGGCGAGCCCGGCCTCCCGCGCGGCGGGGGCGTCCGGCCGTGACGGCTGGTAGAGCCAGGTGTCGAACAGGTCCGCGAGCGGCTTGCCCGAGACCTTCTCCGCGTACTTCACGAAGTCGCCGACCCTGGCGTTGCCGTACTTGTACTGCTGCGGCCAGCCCTTGAGGACGGCGAAGAACGACTCGTCGCCGATCTCGTTCCGCAGCGCCTGCAGGGCGAGCGCACCCCGGTCGTAGACCGCGCCGTGGAACTGGTTGTCCGGGCCCGGATCGCCCGGCTTGACCGTCCAGAACGGGTCGTCGGCGGGCCGCAGCGCGTACGCGTAGTCCGCGAGCTCCTGCGCCGTGCCCTCGCCCTCCTTCTCCGACCACAGCCACTGGCTGTAGCGGGCGAAGCCCTCGTTGACCCAGATGTCCTTCCAGTGGTGCACGGAGACGCTGTCGCCGTACCACTGGTGGGCCAGCTCGTGGACGACGATGGACGCGTTGGAGCCGTTCGCGAACGCCGCCGGGCTGTAGAACGGCCGCGTCTGGGTCTCCAGGGCGTAGCTGCTCTTCACGTTCGGCACGTAGCCGCCGAGCGCGTTGAAGGGGTACGCGCCGAAGACCGTCTCCAGCCACTCCGCGACCTCGGTCGTGCGCTCGATGCTGGCCCGCGCCGCGCCCGCGTTGTCGCCGAGGTCCTTGCTGTAGGCGTTGAGGACCGGCAGGCCGCTCTCGGTCTTGTCGGTCGTGATGTCGAACTTGCCGACCGCGAGCGTGGCCAGATAGCTCGCCTGCGGCTTGTTGGAGCGCCAGTTGAAGCGGGTCCAGCCGAGCTTCGAACTCTGCGACTGCAGCACGCCGTTGGATATCGCCTGGCTGCCGTCGGGCACGGACACCGACACGTCGTACGTCGCCTTGTCCAACGGGTGGTCGTTGGAGGGGAACCACCACGCGGCGGCCTCCGGCTCCTGCGCGGCTACGCCACCGTCCGGTGTGCGGTGCCAGGCCGTGTACCCGTTGATCTTCAACTCGGAGGGCTTGCCCGCGTACCGCACGACCACGGTGATCTGCGTGCCCTTGGCCAGACCCGCGGGCGGGGTGATCTCCAGCTCCTGGTCGCCGGTCTTCTGGAACTTCGCCTTCTTGCCGTTGACCCGCACCTCGGAGACCTTGAGGCCGAGGTCGAGGTTGAAGCGCGAGAGGTTCTGGGTGGTGCGGGCGTTGATCGTGGCCGTGCCCTCCAGGAGGTCGGTCACGGGCTGGTACTTCAGCCTCAGGTCGTAGTGGGAGACGTCGTATCCGCCGTTGCCGCTCGCCGGGTAATAGGGATCGCCGATGCCCGGCGCCCCGGGGGTGAAGTCGGCGGCCGATGCCGGGATCGCCAGCAGGAGAGAGGCCGCGAGCGCGCCCGGGGCAATGAGTCTGCGGTGCACGTCAAGCTCCAAGTCGTAGGGGCTCAAGATCGGTTCGTCTTGTCCGACGACCCTATTCAGCCCGCCCCGCACAGGTCATGTCCATGGCCCCTGCTGTCACACGATCGCCATTCGGCCGACATGTGCCGCTATGCCCCACGAACCTGACGCGGCGCGTACGGCCCTCTGTCGCACCGGAGTTCACCGGTGTACCTTCCGCGCCATGCCGATACGCGCGCGACGCACCCGCCTCCTGTGGAGAACGCTGCTCACGGCGGCCCTGGCCGCCCTGCTGGCCACACTGATGTCCCCGGTCGCGGCGCAGTCGGCCGCCGGCGCCCCGCGCGCACCCGGCGAGGCACCCCGCCGCGCGGGCGAGAGCAGGCCCGTGTACTCGTACGAGAACGCGATACGCGAGTCCGTATGGGTCGACACCGGGATCGACGGCGACGCGAACGGCCGGACCGACCGCGTCGCCGTCGACGTCGTCCGCCCCCGCGAACTCGACCGCACCGGCCGCCGCATACCGGTGATCATGGACGCCAGCCCGTACTACGCCTGCTGCGGCCGCGGCAACGAGGGCCAGAAGAAGACGTACGACGAGAACGGCGACCCCGTCCGCTTCCCGCTCTACTACGACAACTACTTCGTGCCCCGCGGCTACGGCTATGTCGCCGTCGACCTCACCGGCACGAACCGCTCCGACGGCTGTGTCGACATCGGCGGCCGCTCCGACGTCCAGTCGGCCAAGGCGGTCGTCGACTGGCTCAACGGCCGCGCCCGCGGCTACACGAACCGCACCGGCGAGAAACGCGCCCGCGCCTCCTGGACCAACGGCAGAACGGGCATGATCGGCAAGAGCTACGACGGCACCATCGCGAACGCCGTCGCCGCCACCGGCGTCAAGGGCCTGAAGACGATCGTGCCCATCGGCGCCATCTCCTCCTGGTACGACTACTACTTCGCCAAGGGGGCCCCGCTCTACGGCAGCGGCCCCGACGGCCTCGCGAGGGCCGTGGAGAGTCCCGAGGCCGGCGCCCGCTGCGCCGCCGCCCATCAGCGGCTGATCGACGGAGCGCCCCGCAGCGGCGACTGGACCCGCCTGTGGGACGAGCGCGACCACGTCCCCGACGCGGACCACGTACGGGCCAGCGTCTTCGCCGTGCACGGCATGCAGGACCTGAACGTGCGCACCAAGCACTTCGGCCAGTGGTGGGACGCGCTCGCCGAGAACGGCGTGGACCGCAAGGTCTGGCTCAGCCAGGCCGGCCACGTCGACCCCTTCGACTTCCGCAGGGCCCACTGGGTGCGCACCCTGCACCGCTGGTTCGACCACGAACTCCTCGGCCGCGACAACGGCGTCGACCGCGAACCGATGGCCGACATCGAGCGGACCCCCGACCACTGGACCACCGACCGCGTATGGCCCCCGCGCGGCACCGCCACCGCCACGCTGCGCCCCGCGAAGGGCGCCGCACCCGGCGTCGGCACGCTCGGCCCGCGCCCCGGCAGGGGCACGGAGACCTTCACCGACGACCCGGGGCTGAGCGAGACCGACTGGGCCGAGCGGATCCACGCCTCCACGCCCGCGAAGGCCGGGTTCGTCAGCCGGCCGCTGAGCCGTGACCTGCGCCTGTCCGGCTCATCGAAGGTGACCGTCACCGCCACCCCGACGGCCCGCACCGCCCACCTCTCCGCGGTCCTGGTCGACCTCGGCCCCGCCACCATCCGGGACTACGCCGACGTGGCGGAGGGCATCACCACGCTCCCCGCACGCACCTGCTGGGGCGCGAGCACCACCGGCGACAGTTCCTGCTTCAAGGAGACGAGGGCGAAGACCGCCGACGTCGACTACACGATCTTCAGCCGCGGCTGGGCCGACCTCGGCAACTGGGCGGACGCCCGGCACGGCCGCCCGCTCACCCCGGGCAAGCCCCACACCATCACCCTCGACCTCGCCGCGAGCGACCACGTCGTCCCCGAGGGCCACCGCCTCGCGCTGATCGTCGCGGGCACCGACAAGGGCCTCATCGAACGCCCCGCCGACACCCCGACGCTCACCCTCGACCTGGCCCGCACCTTCGCCGAGCTGCCGCTGGTGGGCGGCGCGAAGGCGTTCACCACCGCCGCGTCCGCCACCCCCCGCGCACCCCGTCTCGACGGCGTGGCCCCGCCGCGTCCGCTCAACCCGCTCCCGGGAGGCAGTACTTCATGACACCGCGCATCCGCACCCTGGCGCTGTCCTGCGCCGCCGTCGCCCTCGCCGCACCGCTCCTGACGGCACCCGCCCAGGCGACCCCGAAGCCGCCGCGCACCGGGTTCGAGGAGAGCGACGGCGCCCGCTGGACCACCCAGCCCGAGGAGCAACGGCTCCTGGCCGCCGTGGACAAGGCGAGCAAGCGGGTCCGCGTCTCCCGCATAGGCACCACCGGGCAGGGCCGCCCCCTCCAACTGGTCCGCGTCGGCGAACGCCCCACGAAGAGCGTCGTCCTGCTGATCTGCAGCCAGCACGGCGACGAACCCGCGGGCCGCGAGGCCTGCCTGTCGACCATCCGCGACCTCGCCCACACGAAGGACGACAGGACCCGGCGCTTCCTGGCCCGCACCACGCTCCTGTTCGTGCCCACGGCCAACCCGGACGGCCGCGCCGCCGACACCCGCGGCAACGCCGACGGCGTCGACATCAACCGCGACCACATCGCCCTGAAGACCGCCGAGGGCCGCGCCCTGGCCGCCGTCATCCGCGACCACCGGCCCGACGTCATCTACGACCTGCACGAGTACGGCGCCACCCCCAAGTACTACGACAAGGACCTCTTCGACCTCTGGCCGCGCAACCTCAACACCGACGAGGCGGTGCACGAAGAGGCCCAGACCCTGTCGAAGGCGTACGTACGACCGGCCGCCGAGGCCGCCGGACACACCACGGGCACCTACGGCATCTGGACCGACCCCGTCACCGGGGATCCCGTCAAGCAGACGGCGGGCGACGGGCAAGAACGCATCCTGCGCAACATCTCCGGCATCAAGCACGCGGCGGGCCTGCTCATCGAGAGCCGCGTCGACCCTCTCACGGAGGCGGAGAAGAATGACGCGGCGCTGAACAACCGCCGCCGCGTGAAGTCCCAAACCGCCGCCCTCGAAGGCCTCTTCGCCTTCTCCGACGAGCGGCGCGGCCGCCTGGAGCGCGCCACCGACGCCGCCCGCGCCGAGGGGCTGCGCGACCGCGGCCCGGTCTACCTCGGCGGCGCCGACAACGACCCCGCCGAACCGTCCGAAGTCATCCAGGACCCGCCCTGCGGCTACCGCCTGGACGCCGGACAGTACGCGGACATCAAGGACGAACTGGCCCTGCACGGCGTGACGGTGGAGCGCCGCAAGTCCGGCGCCCACGTCCCGCTGCGGCAGTCGGCGCGGGCCCTCGTGCCGCTCCTGCTCGACGAGCGCGCGCCGTATCACATGGTCACAGCTCGGCCCGACATGGACTGTTGAGCGCCTGAGACGCCCGTCACATGTGGTAGGGGGTATCGGAGAACAAAGTTCTGACTCATTCGACCCCCTTGAAAGGTGTCACCTGTGACGCAGGATCAGCGACAAGCGGACGACGGGGGAGGGTCCAAGGAGATCATGGCGCCCGCCCCCGGCGGCCGGTCCCCGCACACGGACCGGGTGGTGTTCGGCGTGACCGCCGTGCTCACCCTCGCGTTCGTGGTCTGGGGCGCGGTGGCGACGGACTCGCTCAAGAACGTCACCACGGACATGCTCGACGGCCTGATGCACAACGGCGGCTGGTTCTTCATGCTGACCGCCACCGGGTTCGTGGTCTTCGCGCTCTGGCTCGCCGTCAGCCGGTACGGGAAGATCACCCTCGGCAAGGAGGGCGAGGAACCGGAGTTCCGCACCGTCTCCTGGGTCGCCATGATGTTCAGCGCCGGCATGGGCATCGGCCTGATGTTCTACGGGGTGAGCGAGCCCCTGGCCCACTTCACCGCACCGCCGCCGGGCACCGACCCGGCCGACTCGGCCGCGGCGATGGAGACCTCCATGGCCACGACCCTCTTCCACTGGACGCTCCACCCCTGGGCCATCTACGCGGTGGTGGGCCTCGCCATCGCCTACAGCACGTTCCGGCGCAACCGCCGCCAGACCATCAGCGCCGTCTTCGAACCGCTCATCGGCAAGAAGCACGCCCACGGCACCTGGGGCCGGGTCATCGACATCCTGGCCATCTTCGCCACCCTCTTCGGCTCGGCCGCCTCCCTCGGCCTCGGCGCCCTGCAGATCGGCAGCGGCATCGAGGTGCTGGACTGGATGGACGACGCCGGCACCGGACTGCTCGTCGTGATCATCGGCGTGCTGACCCTGGCCTTCGTGGCGTCCGCCGTCTCCGGTGTGGAGAAGGGCGTCCAGTGGCTGTCCAACATCAACATGGTGCTCGCGCTGCTGCTCGTGGTGTTCGTCTTCATCGCGGGCCCGACCGTCATCATGCTCGACATGCTGCCGACGTCCCTCGGCGCCTACCTCGACGACCTGCCCCAGCTGATCGGCCGCACCGAGGCCTCCAGCGGCAAGGGCGTCGCGGACTGGCTGAGCGGCTGGACGGTCTTCTACTGGGCCTGGTGGATCTCCTGGACGCCCTTCGTCGGCATGTTCATCGCCCGCATCAGCCGCGGCCGTACGATCCGTCAGTTCGTCGGCGGCGTCATCCTCGTGCCGAGCACGGTCAGCCTCATCTGGTTCGCGGTCTTCGGCGGCAGCGCCATGACCGTCGCGGACCGGGGCGGCCTCAAGGGCGAGACGACACCGGAGGCGCAGCTCTTCGGGCTGCTCCACGAGTACCCGATCGCGACCGTCACCAGCCTTCTCGTGATGCTCCTCGTGGGCATCTTCTTCGTGTCGGGCGCCGACGCCGCGTCGATCGTCATGGGCACGCTCTCCCAGCGGGGAGCGCTCGAACCCGGCCGGTTCGTCGTGATCTTCTGGGGCATCGTGACCGGTGCCGTGGCGGCGATCATGCTGCTCATCGGCGACGGCTCGGACGACGCGCTCACCGGCCTGCGCAACCTCACGATCCTGGTAGCCGCGCCCTTCACGCTCGTGATGATCGGCATGTGCGTCTCCCTCATGAAGGACCTGCGCCACGACCCGCTGATCGTGCGCGGGGAGCACGGCACGGAAGCCGTCGAGAAGGCCGTGATCGCGGGCCACGAGCAGTACGACGGCGAGTTCGAGATCCGCATCGGCCCCGCCCAGAACGACGGCGAGGACCTGGCGGACGACGACGACCCGGCCCGCACCCGCTGACCCGGCCCCGGGAGCGGCCCACATCGGACGTGCCGCCCCGGGCCCTCACCGGCGTCCGGCGCCCTCGGCACGGGTACGCCCCCGACCACGCGTACGCAGCGATCCGCGTCCCGGGTGGCCCGGGGCACGGCGCCACCGCCCCGGCCGACGAAACGGGGCCATGCCGTGCTCACATCACCTCTCGGGTGGGGGTACCCACCGCATGTCTGCCCGGTACGCGACTCTCGCCCTGGCACCGGCGTCCTGGTCGCCCCCACCGCCGCCCGCTGGACCGACCGGCACCCTGCGGGGCCGCACCGGCCCGCCCGTAGGATGACCCCCTGATGACCGCAACCCTCGTCGCCAAAGACCTCACCGCCGCCCACGGCGACCGCACCCTCTTCGCCGCCCTGGACCTGGTCGTCGCCCCCGGCGACGTCATCGGCCTCGTCGGTGCCAACGGCGCCGGCAAGTCCACCCTCCTGCGGCTGCTCGCGGGCCTGGACACCCCCGAGGGAGGCGAGCTGCGGCTTTCGCCCCCGTCCGCCTCCGTCGGCCACCTGCCCCAGGAGCCGGACCGCCGCCCCGGCGAGTCGATCCGCGCGTTCCTGGCCCGCCGCACCGGCGTCGCCGAGGCCCAGCGCGTCCTGGACGAGGCCACCCAGGCCCTGGTCGACGGCGCCCCGGGAGCCGACGACGCCTACGCGGACAGCCTGGAGCGCTGGCTGGCCCTCGGCGGCGCCGACCTGGACGAGCGCGCCGAGGAGGTCACCGAGGACCTGGGCCTGACCGTCGGCCTGGACCAGGAGATGACCTCCCTCTCCGGAGGCCAGGCGGCCCGCGCCGGCCTCGCCTCCCTCCTCCTGTCCCGCTACGACGTCTTCCTCCTGGACGAGCCCACCAACGACCTCGACCTGGCGGGGCTGGAGCGCCTGGAGAGCTTCGTCAGGGGCCTGCGCGCCGGCACGGTCGTGGTCAGCCACGACCGCGAGTTCCTCAGCCGCACGGTCACCAAGGTCCTCGAACTCGACCTGGTCCAGCAGCAGATCAACCTCTACGGCGGCGGCTACGACGCGTACCTGGAGGAGCGCGAGGTGGCCCGCAAGCACGCCCGCGACGACTACGACGAGTACGCGGACAAGAAGGCGGCGCTCCAGGGCCGCGCCCAGATGCAGCGCTCCTGGGCCGACAAGGGCGTCAAGAACGCCCGCCGCAAGGCCGCCAAGGCGGGCGGCGGCGACAACGACAAGATCGGCCGCAACTTCCGCGCCGACGCCAGCGAGAAGCAGGCCGCCAAGGCCCGCCAGACGCAGCGCATGATCGAGCGCCTGGACGTCGTCGAGGAGCCCCGCAAGGAGTGGGAGCTGCGCATGGAGATCGCGGCGGCGCCCCGCTCGGGCGCGGTCGTGGCGAGCCTGCGCGAGGCGCGGGTGCGCCGGGGCGACTTCACCCTCGGGCCCGTCACGCTCCAGATCGACTGGGCCGACCGCGTCGCGATCACCGGCGCGAACGGCTCGGGCAAGTCGACGCTGCTCGGCGCCCTCCTGGGGCGCGTCCCGGTGGACACGGGCCACGCGGCCCTCGGCTCGGGCGTCCTCGTCGGCGAGGTGGACCAGGCCCGCGCCCTCTTCCACGGCGAGGAGTCCCTGCTCGACGCGTTCTGCGCGGCGGTACCGGACACCGAACCCGCCGAAGTCCGCACGCTGCTGGCCAAGTTCGGCCTGAAGGCGGAGCACGTGCTGCGCCCCGCGGCGACGCTCTCACCCGGCGAGCGCACCCGCGCGGCCCTCGCACTGCTCCAGGGCAGGGGCGTCAACCTCCTGGTCCTGGACGAGCCGACGAACCACCTCGACCTGCCCGCGATCGAGCAGCTGGAGGCGGCCCTGGAGTCCTACGAGGGCACGCTGCTGCTGGTCACGCACGACCGCAGGATGCTGGACGCGGTCAGCGTGACGCGCCGCCTGGAGGTGGCGGAGGGCGAAGTGACCGAGCTGTCGCTCTGACCTCCGCCCCGCCGCGCCCTCGTCAGCCCCGCTTCGGATCGACCAGACCGGCCCGCCGCAGCGCCTCGGCCATCGCGTCGTTGGCGGGCGGCGGGCCCTGCCGCTGCGGCTTCTGCCCGCGCCGGCCCTGACCGCCCTGCCCCTGACCTCCCTGACCGGCCGGTCCCTGGCGCCGCTGCTGCGGCGGGCGCCCGCCGCGCTTGGGCCGCTCCGCGCCCGCCTCGCCCGAGGGGGCCGCCTCGTCGTCGAGGCGGAGCGTCAGCGAGATCCGCTTGCGCGGGATGTCGACGTCCATGACCTTCACCCTGACGATGTCGCCGGGCTTGACCACGTCCCGCGGGTCCTTGACGAAGGTCTCGGACATCGCCGAGACGTGCACCAGACCGTCCTGGTGCACCCCCACGTCCACGAAGGCACCGAACGCGGCCACGTTCGTCACGACGCCTTCGAGGATCATCCCCGGGGCCAGGTCGGAGATCTTCTCCACGCCGTCCTTGAAGGTCGCCGTCCTGAAGGCGGGACGCGGGTCGCGCCCGGGCTTCTCCAGCTCCCTCAGGATGTCGGTGACCGTGGGCAGACCGAAGACCTCGTCCACGAAGTCGTCCGGCCGCAGCGACCGCAGCGTCGCCGTGTCGCCGATCAGCGAGGAGACCTGAGCGCCCGCCGACTTCGCCATCTTGCGCACCACCGGATACGCCTCCGGGTGCACGCTGGAGGCGTCCAGCGGGTCGTCGCCGCCACGGATGCGCAGGAAGCCCGCGCACTGCTCGTACGCCTTCGGGCCGAGGCGGGGCACGTCCTTGAGGGCCTTGCGGCTCTTGAAGGGGCCGTTCGCGTCGCGGTGCGCCACGATGTTCTCCGCGAGGCCCGCGCCGATGCCGGAGACCCGGGCGAGCAGCGGGGCGGAGGCGGTGTTCACGTCCACGCCGACGCCGTTCACGCAGTCCTCCACGACGGCGTCCAGCGAACGCGACAGCTTCACCTCCGACAGGTCGTGCTGGTACTGGCCGACGCCGATCGACTTCGGGTCGATCTTCACCAGCTCCGCCAGCGGGTCCTGGAGCCGCCGCGCGATGGAGACCGCGCCGCGGATCGACACGTCGAGGTCCGGCAGCTCCTGAGAGGCGAACGCCGAGGCGGAGTACACCGAGGCGCCGGCCTCGGAGACCATCACCTTGGTGAGGTTCAACTCCGGGTGCTTCTCGATGAGTTCGGCGGCGAGCTTGTCGGTCTCGCGCGAGGCCGTGCCGTTGCCGACGGCGATCAGGTCGACCGCGTGCTTCCTGGCGAGCCCGGCGAGCGTCGCCAGCGACTGGTCCCACTTGTTCGCCGGGACGTGCGGGTGGATCGTGTCGGTCGCGACGACCTTGCCGGTGGCGTCCACGACGGCGACCTTCACGCCGGTACGGAACCCGGGGTCGAGGCCCAGCGTCGCGCGCGTGCCCGCGGGCGCCGCGAGCAGCAGGTCGCGCAGGTTGGCCGCGAAGACCCGCACCGCCTCGTCCTCGGCGGCCGTACGCAGTCGCAGCCGCAGGTCGATGCCGAGGTGGACGAGGATGCGGGTCCGCCAGGACCAGCGCACGGTGTCCTGGAGCCACTTGTCGCCGGGGCGGCCCCGGTCGGCGACGCCGAAGCGCCGGGCGATCATCCCCTCGTACGAGGAAGGGCCCTCCACGGGCTCCTCGGGCTCCAGGACGAGATCGAGGACCTCCTCCTTCTCGCCGCGCAGCATGGCGAGCACACGGTGCGAGGGCAGCTCCTTGAAGGGCTCCGCGAAGTCGAAGTAGTCGGCGAACTTGGCGCCCGCCTCCTCCTTGCCCTCCCGGACCTTGGCGACGAGCCGGCCGCGCACCCACATGCGCTCCCGCAGCTCACCGATGAGGTCGGCGTCCTCCGCGAACCGCTCGGCGAGGATCGCGCGCGCTCCGTCGAGGGCGGCCTGCGGGTCGGCCACGCCCTTGCCGGCGTCCACGAACGCGGCGGCGGCCGCCTTCGGCTCCACGGCCGGGTCCGCGAGCAGCCCGTCGGCCAGCGGCTCCAGGCCCGCCTCCCGGGCGATCTGTGCCTTGGTGCGCCGCTTCGGCTTGAACGGCAGGTAGATGTCCTCCAGGCGCGCCTTGGTGTCGGCCTCGCGGATGCGGGCCTCCAGGTCGGTGGTGAGCTTGCCCTGCTCACGGACCGAGTCGAGGATCGCCGCGCGCCGGTCCTCCAGTTCGCGCAGATAGCGCAGCCGCTCCTCGAGCGCGCGCAGCTGCGCGTCGTCGAGCATCTCGGTCGCTTCCTTGCGGTAGCGCGCGATGAAGGGCACCGTCGAACCGCCGTCGAGCAGGTCGACGGCGGCCTTCACCTGCCGCTCCCGTACGCCGAGCTCCTCGGCGATCCTGCCTTCGATGGACGAGGGAGTGGACGTCTTCAAAGCTGCCACGTTCCGGTACCGCCTTCTCGCTGGGGTTGCCGGGCAATTGTGGCAGGTGGCACCGACGACGGGGGGCGGACCCGGCGGGCCCGACCCTTGAGACCGGCAAACCCCTGCCGGTCCCAGCGCGGTCCCAGCCCGGTCTCAGCCCTTGCCGACCAGATCCGCCGGGAACGCGCCGGCCTCCAGCGCCGTGCCGATGAACGCGGTGCCCAGCTCCGTCAGCCGCTCGACGCCCGCCACGCCCAGGTGCTCATAGGGCGCCCGGTCCAGGCGGTCCGTCTCGGCCTCGACCTCCCGGCGCAGCGCCACGCCCGCCTCGGTCAACTCGCCCTCGCCGTCCAGCAGTCCGCGCCCGCGCAGCCGCTCCACGGCCGCGTCCCACTCCTGCCGGTTCCAGCCGCGGGTGGCCAGGACCCACTTGGGGGCGGTGCCCTTGCCGGTGGCGGTGTGGGTCACCATCGCCTCCAGGCCGTCGAGTCCGGCGCCGAGCAGCACGGTCAGGTGCCCGTCGCCGCGGTGCTCGCGCAGCAGCGTCGCCGCGTGCCAGTACGCGAGGTGCGGCTCCTCGGGCACCGGCAGGTCGGCGTGCGCGGAGTACAGGGGCCGCGCGGCGCGGGAGCAGGCCTCGGTGGCGCGCAGCGCCAGACGGGCGGCTTCCGCCATCTCCGGCGAGGCGACCGCGTCGTCGCCGAGCAACCTGCGCAGGGTCGCGTCGACACCGCGCAGCCGGGCCGCGAGGACCTCCGCGGGGGAGGCGGTGTCCCAGATCCTCGGCACGTGCGCCGCGACCAGCTCGTACTTGTAGTTGTAGAAGGTGGCGGCGACCGTGCCCGCGCCGACGGCCCCGAGCGCCGCCGCGCGCACCGCGAAGTTCACGGCGGCGGAGTGGGTGATCCCGAGCCCCGCCAGCTCCCGCGTGACGTCCGGCGAGAAGTAGTGCGACGAGTGCGTGGCGTTCAGCACGGTGTGGCAGCGGCGCCCGGCGCGCGGGTGGAGCGCGGGGGCCGGGGACGAGGGCGTCGTAGAGGTCATGGCAACAGGTTACCTACTGGTTGGTATGTGAGGGGAAAACCTTCCGTCCCACGACCTCCCACCACCTGTGACCAGGCCCGGCGCCCCCAGGGGGGCTCCGGCTCACCCGGTCGGGGCGCTCCACGTGAAGCGGGGCTGCCTGCGCTCCAGGAAGGCGGCGACGCCCTCGGCCGTGTCGCCGCCGAGGCGCGCCTGCTCCGTCCAGTGGGCGTCCCGGTCCGTGCGTCCCGCGGCGAACTCCTTGGCCGCGGCCTGCGTCAGCTGGGAGCGCGTGGCGAGGACGCGGGCGAAGTCGGCGACCCGCGCGTCCAGGCCGCCGGCGGGCAGCACCTCGTCGACGAGACCGGTCCGCAGGGCCCGCTCCGCGCCGATCAACTCGCCCGAGAAGAGCAGGTACTTGGCGGTGGCGGGCCCCACCAGCGAGACCAGGCGCCGGGTGGACGAGGAGGGGTAGACGATGCCGAGCTTCGCGGGCGTGACCCCGAACGAGGCGCCCTCGTCCGCGAACCGCAGATCGCACGCCCCCGCCAGCTGGCAGCCACCGCCCACACAGAAGCCCCGCACCGCGGCGAGCGTCGGCTTGGGGAAGGCCGCGAGCGCCTCCTCGGCCCGCACCGCCAGCTCCTGCGCCCCCTCGGCCGACCCGCGCAGCGAGGAGATGTCGGCGCCCGCGCAGAAGGTGGCGCCCTCACCGGTCAGCACGAGCACCCGCACGCCCGGGTCGGCGCTGAGCCCCGACAGGAGCGGCGGCACCTGGCGCCACATGTCCGCGGTCATGGCGTTGCGCTTGGCCGGGTGAGCGATGACGACGGTGGCGACGCCGTCGGTGACGGTGTGCCTCAGCTGCGGCTCCATGCGCCGGATGCTATCCGCACCCCTCGAACGTAAGATCAAGAAGGGGGTCGCCGAGCGAGAGGGAGACCCTGATGTTCCGACGTAGGGGCACCACATCCGCGCGGCCCGGCAGCGCCGGGGCCCAGGGCGCCCGGGTCAGCCGCGGCTTCGGCTGGCTCGCGCTGCTGGGGGTGATCCTGGCCGTCGCCGGGATCGTCGGCCTCGTCTACACCGGCGTCGCCACCTTGACCTCCATGCTCCTGTTCGGCTGGCTCCTGCTGGTCGGCGGCATCGTCGGCCTGCTGCACGCCGTCCAGTCGCGGGGCAGCAGCTTCTTCTGGCTGGGCGTCGTGGTCGCCGCGCTGAACCTCGCCGCCGGCGTCGTGATCATCCGCAGGCCCGACGTGGCGGCGGAGGCGCTGACCATGTTCGCGGCGCTCCTCTTCCTGACCGGCGGGGTGTTCCGCCTGGTCGGCAGCCTCGTGGTGCGCGGCCCCCAGTTCGCCCTGACCCTGCTGCAAGGGGCCTTCGGTCTGCTCATCGGCGTTCTGGTGCTCGCCGAGTGGCCGAGCAGCAGCCAGTACGTCATCGGCTGCTTCTTCTCCCTGGCACTGCTCTTCGACGGTCTGGGACTGATCGCCACCGGCATCGGCGGCCGCCGCATCGTGAGTCTCGTACAACCTGAAGAAACCGGGAAGCGCGAACAAGGAGGACAGAATCAGTCGTACAACTGACGCTGTCATACGCCTTCGATCAAATCCCGTCATTAATCGCTGACTTCTGGTCAGTAGCGCGGTCCGGAGCTGTACGTTCCCAACACTCGACATGTGGTGACAATCGAGCGCGAGGGCGGCGACCGGACGATGGAGAACGACGGGAGGGGCCCCGGCCCACTCCCCGGCGGGGACGGGCAGGTGCCGTACGAAGGGGTGTGGCGCTTCACCGCCCCCGCCGTCGACGCCTCCGTCCCCCAGGCGCGGCACGCGGTGCGCGACCTGCTGGCCCGGCAGGGCGTACCGGCCTCGGACGACCTCATCCAGGGCCTGCTGCTCATCGTCTCGGAGCTGGTCACGAACGCGGTGCGGCACGCGGCCCTGCTCTCGCCGATGCTCGCGGTCGAGGTCGCGGTCGGCGCCGAATGGGTGCGGGTCTCCGTCGAGGACGACCATCCCTACCGGCCGACCGCGCTGGTGGCCGACCACGGGCAGACGGGCGGCCGGGGGCTGCTCATCGTCCGCGAGATCACCGAGGAGGCGGGCGGCGCCTGCGACGTGGAGCACACCGCGAGCGGGGGCAAGGTCATCTGGGCGGCGCTGCCCCTGAAGCCCGGCCACGGCCGCTGACGGGGCCCGTCCCGCCCGGCGGCGGACGCGGACGGGCCGGGCGGCTACCAGCCGGTGGCGGCCCCGGTCAGCTCCTTGATCGCGGGCCGTGCCGCGTCGAGCACCGTCATGAACCACGCGGAGAACGGCGCCTCCTCGTGCCGGGCCGTCAGCTCCTCGGCCGTCACGAACGCGGTCCGGCCGACCTCGGAGGGGTCCGGGCGCAGCGGTGACTGCACCATCCCCACGAAGAGGTGGTTGTACTCCTGCTCCACCAGGCCCGACGCCGGGTCCGGGTGGTTGTAGCGCACGGTGCCCGCCTCGGCGAGCAGCGACGGCGAGACACCCAGCTCCTCGTACGTGCGCCGGGCGGCCGCGGCGAACGGCGCCTCGCCCGGGTAGGGGTGGCCGCAGCAGGTGTTCGACCAGACGCCGGGGGAGTGGTACTTGCCGGACGCGCGCTGCTGGATCAGCAGCCGGCCCTGTTCGTCGAAGAGGAAAACGGAGAACGCCCGGTGCAGCTGCCCGGGCGCCTGGTGCGCGGAGAGTTTCTCCGCTGTGCCGATCGTCCTGCCGTCCTCGTCGACGAGTTCGAGCAAGATCTCTTCTCCGGTGCCGTTCCCGTTCGACGAGGTGTTCGCCGCGGTGGCAGGTGTGATCGGCATACTCATCCTTCGCTTCGGTTCGAGCCTCAAGTCTGCCGTACCCGTTGGACACTCCAGGCACTCCAGGACCCGCATGTCCCGGCGCGCGGATGCACGCCGGGACATGCGGGCGGACGCCCTCGTCGGCACGAGCCGCCCGCCCCGGTCAGTGGCAGAGCTTCAGCTCGTGCTCCGCGTGGCCGCTCGGCTCCAGCTGGAACGTGCAGTGCTCCACGTCGAAGTGGTCGCCCAGGCAGCCCTGCAACTCGTGCAGCATCTTCTCGTGGCCGATCGAGTCCAGGGTGTCGGAGCCGACGACGACATGTGCGCTGAGCACGGGCATGCCCGAGGTGATCGTCCAGGCGTGCAGGTCGTGGACGTCCTCGACGCCGGGCAGGTCGAGGATGTGGGCCCGCACCTCGGCCATGTCGACGCCCGGGGGCGCCGACTCCAGCAGGACGTTCAAGGTCTCCTTCAAGAGCTTGACCGTGCGCGGGACGATCATGACGCCGATGACGAGCGAGGCGATCGGGTCCGCCGCCTGCCAGCCGGTGAGCATGATCACGGTCGCCGAGGCGATGACCGTGACCGAGCCGAGGGTGTCCGCCACCACCTCCAGGAAGGCGCCGCGCACATTGAGGCTGTCCTTCTGGCCGCGCATCAGCAGCGCCAGCGAGACCATGTTCGCGACCAGGCCGAAGGCGCCGAAGAAGACGGTCAGGGAGCCCTGCGTCTGGGCCGGGGTGATGAACCGCTCGACCGCCTCGTACAGCACGTAGCCGCCCACGCCGAGCAGCAGCAGGCAGTTGGCGAGCGCGGCGAGTATCTCGGCGCGGGCGTAACCGAAGGTGCGGTTCTGCGTGGGCGCTCTGTTCGCGAAGTGGATGGCGAGCAGAGCCATGCCGAGGCCCAGGGCGTCGGTCGCCATATGCGTCGCGTCCGCGATGAGCGCGAGTGAATCCGCCATGAGGCCACCGACGATCTGGGCGCACATCACCGTGACGGTGATGGCGAGCGCCGCCCGCAGCCGCCCCTTGTAGGCATGGGCCGCCGTACCCGTCGTCGGTGCGCCGTGCGTATGTCCGTGATCGTGCCCAGCCCCCATGGAGCCCGCCTCCCGCATCGGTCCTCGGTCTGCTGTCCGGTCGTCGCGCGACCACAGTCAACTACGGGTGGGGGGTATCTGGCAACGCGGCACTGAACACCGTTGTCATCTGCCCTGACCTGCGAAAATGGCAACGATTGCCGTCAAGGGAAGGGGCGCAGGTCAGGGCTCCGCGACGATCAGGCGCGGCGCGCTTCGGGGTGGTGCAGACACCATCCCGCCCACGCCGACTCGACCATCTCGCGCACCCCGAGCCGGGCCGTCCAGCCCAGCTCCCGCGCGGCCAGCCGCGCGTCGGCCACGGCCCGCGGCGCGTCACCGGCGCGCGCCGGCTCGACGAGCGCCGGCCGCCGGTCGCCGCTCACCTCACCGATCAGGTCGATCAGTTCCCGTACGGAAACACCCTCGCCGCGGCCGATGTTCACCGTCAGATCGCCCGTCGCGCCCTCCGTGAGCCGCCGGGCCGCCGCCAGGTGGGCCTCGGCGAGATCGGAGACGTGGACGTAGTCGCGTACGCAGGTGCCGTCGGGAGTGGGGTGGGTGTCGCCGAAGACGCGGGGCGCCTCGTCGCGGGTGAGACGGTCGAAGACCATCGGGATCACGTTGAAGACACCGGTGTCCGCCAGTTCGGGGGCGGCGGCGCCCGCCACGTTGAAGTAGCGCAGGCACACCGTCGCGATGCCGTGCGCCCGCCCGGCCGCGCGCACCAGCCACTCCCCGGCGAGCTTCGTCTCGCCGTAGGGGCTGACCGGGGTGCACTGGGTGTCCTCGCCGATCAGCTCCACATCCGGCGGGTTGCCGTACACCGCCGCCGACGAGGAGAACACGAACCGCCGCACCCCCGCCTCGGCCACCGCGTCGAGCAGCGTCACCAGGCCGCCCACGTTCTCCCGGTAGTAGCGCAGCGGCTGCTCCACCGACTCCCCGACCTGCTTGCGGGCCGCGAGGTGGACCACCCCCGTCACGGCGTGCTCGGCGAGGACGCGGCGCAGCAGATCGCCGTCCAGCGAGGAGCCCTTGATGAGGGGCAGACCCGCGGGGAGCCGCTGCGGCACCCCCGAGGAGATGTCGTCCAGTACGACGACGTCCTCGCCGGCGCTGGTCATGACCCGCGCCACGTGTGCCCCGATATATCCGGCTCCGCCGGTGATCAGCCATGTCATGGGCGCCCACCCTAAGGGGCCGGGCCACCCGTCCCTAAGCGAGCCCTATGCGGGCAAGCCGGGCACCGGACGGGCGCGGTTTGGAGGGGCGGGCCCCCATCCACCATGATGATCGTGCGGGCCCAGGCCCTGGCAGGCCGCCCTTATCGGGGCGTGAACGGGTGGTGAACGCCCGCTTCCCATCATCCGATAGCCTCTGCCGACGTGCCGCCCGGCCGCCCAGGCCAGGGGCGCCCCCCCTTACGCACGTGCCCGGCGCCAGCCGTGCCGGGAATCAAGGAGTGAGTTCGTCTGTCGACCGCCATCGTCACCGGTCAGCCGGTCCCCGGGTCGCCGCTCGAAGGCGATCTGCGGTCCCTCGGCTTCGACGTGCGGGTCGCCTCCGACGCTGCGGACGCCGAGACGCTGCTCGCCGCCGTCCCGGGTGACCAGCGGGTCGCCGTCGTCGACGCCCGCTTCGTCGGACACGTCCACGCGCTGCGCCTCGGTCTCACCGACCCCCGCTTCACCGCCGCGGCGGTGCCCGGCGCCGTCACCGCCGGGCCACAGGCCCGCAAGGCCCTGACGCACGCGCTGCGCACGAGCGCCACCACCGGCGGCGTCCCGGCCTCGGAGGTGCTCCCGGACTCCCTCGCTGCCGCCATGGCGGCCGAGGCGACGGACGTGCACCGGCCCGAACTCGGCACCCTCGTCGCCACCGTGCCCACCGACCCCCAGACCCGCAACGAGGCGCGGCAGGCCGTCGCCGCCGTCGACGACGAGGCCGTGCGCCTGCGCACCGCGGTCAAGTCGCGGGACGGCTTCTTCACGACGTACGCCATCAGCCCGTACTCCCGCTACCTCGCCCGCTGGTGCGCACGCCGCGGCCTGACCCCGAACCAGGTCACCACCGCCTCGCTGCTCACCGCCCTGATCGCGGCGGGCTGCGCGGCGACCGGGACGCGCGGCGGCTTCGTCGCCGCCGGCCTGCTGCTGATCCTCTCCTTCGTCCTGGACTGCACCGATGGGCAGCTCGCCCGCTACTCCCTGCGGTACTCGACGCTCGGCGCCTGGCTCGACGCCACGTTCGACCGCGCCAAGGAGTACGCCTACTACGCGGGCCTCGCGCTCGGCGCCGCCCGTGGTGGAGACGACGTATGGGCGCTGGCGCTCGGCGCGATGGTGCTCCAGACCTGCCGGCACGTCGTGGACTTCTCCTTCAACGAGGCGAACCACGACGCGACGGCCAACACCAGCCCCACCGCGGCCCTCTCCGACAAGCTCGACAGCGTCGGGTGGACCGTCTGGGTACGCCGGATGATCGTGCTGCCCATCGGTGAGCGCTGGGCGCTGATCGCCGTGCTCACCGCGCTCACCACCCCGCGCATCACCCTCGTCGTGCTGCTCATCGGCTGCGCCCTCGCCGCCTGCTACACCACCGCCGGCCGCGTCCTGCGCTCGCTGACCCGCAAGGCCACCCGCACCGACCGTGCCGCGACGGCGCTCGCCGACCTCGCCGACAACGGCCCCCTCGCCTCGGCCTTCGCCGCCCTGCGGCCACGGGTGACCTGGCTGCGTCCCGCCCCGGTGCTCGCCTTCGTCGGCGGCGCCGTACTCGTCGGCGCGGCGCTGGCGGGCCCCTACGGCAGCCCCGTGGTCGTGGCCGCCGCCGCGCTGTACATCGCCCTGTCGGGGCTCGCCCTGATCATGCCCCTCAAGGCCGCCCTCGACTGGCTCGTCCCGCCGTTCTTCCGCGCCGCCGAATACGGCACGATCCTTGTCCTGGCGGCCAAGGCGGACGTGAACGGGGCGCTTCCGGCGGCTTTCGGACTGGTGGCCGCGGTCGCCTACCATCACTACGACACGGTGTACCGCATCAAGGGCGGCACCGGCGCGCCGCCGGCCTGGCTGGTGCGCGCGATCGGCGGCCAGGAGGGCAGGACCCTCGTGGTCGCGCTGGCGGCGGCTGTGCTGCCCGCCGCAGATTTCCCCGTCGCGCTCACGGCACTCGCCGTGGCCGTGGCACTCGTGGTGCTCGTCGAGAGCATCCGCTTCTGGGTCGCCGCAGAGAAACAGGGCGCACCCGCCGTACACGATGAAGGAGAACCCGCATGATCGGCCTCGTGCTGGCGGCCGGCGCCGGACGGCGTCTTCGCCCTTACACGGACACCCTGCCCAAGGCCCTGGTGCCCGTCGACGGCGACACCACCATCCTCGACCTGACGCTCGGCAACTTCGCCGAGATCGGCCTGACCGAGGTCGCGATCATCGTCGGCTACAAGAAGGAGGCCGTCTACGAGCGCAAGGCGGCCCTGGAGGCGAAGTACGGCCTCAAGCTCACCCTGATCGACAACGACAAGGCCGAGGAGTGGAACAACGCCTACTCCCTGTGGTGCGGCCGTGACGCCATCAAGCACGACGTGATCCTCGCCAACGGCGACACCGTGCACCCCGTCTCCGTCGAGAAGACGCTGCTCGCCGCCCGCGGCAACGGCCAGAAGATCATCCTTGCCCTCGACACGGTGAAGCAGCTCGCCGACGAGGAGATGAAGGTCATCGTCGACGACGCCAAGGGCGTCCAGCGCATCACCAAGCTGATGGACCCCTCCGAGGCCACCGGCGAGTACATCGGCGTCACCCTCATCGAGGGCTCCGCCGCCGACGAGCTGGCCGACGCCCTGAAGACCACCTTCGAGCGCGACCCCGACCTCTACTACGAGGACGGCTACCAGGAGCTGGTCAACCGCGGCTTCAAGGTGGACGTGGCCCCGATCGGTGACGTCAAGTGGGTCGAGATCGACAACCACGACGACCTCACCAAGGGCCGGGAGATCGCGTGCCAGTACTGACGAGGCTCATCCCCTCGCCGGTCGTCGTCGACATCCGGCCGGGGGCGCTCAACGACCTGGCCGGTGTCCTCGCCGACCAGCGGATCTGCTCGTCGACCGGCAAGCTCGCCATCGCCATCAGCGGTGGCTCCGGTGCGGTCCTGCGCGACCGCCTCATGCCGTCGCTGCCCGGCGCGGAGTGGTTCGAGGTGGGCGGCGGCACCCTCGATGACGCCATCAAGCTCGCCGACGCCATGAAGAAGGGCCGCTACGACGCGGTCGTGGGCCTCGGCGGCGGCAAGATCATCGACTGCGCCAAGTTCGCCGCGGCGCGCGTCGGCCTGCCGCTGGTCGCCGTCGCGACGAACCTGTCGCACGACGGCCTGTGCTCGCCCGTCGCGACCCTCGACAACGACGCGGGCCGCGGCTCGTACGGCGTGCCGAACCCCATCGCGGTCGTCATCGACCTCGATGTGATCCGGGAGGCGCCCGTCCGCTTCGTCCGCTCCGGCATCGGCGACGCCCTGTCCAACATCTCCGCGATCGCGGACTGGGAGCTGGCCGCCCGGGAGCGCGGCGAGGACATAGACGGCCTGGCGGCCGCCATGGCCCGCCAAGCGGGTGAGGCCGTCCTGCGCCACCCCGGCGGGGTCGGCGACGACGCCTTCCTCCAGGTCCTCGCCGAAGGCCTGGTCCTCACCGGCATCGCGATGTCCGTCTCGGGCGACTCCCGCCCGGCGTCCGGCGCCTGCCACGAGATCAACCACGCCTTCGACCTCCTCTACCCCAAGCGCGCCGCCAGCCACGGCGAGCAGTGCGGCCTCGGCGCGGCCTTCGCGATGCACCTGCGCGGTGCCCGCGAGGAGTCGGCGTACATGGCCTCGGTGCTGCGCCGCCACGGCCTGCCCGTGCTGCCGGAGGAGATCGGCTTCACCGTGGCGGAGTTCGTGAAGGTCGTGGAGTTCGCTCCGCAGACCCGCCCGGGCCGCTACACCATCCTGGAACACCTCGACCTGTCCACCGACCAGATCAGGGACGCATACGCCGACTATGCAAAAACCATCGGTAGCTGAGCTCCGCCCGGTCGTTCACCCCCCGGGGGTGAAGGACCGGCGCAGCGGCGAACACTGGGCCGGCCGGCTCTACATGCGCGAGGTGTCCCTGCGCATCGACCGGCACCTGGTGAACACGCGGGTCACGCCCAACCAGCTGACCTACGTGATGACCGTCGCCGGCGCCCTCGCCGCCCCGGCCCTGCTGGTGCCGGGGATCACGGGCGCCGTGCTCGGCGTGCTCGCGGTCCAGCTCTACCTGCTGCTCGACTGCGTCGACGGCGAGATCGCCCGCTGGAAGAAGCAGTACTCGATGGCCGGCGTCTACCTCGACCGGGTCGCCGCCTATCTGTGCGACGCCGCGGTCCTGGTCGGCTTCGGGCTGCGCGCCGCCGACCTGTGGGGCTCGGGGCGCATCGACTGGCTGTGGGCCTTCCTCGGCACCCTGGCCGCCCTCGGCGCGATCCTGATCAAGGCCGAGACCGACCTCGTCGGCGTCGCCCGCCACCAGACGGGCAAGGAGCCGGTCAAGGAGTCGGCGTCCGAGCCGCGCTCCTCCGGCATGGCGCTGGCCCGCAGGGCGGCCGCCGCGCTGAAGTTCCACCGGCTGATCCTCGGCGTCGAGGCGTCCTTGCTGATCCTGGCCCTCGCGATCGTGGACCAGGTCCGGGGCGACCTGTTCTTCTCGCGCGTCGGCGTCGCGGTCCTCGCGGGCATCGCGATGCTCCAGACCCTGCTCCACCTCGTGTCCATCCTCGTATCGAGCAGGTTGAAGTGAACACCCCGGCACATGAGCTGAAGGTCGGCGCCGTCATCATCACGATGGGCAACCGGCCGCAGGAGCTGCGCGCCCTCCTCGACTCGGTCGCCAAGCAGGACGGCGACCCGGTCGAGGTGGTCGTGGTCGGCAACGGCGCCCCCGTGCCGGACGTGCCCGACGGCGTCCGCACGGTCGAACTGCCCGAGAACCTCGGCATCCCCGGCGGCCGCAACGTCGGCATCGAGGCCTTCGGGCCCGGCGGTACCGACGTCGACGTCCTGCTCTTCCTGGACGACGACGGCCTGCTCGCCCACACGGACACGGCGCGGCTGTGCCGCGAGGCCTTCGCCGCCGACCCGCGGCTCGGCATCATCAGCTTCCGCATCGCCGACCCGGACACCGGTGAGACCCAGCGGCGCCACGTGCCGCGGCTGCGGGCCTCCGACCCGATGCGCTCCTCGCGCGTGACGACCTTCCTCGGCGGCGCCAACGCCGTCCGCACGAAGGTCATCGCCGAGGTCGGCCCGCTCCCCGGCGAGTTCTTCTACGCCCACGAGGAGACCGACCTCGCCTGGCGCGCCCTGGACGCCGGCTGGATGATCGACTACCGGTCCGACATGGTGCTCCTGCACCCCACGACCGCGCCCTCCCGGCACGCGGTCTACCACCGGATGGTCGCCCGCAACCGCGTCTGGCTGGCCCGCCGCAACCTCCCCGCGCCGCTGGTCCCCGTCTACCTCGGCGTCTGGATGCTGCTCACCCTCGCCCGGCGGCCCTCGGGGCCCGCGCTGAAGGCCTGGTTCGGCGGGTTCAAGGAGGGCTGGAGCACACCGTGCGGACCGCGCTCTCCCATGAAGTGGCGTACGGTGTGGCGGCTGACGCGACTGGGCCGACCTCCTGTCATCTGACAAGCTCGGATCTGAGAGCATCTGGGCCATACCCCGGTCCCTGGCCCAGGCCTACGCCCGACCGGCTGCGCATCTGAAGACGAAAGTTTCCACTCGTGAGTGAGACAACGCATGACGGCGGAGTCGCGGTGACAGCGTCCCCGTCGACACCGCCGCCCGATGACGGGCTCTCCCGGGCCGAGCTCGCCGCCCAGTACGGTCTGACCGTCAGCGGCGCCCGGCCCGGACTTTTCGAGTACGTCCGCCAGCTCTGGGGACGGCGTCACTTCATCCTCGCCTTCTCCCAGGCAAAGCTCACCGCCCAGTACAGCCAGGCCAAGCTGGGTCAGCTGTGGCAGGTGGCGACGCCGCTGCTCAACGCGCTCGTCTACTTCCTGATCTTCGGCCTGATCCTGGGCGCCGACCGGGGCATGCCCCGCGCGGTCTACGTCCCGTTCCTGGTCACCGGCGTCTTCGTCTTCACCTTCACGCAGTCCTCGGTGATGGCGGGCGTCCGGGCGATCGCGGGCAACCTCGGCCTGGTGCGCGCGCTGCACTTCCCGCGCGCCTCGCTGCCGATCTCCTTCTCGCTCCAGCAGCTCCAGCAACTGCTGTTCTCGATGATCGTGCTGTTCATCATCATGATCGGCTTCGGCAGCTACCCGAAGCTCTCCTGGCTCTTGATCGTGCCGGTCCTGGTGCTGCAGTTCCTCTTCAACACCGGCCTCGCGATGATCATGGCGAGGCTGGGCAGCAAGACCCCCGACCTCGCCCAGCTGATGCCCTTCGTGATGCGTACGTGGATGTACGCGTCCGGCGTGATGTTCTCCATCCCCGTCATGCTGGAGAAGCATCCGGCCTGGATCGCGGACGTGCTCCAGTGGAATCCGGCCGCCATCTACATGGACCTCATGCGGTTCGCGCTCATCGACGGCTACGGCTCACAGAATCTGCCGCCGCACGTCTGGGCCGTCGCGCTGGGCTGGGCCGTCCTGCTCGCCGCCGGCGGGTTCGTGTACTTCTGGAAGGCTGAGGAGCGGTACGGCCGTGGCTGATGACAAGAGCGCCGAGGTCAGCCTCGGCAAGAACGCCGGCAAGGGGCACATCCCCACCGTCATCGCCGACGAGCTGCACATCGTCTACCGCGTCAACGGCGCGCGAACGGGCAAGGGCAGTGCCACCTCCGCGCTGAGCCGCATCCTCCGGCGCGGCGAGGAGCGCGGCGTACGCAAGGTGCACGCGGTGCGCGGCGTCAGCTTCACCGCCTACCGCGGCGAGGCCATCGGCCTGATCGGTTCGAACGGCTCGGGCAAGTCCACCCTGCTGCGCGCCATCGCGGGCCTGCTGCCCGCCGAGCAGGGCAAGGTCTACACCGACGGCCAGCCCTCGTTGCTCGGCGTCAACGCGGCCCTGATGAACGACCTGACGGGCGAGCGCAACGTCATCCTCGGCGGCCTCGCGATGGGCATGTCCCGCGAGCAGATCAAGGAGCGCTACCAGGACATCGTCGACTTCTCCGGGATCAACGAGAAGGGCGACTTCATCACCCTGCCGATGCGCACCTACTCCTCCGGCATGGCGGCCCGCCTGCGGTTCTCCATCGCGGCGGCCAAGGACCACGACGTCCTGATGATCGACGAGGCCCTGGCGACCGGCGACCGCAAGTTCCAAAAGCGCTCCGAGGCCCGCATCCGGGAGCTGCGCAAGGAGGCCGGCACGGTCTTCCTCGTCAGCCACAACAACAAGTCCATCCGTGACACCTGTGACCGCGTGCTGTGGCTGGAGCGCGGCGAGCTGCGCATGGACGGACCGACCGACGAGGTCATCAAGGAGTACGAGAAGTTCACGGGCAAGTAACCCGTTCGCGCCATCGCGGACCACCCGTCCGGCGGCAGGGCCCCGCAGGGATCTTCCCCGCGGGGCCCTGCCGCGTCCCCGGGCCCCGCGAGCCCCTCGCGGCACGTCAACTCGCCGCCGTACACGGAAGGTTGACACCAATCGGTGTGTTGTTGTGATGTGCCGAACACCCCGACGGTACGTGTGGGGTTGTACAACGTAAGCTGTACCGGTGCTGATTCGCCGCAAGTGGGGCGATATCGCGCGGTTCCCCGGCCGGGGGCGCGGTCCATCTCGGGCGGGGCTGGGCGGCGTGTCCGAAATGGGATGTATTGGGTCGGCAGTGTAGAACGGGAGATGTGACGGCAATGGCTACGGACGATCTCCGGCTCCGCGATGCATCCGCCGTCCTGGACAAGGCCGCGGCCGAGAACTTCCCCGTGGCCCCCTTCTTCCTGCCCCGGGCCTGGCGCGAGGACCTCATGGCCGTCTACGGCGTCGTACGGCTCATCGACGACATCGGCGACAGCGACCTGGCGCCCGAGGCGGCGCACGCCCGCCACCTGGGCCTCGACCCGGCGGACGCCGACCCGCTGCGCCTGCTCGACGCGGTCGAGGCCGACCTGCGCACGCTCTTCGGCGGCGGCGAGGCCGGCCACCCGCTGGTGGGGGCGCTGCGGCCCGCCGCCGACCGCGGCGCCGTGACCGTCGACCCCTTCCTCGGCCTGATCGCGGCCAACCGCCAGGACCAGCACGTCACGCGCTACGAGACGTACGACGACCTCGTGGCGTACTGCGCACTGTCCGCGAACCCCGTCGGCCGCCTCGTCCTCGCCATCACCGGCACCGCCACCCCCGAGCGGCTGCGCCTGTCGGACGCCGTCTGCACCGGTCTGCAGATCGTCGAACACCTCCAGGACGTCGCCGAGGACCTGCGGCGCGACCGCATCTACCTGCCCATCGAGGACATGTTGCGCTTCCACGTCAGCGAGGCCGACCTGGCCGCACCCACAGCAGGCGCATCGGCGCGCGCACTGGTCGCATACGAAGCGGAACGCGCCCGCCACCTCCTGAATGAAGGCACCCCCCTGGTGGGTAGCGTCCACGGCAGGCTGAAGCTGCTGCTGGCCGGGTTCGTGGCCGGGGGGAGGGCTGCGGTCCGCGCGATCGCCGACGCCGGGTACGACGTGCTTCCCGGCCCGCCCAAGCCCACCGGGCCCCGCCTGCTGCGCGAGGCCGGGGCGGTTCTGCGAGGGAAGGGGTGAGCCGGGCCGTGGAGTCAGATCCGCAGCTGTCCGCGCCGGTACTCGCCGCGTACGGCTACTGCGAGACCGTCACCGGACAGCAGGCGCGCAACTTCGCCTACGGCATCAGGCTGCTGCCGACCCCCAAGCGGCGCGCCATGTCCGCCCTCTACGCCCTCTCGCGGCGCGTGGACGACATCGGTGACGGCGCGCTGGCCCCAGGCGTCAAGGCGGACCGGCTGGACGAGACCCGGCAGCTCGTCGAGCGTGTCCGCGCGGGTCGCGTGCGGGAGGACGACACCGACCCGGTGGCCGTCGCCCTCGCCCACGCCGCGGCGCACTTCCCCATCCCGCTGGAGGGCCTGGACGAACTCATCGACGGCGTCCAGATGGACGTACGCGGTGAGACGTACGAGACCTGGGAGGACCTGAAGGCCTACTGCCGCTGTGTCGCCGGGGCGATCGGCCGGCTCTCCCTCGGCGTGTTCGGCACCGAACAGGGGGCGCTCGATGCCGAGCGCGCGCCGGAGTATGCCGACACGCTCGGTCTCGCACTCCAACTGACCAACATCCTCAGGGACGTTCGCGAGGACGCGGAGGGCGGACGGACCTACCTGCCCGCCGAGGACCTCGCGAAGTTCGGCTGCGCCGCGGGCTTCTCGGGCGCCGTGCCGCCCCCCGGATCCGACTTCGCCGGCCTCGTCCACTTCGAGGTGCGCCGCGCCCGCGCCCTGTTCGCCGAGGGCTACCGGCTGCTCCCCATGCTGGACCGGCGCAGCGGCGCCTGCGTCGCGGCCATGGCCGGCATCTACCGCCGCCTGCTGGACCGCATCGAGCGCGAGCCCGAGGCCGTCCTGCGCGGCCGCGTCTCGCTGCCGGGCCACGAGAAGGCGTACGTCGCCGTGCGCGGCCTGTCCGGCCTCGACGCGCGCAACGTCTCCCGCCGGGCCGTCAGGAGGCGCGTGTGAAGCGCGTGCGCGGCGGCCCCGGGGCGGCCCGAACCGATCGGTGGGCAACCCCGCGCTCCAAGGTCGCGTCCCAGACTGCGACAGCCGAAACGGAGAGCGTGTGAACAGCGAGGACATGCGGCCCGACGGGCCGAGTGCGGACAGCGCGGGCCGCCCTGGTGGGGCGGCCGCCGTAGTGATCGGCGGCGGCCTCGCCGGCATCACCGCCGCGCTCTCGCTGGCCGACGCCGGGCTGCGCGTGACCCTGCTCGAAGGACGCCCGCGCCTCGGCGGCCTCGCGTTCTCCTTCCGGCGCGGCGAGCTGACCGTCGACAACGGCCAGCACGTCTATCTGCGCTGCTGCACGGCCTACCGGTGGTTCCTCGACCGCGTCGGGGGCGCGCACCTGGCCCCCGTGCAGGAACGTCTCGACGTGCCCGTGCTCGACGCCGACCGCAACCGCCTCGGCCGGCTGCGCCGTGCCGAGCTGCCCGTGCCGCTCCATCTGGCGGCCAGCCTCGCCACGTATCCGCACCTCTCGCTCGCCGAGCGGGCCAAGGTGGGGCGCGCGGCGCTCGCCCTCAAGGGGCTCGACCCGGCCGACCCCGTCCTCGACGGCCAGGACTTCGGCAGCTGGCTGGCCGCCCACGGCCAGTCGCCGCGCGCCGTCGAGGCCCTGTGGGACCTCGTGGGCGTCGCCACGCTCAACGCCGTCGCGGGCGACGCCTCGCTCGGCCTCGCCGCGATGGTGTTCAAGACCGGGCTGCTATCCGACCCGGGCGCCGCCGACATCGGCTGGTCCCGGGTGCCCCTCGGCGACCTGCACGACAAGCTCGCCCGCAAGGCGCTCGACGCCGCCGGGGTGCGCACCGAACTGAGGACCCGCGTCACCGCCGTCACCCGTACGGGCGATGGCGGTTGGCGCGTGGAGCTGCCCGGCGAGGCCGTCGAGGCGGACACCGTCGTGCTCGCCGTGCCCCAGCACGAGGCGCACGACCTGCTGCCCGACGGCGCCCTCGACCAGCCCGACCGGCTCCTCGACATCGACGACGCGCCGATCCTCAACGTCCACGTCGTGTACGACAGGAAGGTGCTGAAACAGCCCTTCTTCGCCGCGCTCGGCACACCCGTCCAGTGGGTCTTCGACCGGACCGAGGCGTCCGGTCTCACCGACGGGCAGTACCTCGCGCTGTCGCAGTCCGCCGCCCAGGACGAGATCGACGCGCCCGTCGCCGCGCTGCGCGAACGCTATCTGCCCGAGCTGGAGCGGCTGCTGCCCGCCGCGCACGGCGCCGAGGTGCGGGACTTCTTCGTCACCCGCGAGCGCACGGCGACCTTCGCCCCCACCCCCGGCGTCGGCAGGCTCAGGCCCGGGGCCCGCACCAAGGCCCGCGGCCTCTACCTCGCGGGCGCGTGGACGGCCACCGGCTGGCCCGCGACCATGGAGAGCGCCGTGCGCAGCGGCATCGGCGCGGCGAGCGCCGCCCTCTCCACCCTCGACCGCCCCCGTGATCACCTCTTCGCGTATGAGGAGGCGACGGCGTGAAGCTCGACCTTCTGGGGTCAGGTCCCCAGAGAAACAGCACCGGAACAAGAGGAGAAACTGTGCCGACTGTGCCCTCGGCCGAAACGGCTGCCGACACGGTGGACGTGACCTCACTGCTCGAGCGCGGAAGGGCGCTGGCCACCCCGGTGCTGCGGGCCGCCGTGGACCGCCTCGCGCCGCCCATGGACACCGTCGCCGCCTACCACTTCGGGTGGATCGATGCCGCGGGCAACCCGTCCGACGGCGACGGCGGCAAGGCCGTGCGCCCCGCGCTCGCCCTGCTCTCCGCCGAGGCCGCGGGCGCCGCCCCCGAGGTCGGCGTCCCCGGCGCGGTCGCCGTCGAACTCGTGCACAACTTCTCGCTGCTGCACGACGACCTGATGGACGGCGACGAGCAGCGCCGCCACCGCGACACCGTGTGGAAGGTGCACGGCCCCGCGCAGGCCATCCTCGTCGGCGACGCCCTCTTCGCGCTCGCCAACGAGATCCTGCTGGAGATCGGCACCGTCGAGGCGGGCCGCGCCACGCGCCGCCTCACCACCGCCACCCGCGCCCTCATCGACGGCCAGGCGCAGGACATCTCCTACGAACACCGCGAGCGGGTCACCGTCGAGGAGTGCCTGGAGATGGAGGGCAACAAGACCGGCGCCCTGCTCGCCTGCGCCGCCTCCATCGGCGCCGTCCTCGGCGGTGCCGACGACCACACCGCCGACGTCCTGGAGAAGTACGGCTACCACCTCGGCCTCGCCTTCCAGGCCGTCGACGACCTGCTCGGCATCTGGGGCGACCCCGAGGCCACCGGGAAGCAGACGTGGAGCGATCTGCGCCAGCGCAAGAAGTCCCTGCCCGTCGTCGCCGCGCTCGCCGCTGGCGGCCCCGCCTCCGAGCGCCTCGGCGAACTGCTCGCCGCCGACGCCAAGAGCAGTGACTTCGAGAGCTTCTCCGAGGAGGAGTTCGCCGCGCGCGCCGCCCTGATCGAAGAGGCCGGCGGGCGCGCCTGGACCGCCGAGGAGGCCCGGCGCCAGCACACCATCGCCATCGAGGCACTGGACACCGTCCAGATGCCCGACCGGGTACGGGCGCAGTTCGTCGCGCTCGCCGACTTCGTCGTCGTACGAAAGAGATGATCACCATCGCCCGTATATGACTCGCAGTCGCCGGCCGGCGCTTCGCGTCGGCCGACGGCGGACCCACAGCAGAGGAAACGACTGCACGAAGGGGAAGCCATGACAGCGACGACCGACGGAAGCACCGGAGCGGTGACGCCCCGCGTGGCCTCGGCCGGCCCACCCGTCCACGCGAGTGACGCGACAGCGGGAGCACGGGAGGCCGCCGCGCGCGCCATACAGCGCTCGGTCGACTTCCTGCTCTCCCGGCAGGACGCCGCGGGCTGGTGGAAGGGCGACCTGGAAACCAATGTGACCATGGACGCCGAGGACCTGCTCCTGCGGCAGTTCCTCGGCATCAGGGACGAGCGCACCACGCGCGCCGCGGCGCTCTTCATCCGCGGCGAACAGCGCGACGACGGCACCTGGGCCACGTTCTTCGGCGGCCCCGGCGAACTGTCCGCCACCATCGAGGCCTACGTCGCGCTGCGGCTTGCCGGTGACCGGCCCGACGATCCGCACATGGCCCGGGCCTCCGCCTGGATCCGCGAGCGCGGCGGCATCGCGGCGAGCCGCGTCTTCACCCGCATCTGGCTCGCGCTGTTCGGCTGGTGGAAGTGGGACGACCTGCCCGAACTCCCGCCGGAACTCATCTACTTCCCCAAGTGGCTCCCGCTCAACATCTACGACTTCGGCTGCTGGGCCCGGCAGACCATAGTGCCCCTCACCGTCGTCTCCGCGAAGCGGCCCGTGCGCCCCGCCCCCTTCGCGCTCGACGAGTTGCACACCGACGCGAGCGACCCGAACCCCGCGAAGGCCCTCGCCCCGGTGGGAAGTTGGGACGGCGTCTTCCAACGCCTGGACAAGGCGCTGCACGTCTACCACAAGGTCGCGCCACGCCGGCTGCGCAGGGCCGCGATGAACAGCGCGGCGCGCTGGATCATCGAGCGCCAGGAGAACGACGGCTGCTGGGGCGGGATCCAGCCGCCCGCCGTCTACTCGGTCATCGCCCTGCACCTGCTCGGCTACGACCTCGACCACCCGGTCCTGAAGGCCGGGCTCGCCTCGCTCGACCGGTTCGCGGTGTGGCGCGAGGACGGCGCGCGGATGATCGAGGCCTGCCAGTCGCCCGTGTGGGACACCTGCCTCGCCACCATCGCGCTCGCCGACGCCGGACTGCCCGCCGACCACCCCCAGTTGATCAAGGCGGCCGACTGGATGCTGGGCGAGCAGGTGGTGCGGCCCGGCGACTGGTCGGTGCGCAGACCCGAACTCACCCCCGGCGGCTGGGCGTTCGAGTTCCACAACGACAACTACCCCGACATCGACGACACCGCCGAGGTCGCTCTGGCGCTGCGCCGGGTCGCGCACCCCGACAAGGAGCGCGTGGAGAACGCCATCGAGCGCGGGGTGCGCTGGACCCTCGGCATGCAGTCGAGGAACGGTGCCTGGGCCGCCTTCGACGTCGACAACACCAGCCCCTTCCCCAACCGGCTGCCGTTCTGCGACTTCGGCGAGGTCATCGACCCGCCGTCCGCCGACGTCACCGGGCACGTCGTGGAGATGCTCGCCGTCGAGGGCATGTCCCACGACCCGCGCACCCGGCGCGCCATCGACTGGCTGCTGGCCGAACAGGAGCCCGAGGGGGCCTGGTTCGGCCGCTGGGGCGTCAACTACGTCTACGGCACGGGGTCGGTGGTGCCCGCGCTGATCACGGCCGGTCTGCCCGCCTCGCACGGCGCGATCCGCCGGGCCGTGCGCTGGCTGGAGTCGGTGCAGAACGACGACGGCGGCTGGGGCGAGGACCTGCGCTCCTACCGCGACCGGGGCTTCGCCGGACACGGCACGTCGAGCGCCTCGCAGACCGCCTGGGCGCTGCTCGCCCTGCTCTCGGCGGGCGAGCGCGAGACCCCGTCCGTGCGGCGGGGCGTCGACTGGCTCGTCGGCACGCAGGCCGAGGACGGGTCGTGGGACGAGCCGTACTTCACCGGCACCGGCTTCCCCTGGGACTTCTCCATCAACTACCACCTCTACCGCCATGTGTTCCCCCTCACCGCGCTGGGCAGGTACGTCAACGGCGAGCCGTTCGCGGGCAGCCCCGGCCGCCCCGCCAAGGCCGGCTGATGACCGAGGCCCCGGCCGCCCGGCCGGGCCCCGCCCCGCTGCTGATCGCCTGCGCGCTCGGCATCGAGCGCCTCGCCCTGCGCACGGGCGACCGCGACGGCGCCCCGGCGGCCATGACCGTCCTGCGCACCGGCATGGGTCCGGTCAACGCCGAGCGCGCCGTCGGCCGGGCGCTCGGCACCGCGCCCCTGCGCGGCGCGTCCGTCGTGGCCACCGGCTTCTGCGCGGGACTGGCGCCCGGAATGCACCCCGGTGACCTCGTCGTCGCCGAGGAGACCAGGGACGAGGGCGGCAGCACCCCGTGCACGGACACCGGAGTGCTGGTCGAGGAGCTGGTGCGGACGCTGCCCGGCCGCACCGTCCACACCGGCCCGCTCACCGGCTCCGACCACGTCGTGCGGGGCGCCGAGCGCGGCGCCCTGCTGGCCACCGGCGCGATCGCCGTGGACATGGAGTCCGCCGCGACGCTGCGCCGCGCCGTGCGCGCCGGCCGGCGGCCCGTTGCCGCCGTCCGGGTGGTCGTGGACGCCCCGCAGTACGAACTGGTCCGCATCGGCACGGTGCGCGGTGGAATATCAGCGTTCCGCGTTCTTCGTGCCGTGCTCCCCGCTTTCTTCGAATGGCACCGTTCTTCTTTGCTCCCCCGGAGGTGAGCCAGATGGCCATGCCGCTGCGCCAGTCCATCAAGGTCGCTACGTATCTCTTTGAACAAAAGCTCCGCAAGCGTGAGAAGTTCCCGTTGATCGTCGAGTTGGAACCGCTCTACGCCTGCAATCTCGCCTGTGAGGGCTGCGGAAAGATCCAGCACCCGGCCGGCGTGCTCAAGCAGCGCATGCCGGTGGCGCAGGCCGTGGGCGCCGTGCTCGAATCCGGGGCGCCGATGGTCTCCATCGCCGGCGGCGAGCCGCTGATGCACCCTCAGATCGATGAGATCGTCCGGCAGTTGGTGGCGAGAAAGAAGTACGTCTTCCTGTGCACCAACGCCATGCTGCTGCGCAAGAAGTTGGACAAGTTCCAGCCCTCGCCGTACTTCGCGTTCGCCGTGCACATCGACGGCATGCGGGAGCGGCACGACGAGTCCGTCGCGAAGGAGGGCGTGTTCGACGAGGCGGTGGCGGCCATCAAGGAGGCCAAGAAGCGCGGCTTCCGGGTCACCACCAATTCGACGTTCTTCAACACGGACACCCCGCAGACCATCATCGAGGTCCTGAACTTCCTCAACGACGACCTCAAGGTCGACGAAATGATGCTGTCACCCGCCTACGCCTATGAGAAGGCGCCCGACCAAGAGCACTTCCTCGGCGTCGAGCAGACCCGCGAGCTGTTCAAGAAGGCCTTCGCCGGCGGCAACCGGCGGCGCTGGCGGCTGAACCACTCCCCGCTCTTCCTGGACTTCCTGGAGGGCAAGGCGGACTTCCCCTGCACCGCCTGGGCGATCCCCAACTACTCGCTCTTCGGCTGGCAGCGCCCCTGCTACCTGATGAGCGACGGCTACGTCCCCACGTACCGCCAGCTCATCGAGGAGACCGACTGGAGCAAGTACGGCCGGGGCAAGGACCCGCGCTGCGCCAACTGCATGGCCCACTGCGGCTACGAACCCACCGCCGTCCTGGCCACCATGGGCTCCCTCAAGGAGTCCCTGCGCGCCGCCCGCGAGACAGTCGCCGGAAGCCGCGGCTGACGGACAACCACCAAGGGGGCCCGAGCATGACCCTTCTCGAAACCATCCGGGGGCCGCGCGAGCTGAAGGCGCTGACCGAGCCCGAACTCGGTGAACTGTCCGAGGAGATCCGCCGGTTCCTGGTGCAGGCCGTCGCCAGGACGGGCGGTCACCTCGGGCCCAACCTGGGGGTGGTGGAACTCTCCCTCGCCCTCCACCGGGTCTTCGACTCGCCCGTCGACCGCATCGTGTGGGACACCGGCCACCAGAGCTACGTCCACAAGCTGCTCACCGGGCGGCAGGACTTCTCCAAACTGCGCTCCAAGGGCGGCCTCTCCGGCTACCCCTCCCGCGAGGAGTCCGAGCACGACATCGTCGAGAACAGCCACGCCTCGACCGCGCTCGGCTGGGCCGACGGGCTCGCCAAGGCACGCCAGGCACGCGGCGAGGAGGGCCATGTGGTCGCCGTCATCGGCGACGGCGCGCTCACCGGCGGCATGGCCTGGGAGGCGCTGAACAACATCGCCGCCGCCAAGGACCGGCCCCTGATCATCGTCGTCAACGACAACGAACGCTCCTACGCCCCGACCATCGGAGGCCTCGCCGACCACCTCGCGACCCTGCGCACCACGGACGGCTACGAACGGTTCCTCGCCTGGGGCAAGGACGTGCTCCAGCGCACCCCCGTCGTCGGACAGCCGCTCTACGGGTCCCTGCACGGCGCCAAGAAGGGCTTCAAGGACGCCTTCGCGCCGCAGGGCATGTTCGAGGACCTCGGGCTCAAGTACGTCGGGCCGATCGACGGGCACGACACGGGGGCCGTCGAATCGGCGCTCCGCCGCGCGAAGCGCTTCCACGGCCCCGTCCTCGTCCACTGCCTCACCGAGAAGGGGCGCGGCTGCGCACCCGCGCTGGCCGACGAGGCCGAGCGCTTCCACACGGTCGGCGTCATGGACCCGCTCACCTGCGAACCCCTGGCGCCCACCGGCGGGCCGACGTGGACATCGGTGTTCGGCGACGAGATCGTCCGCATCGGCTCCGAGCGCGAGGACGTCGTCGCCGTCACCGCCGCCATGCTGGGGCCGGTCGGCCTGACCGCGTTCGCCGCCGCCTACCCCGACCGGGTCTGGGACGTCGGCATCGCCGAACAGCACGCCGTCGTCTCGGCCGCGGGACTGGCCACCGGCGGCCTCCACCCCGTCGTCGCCGTCTACGCCACCTTCCTCAACCGCGCCTTCGACCAACTCCTCATGGACGTCGCGCTGCACCGCTGCGCAGTGACGTTCGTCCTCGACCGCGCCGGGGTCACCGGCGTGGACGGCGCCTCGCACAACGGGATGTGGGACCTGTCCATCCTCCAGGTCGTGCCCGGCCTGCGGATCGCCGCGCCACGCGACGCCGACCAGCTGCGGGCGCAGCTGCGGGAGGCCGTCGCGGTCGACGACGCGCCGACGCTCATCCGCTTCCCCAAGGAGTCGGTGGGCCCGGCGATCCCCACCCTGGACCGGATCGGCGGCATGGACGTGCTCCACCGGGAAGCGGACCCCGACGTCCTGTTCGTCGCGGTCGGGGTGATGGCACCCGTGTGTCTGCGGGCCGCCGAACTGCTCCGGGCGCGCGGCCTGCGCTGCACCGTCGTGGACCCGCGCTGGGTGAAACCGGTCGACGCCGCACTGCCCGGGCTCGCCGCGCGGCACCGCGTCGTCGCCGTCGTCGAGGACAACAGCCGCGCCGCCGGTGTCGGCTCCGCCGTGGCGCTCGCGCTCGGGGACGCCGAAGTCGACGTACCGGTACGGAGGTTCGGCATCCCCGAGCAGTTCCTGGAGCACGCCAAACGCGGTGAGGTCCTCGCGGACATCGGTCTGACGCCCGTCGAGATCGCGGGCCGGATCAGCGCCACGCTCGCGGCCAAGGACGGCGCGGGCGAACAGGGTTCGGGCAAGGAGCACAGCGCATGACCAAGGACCTCGACCCCGGCGCGGGGCCCGGCGGGGCCAAGGAGTTCGACCTCGGCCGGCTCCTCGCCGAGCGGGGCGCCGAGCGGTACGAACTGCACGCCCGGCACCTCAACCACCAACTGCCGCGCATGCTGCGCACCATCGGCTTCGACAAGGTCTACGAGCGGGCCGAGGGCGCGTACTTCTGGGACGCGCAAGGCGACGACTACCTCGACATGCTGGCGGGCTTCGGCGTGATGGGCCTCGGCCGGCACCACCCCGTCGTCCGCAAGGCCCTGCACGACGTCCTGGACGCCTCCCTCGCCGACCTCACCCGCTTCGACTGCCAGCCGCTGCCCGGCCTGCTCGCCGAGCGCCTGCTGGCGTACAGCCCGCACCTGGACCGGGTGTTCTTCGGCAACAGCGGCACGGAGGCCGTGGAGACCGCGCTGAAGTTCGCCCGGTACGCGACGGGCAGGCCGAGGATCCTCTACTGCGCGCACGCCTTCCACGGGCTGACCACCGGGTCGCTCTCCGTCAACGGCGAGAGCGGCTTCCGGGACGGCTTCGCGCCGCTGCTGCCCGACACGGCCGTGCCGCTCGGCGACCTCGACGCCCTCGCCGCGGAGTTGCGGAAGGGGGACGTCGCCGGGCTCATCGTGGAGCCGATCCAGGGCAAGGGCGTGCACGAGACGCCGCCCGGCTATCTGCGAGCCGCCCAGGAGCTGCTGCACCGCCACAAGGCGCTGCTGATCGCCGACGAGGTGCAGACCGGGCTCGGCAGGACCGGCGACTTCTACGCCTACCAGCACGAGCCGGGTGTCGAGCCGGACCTGGTCTGCGTCGCCAAGGCGCTGTCCGGCGGCTATGTGCCGGTCGGCGCCACCCTCGGCAAGGACTGGATCTTCAAGAAGGTCTACTCGTCCATGGACCGGGTCCTCGTCCACTCCGCGAGCTTCGGCTCCAACGCGCAGGCCATGGCGGCGGGCCTCGCCGTCCTCGCCGTCATGGACGACGAGAAGATCGTCGAGAACGCCCGGGTAACGGGTGAGCTGCTCAAGTCCCGGCTCGCCGCGCTCGTGGACCGCTACGAGCTGCTGAGCGAGGTGCGCGGCCGCGGCCTGATGGTCGGCATCGAGTTCGGGCGGCCCAAGTCACTGAAGCTGCTCGGGCGTTGGTCGATGCTCCAGGCGGCCCGCAAGGGCCTCTTCGCGCAGATGGTCGTCGTGCCGCTGCTGCAGAAGCACCGCATCCTCACCCAGGTCTCCGGCGACCACCTGGAGGTGATCAAGCTGATCCCGCCGCTGACGGTGGGGGAGCGCGAGGTCGAGCGCTTCGTCACGGCCTTCACCGCCGTCATGGACGAGGCGCACAGCGGGGGCGGACTGATGTGGGACTTCGGCAGGACGCTGGTGAAGCAGGCGGTCACCCACCGCTGAACCCCCGGCGGGCGGCTTTTTGCCCCTGAGGCAAGAAAGTTGCCTCAGGGGCAAGCTTCTGGCTGAATCGGCGTATGAGCCCCGCCGAGGCCGACGAGCCGCCGCCCGAGCCGCCCGAGGCGGCGACCGCAGACCCGCTGCCCGCCGTCGCGCCCCAGCTGCGCGAGTTGCGCCGCCGGGCATCCCTCACCCTGGAGGCCGCCGCCCGCACCGCCGGGCTCTCGCCCGCTCACCTGTCCCGCCTGGAGACCGGCCAGCGCCAGCCCTCGCTGCCGATGCTGCTCGCGCTCGCACGCGTCTACGGTACGACGGTCTCCGAGCTGCTCGGCGAGACGGTCGCCGACCAGGACGCGGTCGTCCGCGCCGCGGACATGGAGCCCACCGCGGCGGGCGGCTGGACGTACTGGCCGGCGGGCGCTCCGGGCCGCGGCATGCAGGCCCTGCGCGTGCACGTGCCGTACGGGGCGCAGGGCGACATCGTGCGCGTCCATCCCGGGGAGGAGTGGCTGCACGTCCTCAAGGGGCGGCTGCGGCTGCGCCTCGGCGACACCGCGCACACCCTCGCGCCGGGCGACAGCGCGCACTTCGACTCGCTGACCCCGCACCGGATCGCGGCCGCCGACAGAAGCGGCGCCGACCTCCTCTTCGTCCACACCTTGTTGCAGAGCCCCGCCACCGCGCTGTGCCTCGGCGGCCCCACCCAGGGAGAACCGACATGACCGAACCCGAGCCGCAGGGACCCGCCCGACCGGAGCGGCCCGCAGAGAACACGATGGAGGAGAAGTTCCCGCGGGCGCTCTGGATCCGGCTGATCATCTATGTGGCGGTCGGCCACATCTTCGCGGCCTTCGTCTATCTGCTGTTCGAGCTGGGCGCCCAGAACCAGTAGCGCGGGCCGCCTCAGACGAGAAGACGCTCGCGCAGCCGCTCGCGGGTCCCGGCGCTCACCCCGAGGCCCTCGGAGAGGTAGGCGTCGGTGCCGCCCCAGGTCTGCTCGATCGTCTCGAAGGCCGCCGCCAGATACTCGGCGCGGGCGTCGAAGAGCGGGTTGAGCAGCTCCATGACCTCGGGCGACATCGCGTTCGGGGAGTCGCTGGTGCGGCGCACCTTGTAGCGGCGGTGGGCCGCGTTCGACTCCAGGTAGTCCGCCTCGATGGCGTCGCGCTCGACGCCGACGGCCAGCAGCGTCACGGCTATCGACAGACCCGCGCGGTCCTTGCCCGCGGCGCAGTGCATCAGCGCGGGCACGCTGTCCTCGGCGAGCGCGTGCAGCACCCGGCTGTGCTCGGCCGTGCGGTCCTTGATGATCGTGCGGTACGAGGCCGACATCCGCTCGGCACCCTTCCCGTCGGACAGGATCGAGCGCAGCTGGTCGAGGTCGCCGTCGCGGACCATCTTCCAGAACTCGGCGCCGTCGGCCGGGTCGGTCAGCGGCAGGTTCACGTTGCGCACGCCGGGAAGGGCGATGTCCGGGCCTTCGAGGCGCTGGTCGGCGGCGTTGCGGAAGTCGAAGATCGTGTGCAGGCCCAGCGAGCCGAGGAACACGGCGTCGGCCTCGGTGGCGTGCGCCAGGTGGCCGCTGCGGAAGAGCACTCCGGGGCGGACGCGGCGGCCGTCCGCGGTGGGCAGTCCGCCGACGTCGCGGAAGTTGCGCACACCGGCGAGCTGGGGCTCCGACAGCTCGGGCCCCGACAGCTCGGGCTCTGACAGCTCTGGCGGCGGGACCTGCTGCGTCACGGGCTCTCCTCGGGGCTCGGCTGCCGGCGCGGCTCGCCGGTGGATGCGCCTTCGACGATACGACACCGTCTCCTGGCCGATCACCCCCTGTGCGGACGGTTGCCCGAGGGGTCACCGGCCGACGAAGACGCGCGTCGGCGGGCGTACTTGCGCGGGGTCCGGACGCGCCGCCGCGGGGTCCGAGGAACGCCGGCGTGTGCCCGTTGCGCCGGGTGCGGCGGGGGAGCAGGCGCTACGCGTGCGACGGGGGCGGCGTCAGGACCGTCGAGGGGGAGCGGTGCTTATTCCGCCTTTGAATGAATCTTGACCGGTGGGTTATCTCACCCTCCGTCAACCCCTCCCTACGGTGGCGTAGGACACTTAGGGAGGTGAAAGATATGACTCCGTGAGCGCAGAGTCGACAACCTTCATCAATCACCCCATCAACAACGGCGTATTCAGCTCCTACGCAGCGGTCGGCGACAGCTTCACCGAAGGCGTGGGTGACCCGGGCCCCGACGGTACGTTCGTCGGGTGGGCGGACCGCCTCGCCGTCCTGCTGGCCGACCGGGTACCCGAGCACACCTTCCGCTATGCCAACCTCGCCGTGCGCGGCAAGCTGCTCGACCAGATCGTCGCCGACCAGGTGCCGCGGGCCAAGGAGCTGGCCCCCGACCTCGTGTCCTTCTGCGCGGGCGGCAACGACATCATCCGCCCCGGCACCGACCCCGACGAGCTGGCGGAGCGCTTCGAGCGGGCCGTCGCCGACCTGACGTCGGCCGTCGGCACGGTCATGGTGACCACCGGGTTCGACACGCGTGGCGTCGCGGTCCTCAAGCATCTGCGCGGCAAGATCGCCACGTACAACATGCATGTCCGGGCGATCGCGGACCGCTACGGCTGCCCCGTGCTCGACCTGTGGTCCCTCAAGACCGTGCAGGACCGTCGCGCGTGGGACGGCGACCGGCTGCACCTCTCGGCCGAGGGGCACACGCGCGTGGCCCTGCGCGCCGGCCAGGTCCTCGGCCTCGAAGTGCCTGCGGACCCCGACCAGGCGTGGCCGCCGTTGCCGCCGCGCGGCACGCTCGATCTGCGGCGCGACGACGTCCACTGGGCGCGGGAGTACCTGGTGCCGTGGATCGGCCGACGCATCCGGGGCGAGAGTTCGGGCGACCGCGTACTGGCCAAGCGCCCGGACCTGCTGCCGCTGTAACGCCCCGCCGCCGGGTCCCTGCGACGCCCACGCCGGCCGTTCCGGGGATCGGCGCCTCGTCGGCCTGGCGCTCTGGCTCGGCCCTCTGCTGTCGCCGGCGCCCGGCGTTTGTTGCGGCGGGCGCGGGCGCCGGTTGCGCGGCGGTCAGACGCCTGATGCTCTGCTGCCCCGGCGCCCCGGCGCCCCGGCGCCCCGCGCCCCCGCGCCCCCGCGCCCCCGCGCCCCCGGCGCCCTGCGGCCCCGGCGCCCCGCGAGGTGGGCGCCCCGCGAGGTGGGCGCCAGAGTCGGCGTCGGGCTACGCGGCGGTCAATTCCTCGCGGTTCAGGCCCAGTTCGCGGGCGAGTGCCTCGTCCGCCCAGCCACGGGCCCGGGCGCGGGGGACCGCCCCCTCGTAGGCCGTCATCTGCACGGCGAGCCCGTCGAGGAGGGCGGTGAGGCGCAGCGCCGCTCCCATGGGGTCCGCGCACCGGAACTCGCCCCGGGCGGCGCCCTCTGCGATGACCTCGGCCAGCGCAGCCTTCCACTGCCGGTCCAGCTCGCCGGTCACCGCGCGTAGCGTCGGCTCGCGCAGGGCCGCCGACCAGCCCTCGATCCACAGCCGCCAGCCCTTGGCCTGCCCGGTCGGCGCGTACCACCGTACGGCCGCGCGCAGCCGGCGGACCGCCGACGTGCGGCGGCCCAGGAGCTTGCGGAGCCGGGTCAGATCGCGCCGGGCGGCGTGCTCGAAGGCGGCGGCGACGAGCTTCTCCTTGGACGAGAAGTGGTAGAGCACCAGCGCGTTGCTCACCCCGAGGGCCGCCGCGACATCGGCGATCCGCACGGCGGCCACACCCCGCGCCTCGATCTGCTCGACGGTGGCGGCCAGCATCTCCGCCCGCCGCTCCGACACCTTCAACCGCACGCCTTTCACGCCGAGCACCCTACCCACGCCCGGCGTACGCCCCCCGAACGAGCCGGCCGGCACCGAGCGGCGCGCGCGGCGCCCGGCCGCCGCCTCACCGGGCCGCCGTATCCGGCTGGTCCCGCAAGTCCCGCAGGTCCCGCTGGTCCCGCAGGTCGCAGGAGTCCTTGAAGCCTTGGCTGGTCAGGCCGAGGGCGGAGTTGAACCGGGAGCGGTAGTTCTCCACGGCGATCATGGCGGTCAGTTCGACGAAGGCGGGCTCACCGAGGCGGGTGCGCAGGCGCTCGGCGAGTTCGTCCCCGACGGTCGGCGGGTTCGCGGTCATCGCCTCCGCGTACTCCATGACGTCGCGCTCCAGCGGGGTGTACGCCTCACTGTCCCGCCAGGCCGGGACGTCCCGCAGCTTCCGGGGGGCCATGCCCCGCCGGTGCGATTCCCAGTAGCCGAAGTCCATGCACCACGCGCAGCCGATCGAGGCGGCCGACGCCAGTACGGCGAGCTCCTTGAGGTCGGCGTCCAGCTTGTTCCACTTGGCCACGCCCTGCTCGAAGCGGAGGTAGGTCCACAGTGCGCGCGGGTGGTGGGCCAGGGCCCTGCCGGGGTCGAGGACCTTGCCGTAGGTGCGCTCGGAGTACCACTCCATGAGGCGGAAGAAGAGGGTGCGGCGCGGGGTGAGCGAGATGCGGGCCATGGGGCCACCTCCGATGTCGTCCGCCGGCGGTGCTCGCCGGACGTCGTCCTCCGGTGTCGTTCACCGGACTACTGAAGGGACGGATCACGGCCCGCGGAATGTGACATCGCGGCCGCCGGGTGCCGCACGTCGGCCCCGCGGGAATGTGGCAGCACGGGCGGTGGACATAATGGGAGGCCAGTCCCCCCTTTCTGGAGGTCCCGTGTCCCGGTCCCTGATTCCCGGGCTCCGCACCCTGCGGACCCCCGCCTTCGGCGCGGATCCGGCGGGCGCGCGGCTGGCGCGGATCCGCAGGTCGCCGAACTTCTCCGTGGCCGACGGGTCCTTCCGCAACCCCGTGGGGGCGCGCATCAGGCCGTCGGGTTCCAGGAAGGAGTTCGCGAAGGTCTACTTCCGCAAGGAGGAGCGCGCGCGCCGGGGCCCCGCCGGGACGATCCCCGTGCACGCCACGACCCTCGCGGACCTCGCGAAGCCGCCGGCCGACGGACTGCGCATCACCTGGATGGGGCATTCCAGCGTCCTCGCCGAGCTCGACGGGCGACGCGTGCTCTTCGACCCGGTGTGGGGCCAGCGGTGCTCGCCGTTCTCCTTCGCCGGGCCCAAGCGGCTGCACCCCGTGCCGGTGCCGCTCGCGGCCCTCGGGCCGGTCGACGCCGTGGTCATCTCGCACGACCACTACGACCATCTGGACATGCCCACCATCAAGGCGCTGGCCGGGACCGGCACGGTGTTCGTGGTGCCGCTCGGCGTCGGCGCCCACCTGGAGCGCTGGGGCGTCCCCGCCGACCGGCTCCGCGAACTGGACTGGCAGGAGTCGACGCAGGTCGCGGGGCTGACCCTGACGGCGACGCCGGCGCGGCACTTCTGCGGCAGGGGCCTGCGCAACCAGCAGCACACGCTGTGGGCGTCCTGGGTGGTCGCCGGGCCCGAGCACCGCGTCTTCCACAGCGGGGACACCGGTTACTTCCCGGGCTTCCGCGAGATCGGCGCCGAGCACGGGCCGTTCGACGTCACGATGATCCAGATCGGCGCCTACTCCGATTTCTGGCCGGACATCCACATGACCCCCGAAGAGGGCGTGCGGACCCACCTGGATCTCCAGGGCGGCCGGGCGAGCGGCGTGATGCTGCCGATCCACTGGGGCACGTTCAACCTGGCGCTGCACGCGTGGGCGGAGCCGGGGGAGTGGACGAGGGACGCGGCCGAGGAGGCCGGCCAGGCGGTGGCGTTCCCGCAGCCGGGCGAGCCGTTCGAGCCGACGGGGAACCTGCCGGGGGAGGCGTGGTGGCGGGCGGTCTCCGACCCGATCGCCCCTCCCTGGCGCGGTCCCCGAGGTGCTCAGGGTGCGGCCGAGACGAGCAGGGGTGATCTCGACCTCGCGGGCGAGCGGTGACGTCGGTCGGCGACGAGCTCGGCGCGATGGTCCGGACGCTGAAGCGTCCTCCGGCTCGGCCGGTGTCGGTGGCAGCGTCTGCGGTGCGGCGCATGTCTGCCGCATCAACCGACCTCAACGCCGAGACATCGCTGTCACCGGTGTATCCCTTCAACGCGTCAGGGGAGACGATCACCCTCTACGACGGCCCGGTGGCCGGACCGGCCGGGCCGGAGGTGCCCGGAGTTGTGCGGTACGACTTCACGGGCCCAGGTTCCCGTCACGCCTCCCGGAATGCGCCGACTCTGCGATGGCAGCTGCCGGGAGGAATCCATCAACTCACCGGCAGCTCGATGAGCTGAACCCCGCCAAGGCGTGCCGACGACGCACCACATCGCCGCAGCGCACCGACCGCGAGATCATCGTGCAGTCCTGGGCCGCTGCCCGTATGGATTCGGCCACCTGCCGGGCGGGGGAGGGCGCCTCGCACGGGGCGAAGCGGTGAGCATCGGCACCGACAAGCCCTGCCCACCGACCGCGCTGCGCCCTCCGATGATGACCGAAAATATGTCGGCATGGCGGTCCAGGCGTGGGGCAAACGATGGATGTAGTACCCACCTGGATCTGGTGAAGGAGAGCTTCCCATGCTGATGGCGCACCCGGCAGTGCTGAAGGATCTGGTCGAGCAGTACGAGACCCTGCGGGCCCTGCACGCCGAAGACGGCAGCGCCGAGGCGCGCCAGCGCATGGAGGACGTCGCCTACACCCTGTGTGTATCGACCGGTACGCGCGACATCGAGGCGGCCCTTGTCGCGGCCCGCCACTGCCTGCCGGGCGCTCGCGTGGAGGACGACTCGCTCCTGACTGCCTGAACGCGGCACGCGGCGGGCCATCGGGGACTTCCCCGCTCGGCTGTGCCCTTCGGGTGCTTCCCTTACGCCTGGCGTGCATGACCGTGGACCCAGATCGTCATGGACGTGCACCTTCGCGCTTTCGACATGCGGCACAGGACCTCGGCCCGTTCGTCGCCGACTTCCCCGGTCTGGTGGTGCCGGCGACGCGGTAACACGGGGAAGAGCTCCACGCCGGTGGGTACGGCGATCAGATAGGTCATGAATGCGAAGAACGGCAGCAGTGCCGCGCCGGTCGCGAACATGTGGTGCGCCCACACCGTCACGGACAGGCCGGTGATCGCGATGGTGGCGCCGACGAGCCCCATGTATTCGAAGATCGGTTTGCGGGAGAACTCGGGGAGGATCTCGGTGATCACACCGAAGAACGGTAGCGCGAGGATGTGGGCCTAGGGGTGCCCGCAGAACCAGAACAGGTGCTGCCAGAGAATGGCCCCGCCGTTCTCCGGGTTGACACCAGTGCGCTGCTGAGGACGAGGAGGGCGGTGAGGCGAAGGTGTTCCGCTTCCGCAGTTTCTTGCGGTGATCCCCGCTCCGGTCGCCATCGAGCCCGATCGGTGGTGTGCTTTTGGAGGGTAAAGGGGCCGGGACGGGGTGCCTGCACGGGCCTGACACCGACACATCCGGCACGGAGGCAACATGAGCGAGCAGACACCGTCACAGGCCGAGGGCGAGCGAGAGCAGGACACCGCGTCGAATGGCGAGCAGCCGACGTCCGACGCCCCTGAGCCGCCCCGCACCACTCCCTCACAGGCGGAAGGCGAAGACACGGACGAGGAAGACCGCGAGTCCGTGGAAGGGAACTGATAGCTCGTCAGTGGGCGCCGGCCGCGAAGGCTGTTGAGAAGGAAGGTCGCCGTCATGACCGCACGTACACGCGCCACACGGGGTTCCCGTAGCCCGGTCCAGCGGGCGGCCCTGCTCGTCGGAGCGGTGTTCCTGCTGGTAGGAGTGCTGGGCTTCATTCCGGGAATCACCACGGATTACGACACCATGAAGTTCGCGTCCCACGACTCGGGCGCGGAGTTGCTGGGCGTTTTCCAGGTCTCCATCCTGCACAACCTGGTGCACCTGGCCTTCGGCGTCGCGGGTCTGGCCCTGGCCCGGACCGTCTCCGGAGCCCGGACATTCCTGCTGGCCGGAGGAGCCGTCTATCTGGTGCTGTGGCTCTACGGCCTACTCATCGACCACCACAGCAGCGCCAACTTCGTACCGCTCAACAACGCCGACGACTGGCTGCACTTCGTCCTCGGCATCGGCATGATCGCACTGGGCGCGCTGCTCACCCGTCGTAGCGCCGCGGCCAGGTAGGAACCGGGCGGCGGCCTTCAGTACCGGTGATCCAGGGTCTCGTGATGGTCCCTTGAGCCATGATGTGCTCATGGTGCATCGAAGGCGTGCCGGGGGAGTCTCGGCAGTGGTGTTCAGCGTTGGGGTGTGCTTGGTCGGCCTGTGGTGGACGGTGGACACGCTGCCGCAGACGAAGGGGGAGAAGCCCGACCCGGCAGGGGTCCTGGCTCTCCTGCCCAGCCTGGTGGGTGTGGTCCTCGGGGGATGGGGAGCGTGGGCGGGAATCCAGGCCCTGCACAACCAGCGCACGGCCTCGGTGATCGCGGACGAACTCGCCGGACTGGTGGCGCGGGTGGAGGGCGTGCAGTACCGGCAGTTGCTGGGCAGTGGGCCTGCCGCGCCGGACGGGCGGATCGACCTCGCTTTCACGGTCACGGCCACAGGGATGAGCAGTTCGCGCGCCGACGGAACGCTGGAGGGGATCGCCGAGTACTACCGCAGCCTGCGGCCCGGGCGGATGGTTATCACCGGTACACCGTCCGAGGGCCGGGACGGGCGGATGGGCGGTGACGCGGGAACCGGAAAAACCGTGCTCGCCCTGTCCTTGATACTGGGCTTGGCCAAGGAACGTTCCCCGCAGGAGCCGGTGCCGGTACGACTGACCGCGGCATCCTGGCCCGGCAGCGGCATACGGGACTGGCTGCGGACACACCTGACCGATGTTTATCGTCTTCCCCGCCGCGAAGCCGCCCGTCTGGTGGACGCCAACCTCGTTCTGCCGGTCATCGACGGTCTGGACGAAATGGACCCGGGCACAGCCCCCGGCTACACCTCACGCGCCGCCGCCTTCCTCCGCCGCATCGAACGGTTCGAGCACGGTGGCGAACACTGTCCGGTCGTCGTGACCTGTCGGCACGCCCACTATCAGGCCCTGGTGGAAGCAGGAACAGAGCCCCGGATCGTGGCACACGTTGCCGTGGCCCGCGTCGACGCTTCCCGCGCCCATCGATACTTGTCGCAACGCGTGGCCGGTACGGAGCGGGGTCGAGACCGCTGGCAGCCGGTTCTCTCCGCCCTGGACGCAATGACGGCGGGTCCGGTCGGCACCGTTCAACCGGCACACACTCTGCTGGCCGAGGTACTGGATACACCCTGGCGCCTGACTCTCGTCGCCACTGTCTTCGAGGAGCGCACCGTCGATGGGAGATACCTGCGTGATCCCGGCGATCTGCTCGTGCTGGCCCCCGGCGGGCATCTTTACGAGTACCTCTTGGACCACTACATCGGTGCCGCGGTGGCCACACGCCACCGTGAATCGGACGGCATCCCCCGGCCATCGGGTACGCACACCGCCGACACCGTCTGGCGCAACTTGGCCTTCCTCGCCCGTTACCTCAATGACAACAGCGGCCCCCAAGACGGCCCACCCCGATACGTCGCAGGGCGTGCGCTGAGCAGCACCGACCTGGTCCTCCACGAACTGTGGCCCTTGGGCGGGAAGCATCGGACACGGTGGACCGAACGTGTTCTGGCCGTGACGGCGCCACTCCTGCTGGTCAGTCTTGCCGGACTTCTGGTAGCGGGTGACTCTTTCGAGTTGGTAGTGCCATGGGCGTTCCTCCTCTGTTTCGCGGTGCTCTACCGTTCAGCATGGCCGAAGCCATGGCGGATCGACTTTGGTCGCCTTCGTACCCCGGCCGGCCGACGCGCTCTTGCATTGGGTTCCACGGTCGGTTTCTCGATCGGTTTCCTGGTTTTCTTCGGCCTGTTCTATAGTATTTTCGGCTTCTTCTATGCGACGAATGAGGCCAGTGACCCATGGCTGCTCCAGGACAGCCTCGTGGTCGGCCTGGCGTTCGGGCTCGCGACAGGGCTCGCGGCCGGTCTCGCACGCGGGCTCATGAGTAAACAGGAGCAAGCGGGAGTCCTTCCCCATCACCTCATCCGCATGGACCTCACGGCTGCGATCGTGTTCGGACCCGTGACAGCGGTCGCGGCCACATTCCTTTCCGGGCTCGTAAGTCTGCTCGCGTTCAACACCCTTTACGGAGTCAGCTTTGGGGATCTTCCCTTTTTGACGGTGTCCTTTTTCGGGTTGATGATCGGGGCGTTCATTTTTGGTCTCCCTGTCGCAGGCGGCTCGGCAGCCCTGCGGTATTTCGCGCTCCTCCTGCACATACGCAGGAAGCTACCGTGGCGGTTGGGGCGCTTCCTCGACGTCTGCTATGAACTGGGCATCCTGCGCGTGTCCGGGACGGCATGGCAGTTCCGCCATCGTGAACTTCAGGACCACCTCGCCACCCGCCCCGTGCCACCACCCCGCTCATGAGCGTTTCGACGTGGGCCGACGTCGGCTCCCCGCCAACTTCTGCGGCACGGTGCCGGCCGTGCGGCCTGCGCTGCTTGCAGGTCCGCGTCTCAACGAACCTGCTTACGGCTGGGCTGTCGAAAAGTTCGATGTCAACAGCCTGAGCAGTTGTGGCGGAAACGTACGTACGGCGTGAATCAGACGCCCGTACGAGACGTCATACCAGAGCGGGACGCACCCCCGCAGACTTTGTCAACTGCCCACCGCACGTGATGCCGCGCCGACTACCGTGAGTGGCCGTCGGGCGACGCAGCGATCACGAGAGCAGGCATGCCATCGCGACCTGCCGGCCGGCACGGCGCTGCCGAAAACATGCCGCACCCACGAGGAGTCGGACCACCCGCCGAAGCCCCGTCGCAACGTACCGAGGACGCAGATGTCGCACCTACGCGCACCGGCCGCCCGCGCAGACCGCCGTGAGGGCGGACGGCACGGCAGGCCCGGCAGCCGGGCCGCCCTGGCCCTGCCCGAGACGCACATACGGCCCCAGCTCCTGCGGATCGCCGTGCTGCCCGCCGTCGCCGTCGGGCTGAGCGCCTGCGCGGCCGTGCTGTTCACCCTGAGGTCCACCGGCGCCCGGCCCGGGCCCGCCCTGTTCGCAGTGCTCACCGCCGCGGTCCTCGTCGGCCTCACCGGCATCGTGATCGCCGCCGTGGCGGCCGACCGCGCCGCCAGGTCCGTGCACGACCGGCTCGGCGCCCTGCGGCGCACCGCCGCGCGCGGCCAGTCCGAGCTGCGCGGCGTCGTGGAACAGCTGCGCCGAGGCGATCAGCCGCCCGCGCGCGGCACACCACCCGGACCCCGGCCCGGCGGGGACGAGTTCGACCAGCTCGCGGACGAGCTGTCCCGCGCCCAGGGCGTCGCCGTCGACGCCGTCGTGCAGGCCGCACAGCTCTCCGGGCACGCGGGCAGCGAACAGAAGGTCGAGGTCTTCGTCAACCTCGCCCGGCGCCTGCAATCGCTGGTGCACCGCGAGATCTCCCTGCTCGACGAGCTGGAGAACGAGGTGGAGGACCCCGAACTGCTCAAGGGCCTCTTCCACGTGGACCACCTGGCGACCCGCATCCGCAGGCACGCGGAGAACCTCGCCGTGCTCGGCGGCGCCGTGTCGCGCCGCCAGTGGAGCAACCCCGTCTCGATGACGGAGGTGATGCGCTCCGCCATCGCCGAGGTCGAGCAGTACTCCCGCGTCAAACTGGTGCCGCCCATCGACGGCACCCTGCGCGGGCACGCCGTCGCCGACGTCATCCACCTGCTCGCGGAACTCGTCGAGAACGCCACCGTGTTCTCCGCCCCGCACACCCAAGTCCTGCTGCGCGCCAACCTCGTGACCGCCGGGCTCGCCGTCGAGGTCGAGGACCGGGGCCTCGGGATGCCCCTCGCGGAGCAGGACAAGATGAACCGCCTGCTCGCCGACCCCGACCAGGTGAATGTCGCGAGCCTGCTCCAGGACGGGCGGATCGGGCTCTTCGTCGTCTCCGCCCTAGCCCGCAGGCACGGCGTCGCGGTCCGCCTCCAGAGCAACATCTACGGCGGTGTGCAGGCCGTACTGATCCTGCCCCAAGCCCTGTTGGGTGCCGAGCCGCAGGCGGAGCCCGTCGCCGACGTACGCCGCCGTCCGGCAGCCGAGGAGGCAGCGCGGGGCGCCTCGGGCGACGGGCGGAACGTATCGCCCGTACAACACGATGTGCCGACCGCGCCGATCGGGTCCGCCGTGGCATCGACGGCGTCCGCCCTCCCAGGCCTACAAGGGGTGCAAGGAGTGCAGGGCGTATCGGGTGCAGCAGCCGTACAAGACGTGCTTTCTGTACAAGCTGTATCGCCGGTACAAGACGTGCCCCCCGTACAAGACGTGCCCCCCGTAGGAGACGGAGGGCCAGGACAGGGCGGCGGCGTAGGGGGTGCCGCCCGCGCAAAGGGCCTCGTACCCGCGCCCCTGCCCGTGCGCGGCGCCCGCCAGGACCGGCCGACACCCGCCGACGCCGTGCCCGGCATCCGGCCCGAGGACCGGCGGGCCGCCGCCGAGCACGCGGCGGCACCGCTCACGCCCCTGGGCGGCGCGGCGCCGGACCGCGTCGACCGGCCCCAGCTCCCCAAGCGCCGGGCGCAGGAACACCTCGCCCCCCAACTGCGGGACGCCCCGGCGCCGCGCCCCGACAGCGAGCACCTCGTCGGCCACGACCCCGGGCTCATGGCCGCGTTCCAGCGCGGCATCGGCCTGGCCCAGGCGCAGGACGCGCGCGACCCCACCCCACGCGGCGGCGGCCTCCCCGGGGACGGGCGCGAGCAAGGCGGTCGGCCCACACCATGACGCCCCGCCGCCCCCCACCGTCCCCGCACCCGCTGACCCTCGTACGTCGTACCCCAAGGAGTCGATCCACCATGGCGAGCGATGCGCCGACCGGCCATGTATCCGATCTCGACTGGCTGATGAGCGGCCTCGTGCAGCGCGTGCCGCACACCCGCAGTGCCGTCCTGCTCTCGTCCGACGGCCTCGTGAAGTCGGTGCACGGCCTCGACCCGGACAGCGCCGACCACATGGCGGCCCTCGCCTCGGGCCTCTACTCGCTGGGGCGCAGCGCCGGCATCCGCTTCGGCGACGGCGGGGACGTCCGCCAGGTCGTCGTGGAACTGGACTCGACCCTCCTGTTCGTCTCCACCGCCGGCTCCGGCACCTGTCTCGCCGTCCTCGCGGGCCGCGAGGCGGACGCCGCCATCCTCGGCTACGAGATGGCGATGCTGGTCAAGAGCGTGCGCCCGTACCTGATCACCGCGCCCCGGCAGCCCGCCGGGGAACCCGCGTCGATGAGGCGCTGAGCGTGGCGGCCCCGCACGACGGGCCCTGGCTCGACGACGCCGCCGGACGGCTCGTGCGTCCCTACACCGTCAGCGACGGACGGACCAGACCGACCACCCAACTCGACCTGCTCTCCCAGGTGATGGCCACCGGGGCGACCCCCCTCGGCTACCTCGGGCCCGAGCACTCCGCGGCCCTCGGGCTGTGCGGTACCCCGACGTCCGTCGCCGAGGTCGCGGCGCAGCTGAAGCTGCCCGCCGCCGTGGCCAAAGTGATCCTCTGCGATCTCCTCGACTCCGGGGCCCTCACCACGAAGGCCCCGGACTTCTACCACAACCCGACCGACCGGTCCCTGTTGGAGGCAGTGCTCGATGGATTACGACGACAGCTCTGACCCCTTCCCCACCTCCGACCCCTTTCCCACCGCGCTGAAAATCCTGGTGGCCGGCGGTTTCGGGGTGGGCAAGACGACCTTCGTGGGCGCGGTCAGCGAGATCGCTCCGCTGAGCACGGAGGAACTGCTCACCACGGTCAGCGAGGCCACCGACGACCTGTCGGGCGTGGAGAACAAGACCACGACGACCGTCGCCATGGACTTCGGACGCATCACGCTCGACCCCGAACACGTGCTGTACCTGTTCGGCACGCCCGGCCAAGAGCGGTTCTGGTTCATGTGGGACGAGCTGTCCGAGGGCGCCCTCGGCGCGGTGGTGCTCGTGGACACCCGCCGCCTGGAGGACTGCTTCGCGGCCGTGGACTTCTTCGAGCAGCGCGGCATGGGCTTCATCGTCGCGATCAACGAATTCGACGGCGCCCACCGCTACGAGCCCGAGGAGGTGCGGTCCGCCCTCGACCTCGACCCGCGGGTGCCCGTGGTCCGCTGTGACGCGCGGATCTCCAGCTCGGGCATCCAGACGCTCCTCATCCTCGTCAAACACCTCCTCAACCACGCGCCGGAGCCCAGTTACGGAGCCCACACGTGAGGTACGACCCGGCCGGCCACCTGCTGCTCACCCCCGTCGACAAGGAGGCCCCGGCGCGCGTGCGGCGGCTGCGCGGTCTGGGCATCGGGGACCGCGTCGAGCCGGCCTTCGACCACTTCGCGGGCCGCCTCGCGGAGCTGACCGGCGCACCGTACGCGATGGTCAACTTCATCGACGAGCACCGCCAGTTCTTCGCCGGCCTGCACCCGCAGGGCAGCTCCGTGGGCCGCTACATGGCCCGCGACCACGGCTACTGCCCGCACGTGGTGGTGCGCCGCAAGGCCCTCGTCCTGGAGGACGTCCGCGACTTCCCGCGGTTCGCGGGCAACCCCGTGGTGGACGAGACCGGCATCCGCTCCTACCTGGGCGCGCCCCTCGTCGACCGCACGGGCATCGTGCTCGGCACGGTCTGTGTGGTCGACGTCGAGCCGCGCCGCTGGGGGCGGGCGGGGCTCGACACGATCAAGGCGATGGCGGCGGAACTGGTGGAGCAGATCCACCGGCGGGAGGACGGCTTCATCTGACCCCGCTCACAGCTCCAGCTCCGTCCCGTCGGGGAACCGGACCCGTACGCCGTCCTCGTCCACGGCACAGGTGACGCCCTCGCGCAGTGCCCGCGCGTTGATCGTGTCCCGTGCGAGGATGACCAGCGTGACATGGACGCTGTGCCCGCCCGGATGGTCCGGGAAGGCGAGGAAGGGCGTCGCGGAGTGCGGCCCGTAGGCGTTGGCCGCGACCTCGCGGGCGACGCCCGTCTCCTCCTGCCAGCCGTGCAGGGCCACCAGGGCGCTGGTGAGGCCCGTCGCCGTGCGGGTGAGGGCCCAGCCGGGGCCGGATTCGACGTGCGGGCATGCCGCGTCCGCGACCGCGTAGCCGCCCTCGCGGACCGTCGCGCCGGCCGGGGCCCGCAGCCGGTGCGCGCGGATCTCCCACGGGCCGTGCAGAGCGCTCGTCGTCACGACGGGGAACGTGCCGTCGTGGCCAGGCAGGCGGGCGTCGTGGTGGGAGGCGGCGAGCCGTCCCGCGCAGCGCAAGGGGTGGATGCGCAGGCGCCGCGAGGGCGTGCCGTCCGGGGCGAGCAGGGCGAGGTGACCGTCGACGCGGCGCTCCCACGCGCGCGGGGCGGTCTCGGGGGCGCTCGCCGTGGAGTAGCCGAACTTGGCGTAGTGCGGGTCGTCCTGGGCGGGGCCCGCCAGGGGGTTGTGGTCGCTGCCGTGGTTGATCAGCCGCACGATGCCGTCGTGCCGGGTGCCGTGCAGGAGCCAGCCCGGCCGGGGGAGCGCCGTGTACTGGTCGTACTCCTCGACGGGGAGCGGCAGTTCGCGCTCCGTCCACACCGGGTGGTCGGCGGGCAGCAGCAGACCGAGGAAGGCCTTGCTCGACCAGTACGGTGACGCCGGACCCGAGTAGGGCTGGGTGGCGGGCGGGAACGTGCCGTACCAGCCGAGCGGCAGCAGCCCCCGCTCGTCGGGGACGCCGCGCTCCACGAAGTGCCGCACCGCGCCGGAGGCGAGCCGCCGGGTCAGGCCGGGCGCCAGGGGCGTGCAGCGCACGAGGGCACCCATCCAGGCGGGCACGGCCGCCGCGAAGCGGTAGGTCAGGGAGCGGCCCTGATGGACGGGGGCGCCGTCGGCGCCGAAGAAGTGCGGGTGGACGGTCAGGAACCGGGCGAGGCGCTCGCGGTAGAGCGCGCCGCGGCCACCGTCGTCCTCGCCGGCCATCCGGGCCCACAGCAGCGGGTACAGGTGCATGGCCCAGCCGATGTAGTGGTCGAAGTTGCGCCCGTCGCCGTCGCTGTACCAGCCGTCGCCGCGGTACCAGTCCTCGATGCGGTCCAGCCCGCCCTCGATGTCCGACCGGCTGTGGGGCGCGCCGACCGAGGCGAGGAACTGCTCGGTCACCACCTGGAAGAGACGCCAGTTGTTGTCCCAGGTCTTCGCCCCGATGAACCCGGAAAACCAGTCGACGACCCGCTCCCGGACCCGGGTGTCGAGCGTGTCCCAGATCCAGGGGCGGGTCTCGTGCAGCCCGATCGCGATGGAGGCGGCCTCGACCATCTGCTGGGAGCGGTCGGTGAGTTGCGGCCACGCCTCGGCGCCGGCCCGGTCGGTGCCCGTTGTCAGACCCCGCGCGTAGCGTTCTGTCAGGCGGGGGTCCACCTCGCCGCCCGCCCCGGCGATCCGGAAGGAGGCCAGCAGGAATGAGCGCGCGTAGCCTTCGAGGCCGTCCGACACCGCCCCCGAGCAGCTCTGGCGCCCCGGCAGGCGGTACTGCGCGAAGCCCGGCGTCGCGTAGGGCACCAGCGCCTCCAACTGCCGGTCGGCGAGCGCCTCCCAGTGCGCTCTCGTCCAGCCGGTCAGCGGGGACAGGACACGGTCGGCGGGCGGCAGCCAGCTGCGCGGCGCGGACATTCAGACGACCTCCGCGGTGTGCGTGCGGCCCCGGGAGCCGCCGACCCGGACGGTGACGACAGGGTGCCGCCCCGGGGTGAGGGTCACGGTGTCGTCCGCGCGGAGCACCTTGCGTACGGGAAAGGGGAGTTCCACGCTGAGGGTCGTCTCCGTGCGGCCGGGATCGGCGACGGCCACCGACGTGCTCTGCGCACCGCGCCGGACGAGGACCGTGCCCGGCCCGGACGAGACGAGCCCGGCGGCGCGGCCCGGCCGCCAGAAGTGCGCGGCGAGCAGACCGGCGCGGGGTGCCTCGACGGCCTGGGCGGTCGTGTCGTTGGCGACGATCCGCACCGGGCGGCCCAGCGCCCAGGCCTCGGTCGCGGCGGGACTCGCGCCGGGCAGCAGGACGTAGGCGTACGAGGCGTCGGAGGGGGAGGCGCCGTGGTCGAGCCAGAGCGTGAGATAGCGCCGTGTGAGCGGCGTCGTGCCGCCCGCCGTGTCCGCCCCCGTGTTGATGTCGCGCCATCTGCCGGTGCGTTCTTCGCGCAGCGCGCGCAGGCCGAGGGCGTCGGCCCGGCCGGGGAAGTCCGGGAAGACGTAGCCGCCGGTGCCCGACAGGTGCGCCCACCGCGCATCGTCCAGCCGCGCGGACCAGCCCGGGTGGCCGGGTTGCGGGCGGCCGTCCACGGTCAGGGCCCCGGTAGGCCCGCCGGGCCCGGGGAGTTCGTCGCTTTGTCCGTGGATGCGGCGGTTCTCGACGACCGTCTCGATCGTGCGGCCGTCGCTCGCGTTGATGCCCGCGCCGAGCACGAGCACCGCATTGTCCAGGCAGAACCACGCCTTGCGGGCGCGCAGGGTGCTGCCGTCGGCGAGCAGCTCCATGGCGGCGGCGCCGTAGCGGCCGTCCAGGGCCGCGCCGCCCGCCACGGCGTTCTTCGGGCGGTAGGTGCCGGTGCCCGCTCCGGCGCCGATGTCGGCGCGGGCGCGGGTGTCCACGGTCGTGCCCGGCAGGCGGTACGGGTCCACGGTCGCCCAGAAGCCGTCCCCGAACTGCCCGAGATCGTCGCCGTGGTACAGGTAGGTCATGCCGTCGCCGGTGTACCAGCCGTGGAGGTTCTCGCCGTTGCCCGCCTCGTACGCGGCGATCCGCCGGGAGGAGAGCGACAGCGTCAGGGCCCAGCCCGGCCGCCGGTGCACCACCCGGTCCATGTCGGCGAACACATGGTGGCCGGTGAGCCGTTCGGCGGCGGGAATCGACGGGTCGTCCAGGACGGCCTTGGCGCGCGCCAGCGCGGGGATGCCGACCAGGCCCGCATAGGGGGTGGTGGTGTTGCGGCGGATCCACCCCTTGGCCAGCGAGCGCCAGCGCCACGCACAGGTGTCGGGGGCGCCCGTGGCCAGGTGGAGGATGTGGGAGACGGCCGCCGCGCCGTCGTGGTGGTCCCGCGCCTCCTCCCGCGACACCGCACGGCCGCGCAGGGCGTCCATCATCAGCCCGTCGAAGATCACCGGTGCGAACGTCCGGTCCACCGCGTCGTACAGCACCGACGTACGCGGGTCCTCGACCGCCCACGCGGAGCCCGCGAGCAGCGCGATCAGCCGGCCGGCGGCGCCGAGCAGGACACTGCCGTACGTGCCGGTGTACGCGACGGAGCCGTGCTGGACGAACGAGCCGTCCTCGTAGAAGCCGTCGCCCGAAGTGACGTACCTGAAGAGGCTGTTCCGGCCGCCGTCCCGGACGTCGGACAGGCCGTCGCGCGCGAGCGCCACCGTGGCCGGGTCCCGGGCGAGCAGGCCGCGCAGGGCCACGATCACGGCCTTGTCGGCGCGGTTGGCGCCGGTCTCCGGGAGCGAGGGCGTGTTGGCGCGGCGGTCGGGGTCCGGGCAGAAGCGCGCGACCGTCGCCGTGTAGGCGGCCAGGTCCTGCGCCGGCATCCGCTCGCGCAGCAGGACGCAGGTGTCCATCAGGGCGCCCGGCGCCCCGATCTCCCAGAACCACCAGTTGCCGGACTCCGGGCGGCCCGGGTGGTAGCCGGTGGCGTGCAGGAAACGCAGTGCGTCGAGGAGCGTCCCGACGACGTCCGCGCCCGTGCCGGCCCCGGACGCGGTGCCGGGCGGGGCGCTGAGGGACGTGCCGGGGGTGGCCCAGGCCGTGGCGAGGGTGCGCAGACGGGTGTAGCTCTGGCCGAAGTTGCCGGGCTCCGAGGCGGGGGAGAGGTCCGGCCACAGCGCGGTCCTGCCCGCCGAGCGGTCCAACTGCCGCCACCAGGTGGCCGCTTGGGTGTCCAGGGCCTTGAGCGCCGCGGCGAAGTCGGGATCGCCGGCGTCGAACGCGCCGCCGGTGAGCTGGGTCGCGGCGCGTTCGAGGAGGGCGTCGTAGGCGCTCTCGTGGTCGGCGGCCCACGCCGTGGTGCCCGCGACCGACGGCATGACGGCGGACGCCGCCCCGGCCGCGAGCAGGGAGCGACGGCTGGGCCCGGTGGGGCCGGAGAGGGGCAGGGGCATGCGGGCTCCCGGAGGCCGGAGGTGTCGGGGCGGAGGGGCGTCAAGGGCGCGGGGCACAGGGGCGGTGGCGATTGCGCGACAGCATGTAAGCGGTTGCTGTGAGGTGCAAGAGGTCCGGCGTCTTTCTGTGTTCCTTTCTACCCAGAAGCCATGGGGCGGCGGGGTGTTGTGGGGACGCGGCGGTCTCACTCAGCCTGTAAGCGATTACTGCGGTGCCGTCGGGGGCCAGAAATGAGCCTGTCGGGTCGCGGCCGACAGGTGCCCGCCCTGTACACCGAGCAGACCGCCTGTTTCGAGCGTGACCGGACCCGCTGACCCACAGGTCTGAAGGAAACCTGCGGCGCCGCTTAAGAAATCCTCGATGGACCCGGGCGCCCCGGTACGGAAGATTCCTGTGCCGTCGGGGGAAACATCGACGTACGACAGGAGCCGTGGCGTTGAAGGCGCTGGTCAAGGAGAAAGCGGAGCCGGGTCTCCGGCTGATGGACGTGCCGGAGCCGGTCATCGGCCACGGCGACGTCCTCATCAAGGTGCTCCGCACCGGGATCTGCGGCACCGATCTGCACATCCGGGCCTGGGACGGCTGGGCGCGGCAGACGATCACCGCACCCCTGGTCGTCGGCCACGAGTTCGTCGGCGAGGTCGTGGAGACCGGCCGCGATGTCGCCGACGTCGAGGTCGGCGACCTGGTCAGCGGCGAGGGACACCTGGTCTGCGGCAAGTGCCGCAACTGCCTGGCCGGGCGGCGTCACCTGTGCCGCGCCACCGTCGGCCTCGGCGTCGGCCGGGACGGTGCCTTCGCGGAGTACGTCGCGCTGCCCGCCGGCAACGTCTGGGTGCACCGCGTGCCCGTCGACCTCGACGTGGCCGCGATCTTCGACCCCTTCGGCAACGCCGTGCACACCGCTCTGTCCTTCCCGCTGGTCGGCGAGGACGTGCTGATCACAGGGGCCGGGCCGATCGGCCTCATGGCGGCCGCCGTCGCCCGCCACGCCGGCGCTCGCAACGTCGTCATCACCGACGTCAGCGAGGAGCGCCTGGAACTGGCCCGCAAGGTCGGCGTCAGCCTCGCCCTGAACGTGGCGGAGTCCACGATCACCGACGGCCAGCGCGCGCTCGGGCTGCGCGAGGGCTTCGACGTCGGCCTGGAGATGTCCGGCAACCCGCGCGCGATGCGCGACATGGTCGCCAACATGACCCACGGCGGCAAGATCGCGATGCTCGGCCTGCCGTCGGAGGAGTTCGCCGTCGACTGGGCGCGGATCGTCACCTCGATGATCACCATCAAGGGCATCTACGGCCGCGAGATGTTCGAGACCTGGTACGCGATGTCCGTACTGCTCGAAGGCGGCCTCGACCTGGCCCCCGTCATCACGGGCCGCTACGGTCACCGCGACTTCGAGGCCGCCTTCGACGACGCGGCGAGCGGCCGCGGCGGCAAGGTCATCCTCGACTGGACCTCCTGACCCTCCCCGGCCCACCCCGAAGGAATACACGCATGTTCGACTCCGTACGCGAAGACCTCCAGGCCACGCTCGACGAGATCCGGGCCGCCGGGCTGCACAAGCCCGAGCGGGTCATCAGCACCCCGCAGTCCGCGACGGTCGCCGTCAGCTCGGGGGGCGAGGTCCTGAACTTCTGCGCCAACAACTACCTCGGCCTGGCCGACCACCCCGAGGTCGTGGCCGCCGCCCACGAGGCCCTCGACCGCTGGGGCTACGGCATGGCCTCCGTCCGCTTCATCTGCGGCACGCAGGAGGTCCACAAGGAGCTGGAGGCGCGGCTGTCCGCCTTCCTCGGCCAGGAGGACACGATCCTGTACTCCTCCTGCTTCGACGCCAACGGCGGTGTCTTCGAGACCCTGCTCGGCCCCGAGGACGCCGTCATCTCCGACGCGCTCAACCACGCCTCGATCATCGACGGCATCCGCCTGTCCAAGGCGCGCCGCTTCCGGTACGCGAACCGCGACCTCGCCGACCTGGAGCAGCAGCTCAAGGAGGCGTCCGGGGCGCGCCGCCGGCTGATCGTCACCGACGGCGTCTTCTCCATGGACGGCTACGTCGCCCCGCTCGCGGAGATCTGCGACCTCGCCGACCGGTACGACGCGATGGTCATGGTGGACGACTCGCACGCCGTCGGCTTCGTCGGCCCCGGCGGCCGCGGCACCCCCGAGCTGCACGGCGTCATGGACCGCGTCGACATCATCACCGGCACGCTGGGCAAGGCCCTCGGCGGCGCCTCCGGCGGTTACGTCGCCGCCCGCGCCGAGATCGTCGCGCTGCTGCGCCAGCGCTCGCGCCCGTACCTCTTCTCCAACACGCTGGCGCCGGTGATCGCGGCGGCCTCCCTGAAGGTCCTCGACCTGCTGGAGACGGCGGGCGACCTGCGCGAGCGCCTCGCCGCCAACACCGCCCTGTTCCGCTCGCGGATGACCGAGGAGGGCTTCGACATCCTGCCCGGCGACCACGCCATCGCCCCGGTCATGATCGGGGACGCGGCCGTCGCGGGACGCATGGCCGAGCTGCTCCTGGAGCGCGGCGTGTACGTGATCGGCTTCTCGTACCCGGTGGTTCCGCAGGGCGCGGCCCGCATCCGCGTCCAGCTCTCGGCGGCGCACTCCACGCAGGACGTGAACCGGGCGGTGGACGCGTTCGTGGCGGCGCGCGCGGAGCTGGGGGAGCGGGGCGGGGCCTGACGGATCCCACGCGCGGCGAGGGGCGCCACCCTGTACGGGCGGCGCCCCTCGGCGCGGGCATTGGACACGGGTCCCCCGGCTCAGCCGAGCAGCGCCTCGTCTATACACCGGTTTCCAGGGCTCCTCGCATAGGGACAAGCCCCTTGCCTGCCGACACGGCCCGGGACAGAGAAAGGCCCACAGAAGTGTCTCCGCGGGGCGACATCGAGAACAGGCACGCTCCCGACCCCGGGCCTGGTGCTGAGCGTCTGTACTTGCCATTCACACAGGCCATTCGCAAGCTGCTCAGTAAGCGAGACGTTGTGCTCAGTCTCAGGGTGCCGGCTGCAACGATGTGGAGCTGGCCGTCCCGCCTGGCAGCACGCGCCAGGTGCGAGCTGAGGTTGCGTTCCCGGTGGTTGGTGGCGAGCTAGGGGCCTAATAGCCGCCCTCGTCGTTGCGGATGGCCGGACGCCGTGCTGTGGAGATGGAACCTCTTATCGGGTTTTGAAGCGGCGGAAGACGTTGCGGGCCACGTACACGCCTGGTCCGCCGAAACCGACGATGTCGACGCGGCCGTCACCGGTGATGTCGGCGACGAACCGGGGGTGGTGGCCCACCCGCCAGGCGCCCGCGTCGTCGTTGTGGCCGAAGCCGCGGCACACCAGCTGCGCCTGCTCGAACCGGCCGTCACCGCAGCTGTGCGCCACCCAGACCCCTTCGTCGCCGAAGCCGACGATGTCGGGGTTGCCGTCGCCGGTGACGTCGGCGAGGACCCGGAGGTGTTTCTTGCTCGTCCACCCCTGGGCGTCCCCGAAGTCGTTCAGGACGAGCTTGGGGGGCTCGAACGTGCCGTCGCCGCGTCCACGGGCAACGACGACGCCCTGCGGGCCGAACCCGACGATGTCCACAGCTCCGCCGCCGGTGGCCGGGAGCAGGGAGCGGGGGTACTCCTCGGTCGAGCTCCACCCCTGGTCGACCCCGAAGTCGTCGAGGACCCACAGGGGCTCGGCGAATTTCCCTTCCGTGTTTTGGAGTGAGATCCAGACGCCGTCGTCGTGGAAGCCGACGATGTCGGTGCGGCCGTCACCGGTGGTGTCGGCGAGGAAGCGGGGGTGCTTGTCGGCAATCCAGCCGCCCGCCGACTGGCCGTGGCCGAACGCCCGGAGAGCCGGTTCGGCTGCCAGGGAGGCGAATTTCCCTTCCGTGTTTTGGAGTGAGATCCAGACGCCGTCGTCGTGGAAGCCGACGATGTCGGTGCGGCCGCCGCCGGTGGTGTCGGCGAGGAAGCGGGGGTGCTTGTCGGCAATCCAGCCGCCCGCCGACTGGCCGTGGCCGAACGCCTTGATGACCGGCTCGCCGCTCGTGGGTGCGAACTTTCCAGTGTCGTCCTGCAGGAACACGCGGACACCGTCGGCGGCGAGTGTGACGGCGTCGGGCTTGCCGTTGCCCGTGGTGTCCACGAGCGTCCATAGGTCTTTGGGACTCGGGGAGGGCGCGGGTGGGTGCAGGACGCGCTCGTCGTCTTTGAATGTGCCGTCACCCAGGGCGACGGCCGTCACCGGCCCCTTCGCGGGCTTGAGCCCGACAATGTCGGCGCGGCCGTCACCGGTGGTGTCGGCGAGGAACCGGTCACCGAGCCCGGCCCACCGGCCTGGCTCCAGGGCGCCCGGTTGGCCACCGATTGAGCTGCCGGCTCCGACGCTCTGCCAGGCGCTGGCGTCCTGCCCGCTTCCGAAGCGCTTCAGGACCAGCAGCATGTCGCTGAAGGAGGGTGTGGCGTCAGGCGCCGGTCGCAGCGCGGCCGAGGGGACAAGTCGCCAGGACTGGCGGCTGTTCCAGTGGCTCAGTGGCGCGAAGCGCAGCACGGGATCGCTCGTGCGCTCGGGCTCGGCTGTGACGAACCGCCAGCGCTGGCTTGCCGCGCTGTCGTCGTACTCGCGCAGGACGACCCGGATCTCGTCCGCCGCGGGGTCGGCGAGGTCGAGGACGGCGCCGTCGGTGGCGTCTTCGATGAGGTAGAGGCCCGCTTCGTCCTCGACGGGGACGAGCCGCCAGCGCTGGGCCTTGCTGCCGGCGGCGGCATCCGATTGGAGGATGCCGCGGTCTGCGGCGGCGGGATTGTGGAGGACCTTGCTGCCGACCGCGTTGCGGATCACGTACGTCTGCTCGTCTGGTGTCTGTCCGCCTGGGGCTTGCACGGGGGTGAGCTGCCATTGCTCCGGGGTCGGGCGCCCGTCCGGGAAGTCGCGTACGACCAGTGTCCCGTCCGTTCCCGGCGTGGACCTGGCGCCGAGGACCTTCCCCGTCGCTGCGTTGACGATCTCCAGTTTCAGTTCTTGCGTGGGCACGGGCATCGTGGTGCCTCTTCCGGGCGGTGCGGGCGGGGGCTCGGGGCAGGTGCGGTGGGGCGACGGCCGTGGGTCACGTGAAGACGTGATGGTAGGGGACGCTCCACTCGTTGGGCAGGCGCGGGTAGAACGTGTTGATGACCGTCCCGGTGAAGTCCCCGCCCCAGTTGTAGGTCACGCGTACCTCGCTCTTGGCCGTCACCGCGTGGTCCTTGAAGCCGAGGATGGTGTCCGGGTGGGTGATCGGCACAAAAGTGATGCCGCCCCACGGCGTCACCGTGACGACCCACATCTGCGTGTCCTCCGGCGCGCCGTTCTTCCCGCGCCACAGGTCGCCGACCTTGTCGGGCAGGCCTACCTGGACGGTGTCGCCCGTCGTGCCCGTGGGGGCGTCCTGGTGGACGGTGATGCGCCGGCGCTGCGGCTTGGGCACGCCGTCGTCGCCGCGCCCGGGATCGGCCTGGCCGGCGGCGGGCGGCTTGGGGGGCTCCTGGCCCGCGGCGCTCTCGATGAAGTACAGCGGTCGCTGCCCGAAGAAGCCTGCCGGGGTGATGTACCAGAGGTGGCCTTGAGCCTCTTTGATGGCCGTGTCGAGCGTGGTGGACAGCTGGACTCCCTTGTCGTGGGTGCTCTTGTCCAGCTCGGCAGGCCGCAGGAAGCCTCCGTTGAAGGCGTGAACGAGCATCACTGGCCGGTTCTCGACCAGTGCGGCCACGATCGCGTTGTCGTAGCTGTTCACGGCGACCGGGCCGCCCACCACCAGGTTCGACATCGCCGTGCGTTCTTGGGTGTACATCGCGGAACCTCACCTGTTGTCGAAGTGGAGAACGATAAACCAGCCACAAGGGCAGCGCTTTTCGGCATGGCATTGCCGCCGCATTTATCCGACCTGCATCGACGCAGTCCCGGCTTTTTAGGGGGCAATCAAATCCAATGCCGCCGTCCAGCAAGCGGGTGCCAGCACGACCTGCGCGTACAGAAATTCGCGAGGAATCGATCGAGTGGCTGGCAATGCCTCAACTTACCTCAATTGGCGGCGAGTGTGGGGCGGTCAGTGATTTGTTTTCACTCGATTGGGTGTGATGCCCGAGGGGGCCTTCCCAGGAATTGGGGCCTCTGCTAGTTTCGAATTTCGGCAAGCGCGCGGATATCTGTTCCATTTCATCGAGCGCGTTTCGGACAGATCAGTCGAGGACGGGGAATGCCTTCCACCGCATACAACCTGGAACGGTTCAAGCGTCATCCGCTGACAAAAACCAACCTGCGGGAACTGAACATCGACTTGCAGGTCCTCCTGAACCACCCCAACCTGGTCTACACCGACAACAACGGCGTGCAGCACAGGCCCGTCGGCGTCTCGATCAACAAGGAGAAATCCTCCGACGCTTTCCCGGACTCCGCGTTCGATCGTGGCTGGCTCGCCTACATGAACCTCGGGGAGCCACTGATCGAGGAGCGGGGTGACATCACTCCGCCCCGGCCCGACACGTTCTCCTCCCGCGCCTACGTGAACCGCAGCCAGAAGAACTCAATGACCTTCACCGACTCGGTCGAATTCACCGTGTCGAACGGGGTGACGTGGTCGCTTCACGGGGATGCCAAGCTCACCTTCGGCGGCACCATCGGCGCGCAGCTGCAGTTGCAGTTGCAGAACCAACTCAAGATGGATCTCCAGGCGCAGTTCGGGACGCAGATGCGGAACGACATGGCGAACAAGAACGCCAACACGGTGACCAACAAGAACAGCAAGGACAGCGTCGGGGTCGACAACGCCAACGCCACGGAGACAGCCACGACGAACTCGACGGGGAACTCCACGTCAAACTCGGTGACGGACTCGGTGGCATTCACCACTCAGGGCAGTGCCACCGGCAGTGCGTCGCTCAACGCGCAGCTGGCCCTGGGCCTCGCAGCCACCGTCGGCGGGTCCCTGACGACCAGCTGGACCTCGAAATCGCAGATCGGCGGCACGGTTCCGGCGGACTCCCGTGTGGAGACCATGGCCACGCAACGGCGCGTCCACCGGCACTACGAGTACGAGATCCCGGTGACCTTCGCCGGGTATCTCGCGGTGCAGTACGCCGTACCGGTTCCGGTCCTTTCTCCCCCGCAGCCCGGAAATCCCGGGCTCGCCCAGGTGGTCGCCTATGACATCGCCAGCATCAATCTGGCCGGCGGCGGATTCCGCATGAAAGGACGGATGGAGGTCGTCTCCGCCCTGGACGTCCATCACACGATGTTCGAGGAAGAGCGCCTGGTCTACAGCCAGCGAGCCCTGCACAAGGGCCCGTGATCGGGCGGCGACGCCAAATCCACGACGACGAGAGGCAATGACCATGGTGTTCAACAACATTTTCGGTTTCGCGGAAGACAGCGCGGCGCTCTTCTCGGTGAAACCCGGCAACACCGACTCGCGACGGGCTGCGGACACCGATTTCGAGGACGTCGCAGAGGGCGCGTACGACGACAAGAGCGCGGACCTGTTCATCAATGATCTCCACGGGGCTTCCTCCCGGGCGAAAGTCGTCCGGGAGCAGTCACCTGAAGCGCGGGTCATCATGGGCATCCTCGGCTCTTTCATCCAGACGACGAAGAACTCGGCCCAGACGGAGAAGGACTCGGCCCATGCCGGCACGGTCTCCGGCACGGCGTCCGCCGGCATGGCAAAGGCGAAGGAGACGGTGAAGGAGGAGGACGGGCTGCAAAAGCACGGGGGCCTCCAGAGCGACCCGGACAGGGCGGCATACGCCAAGACCCCCGAGGCGCCGAAGACACCCAAGGCCGCAGAGCCTGCCGAGCCCCCTTCAGCGACCGCCAAGGCTCCGCAGAGGCTGGGGGAAACCAAGAAGACCGAGACGACCACCGAGGGACCATCCAGTTCCCCGTAGCGCTCACGTCGTAGGGGGGCAGGGGTGTGACAGCCCCTGCCCCTCCTGCGTCATACCGGGAGCAACTGCCACTGACGGTCCCGGGGGTCGCCGTCCGCCTCGTACTGCTTGATCACCGTGCGGGCGTTGGTGTCGACCCGCAGCAGCAGACCACTGTTGCGGTTCGCGATCTCGTACACCCGCGGAGAATCGGTCACCGGGCCCACCGGGATCAGCCGCCACTGCTGGTGGTGCGCGTCAGCACCCTCGTAGGCACGCTGCGCCACTACCGCACCCTTGGCCTTGTGGGCTCCCACGACCTCCAGGACCTTGCCGCTGCGCACGTTCTCGATCCGGTACAGGACCTCGCCGTCGTCCTGCCCCGCCGCGACCAGCCGCCACCGCTGGTGATCCCTGGGGACGGTGAGCGTCTGCTGTACCTCGGCCCCGTCCTTGGTCGACTCATGTACGACTGAAATCCTCAATTTGCTGCGGACGTTGGCCCAGGAGACCACCGTGCCCGAATCGGGCAGCCCCGCCAAGTTCGCCGACGTGATCTTCCGGACCCGGGCGTTGCTGTAGTCGGCGATGTAGAGCGAGTCCACGCAGTCCACAGCAAGCCCGTACGGGTTGGACAGCTTGGCGTCCTTGGCGGCCAACTCGCCGTCACCATCGAAGCCCGGGGCGCCCGTTCCGGCAAGCGCGCTGACCTTCCCGTCAGCCGCGACCTTCGTGATCCGGTGGCTGCCGTAGTCGGCGACATAGAGGTCGCCCACGCTGTCCACCGCCATCCCCACCGAGACGTTCAACGGGGCCGTGGCCGTCCCGGCAAGCGTGCGGATCTTCCCATCGGCCTTCGGGACCATCCGGACCCGCTGGTTGCCGGAATCGGCGATGTAGAGGTTGCCTGCACTGTCCACCGCCACGGCGCTCGGGAACTTCAGCTGGGCGTCGGTGGCGAGGGTACCGTCAGGGGCCAAGCCAGGGGTGCCCTTCCCGGCCACCGTGCTGATCTTCCCGTCGGCCGTGACCTTCCTGATCTGGTGGTTGCCGTGGTCGGCGATGTAAACATCGCCCGCGCTGTCCACCGCGACATCGTGCGGCGTGCTCAGAGGGGTAGCGGTGGCCAAGGTGCGGTCAGTGGCCCCGGTGCCCGTCCCGGCGAACGTGCGGATCTTCCCGTCGGCCATCGTGACCTTCCGGATACGGTGGTTGCCCGCATCGGCGATGTAGAGGTCGCCCGCGCTGTCCACGGCAATCCCGCGCGGGTGTTGCAGCGCGGCCAAGTGGGCAGAGACCCCCTCTTCTCCACGTCCCGGACTCCCGGTCCCCGCGACCGTGCTGATCTTCCCGTCAGACGTGACCCTCCGGACCCGATGGCCGGCGTGCTCACAGATGTAGAGGGTCCCGTCGCGGTCCACCGCGACCCCGTACGGCCCGTTCAACTTGGTCGAACGGGCCAGCTCCACACCCTGTTTGGCCGCCTCTGGGATAGCTGTTCCCGCGACTGTGCTGATCCGGCGAGCAGCCTGCTCGCCACCCGCAGTTCCCGTGTCCGTGCTCATCATCTTCGTCCCTTCACCGGTCCACGCGGCCGCCGCCTTGATGGTGACGGCGAGAGCGGGCGAACAGAGCGCGAAGCAGAACGCCGGATCACACCCTTTTCCTGAAACGGAGCGTTTACTCATGGGCGGCCCATGGGGCGCCTCCTGCACAAGGCGAACCACGCCTCGACACACGACCGAAAGGCCAGCCACCCTCACGAGGCAATACCAGACGTGGCGTTGACGAAGACAAGCTCCGCCGTCGTTGTCGTGTCGCGGCATGCGGCGGCGAGGCATGAGCCTGGCCGTGGTCCCGGCCGCGACGCCGGAGAACGACGACCTAGTTCTACTTCCCCGACACTTCTCACCCCGACAGCCAACTCGCCTAATGAAGGTACTGGAAGCCCCCGTGGAACCAGACCCGGGGCGGTCCCAGCCGGGCGCGCCCAGGGCGGCGTCCTACAGCGCGGTCATCGCCTCGGCGTCGAACACCCCCTCGACCTCGGCGATCGCTGTCCGCGTGTCGCGGTCCCTGGCGGACAGGGAATCGGGCGCGTGGTCCGGGGCTTGCCGGGCCGGGAAGTCACCCGGCGCGATCGCCTGCAGCGCGGTGAGGAACTCCGCCAGCCGGAGCGCGGCCTCGGTCGAGTCACCCGGTTCCTCGGCGGTCGCCACCTCGCCGTCCAGCCAGCGGGACACCGCCCACGGCCACGGGTAACCGAACCCCGGCTCGCCCGCCGCCACCGGCTCCGGCACGGCCAGCGGCAGGTGCGGGGCGAGCCGCGGCAGCCACTCGGACTCCTTTCCCGCCTGTTCGACGGCTCCGTCATGGCGGGGCAGACGGACGGACAGCTCCTCGCCGAGCCGGTAGATCACATGGTCGGAGCCGGCCGGGTCGATCAGGTCGAGCGGCAGCGCGGCCCACTGCGGGAACTGGGCGTCGACCAGCCGCCTGGCCAGCGTCGCCTCGATCGCCGGGCGGGCGGTCACCATGGGAGGGTCCTTGCGGCCAAGAGGCGTGGCTCCTTGAGATCGGCTCGGTGTGCCCGTCGGCCTGGTCGGCCCGTCGACCCGGCCCCGGTCGGCCCGGTCGGCCCGGTCGGCCCGGTCGGCCCGGTCAGCCCGGTCGGCCTGGGCGGTCCGCTCCGTGCGGTGGGCGGTGGGCGGGGGTCGGGTGCCATCTCAGTGCGTCGAGGGCCCGCCTGCCGAACGGTTTTCCGAAGATCCCGGGACTACGGGGGCGCGTACGGCGTGACAGCGCGCGCCCCCTGTGCGGCGTCCCGTGGGCGTCCCGCCAGGCACCCGGCGAGACCGATGGTGCGGTGGGGGCTCCCGATTTGGGAGAATCGCCGCATGATCGAAGCACGGCGGCTGCACATCCTGCGTGCGGTGGCCGACCACCGTACGGTCACGGCCGCCGCGGCCGCCCTGTACCTCACCCCGTCCGCCGTCTCCCAGCAGCTCACCGCCCTGGAGCAGGAGACGGGGCACCGCCTGGTCGACCGCTCGGCGCGCGGCGTACGGCTGACGGCCGCCGGCGAGATCCTGCTGGCGCACACCAACGCGGTGCTGGCCCAGCTGGAGCGGGCCGAGGCCGAGCTGGCCGCGTACAGCTCCGGCGAGGCGGGCACCGCCACCGTCGCCTCCTTCGCCACCGGCATCGGCCTGGTCGTCGCCCCCGCCCTGGCCCGCCTCGCCGTCTCCGCGCCCGGCATCAGGGTCCGGGTCCAGGACGCGGAGGGCGACGCGAGCCTGCCGATGGTCCTCGACCGGCAGGTCGATGTCGCGGTGGCCGTCGAGTACCGGGGCGCGCCGGGCGCGGACGACCCCCGGCTGACCCGGGTCCCGCTCTACGCGGAGCCCTTCGACGCGGTGCTCCCGCTCGGCCACCGGCTGGCCGGCGCCGCACGGGTACCGCTGGCCGAACTGGCCAAGGACGCCTGGATCGGCCCCTTCGCGGGAAACCCGTGCCACGACGTGGTCGTCCTCGCCTGCGAGCAGGCCGGTTTCCAGCCGACGCCGGAGCACTGGTCGGACGACTTCCGCGCGGTCGTGGCGCTCGCGTCGGCCGGCGCCGGCGTGGCCCTCGTACCGCGTTCGGCGCTGCGGGGCATGGACGTCTCGGGTGTCGTGGTCCGCCCGGTGGAGGGCGCGGCGCCCACCCGCCGGGTGTTCGCGGCGGTGCGATGCGGGGCGGAGGGACACCCGCTCATCCGCCCGATCCTGACGGCCCTCGGGGAGGCGGCGGGCTGAGAGCCGGCGACGGTGGTCCGGTGTGCGGATGGCGGCGGTCCGTAGAGCGGACGGCGGCGGTTCGGAGAGCGAGATCACCCTTGTTCCGGTCCCACATGCGGGATAGCGTGCCGAATATGGAACACGAAGGAGTCGACGCGCGCCTGGCCGCCCGACTGTCCGAGCTGCGCGCCGAACGCGGCTGGTCCCTGGGCGAGCTGGCCGAGCTGAGCGGCATCAGCCGCTCCACCCTCTCCCGGGCCGAGCGTGCGGAGATCAGCCCCACCGCGGCCCTCCTGAACCGCCTCTGCGCCGTCTACGAACGGACCATGTCCCAGCTCCTGAGCGAGGTGGAGGCAGAGCCCGCACAGCTGGTGCGCGCCGTCGACCAGGCCGTCTGGTCCGACGACGACGCGGGGTTCATGCGCTGGCAGGTCTCGCCGCCGCACATCGGGATGCGCGGCGAACTGGTCGAGGGCCGATTGCAGCCGGGCGCCGACATCGCGTACGACCGGCCGCCCGTGCCCGGTCTCGAGCAGCACATCTGGGTCCTGGAAGGGTCCCTGGAAGTGACGGTCCAGGGGGAACCGCACGCCCTGGGTACCGGTGACTGCCTGCGCTACCGGCTGTGGGGCGCGTCGCGCTTCCGCTGCCTGGGGGAGCAGGCGGTGCGGTACGCCCTCGTGGTGGTGAAGTCATGACCGTCGCCACGTCCTTGGCGCGCCTCGACGCCGCCCGGCTCCTGGAGTGCGCGGACGATCTGGGCCGCCTCTTGGCCGACACCGTGCGGGGCGGTGCCTCGCTCGGTTTCCTCGCGGACCTGGACCGCGCGAGCGCGGCCGCGTGGTGGCGCGGGCTGGCTCCCGCGATCGAGGAGGGGCGCCTCGCCGTCTGGGCCGCGCACGACGCCGAGCGGGTCGTCGGAACGGTCTCCGTCGCGTTCACCGACAAGCCCAACGGCCGCCACCGCGCCGAGATCGCCAAGCTGATGGTTCACCCGTCCGCGCGGGGCCAAGGCCTCGCCCGCGCCCTGCTGTCCGCCGCCGAGGACGCGGCGGCGCGGGCGGGGGCGACCCTCCTGGTCCTGGACACCGAGACCGGCAGCCCCGCCGAAACCCTCTACGCGAGGACCGGTTGGACCTCGGCCGGGACCATCCCCGACTACGCGACGGACCCGGCCGGGACCCTCCGGGCGACGACCCTGTTCTACAAGCGCCTCGGCGAGAACCCGGCCCCCTGAACGAACGGGCCCGCACGAGACCCCGGCCACGCCGGGGCGGGCCCGGGCGACTGTCAGTGGCGTTGGTTACGGTTCCGGCATGTCGAAGTCCAGATCCCGGGCCCGCGTCACCTCCGACGACGTGCGCCGCATCGCCCTCGCCCTGCCGGAGACGGTGGAGAAGATCGCCTGGAGCATGCCCACGTTCCGTGTCGCCGGAAAGATGTTCCTGACGGTCCCGGACGACGAGACGTCCATCGCGGTGCGGTGCCCGAAGATCGAGCGGGACGAGCTGGTCCTCGCCGAGCCGGACAAGTTCTGGGTCGCCGCGCACGAGGCGTCCTCGGCATGGGTGCGGGTGCGCCTGGCGGCGCTTGACGCCCAGGAGCTGACCGACATCCTGGCGGACTCCTGGCGCCAGGCCGCGCCGCCCCGACTCCTGGAGGAAAATCCCGAGTTGGGGGTCCTCACCCCCGAAGACATACCCGAGGACATACCCGCGGGCATCCCCAGGGCATAGGGGCACCACCACCCCGCAGCAGCTGAGAGGCGCGGGCCCTACGGCGTACGTACGCGGGCACGCTCGCCCAGGAAGCCGCCGATCCGCTCGCGCAGCGACCCCGCGTCCAGGCCGTGGGCGGCCAGATGCTCCTCGATCTGCCCGTAGCGGCGCAGCTCACGGCGGCCCACGCCCAGACCGAGCACGCGGTGCGGGACATCGGCGAGCGCGTCGTTCGCGGCGCAAGTCGAGGTCCCGGCGAGGTACGGCTCGACGATCACCACGTCGGCCGCCTCCGCGTCTCCCACGGCCCTGCGCAGCGCTCGCCCGTCGAAGGGCCGCACGGTCGTGGCGTACAGCACGGTCACGTCGAGCCCTTCTGTCGCCGCGAGGACCTGGTCGAGCAGCGGCCCGACGGCGATCACCACGCCCGCGCGCCCCTCGCGCACGGTGAGGAAACGTGCGCCGTCCGCGTGCAGCGCCCGGGAGTTGGACTGCACCGACAGGCGTACGTACACCTTGTCGTCGCCCGCCGCGACGGCGTGCCGCAGAAGCGTCTCGGCCTCGTCGGGGTGGCCCGGCACGTGCACGGTCCAGTCGGCGAGGGTGTCGAGCAGCGCCACGTCGCCGGGCGACATGTGCGTGAAGCCGCCGGCGGGCCAGTCGAAGGACGCGCCGGCGCTCACCAGGACACCCCCGAGGCCCTGGTGCCCGAAATCGAGTTTGAGCTGCTCGAAGGGCCGCTCCACGAGGAAGGCGGCGAAGGTGTGCACGACGGGCCGCATCCCGGCGAGCGCGAGCCCGGCGCCCGCGCCCACGAGCAGCTGCTCCCGGATGCCGACGTTGATCACCCGGTCGGGGTGCTCGCGCATCGTCTGCGCGAAGGCGTCCTTGCCGATCTCGGCGAGGACGACGGCGACGCGGGGATCCTCGTCCAGCAGCCGGGAGACGACAGGGGCGAATCGGTCACGCATGGTGTCCATGGCGGAACGTTCCTTTCCAGATGTACGGAGGGGGAGGGGCGGTGCGGCTCACGCTTGCCGGGGGTCGTGCGGGGGCTCGACCGCCTAGTCCTTGGGCTCGACCCGGGCGACGACCACGCGCGGCCGCCCCGGGTGGGGTGCGGTGAAGGCCGCGTACAGGGCGTCGTGGTCGCGCCCGTCGACCGTCTCGGCGGACCACCCCGCGGCCTCGAAGCGGGCCTGGAGCCCACCGGGCCGCGCGTGGCTGGCGGAGGCGTTGTCGATCACGAGGACGTGCAGTTGTTCGAGCCGTGCCGGGCCCGCGAAGGCGATGGCCTCGTGGTTGCTGCCCTCGTCCATCTCGGCGTCACCGACGAGCGTCCACACGGCGGGGCCGGTGCGCCCCTGGGCCCTGAGCCCGAGCGCCGTCCCCACGGCGACGGGCAGCCCGTGCCCCAGCGAGCCGCTGCCGATCTCGGCGCCGGGCACCAGCATGCGGTCGGGGTGGTGCCCGAGCGGGGAGTCGTATGAGCCGAAGCCCTCCAGCCACGCGGCGGGCAGGAAGCCCTTGGCGGCGAGGACGGCGTAGTAGGCCATGGGCCCGTGCCCCTTCGACAGCAGGAACCGGTCCCGCCCGGGGTCGTCCGCCCGCTCCGGCGTGACGCGGAGCACACGGTCGTAGAGCACCCACAGGGCGTCGAGCGTCGATGTCGCGGCGGGCCCGTGCTTCTCGTCGCCCGTCATCAGCGCCATGAGGTGGGGCAGATCGGCGTATCCGTAGGCGCGTGCCGGGGGCGTCGTCGTGGTCGTGTTCGTCACCATGCGAGGAAGCGTCCAACCTCAACCTCGCTTGAGGTCAAGGATCGCCGTCCGCCGGAAAGCCGTCCGCCGGAAAGGGGTGAGCGATCACCAGTGAGAGTGCGGTATTGTTTTCCTGCGCGTTCGGCCAGGGGGAAACCCCAGGTCACACGGGCAACGGGACGTGGCGCAGCTTGGTAGCGCACTTGACTGGGGGTCAAGGGGTCGCAGGTTCAAATCCTGTCGTCCCGACTCGTGAGAGTCGCAGATGAGGGGCCGCTTCAGAGCAATCTGAAACGGCCCCTCGATCGTTTTCGGGATCAGTCCGACGATCTTGCGCAGGACGTGCACCTGGACGGCGCCGGACGGTCCAGATCCAGTTCGTGCCGTCGGGAAGGGCAAGCCCTCGCGGCCCGATCCCGAAGATGCTCATGCCGAGCAGCTGACGGTGGCGTGAGGGTGAGCGCCTGTCCGGTCACTGGTCGACATCACTGCGGCGACCGTGCAGCGCCGTGAAGAGGTCGACCAGGGTGGCGGCGAAAGTGAAGAGACTACCTGCGGCCTGAACGATGACCAGCCAGTCGCTCATGATTCCTCCCGTGTTCGGTGGCGTGGTTTCAGTGCAGCGGCCGGGCGCGCCCTCCGGCCACGGTCTCGGCGGGAGTCGGAGGAAGCCGGAGGCAGACCGAGAAACCTTGGAATCGGCGACGGTGACGGGTCCCGGTCCGTATGTTGAGTGGTCGGTACGGGCGGGCCGTGTGAGGGGGCGCGGTGGGGGCAGTGGACCCGGATCGGGCGGACGGGCCCGCCGGCTTCGCGGCGTGCCTCGACGCGCTCCGTCGGCAGAGGGGCCTGTCGTACGAGCGCATGGCGGCGGCAGCCGGGAAGTTGCCGCCGAAGCCCGGCGGACCGGCCTGGGAGCCCCTGGCCAGGAGCACGATCGGTGAGATCGTTACCGGTCGCCGGATGCCGTCGCGCGACAAGCTGTTGACCTTCCTCGCCGTGTGCGAAGTGCCGGCCACGGAAGTCTCGGGGTGGCTGGCCGCGTGGAGCCGGGTCGGGTCCGTGTCGGTCCGACGGCCCTCCGGGGCTCTGCTGGTCCGGGATGCCCGGCCCCGCGCGCTCGGCGTTCACGCGGCGATCCAGGTGACCGGTCCGGCGACCGCGGCGGACGAACTCCCGGTCTACGTGCCGCGCGACGTCGACGCCCGCCTGCGGGCCGCGCTGGCCGCCGGACGGTTCGTGCTGCTGGTCGGTGGGTCGTCCGTGGGCAAGACGCGCAGCGCGTGGGAGGCGGTCCGGGCAGAGCGGGCCGACTGGTGGCTCGTCCAGCCGCCCGACGCCACCGCCCTGGCCGCCTTGGCGGCCGCGCCCGCTCCCCGGACCGTGGTGTGGCTCGACGAGTTCCAGAACTACCTCAGCGATGGGCTGACACCCGCGACGATCCGCGCCCTGCTGGCGGGTGAGGCCGAGACAGTGCTGGTCGGCACGCTCTGGCCCGACCACTACTTCCGGTTCACCGCGAAGCCGGGGGCGCGCGAGGACGATCTGTTCCGGCGCGAGCGTGAAGTGCTCAAGCAGGCGGAGGTCATCGACCTCGCGGACCGGCTGACTCCCGCGGAGCGGGAGCTGGCGGACGCCGCGGCGCGGGACGATCCGCGCATCCGCGTCGCCCTGACCTCGGCCGACTACGGCATGACCCAGGTCCTCGCGGCAGCCCCTCATCTGGTGCTGCGCTGGGAACAGGCGTCCGACCCCTACGCCCGTGCCCTCATCACCGCAGCTGTCGATGCACGTCGGCTCGGAGTCGAGGGCGGCGTGCCGACCGCCTTGCTGACGGCGGCGGTCCCGGCGTATCTCGCCCCCTCCGAGATCGCCAGGGCCCCGCAGGACTGGTTCGCGCGAGCCACGGCTTACGCGACCAGGGAGCTGCATGGCGCGACTTCGGTCCTCAACCCGCTCCCAGGACGGGAGATGGGCACGGTCGCCGGATACACCGTGGCCGACTACCTCTTGCAGCACGGTGCCGCGACGCGGCGCGCGAGCGTGCCCGCCGACAGCGTGTGGCAGGCGTACGCCGACCACCTCACCGGCGCGGACCTGTGGCGCACGGGACGGGCCGCGGAAGACCGCGGCCTCTTCCGGCAGGCCGAGCAGATCTATCGCGCGGCGGCCGGAGACCTGGCGCAGGCCCGGTCGTCGCTCATCGATCTGATGGCGCGACAGGGCAGGATCGAGGACGAGGAGCGGGTCCGGCGGGCGGCGGCCGCCGCCGGCGACGACCTGGAGCTCGTCCGGCTGGGCAACTTCCTCGACCAGCGCGGCCGACCGGCCGAAGCCGAACGCGTGTTCCGCGACGGCCTCGCACGGGGAGACATGAGCGTGGTCAGCAGCCTGGCTTCCTTCCTGGACAGACACGGCAGGACAGCCGAGGCTCTCACCACCTGGCGGCAGGCCATCACCGCGGGCCACCACGTGTGGTTCCCGTTCATCGAGTTCCTGCAGAGCCACCGGATGCGCGACCAGGCCTACCAGGCGCTGCGCGAAGGCGCCCGGGCCGGCGACCTCGGCTGCCGTAACCAGCTGGTCATGATGCTCGACATCGGCGAACGCACCGCGGAGGCGGAGGAGGTGCTGTGGAGGTCCGCGATGGCCGGTCACCGTTACGCCCATAGCATTCTGGCCAGACGCTTGGAGAGTGAGGGGCGGGCGGCCGAGGCCGAGTGGGTGTGGCGCCACAGCGTCCGGCACGGAGACGGGGACGAGACCTCGTCCAGTGGGCGCGAGATGCTGAGCGACCTCCTCCTGCGGCAGGGCCGGCCGGCCGAGGCGGAGGAACTGTGGCGCGCCGGGGTCCGTGCCGGGGAACATGGATCGGCCTCGGGACTGGCCACGGTGCTCGAACGGCAGGGCCGTGTCGACGAGGCGGTCGAGCTGCTCCTCCCCAGCGCCCTCAAGGGCGACCCCGACGCCCTGCTGACGCTGTCCCTCCTGCTGGGTCGGCACGGCAAGGAAGCCGAGGAGGAGCGCCTCCTCGAAGAGGTCTCCACGACCTACGACAAGGGCACCGGCTGGCTGGTCAGCCTCCTGCTGAAGCAGGGGCGCTCGGAGGAGGCCGAGGCTGTACTGCTCCGCTCGGCTCTGAACGGAGGCGAGAGTGCCTGGTCTTCCCGTAGTCGCCTCGTCCAACTCCTGGTCGAAAGCGGGCGGATCGACGAGGCGGAGGCGCTGCTGCGGAGGATCGCGGCAGCCGGCAATCTGACGGTGAACGAGGAACTCGTCACCTTCCTGGAAACGCACCGGAACACCGACGAGAGTGAGGCGATCTGGCGCCGCCTGGCGGACCACGGCGACTCGGCCACGCGCTGGTACGCCGGTCACCACCTGACGAAGTTGCTCGCACGGACGGGCCGCATCGCCGAGATCGAAGAACTGTGGCGCCGGAACCTTGCCATGGGAGGCGGTACGCAGGTCCTGGACGTGCTCACCGGCATGCTCGCCGAGCAGGGGCGGACCGCCGAGGCCGACCGTTTGCGCAGAGAGGGAGTGAGCTAGGGCGCACTTCCAGGCGGTGGGACGGCACAGGTCCGTATGTCGCCGGGAGCGTGCGGGCGCGACGGTGGGTGGCCCGGGGTTCTGCCGGGCGAGCGGTTGCCAGGGCGACCGGAGGCTGCGTACGAAGCGGCTGCGCGCCTGTCTCCGCCCGCCGACGGAGAACAGGGTGCCGCTCAGGCCTTGCCCGCCTCCCAGGTCTCCTGACCCAGGACCTTCACAAAGACGCCCAGGCCAGCCGCGCGACCATGAACCGGGCTCCGGCCGTCCCCGCCGAGTGGGACGCCCACATCGCGGCTCATCGGAAGGTCACCCCCGATGAGGCGAAACGCGATGCCGCAACTCAACGACGAGGTACCACTGTCACTCCCGTCCGCTCACGCTGTCCCCGCCATCGCCGCTAACCTCCTGTTCAACCCGACCTTCCAGAGGAGCCCAATGCCCAGCAAGGCACGCCTGGCCTTCGACGCGAACCGCAAGGACATCGACCGTCTACTCGAAATCCACGCCGACATCACTCCCCAGGGGCCGGGCCGCAAGTGGCAAGTCGACGCCCTCCACAAGGCATCGATCGTCCTGCTCTCTGCTTTCTGGGAGGCGTTCTGCGAGGACCTTGCTGCGGAGGGACTGGAACACCTGGTTACACACGGGGTAGACGCGCAGGCACTTCCCGAGCCGCTCCGCAAGCGGGTGTCCAAGGAGCTTGACCCCAAGAACCAGCTTGCTGCTTGGGCTCTTGCGGACGGCGGCTGGCGTACGCTGCTCCGCACACGACTGGCCAACCTGCAGGCCGAGCGGAATCAGCGACTGAATACGCCGAAGACCTGGAACATCAAGATGCTCTTTGGCGACGCCATAGGGATTGAGGACGTCCCGGATCATTGGTCCTGGCCCGGAATGAGCCCAGCCAAGGCTGAGAAGAAGCTCGACGCCCTCGTCACCCTCCGAGGAGATATCGCTCATCGCGGTTCTTCGCTGACGGCACCCACCAAGCCCAAGGTCGAGACCTACTACGCTCACATCCAGCGGCTGGTCGACACGACCGAAACCTACGTCGGAGCAGAACTGCAGACGGCGACCGGCATTCCTCTCTGGACGTAGTCGCAGGGCGGGAGCGGCTGTCTCATGAGACTGCTGATTGTGCGCCTTGCTCGGAGCGAAGATCTTCTTTCTGCTTGCCAGCGCTCGCGGACGGGGCGGTGTTGGTGGCCTCGGAACTGTCACCACCGCCGTTGCAGGGGGTAGCGGCCGGCGCCACGCAAGCGGTGGCTATGACAGCCGCACGGTGCGGTGACCCCGGGGGCGGAACAAGCCCCTCCGTGATCGTTCGTGGCCAGTTCGGCCCTCACGCCACCACCCCCCGTGGCCGCTACATTCACCCCCGACCGGACACACCCGACCAGGGGGAAGCAGGCAACGATGCGTTCCACAGGACCCGTCAGCCGGTTAGGCAGATCAATTACGGCGGTGACCGCCACGGCGGCCGCCATCGCGGTCACCGCCATGAGCCTCGCCGCCTCACCAGCTGCCGCCGCGCCCACCGGCACGACCGCGCCCCAGCCCGGCGACAGCTGCACGGCCGCCGACCTCGGCACCCGCCACCCGTACATCAAGACCACCGAAGTGTCACCGACGATCACCCACTTCAAGGGCTGGTACGTCACCGAGGGCACCACCGGAAACCAGACCGTCACCACCAGCACCCAGACGACCATCTCCGTCTCCGTCGGCCTCAACGGCAACGCCGAGGGCGGTTTCGCCGTCGAGACCCTCGGCAAGGTCGGCGCGAGCCTGGGGCTGAGCGTGAAGGTCGACTCCTCCTCCACCAGCACCGTGTCGAACGCCGTCACGTGGAACTTCAGCAAGCCCGGCTACTACGGCGTCTACAAGGGCACCAAGAAAGTCACCGGCACGTACGGAAGCCTCAACTGCAACCGCGTCCAACAGGGCGACGGCAGCTGGGCGTTGAAGTGGTTCGAGGGGACCGGCGGCGGCAGCTTCACCACCTTCACCACCCTCGAGGAAGGCGCCGTGCGCTGCCAGGACAGCGTGCCCGCGGGCAGCATCATGGCCAAGGCGCAAGGCCTTCTCGACTGCGGCTCGGCCGCCGCGAAGGCCGAGCGCCCGGCGGGCGCCGTGGCGCCGACGGCGAAGGAGAAGCGGGACCGTCTCGTCCAGCGCCCGGCCCTCACCGGCGCCACGCCCGCCGAACAGCCCAAGGCCGCCGGACGCGGCGCGCGGGCCGCTCTGGACTGCGTGGGCGGCACCTTCAAGATCGCCGTACCCGGCAAGTCCCTGTCCTGGGGCGCACCGCTCCGGGCGGACGACGGTGTCCGGCTGCGGCCCTCGACGATCTTCAGCGGCCACCTGGACCACTGGCGCCTGTGCAATGTGACGGAGCGCGACGGGGTCCTCGAGGCGTCCCTGTGGAACTGGGGCAACGGCGGGTGCGCGAGCATCCCCGCGCAGAACGCGGCCATCGACCGGGCGGTCGTGATGACGGTCCCCTGCGCGGAGGACGACCTCCAGCGGTTCTACGTCTACCGCGACGTGCCGGGCAGCTCGAAGGTCGGTCTGCAGAACAAGTACACCGGCTCCATGATGGGCCACGACCGGTACGCCGACGGGGAGTTCCTGCGCCAGTACTCCAACGGCAGGCAGGACGGCACGGGTACCTACGAGCTGATCGGAGTCTGACGGCCCACACCCCCTGACGCCGACTACTTCCTGATGCGGGCCGCGCTCTGGACCGCGTCAGGGAGTGGTTTCGGTGAGCGCTCCCGCGATGGCCCTGCCCGTGGTGGGGGCCGTGAGATAGCGGCTCACGGAATGCATCTCGACGCCGTTGTGGACCTCGTGGTCCTGGACCTGCGCGCCGAAGCGGGGGGCGAGTTGCTTGACGAGGGCGACGATGTCGCCCTCGTCGGCGATGTTCGTCCAGCGTTCGATTCCGGGGGGCCAGACGCCTGTGCCCTGGTGGGGAGCCGGCGACAGGCGGTCGAAGATCAGGCCGCGCAGTCCGAGCGGCGAGCCGAGGGTGATCAGTGAGGAGATGCGCCACTCGGGGTGCGCCTTCCGCAGTGCTTCGTCGCACAACAGCTCGTACGCCGCCACGCTGCCCAGCGAGTGCGCCACCAGCACCCGGGTGTCCGCCGTGATGGTGCGGGCCACCGCCGCCCGCACCCGCACCCGCAGGTCGGGCTCGTCGAAGTACCGGCGGACCTGCTTCAGCCCGAAGATGAGCAGCGGTTCCGCGACCCGCGCGAAGTAGGGCGCGTGCGTCAGCGCGTCGAGGGCACGGCGTACCAGCGGGCGCGTCAGCGGGCGGGTCGCCGCGTATCCGACCACACCGCGGGACTTCTCGTCCGGGCCCCGCACCTGCGGGTACGCCCGCGCCGCCGCCAGCCACCACTCCAGCAGCAGCTCCGCCTCGTAGTCGCCCTCCACGTCCGTCTCGTCGTACGCCGGAATCGCCGTCGCCCGGGTCCCGGGCCGGACGAACGCGTCGCCGTAGAAGGCGCATTCGATGTCGTGGTCGCCGAGTGCCGGTCCGGCCGGGCCGAGAGCCGCCGTCACGCCGTCGCGCAGGGCGGGCGCGACCGAGGCGTGGAGCGTTCGGGGGCCCTTGAACTGCTGGGCGATCCCGTGTACCACCACGATCCGCGCCATGGGACCTCCTCGGACGGGCACCGGAGCGGCCACCTTCCGGGGTGGTCGGCACAACGACTATAGTCCCCCCGCCACTCGCACAGCCGGGGTGGCGGTACGTCAGATGCCGGTGCTGACAAGGGAGTTGCCATGCGAGTCGCGGTGACCGGGGGACTGGGCCGGATCGGGCGGGCCGTGGGCGCGGAGCTGGCCGCGCGCGGACATGAAACCGTCCCGGTCGACATCGCGCCGATGCGGGCGCAGGAGCCCGGCTACCGGCGTGCGGATCTGCGCGAGCTCTGGCAGGCCGTCGACGCCCTGGACGGCGTGGACGCGGTGGTCCACCTCGCCGCCACGGGCGTGCCCGACTCGCACACCCTGCACTCCGACCTGGCCGAGGGGGCGACCTTCACGGCGAACACGACCTCCACGTACAACGTGTTCCAGGCGGCAGCGGTGCACGGCGTCAAGCGCGTGGTGTGGGCCTCCAGCGAGACCGTGCTCGGGCCGCCCTTCCGGATCGGCGGCCCCGTCCACCTGCCCCTGGACGAGGGCCACCCCGTCCGCCCGGAGACCAGCTACGCCCTGTCGAAGGCGACAGGTGAGGGTCTCGCGCACCACTTCGCCCACTGCCACGCGATGACCCTGGTGGCACTCCGCTTCTCGGTCGTCATGGACCGGACGGACTACGCGGCACTGCCCGAGTACTGGGCCCGGCCCGAGAGCGGCCGGTGGAACCTGTGGAGCTACGTGGACCTCGACGACGTCGCGATGAGCTGCCGGCTCGCGCTGACGGCGGATGTCGAGGGCGCGACGGCCCTGATGATCGCGGCTCCCGACACTCTGTCGGACCGGCCCACCGCCGAGCTGCTCGAAATTCTCGGCGAGGGGGCCAAGCTCACCACCAGGCCGTTGGGGGCCTTCGAGTCGCTGCAGTGTTCCGCGAAAGCACGAGAGCTGCTCGGCCGGCGTCCCGCTCGCTCCTGGCGGGACGTGTACGCCGGTTGAGTCCGGGCCGCGCACCCTTTCCCGCTCAGTCCGGATTGGCGCCGCCCTCCGTCCCGGAAGGGGTACGGCCGTGAGGCAGATCGGTGAAGAGCTCCTTGAAGGCCGGCGAGAGCCGCATGAAGTCGTAGGCGGGCTCGAAGCCCAGCAGTTCGCGGGTCGCGGTGATGTCCAGGCGCTTGAACCAGTTGTCGCTGACCGCGTGGAAGATTCCGAAGCGAATTCCCTCGACCCGGATGGCGCGTTCCAGGAGAGGATGGAGATCCTGGTCCGCGACAAATGTTCCGATCATCCATTCGGAATCCGCGGCCCGCGCGGCCTCGGGATTCTGGAAGGCGCCGATCCGTACCGCCACGACCGTCATTCCGTGGCGCTCCGCCATATAACGTCCCAATGCCTCGCCGAAGCATTTGGAGACCCCGTACAGATTCCCCGGGTTCACCGGCGCGTCCGGCGTGACCTGGCGGCCGGGCGCGTAACCGGAGACGGCGTGCACCGAGGAGGCGAAGACGACCCTCGGGCAACCAGCCGCCCTGCTGGCCGTGAACAGGTGGTACGTGCCCACGATGTTCGCGGTGAGCAGGCTGCCCCACTCGGCTGCGGTATTGGAATCCGCCGCGAGATGCAGTACGCAGTCAGCGCCCCGGCACAGTTCGGTGAGGCGGGGGAGGTCCGCGAGGTCGCAGTGGGCCGTACGCCCGTACGCGGCGAGTCCCGAGAGGTCGGTCCCGGGCCGGTCCAGCAGGAGCAGTTCGAACCGATCGGCGGCGAATTCCGCGAATCCGCTGCCGATACGCCCGGCCGCCCCCGTGACGACCACCTTGAGGCGGCCCTCGGTGAACGGCAAAGGTGTCTTCATCACAACCGCGTCGCCCATCCGCGCCCCACTCGTCAGTGCCGACTCCGGGCCCCAGTCTCTTCCCGTAGGCGGTGAAATGCTATCGATTCACCTGCATGGGGCGTATCGTACGACCGGAGACAAGGTTCCGAGGGGGCGGAAGCGGTCGAATGATCTCGAACGAGCCAATGGGAGCCGACTGCGGGAATCCCCGCCGATTCGTGATCGCTGCCGGGACCGGCACTTATGCGGCCCAGGGGATCGAAGACCTGCCGGGGGTCGACGGCGACGTGGAACTCGTCGCGAGTCTGTTCGCCTCCTTCGGCTACGAGCGGGTGCTCCGGGACCGCAGCCGGAATCCGACCGCCAAGGAACTGGTGTCCGGACTGGAGGACTGGCTGGGCTCGGCGGACCGCCGGCCGGACGACATCATCGTGCTCTACTACGCCGGTCACGGCGTGCGCGCTGGCGGTGGACGCCACTACCTGCTCTGCTCGGACAGCGTCGAGAACCGCCTGGTGTCCACCGCCGTCAGAACGGACGACCTGGCCCTGCTGTTCGCAGACGACGTGGTCCGGGCCCGCGTGCTCATCGTCCTCGACACGTGCTACGCCGGGGCGGGAACGACCGACATCGCCATGGTGGCGAACCAGTTGGCGGCCCGGCGCACGACGGAAGCGGGCAACCTGTGGCTGCTGGCCGGCGCCCGCGCCCGGGACGAGGCCGACGAAGGCGTCCTGACCGGGGCGCTGGCCCGCACACTGGCCGAGCCGAGGGCAGGCGCCCACCAGCAGTACATCGACCTGTCGGAGATCACCGAGCGGATCAACGACCACTTCCGCGAACACCACCCGTACCAGCACGCGAGCTGCACCTCCGTGGACACGGCCGGGGTGCCGCCGTTCTTCCCCAACCGCAACTTCGTACCCGGCCTTTTCGGCCAGGAGTTGGACGTCGAGACGCTCACCAGGATGCGGCGTGAGCGCTCCACCCACTTCGACCTCCGCGCCCGCGGCGTGGAGTACGTCGGCGAGGTGGGCTCGTACTTCACCGGCCGCGTCGCCGCCCTCACCGCGCTGGCCCGCTGGCTGTCCCGCCCTTCCCACGACCGCCGCGCGCGCATCGTCACCGGCGGACCGGGCTCGGGCAAGTCCGCCCTGCTCGGGCGGCTCCTGCACCTCTCGGACAAGTCGGCGCCCGACGCGCGGACGCCCCCCGGGACCGTTCCGCCGACCGGGTGCGTCACCACCCACCTCCACCTGCGCCGCCGCACCCTCGACGACGTGGTGGCCGAACTGGGCCGGGCCGCGGGCTGCGTGGCCGCCACCCCGGACGACCTGCTCGGCTTCCTGCTGGAGCGGTCCGCGCAGTTCACGGTGCTCCTCGACGCCTTGGACGAGGCGGGCACCGTGGGGGACCAGGCCGAGGCGACCCTGATCGCGCGGGCCCTGCTGCGGCCGATGTCCACCATGGCGCAGGTCCGGCTCATCGTCGGCACCCGGCGCGGCCCGATCGAGGCACTGGGGACCGCCGTCGAGATCATCGACCTGGACCAGCCGGCGTACACGGGCATCGAGGACGTGGCCGACTACGTGACGGCCCTGCTGCGGGCCGAGGACGACCCCGACAGTCCCTCCCCCTACCGGGACGACACCGCCCTGGCCGCCGCGGTGGCGGGCGGCGTCGCGGCCCGGGCCGGGCAGTCCTTCCTCGTCGCCAACATGACGGCGCGCGCGTTGATCAACCGTCAGGTACAGGTCGACACCGCCGAGGCCGACTGGCACCGCCGACTTCCCAACGAGGTGAAGGACGTCTTCGCCGCCTACCTCTCCCGCTTCGGCGCCAACGAGTGGCGGGTGCGGCGGCTGCTCACCCCGCTCGCCTACGCCGAAGGACAGGGCCTGCCCTGGGACAACCTGTGGGCGCCGCTCGCCTCCGTGCTGGCCGGCGTGCGCTGCTCCGACGAGGACATCAACTGGCTCCTGGGACATGCCGGCGCCTACATCGTCGAGGTGCGCGTGGGCGATCGATCGGTGTTCCGGCTGTACCACGAGACACTCGCGGAGTTCCTGCGGGACTCCCGCCGCGACACCGAGGCCCACCGCCGGATCACCACGACCCTGCTCGACCAGGTGCCCGAGTCGGGCGCGCGCCGCGCCTGGACCAACGCCCACCCCTACATCCGCAGCCATGTCGCCAGCCACGCGGCGATCGCCGGCACCCTGGACGAGCTGCTGGGCGACCCGGAGTTCCTGGTGCACGCCGATCCGGTGACGCTGGCACCGGCGCTGCGCCGGGTCGGCACCGAGCAGGCGCGCACGGTGCGCTCGGTCTACCGCGCCTCGCTCAGGCTGCACCGCCAGTGCGACCCCCTGACCCGCCGGCAGATCCTCGCCTTCGACGCCGCGAGCCACCAGGCCCGGGAACTGGCGGCGCAGCTGAGCGCGAGCCTGCCCTGGCAGGTCCGGTGGGCCACCGGTTCCCAGGTCAATCCGGCGCTGCAGATGTCCTTCGGCGACCACTCCCACGGCGTCAAGAGCGCCGACTGCTTCGAACTCGACGGCCGGCCCCATGTCGTCACGGCCGGCACGGACGGCCTGCTGCGGCTGTGGAACCTGAGCAACGGCAACCTCCACGGCATGCTGCGCGGCCACATGGCGGAGGTGAACTGCGTGACCCACCTGCGGTTCGAGGACGAACCGCTCGGGATCAGCGCCAGCAGCGACGGCACGGTCCGGGTGTGGAACCTGCGGAGCGAGAGCGCCCGCACGCTGCTGAGCGGACACGTGGGCCGGGTGGGTGTCGTGACGGGCATCGTCGTCCGTGGCGGCCTGACGCTGGTGAGCGGCGGCGACGACCGCACCATCCGCCTCTGGGACCTCGCGAGCGGGCGGGAGCAGCAGCTCCTGGTCGGCCACACGGGGGCCGTGCGGGCCCTCGCCTGCGCGGAGATCGACGGCAGGCCGAGGGTCGCCAGCGGCGGCAGCGACGGCAGCGTACGGCTGTGGGACGTACCCGGGACCGAGGACCTGGAGTCCGGCCGCGCGGCGCGCCGCCAGGTGGGGCGGGTGGAACTGAAGGGGCACTCCGGTGAGGTGAACACCGTGGCGTTCGCGGAGCTGGACGGGGTGCCCGTGCTGATCAGCGGCGGCGACGACCGCACCGTACGCGTGTGGGACGTGCGGAGCCTGGAGCAGAAGTGCTTGTTCTCCGGGGACATGGGCTGGGTCAGAGCGGTGGCGTGCATGACGCTCGACGGGCGGAGCGTGGTGGTGTGCGGCACGGACAGCGGCCACGCCCACATCTGGGACCTGCGCCGGGAGGTGGAGCTGAGCGTGCTGATCGGGCACACCCACTGGGTGCGGGCCGTGGCGGGTGTGGAGGTCGAGGGGCGCACCGCGGTGGTCACCGGTGCCAGCGACGGCACCATCTGCGTCTGGGACCCCCGGGTGGAGACCCAGGCCGATGTGGTGGGGCACGCGGGCGGGGTCAACGCGGTCGGCACCGTGACCGCGGACGGTCACGTCCTCGCCGTCAGCGGTGGCGACGACCGGACCGTGCGCACCTGGGACATCGAGTCCGGCCGCCGGCGCGCGGTCATCGAGGGGCACACCGGGTTCGTCCGGGCGGTGGCCTGCGTCCGGCTCGACGACTCACCCGTGATCGTCAGCGGGGCCAGCGACGGGACCGTCAGGGTGTGGGACCTGACGAGCCGGCGACAGCGCGCGGTGCTGACCGGGCACACCGACTGGGTCAGCTCCGTGGCCTGCACGCAGATCAGGGGCAAGCCCGTGGCGGTCAGCGCCAGCGACGACTGCACGCTGCGGGTCTGGGACCTGCGCACCCTTGCCGAACGGGACATCCTGACCGGCCACACCGGCGGGATCAACACGGTGGCGTGCACGTCCTTGGACGGCCGGCCGGTCGCGTTGACCGGGTCGTTCGACGGCTCCATCCGGCTGTGGGACCTGGAGACAGGCCGGGCCTCCGCTGTTTTCACCGGTCACACGGGCTGGGTGCGGGCCCTGGACTGCGGCACGCTGGACGGGCGCCCGGTCGTGGTCAGCGTCGACGACGACGGCGGGGTGTTCGTGTGGGACCTGAAGGGCCGCAAGCGGCCGGTGCGCCTCAGCGACGCGGGGGCCGGGACCAACGCCATCGCCTGTATGCGGCTACGGAACCGGACGGTCGTGGTGACGGTCGGGGACGACCGCGTCGTACGGTTCTGGGATCTGCACACCCGTCAGCGCCAGGAGGGCTTCGTGCTGACCGCGCCGGGCTGGTCCCTGGCGGCGGCACCCGACAACCGGCTGGTCATCGGGACCGGCCGGGAGGTCTGCGTCTTCGACTACCGCGGCGACGGCACGCCTGCCGGAGGTGTGGCCGTCACCCGCTCCAGCTCCTGAACCTGCCGCGCGAGCCAGCGGACCGGATCACCGCCGGTCACCGCGTCCCGCAACCCCGCGGCGCGTCGGCGGCGCTCGTCGGGCGACAGGGCGAGGGCGTCCCGCAGCGCCCTCGCGGTCGCATCGACGTCGCGCGGATCCTCCAGGAGCAGGGCGTGCCTCCCCAGCAGATCGCTGCTGCCCGCCGAGCGGGACAGGACCAGCGCGCCGTGCCGCGCGTTCAGCTGCGGGCCCTCCTGCGAGACGAGGTTCATGCCGTCGCGTACGGGGTTGACCAGCAGCACGTCGTACGACGTGAGCGCCGCGAGGCACCGGGCCAGGTCATGGCCGACATGGACGTCGAGGCAGCCGGGGAACCGGTGGTTCAGACGCTCGACCAGGTGGCGGACCCGGTCGGCGTGGACGCGGTACTCGGGGATGCGTTCCCTGGACGGGGTCAGACAGCACGTCATGACCACCCGGCCCCGGAGCGCGGGCGTGTGTTCCAGGAGGTCCTGGAACGCCTCCAGTCCGCGCAGGACGTTCTTGGAAGGGTCGATGCGGTCGACTTTGACGATGCGTCGGATGGCCGGGTCCTGCGCCAACTCGCTCTGCCAGAAGGCGACCTGTGCGCTCCGCGCGTTCGCCGCGAGGAGCGCCGAGTCGGCGGGCACGGGGTAGCAGCCGACCGTGCTGGTGCGGGCCGGGGCCGCGACCTCGCCGTCCCGTGCCGGACGGGGACCGGTCACCACGCCGACGGTGTCCGGCGCCGCGCCGCCGCGCTGTACGCGCCACCCCCACGCCTCGCAGCAGGCCAGGAAGTTGGCGGCCCAGCGCGGTGACTGGAAGCCCAGCAGATCGGCGGCGAGCATGCCGTCCAGGACCGCCCCGGCGACGGAGTCCGGCAACCGGGCGAGTTCGTCCGGAGTGCAGAACGGCGTGTGGAGGAAGAGTCCGACAGGCTGACAGGGCCGCAGGGCGCGGATGAATCCCGGGGTCGTGGCCAGCTGGTAGTCCTGGACGAGCACGGGGGTGTCGGGCCGCGTGTCCCGCACGACCTGCTCCGCGACGCCTTTGTTCACCTGCTGGTAGGAGCGGGTGAAGGCCTGGGCCTTTGGTGGCCGGGCGGCCGTGTCGGCGACGTCCGGCCACAGCCCGTGCAGAGCCAGCCAGAGCATGCGTACACCCACGTCGTCGTAGTACTCGCGGTACCGGCGCTCGTCGACGGGGTGAGGGGTGTACGTATAGCCCAGGCGGCGGGCCAGCTGCGCGTGTTCGGCGGAACCGACGGCGCGCCGGTCACCTTCCGCGTCCGAAGGAGCGACCCACAGGGTGGACCGGGGGAACCCCCGGGCGGCGGCATCGAGGATGGCAGTGACGCTCCCGATCCGGCGCTCCGCCCGCAGTCGCGGCCCTGCGCCGGAGAAGGCGACCGGCCCGCGATCGGAGGCGATCGCGAGCGCACGCGTCACTGGGAACGCCCGACGGCGAGATCGACCGCCTCCGTGGCGAGGGGCCGCTGGGCGGTCAGCGGGTGCCCGCGCAAGGCGTTGGCCAGGGCGTGCAGCAGTCCGATGTGGACGGTCTCCACCACGCCGTAGTCCCAACTCGGCACGTGCAGCGCCACGTCCACCTGGCGCAGGGCGCGACCGCCGTCGGCGCCGAGCAGCCCGATGGTGGCGGCGCCGAGTTCGCGTGCCGTGTCCAGGCCCGCCAGTACGTTCTCCGAGTTGCCGCTGACGCTGACGGCGATCACGACGTCCTGCGGGTCGAGCAGCGTGTCGAGCTGGCCGGAGAAGCCCAGGGTGCTGCCGCTGTCGTTGACCCAGGCGGTCAGCAGCGCGGAACTGTCGGAGAGGGCGACGGCGCGCAACCGCTCATGTCTGGTGCGGCCGATTCCCTTGGCCAGGTCACAGGCCATGTGGCTGGCGGTCGAGGCGCTTCCGCCGTTGCCCATGATGTAGACCCGGGCGCGGCGGCGCCGTGCCGCTTTGAGGAGGGTCACGGCCTGGTGGAGCGCGCCCGGGTCGATCGCACCGAAGCCGCCGGCGGTGTCCCGCATGAACAGTTCGTAGACCTGCGCCACCGATTGCGTCTGCGGGGTCGACCGAGGTGGATTGTTTCGAGGTCGGCTGCTTCCGAGAACTGTCGGGTCATCCGACACGTTCGCCGGACCCTGTTCGGAAACGGCGGCCATGGGGTGCGCTCTGGTGTCGGAGGACCCAGGACATAGGCAGTGAGCTCCTAGCACGCGACGACATTGACGTGCGAACTTGCCTTGCGTGCTAAGGATGGTAGCTCAGAGGCCCCTTATCCGCAGGCGTGTTCGCGCCGCACGGGGGCCGGAACGGGTGCCTGCGCGGCGGACTGGCGCGTGAGCACGAAGGCGCCCCTGACCGCCACTTGACGGTCCGTCACGGCGTGGAGGGGGATCTCCTGCATGAGTTCCGCGTGCTCCGCGCCCGTCGCGACGAAGCGCTCCAGGAAGGCCGTGTCCGAGACGAGGAGGTCGCAGATCCCGGGTGCCTGCAGCACTCCGCTCGTCAGCCACACCGAGCCGCCCTCGCTCATGCAGGTCAGAACGGTGCTGCGCAGGAACTGGCCCAGGATGGCGCCGAACAGCCGCATGATCTCGCGGCAGCAGGCGTCGCCGCCCACGGCGGCCGCGGTGATGACCGGTCCGATGCCGCGGTGCTCCCGCCGGAAGCGGTCGACGTGTTCCTGGATGTAGGGGCCCGGCTTCTTGCGCGTGGTCATGAAGTCGTACATGTGGTCGATGCCGCGCAGTCCGCCGATGGACAGCTCCACCGAGATGGGGATGCCCGGCCGAAGCCGCTGCAGGGAGCGGAGGTAGTCCTCCTCCAGGACGGTCACCGGCTGCCAGGCCACATGGCCGGACTCCGCCGGGTGGGCGCGCCCCGAGCGGTCCACGGAGGCGCTGCCGACGCCGGTGCCGACCGACACCGCCAGCAGGGCGGGCCCCGGATGGGGCGTGACGTCCGGGGTCAGCGGGACCCAGTCGGACTCGTCGAGGTCCGCCACCCCGGCCGTCGTGGCGACCATGTCGTTGATGGTGACGAGCGACATCTCCAGGTCCGTGGCGAACGCCCGGCGCCGGAAGGTCGGCCACTGGGGGTGGTTGGTGATCCTGACGTCGCCGTCGCGCCCCGGTCGGCCGGCGACACCGGCGACCAGGGACCGGGGCAGACAGCCGGCCATGTCGAAGCAGCCGTAGAAGAGGTGCTCCAGCGAGTCGTAGTCGGCGGAGCGGGCCTGGACGTGCTTGACCTCGCCGGTGGCCGGATCGAGAAAACGCATGTGCGTCTTGGTGCCGCCGGCGTCGATCCCGGCGATGTCGGTGCGGGGAAGGCTGATGATCCGTTCTCGGGGAATGTGCGGCATGACGGCCCTCATCTGTCAGTAGCCGGAAGTGTCCGGTGATATGGGTGAGGCGGGTGCCGGAAAACTATCCCGACGCGGTGGCCGCCCGGTGCGGAACCGCCGTCGGTCGCGGCGACGCTCCCGCCCGCACAGAAGAACGCCGGTCACCGGCAGGTGCCCACACCAGGGACGCAGTTGAGGACCGCGGCCGCGGGTGCCTTTTCTCTCTCAATGGTAGGGGCCGGGTGTCTCCCGCAAAATCACTCGTAATAACGAACTTCCTTACGCACGCCGGATTTACGTAACCTTGTTTCCGATCTTCGTCCAGGCCGAGCGCCGCTACGGATTTCATTTCCCCGAGATCCGAGTCAGTCGTCGCAGAGGAACACCGTCCCCAGGCGGCCGCCCCTTCCGGAGCTGATGACGCCGCTGTCGATCTCGGGTGTGCCTCGCAGGTACGCCCCGCCGTAGCCGTGGCCGGCCAGGAAGACGCCCCAGGTGAGTACCGTCGGTTCGGTGGTGCCGGCGATGCCCGGGGTGGGGAAGTCCTCCGGCACGGGGCGGACACGGCGTTGGAGGATGTACGGGCCGTCCACCGCGGCGCGGACGGCGTCGGCCCACGCCTCGGCGGACGTCTCCCAGCCCGCGCGCACGTCCAGGCCGCTGTGCGAACTGCTCGCCTTGAGCACCAGGTCCTCCCGGTGCGCCTGCGCGTAGGGGAGGAGGTGCACGGGCTCCCCGGCGACCTCGCCCTTCTCGTCGCGGACCGCGCGGGTCCACGGGAGCAGGGCGTCGATCACCTCCAGTTCCGCGCGGTCGAAGAGGGGGCGGTTGCGCTCGTCGCTGAGGAGGGCCAGCGCGGCCTTGCTGCCGTACACCTCGTTCTCCAGCGGCGTGAAGAGGTGGACCAGCCCCCGATCGGCGGCCCGGGTGAGCGGAGCGAGCAGGGCCACGTCCTCGGCGGTGCTCACTTCGTTGATGACGAACCAGCGGTGCACGAGGTCGATCCGGCGCCCGGCGACGCGGATCCCGTCCGCGCGGTAGTCCACCTGCCCCAGATGGCAGGGCACGGCGTCGATGCCGTGGGCGGCGAGCAGCGAGGCCATCCGGCGCAGATGCGGTTCGAGTGCGGCGTAGGCGTCGGGCCACTCCATCAGGGCGACGACGGGGGCGGTCGTGCCGAGGCCGGGAAAGGACTCCCGCCACAGGTCCACGAGGACCTCGATCCCGTCGGTGAAGTCCAGGCGGTGCTCGTCCGCGAAGGACGCGATGTACGGCTCTTCGAGCAGGGCCCGATTGAGCACCCCGATGTCCCAACCGCCCAGGGGGCTGCCGCCGTTGAGTTCGAGCAGCCGAAAGCCCTCCTCCTCGCGGTACAGGTCGGCGCGAGCGCTCCGGGGAAGCTCGCGGGCCCTGCCGTCGGCTCTGAGGGCGGCGGCGAGCTGTTCCGGCGCCCAGCCGAGGGCGGCGGTGAAAGCGCGCAGATCACCGTCGTACAGCCGGTCGGGCAGCGACAGGAGGAGGTCGTACAGTCCGCTGAGCCGCGCTCCCAGCTGCCGGCTCTCGGCGCGGCCGAAGAAGACCGGGCGCGACAGGAAGGCGCTCCCGTAGATGTCCCCGGAGAGGGCGCAGGCCGCCCCTGCGCGTTCCGGCGCGCACTCCCCGGGCACCCCCGCCAGGTACGCGCGCGTCAGCCGGGCCGGGCCCCGCCGGTTCGGGAGCAGGCCCGCACCCGGCATCAGACGACCTCGATGCTGACGTCGGCCAGCACCTGTGCGGCGGCCGCGTTGACCTCGGCGGCGGTGTCGGCGTGCAGGATCACGTAGCCCACCCGTGAGTCGTTGTCGCCGGGAGCGCGCACGCGGCCGCCCGGCGGGACCGTCATCTTGCTCAGCGCCACCACGTCGCAGTCGCCCAGGCCCGTGACCGAGCGCAGGGTGCCCCCGCGGGGCGGGGTCAGGAAGCGGATGCCCGCGGCGGTGTCGGCGGTGGGTGTCAGCACGGGCTCCTGGCCGAGCGCGATCTGCACGTAGATCCTGGCCTCGTCGATCCCGCGGGCCTGCCGCATCAGGGCGACCACGTGGTCACCGGGCAGGCGGGCGCCGAGTTCGATGATCCGGGTGGTGCCGTCCGGCAGCAGCTTCAGTTCGGTGTGGGCGACGCCGTTGGTGATGCCGACGGCCCGGGCGGCCGCGACGGCCGCCTCTTGCAGGACGGCCACCTGGGCCGCGTCCAGTTCCGCCGGGACGGTGTGCCCGTACTCGGCCCGCTTCGCGCCCCCGGTGGTGAACTTGTCGTAGGGGAACAGCGGTGTCACGGCGCCGCGGACCGCCACCGTCTCGATGCTGAACTCGGTGCCGCCGACGTACTCCTGGATGATCACGTGCGGGTCGAGCGGGATGCCGTGCGGCATCTGGAAGATGTGGGACTGGGCGACCACGAAGGCGTCCGCCAGCTCCTCGTCGTCGCTGACGACCGACACGCCCCAGGAGCCGGACTGCTCGGAGGGCTTCACGACGACGGGGTAGGTCAGCCCCGCCGACCGCACCAGGGTGTACGCCTCGCCGAGGTCGCGCGCGGCGACGGTCCTGGGGGCCGGGATGCCGTGCTCGGTGAAGGCGCGGGCCATGATGCGCTTGTTGCGGCAGCTCAGTGAGCGCGTCGGGTCGTTCCCGGGCAGGCCGAGGTCGGCGGCGAGCCGCGCGACCAGCGGGGTCAGGAACTCCCAGCCGGCGACCACGCCGTCGACGCCCTCGGCCCCGGCCAGCTCCTTGAGCTGCCGCAGGGCTCCCTCACTGTCGGAGAAGTCGGTGAAGACGAGCTTCCCGTACTCCGCGATCTTCGCCTTGAGCGTGGGGGAGTACCAGTCCTCGTGGACGTCCTCGTGGGTGACGACGATGATCTCGGCGTTCAGGTCACGGGCGGCGTCGAGGATGTACTCGCCGGTGTTCCCCATCGCTTCGAGCAGGAGCAGTTTGGGCATGGTGGTGTGGACCCTCCTTCAGGGCGATGTCAGGCGGAACAGGGGCCCGGCGCACTGGCCCGGCCGCTGTTCGATGAGGCGGGCGCGCAGGGTCTGCGCCGCGGCGCCCGTGAGGCCGAGACCTTCGGCCAGGCAGCGGAAGGTGACGTAGCGCGCCCCGGGGTTGCTGGACCGCAGGTGCCGCAGGCGGGCGTCGACGTCGTCCAGGGCCTCGTTCACCGAACGGCTGGACCAGCTCTCGTGCGCCAGGCCCAGCGAACGGTCGCGTTCGCGCTGCAGCTCGGAGAAGCCGCAGACGTCCCGGCTGACCTTCTCCGCGCCGTGGAGGCTGTCGACGGCGTCGGAATACAGGGCGTGGGCCAGCCGGTTGCGGTGCAGGACCCGGTCGACGGCGATGCGGTGGACGCGGGCACTCGCGTCGGTCAGGAGGACCGGCCTGCCGGTGTCGCGCACCACGCAACCGCCGCGCAGGCCGTGCGCGGCCGCGGCCAGGAGCGCGCTGGCCTCCGAGGGGTGCCAGTCGAAGACGTGCTCGACGCGGCGGGTGTCGGCCCCGGTGAGGGTCAGGTGGTCGCTGCCCATGTCGGGCAGCAGGTCGGCCTCGGGAATCTCGCCGTCCAGGCCCGGACCCGCGAGACGGAGGACCGCCGGCACGCCCGCGGTGGTGCACGCGGCGATCACCAGCGCGTCCGGCAGCGGGCTGAGCAGGGTCGGCTCGTCGCCGCGGGCGAACACATCCCCTCCGACGTCGACCACCGTGACCTCGTCCACGGCGTACTTCTCCGCCGCCTCGGTGATCTGGCGGGCCAGGAGCGGCACGCCACCGTACGGGCTCAACAGCCCCAGGGTGATAGGCAGTTCGGCGGCGAGACGGGGAAGCGTGGAGCCCGCCGGCGCGATGGCGGACGAGTCGGCGGTGATCTGGGAGAGGTGGGGGGTGAGCGGCCGCAGATGCGCGAAGTCCCGTTCGGCACGCGGGCCGGGGACCGGGTCGACGACCAACCGCTCCCACGAGTAACTGAGCACCACCGCCGGTTCGTCACCGTGGAGCGCGTGGTGGACCAGGGTCGTGCCGATCACGTCGCCCCCACCGCCGGCGGCGACGAGAAGCCGAGTCATACGCTCTCCTGGGGCAGGGTCCTGCGCGGGTCGAACCGGCCGACGGGAGCGTCGGCGGCGGGGTGCCGGAGGGGCACGGAGCACCACGGAACCCGGCGCGGCCACCCTCTTTCCGTTCGGTGGCCGCACCGAAGAGCCGTGTGCCGGGAAAACCGGTCAGACGGCGTCCGTCTTCAGACCCGAGATGCTGAGCGGTTCGCTGCCCATGTGCTTCTGTGCCCGCTTATTGCTCTTGTGCAGGCCCGCGTAGTATTCGCGGTCGAGAGCGATGACATGGTCGGAGAAGAACATCCACGACAGGACGTCGCGGTACTTGAAACCGGCCGGCGTGAGCTGAATGCGGTCGGTGGGAAGCCGGCGCAGCAGACCCACGTCCTGTGCCGCTTCGAGGACCGGCTCGAAGAGATGGGCCTTCTCCTGATAACCGAAGCGGTCCAGTTCCTTCAGGTCCAGGTCGAAGGTGTCGAGGACGAGTCTTTTGCGTATGATCTCCTCGTCGTCGAGGACGAAGCCGGTGACGGGCGTGAGTTCGTGATTGCGCGCCTTGGAGATGTAGTCGCCGACCTCCGTGAGGCTCGGCTTCACGCTGCCGACCATGTAGTCCACCGCACTGGAATAGCTGCGTGCGCCGGCGCCCAGTCCGAGCAGCGGAACGCCGTGGAAGGTCAGTACCTTCTGCTGGTAGCCGCCGCGCCCGAGCTTCTTGTACCGGACGTTCGACTCCTGGATGTAACCGGCTTCCTTGAAAACGGCGTTCGCGTAGTCGTACCGCTCATACAGGTCGGGGCTCATCATGTACTGATAGGCCCCGGTCTTCGAGAACCACGCGTCCGGCCGGACCGTGAGGAAGTACGTGCTGATGGTCTCGGGGGCCAGAGCCGCGAGTTCGTCGACGGAGTGCTTCCAGCTCTCGGGGGACTGCCCGGCGAAACCCATGATCAGGTCGGTGCTCAGGTTCGGCAGGCCCTCCTCGCGGGTGATCTCGATGGCCTGGCGGATGACTTGCTCATTGGCCTGGCCCCGGCCCGCTTCGCGGATCTCCGAGGGCACCAGCGACTGGATGCCGATGTTGGCCCGGGTGAGGCCCATGGACATCAGGTCCCGCAAGGTGCCGGGTTCCTTGACGATGGAGTCCGGGGTGGCCTCGATGGCCACTTCCTCCACCGTGCTCCGCCAGTTGGGGTAGACCTCGTCCAGCGTCGCGAAGATCTGCTCGAAGTGACGCGGAGCCAACAGGCTCGGGGTGCCGCCACCGATGTAGATGGTGCGCAGCCGACGGCTCTGGATGATCTCCGTGTGATCGCGGATCTGGGTGCACAGGGCTGCCGTGTACGCGTCGTACACGTCCATGTCCTCGGAGATCACGGTGTACAGGTTGCAGAACCCGCACTTGTACCGACAGAACGGCACATGCAGATAAAGGTTGAGCTCGGGCACGGAGTGCCGCTTGAGGTCCTCCGCCCAGATGTCCCGGATGTTCCACGATCCGTTCAGCGGGCGGTAGGTGGAGCGGGACGGATACGCGTAGTTGAAAGGCGGAATCACACCCTGCTTGATGTGCCTGGCGAGTTCGTCGCGAATGGCGCTCGACATGCCTGATCCTTACGAACGTAGGTACGGCCTTGAACTGCCTGTCGACGGAGTGAGTACCGCTGTTCCATGCGGCAGATCACAGGCGTGGGGCTCACCGGAGAATGCGGGTCGACAAGATGGGCGCACGCCGATGCCCCGGCGGCGCAGCCGGTCTCAACTCTCGACGTGCGCCGTGATGGGGTGCGTGGCGCTCGTTCCCACAGACGATTTACGTGACTTTGCGATGCACTCAGCGCTTGGGCTCACAACAGTTCTGTCGGCCGGTGCGTAAATCTATGTGGCTGAGTTGGTGCGTGGTGCGAGTCAACAGGCGGCAGTGAGGTCGGCGCCAGTGGTGGAACCGACGACAAACACACTGCGGGGCCCGGTGGGTTTCGTCCACTCCTCCAAACCTGTCCGCACCATGAGACGTCTGGTGCCGACGGCTGCCTCCGAGGTGGTGAACGTGCATAACTTTGTGAAACCCAAACGCCTTGTGAGCGAGGCGAGTTGACGAGTGCCGTCGCGCGACACGGGCCGTTTCTGGCTGTCTCCCAGCGCGTTGAGTCGTCATTTCCTCGGCACGTCCCTACCTGAGTGACCGTCAATCACGCGACAACCGCAGCCTGTTGCGCAACCGGCGAGTGAACTGGAGCAGTCCATGACCGCAGCGGACATCAAACGCATCGCCTACATCCGGTCGATCCCGATATCCCGGGCCGGCCCCTATATTCCCGACCTGGCCCGGGCCGTGGCCGCCACCGGCCGCGAGGCCCGCATCTTCTACACCGACGGTGACTGCGACGCCGCGGACTTCCCCGGCGGCACGTGGGAGAAACTGCCCGAGGACGCCACCTCCGACCTCATCGCCGACCGGATCCGGGCCTGGGGCGCCGACGGCGTCGTCTCCCTGTCCTTCCCCGACGAAGCGGGCCTGCGCGACGCCGTGGTGAAGGAGAGGCTGGCCCGGCACGGCATCCCCATGGTGTCCAACGGGATCGAGCCCTCCCGGCTGCTCGCCGACAAGTGGGAGACCAAGAAGATCCTCACCGACCACGGCCTGGGGACCCCGCCGGGCATCTTCGTCGACGGCACGCTCCTCAAGCACGGCGCCGCGGCCGTCCCGGCGTACGCGGACATCATCCGCGTCAAGGCAGAGGAGATCGGCTACCCGCTCCTGTCCAAGGCGGTCTGGGGCAGCTCCGGGAACGGCATGCGCTTCCTGCGCGACCGGGCGGACCTGGAGAGCTGGCTCGCGGCCCCGGACGAGGGCAACGTCGTCCTGGAGAAGTGCGTCACCGGCGAGCTGTGCACCGTCGAACTCGTCGGCGCGGACGGCCAGTTCGCCGTCCAGCCGCTGTGCTTCACCGGGTCGACCGGCGGCGAGCCCACCTTCGCCTTCTGGGAGCTGCGCTCCTCGGCCCCCCGCGCCCGGGACGACGCCGCCTTCGCACCGGTCGCGGAGAAGCTGAAGAAGCTCTGCGCCACCGTCGGGATCACCGGCGTCATCAACCTGGACATCATCTACAGCCACGGCACCTACTACGTGCTGGAGATCAACCCTCGTGTCTCCGGCGCGACCGCCCTCGGAGTGGCCGCATCGGGCCACAACACCTACCTGAGCATGACGGACATCCTGCTCGGGCAGTGGCGGGCCCCGGCCGAACCGGTCCTGCCCCGGCAGCGCTGGTCCCTGGAGTTCCCGGTCAACGGCGTGACCGACACCTTCGTCGAGGAAGCGGAACAGGCCCTGGACATCGTCCAGATCACCCCCGCGCTCGTGGTCGACGGCCGCGAGTACGGCGGCCTGCTGATCGCCACGTGCGAGTACGGCGCCGAGACCGACTTCCTCGACCGGATCACCGCCCTGGACGCCACCCACCGCGTCCTGTCACCGGACATGCTCACGCGGCTCAAGGAGCTGCTCACCGGCCCGGCCGCCCAGAGCACCCGCTGACCCGCACCGCCCGCACCACCTCGCGCAGGAAAGGCCTCTCCTCCATGTCCCAGCCGTACGTCCATCTGCCGGCCGCCACGATCCTCGACTGTCTCGCCGACCACGGCGAGACCGAGATCAAGCAACTACGCGCGTCGTGGGAGGGGCTGCGGGTCGACCGCTACCTGAAGGACGGCGGCTCCTATCGCCGGCGCCGGTACAGCGCGTTCCACCTGACCGACGACGGCCTGGTGCGCGCCGCCCATGGCGCCTTCCGCCAGTCGCTCGCGGTCAACCCCCTGCACGGCGGCGTGGCCCGGGAGTTCGAGCCCATCGAGCAGGACGTGGCCGGCTCGCCGCTCCTCGCCACCCTCGTCCGGACGCTCGCCGACCGCCTCCCCGGCGACTTCGACCCCGCCACCGGCTGCATCGGCATCCACCAGATCCGCGTCCTCGCCACCCGTGACGCCGAGGGCCTGCCGGCACCGGAGGGCGTCCACGAAGACGGACACCACTTCGTCGCCCAGGTGCTCATGCGGCGGGAGAACATCGAAGGCGGCCTGTCGCGGCTGTACGACCGCGACAGGGCACCCCTGTACCGCACGCTGCTCACCGAGCCGTTCGAGACGATCATCATCGACGACCGCCGCGTGTTCCACGGGGTGTCGGCCGTCGAGGTGGCCGACGGTTTTCCGACGGGCGTCCGGGACATGCTGCTGGTCGACTTCTTCCCCCGCGCCGCCGACCCCGCCGCCGAGCCTGCCGGGACCGCCGCCGACCCCGCCGCTCCCGACGCCGAGGCGACGGCATGAGCCGACCGCCGCGTCCGGGCCCGTCCCCCGAGCGCCCGGAGCCCCGATGAGCACCAGCCGTCTCCTGGAGAAGTGGGGCCTTCCCGACCTGACGGGGAACGGCCGCTTCGTCACCGCGAACGTCATGGACAGCCTCGGCAACGGACTGCTTCTTGCGTTCACCGTCGTCTACTTCACCACCACGACCTCGTTGTCGCTCGGCTCCATCGGCGGCGCGCTCTCGCTCGGCCACCTGCTCGCCCTGCTCACCCCCGTCGTGGCCGGCTCCCTGATCGACCGCTTCGGCTCCCGCACGGTGGTGATCGCGGCCAACCTGGTCTCCGCGGCCGGATTCTGCGCCTTCCTCGCCGCGGACAGCGTCTGGAAGATCGTCGCCGTCCAGTTCGTCGTGCAGGCCGGGTCGAGCACCTACTGGACGGCGAGCCGGGGCCTCGTCCTCCTCGCCGCCGACCGCCGGGACCAAGCCCGCTGGTTCGGCTTCATCGGCGCCCTGCGGAACATCGGCGGCGGCTTCGGCGTCGCCGTCGCCTCCGCCGCGGTCGCCGTGGACGACGGCTGGGTCCGGGCGCTGGTCCTCCTCGACGCACTGACGTTCGTGGTGGCCGCGATCCTGATCGCCACCTGGCACCCGGCCGCCGCCGAGCGCCCCAAGCCCGCCGCCCGCACGGCCGCGAGCAACGGCTACGCGGCGGTGCTGCGCGACGCGCACTACATGCGGCTGATCCTGGCGAACGTGTCCTTCGTGCTGGCCGCGAGCGTGCTGCCGGTCCTTCTCACCCTCTACGTGACCGAGGCGCTGCACGCCGGGGCCTGGCTCGCGGGGGCCTGCATCCTCGGCAACATGGCCCTCATCGCCACGGTCCAGACCCTGGTCGCCCGCATGATCGAGCGCCACCGCCCGACCCGCGTCCTGGCCCTCGCGGGCGTGGTCAACGCCGCGGCGTTCGCCGTCTTCGGTGTGCTGCTCGCGCTCCCCGGCGGGGCGGTGACCGCGGGCCTGCTGGTGGCGATGGCGGTCTTCACCCTCGCCGAGATGCTCAGCATGCCGTCGAGCAGCGAACTCAGCGCCACCCTGGCCCCCGAGCACATCCGCGGCCGCTACCTCGGTGCCTTCCAACTGTCCTGGTCCCTCGGCAACGCCCTCGCCCCCGCGCTGCTCACCACGCTCCTCGGGTACGGGCCCGCCTGGCCCTGGGTGGTCCTGGGCGCCCTGAACCTCATCGCGGTGCCGCTGCTGCTCGGCCTGCGCGAGACCGCCCCGCACGACCGGGCCCAGGAGGAACCGGCGGGCACCACCGCGCCGCAGGGCGGGACGAGCCCGTGACCGGCCGCGACCACGAAACGGATGCCATGGACGTCACCCTCGTACCGGACATCACCGAGGTCCCTCCTGCCGCCTGGGAGGCCATAGCCGCGCCGGCGGGGTTCTACCTGTCCCACCGGTGGCTCGCCGCCCAGCAGCAGGACCCCACCGCCCGGGTCCGCTACGCCCTGGTCCACGAAGGCGGGGCGCTGGTCGCCGCCGCACCGCTGTACTCGGTGGACACGGAGCCGAACGACCTCTATCGCGTGCCCGAACTCGTCCCCGGCCGCGCGCCGTCCAGGACGCTGCTCGTGGGCGCGCGCCGCGGCTACCTCAACGCGCCCCTGCTGCACCCCGGCCTCACGCCCGACCGCCGCCGCGAGGCGCTGAACCACCTCCTGCGGGCCGCCGACACCCTCGCCGCGCGGGAGGGAGCACAGCCGTGGTGGCTCTACGTCACCGACGCGGCGGCCGCCGAACTCGCCGACGCCTGCGGGACCGAGCCCGTGCGACTCAACGAGGACGCCCGCATCCCGCTGCCCGGCGACACCTTCGAGGACTACCTCTCCGGGCTGCCGAGCAGCCGGCGCACGGCCATCCGGCGCGAGCGCCGGGCCTTCGCCGAAGCCGGTTACGAACTGCGCAGGCTGCGGCTCTCCGAGTGCGCCGAGGAGGTCGGCGCGCTGGCCGCCCAGTCGCAGGCCCGGCACGGGCACCCGGCCGACCCCGCCTTCATGGCGCGGCTGTTCCGTGAGCAGGCCGAGGGCATGGCGGACAGCGGCACCGTCCACGCCGCGTACGCCGACGGCCGCATGGCCGCCTTCAGCCTCGGCTACCGCTACGCGGACACCCTCTGGATGCGCGCCTCCGGGTGCGACTACGCACGACTGCGGGGCGCGCACGAATACTTCAACCTCGTGTTCTACGTCCCCATCGAGGACGCCTGTGCTTACGGCGTGGGCGCCCTCCACCTCGGCATGGAGTCCCTGCGGGCCAAGACGCTCCGCGGGGCCGTCACCTCCCCGCTGTGGGCGGTGGAAGCGGCGGCCCCGAAGGCGCTCTTCAGTTCCTGACCGAGGGGATGAAGTCCCTGACCGAGGGGACGACTCAGCCGCTCACCGGCTTCTCCACCGGGAGCCAGCGCTCCTGCGCGTACGCCTGCTGCTCGTAGGCGAGTTGACCCATGATGTAGGTCTCCTTCACGACCCGGTCGTCGCCCAGGGTCATCACCGCGAAGAGCTTCTCGTGCCACTGGTCGAGCAGGCTGCGCGCGTTGCCCCTGACGTCGTTCGGCTCGACGTTCTCCAGACGGCGCTTGATGACCGGGGTGGCCGCCAGGTCGAGGACCACGAAGTCCGCCTCGTTGCCGGGCCGGAACGAGCCGATGCCGGGGCCGCCGAGCCCCTTGTTGCTCTCGTACGGCTGGTCCAGGTAGAGCGCCCGGGCCCCGCCGAGGGTGGCCAGGTAGAAGGCGCGCCAGGCGGTCAGCTTCGGGTACGGGTTCTTCCAGCCCTCCGGCCGGGGCTTGCACTCCGGCGGGTTGAACTCGGCGGGGACGTGGTTCAGCGCCTCGATCGCCTGGGCCTTGTACGCCGCCCCGAGGGTGCGCAGGATCGAGTAGTCGGTCCCGCCGCCGCAGTCGGTGCCCATACCCACGCGGACACCCTTGTCGATCGCGTCGACCAGGTTGTGGACGCCGCTGCCGAGGAAGAAGTTGGACGTCGGGCAGTGCGCGATCGTGGCGCCCCCCTGGGCCAGCAGGGTCCGGTCCTCGTCGTCGATGGAGACGCAGTGGGCGTACAGGGCGCGCTCGCGGAGCAGCCCGAACTTCTCGTACGCCCGGGTGTAGGTCTCCACCCCGAACTTGCCGCGGATGATGACTTCCTCCTCCAGGTTCTCCGAGAGGTGCGTCTGCAGCCACAGCGGCTTGCCCTGCTGGTCGTACTCGTCCATCAGATCGGCGCACATGCGCAGCATCGAGTCGCTGCAGGTGATCGCGAAGCGCGGGGTGACGGCGTACAGGAGGCGGCCCTTGCCGTGCCACTTCTCGATCAGGTCGACGTTCTGCCGGCGAGCCTCTTCCACGCTCGTGTCGAACTGGTTGTCCGGCAGGATCGCGTTCTGGGGCGGCTGGTCCTGCACGACCTTGCCGCTGATCATGCGCATGTTGCGCTTCAGGGCTTCCTGGAAGAAGCCCTCGGCCGACTGCCAGGGCGTGCTCGCCAGCGCGAGGCTGGTCGTGGTGCCCGCGCTGAGCAGCGTGTCGAGGAAGAAGTTGGCGATCTCCTTGGCGTAGTCCACGTCCTCGAACTTGGCCTCGGCCGGCCAGATGTACTTCTCCAGCCACTGCAGGACCTGGTCGCCGTACCCGGCGATCGCGTCCATCTGCACGTAGTGGATGTGGGTGTCGATGAAACCGGGTGTGATGAGGCTGTTCCGGTACTCCTTGAGCCGGCCGGACTCCCGCCAGTGCCCGTGCTCGGCCTCCGACCAGTTGTCGGTGAACTCCACCTTGCCGTCCGCGGAGACCACCAGGATGCCGTCCGGGAAGAACCGCATGGTCGCGTCGGGCCCGGTCGTCTCCGGTTCGAGACTGTCCCCGGGGTCACCGGTGAAATCAAGGATCGCGGCACGGTAAGCCATGGACTTGCCCGCGTCCGCGCCAGGCCGCGGGGGTTCCGATCGGGTGTTCGCCATCTTGATCACTTGCTTTCCGGCTAGGTGGGGAGGGTGGCCGTGCAAGTAAACAGAGGTCGGCGATCCAGGCGTCAGGGACAGAACCGACAGTGATTGCGCCGCGAGGTCGGGCGGGTGTTGTTCGCTCCTCCAAAACCTGTCCGCAGTGCGAGATGATCACTCTCGGCGAGAGCCTCCCGACCTCTGCGCGGCTAGCCTCCACCCTCCGTCCCGATCGGTTCCGGCAGCGGGTCGGGGCCTGTCTACGGCAGGCCGTGCACCTTCGGGCCGACGGCGTTCGACCAGGCGTGGCCCGCCGTGGCGTCCCAGTTCGTGGACCACGTCATGGCGCCGCGCAGCCCCGGGTACGTCTTCGACGGCTTGAAGGAGCCGCAACCGGTGCCGCGGGTCAGGCAGTCGAGGGCGTTGTTCACGACCGAAGGGGCCACGTAACCGCTGCCCGCGCCCCGCGTCGACGCCGGGACGCCGAGGCCGACCTGCGACGGGTCGAGACCGCCCTCCAACTGGATGCAGGCGAGCGCGGTCAGGAAGTCCACGCTGCCCTGGCTGTAGACCTTGCCGTCACAGCCCAGCATCGAACCGCTGTTGTAGTACTGCATGTTGACGACCGTGAGGATGTCCTTCACGTTGAGCGCCGTCTGGAAGTACGCGCCGGACGTGGACTGCATGTCGATGGTCTGCGGCGCCATCGTGAGGACCAGCTTGCCGCCCGCCTTCGCCGAGAGCAGGCGCAGCGCCTTGGTCATGTAGGTGGGGTTGAGTCCGTTCTCCAGGTCGATGTCGACGCCGTCGAAGCCGTACTCCCGCATCAACGCGTAGGCACTGTCGGCGAACGCCGTCGCGGAGGCGTCGCTGTTGACCGCGACGCTGCCCTTCTCGCCGCCGACGGAGAGGATCACGGACTTGCCCGCGGCGTGCTTCGCGGCGATGTCCGCCTTGAAGTCGGCGGTGGAGGCGTAGCCGACGGCCGGGTCCAGGGTGAAGGCGAGCCGGCCCGGTGTGCTGGTGGCGTCGGCGAAGGAGACGGCGATGATGTCGTACTGCGGCGACACGTCCCGCAGCTTCTGCACGGTCGCGCCGTTGTCGAAGTTCTGCCAGTAGCCGGTCAGCGCGTGCTTGGGCACGACACCGCCGTCACCGTCGCCGCCGCCCTTGGCGGTCCTGACGGAGACCGCCGTGGACTTCGCGGACTCGCCCGCCGCGTTCGTGGCGCTGACCTGGAAGCTGTACGTGGTGTCCGGCGCGAGGCCGGTGACGGTCGTGGCGGCGCCGCCGGGGGAGGCGACCTTCGTGCCGTCGCGGTAGACGGTGTACCCGGTGGCCGTGGACACCGGGGACCAGGACAGGTCCACCGACGTGGACGTCGCCGTGCCCGCCGCGAGGCCGCTCGGCACCGCCGGTATCTCCACCGGGTCGGTGCCGCCGCCCCCGTCGGGCCCGAAGACGCTGACATCGTCCACGAGGTACGCGCTCTGCCCGTACCAGCCGTGCGTGTACACGGTGACCGACGTGCTGTTCGCGCCGGTGGTGAAGGTGGTGTTCAGCTGTTGCCAGGACGAGTTGCCCGGGGTCCACGTCGACACGTCCGTGGTGCCGGTGCCCCGGACTCCGAGGTAGGCGTAGCTGCCCTGCACCCAACTGCTCAGCTTGTAGGTCGAGTTCGGCTTCACCGACACGACCTGGGAACACTCGGCGGTGTCCTGGCCCGAGGGGGTGGCCTTCAGCGCCTTCGTGCCGCCGTGCACGGGGGAGGTGACGGCGGCGCCGCTGTTCGCGGTGCAGGTCCAGTTGCTCAGGCCCGACTCGAAGCCGGCGTTCTTGGCGACGTTGACGTCGGCCGCCGCGGCGTCCGCCGACTGCGCGGGAGTGGCGAGCGCGGTGACGGTGAGCGCGGCGGCCGCACCCGCGGCGACCGCCGCGCCGATTCTCCGGCGAACGCCGGATCCGCCCTGACGTACACGGTCCACGGGGTGCCTCCAGGGAGAGGTGAAGGAGTGAACGGGCGGCAACCACCGCCGCTGTGCGCCAAGTTGGTCCAGACCAATAGAGTTGTCAAGGTCCTGGGCAGGGTGCACGTGCTCGGCGGGGTGGACCTCGCGCCGGGTCGGCGCCTCGCAGGCCGTCGTGTCATCGCCGTCCGCGGCCGCGGCCCCCACCGCCCCTGGCGCGGCGGCATGTTCATATTCGGCCGCTCACCGCCGCCCCAAAGGACCGGGCGATGGGGCTCGGAATCGGTCAGCTTCAAAGCGTGGGCACAAGTTACACACATCCCCTCTCCATACCGGCCTCGATGGTCTAGATTGACCGTGCTTCAGCAGTTCGGCCCGAAGCGGCCATGGTTGAGCTTTCATTATTGATCTTTGGGTTCGGCGCGGGGGCAGCCGCTAATCGCGTCCCCGCACCGCGCGTGGGGGTGATCAATTACGGGGGCACGAGAGGGCCTTGGGCGCAGGGGGCATCCGAGGTTTCCACGGGTTTCCGCGTGTGTCGGGAGTTCGGCGAGTCGGGCGAACCCGGCACCGCTGAAGCATGTTGTTCAAGCAGCAATTGTGCCCTGTTCAAATAATTCGGCGACGTGGTAATGCGTCGGCGATGCGGTGATGACGTCGGAAATGGCTGAGACGGCTGTGACGGTCGAGGCGGCCGGGACGTCAGATGCGGGAGGCGAGCCTCCCGGGGGGAGAAGCAGCGCGGTGCGGGAGGCGGGGGCCTTCCGGGGAGGAACGGCGCGGCGCGGGAGGCGGGGGCCTCCCGGGGAGCAGCGGGGTCGGGCGAGCACGTCGAACCAATGGTGACCTTGGGGGGTCCTGTGCAACAGGGGGAATTAGTCAACCCGTTTCCGTCGGCACGCGGGCATGTGGCGGACGGAACGATCAGTCGCTCCGTCGACGACTGGGAACAGCGCTACCGCCGTGCGGTGATCACCAGTGACACCGTGGGCACCGCCTTCGTCGTGGCATCCATCGGCATCTTCTTCGGGGCCAGGGACGCGGCCAACTGGCACGAGAAATGGGGGATACTCGCATTCGGCACCGAACTTCTCGTGCTGGCGGCCCTCGCGCTGAGCCGGGCGTGGGCCCCGGTCGTACTCGGTCAGGGCGCCGAGGAATTCCGCCGGCTCGGCCGCTCGCTGTTCACGGCGGTCGTCGTACTGGCGCTCGGCGGAATCGCCCTCACCTCGCGCAACATCAAACTCTGGATCTTCGTCGCCGTACCCGCCATCGCGCTCGTCACCATGACCCAGCGATATCTGCTGCGTCTTTGGCTGCACAAACAGCGCAATGAAGGGCGGTGCCTGCGACCGGTGCTCGCCGCCGGGAGCGTCGCCACCGTGCTCGACCTGATCGCCAGGGCCCGCAGATTCCCGCACCTCGGCTGGCGCGTGGACGCGGTGTGCACGACGGACGGCCTCGGGACGCACGGCGACCAGCTGGACGGAGTGCCCGTCGTCGGCAGGCTGACGGACGTCGCGGGCCACGTCCGCCGCGACGGCTACCGGGTCGTCGCGGTCACCCCGGACCCGCACTGGTCCCCGGACCGGCTGCAACGGCTGGCCTGGAACCTGGAGGGAAGCGACGCCGAGATGGTCGTCGCCCCCGTCCTGATGGAGGTGGCGGGACCCCGGCTGCACGTCGACGCGGTGCTCGGCATACCGCTGCTGCGGGTCAGCATGCCGGCCTTCACCGGGGGCCGCCGCGTGGTCAAAGAGGTCGTCGACCGGCTGGGCGCGGCGCTCCTGCTGCTGCTGTTCGCACCGCTGATGGTGCTCGTCGGGCTGCTCGTGCTCGCCGACAGCCGGGGCGGTGTGGTCTACCGCCAGCGCAGAGTCGGCAAGGACGGCCAGGAGTTCACCATCTTCAAGTTCCGCACCATGGTGGCCGGCGCCGATCGCGTCCGCGCCGAACTGGCCGACCGCAACGAAGGCGCCGGCCTGCTGTTCAAGCTCCGCCAGGACCCCAGGGTCACCCGGGTCGGCACGGTGCTGCGCCGGTACTCCCTCGACGAGCTCCCGCAGCTCTTCAACGTGCTCACGGGCTCGATGTCGCTCGTCGGCCCCCGGCCACCGCTGCCGGAGGAGTCCGCCGCGTACGGCCCGGACATCCGGCGGCGGCTGCTCGTCAAGCCCGGGCTCACCGGCCTGTGGCAGATCAGCGGACGCAGCGACCTGCCGTGGGACGAGGCGGTCCGGCTCGACCTGCGCTACGTGGAGGACTGGTCGCTCGCCCTGGACGCGGTGATCTTGTGGAAGACGCTGCGCGCGGTGCTCCATGGACAAGGGGCCTACTGATGCGCGGGGAGCGCCGGGGGACCGGCGCACGGACGGCGGGCCGCGAGGGCCCGCCCGGGGGGAGGAACGCGTCATGAGGGTGAGCGTCTTAGGGCTCGGTTACGTGGGCTGCGTGTCGGCCGCGTGCCTGGCCGGCAACGGCCACGAGGTCATCGGCGTCGACATCAACCAGGTGAAGGTCGACCTGGTCAACCAGGGCAAGGCCCCCGTGGTCGAGGAGCGGATCGGCGAACTCACCGCCGAAGCCGTGCGGAGCGGGGCGTTGCGCGCCACCACCGACGTCCGCGAAGCGGTCATGGGCAGCGACGTGTCGCTGGTCTGCGTGGGCACACCGTCGGCGCCCAACGGCAGCCTGTGCACCACCTACCTGGAGCGGGTCACCGAGCAGATCGGTGCCGCGCTGGCCGAGCGCGGCGGGCGGCACACCGTGGTGTTCCGCAGCACCATGCTCCCCGGCACCTGCCAGAACCTGCTGGTGCCGATCCTGGAGAAGTACGTCGGCGGCACCGCCGGGGTCGACTTCGGGGTCGCCGTCAACCCCGAGTTCCTGCGCGAGGGCACGAGCGTGCGGGACTTCTTCGACCCGCCCAAAACGGTCGTGGGCGAGCTGGACCCGGCGAGCGGTGACGCGGTGCTCGCGCTGTACGAGGGCCTGCCCGGCGAGGTGTTCCGGGTACCGGTCGCGACGGCCGAGGCGATCAAGTACGCGGACAACGCCTTCCACGGCCTCAAGATCGGCTTCGCGAACGAGCTGGGCGCGGTCTGCCAGGCGCTCGGCGTGGACTCGCACCAGGTGATGGACGTGTTCCTGGCCGACCGCAAACTGAACATCAGCCCCGCCTATCTGCGGCCCGGCTTCGCCTTCGGCGGCTCCTGCCTGCCCAAGGACCTGCGCAGCCTGGTCCACGCCGCACAGCGGGCCGACGTCTCGGTGCCCATCCTCTCCCACGTGCTGCCCTCCAACTCCGCCCACCTGCAACGCGCCGTGGAGCTGGTCGAACGCACCGGCAAGCGCAAGGCGGGCCTGTTCGGACTGTCCTTCAAACCCGGCACCGACGACCTGCGCGAGAGCCCGCTCGTGGAGCTGGCGGAGAGGCTGCTCGGCAAGGGCTACGACCTGAAGATCTACGACGCCAACGTCAGCCTGTCCCGGCTGCTCGGCGCGAACCGCGAGTACATCGAGACCCGGCTGCCGCACCTCGCGCAGCTGCTCGCGGACTCCGTCGACGAGGTGCTGGAGCACGCCGACGTCGTACTGATCGGCACCAGGGACCCGGCCGTCGTCGCGGCGCTGCCGCACGGCGATCAGCCGGCCATCGTGGATCTCATCCGCCTTCCGGACGCCGAGGCGCGCCGGACCGAACCGGGGTACATGGGCCTTGCTTGGTGACACGACGTCCGGGGACATAGCCGGCGGCGACCGGCCGGGCCGGCGCGCCCTGATCCTGGTGGAGAACCTGTCGGTGCCGTTCGACCGGCGCGTGTGGCAGGAGTGCACGACGCTGCGCGACGCCGGTTGGGAGGTGCACGTCATCTGTCCCCGCGGACACAAGCGGGACACGGAGGCGGAGGCGGAGATCGACGGGGTGCGGATCCACCGCTACCCGTTGCGGGCGGCCACCGGAGGCCCGGCCGGCTACCTGCGGGAGTACGGCACGGCGCTGTGGCACACCGCCCGCCTCGCCCGCAAGGTCGGCCCGGTCGACGTCGTGCACGCCTGCAACCCGCCCGACCTGCTGTTCCTGCCCGCACTGTGGCTCAAGCGGCGCGGCGCGCGGTTCGTCTTCGACCAGCACGACCTGGTGCCCGAGCTGTACCTGTCCCGGTTCGACCGGGGCGAGGACCTGCTCTACCGCGCCGTGTGCGGGCTGGAACGGCTGACCTACCGGGCCGCCGACGTCGTGCTCGCCACGAACGAGAGCTACCGGGACGTCGCCGTGCGCCGCGGCGGCGTGCCGCCGGAGGATGTCTTCGTGGTGCGCAGCGCACCGGACACCGACCGGTTCCACCCCGTGCCGCCCGAGCCCGAACTGAAGCGCGGCAAGCCCCATCTGCTGTGCTACCTCGGCGTCATGGGCCCCCAGGACGGGGTCGACTACGCCTTGCGGGCCCTCGCGAAGCTCCGCGACGACCTGGGACGGACCGACTGGCACGCCGTGTTCATCGGAGCCGGCGACGCCTTCGACGCGATGGTGGAACTGTCCCGCGGGCTGGGGCTCTCGGACCAGGTGCAGTTCACCGGACGCATCTCGGACGCCGACCTGGCACGCCACCTGTCCACCGCGGACGTGTGCCTGTCACCCGACCCCCGCAACCCGCTCAACGACGTGTCCACGATGAACAAGGTCCTGGAGTACATGGTCATGGGCCGGCCGATCGTCTCGTTCGACCTGCGGGAGGCCCGGGTCTCGGCCGGCGACGCCGCCCTGTACGCGTCCGGTGACGACGAGGGCGAATTCGCCGCGCTCATCGCCCTGCTCCTCGACGACCCGGAACAGCGCACCCGCATGGGCAAGATCGGCCAGGAACGGATCGGCGGGCAGCTCGCCTGGCGCAACTCGCAGGCGTCACTGCTCGCCGCCTACGCCGCTGCCTGCCGGAACCACACCCCGGTGTCGCCGAACCGCCCGGCCCGGGCGCGCAGGAGGCCGCACCGTTGAGCGATGATCCGATACGCCTGGTCACCATCGGGCGGATCCTCCGCCGGCGCCGACGGTTCCTGGCCGTCCTTGTCGTGCTGGGCGCACTCGTCGGCCTCGGCGCCTCGGTGCTGTTCCCGCCGCGCTACACGGCGTCGGCGTCCGTCCTGCTGCCCGGCCAGTGGGAGGAGCGCGAGCTGCTCACCCAGGCGGAGATAGCGGCCAGTTCGGCGGTGGTCGACCGGGCGGCCGCCACGCTGCGCTGGACGGACGGCGGCGGCGACCTGCGCGACCGCGTCGGCGCCGAGGCCGCCGACGGGAACATCATCAAGATCTCGGGCACGGCCGACACCCCGGAGCGCGCGCAGCAGCTCGCCGACCGGGTGGCCCAGCAGTTCGTCACCTTCGCCGCGCGGATCGGGGGCGGCGAAGGCGACCCCGAAGCCGCCACGGGACCCGAGGCGCTGCGCCGGAAGGTGGCCGAGACCAACCGCCGCATCACCGAACTGGGCGAGGCGGCCGACCCCGGCAGGACCGTCGAGAGCGTCCAGGCCCGCACCGCGCTGGAGAAGCTGCGCGCCTCGCTGGAGGAGGCCATGAAGAAACTGGACAAGGCGGACCCGGCGTCCAACACCGCCGGCATGGTCGTCATGGGCCCGGCGCCCCGGCCGACCGGCGAGGCCCCGCCGACCAGGACGCAGCTCATCGCCGGCGGGGCACTGCTGTTCTTCCTGCTCGGCATCGTCGGCCATCTCACCGCCGCACGCACGAACCGCCGGCCGCGCACCGAACCGGAGATCGCCGCGGCCCTCGGCTCGCCACTGCTCGGCACCGTCGACGTGCCCGAGGAACGCCGCCCGCACCGGCCGAAGGAGCCCGGCCTCCGGGCCCGCGTACGCCGCCTGCTCGGCCTCGACGTCCGGTGGGACGTGCCCGCCCCGCAGAAGTCCGGCGACGAGGACGCCAGACGGCTGCGCTACCGGCGGGTCCGCGCCCGCCTGCGCCTGCGGCTGCCCGTACCCCGAGGGCTGCTCGTCATCGTCCCCAAAGGCGACGACATCGCCCGCCGGGCCGCCGAGCAGCTCGTCGCCGAGGTCCGCGCCGAACCACGCCCGAACTCCGTGAGCGGCCCAGGCCCCACGCTGCGCATGGTGGAGGTGTCGATGTCCCGGCCGATCGTGCCGGACCGCGACACCGAGTCCGGCGCCGTGGTCGTCCTCAGCGCGGGCAGCTGGACCGCGCAGGAACTCGCCGGTGTCGCCGAGGCGTGCGCGGACGCCGGCCACGAGGTCGTCGGCACCGTCGTCGCCGGTCCGGTCAGGACCCGTCCGATGCCGTCGTCCGGCCCTTCGCCGCGGGACACTGGTCCCGCCCTCGCGGCCCGTGGCCAGGCACCGGGAGGTGCGGCGTGACGACGAGCACGACACCCGAACCGCCGGCATCCGCCCCGCTGCTCGACCTGCACGCGCTGGTGGTGGCCGTGCGCAGGCGCCGCCGCCTCTGGAGCGCCATGGCGCTGCTGGGGCTGCTCATCGGCGCCGCCGTGGCGGTACTGCTGCCGCCCCCACCGAGTGCGGTCACCAAGGTCCTGGTCACCCACAAGGAGGACCAGCCGAACGACACCGGAACGCTGATCCGTACCGACGTCGAGCTGCTGGGCACCACACGGATCGCCGGAAAGGCCCTGAAGATCCTCAAGTCCCCGGAGAGACCCGAGGACTTCCTCGAGGACTACCGGGGCACCGGTTTGACCAACAACCTGCTCCAGATCGATGTGACCGGCGCCAGCGAAGCGGACGCGGTGGCCCGCGCCGAGGCGCTGGCCGACGCCTTCGTCGCGGACCACGTACGGCGCATGCGGGAGACCGCGAAGGCGGAGGCCAAGGCCCTGCTCGACCAGCGGGACCGCATGCGGGGCGAGCTGGCCCAGGTCAACAAGGCGATCGGGAACCAGCCGGAGGGCGACCCTGCGGCCTCCGCGAGCATCGAGACCCTCTTCGCCCGCCGGGCCGAACTCAACTCCCGGATCGCCGACTTCGACCAGCGCGCCGCGGAAGCCCGCACCGGCACCCCGAAGCTCGTCGCCGGCACCCAGATCGTGGACGCCCCGCGCGCGGTGCGGCACTCCCTGCCCCGGGCCGCCGCCACCGACGCCGTGATCGGACTGGTCCTCGGGCTCGTCCTCGGCCTCGTGGTGGCCGCCGTCGGCGCGGTGGTCGCGGACCGCCCCGTGCTGCGCCGGGAGATCGCGGCCAACCTCGGCGCCTCCGTCCTCGCGGAGCTGCCCCCGGCCTCCCGCCGGCCGACCTGGCCGTGGCGGCGCCGGCGGACCCGCACGGCACACGAACGGCTCACCACGACGCTGGCCCGCACCGTGCGCGGCTCCACGGAACCGGTGTCCCTGCTGGAACTGGGCTGCGCGCGCAGCACGAGCGCGCTCGCCCTGGACCTCGCCGGGGCACTGGCGGCGGAAGGACCGGTGGCCGTCGTCGACGGCCTGCCCGCACCCGAACTCGACCGGGCCCGCAAGAATCCGCAGGGCCCGAGCGTGGTCACCGGCGAACAGGCCACCGCCCTGCCGCGCCACGTGCGCCGGCTCGGCGTCGGCTCGGTCGCGCCGGGCACGGCGTGGACCGACCTGCGTCATCTCGGCGGCCGAACCGTGCTCGTCGTGCGCGCCGGGCACGGCAGCGCCGCCTGGCTGCACACCGTGGCCCGGCAACTCGCCGACCAGCGCATCCCGGTCATCGGCGTGGTGCTGATCGACCCCGACCCGCGCGACCGCACCGACGGCACGCTGTGGGACGGGGCGTGCACCGCGCTGCGCGGCCCTCACGAGGCGGCCCGGCAGAGCGAGACGGGCAGGCCGCGCACGGAGCGGGCGCCCCGGCAGAACGGGACGGGACAGGCATGGCCGGAGCGGCCTTCGATGCCGGCCGCACGAGTCCCGGACAGCGACCAGGAGGCACGGTAGAACATGTGTGGCATCGCAGGCACTTACCTCTGGCCGGACGGAAAGGCCGTCACCGACCGGCTCACCGATGTCCTCGCCCACCGCGGCCCGGACGGAGCGGGCCGCTACAGCCACGCCGCCGGTGACGGCGAAGTACACCTCGGACACCGCAGGCTGGCCATCATCGACCTGTCCGGGACCGGCGCCCAGCCCATGGTCTCGGGCGGCCTCGTCCTGACGTACAACGGCGAGCTGTACAACGCGCCCGAGCTGCGCGCCGAACTGGCGGCCGCCGGGGCGCGCTTCCGCGGCACCTCCGACACCGAGGTGCTCCTGGAGGCGTGGCGGCGCTGGGGCACCGACTGCCTGCCCCGGCTGCGGGGCATGTTCGCCTTCGCCGTCTTCGACGAGCGCACCGGTGACCTGGTGCTCGCCCGCGACCAGCTCGGCATCAAGCCGCTGTTCCTGCTCCGGCGCGGCAAAGGCCTGATGTTCGCCTCCGAGCTGAAGGCACTGGCCGCCGTGAACGGCGGGTCGCTGGAGCTGGACCACGCGGCGCTGGTGGCCTCGCTGCTGTACTACTGGGTGCCCGACTCGCGCTGCGCGTTCCGCGAGGCGGAGAAGCTGGCACCGGGCAGCTGGCTGCGCTGCCGGGCCGACGGCCGGGTGGAGCGCGGCCGGTACTGGGACCTGAAGGAGGTCGCCGCCGCGGGCCGCGAGCGGGCCCGCGGTGGCGAGCAGCCGGACCTCGCCGCCGTCATCGAGGACTCGACCCGCCGGCATCTGCTCTCCGACGTCCCCGTGGCGACCTTCCTCTCCGGCGGTCTCGACTCCAGCTATCTCACCGCCCTCGCGGCCCGCCACCGGCCCGGGATCTCCGCGTACACGATCGGATTCCGCGCCGAGGACGCCAAGTTCGAGGCCATGCCGGACGACCTGCGCTACGCCCGGCAGGTGGCCGAGCGGTTCGGCGTCGACCTGCACGAGATCGAGATCGCCCCGAACGTGCTCGACCTGCTGCCGCGGATGACGTACCACCTGGACGAGCCGATCGGCGACCCGGCCGCGATCAACACGTTCCTGATCTGCTCGGCCGCGCGGGAGGCCGGCGTCAAGGTGATGCTCTCCGGGATGGGCGCCGACGAGCTGTTCGCGGGGTACCGCAAGCACCTGGCGAACGTGCTCGCCCTGCGCTACCAGCGCGTGCCGCGGCCCCTGCGGCGCGGCCTGTCCGGGGCCGTGAACCGGCTGCCGGTCGCCACGGCCCGCCGGGGATACCGCTCGGTGCGCTTCGCCAAGCGGTTCCTGTCCTTCGCGGAACTGCCGGAGGAGACCGCGTTCCGGCGCAGCTACACCATGTACGACCAGGACGAGCTGCTCGCCCTGATCGACCCCGACCTGGCCGGGACCGTCGACGACGTGCTGACCGAGCACGCGGACGTCTACGCGGACAACGACCTGGACGACTTCGTGAACCGCATGTGCCTGGGCGACGCCCGGATGTTCCTGCCGGGCCTGAACCTCGCCTACACCGACCGCTCCAGCATGGCCGCCTCGACCGAGGTGCGGGTGCCGTACGTGGACGTCGAGGTGGTCGAGGCGGCGTTCGCCGTGCCCGGTGACCGCAAGATCGTGGGCCGGCAGGGCAAGGCCGCCCTCAAGGAGGCGGCCACCTCCGTCCTGCCCCGGGAGATCGCGTACCGGCCCAAGGGCCTGTTCAGCGCCCCGCTGCGGGCCTGGATGAGCCGGGACCTCGCGCCCCTGGTGCGCGAGGTGGTCAACGACGGGCTGCTGGTGCGTTCCGGTTTCCTGCGGCGCGACGCGCTGGCGCGGATGGTCGCCGAGGACGCCGCGGGGCAGCGGGACTTCTCCAAGCACCTGTGGCATGTGCTGACGCTCGAGTACTGGTATCGCGGCGCGACCTCTGGCTCCGACCAGAGTCGAGCGGCTTGACGGCGTAGAGACAAGAGGACTTCGGTGAAACAGGTCGTACAGAACTACAAGAGCGGCGAGCTCGCGGTGCTCGACGTGCCGGTGCCCGCGTGCAAGCCGGGCGGTGTGCTGGTCCGCAGCGCCTATTCGCTGATATCCACCGGCACCGAGCTGATGAAGGTGTCCGAGGCCGGCATGTCGATGGTCGGCAAGGCCCGCTCCCGCCCGGACCAGGTGGCCAAGGTGATGCAGAGCGTGGCCACCAACGGGGTGCCCGCCACCTACCGCAAGGTGATGGGGAAGCTCGACTCCTACACGCCGCTCGGCTACTCGCTGTGCGGGATCGTCGAGCAGGTCGGCCCCGGCACCGACGATGTGGCGGTCGGCGACCTGGTGGCCTGCGCCGGGAACGAGCACGCGCTGCACGCCGAGGTGAACTGGGTGCCGAAGAACCTCTACGCCCGGCTGCCGGACGGCCTCGCGCCGCGCCACGCGGCCTTCGGCACCGTCGGGTCGATCGCCTTGCAGGGCGTCCGCCGCGGCGAGTCGCAGCTCGGCGAGGTGGCGCTGGTCATCGGCCTCGGGCTGATCGGGCAGCTCGTGGCGCAGCTCCTGACCGCCTCCGGGGTCCGCGTCGTCGGGGTCGACCCCGACCCGGAGCGCTGCGAGCTGGCCGTCCGGCTGGGCGCCGTGGCCTGCGGCGACCCCGCCGCCCCCGCCGTGGAGGCCGCCGTCGCGGAGCTGACCGGCGGCCACGGCGTGGACCAGGTGTACCTGGCCGCAGGCGGCACCGGCAACCAGCCCGTGGAGCTGGCCGCCCGGCTCTGCCGGGACCGCGGCCGGGTGGTCGACATCGGCAAGTGCCGCCTGGACCTGCCGTGGAACGCGTACTACGAGAAGGAGCTGGACGTCCGCTTCTCCCGCAGCTACGGCCCCGGGCGCTACGACCCGGAGTACGAACTGGAGGGACGCGACTACCCGATCGGCTACGTCCGCTGGACCGAGCGCCGCAACCTGGCGTGCTTCCTCGACCTCGTCGCCCGTGGCCGCGTCGACGTGGAGCCCCTGATCTCGCACGTCGCCGACTTCGACGAGGCCGTGGAGACCTACCGGCGGCTGAAGGACGGCGACCTCAAGGCCGTGGCCGTCCTGTTCCGCTACCCCGCCCCGGTCGCCGCGCCCGCCCCCGAGGCCGAAGCGGCGCCACCGGCGCTGACCGTGCCCGAGCCGCGCCGCGACGGCGCGCGGTCCGCACCGGCCAGGAGCGCCGGCACACCGGTGCGCCTCGCGTTCGTCGGCGCCGGGAACTACGCCACGTCGATGCTGCTGCCGCACCTGGCGGGGCGCGACGGCGTCGAGCTGTCGACCGTCGTCACCACGACGGCGCTGTCCGCGGCCAACGCGCAGCGGAAGTTCGGCTTCGCCGAGGCGACCACCGATCTCGACGCCGTGCTCGGCGACAAGTCCATCGACGCGGTGTTCGTCGTCACCCGGCACAGCTCGCACGCCGAGCTGACCCGCCGGGCACTCCTCGCCGGCAAGGCGGTGTTCGTGGAGAAGCCGCTGGCCCTGGACGAGGAGGAACTGGCCGGCGTCCTGGCCGCGGTGGAGGAGTCCGGCAACGACCGGCTCCAGGTGGGCTTCAACCGCCGGTTCGCGCCGCTGCTGCAAGAGGCCGCGAAGCGGTTCGGCGACCGCACCGGGCCGGCGCACCTCCGCTACCTGGTCAACGCGGGCCGCCTGGCGCACGGCAGCTGGTATCTGCGGGAAGGCACCGAGGGCTCCCGGTTCGCCGGTGAGGGCGGCCACTTCATCGACACGGCGAGCCGGCTGCTCGGGGCCGACCCCGTCTCGGTGTACGCGGTCGCGTCCTCCGGCCACGACGACCTCCAGGTCCTGCTGCGCTACCCCGACGGGTCCACCGCCACCATCAGCTACGTCACCACGGGCCCGGCCGGCTTCCCCAAGGAGACGCTGGACATGGTCGCCGACGGCCGCGCGCTGCGGCTCGACGACTTCGTCCGGGCCTCCGTCCACGACGGCAGCCGCAAGCGGTGGGTCAGCTCACGGCTGCCCAAGGCCCGCGACAAGGGCCAGTCCGCCGAACTGGCCGCGTTCGTGAGGGCCGTGCGGACCGGCGGACCGATGCCGGTGCCGCTGTCGTCCCTCGTCGCCACCACGGCGGCCACCCTCGCCGTGCCCGCCGCCCTGGCCGCCGGCGCGCCGGTGACGCCGGCGAGCGCGCGATGACCATGAGCGCGGGCTGGTACCTGCGGCGGCTCTCCCGGATGGGGCCGAGCGAGATCGGCGGCCGGGCGGTCGACGCCGCGCGCCGGCGGCGATGGCGGTCGGCCCGGCCGGCCTGCCCCGTCACGCGCGGCGCCCGGTTCACCTCGGTGCTGCCCGCCGGGGCGCTCGCCGTCGTGCCACCGGACGCCGCCAAACGCCTCGTCGCCGAGGCGGACCGGCTGATGACCGGGCACGTCGCGTACTTCGGCGTGGACCGCGACGACCTGATCGACCCCGACTGGTCGTACGACCCGAAGACCGGGCGCCGCGCTCCCGGGGGCCACGCCTTCGACGTGCCGTACCGCGACGAGGACGCGGTCGGGGACATCAAGCAGATCTGGGAGCTGTCCCGGCACCAGTACCTCACCGTGCTCGCCTGCGCCTACGCGCTCACCGGGGACGGGCGGTACGCCGAGCGGGTGGCCGAGCACCTGCGGTCGTGGTGGGCGGCCAACGCGCCGCTGCGGGGCGTGCACTGGATCAGCGGCATCGAGCTGGGCATCCGGCTCCTGTCCTGGGTGTGGGTCCGCCGGCTGCTCGACGGCTGGCCCGGCGCGGCCGCGCTGTTCGAGGACAACCCGGTGGCCGTCGACCAGATCTGGCACCACCAGCGCTGGCTGGCCGCCTTCCCCAGCCGGGGCTCCTCGGCGAACAACCACGTCATCGCGGAGGCCGCCGGGCAGGCCGCCGCGGCCTGCGCGTTCGACTGGTTCGACGCCTCGGCGCGGTGGCGGGCCGACGCGCTGCGGTCGCTGGACCGGCAGCTGCGCGCCAACACCTTCCCCTCGGGCCTCAACCGCGAGCTGGCCTCCGAATACCACGGCCTGGTGCTCGAACTCGGGCTGGCCGCAGTGGCCGAGGCGGACGCCGCGGACGTGCCCGTCCCCGCCACCGTACGGCTGGTGCTGCTGCGGATGACCGACGCGCTCGCGGCCGTCGTGGACGCTCGGCTGCGGCCACCGCGCCAGGGCGACGCGGACGACGGACACGGCCTGGTCCTCGACGGCGCCGGCACCGACCGCTGGGCCTCGCTGCTCGCCACCGGGGACGCCGTGTTCGGCCGCCTCGCCTGGTGGCCGCGGGTGACCGGCACCGACGTGCGCACCCCGCTGCTCGCCGCGCTCATCCGGCCGTACGCCGAGGCCGGCGCCGCTCCCGCCGTCACGCGCCCGGCGAGCCGGCCAGGTCACTTCGCCGACGCGGGCATGACCATCCTGCGCGGCCCGGCGGGCATCTGGTGCCGCTGCGACGGCGGCCCGCACGGCTTCCTGTCCATCGCCGCGCACGCCCACGCGGACGCGCTGTCCGTCGAGGTCCGGCACGACGGCGTCGACGTGCTCGCCGACCCGGGCACGTACTGCTACCACGGGCAGCCCGCGTGGCGGCGGTACTTCCGCTCCACCCTCGGCCACAACACCCTGCAGCTGGACGGCGCCGACCAGTCCGAGTCCGGCGGCCCCTTCCTGTGGACCCGCCACGCCCGCACCCGCGTCCTGGCCGCCGACACCTCCGGCCGGGACGTGGCCCGCTGGTGCGCCGAGCACGACGGCTACCGGCCGTCCGTGCACCGCCGCCGCGTGGAGCTGACCGCCGCGAGCCGGGAGCTGCGCATCACCGACGAGGTGCGCGGCCCGCGCCGGGACGCCCGCCTCGCCTTCCACCTCGGACCGGCGATCACCGCGGACCTGGTGGGCCACCGGGCCCGGCTCACCTGGACCCGGGACGGCGAGGAGCGCTCCGCGGTGCTCGACCTGCCCGAGCGGCTGGACTGGCGCGCGCACCGCGGCGAGAGCGATCCGCCGCTCGGCTGGTACTCCGCCGGCTTCGGACGCAGGCAGCCCGCCACCACGCTGATCGGCACCGGCCCCACCGACGGGGGGCGGGAGTTCACCACCCTGCTCACCTTCCACGACCAGGGGGGCGCGAGGGGATGAGATGGCGGAACTGGGCAGCGCCCGGGGCGGCCCTCGCCCTGCTGGCGAGCGGCTGTGTCGGCGCCCCGGACACCCCGGCCGAGCCGACCACCGCGCCCGCCGTGCCCGGAGCCCGCACCGTGGCCCGGGTGTGCGCCGAGCCCGCCGTCGCGCCCGCGAAGGCACCGGCGGGCGCCGTGACGGTCGACCCCGCCAAGACCGGTGACCTCGCCGCGAAGACCAAGAAGAACCCCCCGCACACCACGTTCTGGCTGCGGCCGGGCAAGCACAGGCTCAAGCCCGACCGCTACGCCCAGGTCATCCCGAAGAAGGGGAACCGCTACCTCGGCGCGCCGGGCGCGGTGCTCGACGGCCGCAGGACCAACCAGTACGCGTTCGGCGGCAGTGCCCGCGACGTCACCATCCGCCACCTGACCGTGCAGCGCTTCGTGGCCCCGCCGGACGAGGGCGTCGTCAATCACGACTCGGCCGACGGGTGGGTGATCGAGCACGCCAGGATCCAGCACAACTCCGGTGCCGGACTGATGGCCGGGGACCGCCAACGGGTCCGTGCCAACTGCCTGCGCGGCAACGGCCAGTACGGCATGAACGCCTACAAGGCCACCGGCCGCATCAGCGATCTGGTGGTCGAGGGCAACGAGATCGTCGGCAACAACACCGGCGACTGGGAGCGGCGGCGCAAGGGCTGCGGCTGCACCGGAGGCGTCAAGTTCTGGGCCGTCGACGGCGCCGACGTGCGCGGCAACTGGGTGCACGACAACCGCGGCACGGGGCTGTGGGCGGACACCAACAACAACGACTTCCGCATCGAGGACAACGTGCTCGAGGCCAACGACGGAGCCGCGCTGATCTACGAGACCAGCTACAACGCGGTCATCCGGAAGAACACGATCCGGCGCAACAACTGGGTCGAGGGCCGCACCTACGCCGACCGGGGCGACACCTTCCCCTTCGGCACCCTCTACGTGTCCGAGTCCGGCGGCGAACCACGGGTCCGGGCCCGCACCGACAAGATCGAGATCTACCGGAACCTGCTGGAGGACAACTGGTCCGGGATCACCCTGTGGGAGAACGCCGACCGGTTCTGCAACAGCCCCGCCAACACCTCCTCCGGTGACTGCACGCTGCTGGTGAAGAAGACCGACCGCTGCGCGCGGCCCGCCATCGCCACCGCGCCGCTCTACGCCGACTGCCGGTGGAAGACCCAGCGCGTGGACATCCACCACAACCGCTTCACGCTGGACAAGTCCGTCGTCAAGTGCACGCACAAGTGCGACCGCATGGCGGTCCTCGCCAACTACGGCACCTACCCGAACTGGTCGCCGTACCAGGGCGAGCGGGTGGCCGAGGCGATCACCCGCAAGCAGCACAACCGTTGGCACGACAACGCCTACCTCGGCGCGTGGACGTTCGTCGCCCACGACCCGAGCCGGGTGCTCGACTTCGGGCAGTGGCAGGCCGCGCCCTACCGGCAGGACGCGGGCAGCACCCTCGACCAGCGGACGGGTGGTTGAGATGGGCGCGGACCCGCGGCTCGGCACACTGCCGGGCGGACCGGACACGGTGGGCACGCGGCCCGGCGCCGCACCGCGCGCCGCCGGCGCACCGAGGATCGTCGGCGTCGTCTGGGGTCTGCTGGTCCTCAACACGCTCGGCTCCGCGGGTGCAAGGACCATCGTCCCGCTGCCCCGCTCCCTCATCCAGATGGTCACCATGGGCGCGCTGGTCGCGGCGTTCGCGCTGGCGCTCGCGGTCAACCTCCGGCTGCGCATACGGCCCAGCGCCTACGTCCTGCTGCTCACCTTGCTGCTCGTACCCAGCGTGATCTCCAGCGTGAACCTGGAGTCCGGGTTCGGCGCGCTGTTCCGGTGCGGACGGCTGGCGCTCTTCGTCGCCACGCTGTGGCTGCTCAGCCGCTGGTGGGACGGCGGCCCGACCTTCGTACGGCACCACATACGGATGTACTTCGCGGTGCTCGGCTCGGTCGCCGCCGGCGCGGCCATCTCGCCCGGCGCGGCCCTGCCCGAGCTGTACGGCGGGCGCCTCGTCGGCGCGCTGTGGCCGCTCACCCCGCCGCAGATCGGACAGTACGCCGCGGTGATCATCGGGCTGACCGTGCTGCTCCTCCTCGGCCGCCGCGCCGACCGGGCCGGCGCGGCGGTCGTCATCGTGCCCTCGCTCGTGCTGCTCGCGCTCACCCACACCCGTACGGCCACGCTCGGCCTGCTCATCGGACTGGCCGTGGCGATCGGCTCGCTCGTCATGACCAGCGCCGCCGCCCGCCGGTTCTTCGCCTGGGCGGTGCTGTGCGCCGCGGTGGCCGCGGTGGGGTTCGCCCCCGCGCTGCGGGCGTGGTTCCTGCGCGGGCAGAGCGAGGAGAACCTCACGAGCCTCACCGGCCGGGCCAAGGTCTGGGACGCCCTGCTGGCGGCGCCCCGTACGACCGGGCAGGAGCTGTTCGGCATGGGCCTCGGCGACAAGTCGTTCGGCGGCCTGCCGATCGACAACAGCTGGCTGGCGGTCTACCACGAACAGGGCTGGACCGGCGTCACCCTGGTGGCCGCCATCATCGCCGTCCTCGGCGGCGTGGCGTTGCTGCGGCCGCCGTCACTGGCCAGGGCCTGCGCGCTCTTCCTGATCAGCTACTGCGCGATCGCCTCGTACACCGAAGCGGGTCTGGGCGACGCCTCGCCCTACCTGCTGCACCTGGCCGTGGCCGCCTCGCTCCTCGCCGCACCCGCCCAGGGCCCGCCCGCCGCGGCGCCCGAAGTCCCCCGACGACGCGTCCCGCGATGGGCCAGGAGGTGACCGCAGGCATGCACGTTCTCGTGGTGCACAACCGCTACTCCTCGGCGCAGCCGAGCGGAGAGAACAACGTCGTCGACCAGGAGACGGCGCTGCTGCGCGCCGCCGGCCACCGGGTCGAGCTGTTCGAGCGGCGCAGCGACGACATCGCCGCCATGTCCCTGCCGGGCAAGGCCGCGCTGCCGCTCCTCGTGCCGTGGAATCCTGCGGTCCGCTCGGAACTCGCCGCCCGGCTGCGCGCCGAACGCCCGGACGTGGTGCACGTCCACAACGTCTTCCCGCGGCTCTCGCCCTCGGTCCTCGCCGCCTGCGCCGACGCCGGTGTGCCCGTGGTCGCGACCCTGCACAACTACACCCAGGTCTGCCCGCCCGGCACGCTCCAGCGGGAGGGCCGGCCGTGCACCGAGTGCGTCGGGGCGGCGCTGCCGCTGCCCGCCGTGCGGCACGGCTGCTACCGCGACTCGCGGCTCGCGACGGTGCCGCTCGCGGTCAGCCTGGCGGTCAACCGGCGGCGGTGGTGGACCGGCGTGGAGCGGTTCCTGTGCATCTCCGCGGCACAGCGCGACGTCCTGGTGCGGGCCGGCATGCCGGCCGAACGCCTCGCGGTCAAGCACAACTTCGTGCCCGACCCGGAGGTCCGCCGCTCGGGCGCCGGCGAACACCTGCTCTACCTCGGCCGCCTCGCGGAGGCCAAGGGGGTGCGGCTGCTCATGGCCGCGTGGGACGAGATCACGGCGGGCGGCGGCGTGGGCGTACCGCTCGTGATCGCCGGGGCCGGGCCGCTGGAGCGGGAGGTGACCGCCTGGGCGGCGGGCCGGGACGACGTGCGCTGCGTCGGCCTGTACGACCCGGCGCAATGCCGTCGGGCCATCGCGCGGGCGGTCGCCGTGGTGGCGCCCTCGACATGGCTGGAGGCGTTCGGCCTCGTGGTCGTGGAGGCGATGGCGGCCGGCGTCCCGGCCGTCGCCGCGGGGCACGGCGCTTTCGTCGAACTCGTCGAGGACGGCGTGGCCGGACTGCTGCACCGGCCGGGGGAGTCCGGCTCGCTCGCGTCCTGCCTGCGCCGGATCACGGTGCGGCCGGCCCGCAACCAACAGATGGGCCAGGCGGCCCGGCGCCGGTACGAGCGGGATTTCAGTCCGGCCGTCGGCCTGGAGCGCCTGGTGGAGGAGTACCGCACCGCGATCGCGGGACGGTCGGCACTGGCTCGCGGCGGGGACACCCGCGCGAACAGGGGGGATGGGGACAGCACATGACACGATGCAGGCTCTGCGGCTCCGAGGCGATGGCGAGCGTCGTCGACCTCGGGGCGACACCACCATGTGAGAGCTTTCTCGCCGCGGACCAACTGGACCGGCCGGAGCCCACGTACCCGCTGCACCTGCGGGTGTGCACCGACTGCTGGCTCGCGCAGATCCCGCCGCTGATCACGCCGGAGGAGACGTTCAGCGAGTACGCCTACTTCTCCTCGTACTCGACCTCCTGGGTGGAGCACGCGCGCACGTTCGTCGCCGACACCGTCCACCGCCTGGCCCTCGGTCCGGACGCCTTCGTGGTCGAGGTCGCGAGCAACGACGGCTACCTGCTGAGGCACCTGGTGGACCGGGGGATCCGCTGTCTCGGCATCGAGCCGTCGGTGAACGTCGGCGCGGCGGCACGCGAGGCGGGCGTGCCCACGCTCACGGAGTTCCTGAGCCCGGACACCGCCGCGGCCGTCCGCGCCGAGCACGGCCCGGCGCACCTCGTCGTGGCCAACAACGTGTACGCGCACATCCCCGACGTCATCGGATTCACCCAGGGCCTGCGCTCCCTGGTCGCCGACGACGGGTGGGTCTCCATCGAGGTGCAGCACCTGCTGACCCTGATCCGGGAGAACCAGTACGACACGATCTACCACGAGCACTTCCAGTACTACACGGTCGCCTCCGCGATCCGGGCCCTGGCGAGCGGCGGACTCACCCTCGTGGACGTCGAGTCGCTGCCCACGCACGGCGGCTCCATCCGGCTGTGGGCCCGGCCGGCCGAGGTGGCCGGCGAGCCGTCCCGGCGGGTGACCGACCTGCTGAGCGAGGAGAAGGCCGCCGGACTCCAGGAGCTGTCCGGCTACACCGAGTTCTCCGACCGGGTCGCCAAGGTCCGCCGCGACCTGCTGCGGTTCCTCGTCGAGGCCGCCGAGCGTGGCGAGACGGTCGTCGGCTACGGCGCCCCGGGCAAGGGCAACACCCTGCTCAACCACTGCGGCATCCGGCCCGACCTGCTCCCGTACACGGTCGACCGCAACCCCTACAAGCACGGCCGGTTCACCCCCGGCAACCGTATCCCGATCCTGCCGCCCGAGCAGATCGCCGCCGACCGGCCCGACTACGTCCTCGTCCTGCCCTGGAACCTGCGGGCCGAGCTGGTCGAGCAGCTGTCCTTCGTCCACGAGTGGGGCGGCCGCCTTGTCTTTCCCGTCCCGGAACTGAGCATTGTCGAGGTCAACTCATGAAGGTCGTACTGTTCTGCGGCGGTTACGGGATGCGGATGCGCAACGGCGCCGCCGACGACGTGCCCAAGCCGATGGCGATGGTCGGCCCCCGGCCGCTGATCTGGCACGTCATGCGCTACTACGCCCACTTCGGGCACAAGGAGTTCATCCTGTGCCTGGGCTACGGCGCGCACCACATCAAGGACTTCTTCCTGCACTACGAGGAGACGACGTCCAACGACTTCGTGCTGCGGGGCGGCAGGACGGAGCTGCTGTCCACCGACATCGCCGACTGGACGATCACGTTCGCGCAGACGGGCATCGAGTCACCGATCGGGGAGCGGCTGCGCCGGGTGCGCCACCACCTGGACGGCGACGAGATGTTCCTCGCCAACTACGCCGACGTGCTCACCGACGCCCCGCTGCCCCAGATGATCGAGCAGTTCGCCGGGCGCGACGCCGGGGCGTCGATGATGGTGGTGCCGCCGCAGTCCTCGTTCCACTGCGTGGAGCTGGGCGAGGACGGGCTGGTGGAGGGCATCACCGCGGTGAGTGAACTGCCGCTGTGGGAGAACGGCGGCTACTTCGTGCTGCGCCAGGAGGTCTTCGACCACATACCGGAGAACGGTGACCTGGTCGCCGACGGCTGCCACCAACTCGCCAAGCGCGGAAGGCTGGTGGCGCACCGCCACCGCGGCTTCTGGAAGCCCACCGACACCGTGAAGGAGCGGGCCTCGCTCGACGCCGCCTACACCCGCGGCGACCGCCCGTGGGCCGTGTGGGAGCGGGACGGCGCCGGGGTGGGCGCGTGATCCGGCTCGGCACCGCGCGACCCCTGGCGCGGATCGTGGCGGTGGGCGCGCACTGCGACGACATCGCCATCGGCGCCGGCGGCACCCTCCTCGCGATGTGCCGGGCCCGACCCGGTCTGCGCGTCGACGCGATGGTGCTCTCCGGCGGGGGCGGCGAGCGGGAACAGGAGGAGCACGCCGCGCTCACCGCGTTCTGCCCCGGCGCCGAACTGCGGCTGACCGTCCTGAAGTTGGCGGACGGTCGGCTGCCGGCGCAGTGGGAGGAGGCCAAGGCCGCGGTCGAGGACCTGCGCGCCAGGACCGAACCCGACCTCGTGCTCGCGCCGCGCACCGACGACGCGCACCAGGACCACCGCGGCCTGGCGAAGCTGATGACCACCGCGTTCCGCGACCACCTCGTGCTCGGCTACGAGATCGCCAAGTGGGACGGCGACCTCGGCCGCCCGGCGGCGTACCAGCCGCTGCCGGCGCACATCGCCGAGGAGAAGGTGCGGCTGCTCCAGGAGCACTACCCCTCACAGCGCCACCGGCCCTGGTACGACCGGGAGGCCTTCCTCGGTCTGGCCAGGATCCGCGGCATCGAATGCCACGCCCGCTACGCCGAGGCGTTCGCCGTCACCAAACTCACGCTCGATCTGGGAGATTGAACCTTGCGCGTACTACTGACCGGACACCAGGGCTACCTGGGCACCGTCATGGCCCCGGTCCTCGCGGCCGCCGGCCATGACGTCGTCGGCCTCGACTCCGGCCTGTTCGCCGACTGCGTCCTCGGCCCACCGCCCGCGGACCCGCCGGGCCACCGGGTGGACCTGCGCGACGTCACGGCCGAGCACGTCGCCGGCGTCGACGCCGTGATCCACCTGGCCGCACTCTCCAACGACCCCCTCGGCGCGCTGGCACCCGACCTCACCTACGACATCAACCACCACGCGTCCGTACGGCTGGCCCGGCTGGCCCGCGAGGCCGGGGTGCGGCGCTTCCTGTACGCGTCGACCTGCTCGGTCTACGGAGCCGCCGGCGGCGGTGACCTCGTGGGCGAGGACGCCCCGCTGCGCCCCGTGACGCCGTACGCGGAGTCCAAGGTGCGGGTGGAGGACGACCTGCACGCCCTGGCGGACGACGACTTCAGCCCGGTGTTCCTGCGCAACGCCACCGCCTTCGGTTACTCCCCCCGGCTGCGCGCCGACATCGTGCTGAACAACCTGGTGGGCCACGCCCTGCTGTCCGGCGAGGTCCTCGTGCTCTCCGACGGCACGCCCTGGCGCCCGCTGGTGCACGCCGCCGACATCGCCACGGCCTTCACGGCCGCGCTGGAGGCGCCCCGCGAGGCGGTGCACGACCGGGCGTTCAACATCGGCAGCGAGACCAACAACGTCACGGTCGCCGAGATCGCCGAACAGGTCGCGGAGGCGGTGTCCGGTGCCAAGGTGGTGATCACCGGGGAGAACGGCGCCGACCCGCGGTCCTACCGGGTGGACTTCTCCCGGTTCCGCGCCGCGATACCCGGCTTCGCGTGCGCCTGGACGGTCGAGCGCGGCGCGCTCGAACTCGCCGACGCCTACCGGGAGCACGGCCTGACCCGGGAGGCCTTCGAGCAGCGCTTCACGCGGCTCGCCGTCCTGCGCGCGGCGACCGGGGCCGGCACCGTCGACGACACCCTGCGGCGGCGCCGGTGACGGGGCACGGCGAGGAGATGCACGCCCTGGTGGAGCGGCTGTATCCGCTGTGCCGGAGCATCACCGGCGACGGTGTGCGCGCCACCCTGAAGATCGTCGACGAGTACCTGCCGCTCCAGGTCCACGAGGTGCCGACCGGGACGCAGGTGCTCGACTGGACGGTGCCGCAGGAGTGGAACATCCGGGACGCCTACATCGCCGACGCCACGGGCCGCCGCGTCGTCGACTTCGCCGCGTCCAGCCTGCACGTGCTCGGCTACAGCGTGCCGGTGGCGAGGACCATGCCGCTCACCGAGCTGCGGAAGCACCTGCACACCCTCCCGGACCAGCCCACCCTGGTGCCCTACCGCACCAGCTACTACAAGCCGGACTGGGGCTTCTGCCTCTCCCAGGAGGCCCTGGACGCGCTGCCGGACGGCGAGTACGAGGTGCGCGTCGACTCCACCCTCGCCGACGGCCACCTCACCTACGCCGAACACGTCGTGCCCGGCCAGGTCGCCGACGAGGTCATCGTCTCCTGCCACGTCTGCCACCCGTCACTGGCCAACGACAACCTCGCCGGCATCGCCGTCGCGACGTTCCTGGCCAGGGCACTGGCGGCGCGGACGCCCTACTACACCTACCGGTTCATCTTCGCGCCCGGCACCATCGGCGCGATCACCTGGCTGGCCCGCAACAAGGAACGGGTCGAGGGGGCGTCCTTCGACGGGGCGCAGCCGGGAGGGCGGGGGAGGGTCCGGCACGGCCTGGTGCTGGCCTGCGCGGGCGACCGGGGCACCCTGACGTACAAGCAGAGCAGGCGCGGCGACGCGGAGATCGACCGGGTGCTGCGGCACGTACTCGCCACCTCCGAACGCCCGCACGAGATCCGGGAGTTCACCCCCTACGGCTACGACGAGCGGCAGTACTGCTCGCCCGGCTTCGATCTCGGTGTGGGCTCCCTCAGCCGCACGCCGTACGCCGGCTACCCCGAGTACCACACCTCGGCGGACAACCCCGCCTTCGTCTCCCCGGAGGCGATGGCGGACACGCTCGCCGTCTGCCGCGAGGCCTTCGCCGTCCTCGACCGCAACCGCCGCTACCTCAACCTCAGCCCCCACGGCGAACCGCAGCTCGGCCGGCGCGGCCTGTACGACTCGCTCGGCGGCCGCAGCGACGCGCACCACGCCCAGCTGGCCATGCTGTGGGTGCTCAGCCTCTCCGACGGCGAGCACAGCCTGCTGGACATCGCCGAGCGGGCCGCCCTGCCGTTCGACGCCGTCGCCGCCGCGGCCGACGCCCTGCGCGGCGCCGGACTCCTCAAGGCATGACGCCGATGGCCACCGGACGCCGGAGGACGGCGCGGCCCACCGCCAAACGGGCCATGCTCGGCCGGCTGTCCTGGGGCCTTGCCGACCAGGCGGCCTCCAGCATGACCAACTTCGCGGTGGGCATCTACGTCGCCCGCTCCCTGGGCCTTGCCGCGTTCGGCGTGTTCAGCCTGGCCTGGGTGACCTACGGCGTGGTGCTCAGCGTCTCCCGCGGACTCGCCACCGACCCGCTCGTGGTGCGCTTCAGCGGCGTGCCGGACGCGTCCTGGCGAGCGGCGGTGGCCCGCTCGTCGGGCGCCGCGCTCGGAGTCGGGGCCGTCGTCGGCGCGGCCTGCCTGGCGGCCGGGCTCGCTGCCGGCGGCTCCGTGGGGCCCGCCTTCGCCGGCCTCGGCGTCATGCTGCCGGGACTGCTGCTCCAGGACGCCTGGCGGTACTCGTTCTTCGCGGCCGGCGCCGGACGGAAGGCGTTCGTCAACGACCTCGTGTGGGGCGTCGCGCTCATCCCCGCCATGGTGGTGGCCGCCCGCGTGGGCAGCGTGAGCGCCTTCGTGCTCGCCTGGGGCGCCTCCGCCGCCGTCGCCGCGCTCTACGGCTGCTTCCAGTCCGGCATCCGGCCCCGCCCGACCGGGGCCCGCGCATGGCTCCGCGTCCACCACGACCTCGGCTACCGGTACCTGGCCGAGAACGTCAGCACCAGCGGCGCGAGCCAGTTGCGGGCGTACGGCCTCGGCGCGATCGTCGGGGTCGGCGCCGTCGGCACGATCCGGGGCGCCGAACTCCTGCTCGGCCCGTTCCTCGCCATCCTGATGGGCCTGTCGCTGGTCACCGTCGCGGAGGCGGCACGGGTGCTGCGCGCTTCCCCGCACCGCCTCGGCAGGTTCTGCCTCCTGCTGGGCGGCGCGCAGGCCGTCGCCGCGCTGCTCTGGGGCGCGGCGCTGCTCCTCGTACCGGACCGGGCCGGCGAACTGGTGCTCGGCGACGTCTGGAGCTCCGCCTCGCAGCTCATCGTGCCGGCCACGCTCGGCGTCGCGGGCGCCGGCCTCGGCACCGGCGCGGCGGCCGGGCTGCGCGCGCTCGCCGCCGCCCGGCGCAGCCTGCGCGGCCAGCTGTTCGCCTCCGCCTGCTACGTCGTCGGCGGCCTCGGCGGGGCGGCCGTGGCCGGCACGGTCGGCTCCGCCTGGGGCGTGGCCGCCGCGACCGTCGGCGCCTGCGCGGTGTGGTGGCTGCACCTGCGGTCCGCCCTGCGCGAGCGCCACCACAACCCCATCCGTGAAGTGAGGACACCATGAGCGCCCATCCCCGGCTGAGCATCGGCCTGCCCGTGTACAACGGCGAGGAGTATCTCGCCGAGTCGCTCGACGCCCTGCTCGGCCAGACCTACGAGGACTTCGAGCTGGTCATCACCGACAACGCCTCGACCGACGGGACCGAGGACATCTGCCGCAAGTACGCGGCGCGGGACTCCCGCATCCGCTACCTCCGGCTGCCCCGGAACATCGGCGCCGCGCCGAACCACAACTACGTGTTCACCCAGTGCCGCGGCGAACTGTTCAAGTGGGCCTCGCACGACGACCTCTACGCCCGGGACCTGCTGCGGCGCTGCGTCGAGGTGCTGGACGAGCGGCCCGAGGTGGTCCTCGCGCACAGCGGCCAGGCGGTCATCGACGAGGACGGCCGGGTGAAGGTCCCCTACGACTACGGGCTCGCCACCGACTCGCCGCACGCGCCCGAACGCTTCCGCAGCCTGCTGTTCGAGCCCGGCGGCGACGACTTCTACGGAGTGCTGCGGGCCGACGTGCTGCGCCGCGTGAAGCCGCACGACAGTTACCACCACGCGGACCGCACATTCGTCGCCGAGATCACCCTGCACGGGCCCTTCCACCAAGTGCCGGAGCTGCTGTACTTCCGCCGCGACCACCCCACCCGCGCCGAGCGGGCCAACCCCTCCAAGCGCTCCCGGTGCGTCAACCTCGACCCGCGCCGGGCCGGCCCCCTGCACCCGACCCCCCGGCTGCTCGCCGAGTACGTCTGGGGCTTCGCCTCGGCGATCCGGCGGGCGCCGCTGTCGTCGGCCGACCGGCGCGCGTGCTACGGCCACCTGGCCGCGTGGCTGACCAGCCGGGCCCGGCCCGGCGCCGGCGAGCGGGTCGAGGACCGCGCCCCGGTCGACCCCGGCCGGCTCGCCGTCTCCGTGGACGCCCTCGTCGCCGGCCGTGAGGGGAGGCAGGGGTGAGCACTGTCCGCGTCGGCCTCTTCGGCCTGCTCGGCTCCGGCAACCTCGGCAACGACGGATCGCTGGAGGCCGTCCTCGCATACCTGCGCGCCGCACACCCCGAGGCGGTCGTGGACGCGCTGTGCGGCGGGCCCGGGACCGTCACGGCCCGGTACGCGATCCCGGCGACGCGACTGCACTGGTACCGGGGCGAGTACCGCACCGCCTCACGCGCGGGCGCGATCCTGGGGAAGGGCCTCGGCAAAGTCGTGGACGCCGTCCGCACCGCCGCCTGGGTGCGCGGGCACGACGTGGTGATCGTGCCGGGCATGGGCGTCCTGGAGGCCACGCTGCCGCTGCGCCCCTGGGGCTTTCCCTACTCCCTGTTCCTGCTCTGCGCCTCCGGCAGGCTGTTCGGCACCCGGGTCGCGCTCGTCGGCGTCGGCGCCGCCCCCATCGGCAGCCGGGCGACCCGGGCCCTGGTGCGCCGGTCGGCGCGGCTGGCCTCGTACCGCTCGTACCGGGACACCCTGTCCCGCGACGCGATGCGGGCGATGGGCGTGGACACCTCGCGCGACGAGGTCCACCCCGACCTCGCCTTCGCCCTGCCGGCACCGCCCGCGGGCGCACCACCGGCCGGGCCGGGCGTGGTCTGCGTCGGTGTGATGGCCTTTCACGGCGGCGACGACGACCGCGCCCACGCACAGGAGATCCACCGCCGCTACCTCGACGGGACGACCCGGTTCGTGCGCGCGCTGGCCGAGGAGGGCAGACCCGTACGGCTGCTCACCGGCGACGCGTGCGACGCGCCGGTGGTCGCCGCGATCCTCGACGCGGTGGGCTCGCCGCTGGTCACCGCGGCCGGGACGGCCTCGCTCACCGACCTGATGAAGGAGACGGCGGCCGCCGAGAGCGTGGTGGCGACGCGCTACCACAACCTGGTCTGCGCCCTGAAGACCGGCACCCCGACGCTGGCGCTCAGCTACGCGGCCAAGAGCGACGCGCTCATGCACCGGATGGGGCTCGGTGCGTACTGCCACCCGGCCCGCGAGGTCGACGCCGACCGGCTGCTCGGCCAGTTCCGCGACCTGGAGCGGCGGGCGGCGGAGCTGCGCCAGACCCTCACCGAGCGCAACGCCTCCGTCGAGGACCAACTCAAGCACCATTTCGCCGAGTTGGCCGAGGCCCTCTTCCCCGCCACCGACCACGTACAGGGCCACGCCCGGCAGGAGACGCCATGAAAGCGACCGAAGTCCCCCAGATCGCGGGCGCGTTCCTCTTCGAACCGACACCGCACGCCGACGAACGCGGTTTCTTCTGCCGCACCTTCGACGCCGACGTGGTCCGCTCGGTGGGCCTCGACCCGGCCGCCTTCGTCCAGGACAGCGTCTCCCGCTCGGTCCGGGGCGTGGTACGCGGCCTGCACCTGCGCTCCGGTGCCGGCGAGGCCAAGCTGGTGCGGTGCTCGTACGGGCAGATCTTCGACGTCGTCGTGGACCTGCGGCCGAACTCGCCGACCTACCGCGCCCGGGCCTTCTTCGAGCTGTCCGGCGAGACGCAGCGCACCCTGTACGTCCCGGCGGGGTGCGCGCACGGCTTCCAGGCGCTGACCGGGACCGCCGACACCTCGTACCGGATCGACCGCGGGCACGATCCCGCCGAGGACGTCACGATCGCCTTCGACGACCCCGAGCTGGCCATCCCCTGGCCGCTGCCGGCCACGTCGATGTCCCCGCGGGACCGGCGGGCGCCGAGCCTCGCCGAGGTCCTCAAGCAGTTGCGGCACCAGGAAGAGAGCTGAAGTCGGCGTGGAGAGGGAAGAGTTGGACCTGCCCCGGTCGCGAGAGGCGAACGAGCGGCTGCACGCCCTGATCCCCGGCGGGGCGCACACCTACGCCAAGGGCGACGACCAGTACCCCGAGGACCTCGCCCCCGTCATCAGCCACGGCCACGGCGCCCACGTGTGGGACGTCGACGGCAACCGCTACGTCGAATACGGCTCCGGCCTGCGGTCGGTCAGCCTCGGACACGCCCACCCGCGAGTGCTGGAGGCGGTGCGGCGGGAGCTGGACCGCGGCAGCAACTTCGTGCGGCCGTCCATCGTGGAGGTCGAGGCCGCGGAACGCTTCCTGGCCACCGTGCCGACCGCCGAGATGGTGAAGTTCGCGAAGAACGGCTCCGACGCCACCACCGCCGCCGTCCGCCTCGCCCGCGCCGTCACCGGCCGCTCGCGGGTGGCCGTCTGCGCGGACCATCCGTTCTTCTCCGTGGACGACTGGTTCATCGGCACCACGCCGATGTCCGCCGGGATCCCGGCGGCGACCACCGATCTCACCCTGGGCTTCCCGTACGGGGATCTGGCCGCCACCGACGAACTGCTCACCCGGCACGAGGGCGAGGTCGCCTGCCTGATCCTGGAACCCGCCACCCACACCGAGCCCCCGCCGGGGTACCTCGCCGGGCTGCGCGAGCTGGCCGACCGCCACGGCTGCGTCCTGGTCTTCGACGAGATGATCACCGGCCTGCGCTGGTCCGAGGCGGGCGCCCAGGGCCTGTACGGCGTCGTCCCCGACCTGTCCACGTTCGGCAAGGCGCTGGGCAACGGGTTCGCCGTCTCCGCGTTGGCCGGGCGCCGCGACCTCATGGAGCGGGGCGGGCTGCGGGGAGCGGGCGACCGGGTGTTCCTGCTGTCCACCACGCACGGCGCGGAGACGCACTCCCTGGCGGCCGCGACGGCCGTGCTCACCACCTATGTGGAGGAGGGCGTCACCGCGCGGCTGCACGCACTCGGCGAGCGGCTGGCCGCCGGGGTGCGCGACGCGGCGGCCGCCATGGGCGTCGGGGACCACCTCGTCGTGCGGGGGCGGGCCAGCAACCTGGTGTTCGCCACCCTCGACGAGAGCGGCCGGCCGTCGCAGCGGTACCGCACCCTGTTCCTCCGGCACCTTCTCGCGGGCGGGGTGCTGGCGCCGTCGTTCGTGGTGAGCAGCGCGCTCGACGACGCCGACATCGACCACACCGTCGAGGTGGTCGCCCAGGCGTGTGCGGTGTACCGGAAGGCGCTGGACGCCGGAGACCCCACTCCGTGGCTGGCGGGCCGACCGGTGAAGCCGGTGTTCCGGCGCGAGGCGTGAGGTGCCGGGGGTCGGGGGCGGGGTGTCAGGGCGCCGGGGGTGCCGGGGCGTCGTGGTGCGGGGCGCCGGAGTGGGGGAGTGTGGGAGTGTGGGAGTGTGGGAGTGCGGGCGAGGCTACGGCCGCCCGGCGTCGGCCATCCGGTCGTCCGCCGGGTCGCTTCTGCGGTCCGCCATCCGGTCGCTCGCCCGGTCGACCAGCCACGCGGCGGCCGGGGTCACCGCCAGCGCGGTGCAGCAGCCGCCGAGCGTGTCGGTCGGGTAGTGTGCGCCCAGGGCCACCTGCGCCCAGCCCATGGTGCCGCCGGCGACCAGCGCCGCCAGGAGCACGAGCGAGGCGCCACTCCTCCCGCCGTGGCCGAGTCGGCCGGTCGCGAGCAGCGCCAGTGCGAGGGCGAGCGCGGTGAGGAAGGCGGTGTGCCCGCTCGGGTAGGACAGGCTTCCGTCGTGGATGGTGCGGCCGACCAAGGGTTTGAGCAGGGTCGTCGTCCCCACGGTCAGACCGGGGCCGAGGGCGACGAGGACGGCCGCGCGGGGCCACCGGAGCAGCAGGCAGCACAGCACGGCGCCCAGGACGAGCACCGCCGCTCCGACGGGTTCCCCCAGGAAGTCCGTGGCCCCGGCGACGTGCCGCCACGGCGGACGCACGCTGTCCGCCGTCGGCTCGACGACCCACCGGTCCACCCGGCCGGGCTCGCTGTGGCCGGCGTACATCGCCCCGAGCCCGACGACCGCCAAAGCGGCGAGAGCGGCGACCAGTCCGAGCCACGCGCGCAACGAGGGCGGCAGCACCGGGGCCACCGGCCGGCCGGTCACCGGGCCACCGCGCCCGGTCGCTTCCGGCCCCGCTCCGACCAGGCGTTCCAACGCGAGCCCCCTGTCGTGTACTTCACGCACCCTCAGGAATGTCACCCTAACCTGACCGGGAGCACGCCCGGGGGCGCCTCCATCAGGTCAGCCGCCGTCTGCCTCCCTCACTCAGACGGTCAGTCGGCAGGCAGGCCGAACCAGCGCAGGAGCACGGGCCGTGCGTCGGCGGGGGCGTCCTCGGGACCTCGGGCATAGCGCGCGAGCAGGGCCAGATAGTCGTCGTGGAACGCGTCCAGCTCAGCCTTCGTGAGGTGGCTGAGGCTGCGTGACCCCCGCATCCAGCCCTCGGACTCCGCCTGTCCGGCGGTGAACTGCCGGGCGAGCTCGACGTCCTCCTCCATCCGCATCCGGTCCAGCTCGGCCGACATGGCGCGCTCGGCCTCGGTCAGCTCGCCCTGCGGCGGTCTGCGGATGTCGAGCCCGCGGACCCCGCGCCACCAGCGCTCCCGTCCGGTGGAGCGCTCGGGGATGTCCTCGATGAGGCCGCTGCGCTCCAGCATGCGCAGGTGGTAGCTGAGCGTGCCGGTGTTCTCGCCGAGGGCGGCGGCCAGGGTGGTCGAGGTGGCCGGGCCCGCCGTGCCGAGGTGGCGCAGGATGCGCAGCCGCAGGGGATGCGAGAGGGCCTTCAGTGCCGCGGGGCTGTCGACCGTGCGCCGCGCCGCGGCATCCGCTCTCCGCTCTTTCGTCATGCGAGCAGTCTAACGCGAGGACAGAGATTTCTCTGCAGATCTTCCTCTGCAGAGAAATCTCTGCAATGCTGGGTGTATGACCTCGAACCGAATGACCTCGCATCGCGTGTTCCGCCGTATCGCAAGCGCTGCCGCGGGGGCTCTGTTTGCCGGATTCGTCCTGGTCGCCACACCCGCTCAGGCGGTCGAACGGACGGCGGCGCTGCCCGGGTTCGACTTCTCCGTCTGCCCGGCCGCCGATGAGCTGCCCGCCGGCGCGGATCCCGGCACCTGGCGCTGCGAGGTCATGCACGCCACGGGACATCTGCGCATGGGCGCCGTCGACGAGCCGCTCACCGAGCCCATGAAGATCACCTTCGCGGAGGGCCGGGTGGACGGTGAATTCCGCCAGGTCTTCGGCGCGATGACCGCTCTGTCCATCCGGGCGGGAGGCACCCCGTTGACCTTGACCCCACGGTATGGGGGCTACTCGGACTTCCTGTCCGACGAGACCCGGCGCGGCGAGTTCGACCTCACGTTCGCCGTCGGCGCGGCGCACGGGCCACAGGCTCGGCCGTCGTCGCGCTGCTCGGTGGGCAGCGCGGAGGAGGCGGTCCACCTGGTGCTCAAGGACACCCGCCCCACCCGGGTGATATCGAAGGACCCCCTGGTCGTCTCCTTCGCCACCCAGGACGCGGAGTTCGCCGCCCCGGGCACCAGTGGGTGCGGCGTCCTGAGCCACGCGCTCGACCGGGCCCTTGGCCTGCCGTCCGCAGCGGGGAGGAACGCCTTCACCATGGATGTCACGGTGGCCATCCGGTCCTACACGTGAGTCCGACACATGAGTTCTGCACATGAGTGGCCATCCGGTCGGCAAGGGCGCACTGGGGCCACTGCCCGACGCCGGTCCGTGCTCGCCCCGTGCTCGCCCCGTGCCGTCCCGACGACGGCGTACGTCTCCGGAAGGCGGTTCACAGATGCAGCGCCTCTTCCTCCTCGGTGTGCCCCTCCGGCTCCAGCTGGAGCGTCGAGTGCGCCACGTCGAAGTGGCCGGCGACGCACCGCTGGAGGCGGGTGAGGAGTGGTCCGTACCCGTTCGCCAGGGCGGTGTCCGTGACGACCACATGGGCGGTGAGGAGGGGCATCCCCGAGGTGACGGTCCAGCCGTGGAGGTCGTGCACGGCGACGACACCGGGCTCCGCCAGCAGATGGCGCCGCACCTCGCCGAGGTCGACGTCCTGCGGGGTCGCCTCCAGGAGGACGTGGACGGAGTCCCTCAGCAGGCCGTACGCGCGCGGCACGATCAGCAGCCCGATGACGATCGAGGCGATGGGGTCGGCGGCCTGCCACCCCGTGAGCCAGATGACCAGGCCGCCCGCGATCACCGCGAGCGAGCCGAGCGCGTCCCCCAGCACCTCCAGATAGGCGCCGCGCAGATTCAGGCTCTTCTCCTTGGCGTCGCGCAGCAGCCACAGGCCGACCAGATTGGCGAGGAGCCCGCCGACCGCGACCGCGAACATCAGGCCGCCCTCGACCTCCACCGGTTCGCTGAACCGGCCGACCGCCGACCACAGGACCCACCCGAAGACGGCGACGAGGAGCAGCGCGTTCAGGGTCGCCGAGAAGATCTCCACCCGGTAGAACCCGAAGGTGCGGCGCGGTGTGGGGGCGCGCTGGGCGAGGGTGATGGCGCCGAGGGCGAGAGCGACGCCGACCGCATCGGTCAGGCTGTGCGCGGCGTCGGCGAGGAGCGCGAGACTGCCGGACAGGAGGGCGCCGACCACCTGGATGACGGTGATCGAGGCGCTGATGCCGATGGTCCACAGCAGCCGGCCGCGGTACGTCCCGCTGAGCGTGCCGCCCGTCGTCGCGGCGGACGGGCCGTGGTCGTGCCCCATGCCGAGGAGTGGATCACGGGGTCGCGCGGCCCGCCACCGAGCGGTCCGCCGGTCGGCTCAGCGCACGCGGGGCGGCATGGAGAGGTCCCGCTGCTGCGGGATGCCGAGGGGTGGCGGCAGTTCGCCCTGCTGGACGGTGATGGCGCGGGCGGGGGCGGGGACCCTGATGCCCTCGGCGCGGTAGCGCTGGTGCAGGCGCTTGATGAACTCGTGCTTGATCCGGTACTGGTCGCTGAACTCGCCGACGCCGAGGATCACCGTGAAGCTGATCCGCGAGTCCCCGAACGTGTGGAAGCGGACGGCCGCCTCGTGGTCGGGGACGGCGCCCGTGATGTCCTTCATGACCTCGTCCACGACCTCGGTCGTGACGCGCTCGACGTGCTCAAGGTCGCTGTCGTAGGCGACCCCGACCTGCACCGTGATGGACAGTTCCTGCTCGGGGCGGCTGAAGTTGGTCATGTTGGTGCTCGCCAGCTTGGCGTTCGGGATGATCACGAGGTTGTTGGAGAGCTGCCGCACCGTCGTGTTGCGCCAGTTGATGTCGACCACGTAGCCCTCCTCGCCGCTGCTCAGCTGGATGTAGTCACCGGGCTGCACGGTCTTCGCCGCGAGGATGTGGACGCCCGCGAAGAGGTTGGCGAGGGTGTCCTGGAGCGCGAGGGCGACCGCGAGGCCGCCCACCCCGAGGGCGGTGAGCAGGGGCGCGATGGAGATCCCGAGGGTCTGCAGGACGACGAGGAAGCCCATCGCGAGCACGACGACCCGGGTGATGTTCACGAAGATGGTGGCGGAGCCCGCCACCCCGGAGCGGGACTGGGCGAGGGCCCCGACGAGGCCGGTGACGATCCGGGCCGCCGTCAGCGTCGCCGCCAGGATGAGCAGCGCGGTCAGCACCATGGTGACGTTGCGTCCGGTGCGCGGGGTGAGCGGCAGGGCGCCCGCCGCGGCGGCGAGCCCGGCGGTGATGGCCGCGCAGGGCACCAGGGTGCGCAGGGCGTCGACGATGACGTCGTCGCCGCTCCAGCGCGTCCGGCTGGCCCGTTCGCCGAGCCAGCGCAGCAGGGCGCGCAGCAGCAGCCCGGCCGCGACGCCGGCGGCCACCGCGATCCCGGCCATGATCCAGTCGTGCGGTGTGAGCGCTCGGGTCATCGCGTCGCTCCCGTCGTGCGGGGCGAGTGCGCCTGTGTGCGGCGTATGTGATGTGTCGTCACCTTGTGTTACCTGCTCAGGTTCCGGGGGCTCGGTCACGCCGGAACGAAAGGTCCGGCCCGGCGCGGACGTCATCCTGCCCCATCCCTGGTCGGCGGGTGTGCCTGCCCCCACCTGGAGCTTCACGTTTCGGCCGGGTCTGTCAACCGGTCGGCGGCCTCGTGGTGTCGCGTGTGGCGGCGGCATGGATTTCGCGGATGCTGGTACTCGACGCGCCGGCAAACCTCCGAGCGCCCGGCACCGCGCCGGGCGGCGGGAACTCCTCCGAGTCGAGCGCGGCCCCGGTCCCTGCGAGCGGAAGCGGTTGAGGATGACGGTGGTGGACAGGCCCGGAAGCACGGCCGGGGAGCAGACCCGCGAGCCGCTCGTCTCGCCGGTCGCCTCGCACAATGAGTGGGATCCGCTGGAGGAGGTGATCGTCGGCCGTCTCGACGGCGCGACCATCCCCTCCAGCCATCCGGTCGTGGCATGCAACATCCCGCCCTGGGCGGCGCGGCTCCAGGGGCTCGCCGCCGGCTTCGCGTATCCGCGCCGGCTCATCGAACCGGCCCAGCGGGAGCTCGACCAGTTCATCGCCCTCCTGCGGTCCCTCGGCGTCACCGTCACCCGTCCGGACGCGGTCGACCACAAGCGGCGCTTCGCCACCCCCGACTGGTCCTCGCGCGGATTCTGCAACACCTGTCCGCGCGACGGCCTGCTCGTCGTCGGCGACGAGATCATCGAGACCCCGATGGCGTGGCCGTGCCGGTATTTCGAGACACATTCCTACCGCGCGCTCCTCAAGGACTACTTCCGGCGCGGCGCGCGCTGGACATCGGCGCCGAAACCCCAGCTCACCGACGCGCTGTACGAGAAGGACTTCCGCCCGCCGCGCGCCGGCGAGCCCATGCGCTACCTCCTCACCGAGTTCGAGCCGGTGTTCGATGCGGCGGATTTCATGCGCGCGGGCCGCGACCTGTTCGTGACGCGGAGCAACGTCACCAATCAGCTGGGCATCGAATGGTTGCGCCGCCACCTCGGCCCGGCGTACCGCGTCCACGAGATCGAGAGCCGCTGCCGTACGCCCATGCACATCGACACCACCTTCGTCCTGCTCGCGCCGGGGAAGGTGCTGGTCAACCCCGAGTACATCGACGTCGACCGGCTGCCGGACGTGCTCCGCTCCTGGGACGTCCTGATCGCCCCCGAGCCCGACGCGATCGACGGACGCCTGCTCACGATGACCTCGCTGTGCGGCAAATGGCTGAGCATGAACGTGCTGATGATCGACGAGAAGCGGGTCATCGCGGAGCGGCACCACACCGGCATGCTGCGCGCCCTCGAACAGTGGGGGTTCGAACCGATCCCCTGCGACCTGCTCCACTACGCGCCGTTCGGCGGCTCGTTCCACTGCGCCACCCTGGACGTACGGCGCCGGGGCACGCTGGAGTCGTACTTCGACTGACCGGCCGCCGCGGACGCCCGCGCCGGCGACTTCTCGGGAGGCGAGGGCGCGTATGCGCAGAAGGACACTGCTCGGCGGGGCGCTGGCCGCCCCGGTGCTCGCCGCCTGCTCCGGCGGGGGCGACGGCGCGGACGGCGGGGGCGGGACCACACTGTCGTACGGCATGTGGGACCCGGCGCAGGCGCCGGGCATGCGGGAGATCATCGCCGCCTTCGAGAGACGGCACCCCCGGATATCCGTGCGGATCGCCCTCACGCCCTGGGCGAGCTACTGGACGACCCTCAAGACGTCGATGCGCGGCGGCACCGCCCCGGACGTCTTTTGGATGAACGCCGTCAACTTCCAGCTGTACGCGGCGGGCGGCGTCCTCGAACCGCTCTCCGGCCACATCGCGGCCGACGCCACCCCCATGGACCGCCACCCGGACTCCCTGGTGCGCCTCTACGCCCACCACGGCACGCAGTACGGCATTCCCAAGGACTTCGACACCATCGGCCTCTGGTACAACAAGGCGCTCTTCGACAAGGCGGGCATCAAGTACCCCGACGCCGACTGGACGTGGGACGACGTGCGTGCGGCGGCGGCCGAACTCACCGATCCGCGGCGGCGCGTACACGGTTTCGCCGCCGAGATGGACCGGCAGACGAAGATCTATCCGGCCGTCTGCGGCGCCGGCGGTCACATCCTGAAGGACGGCCGCTCCGGCTTCGCCGACGAGCGGTCCATCGAGGGCCTCCGCTTCCTCACCGACATGATCGACCGGGGCTGGTCGCCGCCGCAGAGCGCGATGGTCGAGTCCGTCGGCCGGGTCCGCTACTGGTCGGAGAAGGTCGCCATGAACTACGACCTGTCCGCGATGGCCGGACAGATGTACGCCGTGCCCGCGCTCCGGGACCACGGCGGCATAGCCGTCCTGCCCAAGGGGCGCCGCAGGGCCACCATCATCCACGGCCTCGCGAACGTCATCTCCGCCAAGAGCCGCAAGAAGGAGGCCGCCTGGAAACTCGTGCACTTCATGGCGGGGCGCGAGGCGGCACAGATACAGGCGAAGGCGGGCGTCACCATCTCCAGCCACGAGGGGACACAGGACGCCTGGCTCGCGTCGATGCCCGAATTCGACCTCAAGCACTTCATCGACATGCAGAAGTACGCCGTCCCCTACCCCAGCTCCGAGAACACCGCCGTCTGGGAGAACCTCCAATACCCGCTCCTCGGCGCCGCGTTCAGCGGCAAGGGCGGAATCGAGAGCGCCGCCCGCACCCTGGGTGAACACATGGACCGGGCCCTGAAGGAGGAACGCGCCTCATGAGCGTCTTTCCCGCCACGGCGGCCTCGAAGGCGGCCCGACGCGGCGCCACCGCGTCCGGCGCGCGCCCCACCCCGCGCGGTCAGCGCGCCGCCTATCTCTTCATCGCGCCGCTCGGACTCGGCTTCACCGTCTTCTACTTCTGGCCCCTGCTCCAGACCTTCTACTTCAGCTTCACCGAATTCGGGACGTTCGGCGGTCACACCTTCATCGGCGCCGACAACTACGTCCGCGTGGTGAAGGACGTCACCGTCTGGCAGGCACTCGGCAACACGCTCCTCTACAGCGTCATCGGCCTCACCGCCCTGCCGATCGCGATCGTGGTCGCGTCCCTGCTGAACCGGCGCGGCCTGCGCGGTGTGGCCCTCTACCGCGCCCTGTACTTCGTGCCGTTCGTGACGCTTCCCGTCGCCGTCGGACTGGTCTGGAACTGGCTCTACAACGGCGACTTCGGGCTGCTCAACGACCTCCTCGGTCGCTTCGGCGCCGACCGGCACTACTGGGTGTCCGACCCCTCCACGGCCGTCTACGCCATCGGCGCGGTGATGGTCTGGTCGACCACCGGCTACTACCTGATCATTTTCATGGCGGGCATCAAGGGAATCCCGCGGGACTACTACGAGGCCGCCGAACTCGACGGGGCCGGGCCACTGCGCCGGTTCTTCACCATCACGCTGCCCCTGCTCAGCCCGACCATCTTCTTCGCCTCCGTCATCTGCATGATCAATTCACTGCAGACCTTCGACCTGATCTACATCATGATGGCCGAGAAGAACCCCGCGATCGGCGACACCCAATCCATCGTGGGCCTCTTCTACAAGTGGGCGTTCATCGAGAACGCGCAAGGAGCCGCGGCCGCGCTCGCCTTCCTGCTGATGCTGCTCATCGCCGGCCTGACCTGTCTGCAGTTCCGGCTCCAGAGGCGGTGGGTGCACTATGCCTGACACCCCGGCACGAAGGCGCCGCGCCGGATCCGTCGCCACGCACGCCGTCCTGTCCCTGGGCGCGCTCGTGATGGTCTTCCCCTTCCTCTGGCAGCTCCTCACCGCGCTGAAGACCCTCGCCGAGACCTCTCGGGTGCCACCCACGTTTCTGCCCGACCACTGGAACCGGACGAGCTTCCAAGAGGTGTTCACCGCGCTGCCGTTCCGCGAGATGCTCACCAACAGCGTGCTCAACACCCTCGGCCGCACCCTCGGCCAGCTGGTGTTCTGCTCGCTCGCCGGCTACGCCTTCGCCCGCATGCGCTTTTGGGGCCGCGACGTCCTGTTCGGGCTGTTCCTGTCCGTCCTGATGGTCCCCGGCTCACTGCTCGTCCTCCCGCAGTACGACATCATCCAGCGGCTCGGCCTGCTCAACTCCGCGCCCGCGCTGTTCCTGCCCGGCATGTTCAGCGCCTTCGGCACCTTCATGCTGCGCCAGTTCTTCCTCATGTTGCCGGCGGAACTGGAGGAGGCCGCCCGCATCGACGGCGCGGGCCCCTTCCGCATCTTCTGGTCCGTCATGCTGCCGCTGATCAGGCCCGCCCTCGCCGCGCTCGCCGTCATCACCGCCATGTGGTCCTGGAACGACCTGCTGTGGCCCCTGGTCGTCAACACCGATCCGCAGAAAATGCCGATCAGCGCCGGACTGACCTCCTTGGAGGGCCAGTACGAGACCAACTACCCGGTGATGATGGCCGGTTCACTCATAGCGAGCCTGCCGATGCTGCTCGTCTACGTCTTCCTCCAGCGGCACTTCGTCCAGAGCGTCGCCCTGTCCGGCTCCAAGAGCTGAGCCGCCCCGCCGAAGGTCCGTACTCGCCCTGGGGACTTGCCTTGGAGCGGACTCCAGGTCGTAGGGTCCAGCGCAGCCAAGCAGCCAAGAGGGCGTCGACGAAGGAGAAGCGCATGCGCCACCGCGTTCTGGGCGGGACAGGCATCGAGGTCAGCCCCTACTGCCTCGGCACCATGATGTTCGGGGCCGTCGGCAACGCCGATCACGACGACTGCGTACGGATCGTTCACGCCGCGCTGGACGAGGGCATCAACTTCGTCGACACCGCCGACATGTACTCGGCCGGGGAGTCGGAGACGATCGTCGGCAAAGCGCTCAAGGGCCGGCGCGACGACGTCGTGCTCTCGACCAAGTTCCACTTCCCGATGGGGGAGGGCCCCAACCAGGGCGGCAACTCACGGCGCTGGATCGTGCGGGCCGTGGAGGACAGCCTGCGACGGCTCGGGACGGACTGGATCGACCTCTACCAGGTGCACCGGCCGGACCCCGCCACCGACATCGAGGAGACGCTCTCCGCCCTGACCGACCTGGTGCGCCAGGGCAAGATCAGAGCGTTCGGCTGCTCCACCTTCCCCGCGGAGGAGATCGTCGAGGCGTACCACGTGGCCGACCGCCGCGGCCTCCAGAGGTTCCGCACCGAGCAGCCCCCGTACTCACTGCTGGCCCGGGGCATCGAGAAGCACGTGCTGCCGGTGGCGCAGCGGCTGGGCATGGGAGTGCTCACCTGGAGCCCCCTGGCCTCGGGATTCCTGACCGGCCGCTACCGCAAGGGACAGGCCCTCGACCTGAGCAGCGGACGCCCGACCCTGCACCCGGGCCGCTTCGATCCGGCGGCACCGCTCACCGCGGCGAAGCTGGAGGCCGTCGAGCGGCTCGTCGCCGTGGCCGAGGAGGTGGGCTGCTCCCTGCCGGAGCTGGCGACCGCCTTCCCGCTCGCCCACCCGGCCGTCACCTCGGTGATCATCGGCCCGCGCACCATGGAGCAGCTGCGCGCCACCCTCAAGGGCGCGTCCGTGGCCATGGACGACGCCGCCCTCGACCGGATCGACGAGATCGTGCCGCCCGGCACGGACGTGTACCCGCCGGACGGCGTCTGGGCCCCCCGGTCCCTGACCACCCCGGCGCTCCGCCGGCGCCCGGCGGATTCCCGGCCGACGGCCTGACGCGCGGCCCGACCCGCGGCACAGTCTCGTACGGGCGGGAGGGCATACCGTCCAAAGCCTAGACCCGGGGCGGACGCGGCCCGCGACCGGAGCCGGATCCGCGAAGGGCCGGGCGGGTATTAGCGTGGACGGGACAGATCGACGACAAGGATCCGAGGTGCCCGGCCCATGCCAAGCCGCAGCGAGAGCCGTACTCAGCTCATCGAGTCACTCATGGAGCGGTTCCCGCACGTGCCGCGGGAGGCCGTGATCAAGGAGGACCTGCTGCGCGGCGGCATCGCCTTCGACGAGTCCGCCCTCAGCGACAACGAAGGCGGCGAGGTCAAGCCGAAGTCGTACTTCATCTTCTCCTTCGACCACGGCACCCTCCCCGAGCTGGGCGCCGCCGCGCTGCGCCGCCCGCCCGAGGAGATCGTCCTGACCGGCGGCCCCTACGAGCTGCGCCGCACCGTCGTGTCGGTGCGCGTGAACCCGGCCTCGCCCTACCGGGTCGCCGCCGACGACCACGGCGTGCTCGGCCTCTACCTCGACGGCGTGCGCATCTCCGACGTCGGCCTGCCGCCCATGCCGGACTACTACCGGCACACGCTGGAGAACGGCAAGTCCGTCATGGAGGTGGCGCCCACCATCCAGTGGGGCTACCTCATCTATCTGACGGTCTTCCGGGTCTGCCAGTACTTCGGCGCCAAGGAGGAGTGCCAGTACTGTGACATCAACCACAACTGGCGCCAGCACAAGGCGGCGGGCCGCCCCTACACGGGCGTCAAGCCGGTGGAGGAGGTCCTGGAGGCCCTCGCCATCATCGACAAGTACGACACCAACAAGTCCTCCACCGCGTACACGCTGACCGGGGGCGCCATCACCTCGCAGATCGGCGGCAAGGACGAGGCGGACTTCTACGGGCAGTACGCCAAGGCCATCGAGGAGCGCTTCCCCGGCCGCTGGATCGGCAAGGTCGTCGCGCAGGCCCTGCCCAAGGCGGACGTGCGGCGCTTCCACGACTACGGCGTGCGGATCTACCACCCCAACTACGAGGTGTGGGACCCCTATCTCTTCGAGCGGTACTGCCCCGGCAAGGAGCGCTACGTCGGCCGCGACGAGTGGCACCGGCGCATCCTGGACTCCGCGGAGGTCTTCGGGCCGCGCAACGTGATCCCGAACTTCGTCGCGGGCGTGGAGATGGCCGAGCCGTTCGGCTTCAAGACGGTCGACGAGGCGATCGACTCCACCGTCGAGGGCCTGCAGTACTTCATGTCGCGGGGCATCACGCCCCGGTTCACCACGTGGTGTCCGGAGCCGACGACGCCGCTCGGCAAGGCGAATCCTCAGGGGGCGCCGTTGGAGTACCACGTGCGGCTTCTTGAGGCGTACCGGGCGACGATGGAGGCCAACGGGCTCTCCTCGCCGCCCGGGTACGGGCCGGCCGGGCCCGGCAACGCGGTCTTCTCCGTCAGCTCCTTCATGGACAGCCTCCCCGCGGACCAGGCGGCCCCCGAAGACACCCTCGCTCCCTGAACTTCCGGCGCCCCGAACCCCGGCCCTGACCGCCGCTTCGCGGCGATATCTCCCACCCACCCACCCGTTTGCCCCGCGTCGAGCAGCTAGGACCAAGACTTGGGGTGCCCCGAGGAATCCGACGCGGAGCAACGGGTGGGTGGGTGGGAAAACACCGCCGCGGAGCGGCGCCCAGACCCCGCCCCACCACCCCGGCGGACCCACGGTCCGCCCCGCCGCTCGCCGCGAAGCGGCGCCAGTAACCCACCCCCCCGACCGGAGGTCCCATGCAGAGCCCCGTAACCGTCATAACCGGCGGCAGCCGCGGCATCGGCGCCGCCATCGGCGGCCGGCTCGCCGGGGACGGGCACGACGTCGTCATCGGATACCGCTCGGACGACGCCGCCGCCCAGAAAACCGCCGAGGCACTCCGCACGGCCGGACGCCGCTGCCTGACCGTGCGCGTCGACACCGCCGACGAGGGCGACGTCGACCGCCTCTTCGACGCCGCCGCCGAGCTCGGCCCCGTCACGGGGCTGGTCAACAACGCGGGGGTCAGCGGCCCCGTCGGCCCCCTCGCGGAGGCCGACGCCGAGGGGATGCGCCGCGCGCTGGAGGTGAACGTACTCGGCTATCTGCTCTGCGCCCGGCGCGCGGTGCGGGACCTGAAGGCGCACGGCGGCGGCGCGATCGTGAACATCTCCTCCGCCGCCGCGACGCTCGGCTCGCCGGGGGAGTACGTCCACTACGCCGCCGCGAAGGGCGCCGTCGACACCATGACGATCGGCCTGGCCAAGGAGGTCGCCGCGGACGGCATCCGCGTCAACGCCGTCGCCCCCGGTGTCATCTGGACCGACTTCCACGCCGATCCGGAGCGCCCCGCGAAGCTCGCCCCGGGCATCCCGATGGGCCGCTCGGGGCAGCCCGCGGAGGTCGCCGCGGCCGTCTCGTGGCTGCTCTCGGCCGACGCCTCGTACACGACCGGCACGATCCTGCGCGTCGCCGGCGGCCGCTGACCCACCCCGCGGCGCGAGCCCCGGCCACGGGAACCACGCCGGGCAGGGCGCCTCAGACGATGCCCTCGGCGACCTCGGCCTGCTCGCGGTCCGAGCCGTACGCCTGAGGCGTGCTGTAGGAGCGGCGCGCCACGAACCACCACACGGTGGCCAGGATCAGCACCACGGCCAGCGCGATCGACGCGTAGTTCATCGTCTCGGCCGTCACCGGCGAGGTCTGCGGCAGACAGAACAGGACGGTCACGAACGCCACCCAGACCACCGCGATCCAGCCGATGGGCCTGCTCCAGCGGCCGAGGTTCCACGGCCCGGGCCGGAAGCGGTCGCCGGCGCGCAGCCGCAGGAAGATCGGAATGGCGTAGGCCGGCGTGATGCCGATGACGTTGATGGCGGTCACGGCGGTGTACGCGGTCGTGGAGTACAGCGAGGGCAGCGCGATCACGGCGGCCAGGCCCACCGAGAGCCACACGGCGGGCACCGGCACCTGGGTGCGGGAGCTGACCTTGCGCCACAGCGCGGAGCCGGGCAGCGCGTTGTCGCGGGAGAACGCGAACACCATGCGGCTCGCCGCCGCCGTCTCGGCGTTGCCGCAGAAGAGCTGGGCCACGATCACGATGAACAGCAGCGCCGTCGCACCGGACTCGCCCAGCGCGTCGATCATGATCTGGGCGGGCGGCACACCGGTGTCCGTCTTCAGCGTGCCCGCGTAGTCCTGGATGGCGAAGGTGAGCCCGGCGAGCAGCACGAACCCGGCGATCCACGACGCCCAGATGGCGCGCACGATGCCGCGCGCCGCCGTCACCGACGCGTTGGAGGTCTCCTCGGACAGGTGGGCGGAGGCGTCGTACCCGGAGAAGGTGTACTGGGCGAGGAGCAGGCCGATCGCCGTGACGTAGAGCGGGTTGTCCCAGCCGGTGCCGTCGTTGTACATGGTCAGGACGTCCGACACCGACTGGTGGTGGTCCGGCACGAGGGCGAGCGCGCCGACGATCACGGTGACACCGGCCAGGTGCCACCACACGCTGATGGAGTTGAGCAGGCTCACCAGGCGTACGTTGAACAGGTTCAGGACGGCGTGCAGCAGCAGGATGCACAGGAAGATCAGGAAGGTCTTCTCGGCAGTCGGCGTGAAGCCGAACCGCAGGTTCAGGAACGCCCCGGTGAACAGCGCGGCGCCGTAGTCGATGCCGGCGATCGCGCCGAGCAGCCCGAGCAGGTTCAGCCAGCCGGTGTACCAGCCCCAGCGGCGCCCGCCGAGCCGGTCGGCCATGTAGTACAGGGCCCCCGACGTCGGGTACGCGCTGGTGACCTCGGCGAGCGCGAGACCCACGCAGAGCACGAAGAGGCCGACACCGGCCCAGCCCCAGAGCATCACGGCCGGGCCGCCGGTGACCATCCCGAAGCCGTACAGCGTCATGCAGCCGGACAGGATGGAGATGACGGAGAAGCTGATGGCGAAGTTGCCGAAACCGCCCATGCGGCGGGCCAGGACGGGCTGGTAGCCGAGTTCCCTGAGTCTTTCCTCCTCGTCCTGGCGTGGCGCGGGGACGGTGCTCGACGACCAGGTGGTGCGGGACACGGATGGACCTCCGGATGGGGGAGCGGGGAGCGGGGCGGGGCGGGGGCGCGCGGTTGCCTAGCCGGGTGCGCGGGAGGCCGCGAAGCTGCGGACGCGGGCCTGGACGAAGACCTCGGCGGCCGCGTCCGTGTCCTGCGGGGAGTGCGTGCGGTACGTCCACGGCGCGACGGTGAAGAAGGGGTCGAGCGCCTCGAACACCCGGGCCGCGTCGTGGAACTGGTGCGCGCCCCACAGCGCGTGCGCCAGGTGGTTGAGGTCCAGGAGCGAGGTCGCCGTGGGCAGCGCGTGGTCGAACCACAGGTGCAGGGCGCGCAGCGCGCCGCGCGTCGCGTCCTCCGAGATCCAGTGCAGGTCGAGCGCCCGTTCGTGGCCGGCCTCCCTGCGGTAGCGCTCGACCCGTACGTACAGGGGCAGCAGATGCAGCGGCGAACCGGCCGGGGCCGCCGCCGACGCCCACTGCACGAAGTTGTACGCCTCGGTGAGCGGGCCCTGGGCCCGGCGCCCGTACACGAACTGGAGCATCCGGTGGTAGGCCTCGCGGTTGCCGGGGTCCCGCTTGTCGGCCTCGGCCAGCAGCTGCCAGGGGCCGGGGAAGAGCATCGGCTCCGGGGGCGCCAGCCGGTGCTCGTCCCACCGCTGGCCCTCGTCCAGCTGGGCCAGGGCCAGCAGGCAGACCCACGGCACGGGGTCCTCCGGCGACAGGGAGGACGCGGCGGCGCACGCGGCGACGGCGTCACGCCACAGGTCGTTGGTCCGCCGGTGCCCGGCCCGGTGGGCGCGCAGGGCCCGCTCCACCAGGACACGGGCGTGCAGGACGGCCGCCGACGCGCTGTGCGGCTCCTCGGCGCGCCAGGCGCGCACCACGTCGGAACCGGCGACGGCGGCCGCCAGTATCTGCGTGCGCTGCGTCCACAGTCCCCAGTCGGGCGTCTCGGTCAGCAGGTTGCGCGTGGAGACCCAGCGACCCGCCTTGAGGTCCTGGAGCACCGCGCGCAACGGTTCGTCGTGGCCCGCCGGGTGGTACACCGGACGGCCTAACGGCATCGGCATGAGTCCTCTGTTGGGGGAAGAGGGCGAAGGAGGCGTGTACGTGTCGGTTCGGCAGGGGCGTGGGTGAAGAGGGTGTCGGGCAAGGGGCTGCGGTGAAGGGGGTGTTGATGATGTTGTTCGGCGGACAGTGTAGATGCGGCCCTCCCCTGTGCAGGGCACTTCCCGCATCTTTTGCGATCGGCTTCTGTCAACACGGCGCGCCGCGCGCTCATTTACCGCCGTTACCTGATCGCTCCGGTCCCTTGACGCCCTCCGTCCCCCTGTAGCAGGCTTCCGCGGTGATCACCTATGAGCGGCCTTCGGCGCGGCCCGTGCTCGCCGTCGACCAGGGCACCTCCGGGACGAAGGCCCTCGTGGTCTGCCCGGAGCGCGGCGTGATCGGCTCCGGCACCGCCGAGGTGCGCCCCCGCCACCTGCCCGGCGGCCTCGTGGAGGTCGACCCCGCCGAGCTGCTCACCTCCGTGGTCGACGCCGGCCGGCGGGCGCTGGCCGAGGCGGGCGAACCGGTCGCCGCCGTCGGCCTCGCCAACCAGGGCGAGACCGTCCTGGCCTGGGACCCCGACTCCGGGCGGCCGCTGACCACGGCCCTCGTCTGGCAGGACCGCCGCGCCGCCTCGCTCTGCGCGGAACTGGCCGAGCACGCCGAGGAGTTGCGCCACCTCACCGGCCTGCCGCTCGACCCCTACTTCGCCGCTCCCAAGATGGCGTGGATACGTCGCCACCTCACCCGGCGGGGAGTGGTCACGACCAGCGACGCCTGGCTCGTCCACCGGCTCACCGGCGCCTTCGTCACCGACGCCGCCACGGCGGGCCGCACCCAGCTCCTCGACCTCGACGACGTCACCTGGTCACCGCGCGCGCTGGAGCTCTACGGCCTCACCGAGGAACACCTGCCCCGCGTCGTCGACGCCGCCGGCCCCGTCGGCACCACCACCGCCTTCGGCCCCGAGATCCCGCTCACCGGGCTCCTCGTCGACCAGCAGGCCGCACTCCTCGCCCAGCGCGTGACCGAGCCGGGCAGCGCCAAGTGCACCTACGGCACCGGGGCGTTCCTGCTCGCCCAGACCGGAGGACGGCCCCGGCGCGGGGACTCCGGTCTGGTCAGCTGCGTCGCCTGGCGGCTGGACGGGAAGACCGACTACTGCCTCGACGGGCAGGTCTACACCGCCGCGTCCGCCGTCCGCTGGCTCACCGACCTCGGTGTGATCGGCGGCGCCGAGGACATCGACCCCGTGGGCGGTGCCGTCCCGGACGCGGGCGGCGTCACCTTCGTACCCGCGCTCGCCGGGCTCGCGGCCCCCTGGTGGCGCGGCGACCTGCGCGGCTCGCTGACCGGGCTCGGCCTGGACACGGGCGCCGGGCACGTGGTCCGCGCCCTGTGCGAGGGTATCGCCGCCCAGGTCGCCTCGCTCGCCGACGCGGTGGCGGCGGACCTGGGCGGGCCCCTGACGAGCCTGCGGGTCGACGGCGGCCTGACGCGCTCGACGCTGCTCATGCAGACCCAGGCCGATCTGCTCCAACTCCCGGTCGAGGTGTCGGCGTTGCCCGACGTCACCGCGCTCGGCGTGGCCGCGCTCGCCCGTATCGGCCTGGACCCCGCGCTCCCGGTCGCCGAGGCTGCCCCCGCCTGGCGGCCCGCCGCCATCTACGAGCCAAGGATCGGCCCGGACGAGGCCGCCGCACGCCTCGCGGACTTCCGTTCGGCCGTGGCGGCGCTGATGGAACGCGCGCCGTCATGAGCGGGGGTGAGGCCGTGGCCGACGACTGGAGCGCCGGCCGGGTGCTGAGGAGCGGCGCGATGCCGGAGGCGACGTACGACGTGACCGTGATCGGTGCCGGAGTCGTGGGCTGCGCCATCGCCCGCGAGCTGGCCCGCCACCGCGGCCTGCGCATCGCCCTGGTGGACGCGGCGAACGACGTCGGCGAGGGCACCTCCAAGGCGAACACGGCGATCCTGCACACCGGGTTCGACGCCGTGCCCGGCTCCCTGGAGGCCCGCCTCGTCCGCGAGGGCCGGCGGCTCCTGGCCGCGTACGCCGCCGCGTCGGGCATTCCCGTAGAGCCGGTCGGCGCCCTGCTCATCGCCTGGGACGAAGAACAACGCGCCGCGCTGCCCGCCCTGTTGCGCAAGGCGACGGACAACGGCTACGAAGCCGCGCGGATCATCGGCCCCGAGGAGGTGCGGGCCCGCGAGCCGCATCTGGGGCCCGGGGCCCTCGGCGCGCTCGACGTACCCGGCGAGAGCGTCATCTGCCCCTGGACGACCACCCTCGCCTACGCGACGCAAGCGGTGCGCGGCGGCGTCGACCTCCACCTCGACTGCCGGGTGGAGCAGATCGCCTCGACGCCGGCACGGCACGAACTGACCACGAGCCGCGGCACCCTGCGCACCCGGCACCTCGTCAACGCCGCGGGCCTGCACGCCGACGCGATCGACCGGCTGCTCGGCCACGACGACTTCACCGTCACCCCGCGCCGAGGCCAGCTCATCGTCTTCGACAAGTTCGCCCGCGGCCTGCTGCGCCACATCCTGCTGCCCGTCCCGACCGCCCTCGGCAAGGGCGTGCTGGTGGCCCCCACCGTCTACGGAAACGTCCTCCTGGGGCCCACCGCCGAGGAATTGGACGACAAGACGGCCACCGGGTCGACCGCCGAGGGTATCGCCGCCCTCCGTGAGAAGGGCCGCCGGATCCTGCCCGAACTGCTCGACGAGGAGGTCACCGCCGTCTACGCCGGACTGCGCGCCGCCACCGAGCACGACGACTACCGCATCCACGCCCACCAGGAAGAGCGCCGCGTCACGGTCGGCGGCATCCGCTCGACCGGGCTCACCGCCTCCCTGGCCATCGCGGCCCACGTCACCGAACTCCTCGCCACCACCGGCCTGGACCTGCCCCCGGCCCGCGACCTGCCGCCCGTCCGCATGCCGAACCTCGGCGAGGCCTTCCCGCGCCCCTATCAGCGCGCCGACCTCATCGCCGCCGACCCCGCGTACGGCAGCATCGTCTGCCACTGCGAGCGGGTGACGCGCGGCGAGATCCGCGACGCGCTCGCGGGCACCGTCCCGCCGGGCTCGCCGGACGGGCTGCGCCGCCGCACCAGGGCGCGCGGCGGGCGCTGCCAGGGCTTCTACTGCGGGGCCGAGGTGCGCGAACTCTTCGAGCAGGGCTTCCGGCGGGATGCCGGGAGCGGTGGGGGGCAGGGTCCGGATGAGGCGTGAACGCATCGTCGACGTGCTGGTCGTGGGGGCCGGGCCGGCCGGTCTGGCCACCGCCGTGGGCCTCGCCGGGTCGGGCGTCGGTGAGATCGAGGTGGTCGACCGGGAGCGGCGGCCGGGCGGCGCGGCGCGGCACTGCGCGCACGGCGGCTTCGGCCGCCTCGGCACGACCGGGGCGCGGTACGCCGAGCACTGGGCGGCCGCGGCCGTCGGTGTCGGCGCGGTCCTGCGGACCGGCGTGACCGTCACCGCCTGGTCGGGCCCGCTGACCGTGGACACCACCAGTCCGCACGGCCTGGAGCGGATCACTGCCCGGGCCGTCGTCCTCGCGACGGGCGCGCGCGAACGGCCGCGCGCGGCACGACTGGTGCCCGGGACCCGGCCCGACGGGGTGTTCACCACGGGGGAGTTGCAGCGAGCCGTCCACGGCCACGGCCGGCGGATCGGCACGCGGGCGGTGGTGGTCGGCGCGGAACCCGTGAGCTTCGCCGCCCTGGACACACTGCGGCGCGCTGGGGTCGAGGTCGCCGCACTCGTCACGGAGCACCCCCGCCACCAGGCATCGGGCGCCCGCGCCGCCGAGGCCCGGCTGCGGCACGGCATCCCGCTGCTCACCGACGCCGCCGTCACCGACATCCTCGGCAAGGGGCGTCTGTCGGGAGTCCGACTGCGACGCCGGGACGGTGCGACGGCGCACCTCGCCTGCGACACGGTGGTCTTCACCGGCGATTTCGTCCCCGATCACGAACTGGCCCGGCACGGCGGGCTGCCGCTCGACCCCGGCACACGCGGCCCCGCGGTCGACGGTGCCTTCCGCACCGCCGAGCGCGGCGTCTTCGCGGTCGGCAACCTCCTGCACGCCGCGGAGACCGCGCGCGTGGTGACCCGGGAGGGCATCGCCGCTTCCCTCGCGGTGTGCCGCTACCTCACGGACGGTGACTGGCCCGCGGTCTCGGTGCCGCTGCGGGTCACGGGCCCGCTCGCCTGGGTGGCCCCGAACCGGCTGGTGCCGGCGGAGGAGGCGCCGGGCGAGGGCTTCATGGTGCGGACGACGGAGTTCCTCGCCCACCCCGTGCTGACGGTCACGCAGGACGGCAGGACGCTCCACCGGGCGCGCCGCCGACGCCCGGTGACCCCGAACCGGACCTTCCGTGTGTCGGGGGAATGGACCGGGCGGGTGGACGCGCGCGGCGGCGCCGTACGGATCGACCTGGCCCCCTGAGACCTCCACGGCCTCGGCGCCTCGCCCGCCTCCGTGCCCCGCCCGCCTCCGTGCCCCGCCCGCCTCCGTGCCCCGCACCCACCCCCGTGCCCCGCACCCGGCCCCGCGACCTGCGCCCGCGTCCGCCTCCCGCGAAACAGCATAAGAAACTTACGTAAGTCGGCGAGCCGTTCTTAGAGTGGACGCCATGCCGAACGACGCACCGCACACCCCCTTGACCGGCGACCCGGACGCAGACGTGGAGATGGACGTGGACGACGGACACGCGGACGGGGAAGCAGACCTGGACGACGGACACGCGGACGGGGAAGCCGACCTGGACGTGGCGGCCTTCACCGCCGCGATCGAGGACTTCAACCGCTTCTACATCCGCCTGCCGGTCCTGGAGAAGCTGCCCTTCACCACCCTGTCCGTGCTCGACACCCTCGCGTTCGGCGGCAGCCCGCGCCGGCTGACCGAGCTGACGAAGACCGAGCAGGTCAGCCAGCCCGGCATCACGCAGCTGGTCACCCGTCTGGAGCGGGACGGCCTGGTGGAGCGCCGCCCCGACCCGAGCGACGGCCGCGCCGTCCTGGTCCACATCACCGAGGCGGGCCGGGAGATCGGCCGCTCCCGCCGCGCCGACCGCTCCCGCCACCTGCGCCCGCTGGTCGAGCGGCTCACCGACGAGGAGCGCCGGGCGATCACGGCCGCCCTGCCCGCCCTCACCCGGCTCGCGGAACTGGGGCGCGCCCAGGCGTAGGAGAGCGGGGGCGGGGCCCGGCGGCGACCCCTCTTCCCACAGCCCCCGACTCCCGCATAGACTCCAAAACTAGCAGCGCTAATTAACGCAGCGAGACCGCAAAACGATCCGGAGTCGTATCGTGCGCACCGTCCACTTCGCCGCCGCCCGCCGCACCCCCATCGGCAAACTCCGCGGCGCCCTCTCACCCGTACGCCCCGACGACCTCGCCGCGGGCGTCGTGAGCGGACTGCTCGCCGACCTGCCGCAGCTGGACCCCGCCCGCATCGACGACATCTACTGGGGCGCCGCCAACCAGGCGGGCGAGGACAACCGCAACGTCGCCCGCATGGCCGCCCTCCTCGCCGGCCTCCCGGAGTCCGTGCCCGGCGCGACCGTCAACCGGCTGTGCGCCTCCGGCCTCGAAGCCGTCACCACCGCCGCGCGCACCATCGCCGCCGGCGAGGCCGACATCGTGCTGGCGGGCGGCTCCGAGTCCATGAGCCGCGCCCCCTTCGTCCTGCCCCGCCCGGACGAGGCCCTGCCGCACCGCATGGAGACCGCCGACACCCGCCTCGGCTGGCGCCTGACCAACCCGAGGATGAAGGACCTGCACGGCGTCCTCGCCATGGGCGAGACCGCCGAGGAGGTCGCCGAGCGCCACGGCGTCTCCCGCGAACGCCAGGACGCCTTCGCCCTGCGCAGCCACCAGCGCGCCGCCGCCGCCCGCAAGGACGGCCACTTCGACGACGAACTACTCCCCGTCACCCGGCCCGACGGCGTCGTGGTCGACACGGACGAGTGCGTGCGCGAGGACACCTCGTACGAGAAGCTCAGCGGCCTCAAGCCGGTCTTCCGCAAGGGCGGCACGGTCACGGCGGGCAACGCCTCACCGATGAACGACGGCGCCGCGGGGCTCCTCCTCGTCAGCGAGGAGGCGCTCAACGACCTGGGACTCGAATCCCTCGGGCGGTACGCCGCCGGGGCCTCCGCCGGCGTGCACCCCGACGTCATGGGCCTCGGGCCGGTCCCCGCCACCCGCAAGGTGCTCGACCGCCTCGGCTGGAGCGTGGACGACCTCCAGGAGGCGGAGTTCAACGAGGCGTTCGCCGCCCAGGCCCTCGCCTGCGTCGACGCCCTCGGCATCGACCCGGAGCTGGTCAACCCCTCCGGCGGCGCCATCGCGCTCGGCCACCCCCTCGGCTGCTCCGGGGCCCGCATCCTCACCACCCTGCTGCACCGCATGCGCCGCACCGGCGCCTCGCGCGGCCTCGCCACCATGTGCGTCGGCGTGGGCCAGGGCAGCGCGCTCCTCGTCGAGCGCGACTGAGCCGGCCGGGCGCGCCGCCGGGCGCGCCCCGCCGAGCAGCAGTCCGAACCACCGAAGGCCGCACGGAAACGGAGCACCACCCCCATGGCAACGCTGTCCCTCGCCGCCGTCCTCGCCGAACCCGCCCGCCGCCACCCGGACCGCATCGCCCTGATCGAGGGGGAACGGCGCTTCACCTTCCGGGAGTTGTGGCACGAGGCCCGCGCGCAGGGCGCCGCACTGGCCGAACTGGGCGTGCGGCCGGGGGACCACGTGGCGCTGATGGCGCCCAACACCGCCGAGTTCCCGCAGGCCTACTACGCGATCCTCGCCGCCGGGGGAGTGGTCGTCCCCGTCCACCTGCTGCTCTCCGCGGAGGAGGTCGAGCACGTCCTGCGCGACAGCGGCGCGCGCCTTCTCCTGTGCCACCCCGCGCAGGCGCACACGGGAGCGGCGGCCGCCGAGGCCACCGGCGTGCGCATGCTGGAGCTGGGCGCCACCGGCGAACTGGAGGCGCTGACCCGCGCCGCCGAGCCCCTCGCCTCGTACGCCACCCGGGACGCCGACGACCCGGCCGTCATCTTCTACACCAGCGGCACCACCGGCGTCCCCAAGGGCGCCGTGCTCAGCCACTTCAACCTGGTGATGAACGCCACCGTCAGCGCCTTCGACGCCAACGACGTCCGCCCCGACGACATCGCGCTCGGCGCGCTGCCCCTCTTCCACGCCTTCGGCCAGACCGTCTCCATGAACTCCACCTGGCGGGCGGGCGCGACCCTGGTCCTGCTGCCCCGCTTCGACGCCGCGCGGGCCATCGAGCTGATGGTGGCGGAAGGGGCGAACACCTTCCACGGCGTCCCCACCATGTTCGTCGGCCTGGTGGCGGCCGCCGCCGACGCCCCCGAGCTGCCCCGGCTGCGCCTGTGCGTCTCCGGTGGCGCCTCGCTGCCCGTCGCCGTACTCGAACGCTTCGAGGAGGCCTTCGGCACGCCCGTGTACGAGGGCTACGGCCTCTCCGAGACCTCCCCGGCCGCCTCCGTCAACCAACCCGACCTCGGCACCAGGGCCGGGACCATCGGCCACCCCCTGTGGGGCGTCGACGTGGAGATAGCCCGCGCCGACGTCGACGACCGGGTCGAGCTGCTGCCCGTCGGCGAGCTCGGCGAGGTCGTGGTCCGCGGCCACAACGTCTTCTCCGGCTACCTGGGCCGCCCCGAGGCCACCGCGCAGGCGCTGGTCGACGGCTGGTTCCGCACCGGCGACCTGGGCACGAAGGACACCGAGGGCTTCCTGAGGATCGTCGACCGCAAGAAGGACGTCATCATCCGCGGCGGCTTCAACGTCTATCCACGTGAGGTCGAAGAGGTCCTCATGCGCCACCCCGACATCGCGCAGGCCGCCGTGATCGGCCTGGACCACCCCGTCCACGGCGAGGAGATCTGCGCCGTCGTCGTCCCGGCGCCCGGCGCGGCCAGGGACCCGGAGGCCATCATCACCTGGTCGAAGGACCACCTGGGCCGCCACAAGTACCCGCGCCGCCTGGAGTTCACCGACTCCCTCCCGCTCGGCCCCAGCATGAAGGTCCTCAAACGGGAACTGCGCACCCACTACAAGGCGTAGGCGGCCCTGCGGGGTTCACCGCGACGCGAACGACGCGCCCGCCGTCTCCGAGGCGAGCCCCTGCTCCAGGTCCTCCGCGAGGAGCCGCTTGGCGATCGTGTCGAGCGCCGCGGTGAGCTGCTCGTCCGGCGGCCGTCCGAGGTCCTTCTCGATCTCCTCGGCCAGCCAGGACGACCACGCCCCGGAGATGACCTCCGCCTCGCGCTCCCCGGCGGGCGTCAGGGAGAAGTACGTGCCGGTGTGGGTCAGATACCCCTCCTCGGCCATGCGGTCGAAGACCGGCACGAGCACCTCGGCCGGGATCCGGCGGCGCGCCGCGATCACGCCGAGACTGGCGTACCCCACCATCCGGGTGAAGAGCGCCACCTGCATGACCGCCCACGCGCCCGCGATGTCCAGACGCGTGTCGGAACCCTTGATGATGCCGCGCGCGGTGTCCATGCCGACCTTGCCGACGACGCCGGCCACACTCCGCTCCAGGACGTGCCCGGAGTCCCCGCTGCTGGGCTGCGCGAAGCCCTCGCCCATGTCGGGCGCGCCCATGCGGGCACTGTCGCGCAGCTCGACCTGCTTGAGGAAGAGCGCCACCAGGAACCCGACGAGCGCCACGGGGACGGTCCACAGGAAGACCGTGTGCAGGGTGTCCGCGTACGCCTCGACGACCGGCGCCGCCGCGGCGCCCGGCAGCTCGTGCACGCCCTGCGGGCTCTGCGCGGCCTTCGCGATGTCCGCCGGGTCCGCCGCGCTGCTCTCCGCGGCCGTCGCGACGCCGTTCTTCAGGTTCGGGGCGAGCGTGTTGGCGTAGATGGTGCCGAACACCGCCGTGCCGAACGAGCTGCCCAGCGTACGGAAGAACGTCACCCCGGAGGTGGCGGTGCCCAGATCGCCGTACGCGACCGTGTTCTGCACGGCGATCGTCAACACCTGCATGCACAGACCGATCCCGGCGCCGAGCACGAACATGTACAGCGACTCCAGCCACGCGCTCGTGGCGCTCCCCATGAGCGAGAGCAGATAGAGCCCGAGCGCCATCACCAGGGCGCCGACGATGGGGAAGATCCGGTACGTCCCCGTCTTGCTGACCACGTTGCCGCTGAAGACGGACGCGATGAGCAGCCCGACCACCATGGGCAGCGTCCGCACGCCCGAGATCGTGGCCGAGTCGCCGTCGACGTACTGCAGGTAGGTCGGCAGGAACGTCATCGCGCCGAGCATCGCGAAGCCCACGACGAAGCTGAGGATCGAGCAGACCGTGAAGACCGGGTTCGCGAAGAGCCGCATCGGCAGCATCGGTTCGGCGGCGCGCGTCTCGACGACGCAGAACAGCGCCAGCGCGATCAGACCCCCGACGAACAAGCCGATGATCGTGGGCGACCCCCACGCGTACTCGTTGCCGCCCCAACTCGTCGCCAGGATCAGCGCGCTCGCCCCCATCGCGACGAGGGCGATGCCCAGATAGTCGACGACCGGCCGCACCGCCGACTTCACCACCGGGATCGTGCGGGCCGCCGCGATGACCACGACGATCGCGATGGGCACGTTCACGTAGAACGCCCAGCGCCAGGTCAGATGGTCCGTGAAGAGCCCGCCGAGCAGCGGCCCGATCACCGTGGACACCCCGAACACGGCCCCGATCGCACCCTGGTACTTGCCGCGCTCGCGCAGCGGGATGACATCGGCGATCAGCGCCATGGACGTCACCATCAGCCCGCCCGCGCCGATGCCCTGCATCGCCCGCCAGGCGATGAGCAGCGTCATGTTCGTCGACAGGCCGCACAGGAACGATCCCGTGATGAAGACGACCGCCGAGACCTGGAAGACGACCTTGCGCCCGAACAGGTCGCCGAACTTGCCGACCAGGACGGTGGCGACGGTCTCCGCGAGCAGATACGACGTCACCACCCACGACATGTGTTCCGCCCCGCCCAGATCCGACACGATCGTGGGCAGCGCCGTGCCGACGATGGTCTGGTCGAGGGCGGCGAGCAGCATCCCCAGCATGATCGTCACGAAGACGACGTTGCGGCGGCGCCGGTCCAGGGCGGGCGGCGCCGCCGCCGCGGCGGCCCGCTGATCGGTCATGGTCACACGGCCACCCTCACATCGGGCCGGGGCGGCTGCATGCGGGGCCGGTCCGGTCCGGTGACACCACACGGTGTGGCCCATGGGGGGACACCTTCAGCGGGCGGTGCCCCCGCGCAGCCGAGGGGCGTGGTGGACCGCGTCCACCGGCGTCCGCGTCCGCTCCAGCAGGTCCGCGAGGGCCTCGGCCCAGCCGACGAGCCCCGCGATGTCGATCCCGTACGGCCGCTCGCGCCCGCCCGGCGCGCCGCGCCAGGACGTGACGGCCCCCGCCCCGCGCAGCAGCAGCCGCGCCCCGCCCCTGACGTTGCCGCGCGCCGAGTGGGTGAGGCCCACGGCCAACTGCGCCATCCCCTTCCACAGCTCCCGCTCGTTCGGCGGGCCGGACTTCCAGGCGTCCTCGAACACCTCGTGCGCGTGGAAGGGCCGACCCGCGTCCAGCAGGGCCTGCGCCTCGGCCACGGACTCCTCGGGGGTCCGCACGACTCCCTCGGGCTGGCGGGCCACGCCCTGAGTGCCGTAGGGCAGCGGCCGCCCGAGCCCGTCGCGGGGCCGCTGGTTGCGGGCCCGGCCCTCCTCGTCGCGGTCACGGTCGCGGTCACGGTCATCACGTCGGGGTGCGGTGCTCATACGGCGATTGTCGCGCGTACCTGACGGCGGTCACCGGGGAACGGAGCACCCGTGCGTGTGGGGTAGAGTTCTACCTGTGATCACGCGGGACACCGCAGGGAACACACCGGGACGTGGCGCAGCTTGGTAGCGCACTTGACTGGGGGTCAAGGGGTCGCAGGTTCAAATCCTGTCGTCCCGACTCGAAAGAGTCGCAGATCAGGGGCCGTTTCAGAGCAATCTGAAACGGCCCCTGATCGTTTTCCGAGCCCATCTGGGGACCAGCTCCCTCGCTGAAGATCCGGTCCCCGCTGATGTCGTGCTCGGGCCGCACCCGGGACGATCACGCGGGAGCGGGAGCGGGAGCGGGAGCGGGAGCGGGAGCGGGAGCGGGAGCGGGAGCGGGAGCGGGAGCGGGAGCGGGGGCGGGGGCGGGGGCGACCACCCCGGCCCTGCCGGCGGTGCTCGCGATCAGGAGGCCCGGCTCGCCCCGTGGTCTCCCGCGGCGCCGAGGTCGTGGCCCGTGGCGGCGCGTGCGTACGAGTACAGGGCGGCGATCACCTCGCCGCGGGTGCGGCGGGCGGCCAGGACCTCCATCTGGTAGCCGTCCTCCATGGCCACGAAGTTGGCGGCGATCAGCCGGGGCGGGTCCTGGAGGGCGAAGTGCCCCTGAGCGCGGCCGAGAGTGAGGATCTCCGCGTAGACCGCCCCTCCCCAGGAGCCCGTCATGACGACGACGCAACCGGACGAGACGGGCAAGGGCCTGCGCAGCGGCTCCGTCGGTCTCCTCGCCTCCGTCGCACTCGGCCTGTCCTCCACCGCCCCGGCGTACAGCCTCACCGTCACCCTCGGCTACGTCGCCCTGGTCGTCGGCGACCTCGCCCCGGCCGCGCTCCTCCTCGGCTTCGTGCCGATCCTGCTCACCGCCTTCGCCTTCCGCGAGCTCGACCGCGAGATGCCCGACTGCGGCACCACCTTCGTCTGGAACACCCGCGCCTTCGGCCCCAGGACCGGCTGGTTCGCCGGCGGCTGGGTACCGCAGATCGCCACCCTCATCGCCATGGCCGCGCTCGCACAGGTCAGCTCCGGCTATCTGCTCCGCCTCCTCGGCGTGGCGGAGACGGCGGACGGCGCCCTCGTCGCGGCCGTCGCCCTGCTGATCGTCGCCGCCCTCACCGTCGTCGCCCGCCGCGGCCTGCGCTTCGCGGCCGGCCTCCAGTACGTACTGCTCGGCCTCCAGCTGCTCGCCCTCCTCGGCTTCGGGGTCGCCGCCCTCGCCCGCGACGGCGCCCAGGGTCCCTCGCCGAGCTGGCTCAACCCCCTCGCGATCGACAGCTTCGGTTCCTTCACGCAGGCCGTGCTGCTCTGCCTGTTCATCTACTGGGGCTGGGACGCGCTGATCACCACCAACGAGGAGACCCGCGACAGCGATCGCGTCCCCGGCCAGGCTGCCGTGATCTCGACCCTGGTCCTGCTCGGCACCTATCTCTTCACCGCCTTCGCCGCCGTGTCCTTCGCCGGGACCGGCGCCGGGGGCACCGGCCTCGGCAACCCCGACAACGCCACCGACGTCCTCGCGTCCCTCGCCCCACCCGTCCTCGGCGACGCCCTCGCCAAGGTGATGGAACTCGCCGTGTGCGTCTCCGCCGCCTCCGCCCTGCTGACCTGCCTCGTCAGCAGCCCGCGCGGCAGTCTTTCCATGGCCGCGCACGGAGCGCTGCCCGCCGCCTTCGCCCGCGTCCACCCTCGGCACCGCACCCCCGCCTTCGGCACGGTCTTTTACGGCACGGCGACGACGGCCGTACTCCTCACCCTCTCGCTGCTCTCCGACGCATTCCTCGGCGACGCCATCCTCTGTATCGGGCTCCTCATCGCCTGCTACTACGGCACCACCGCCCTCGCCTGCGTCTGGTACTTCCGCAAGCACCTGCGCACGTCGCCGTGTGCCCTGCTTCTGCGTGGTGCCCTGCCCCTGGCGGGCGGGCTGCTCATGCTCGGCGCGTTCGTCCGCAGCGCGTACGACATGTTCGACCCCGCCTACGGCAGCACCTCCTTCCACGGCGTCGGCGGCGTCTTCCTGCTCGGCACCGGCGCGCTCGCCGCGGGAGCGCTCGCCGTCCTCACGGCTCGCGCCGCCTACCCGGCCTTCTTCCGGAACGGGCGCACGACCGTGACCACCCGCCTCGTCACCGCCGAGGCCCGGCCCCGTCCGCCGCCTCGCTACCTCGCCGCCATGCCGAAGGTGACCGTCCGACCCGCGCCACCGCCACCACGACCCGCCCCACCGCCGCCACCAAGGACTGATCCCGTGCGCACTCTCACCATCGCCGCCCTGCAGACGGCCCCCGTCCCGTACGACCTCGAAGCGACCTGGCAGCGTTACGCCGACCAGGTCCGCGCCACGCGGTCCCTCTTTCCGCACGTGCAGCTCGTCGTCGTACCCGAACTGCTGCTCGCCGCCGAGGGACCGCTGCTCGGCCCCACCCCCGAAGGCTGGATGGAGCGGACCGCCGAGCCGATACCGGGCCCGACCACCGACCGGGTGCGCGCGCTCGCGCGGGAGACCGGCCTCTGGCTGATCCCGGGCAGCCTCTTCGAGCGCGGCGAGGACGACCAGATCTACAACACCGCCGTCACCGTCTCGCCGGAGGGCGAGGTCGTCGCCCGCTACCGCAAGGTCTTCCCCTGGCAGCCGTACGAGAAGACGGCCCCCGGCGACGAGTTCACGGTCTTCGACCTCCCCGGCGCCGGCCGGATCGGACTCGCGATCTGCTACGACGGCTCCTTCCCCGAGACCGTCCGCCAACTCGCCTGGTTCGGAGCCGAGATCATCATCCAGCCCACCCTCACCACCACCCGCGACCGGGAGATGGAACTGGTCTGCGCCCGCGCCAACGCATGGACCAACCAGGTGTACGTCGTCAACGTCAACGCCTCCGACCCGGCCGGCGTCGGCGCCAGCGCGATCGTCGACCCCGAGGGGATCGTCCGCCAGCAGGCGGGCACGGACGAGGAGATCCTCGTCGACGTCCTGGACCTGGACACCGTCACTCGGGTACGTGAGCAGGGCTCGGCCGGCCTGAACCGCCCCTGGAACCAACTCGCCCGCTACGGCGAGCGGATCCACCTCCCCATGTACGGCGGCACCTTCCGCACCCCGGAGTGGTCCCAGAACCAGCTTCCGGGCCAGGCCACTTCGTTTGGATCACCTCGCTGACCAGCGGATCAGCAAGCACAGAACAACCGCCGCGATCAGCTGAGCAACAGGTGCCCGTAGTCGGCCAGCACGCGTCAGAAATTCAAGGAATGGGCGGGCCGTGCGGCCGTATAAGCTACTACCGGCCAAAGGGTAATTTCGGATGAGTTTGTGTACGGCGAATAGGGGATTGCCCTCTCGGGCGAATATCGGCGATTATTGCACTCCCCGTTTACCGCACATATCGAAAATTGCGTGTCTTATGGAGGTGGGCCGGTATCCAGTCCGGCTCCCTCAGTGGCATGCGGCATGAGAACTCCAGGGAACGACTGTTCCTGGGCGATTTCGCATCAGTTCGCTGCAGCGCCCCGCTCCACCCGATCCAGAGGAAACACCCTCATGAACAGGAAACAGACCGCAGCCCTTCTCGCCCTGCCGACGCTCTTCGCCGGCGCGACGCTCTTCGTCGGTACTCCGGCGGGTGCTTCCGCTCTCGCCTGCACCGCCGGTACCGCCGGCATCGCCGGCGCCAACGGCACCGACGTCCACCCCAACGGCTATCCCGGAACCGCGGGCGGCCCCGCGACCGGGACCGGGGACTGCGCCGGCGGGGCCGGGGGGCCGGGCGGCAACGGAGTCCTGAACGGGGTCGGCGGTGCCGGAGGTAATGGCGGTGCCGGCCTGGGCGGCGGTTCCGGCGGTGCGGGTGCCGTCGGCGGCAACGCCGGGTCCAACGGCGCCACGGGCGGCAATGGCGGCACCGGTGCCATCGGCGGTCTGAACGGTTCCGGCGGCGCGGGCGGAGCCGGCGGCAACGGCACTCACACCGGCGCGGGCGGCCTCGGCGGCGCAGGTGGCGCTTCCGGCGCCAACGCCGGCGCAGGTGGCCGGGGTGGCCTCGGCGGCGTCGGAGGCTCGGACGGCGGCCTGGGCGGCAACGCGGGCAACGGCGGCATCGGCCACGGCGGTGGCGGGGGCGGCAACGGCGGTGCCGGCGGCATCAACGGCTTCGGCAACGGCGGCAAGGGCGGTCAGGCCGGCAACGGCGGCAACGGCAGCCCCGGCGGCGCCTACCCGGGCGGTGCCGCGGGCATCGGCGGCGCCGGTGGCCTGAGCTCCGGAGGCGTCAACAACTTCGGCGGCAAGGGCGGCAACGGCGGCAACGGCGGCGCGAAGTCGGGCGCCAGCAGTGACGGTTCCTGTGGGATCGGCGGCGCCGGCGGCAACGCCACCGGGGGCTACCTCTTCCACGGCGGCACCGGCGGGATCGGCGGGACCTTCGGCTCCGGCAGCCCCTGCGCGAACGGTGCCAACGGAACACCGTGATCCACCCTGCCGGGGCCCCGCACGATCCTTGTGCGGGGCCCCGGTGCGGCCCCACAAGGCGCCGGCCGGTCGGGACGCCGAGCGGTGACCCGCCGCCCTGGCCCGGCGTCAGGATTCGTCCGCTGACCCAGACCGACTCTTCCTGCCGAACCCCCTCGCACCAGCCGGCTCCGCCGCGCTCACGTCGGACAACTCTCCCGGCGGGGCGCGGCCGTCGGCATGTCTTACGGTTTCCGGAAGGCGCCCGGAGTTTCCGGGCGGACAGCTACGGAGGTGGGGCCGGTGGCCGGGGAAAGCGCTCAGCGCAAGGCGGGCACGCGCAGCCCGGACGGGGCGGTGAAGGTGACGATCGCCGAGATCGCGCGGGAGGCGGGGGTGTCCGTGCCGACCGTCTCGCGCGTCGTCAACGGGCGCTCGGACGTCTCGTCCGCGACCCGCGCCCGCATCGAGGACCTGCTGCACCGGCACGGCTACCGGCGGCGGCCGGCCGCGCCCGGAGCCCGGGCGGCCCTGCTCGACCTGGTCTTCAACGACCTGGACAGCCCGTGGGCCGTCGAGATCATCCGGGGCGTGGAGGAGGTCGCGCACGAGGCGGGCGTCGGCACGGTCGTCTCCGCGATCCATGACCGGGCGGGCGCCGCACGGCAGTGGATGACCAATCTCCGGGCCCGCGCCTCCGACGGGGTGATTCTCGTGACGTCGGTGCTCGCACCGGGGCACCACGACGAACTGCGCCGCCTGGGAGTGCCGTTGGTGGTGATCGACCCGGCGGGGTCCCCCGTCGGCGAGGCGCCGACCGTCGGCGCCACGAACTGGGCGGGCGGCATGGCCGCGACCGAGCATCTGCTCCAGCTCGGGCACCGGCGCGTCGGGTTCATCCAGGGCCCGCCGCGGCTGCTGTGCTCACGGGCCCGGCTCGACGGCTACCGGGCCGCGCTCGACGTGGCCGGGGTGGCCGTCGACGACGCGCTCGTGGTCCCCGGCGACTTCTACCACGAATCCGGATTCACCGGCGCGGGACGGCTGTTGGACCTCGACGAACCGCCGACCGCCCTCTTCGCCGCGAGCGATCAGATGGCGCTCGGTGCCATCGAGGCGCTGCGCCGGCGCGGCCTTCGGGTGCCCCAGGACATGAGCGTCGTCGGCTTCGACGACCTGCCCGAAGTGCGCTGGTCCTCGCCGCCCCTCACGACGGTCCGGCAACCTCTCTCCGACATGGGCAAACTGGCGGCGCGGATGCTGCTCGACCTGGCGCGCGGCATCGAGCCGGCGTCGCCGCGGGTGGAACTGGCGACCGAGCTGGTGGTCCGCGCGAGCACCGCCCCGCCGCGCGGCGTCTGAGGGACCGCCACTCAGGGGGCGTCAACGGCCGATTCTGTCCGGGCCGTTGACGCCCCCGACGTATGCCCGTAACTTCCATGGCCATCTCGATAATTCTCGGAACTCTTCCGGAAGGTGCGCCATGCCAGCCTTCGACCGAGCCGCCACGTCCGCGTCCGGCACCGTGTCCTCAGCTCTCTCCCGCCGCCGGTTCATGGGGGCCGCGTCGGCGGCGGGACTGGGTGCGGCGGGCCTCAGCGCCTGCTCGGACGGCGGCTCCACGACCACGGACAGCCAGGGCCGGACCGTCGTGGAGTGGTGGAACATCCAGACCACGCAGCCGTCGAAGACCGTCTGGCCCGAGCGGGCCAAGGCGTTCGAGGCCGAGCATCCCGACGTCCGGGTCAAGCTCGTCACCATGGAGAACGACGCCTACAAGTCGAAGATGACGGCGCTGACCAGTTCCGGAAAACTGCCGGACATCTACCACACCTGGGGCGGTGGTGTGCTGGAGCAGCAGGTCGACGCGGGCCTCGTCGAGGATCTGACCCCCTCGATCCGGCCCTGGGCGGACACGCTCCTGTCGGCCTCACTGGAGCCGTACCGGATCGGCGGCAAGACGTACGCCGTGCCCTTCGAGATCGGGGCGGTGGGCTTCTGGTACAACAAGGCGCTGTTCACCAGGGCCGGCATCAAGACGCCGCCCGCCACCTGGGCCGACTTCCTCGACGCGGTCAAGAAGCTGAAGGGTGCCGGTATCACCCCCATCGCCCTCGCGGGCAAGGAGAAGTGGCCCGGCATGTACTACTGGGCGTACCTGTCCCTGCGGATCGCCGGCGTCGACGGCATGCGGAAGGCCGCTGCCGCCGAGGACTTCACCGGCGGCGACTTCGTCAGCGCGGGGGAGCACCTCAGGCAACTCGTCGCGCTCCAGCCGTTCCAGAAGGGCCACCTCGGGGCCGCCTACTCCACGCCCAACGGCGAGGCGGCCACCATGGGCAACGGCAGGGCGGCGATGGAGCTGATGGGCCAGTGGGCGCCCGTCGCCCAGGCCGACGCGGGCAAGGGCATCGGCAAGGACCTCGGCTTCTTCCCGTTCCCCGAGGTCGCCGGCGGCAAGGGCGCCCGCACCGACGTCTTCGGCGGGGGAGGGGGCTACGCGGTACGCAAGGGGGCACCCAAGGCGGCCGTCGACTTCCTGAAGTTCTTCATGACCGCCGAGTCCGACCGCGTCCTCGTGAAGGAGGCCTCGATCATGCCGGTCGTCAAGGACGCGATGAGCGCCCTGACCGACCACAATCTCCGGCTCGTCTCCGAGACCGTCGACAGGGCGACCGGCTTCCAGCTCTACCTCGACCAGGCCTACCCGCCCGCCGTCGGCCAGGAGATCAACGACTCGGTGGCCGCCCTGATCGCCGGGTCCAAGTCGCCCGAGCAGGCGGCCCGTTCGATCACCCAGGTCGCGAAGAGCCAGTGACCGACATGACCTCCACGCCCGTGAAGGACCGCGCGCCCGCCGCCCCACCGCGGCGACCGGTCACCAGGGTGCGCCGGCCACCGGCCCGGCGGGCCGCCGACTGGCTGACCGCCTTCAGCTTCACCCTGCCCGCCCTGCTCCTGTTCGGCGCGCTGGTGCTCGCCCCGATCCTGTACGCCCTGTACGTCAGCCTCTTCAACTGGGGTGGTTTCGGCGCCCCTTCGGACTACGTCGGCCTCGACAACTACCGTCGGCTCAGCCACGACCCGGTCTTCCTCGGCGACCTGTGGCGCGGCCTGCTGCTCGTGCTGTTCTCGGTGTGCGTACAGCTGCCGTTCGCCCTCGGCATGGCCGTCCTGCTCAACCAGAAACTGCGCGGCAGGGCCCTGTACCGGACCCTGTTCTTCGCCCCCTACGTCCTGTCCGAGGTCATCACCGGCGTCCTCTTCTCCATGATCTTCGCGCCGGACGACGGGCTCGCCGACAAGGTGCTCGACCCGGTCGGCCTCGACGGCCTCGGCGGGCTGTGGTTCGCCGACCAGGACCATGTGCTGGCGACCCTGTTCCTCGTCATGACATGGAAGTACTTCGGCTTCCACATGATGCTGTACCTGGCCGGACTCCAGCAGATCCCCGCCGAACTGCACGAGGCGGCCCGCATCGACGGCGCGAGCCCCTGGCAGCGCTTCCGGCACATCACCCTGCCGCTGCTCGGACCGACCGTCCGCATCAGCGTCTTCCTGTCCGTGATCGGCGCGGTCCAGCTCTTCGACCTGGTGTGGGTTCTCACGCAGGGCGGCCCCGACCACCACTCCGAGACCCTGGCCGTGACCATGTTCCAGTTCGGCTTCAAGCGCTACCAGATCGGCTACGCCAGCGCGATCAGCATCGCCATGTTCCTCATCAGCCTTGTCTTCGCCCTCGTCTACCAGCGCTCGGTGCTGCGCCGTGACACCGAAGGAGCCCTCACGACCATGCGAGCCTCCCGATGAGCGCGGGCGCGCGCCGCTCGCTGCGCTCCGCGCCGTTGTACGTGCTGCTGTGGCTGGTCGGTGCCGTCATGGTCACGCCGCTGCTGTACGCGTTCGTGTCCGGGTTCAAGTCCACCGACCAGCTGTCCCGGAACACGTTCGGCCTGCCCTCGCCGTGGGTGACGTCCAACTACACCGACATACTCGCCTCCGGCTCGTTCTGGCGCATGCTGGGCGCCTCCACGCTGATCGCCGTCGGCACGACCGTGCTGACGGTGGGTGCCGCGGCCCTCGCCGCCTTCGCGCTCGCCCGTTTCGCCTTCCGTGGCCGGGAGTTGCTGTTCACCCTCTTCACCGTGGGGTTGATGTTCCCGTTCGCGGTGGCGATCCTGCCGCTGTTCGTGCTGCTGCGCACGTTCGGGCTGCTCGACAACCCCTGGGGCGTGATCCTGCCGCAGGCCGCGTTCGGCCTGCCCATGACCATCGTCATCCTGCGCGGCTTCTTCCGGGAGATCCCCGGCGAACTGGAGGAGGCCGCGACCCTCGACGGCTGCTCGGCGTTCGGCTTCTTCTGGCGGATCCTGCTGCCCATGGCGCGGCCCGCGCTCGGCACCGTCTCCATCCTCGCCATCGTCGGCAGCTGGAACAACTTCCTGCTCCCGCTCCTGGTGTTCAGCGAGCAGACCTGGTGGACGATCCCCATCGGCGTCCAGCAGTTCCAGGGTCAGTACGGCGCCGACATCGCCCGCGTCTTCGCCTATCTCGTCCTCGCCATGGTGCCCGCCCTCGCCTTCTACGCCGTCGCCGAACGGCAGTTGATCGGGGGCATCACCACGGGCGCCACCAAGGGCTGAGCGCCCAGGCACCAATGCCTCCGTCCGAGACCGCACTTGAGGAGTCCCATGGTCGAGCCCTGGCAGGACACCACCCTGCCCGCACCCGTCCGGGCGGCGGACCTGCTTGCCCGGATGACCGCCGAGGAGAAGACCGCCCAGTTGTGCAGCGTATGGATCGGCGCCGAGCACGCCGACGACGCGGCCAGTGACGTCGCCCCCGGCCAGCACACCTATGCGGCCCGCAGTGCCGCTCTCGACGCCCTGCTGCCCTATGGCCTCGGCCATCTCACCCGGCCCTTCGGCACCGTGCCCGTCGAACCCGCCGAGGGCGCCGCCCGCCTCGCCGAACTCCAGCGCGTGATCCGCTCCGGAAACCGTTTCGCCCTGCCCGCGATCGCCCACGAGGAGTGCCTGACCGGGTTCACCGCCTGGCGGGCCACCGTCTTCCCCACCCCCCTGGCCTGGGGTGCCACCTTCGACCCCGCGCTGATCACCGAGATGGCGCGGGGCATCGGCGCGTCGATGCGCTCCGTCGGCGTCCACCAGGGGCTCGCCCCGGTCCTTGACGTCGTACGGGACCCACGCTGGGGCCGGACCGAGGAGGCGATCGGCGAGGATCCGTACCTCGTCGGCACCATCGGCACCGCCTATGTGCGGGGCCTGGAGTCGGCCGGGATCGTCGCCACGCTCAAGCACTTCGCCGGGTACGCGGCCTCGCGCGGCGCCCGCAACCACGCGCCCGCCTCGCTCGGCCCGAGGGAGCTCGCGGACGTGGTCCTGCCGCCGTTCGAGATGGCCATACGCGACGGCGGCGCCCGCTCCGTGATGCCCGCCTACAACGACATCGACGGCCTGCCCGCCCATGCCCACGTCGAGCTGCTGACCCAACTCCTGCGCGAGCAGTGGCAGTTCACCGGAACGGTCGTCTCGGACTACTACGGCGTCTCCCTCCTCGAAGAGGCGCACCGGATCGCCGACGGGGAGCGCCACGCCGCACGGCTCGCCCTCGCCGCCGGCGTCGACGTGGAGCTGCCGGCGGCCCGCTGCTTCGACCCCGCCGACCCGCTCCCCGAGGACCTGCTCGACCGGGCCGCGCTGCGCGTCCTCACGCAGAAGTGCGAGCTGGGGCTGCTCGACCCCGACCGGGAGCCGGCCAGGGACGATGCGGCGCCCCTCGACCTGAACCCCCCGAACCTGCGGGAGGTGGCGCGGAAGGCCGCCGAGGAGTCGGTCGTCCTGCTCGCCAACGACTCCGGGGCGCTGCCGCTGGGGGACGGGCTGCGCGTCGCCGTCGTCGGACCGCTCGCGGACGAGCAGGCCGCCATGCTCGGCTGCTACACGTTCCCCCGGCACGTCGGCGTGCACCATCCCGAACTGCCGATGGGCGTCGAGGTGCCGACGCTCGCCGAGGCGTTGCGCGTCGAGTTCCCGCACGCCGTGTTCGTCGACGATCCGGCGGCGGCCGACATCTGCCTGGCCGTGGTCGGGGACCGGTCGGGTCTGTTCGGGCGCGGCTCGTCGGGTGAGGGCTGTGACGCCGAGGACCTGCAACTGCCGTACGAGCAGGGCCGACTGCTGGACGAGGTGATGGCCTGTGGCCCGCCGGTCGTCATCGTCGTCCTCAGCGGGAGACCGTACGCGCTCGGTCGCTGGGCCGAGCGGGCCGCCGCCGTGGTCCAGGCGTTCTTCCCCGGGCAGGAAGGCGGCGGCGCCGTCGCGGGCGTCCTCTCCGGCCGGGTCGGCCCCTCCGGGCGCCTGCCCATCGGGGTGCCGCGCAACCCGGGGGGCCAGCCGGCGCCGTACCTCGCTCCTCCGCTCGGGCGGCACGGCTTCCCCAGTACCGTGGACCCGACACCCCTGTACCCGTTCGGGCACGGGCTGTCGTACACCACGTTCAACTGGGACCAACCGGTGTGCGACACCACGGAGTTCGCCACCGGCGGCGAGACCGTGCTGCGGCTGACCGTCCGCAACACCGGTGAGCGCCCCGGAACCGAAGTCGTGCAGCTCTATCTGCACGACCCGGTCGGCACCGTCGCCCGCCCCGAGGTCCGGCTCGTCGGCTACGCCCGGGTGCCGCTGGAGGCGGGAGCGTCGGCCGAGGTCCACGCCACGTTCCCCGCCGACCTCGCCGCGTACACCGGCGCCGACGGCCGCCGCGTCGTCGAACCCGGCGCCCTCGAACTCCACGTCGCCGCCTCCAGCGCCCATGTCCACCACACCGTGCCGCTCACCCTCACCGGGCCGGTCCGCGAGGTGGGACACGAGCGCCGGACGTGGTGCGAGATGCGCGTCAAGTAGATGCGCGTCAAGTAATCGGAAGGGCGCCTTGGAGGGGGAGAGGGCGGCCCGGGGCAGCGGAAGGCGGCGAACCGAGAGATTTCGCGTGCCGATCCGGAAGTATCGGAACGGCGGGCCTTCCTCATCCGCGTGGCAGCGCCCTGGAGTGGCTTGACCAGGGGCGCTGTCCGCGCCATCCGGTCCGCCGCCCTGCGCTGACAACCAGTTCCCGCCCAGCGAAAGTTTCGGACCCGACGTCGAATCTTACGAGAGGTATTGACGGCGTTCGGCGGCCCTCTATCATCCAGAATGCTCGATAAACCGACCCACGTTCGATATGCCGAACGGGTCAGCCGCACCACAGGGACCGGGCAGGGCACCTCCGGGCAACTCGACCATCCATGGCCGTCCGTGGAAGGGGAACCCCATCGATGCGTATGTCATGGACGCCTCAAAGCGCCTCCCGTCGGCACGCCCTGGCGGCCACCGGCGGCCCGCCCGCCGATGCCCTGCCGGTACCCACCCGCACCTGTCACTTCGCACCCGACCGTACGAGGAGAACCATGAATCGACTGAAGCGGCTCGGCCATCGCCGGGCCTCCGTGTCGGCCCTGGTGGCCGTGGCGGCCCTGACGCTCACCGGGACCGCCACCGCCGCGCCCGACGCGACGTCCCAGGCGTCCACCCTCGGCGCTCAAGCCGCCCAGTCCGGGCGGTACTTCGGGGCCGCGGTGGCCGCCGGGAGGCTCGGGGACGGCACGTACACCGGCATCCTGGGCCGTGAGTTCAACAGCGTGACGCCGGAGAACGAGATGAAGTGGGACGCCACGGAACCGTCCCGCGGGTCGTTCAACTTCGGCGCCGCCGACCAGATCGTCAACGGCGCCAGTTCCCACGGTCAGCGCGTGCGCGGCCACACGCTCGTCTGGCACTCCCAACTGCCCGGCTGGGTCGGCTCCATCAGGGACGCGAACACCCTGCGCGGTGTGATGAACAACCACATCACCACCGTGATGAACCGCTACAAGGGCCGGATCCACTCCTGGGACGTGGTCAACGAGGCCTTCGCCGACGGCCCCAGCGGCCAGCTCCGCAGCTCGGTCTTCCGGGACGTGCTCGGCGGCGGCTTCATCGAGCAGGCGTTCCGGACCGCCCGGTCCACCGACCCGGCGGCCAAGCTCTGCTACAACGACTACAACATCGAGAACTGGAACGACGCCAAGACCCAGGGCGTCTACCGCATGGTGCGCGACTTCAAGGCACGGGGCGTACCCATCGACTGCGTGGGCCTCCAGGCCCACTTCGGCGCCGGGGGCCCGCCCGCCAGTTTCCAGACGACGCTGGCGAACTTCGCCGCCCTCGGCGTGGATGTCCAGATCACCGAGCTGGACATCGCGCAGGCATCACCGACCGCGTACGCGAACACGGTCAGGGCCTGCATGAACGTCGCACGGTGCACCGGCATCACCGTCTGGGGCATCCGCGACAGCGACTCCTGGCGCAGTGGGGAGAACCCGCTGCTGTTTGACCGCAATGGCAACAAGAAGCCGGCGTACAACGCGGTGCTGACGACGCTGGGCGGCACCCCCGCCACCCGCGGGGCCCGTGACCGGGTGGCGCACACCCCGTAACGCCCGCACCTCCACGCGTCACTGCCGGACCGCGTGTCCGGCACCCGCCCCAACGGGGGAGCGCCACTCATCGAACCCTACCCATGGGAGCGCTCCCCCGACCCTCCGCCCTTCCTCGACACCCCCTCAGAAAACCGAGGTACTCTGATGCGCCGCAGACTGCTCGCCCTGCTGGCAGCGCTCTCGTCCCTGCCGCTGGCGCTCACCGCCGCACCGGCCGCGCACGCGGCCGACCCGACGACCCTGACCAGCGGGTTCTACGTGGACCCCGACTCGAGCGCGAAGCGGTGGGTCGCCGCCAACCCCGGCGACGGCCGGGCGCCCGCGATCAACGCGTCCCTCGCCAACACCCCGATGGCCCGCTGGTTCGGCTCCTGGAGCGGCCCCATCGGCACCGCCGCCGGCGCGTACGTGGGCGCCGCGGACGCCCGGGACAAGCTGCCCCTCCTCGTCGCCTACAACATCTACAACCGCGACTACTGCGGCGGGCACTCCGCGGGCGGAGCCGCCTCGCCGTCCGCCTACGCGACCTGGATCGCCCAGTTCGCGGGGGGCATCGGCAGCCGCCCGGCCGTCGTCGTCCTCGAACCGGACTCCCTCGGGGACTACGACTGCATGACCCAGGCCCAGATCGACGAACGCGAGGGCATGCTCACCGGCGCGCTCGCCGAGTTCAACCGCCGGGCGCCCCACACCTGGGTCTACCTCGACGCCGGCAACCCGGGCTGGGTGAGCGCGTCGACCATGGCCCGGCGCCTCCACGAAGCCGGCCTCCAGCAGGCCCACGGCTTCTCCCTCAACGTCTCCAACTACCTGACCACGGCCGAGAACACCGCCTACGGCAACGCCGTCAAGCGCGAACTCAGCACCCGGTACGGCTACACCAAGCCGTTCGTGGTGGACACCAGCCGCAACGGCAACGGCTCCAACGGCCAGTGGTGCAACCCCTCGGGCCGCCGTATCGGCACCCCCACCCAACTGGGCGGAGGCGCCGAGATGCTCCTGTGGATCAAGGCTCCGGGCGAGTCCGACGGCAACTGCGGCGTCGGAACCGGCTCCACGGCCGGGCAGTTCCTCCCCGAGGTCGCCTACAAGATGATCTACGGCTACTGATCCGGGGACCCTTGCCCGAGGGTGAGCATCGCCTCGGCGATCTCACCGGCCGCCGCCCCGGGGAGTGCGGTGGCGGCCTCCTCGAGCACGAGCAGCCGTGCCCCGGGGATCTCGCGCGCGATCGCCTCGCCGTTGCCGACGGGGAAGAACGGGTCGCGGCGGCCGTGGACGACGAGCGTGGGGACGTCGATCCCGGGCAGGCGCTCGCGCCAGCGGGGGGCGCAGTCGAGCCGGGAGAACACCATGCCCAGCTGGTTGGCCCTCTGGACCGGGGGCGTGGTGCCCGGCGTGCGGTCCCAGACGCGCGCGGCGATCTCGCGCGCGGCGGCGGGGTCGTCGCCCCGGATCTCCGCGCCGGCGGCGGCGAACTCCGCGACCGCCTCGCGGTCGGTCCAGTCCGGCTGCGGGCGGGCGAACAGCCGGTTCATCGTCGCCCGGTCGTGGTCGGGGAGGTCGGCGTCGGGCGGGCCGGGGGCCACCGCGCGGGTGCCGACCAGCGTGAGCGCCGAGAATGCGGCCGGATGGTCGAGTACGGCCACCTGGGCGACCATCCCCCCGACGCCGATTCCCGCGAGGTGCGCGGGCCGTACGCCGAGCGCGCCGGCGAGGGCCGCCGCGTCGGCGGCGAGGTCGCGCAGGGTGTAGGCGGGCGCCTGCGGGTCCGCGGTGGTCGACTCCCCGCTGTCGCGCAGGTCGTAGCGCACCACGCGCCGGCCGCCGGCGGCGAGGCGTTCGCACAGCGCGTCGGGCCAGGAAAGCATCGTCGGCCCGCCCGCGAGCAGGACGAGGGGCGCGTCGACGTCACCGAACGACTCGACGCCGAGGGCGACCCCATGGGCGTGGACCGTGGTCACCGTGGTCATCGGATCTCCGGGAGTACGTCGTCGTAGGGTGGCCGCGTCGCGCGGTCGAGGTCGGGCGCGGCAGCCACCTCAAGGGTGCGAGTCATACCCGGGCAGACCCGATCCACTGCCCGAACTCATCGCCCGCGCGCTGATCGCCCTCGTACTCGCCCGCCCGGTGGAGGCCCGGTGGCGGCGACCCCCAGGCGGAGATCAGGGCGAATGGGTAGAATTCTGGCATGGGGAAGCGGCCTGTGGCGCCGACTGCGCCCGAACTCGTGCTGGAGACCGACACCGGCTCCACGGTGATGAGTCCGAGCCGGGACTATCACGTGGGGCGCGACCCGCTGAGCGACATCGTCTTCGACGACGCCCGCGTCTCGTGGCATCACGCCGTCCTCCACGCCGAGCTCGATCACTGGACCATCGAGGACGAGCACAGCACCAACGGAACGTACGCCGACGGGCGGCGCGTCGCGGAGGGGGACATCGGGCCGGGCAGCGTCATCCGCTTCGGCAGCGTCACCGACGGCCCGCGCGCGGTGGTCGTCGGCCGCACCCCGCCCGAGCCCCGCGCCGCCGAACGCCCCTCCTCCGTCAGCACGCCCTCGGCCACCGGCACCTTCCGGCAGCCGACGACCGTGCGCCCGCTGCCCACCCGCACCGTCCGCATCGGCCGCGCGGACGACAACGACGTGGTCATCGACGACCTGGTCGTCTCCCGCCGGCATGCCGAACTGCGGGTCCTCCCGGACGGTACGTACGAGATCGTCGACCTCGGCAGCCACAACGGCACCTACCTCAACGGCCAGCCCGTGGACCGGGCCCCTCTCGCACCGGGGGACATCGTCGGCGTCGGCCACCGCGCGTACTGCCTCGTCGGCGACCAGCTCCAGGAGTACGTCGACACCGGCGAGGTGTCCCTCGACGTCCAGGGCCTGACGGTGACCGTCGACCGGGGCCGCAAGACACTCCTCGACCAGGTCTCGTTCCCCGTCGGCGAGAAGTGCCTGCTGGCCGTCGTCGGACCCAGCGGCGCGGGGAAGTCCACCCTGCTCAACGCCCTCACCGGGCTGCGCCCCGCGGACGGCGGCACCGTCCTCTACGACGGCCGCGACCTCTACCGCGACTACGCGGAGCTGCGCCAGCGCATCGGCCTCGTACCGCAGGACGACATCCTGCACGCCCAGCTGACCGTGCGCCGCGCCCTCGGCTACGCCGCCGAACTCCGCTTCCCCCAGGACACCGAGCGGGCGGAACGCCGGGCCAGAGTCGACGAGGTCATCCGCGAACTCGGCCTGGAACAACGCGCTGACCAGCCCATCCACAGCCTCTCCGGCGGCCAGCGCAAACGCGTGAGCGTCGCACTCGAACTGCTCACCAAGCCCTCACTGCTCTTCCTCGACGAGCCCACGTCCGGGCTCGACCCCGGCATGGACCGCTCCGTGATGCACATGCTGCGCGGCCTCGCCGACGACGGCCGCACGGTCATCGTCGTCACGCACAGCGTGCTCAGCCTCGACGTGTGCGACCGGCTCCTCGTCCTCGCCGCGGGCGGGAAGATCGCCTACTACGGGCCGCCGCGGGACGCGCTGCCGTTCTTCGGTTTCCCGCAGTGGCCGGAGGCGTTCGAGGCCTTCGAAAGCGACCGCGACCGGGACTGGGCACGGGACTACCACCTCTCTCCGCTCCACCAGCGCTACATCGTCAACTCTTCCGCGCAGCCGTACCCGATGTCCCTCCCGCAGGACGGCGCGGCCCCGCCCGGCTCCTTCGCGCCGCCGCCGAAACCGCAGAGCTGGGGATCCCAACTGCGCACGCTGGTGCGGCGGTACGCGGCCGCGCTCGGCGCGGACCGCACGTTCCTCGCCATCATGATCGCCCTGCCGTTCGTGATGGGCGCCATGGCCCGTGCGCTCGCCGGAAGCCGGCTCACGCAGGAGACGGCTATGAACGCGCTGCTCATCCTCTGCGTCGGCGGAGTCCTGACCGGTGCCGCCAACGCGGTGCGCGAACTGGTCAAGGAACGCGTCATCTACCGGCGGGAACGGGCGGTGGGGCTCTCCAGATCGGCGTACCTCATGTCCAAGGTCGTCGTCCTCGGCACGGTCACGGTGCTCCAGGCCGTCGTACTGACCCTCGTGGCGCTCCTCGGCGTCGACCTCAACGCGCCCGGCGGCAAAGGGGTGTTGCTGCCACCGCTGGTGGAAGTCACCCTCGCCGTGGCCCTGTTGGCGCTCACCGCCATGATGCTCGGCCTGCTCGTATCGGCACTGGTGCGCAAGGAAGAGGTGACGATGCCGCTGCTCGTGTTCCTCGCCATCGTCCAGGTCGTCTTCTGCGGCGCGCTCCTCAAACTGAACGGCGTGCCCGGCGTCGAGCAACTGGCGTGGCTCGTGCCCTCGCGCTGGGCGCTGGGCGCCATGGCGGGCACCATCGGCCTCGGCAGGATCGTCCCGGGCGAGTTGACCGCCGACCCGCTGTTCCGGCACTCCGCGGGCGTCTGGCTGCTCAACATGGGCATGCTGGTGGTCCTTTCGGTCGTCTTCGGATACGTGGTCGCCAGGCTGCTGCGCCGCCATGAACCCGCCGTAATGCGGAAGTAGGAGCACCGGCGATGACCCCCGCGGACTTCCGCCCCACCCATGTGGTCCCCCAGGACGGACTGCCCGCCTGGGAGGCACCGGACGTGGAGCGTCCGACGACCCCTCTCGACGCGCTGCTGCCCGTGCGGCTGGTCGACCGGCTCGGCGACTGGGGCCGGATCGTGTGCGCCAACGGCTGGTCGGCGTGGGTCGACAGCCGGCTCCTGGTCGCCGTTCCCCGCGATCCGCCGGGTGCGAGCGGCCCCCTGACCCGCACGGCGGACCCGCGCCCACTGCTGACCAGGACGGAGGACGCCCTTGGCCGTTACCGGCGGGCGGCGGAGGAACTGGCGGGCGGTGGCGACGGGGAGTCCTTCCGGCGCGGGACACGCGGGCTGCGGGTGGGCGTGGTCGTGGAGGGCGAATCGGTGTGGCTCTACGACGCCGACCACGAGCGGTGGGTGTACTGCGACGGAACGCGGCTCAGTACGTACGCGGCGACGGAAGGGCCGGCCACCGATGGGCGTGGCGATGACGACGAGGCCGGCCAATCCCCACGGGCAGCCGCCACCGCCCCCGGCGCTTCCCCGCCGCCCGCCGAGGAACCGACCCGCCTCGTCCCCGCCGCGCAGGAACCGACCGACGGAACCGACGGCTCGACCGCCGGGGTGGGACCGGCGCCGGGGGAGACACAGGTGGTGGGTGAGGCGGCGGGGCCAGGGCCAGGGCCCGGGGAGACGCAGGTGGTGAATGAGGTGGCAGGGGCAGAGCCGACGCGGGTGGCGGGCGAGACGGTGGAGCCGGGGGAGACGCAGGTGGTGAATGAGGTGGCGGGGGCAGAGCCGACGCGGATGGTGGGGGAGGCGGGGGAGCCCGGGGAGACGCGGGTGGTAGACGAGGTGGCCGGGCCTGAGCCGACGCGGGTGGCGGGCGAGACGGTGGAGCCGGGGGAGACGCAGGTGGTGAATGAGGTGGCGGGGGCAGAGCCGACGCGGGTGGTGGGGGAGGCGGTGGAGCCCGGGGAGACGCGGGTGGTAGACGAGGTGGCCGGGCCTGAGCCGACGCGGGTGGTGGAAGCCGAGCCGACGCAGAGGGTGGGCGAGGTGGTAGGGCCGGGGGAGACGCGTGTGGTCGATGGGTCGCACGCCCCGCACGGCGGTCGGCCCGCCCCGTTTCTGCCGCCCGAGGGGGACGAGCCCGATCAGCCGCTCCGGTTCGGTGACGCCTGATGGCGGCCGCGCCGGGCGAGGGCGGCCCGAGCCCGCACTCCGGGCGGCCCTCCGAGCTGATCGGGCAGCGCATCGCGGACTACCGGGTCGAGGGCGAGATCGGCCGCGGCGGCATGGCCGTCGTCTACCGGGCCAAGGACCTGCGCCTCGACCGGACCGTCGCCCTCAAGCTGCTCGCCCCCGAACTCGCCCGCAACGACACCTTCCGGCGGCGCTTCACGCATGAGTCACGCGTCGCCGCCGCGATCGAACACCCGCACATCGTGCCCGTCTTCGAGGCGGGCGAGACGGACGGGGTGCTGTACATCGCCATGCGGTACGTGCCCGGCAGCGATCTGCGCCACCTGCTCGACCACGGCGGCCCGCTCTCCGTTACGGCCGCGCTGCGCATCGCCACCCAGATCGCGTCCGCGCTCGACGCGGCGCACGACCACGGCCTGGTCCACCGGGACGTCAAGCCCGGCAACATCCTCATCGCCAAGGGCACGGACAGCGACCACCCCGAGCACGCCTACCTCACGGACTTCGGCCTGACGAAGAAGTCCTTGTCGCTGACCGGGTTCACGACCGTGGGCCAGTTCGTCGGGACCCTCGACTACGTGGCGCCGGAGCAGATTTCGGGCCGCCCGGTGGACGGCCGATGCGACGTCTACAGCCTCGCCTGCGTCGTGTACGAGACCCTGGCGGGCGGGCCGCCGTTCCAGCGCGACGACGACATCGCCCTCCTCTGGGCCCACCAGTACGACCGGCCGCCCCGCCTCACGGAGAAGCGGCCGGGTGTTCCCGCCGGCCTCGACGGCGTCCTGGCGAAGGCGCTGGCCAAGAGCCCGGAGGACCGGTACGGGTCGTGCCTCGAATTCGCCGCCACGCTGCGGGCGGCGGCCATGGGCAGCCGTACGGACGGCCACCCCCCGACGTGGGTGGACCGCCGCGTAGAGCAAGCCCCGGCCCACCCGGGCGCGCCCCCCGATCCACCCCGCTGGGCCCAGCCGGTCTTCCGGCGGCTGACCGACTAGATTCCCGCCCCGGCCCCGTCAGGCCCTGGGCCGCACCTCGCCCCGCCGGTGGACCCGCCGCGCCAGCACCCCGCCGAGGAACCCCGAGACCAGACCCCAGGGCACGGCCAGAAGCAGCGCCTTCCAGAGGTGCGGCCGCAGCTCCACGAGGCCGGACAGGCCCCCGCCGAGATCCCCGATGCCAAGGAGCGAGAGCCCGTAGTGGGCCGACACGCCCGCCAGGAGACAGACGGCGAGCACGGTGAGGGCCAGCGCCACCGCCATGTGCGCGGCGTGCTGCCAGGCCCGCATCCGGGCCGGGGAGCGGGCCGCCATCAGGAACGCGGCCGCCACCTCCAGGACCGCCGCGACGACCAGCAGCCACCACACCCGCCCGTCGTACTCGGCGAGGGTCCGCAGGCTGAGCGTGGAATCGGCCGGCGTACGCAGCACCTCGTCGAGGACCCGCGGCATGGGCAGCCCGAACGGCCCGTCGACCCGGCCCTCCCAGGACGCGCCGAGCCCCAGGGTGAAGGCGAGCCAGACGAGGTTGGGCAGCCCGAGCAGCAGCACCGCGAACGTCTCCGCCGTATGCCCGCGGGTCGCCGCGACGACGAGCCCGGCGACGAGCCCCAGGGCGGCGTACGCCAGCAGCAGGAACACCATGGCGAACGCCGCGGGACGCACCGATTCCTGGAAGCGCAGCAGGCGGGCGGGGAGCGGGGCCCCGCGCGAGACGAGCAGCGCCACGACGAGGACGCCCGCGAGCCACAGCAGCCCGAAGACGAGGGTCAGCGGCACGTCCGTCTTGAATCCGACCTCGGGCGAGGAGTCCAGCAGATCGCCGATCTCCCCGACGGGCCCGTCGCCGAGCGCGATGGCGAAGCGGTGCCGGGCCAGCAGGGCCAGGCCGGTGAGGAGCACGACCCACAGCACCGCGATCCGGGCGGCCCAGCCGGCGAGTTCCCTCACGTCGGCGACGGCCCGGTGCCGCAGCGGCCGGAGGAACCCGGCGGCGAGCACCAGAGCGCCGGCCAGGCTGACGGAGAGCGGGAGCACGGAGAGCCCCGCGTCCGTCTCGGCGATCATCCCGGCGTCGCCGGAGAGTCCGACGGAGCCGCCGACCGCCATCACGACGACGGCCGCGACGACGCTCGGGAACGCCCCGCCGGGCAGGTCGGCGGCTCCCGCGGCCCACAGGCCGAGCCCGGCGACGACGGCCATGGCCGCCAAGGAGGCGAGCACGGCCACAAGGGCATGGGGCCAGCCATGGGGGGCCCGTCGGCTCTGCTCCGGGCGCCTCGCCCCGGCCCGCCGCGGCGGTGTCTGCTCGCTCACGGTGCCACGCTAAGCAGCGCGGGACCGGTCCGCCTTTCGAGAGGGCCTTCGGGAGGGTCTTCGGGCGGGCGTGGGGGAGAGCCGGCCGGCGTCGACTTGCGGGCCCCCGGACACCGAGGCACACAATAGGCGCGTACCGGAATAAAAGGTACGTCGCCGAATCCCCTACGCAGGGAAGTGTTCGTGAGCGTCGAACCGCCGTCGTCAGGACGCCCCACAGGACCCCCTTCGGGCCCGCTCTCGGGCCCTTCGCGGCCGAGCCCCGGGCCGGGCGAGACCCAGGCGGGCGCGAGCCCCGCCGGCTCGACACCGCCACCGGGTGGCGCGCGTCCCTCGGGACCGTCGAGCGGCGGCCCGCCGGGCGGTCCAACCGGTGGCGGGGGCCGCGGCGGTGGGTCCGACGGCCCGGGCGGGGGAGGCTCCCGAGGGGGTCGCGGAGGAGGCCGCCCGTGGTGGAAGTCGGCGCCCCGCGTCGCGGCGATCTCCGCCGCAGTGGTGGCCGCGGTGATTTTGGCCGTCGTCCTCACCCGCCCCGAGGGCTCGTCGAAGTCGCGCGGCGAGGTCCTCCTCCAGCCCGCGGGCAAGTCGGGGCCCGACCCCTTCACCGAGTCGACGGCCCGCGAGGGCTCCACGCCACCGTCACCGAGCGAGCTGCCCAGCTCGTCGGCCTCGGCCAACGTGACGCGCGGCGTCGACGGCGCGGCGCCCGGCCTCTACGGCGGGACGCGGAAGGTCGGCAGCTGCGACGTGGAGAAGCAGGTCGGCGCGCTCCAGAAGGACCCGGCGAAGAACAAGGCGTTCGCCTCCGTCCTCGACATCGAGCCGTCCGGCGTCCCCCGCTACCTGCGCTCGCTCACGCCCGTGCACCTGCGGCTGGACACCCGCGTGACCAACCACGGCTACCGCGACGGCCGCGCCACCGGCTACCAGGCCGTGCTGCAGACCGGCACCGCGGTGCTGGTCGACGACCACGGCGTGCCGCGTGTGCGCTGCGCCTGCGGCAACCCGCTGCTGCCGCCCGTCGCGCAGAAGAGCACACCGCGGCAGACGGGCGACGCGTGGCCCGGGTACCGGCCCTCGAACGTCGTGGTCGTGGCGCCCGCCACCCAGGTCGTGAACCAGTTCGTGGTGTACGACCCGGACAGCGGCGACTGGTTCACCCGGGGCAAGGGCGACACGGGCACCGGCGACAAGAAGACGAAACCCCCGGCGACCAGGCCTCCCTCCCGGCACCCGGACACCCCGTCCCCCGACGAGTCGACCTCGACGGCCAGTACGCCGCCGTGCGACGGGCGGTCCCCCGGGGCGCCGCCGGCCAGCTCGTGCCCGCCCTCGTCGGTCCTGCCGCCCTCCTCGTCGGCGCCACCCTCCTCACCCCTCACGCAGCCGCCCTCCTCGGCCGAGGAGGAGTCGCCCGCGTCCGACCCGGCACTGCCGCCGTCGTCCCCCGAGGTGGACGGCAGCCCGTGAGCGAGCGGAAGTCACGGGCCCGGCGACGGCGTGACAGTACGCTCCTCGCATGACTGACAATGCGCTGCGTTCCGTCACCATCGAGCGGGCAGGCCCGGGCCGGTTCACCGTGACCAACGCCCGGGGCAGCACGCTGACCTTCGGCACCGGCGGAGGTGCCGACTTCACGCCGGTCGAGCTGTTCCTCGCGGCGATCGGCGGCTGCAGCGCGGCCGACGTGGAGGTCGCCACGAGCCGTCACGAGGAACCGACCGCGTTCACCGTCACCGTGACCGGCCACAAGGTCGAGGACGAGGGCGGCAACCGGATGTCGGACCTGGGGGTCGCCTTCCACGTCACGTTCCCGGACGGTCCGTCGGCGGAGCGGGCCCGCACGATCCTGCCCCGGGCCGTGAAGACGTCGCATGACCGGCTGTGCACGGTCAGCCGCACGGTCGAAGCGGGCACCCCGGTCACCGTGACCGTCTCCGACGGCACCGGCGAGGCCTGACATATCGTCAGGCGCGCAGCGCCTCCGCCATGTGCTCGGCGAAGGCCGCCGGGTGCGTGGTCAGGCCGGTGTGTCCACCGGGGAAGTGCAGCAGCTCCGTGCCGAGGCGGTCGGCCAGGAACGCGGCCGGGCGGTAGGGGAGTTCGCCGCGGGAGTCCTCGCCGCCGGCGAGCACGAGCCGGGCGGACAGCGCCGCGAGGCGGCCCATGTCGGGAACATAGGACATGAACGCGGGCACGATCCGGCTCACGAAGTACGGCAGGTCGGCCATCGTCCGCTCGGCCCGGGCCGCCGCCTGGGGCGGCAGGGCGAGCTCGGCCTCCGCCCGCCGAGCGGAAGCCCCTGCGTCCGCGACCTTCCCCCGGCCCCCGGCGAGTCCGGCCGCGAAAACGGACATCGCCGGCATGACTCCCTCCGCACGGAACGTCTCCCGCACGCGCGCGATCAGTGCCCGGTGCTCGCACGCGTCCGGCAGGACCTCCACCAGCGGCGGCTCGTGGGCCACGACGCGTGCGACGCGCTCGGGGCGGGCGGTCAGCAGGTGCACCGCGGCGATTGCCCCCGAGCTGGTGCCGAAGACCCGTGCCGGTTCGCCGGGTGACAACAGGTCAAGGATGCGGGAGGCGTCGTCCGCGTGCTCGGTGACATGCTGCTCGGCACCGGGATCGTCCAGCGGACTGCGGGACATGCCGCGCGGGTCGTAGGTCGCGACGGTGTACTCGGCGGCCAGCTCGTCGGCGACGGGGTCGAAGGCGGCCGCACCGCCGGTTCCCCCTGGGATCAGCAGCAGGAGCGGACCTCGCCCGCGCATTTCGTAGTGCAGACGCGCGCCGCTGACGCGCAGACTGCCGTGGGTGGGGCCGTTCATGAGGATGCTCCTTCGTCGGACGTGGGCCAGTGCTCCAGGAGGGTGTGGAGGGCGTCGAGGGCACGGTTCCAGGACTGCCGCACCGGCCGGGTGTGCCCGAAGCCCTCCGCCGCCTCCAGGGCGACGAACCACCTTCACGGGTCGTTTCGGCCGACCGTTCCATCTCTTGAACGCTGTTCACGTCTAAGAACTAGAAACATGTACGTGACTATTGACGCGTTCCCCTCAACTTCCTAGGGTCCACTGCAAGCGCTTTCCCCCCGCGTGGCAGCGGCTCTGTCAAGCCGCTCGTTCACGTATCCGAACACGAACGTGTCTGGAGACAAACGGTGAAGCTGACTCGCACGGTGCACATGACCCCCGTCGCCGCGTCCGCCGCCCTCCTGGCCGGTGCGCTCGTCGCGCTGCCCGGACCCGCGGCGCAGGCCACGCCCACCCCGCCCCTGGCGGCCGACGCCCTGTACGTCGCGCCGAACGGCACCGACGCCGCCACCGGTACCCAGGCGAACCCGACCACCCTCGCCGCGGCGATCACCCGCGTCACTCCCGGCGGGACGATCTATGTGCGCGGTGGCACCTACCGGTACGCGAAGACCGTCACGATCCCCGCGGGCAACAACGGCACCTCGGCCACCCGCACGAAGCTGACCGCCTATCCGGGGGAGACCCCCGTCCTGAACTTCTCGGCCATGGCCGAGGACCCGGCGAACCGCGGGCTCGCCGTCAACGGCCGGTACTGGCACGTCAAGGGACTCGTCGTGGAGCGGGCCGGCGACAACGGCATCTTCGTCGGCGGCAGCGGCAACATCATCGAGCGCACCGTGACCCGCTTCAACCGCGACTCGGGGCTCCAGCTCTCCCGGATGGCCTCCAGCACCCCGCGCGACCAGTGGCCCTCCGACAACCTCATCCTCAGCGCGCTCTCCCACGACAACGCCGACTCCGACGGTGAGGACGCCGACGGCTTCGCCGCGAAGCTCACCACCGGCCCGGGCAACGTCTTCCGCTACGCCGTGTCCCGCAACAACATCGACGACGGCTGGGACCTCTACACCAAAAAAGACACCGGGCCCATCGGCCCGGTGACCATCGAGGACTCCCTCGCGTACCGCAACGGCACGCTCTCCGACGGCACCGTGAACTCCAACGGCGACCGCAACGGCTACAAGCTCGGCGGCGAGGACATCGCGGTGAACCACGTCATCCGGCGCAGCATCGCCTACGCCAACGGCAAGCACGGGTTCACCTACAACCGCAACCCCGGCAAGATGGCGATGACCGGCAATGTCGCCGTCGACAACGCCCAGCGCAACTTCTCGTTCGACGCCGGCACCACGGTGTTCCGGGACAACGTCTCGTGCCGCGCCACGAGCGGGTCGAACGACAAGGCCGTCGGGGACGCCGACGGCTCGAACCAGTTCTGGTCCGGCTCGAACGGCTCCCGGTGCTCCGCCTACTCCGGCGCGCTGAAGTGGTCCTTCGCGGCGGACGGGCGGCTGGTCGTGTCCTTCGGCGGCACCCGGGTGGCACCGTGACCGCTCGAAGGGCACGCCGGCGCCGGGTCAGGCGATGGCGGTGTCCGCCGACTCCGGCTTCTTGGCCGCTTCCGCCGCCGTCGTCGTCTCCGCCGTCTCCGCCTGCGCGAGCTTGCGCACCTGCGGCTTGTGCTTGGTGAGGCCGACCAGCGCCACCGCCACGATCAGGACGAACGCGACACCGGCGATGGCGAAGCTCAGCGTGAACTGGCTCTCGGCGGGCAGCGGGGGCGCCCCGGCCGGCAGGTGGTCGAGCGTCTTGGACGCCAGCAAGGAGGTGATGATCGCGCTGGCGACCGCGCTGCCGACCGACCGGGAGATGGAGTTGAGGCCGTTGGCGATGCCGGTCTGGTGGTGCGGGACGCTCGCCACGATGAGGGCGGGCATGGCCGCGTAACCAAAGCTGATGGCCACACCGATCAGCAGGCCGGCGAGGATGATCGACGCGGACGTGTCGTGCGCGAGGGTCAGCCAGGTGAAGCCCGCCACGCCGAACAGGGCGCCCACGGCCAGCGTGAACCGGGCGCCGATCCGCCCGACCAGCATGCCGCCGAACTGCGCGGCGAGCAGCGAGATCACCGTGGTCGGCAGCAGGTACTCCACCGAGGAGCGCAGGACCGAGGCCCCGAAGCCGTACCCGGTCAGCTCCTCGGGCATCTGCACCAGGTAGGCGACCCCGATGAACTGCGAGAACATCGCGAAGCCGAGGAACAGCCCGGCGAGGTTGGTGAACAGGACCGGCCGGTGGGCGAACATCCGCATGTCCACCATGGGGGCGCGGACCGTGCGCTCCACCAGCGTCCAGACAGCCGCCATCACGAGGGCCCCGGCGAACAGGCCGAGCGTGCGGGCCGAGGTCCAGCCCCACTCGTGGCCCTGCGAGATCGGCAGCAGGAGCAGGACGAGCAGCGCCGCCAGGGTCGCCGCCCCGAGCCAGTCGGTCCGGCCGCCCGTGGTGGACCGCGAGGTGGGCACGCGCATCAGGACGCCGAGGAGAGCGACGACGGCGAGAGCGGCCGCGAGCCAGAAGACCCGGTGGTAGTCGGGGTCCGAGCCCTGGGTGAGCAGGCCGGCCGCGACGAGGGCCAGACCGCTGCCGACCGCGAGCGTGCCGCTGACCATGGCCATCGCGCCGTGCAGCTTGGCCGGCGGCATCTCCTCGCGCAGGACCGAGAGGGCGATCGGGAAGATCGCGGTCGCGGCGCCCTGGAGCACCCGGCCGACGATGAGCCACAGCAGGGAACTGGTCGTGGCGGCGAGCACCGAGCCGGCGATCATCAGCAGCAGGACGCCGACCAGGGTGGGCTTCTTGCCGTGCATGTCGCCGAAGCGGCCGAGCAGCGGGGTGAACACCGCGGCGGACAGCAGGGTCGCGGTGGTGACCCAGCTGACGTTCGCGGTGGAGGTGCCGAGGTCGCTCTGGATGATGCTCATGATCGGCACGACGAGGGTCTGCATCATCGAGACGATCATGGCGGAGAGGCCGAGGACCAGGACGAGCGAGGTGTCTCCGGCGGAGCGTGTGTGCGCCGCGCGAGCTGTGGATGTCACGGGTTACTTCCGTACGTCGAACGCGAGGGGAATGAGGCCCTGGCCTGGCCGAGGGCGGAACCAGAAGCCTGCGAAGGTGCAGGACCTAGAAGGTTGATGTCTTCAAGCAATGAGGTAGAGGTAAACATCGAAAGTTGAGGTAGTCAAGTTTCGCGTTAGGGTTGACCCATGCCCGAGACCCCTGGAACCACTCGCTCCGCCGCCCAGACCCCGCCCCCGGGCGCGCGGCCCGGGGTGTCCAACGCCCTGCTGCTCGACGCGCTGTGGGCTTCCATGGCCGGTCTCTACTCGGATCTGACCGCCGCCGCCGCCGCGCACGGCCTCACCTACAGCCAGGCCAAGGCGCTGAATGTCCTGCACCGTGGCGGCCCCGCCTCCATGCGCGCGCTGGCCGCCTCGTTCCGCTGCGACGCCTCGAACATGACGGGGATCGTCGACCGGCTGGAGAGCCGTGGCCTCGTCCGCCGTGAACCGAGCCCCACCGACCGCCGTGTGAAGAATGTCGCGCTCTCCGAGGAAGGGGTGGCCGCCGTGGAGAACATCCGAGCCGGCATGCACGCCACCCATCAGGCGCTCGACGCGCTGAGCGGCGAGGACCGGGCCACTCTCCAGAGCCTGCTCACCCGCCTCGCGCCCCCGGCGGGCTGAAGCCCGCCGGGGGCGGTCGTCACCCGGCCCCGCTCACGCCTGGGTGCGGCGGGCGCACTCCGTGACCATGGCGCTCAGGCTGCCCGTCCGCTCCAGCAGGTCCCGCTGGATGCGGGCGCCGGTGCCGGCGTCCAGCAAGCCGCTCGCCGTCTTGCGGGCCAGCTCCAGGTCGCCCGCCTCCTCCAGCGCGTCCCGGACATGGTCCAGCAGCGCCGACACCACCTCGCCGCAGGGCGCGGGCCGCATCGTCACCGGGTGCAGGAGGTCGTCCTCCAGGCCGGAGCGCGCGGCCCGCCACGTGGCGAGGCGCAGCAGGCTGACGCCGTGCCCCAGCGGGGGCCGCCCGGCGCGCCAGTCCCGCGCGGCCGTCTCGACCAGGGCGCGGGACAGGGCCGCGATCAGGATCGTCGTCGAGGACTCCAGGCACACGTCCGCGACCCGGATCTCGACGGTGGGGTAGCGGTGCGAGAGCCGGGCGTCGAAATAGACCATGCCCCGGTCGCGCAGCACCCCGGTGTCCACCATGGCGCGGACCTGCTCCTCGTACGCCTCGGCGGAACCGAAGATCTCGGTGGGGCCCGCCATCGGCCAGCGCCCCCACACCCTGTTGCGGTAACTGCTGTACAGGCTGTCGTTCCCGTGCCAGTACGGGGAGTTGGAGCTCAGCGCCACCAGGACCGGGAGCCAGGGGCGGATCCGGTCGATCACGGCCACCCCCTCCTCGTCCGACTCGACCGAGACATGGACGTGGCAGCCGCACGTGAGCTGTTCCTGGGTGGTGAGCCCGAACTGCTGCTCCATCCACTGGTAGCGGGTGCCCACATTGATCGAGGGGCTGACCGGCAGGGGAGAGGTGGCCAGGGCGGCGACCGCCGCGCCCACGTCACCCGCGTGCTTGGCCGCCGCCGTGCGCCACCGCACGACCTCCTCGGTGAGGCTGGCCATGTCCGTCCGCGGCTGCGTGGCGAACTCCAGCTGCTGTCCCGTCAGCTCCTTCTCGAACGTCTCTTCCTCGGGGTCGCGGTAGTCGTCGGCGTGCCGCTCGGCGCCCGTCGACTCGGCCGCGTCCTTGGCGGCCCGGGCCAGGACGGCCGAGGACAGGGCCTTGGGCTCGCCGCTCTCGCGATCGATGAGGAGAAGCTCCTCCTCCACTCCTACGGTGCGCAAATCGACGCTGCCTTTCTCCGTGACCTTCTTCGACCTTCGTCGGGCGGCGGGGCGCCGCCATGGTCCACGTACCCGCATGTCGGCCGCCCACCGCCTTCGGTGGCCCGAAGGCTGCCGGAGGTTTCAGCGGAAGCATTTCGGCAAACCGATGCATCATGGTGCAAATCGGCTACACAATGATGACCGAGCAGGCGGGGCCGCGCGCCCTGGTCGGGGATCTGGTCGCGGCGGAGCAAGCCGGCTTCGACTTCTCCGTGACCTCCGACCACTACTTCCCGTGGCTCGAGTCACAGGGGCACTCACCGTACGCCTGGAGCGTGCTCGGCGCCGCGGCGCAGGCCACCTCCCGCATCCCGCTCATGACGTACGTGACCTGCCCGACGGTCCGCTACCACCCCGCCGTGATCGCGCAGAAGGCCGCGACCATGCAGCTGCTGTCCGAGGGCCGCTTCCGGCTCGGCCTCGGCTCCGGCGAGAACCTCAACGAGCACGTGGTCGGTGCCGGCTGGCCCTCCCCGCAGGTCCGCCTGGAGATGCTCGAAGAAGCGATCGACATCATTCGCGCGCTCTTCACCGGCGACAACGTCAACCACCAGGGCGCCCACTTCGACGTGGCGAACGCCCGCCTGTGGGACCTGCCCGACGAGCTGCCGCCCATCGGTGTCGCCGTTTCCGGCGAACGGTCCTGCTCCCTGGCCGGGCGCCTGGCCGACCTCGTCATCGCGACCGAACCCAAGGCCGGGCTGCTCGAGTCCTTCGACCGGCACGGCGGCGGCGGCAAGCCCCGCGTCGGCCAGCTGCCCGTCTGCCACGACACCGACAAGGACGCCGCGATCGCCCGCGCCCATGACCAGTTCCGCTGGTCCGTCGGCGGCTGGCCGGTCAACTCCGAGTTGCCCGGCCCCTCCGGTTTCGCCGGCGCCACCCAGCACGTCACCCCCGAGGACATCGCCCGCCAGATCCCCTGCGGCGACGACGTCGACGACTTCGTGGCGGCCGTACGGCCCTACGTCGAGGCGGGCTTCACGGAGATCGCCCTCGTCCAGGTGGGCGGCGACCACCAGCGCACCTTCATCGACTGGGCGGAGAAGAACCTGCTGCCGGCCCTGCGCGATCTGTGACCCGCCGGGTACCTGCCGCACCACCGGGTACCCGTGACCCGATCAAGCATCAGCGACACCTCTGGAGAGAGTCAGCGTGAACGACACAGCGAACCCGGCCCCCACCGATCAGCAGCCCGACTCCCCGGATCTGGTGGAGGTCGTCCTCGGCGACTGCTCGGCGGCCGACGCGGACACCGTCTTCAAGGTGCTGCGCGACCACTTCCCCTCCGACCGGGGGGACGACGCGCCCGGCCAGACGCGCCGCCCCGACCCCGCCGTCTGGACCGGTGCCTTCGTCGCCTCCCGCACCCCCGATTCCGTCCACGGCGTCCTGCTCGCCGGCTCCGTCACCGCCGATCTGCAGGGCGGCCCCGTCGCGGTGGAGCGGCTGCGCGCCGCGCTCGCCTCGGCCTTCGAGGCGCAGACCACCGGCACCGTCTCCGGCGACCAGGAGGTCCAGGTGCAGCTGCGCCTGACCGGCGCCGAACACGGCCGGCCCCCCGCGGACGGCTGAGCCGTTCTCGGCCGTTCGGGCGCACTTTCGCGTGTCGGCCGGGCGGCTCGCGCCCACCGCACCGGGGTGCGGGCAACGTGACGCACGCTGCCCGCGCCCCGGCACGGACCACCGCCGGGCACCGCAGCCCATGGAACCGGCGGACCGTGAGGGAGACCAGGACTGGTGCGCGCGAAGAGCTCGGGTCTGCTCGCGGCGGCGCTGCTCGGCGCGCTCACCGGCTGCGGCGTCGACGCACGGGAGGACGCCGCCGTCGAGGCGGCGTCCCGCTTCGAGGCGAGTCTGCGCGCGACGGACACCGCGAAGGGCTGCGCGGCGCTAGCCCCCGGGACCCGCGACGAACTGGAGCAGTCCACCGACAAGTCCTGCGTACGAGCCCTGCCCGAGGCCGGTCTGCCCCTCGCGGGAGAGGTGCGGGCCGTCGATGTCTACGGACGCCAGGCACGCGTCGTGACCGACCAGGACACCCTCTTCCTGTCGTCCTACCCCGGCGGCTGGAAGGTGACGGCGGCCGGCTGCACCGCCCGCCCCGAGAAGCCGTACCAGTGTCTGATCAAGGGCGGTTGACCCCGTCGGATCGATGGCGATCTTCTCCGTCCACCTGCGCCAGCGGGGCTCACCCGAGTCGAAACCGGTGGGCTCGGCCCACCGGTCGACCGGGCGTCGAGGGCTGACGGCCTCACGGCGCGTCCGGCAACGGCGCGAGCAGCGCGCTGCGCCCCTGGCGCCACCGGGCCAGCAGCCGGGCGCCGAGGCGGTCCTCGACGAACCCGGTGGCCCGCACACCGAAGGCCACATCGGCGTCCAGCGCCGGCTCCGCCGCGAGCAGCCCGCCGACGACGTCCCGGCGCACCACCTGCTCGTGCACCGCGTCCGCCTCCACGTGCTCGTCGTAGAACCGCTGGGCGGCGGGCCCCGCCCCGGCCCGGCGCAGGGCCGCGGCGAGCCGCCGCGAACCGGGCGACGACGTCACCTCGACGGCCGCGAAGTGGCCGACCAGAGCGCCCCGCAGCGCGCGGTGCAGACCGAACAGGGACATGAGGTTCACCACGGTGAGGGCCTCGGCGGGCGCCGCGTCGGTGTAGTGGCCGTAGGCCGTCTCCAGCCCCAGGTCGGCCATCAGGTCGGCGAAGAGGCGGGCGTGGATCTCCTCGGCCCGGCCGGCGCCGAACTCGTCGTACTCGATGGCCACCATCGCGGCCTTGGCCCGACCGTGCAGCCGCGGGATGACCCAGGCGTGCGGGTCGGCCTCCTTGAGGTGGTAGAGCGAGCGCAGCGCCGCGTACTCCCGCAGCTGCCACAGCTCCCCGTCGCGCTGGAGGTGGTGGCTGACGCTCGACTCGTCGTGCCCGACCGGTTCCACGAGCAGCTCGGCCAGCGCCTGCTCGGCGCTCGCGTCGGACGGCACGTCGGCCCGCAGCGCGTCGAGGAAGCGCCGCTCCAGCGCCTGCCGCAGGGCCAGCAGCTCCGGGTCCCACTCCCGGTCGTCCGCCACGCCCCGAAAGCCCTGGTAGTGGAGTTCGTACAGGACGTAGAGGGCGAGCTGGAGGTCGTCGCCGTACGGATCGGCGTCGGCCGCCCGCCGGCGGAGGTCCGCGAGAGGCCGCTCGTGCGCCAGCGCGGCGACGACGCCCTCGGACAGGGCGCCGCGGGCAGCGGGGAGGTAAGGGCTGTGCAGACGTGACTCGACCACGGTCGTCATGAGGTGGGGTCCGATTCCTTGGGGTGCGCCGACCCGGCCCGGCCGCCGTCGGGCTTCACCCGGCGGCGGTGGCTGGTGTCGCACCACGGGTAGCTGCGGCTGCGGCGGCACGTGCAGATCGCGACGGCGAAGCGGTCGGAGGTGGAGACGGTTCCGTCGTCGCCGACGACCTCGACCGGGCCCTCCACCAGGAGCGGCCCCTCCGGGTCGACCGTGACGCGGCGGGGGCGTTCAGCGGAGTTCGGCACGGATGACCACCAGTTCCTCAAGGCTCTCGTCGTCACCGAGGAGGTTGCGTCGGCGCAGCCACGCCCGGCGCGAGCGCAGCACGGGACCGAACGGGATGAACTCCCGGTCGGTGACCTTGGCGTCCATGCCCAGAGCGGCGAGGCGGTCGAGCGTGGCGTCCACGCCGCACAGCCCCGAGTGCACCATCAGCAGGACGCCGCCCGGGCGCAGGGCACGGGGCGCCGCGTCACAGACGCGGTCCACGACCGCCCGCCCCGCGGGGCCGCCGTCCCAGGCCCGTGCCGCGCCGCGCCGGGGCAGGAAAGGGGAGGGGGAGGGCACGTAGGGCGGATTGCTCAGCACGAGGTCGTAGGGGCCCTCCGGTGCCGCGGCCGTCAGATCGCCGTGGCGCACAGTGACCTTCTGGCCGGCCATGCGCGCGTTGAACCGCGCCGTCAGCACCGCTCGCCAGGAGATGTCGACGGCCGCCACCCGCGCCCCCCGGCGCGCCGCCGCCACCGCGAGCGCCCCGGTGCCGGTCCCCAGGTCGAGGACCGAGCTGCCCTCGCCGATCCCCTCGCGGTGCAGGGCCCGCGTCAGCAGTTCGGTGTCGTACTGCGGGGCGTACACCCCGGGCGGGGCGATCAGGCGCGCCGGCCGGACCGGCGGCGGCATCGTGATCCGCGTCTGAGTGGTCATGCGGCTTCTCCCGTCCGAGCGAGCTCCACGAGGGGCGCTCCTCCTTCCACAGTCCGACGGTTCGCTCCCCGACACCACCGGAGACCTCACCGGCAGTGACCTGTCACGAACAGCGCGGATCGCTTCATGCGTCTGTCAGGCACCTTGGGTGCCCGCGCGGCGGTGATCCACACCTGCGTGATCGGTGCCGCCGCCTCCTCGGGGCGGGTACGCCGGTCAGTCCTCCGACGTGTGCCGGTGCCGCGCCCAGGCGGGCAGCACGAACCAGCACAGCAGGTACCAGCCGACGACGACCCCGACCAGCCACGGCACCAGGGCGTCGTCGGTGGCGACCCGCAGCACCAGCAGGAGCGCGGAGGTCAGCGTGCCGAGGAGCAGGACGAGACCGACGAAGGTCATGCGCGAGGCCCACACCACCGCCTGCGGTTTGATGCGCCGGCCGGAGACGATGCGGTGGAAGGAGACCGGGGCGATGAGGGTGCCGGTCGCGGTCGAGCCGAGGACGACCGTCACGACGTAGATCGTGTGCTCGACGTGGTCCAGCTGCGTGTACCGCGGCGTGAAGGCCACGGTGAGGAGGAAGCCGAACAGGATCTGTACGCCGGTCTGGGCGACCCGCACCTCTTGGATCAGCTCGGTCCAGCGGCGGTCGGCGCGCTCGAAGTCCGTCTCGCGGCGGCCCTCGTCGCGTGACGCCCCGGCCCCGCCGGCCTGCCCGCTGTTCGGCGCGTCCATGCCCCGAGTCTGCCCAGGAACCGCGGAAACGACAATCCGGGACGATCCGCCTCGTCGGGAAATTATTCGCCGTACGGTGATTCGCCCGGCGGCGGCCGGGCAGACGGGCGCCGAGTGCATGTCTGACCCACATCCTGAGGAGGACCCTCGTGCTGTTGGCACACCCCGCCGTGCTGAAGGACCTGGTGGAGCGCTACAAGGCACTGGCGGTGCTGCGCGCCGACCAGGGCGGCGCCGCAGGGCGACAGGAGTTCGCGGACGTCTCCTACAGCCTGTGCGTGGCCACCGGCACCAGTGATGTCGACGCGGCGCTCGTGGCCGCCAGCCACCAGCTGCCGGGGGCCAGGGTCACGGACGACTCGCTGCTGTCCACCTGACCCCGGCCCCCGCCTGTTCGGTCGGCGCCTACTCGGTCGGCCCGTGCCAGACGGTCGTGGCGTTGCAGAACTCCCGGATGCCGTGGCCCGAGAGCTCCCGTCCGTAACCGGAGCGCTTGACGCCGCCGAAGGGCAGGCCGGGGTGGGACGCGGTCATGCCGTTGAAGAAGACACCGCCGGCCTGGAGGTCCCGGACGCAGCGTGCGATGTCGCCCTCGTCGCGGGTCCAGACGTTGGAACTGAGCCCGAACGGCGTGTCGTTGGCGAGCGCCAGCGCCTCGTCCAAGTCTGCCACGCGGTAGAGGGTGGCCACCGGGCCGAACGTCTCCTCGCGGTGGATCCGCATCTTCGGGGTGATGTCCGCGAGGACGGTGGGGGAGTAGAACCAGCCCCGCTCCCGCTCCTCGGGGCGCTGTCCGCCGCAGAGCGCACTCGCGCCCTGGCCGAGCGCGTCGTCGACGAGTTCCTCCAGGTCGGCGCGGCCCTGCTCGCTGGCGAGCGGGCCCACGTCGGTCTCCTCGGCGAGCGGGTCGCCCACGGTCAGCTCCCGCATCCCGGCGACGAACATCTCCCTGAAGTCGTCGTAGACGTCGGCGTGCACGATGAAGCGCTTGGCGGCGATGCACGACTGGCCGTTGTTCTGCACCCGGGCGGTCACCGCCGTCCGGGCGGCGCGCTCGACGTCGGCGCTCGGCAGCACCAGGTACGGATCGCTGCCGCCCAGTTCGAGCACCGTCTTCTTGATCTCGTCGCCGGCGATGGAGGCCACCGAGCGGCCCGCGGGCTCGCTGCCGGTCAGGGTCGCGGCGGCCACCCGCTCGTCGCGCAGGATGCCCTCGATGGCGTCCGAGCCGACGAGGAGCGTCTGGAAGCAGCCCCCGGGATACCCGGCCCGGCGGAAGAGGTCCTCCAGGTACAGGGCCGTCCTCGGTACGTTCGACGCGTGCTTGAGCAGGCCGACGTTGCCGGCCATGAGGGCGGGGGCGGCGAAGCGCACCACCTGCCAGAGCGGGAAGTTCCACGGCATCACGGCGAGCACGACGCCGAGGGGGCGGTAGTGGACGACGGCCCGTGACGCGCCAGAGTCCGTCACGTCGGCCTGCGCCGGGTGCTCGTCGGCGAGCAGTTCCTCGGCGTTCTCGGCGTACCAGCGCATGGCCTTGACGCACTTCGCCGCCTCGGCCCTGGCCGCCTTGACGGGCTTGCCCATCTCCGTGGTCATGGTGCGGGCGACGCTGTCGGTGTCCGCTTCCAGCAGGTCGGCGGCGCGGCCGAGGAGGCGGGCGCGTTCGGCGAAGGTGGTGGTGCGGTACCGGTCGTGCGCGGCGGCGGCGGCCGTCAGGCGGCGCTCGACCTCCGCGGGCGCCAGCGGCTCGAACTCCTCGAGCGTCTCACCGGTGGCGGGGTTGACCGTGGCGATGGGCATGCCGTTCCTCCTCGGGGCGCCCGGGGGCGGGGGATCACGGGGTGGGACTGGGGCGGTGGCCCGCCGCCGTTCCACCCTAGGTCGGCGCATGCGCGAGGGCATGCGGAGGGACGGGGCGCGCGCCCCGGGCGTCCCTTTTCGGGGGCGGCGCGCTCCGTCCCATGGCGGGCCGTCAATCGGTGGAGAGGGCCTCCAGGAGCTGTCCGGCCTTGGGGTCGGACAGGGCGCGGGCCGCGTCGGCGAGCGCCACCATGCCCACCAGCGAGTGTCCGTCGATGACGGGCAGCCGGCGCACCTTGTGGCTGGTCATGGTCGCGAAGACCTCGTCGACGCCGTCGTCCGCACCGATCGTCACGGCCTCGCTCTGGGCCAGCTCGCCCACGAGGACCTTCGCCGGGTCCTTGCCCTTGCCGAGGACCTTCACCACGATGTCCCGGTCGGTGATGACGCCCTTGAGGCGGTTGTCGGTGCCGCAGATCGGCAGGGCGCCGACGTCCAGCTCGGTGAGCTTGGTGGCTGCCTGGGCGACGGTCTCCTCAGCCCCGGCGCATTCGGCGCCCGGAGTCATGATGTCGCGTGCGGTGGTCACGTGGACCTCCTTCGCGGTCGATGACGGTTCGGCCTGGCCGCTCCAGGCCGCTGTCCCCGGTCGGGTGCCCCGCCCACAGGGGCAAAACACCCTTCCGCTCACAGCCCGAGCCCGGTGAGTCCCGGGTGCCCGTCGGGCCGGCGCCCGAGCGGCCAGCGGTACAGGCGGTCCGACTCCTCGATGGGCAGGTCGTTGATGCTCGCGTGGCGGGCCCGCATCAGGCCGTGGTCGTCGAACTCCCAGTTCTCGTTGCCGTAGGAGCGGTACCACTGCCCCGTGCCGTCGTGCCACTCGTAGGCGAAGCGCACCGCGATACGGCGCTCGTCGTGGGCCCAGAGCTCCTTGACGAGCCGGTAGTCCAGCTCCCGGGCCCACTTGCGGGACAGGAACGCGACGATGGCCGCGCGCCCCGTGACGAACTCCACGCGATTGCGCCAGCGCGAGTCCTCGGTGTAGGCGAGGGCCACCTTCTCGGGGTCGCGGCTGTTCCAGGCGTCCTCGGCGAGACGGACCTTCTCGACGGCCGTCCGACGGGTGAACGGCGGCAAGGGCGGACGGGCGGGCACGGTCATGGTCTGCTCCACGGGTGGGACGAACGGGCGGGACAAACGGGCGGGCGCCGAGCGGGGAGAACGCTCGTTCTCTTCGGCTCCGCCACCCTAGAAGAACGCTCGTTCTACGACTGGCTGTACGAGTGGTTCGCCGAACCGGACTTCAGGGGCTGCGCCTTCGTCAACGCCTACGGGGAACTGGGGGCCGTCGACCCCGCGGTCGCCGACGCCGTGCGGGCGCACAAGAGCGCCTAGGTAGTCGTGGAATGCGCGGCAGTTGCTGGCGGCGCCGTAAGCTCCGACCTCTTGACATGAGGAGGGGCAGCAATGGCGAAGACGTACCGCATGAGCGCCGGTACGCGGGTGATCAACCGCGTGTTCCACACGATGACCCGGCTCGGCATCGGCAAGGGCTACCGGTACAACCTGACGGTGCGCGGCAGGAAGACCGGACGTTCGTACTCCACACCGGTCGACGTGATGGCCTCCGGTGACGGGCGCTGGCTCGTCGCCGCCTACGGGGTGAGCGAGTGGGTGCGCAACGCGCGCGCCGCGGGGCAGGTCGGCCTCAGCCGGGGCGGCAGGTCGCGCACGCACGGGGTGGTCGAGCTGGACGCGCGGGAGAGCGTGCCGGTGCTGCGCCAGTACTGGCGTGAAGTGCCCGTCACCCGGGCCTACTTCGAGGTGAGCGCCGAGTCGTCGGACGAGGAGTTCGCCGCCGCGGCGGCCCGTCATCCGGTGTTCCGCCTGGTGCCCCTGGACTGACGCGCCGGGCGGGCCCGACCTGGGATCGGGCCCGCCCGGCCGGTGGGGGGGCGGCGGGTGTGCGGCCTCAGCAGCTCAGGTTCGAGCCCGGGGTGGTCCCGAGGATCTGCGTGAACGCCTTGTAGCGGTCGACGCGGCTCTGCACCTGGGCCGGGTTGGCGCCGTTGCACTCCAGGGTGCCGTTGATCGCGCGGATGGTCTCACCGAACCCGGCGCCGTTGACCATGGCGTTGTGCGGGGTCATGGTGCCGGGGCCGCTCTGGGTGTTCCAGTACCAAAGCCCCGTCTGCCAGGCGATGGACGGGTTCTGCTCCACCAGGTAGGGATTGTTCAGGAGGTCGATGCCGAGGGCGTCGCCCGCGGCCTTGTAGTTGAAGTTCCAGCTGAGCTGGATCGGGCCGCGGCCGTAGTAGGCGGCCTGTCCCGCGGGGCAGCCGTAGGGCTGGGTCTTGTCGCAGTAGTGCGGGTAGTTGTTCTGGTTCTGCTCGACGACGTGGACCAGGCCGCCCGTCTCGTGGCTGACGTTGGCGAGGAAGGCCGCGGCCTCCTGGCGCCGGACGGTGTCGCTGCCGGTGTTGGCGAAGCCCGGATAGGCCTTGAGCGCGTCGGTCAGGCCCTTGTAGGTGTAGAAGGAGTTCCGGTTCGGGAACATCTGGTTGAACTGGGCCTCGCTGACCACGAATCCGGACGGGTCGGGGTTGCCCGGGTCCGTGCCGCCGCCGCAGGTGCCCTGGTCCGCCCAGACGTCGGAGCGCCCGGGGGTCTCGTTCTGGGTCCACCACTTGGCGGTCCAGTTGTGCCCGTTGTACGAGGCGGACTTGCCGCCGGTGTAGACCGTCGAGGAGCTCCAGGGGGAGGCGCACGCGGCGGCGGACGCCGTGGTGGCGGCGGGGCCGAGGACGAGCAGCGCGCCGGTCGCGGCGAGGGCGGCCGCGAGGCTGGTGAGGCGTTTGAGCATGCGACATCTCCTAACGGGCGGCACGGGGGAGGAAGCGTGCCGCCATGGGGGTGTCGTGACTCAAGCGAAATGGTCTGAACCTGTCAAGGTCTAGACCAAACTGCGAAGGTAAAACTTGGCGGGCCCGGGGCAGGATCCACCCGGTGTGTCCCCTTTCCGGCACACCGTCGGATCGAGAAGGGTGCAGCGATGACGGACTCGGCCCCCGGGCGGCTCACGATCTCACGGGCGACGCCGGACGACTGGCGCGTGGTGCGCGGATGGGCGGCGGAGGAGGGCTGGAACCCCGGGCTCGGCGACGCCGGCCCGTTCTTCGCGCAGGACCCCGAGGGATTCTTCCTGGGCCGCCTGGACGGCGAGCCCGTCTCCGCGGTCTCCGTGGTCAACTACGGGCAGGACTACGCCTTCCTCGGCTTCTACCTCTGCCGCCCCGAGCACCGGGGCCGCGGCTTCGGCCTCGCCACCTGGCGGGCGGGACTCGCGCACGCCGGGGACCGGACCGTGGGCCTGGACGGCGTGCCCGACCAGCAGGACAACTACCGCCGCTCGGGCTTCGTCCGCGCCTACGGCACGCTGCGCTACGTCGGCCCGCTGCCCGCGCCCGGCGGCACCGACCGGCAGGTGCGTCCCGTCGAGGCCGCGGGACTGAAGGCGCTCCTCGCGTACGACGGCTCGTGCCTGCCGGCCGACCGGCCGCGCTTTTTGGAGGCGTGGCTCACCGCCCCCGGCCACCGCGCCCTCGCCCGGATCGTCGACGGGCGGCTGACCGGGTACGGCGTGCTGCGGCCGGGCCCCGACGCCCTGCGCGTCGGACCGCTGTTCGCCGACACCCGTGCCGACGCCGAGGCCATCCTGGACGCGCTGGCCGCCGACGCGGACGGCACGCCCGTGGCCATGGACGTGCCCGAGTACAACAAGGAGGCCGTCGCGCTCGCCGAGGCGCGCGGGATGACACCGAGCTTCGACACGGCCCGCATGTACACCGGCCCGGTCCGGGACTTCGCCCACGAGCGGGTCTTCGGCGTCACCTCGCTCGAACTGGGCTAGGACTTCCGGGGGCCGCGCCAGTCCAGGCACAGCACGGTGGCGTCGTCCTTCACGTCGCCGTCACAGGCGTCGGTGACCGCGGCGACCATGGCCCGCACGGCCTCCCGGGGGTGCTCGCCCGCGGTGTCACGGATGAGGCCGGGCAGGTCGACGTCGCCCGCCTCGCGGTCCTGCATGCCGTCGGTGTAGAGCACGAGACGGTCACCGGGGCGCAGGTCGATGTCCTGCGCCTGATAGGCGCCCTGTCCGGGGACTCCGAAGGGGAGGTTGATGTGCGGCTGGATCTCCTCGACGGTGCCCTCGCGCAGCCGTAGGGGCCGCATGTGTCCGGCGTTGACGAGCTGGGCGCCGGATCCGTCCAGGGCGATGCGCAGGAGCAGGCCGGTGGCGAAGGTCCGGTGGCCGTGATCGAGGAGGGCCTGGTGCGTCTGGCGTGCCTGTTCGGCGAGGCCGGCACCGGCGCGGCGGGCGCCGCGGGAGGCGTTGACCAGGAGGGTGGCCATCAAGGAGGCATCGACGTCGTGGCCCATGGCGTCGGTGATCGACAGGTGCAGGGTGTCCTCGTCGAGGCTGTAGTCGTAGGTGTCGCCGGCGATGTCGGAGGCCGGCACCAGGGCTCCGGCGAGAGCGAACTCGTCGGCCTCGCACGAGGGCGCGGAGGGCAGGAGCTGGCGCTGGATCTCCGCGGCCAGGGTGACCGTGGCGGTGCGGTTGCCCCAGTGGTAGAGGTCGGTGAAGCGGCGGTCGGTGACGATGATGTACGCGAGCGCGTGCGCGGCCTCCTCGACCTGCTCCAGCACATCCTGCGTGACGTGGGTGAGGTAGAGCTCGAGCACGCCGATGGCGTCGCCTCGATTGGTGACCGGGGCGAGGACCCGCTGCCCCTGAGCGCCCTCCGGCGCCAACAGCACCTTCTGGGTGCGCAGGACCTCGTCGTAGACGCTGCCGTCCAGAGCGACCTGATCGGCGCTGCGTTCCTCGCGGGTCGTCTTCCCCTCGTTGACCCGCAGCAGGCGCCGGCCGACGACGTCGACGAACAGGAATGAGACGTACCGCGCGCCGAACCGCGTGTGCAGGTTCTGCGCCACGACGTCGAGAGAACGCACCGGGGCGGCGCCTTCGGCCGCCGCCAGTACCTCGGCCAGTCCCATTCGATCACGCTGCACAACAGCCTCCTTGAGTTGTGCACCTCCTTCCCCGCGATGCCCCCGACATCACAGCCGAGGCACCTTGCGACAATGAGGAGGTACCGCGCGCCGACGTGATCTTTTTGTTACATGCTGGACGTGGGGGTAGAAGCCTGGCAATCGAGTTCAGGAAGTGGGCGGATCGGCATGGACGGGGCTGCACGGAGCGAGGGGCGGCTGCTGGGCGGCGGCCCGGTCGAGGTGTCGCAGACGTATGAGGGCAGGACGGATGACATCGCCGAGGCGCGTGCGCTGGCCCGCGACTTCCTGGCACGGGTGCAGGCGGTCCACGGGGTCCCGGTGTCCGACCGCGCGATGGGCATGGTGCAGCTGGTGGTCAGCGAGCTGTTGACGAACGCCCTCAAGTACGCCCCCGGCCCCTGCTCGCTCGCCCTCGGGTTGATCGGTGGCCGGGTGGAGGTGTCGGTCCGGGACAGCGCCCCGGTCCTGCCGGTGGCGAGGGCGGCCGATCCGGGCCGGGTCGGCCAGCACGGCCTGGAGATCGTGATGGCGGTGTCCCAGAGCTTCGAGGTCCACCGCGAACCGGACGGCAAACGCACGACTGCGGCGATCATGCTTGCCGACGACCCGGGAGGAGCCACCGCCGGACGGCGGCCGTGAGCCGTGGCGAGTCGGGACGAGCCGTGGCGCCGACACAGCGCGACGTGGCACCGACACAGCGCGATGTGGCACCGACACAGCGCGACGTGGCACCGACACAGCGCGACGGGCCAGGGACGCTCGCCCTGGCCCGTCGCGCTGGGGGCCTGCTGCCCGTGTCCGGCCGCTCCGGCGCGGCCGCCCGGGGTCGCCACTGAGGTCGTTACTGGGGTCGCTACTGGGGCGGAGGCTCCTGGCCGCGGTCCCCGCCCAGCTGTCCCTTGAGCTTGTCCTGGGCGGTGTCGACCTGCCCGCTGTACTTGTTCTGGGTCCTGCCGTCGACGAAGTCGCCGGCCTTGTCGACGCCCTGGCCCGCCTTGTCCTCGTGGCCCTTGAGCATCTGCTTGAGCTTGTCCATCACCGACATGGTCGGCCTCCTGGGTGTGAGCCGTTGCTCCCAGGATGGGGGCTGATCCGGGGTGCCGCATCCGGGGCCCCGAGCCGCCCGCTCAGGTGATCGTCAGCCGCCGCTTGGCCTTGGCCGCGGAGCTGTTGCCCACGTAGAGGTCCACCGCGCCCTCCTCGACGAGGAACTCCCCGCGCGGGTCGTTCGTCCAGAAACCGAGGTCGTCGGCGCCGAGCCGGAACCGGACCGTCCGGGACGCGCCGGGTTCCAGCGTCACCCTGCGGAAACCGCGCAGTTCCCGTACGGGCCGCGTGATGCTCGCCGTGACGTCGTGGACGTAGAGCTGGACGACCTCGTCGCCCGCGCGGTGGCCGGTGTTCGTGACGCTCACCGCCACCTCCAGGGTGTCGCCCCGGCGCAGCGCGGCCGCGGAGATCCGCTCGCGGCTCAGCCGCGGCTCGCCGATCTCGAACGTCGTGTAGCTCAGGCCGTGACCGAACGCGAACTGCGGGTCCGGCGGCAGGTCCAGGTACTTCGACGTGTACTTGTTGTCCGCGTCGTAGGGGCGGCCCGTCGACTCGTGGTTGTAGTGGACCGGGAGCTGGCCGACCGTACGCGGGAACGACACCGGCAGCTTCCCGCCGGGCACGACCCGGCCGAACAGGACGTCGGCGACGGCGTTGCCCGCCTCCAGGCCCGGGTGCCACGCCTCCAGGACGGCGGGCGCGGCGCCGAGCCAGTCGCCCATGGTCAGCGGGCGCCCGTTCACGAGGACGACCACGAACGGCTTGCCGGTCGCGGCGACGGCGGCCACCAGCTTCTCCTGCTCGCCGGGCAGCCCGATGTCGCTGCGCGCGGCCGCCTCGCCGCTCATCGCGGGCGGCTCGCCGACCACGACGACGGTGACCTCGGCGGCCCGCGCGGCGGCCACCGCCTTCGGGATGCCACCGGTGTCCTCGCCCTCGGGGTCCACGCCCCTGGCGTACGTCACCTCGGCGTCCGGGGCGGCCCGCCGGATGGCGTCCAGGATCTTCACCGACGGAAATCTGCGCACGGCGGCCGGGAGCGACCAGGTGCCGAGCAGGTCGTCGGAGTCACCGAAGGGGCCGACGACCGCGATGGACCTGAGGGACCGCTTCAGGGGCAGCGCCGCGCGGTCGTTCTTCAGCAGGACCATCGAACGGGCGGCACTCTCGCGCGCGGCCCGCCGGGCGGCGCCGCTCGGCCCGTCGATGGCGCCGCTCTCGTCGACGTAGGGGTGCTCGAAGAGCCCGAGGTCGAACTTGAGGCGCAGGACACGGGCGACCGCGTCGTCCAGCCGCCTCGCGTCGATCTTTCCCTCGCGGAGCAGCTTCTTGCCGTGCGTGACGAAATGGGTGCTGGTCATCTCCACGTCCACGCCCGCGCCGAGGGCCAGCCGGGCGGCCGCCGCGCCGTCCTCGGCGAAGCCGTGCGGGATCAGCTCCTGGACGCCGGTCCAATCGCTGACGACGACACCGCCGAAGCCCCACTCCTTCTTCAGGATGTCGGTCAGGGTGTGCGTGTTGCCGTGCGCCGGGACGCCGCTGACGGTGTTGAAGGACGCCATCACCGTGGCGACCCCGGCGTCCGAAGCCGCCTTGAACGGCGGGAGGTAGAGATTGCGCAGCCGGGACTCGGAGACGTCCACCGTGTTGTAGTCGCGGCCGCCCTCCGCGCCGCCGTACGCGACGAAGTGCTTGGCGCAGGCGGCGATGCGGTCCTTCGCGCGGTAGGGCGCCACCGAACCGTCGTGGTCGTCGCCGCCGTCCTTGCCCCGCGCACCCGGCTCGCCCTGGTAGCCCCGTACCTTCGCCGCGGCGAACGCCGCCGTCAGGTACGCATCCTCGCCGTTGCCCTCGGCGATCCGGCCCCAGCGCGGCTCGCGCGTGACGTCCATCATCGGTGCGAACGTCCAGTGCACCCCGTTCGAACGGGCCTCCTTGGCCGACACCTCGCCGTCCGTCCTCGCCACCTCCGGGTCGAAGCTCGCGGCCTGCGCCAGCGGGATCGGGAACGTCGTCCAGAAGCCGTGGATGACGTCGAGCCCGAACACGAGCGGAATGCCGAGCCGGGACTCCTCGACGGCCAGGCGCTGGAGCGCGTTGGTGGTCCTGGCGCCGAAGATGCTCAGCACGGAGCCGAGCCGGCCGGCGCGGGCCGCGTCCTCCACGTCCTTGGTCGCCCCGCCACCGGGGCCGGTGTCCCAGGCCCACGGCAGCTGCTGGAGCTGACCGAACTTCTCCTCCACCGTCATCCGGCCGAGGAGTTCCCGGACCCGCCGCTCGTGGGGGCCCCGGCGGCCGGGCGCGGCCTGCGCGGTGCCGGCCCCGGCCGTCCCGACGGCACTCAGCGCGCTTCCCGCGGCCGCCGTGCCGCCGATCGCGGACAGCAGAGTACGCCTTCGTACGTCACGCATGCGTTCGCCTTCTCACCTCAGGAGGGGGATAACTCCTGTGGAGAACACAAGAGTTGAAGCGAAAAGTACGTTCCGGTTACATGCGGGTCAACAGACGCGGCAGGGGAAGGGCCGGGGAAAGTGCGGCGGGCGGGTGAATCCGGCCGAACCCTTGACCTCAAGTTTACTTGAGGTCTTAACGTTCTCTTCATGAGCATGGAAACCACCGCCTGGGTCCAGCTGCACAGCGTGATGAACGCGCAGCAGGACCGCCGACCCTTCGCCCGTGCCACGCTGCGCCGCATCGGCGCCTTCGCACGGCCCCACCGCAGGCGCATCTGGCAGTTCGTGCTGCTGAGCGTCGTCACCGCGCTGCTGGCCGTGGCGACGCCCGTCCTCGCGGGCAAGGTGGTCGACGCCATCGTCCGCGGCTCGGACTCCTCGACCGTCGTGCGGTACGCCCTGCTGATCGCGGCCATCGCGCTCGCGGAGGCGGGCCTCGGGCTGGTGAGCCGCTGGCTGTCGGCGAACCTCGGCGAAGGACTCATCCTGGACCTGCGGACCGCCGTCTTCGACCACGTCCAGCGCATGCCCGTCGCCTTCTTCACCCGCACCCGCACGGGCGCCCTGGTCAGCCGCCTCAACAACGACGTCATCGGCGCGCAGCGGGCCTTCAGCAACACGCTCTCCGGAGTCGTCGGCAACATCGTCACCCTGGTGCTGACGCTCGCCGTCATGCTCACTCTCTCGTGGCAGATCACCCTGCTGGCGCTGCTCCTGCTCCCGGTGTTCGTCGTGCCCGCCCGCCGCATGGGATCCAAGATGGCGGGCCTCCAGCGGGAGGCCGCCCACCACAACGCCGCCATGGGCACCCGGATGACCGAGCGCTTCTCGGCGCCCGGCGCCACCCTGATCAAGCTCTTCGGCAGGCCCGACGACGAGTCCGCCGAGTTCGCCGCGCGGGCCCGGCGGGTGCGGGACATCGGCGTACGCACCGCGATGGCGCAGTCCACGTTCATCACCGCGCTCACGCTCGTCTCGGCGCTCGCGCTCGCCCTGGTCTACGGCCTCGGCGGCTACTACACGCTGGAGGGCGCCCTCGACGCCGGCGCCGTCGTCTCGCTCGCCCTGCTGCTCACCCGGCTCTACGCGCCGCTGACCTCGCTGGCCGGCGCCCGCGTCGAGGTGATGAGCGCCCTCGTCAGCTTCGAGAGGGTCTTCGAGATCCTCGACCTGAAGCCGCTCATCGCGGAGAAGAAGGACGCCGTGCCGGTTCCCGAGGGCCCCGTGTCCGTCGAGTTCGACGACGTCCGCTTCGGCTACCCCGCCGCCGACAAGGTCTCCCTCGCCTCCCTCGAAGAGGTCGCCTCGCTCGACACCCGCGGCGGCGACGAGGTCCTGCACGGAGTGTCGTTCCGCGCCGAACCCGGCCAGACGGTCGCCCTCGTCGGCTCCTCCGGCGCGGGCAAGTCGACCATCGCGCAACTGCTCCCGCGGCTGTACGACACGGACGAGGGAAGTGTGCGCATCGGCGGCGTCGACGTACGGGAGGTGACCGCCGAGTCCCTGCGGGCCACCCTCGGCATGGTCACCCAGGACGGGCACCTCTTCCACGAGTCGGTGCGCGACAATCTGCTGCTCGCCCGGCCCGGGGCGAGCGAGGACGAGCTGTGGGACGTGCTGCGCCGCTCCCGTCTCGAGGACCTCGTGCGCTCCCTGCCGGACGGGCTCGACACCGTGGTCGGCGAGCGCGGCTACCGCCTCTCCGGCGGCGAACGGCAGCGCATGACCATCGCGCGGCTCCTGCTGGCCCGGCAGCGGGTCGTCATCCTCGACGAGGCGACGGCCCACCTCGACAACACCTCCGAGGCCGCCGTCCAAGAGGCCCTCGCCGAGGCCCTCGAAGGGCGCACCGCCGTGGTGATCGCCCACCGTCTGTCCACGGTCCGCTCCGCCGACCTCATCCTCGTCGTCGAGGCGGGCCGCGTCGTCGAACGGGGCACGCACGAGGAACTGCTGGCCCTGGAGGGGCGCTACGCGGAGCTGTACCGCACGCAGTTCGCCAAGGGCGGCGAGCCGACGGCGGGGGCGGGCGTCGTGGAGGCGGCGCGCTGACCTCCGCTCGTGTCCGGACGTCCACCAGGAGTTCATCGATTCCCCACCCTCCCCATGCTCTCCCGTGAGAGAAACCCCCCATGTGCGACGACGAGTTGATACCGCCGAACGCGGACATGACGGAGGACCAGTGGCTGGGGGCCGACCCGGCGCTCGCCCAGGGGCCGGTGGGGGAGCGGGTCCGCGAGATGCGGGCGCTCCGGCGGCGGACCGTGCTCGGCGGGGTGGTGGCGGGCACCGCGGTGCTCGCGGCCCTGCCGGGCGGGACGCGGGCCGCCGCCGCGGCGGGCACCGGGAAGTTCCCGCTGCCGACCGGTCCCGGCCGCTCGGGGGAGTACGCGGTGCTCCTGACCGGCGACGCCGGAACGGGCGAGGAGGCGCAGTACGCGGTGGCCGCCGCGGCGCGTGAGGTCTGCCGCGCCGAAGGGGTCGGCCTCGCGGTCGGTCTCGGCGACAACATCTACGAGAACGGCCCCGAGTCCGACCACGACACGGAGTTCCGCACCAAGTTCGAGGACCCCAACTCCGGCCTCGACGTGCCGTGGCTGATGGTCCTCGGCAACCACGACTGCTCCGGCCTGATACCCGGCAGCGGCGGCGACCCCGCACGCGGCGACCGCGAGGTCTCCTACGCCAAGGGCTCGCCCCGCTGGTACATGCCGAGCCGCTACTACAACGTGGCGCTGCCCGCGGCGGGCGAGGGCGATCCGCTGGTGGAGTTCTTCGCCCTCGACACCAACCCCGTCTCCTCCTACGTCGCCCAGCCCGACCCGCACTACCACTGGAACGGCCCCTACATGCGGGCCCAGCGCAGCTGGCTGGACGGCGCGCTCAAGGCGTCCCGGGCGCGCTGGAAGATCGTCCTCGGGCACCACCCGTACCTCAACAACGGCAAGCACGGCAGCGCCGGTTCGTACGACGGCTTCGTGATCGGTCACTACACCAGCGGCATCCACCTCAAGGAGCTGTACGAGGAGGTGGTGTGCGGGCGCGCCGACCTCATCGTGTCCGGGCACGACCACACGCTGCAGATCCTGGAGCCCACCACCCGCACCGGCGGCACGCGGCAGATCGTGTGCGGAGCCGCGGGCAAGGCCGGTGACGGCAAGGCCCACTTCACCCACCCCGCCGCCTGGCAGAACTTCTCCGACCACGGCTTCATGGTGCTGAAGGTGTCCGAGCGGGCGATGACCGTCGACGCGTACACGGTCGACGTCGCCACCCGCACGGCCCGTCTCGCCCACAGCACCCGCACGCCGGTCGGGAGCGGGGCCGCGGGGCACGCCGTCCTCAGCTGAGGGGTCAGTCGAGGGTGAGGACGACCTTGATGTCGTCGTCCTGGGGGGTGAACGCCTCGGCGGCGCGCTCCAGGGGCACGCGCCGGGTGATCATCCGTTCCAGCCAGCCGCGGTCCGCCTTGGCCAGGGCCTTTGCCCCCTGGTGGTAATGGCGGAGGTTGGCGTTGACCGAGCCCACGACCACGTCGTTCTCCAGCACCAGGTCGCGGTTGAGCGATCCGGCGTCCACCGACAGCCGCCGCCCGGTGGGGGAGACGCCGGTCAGACACACCACGCCGTACGTCGCCGTGCCCGCCATCGCCTCGAAGACCAGCGAACCCACCCCGGTCGCCTCGATCACCACGTCGGGACGGATCGCGTCGGTCACCCGCCCGATGTCCTCGCTGTGGTAGGTCGCACCGAGGTCGGCGACCAGCTCCGGCTTCGGCCCCTCGGTGACCTGGTCGAGCACGTGGACGTCCAGGCCGCGCTGCACGCCGAGCAGCGCGGCCAGCAGACCGATCGGCCCCGCCCCGGTGACCAGCGCCCGCCGCGGCTGGAACCAGGACCGGCCGCCGACCCGCTCCACCTGCTCCCACGCCTTGGCCACCACGGTGGTCGGCTCCAGCAGCACCCCGACCGTCTTCAGACCGGGATCGAGCCTGACGGCGTAGTCGCACTCCACGGTCCAGGACCGACTGGCGTAGCCGTGCCGTTCCTTGATGCCGCGCTCGGTGTAGCGGCCGTTGCGGCACATGTCGAACTCGCCGCGCGCGCAGGCGCCGCAGGGCTGCGGGTCCGGGCGGCGCACCACCCCGACCACCAGGTCACCGGCCGTGAACCCACTGCCCGCCGGTGCCTCGCGCACCCGCCCCAGCGACTCGTGGCCGAGGATCAGCCGGTCCTCGCCGGGCGGCGCCGCACCGTACTCGCCGGCGACGATCTCCTTGTCGGTGCCGCAGACCCCGGCCGCGAGGCCGTCCACCAGCAGCTCGCCCTCGCCGGGCACCGGCTCGGGCATGTCGCGCACCTCCAGGGAATCGGCGGTCGAGGGGCGGACGGTCACGGCACGCATCGGCAATCTCCCATTCGCTGGACGGCGGCCACTGCTGAGTGCCCGCGCGACGACCACACAAGCATCCGGTCCGATCCGGTAGGGGCCGGCGATCCCGCGCACCGAGGCGTGCCGCGAGCAGCGGTGGGCCCACAGCATCCTGTGGGCCCACCGTCGCTCAGCGCCCGCTCGGCGCCCGCGCCGCGCTTCTCAGCGTCCGAGCGCCTTCTTCAACTCCTGCTTGTTCATCGAGGAACGGCCGTCGATGTTCTTCTTCTTGGCCTCTTCGTAGAGCTGGTCCTTGGTGGGACCCTGAGCGCCGCTGTGCGATCGCTCCCCGCCGCGCTGCGAGGCGGACTTCGGGTCCTTCACCGACGTCCTGCTCGCGGTCTTGGCCTCACCGGAGCGGGCCCGCTCCTTGTTGACCGTGCGGGCCGCGATCTCCTTGGCCCGGCTCTTGGACGCGCCGCGCTCCTCGGCGCTCTCCTTGATGTGCTCGTACTGACGCTCACGCTTGTTGCTGGATCCAGCCGGCATGGTGACCTCACTTTCTCGTGGCCATCGGAGGCGGTCGCCGCCCCGATGACCTCCTTTCGGGCGCATCGCCCGGTTCCGGCCCCCCTTGTGCCCGTACGCCGGGCTCACCCCCCGCGGGTGCCCCCGTCCCGTTCGTTGTAGGCGTCGGCGGCACGTTCGTTCAGCGCGCTTCCGAGGCGCTGGACGGCGCGGGAGACCGGTCCTTCGGGCGGGTCGATGTCCGCGCCCTCGCGCTGCCCGCGACGGTGGGCGGGCGCGGCGGGCAACAGACGCGCGGCGACACCGCTCAGCCGCGTGGTCGTCGCCGGGGCGATCCCGTGCGCCAGGTCGGCGGCGCGCGCCGCCGGGGTGAGCACGAGGCGCGCCCGGCGCCGCACGGTGGCCCGCACGATCCGCTCGGCGGCACGGGGCGCGTTCATGGACACCAGCGGAGTGCCCGCCAGCGTCGAGAACCACCCGTACTCCGCGCGCTGTTCGCCGTCGAACCGGGCGCGCAGATGGGAGCCGGTGCGCATCAGACCGGGGTACACGGCCGTCACGCTCACCCCGCGCCCCGCCGTCTCCGCCCGCAGCCCCTCCGCGAGGGTGCCGATCGCGGACTTGGCGCACGCGTAGGGCAGCAGGTGCGGCACGCCGAGCAGCCCTCCGACGGAGGAGATCAGCGCGAGGCGTCCGCCGCCCGGGCTGTCCCTGAGATGGGGGAGGGCCTCCAGCGACGTGTGCAGGGCTCCGTGGAACATCGAGCGCATCGCGTCCTCGAAGTCCTCGGCCCGCAGCGACTCCAGCGGGGCGACCTGGATGATGCCGGCGTTCGCGATCACCAGGTCCACGCCGCCGAAGGCCTTGCCGGTGTCCGCGAACAGCTCGCGTACCTCGGCCCGCTCGCGTACGTCACAGACCGTCGTACGCACCCGCGCCCCGGGGCGCCGGTGGAGCAGCTTGGCGCGGGCCCGGCCCAGTTCCCCGCCGTCGCGCGCGGCGAGCGTGACGGCGCAGCCCCGGGCGGCCAGCCGGTCCGCCATGAGCAGGCCGAGGCCGCGCGATCCGCCCGTCACGACGGCCGACCGCCCGCTGAGGTCGTCGGCGCCCCGGCGGGGACGCGCGGAGGACGGGCGGACTTCGGACTCCTTGGTCGGCCCGGTCACGGCCGCAGCAGGGTCTTGATCATGCTGTCTTCCTTAGCCTGGAAGGTCGCGTACGCCTTTGGGCCCTCCTCCAGGGAGAGGTGGTGCGTGGCGAAACCGTCGACGCCGAGCGGGTCGTCGTCGCTCAGCAGCGGAAGGATGTCGTCGACCCAGCGCTTGACGTTGGCCTGACCCATGCGCAGCTGGAGCTGCTTGTCGAACATCGTCAGGAGCGGCAGCGGGTCGGCCGCCCCGCCGTACACGCCGGACAGGGAGATCGTGCCGCCGCGGCGGACGATGTCGATCGCCGCGTACAGAGCGCCCAGGCGGTCGACGCCCGCCTTCGCCATCACCTTGGCGCCGACCGCGTCGGGCAGCATGCCCACGCCCCACTGCGCCGCCTTGACCAGCGGCGCGCCGTGGGCCTCCATGCCGACGGCGTCGATGACGGCGTCCGTGCCGCGGCCCTTGGTCAGCTCGCGCACCGCCTCGCCGATGTCCTTGCCGTGACGGCGCAGGTCCAGCGCCTTGACGCCGTCCCGGGAGGCCCGGCTCAGCCGCTCGGGGACCAGATCGACGCCCACCACCAGGCTCGCCCCGCGGTGCAGGGCGATCCGGGCGGCCATCGCGCCGATCGGACCGAGACCGAGCACGGTCACGGTGCCCCCGGGCGGGATGGCGGCGTACTCCACGGCCTGCCACGCGGTGGGCAGCACGTCGGAGAGGTAGACGAACCGGTCGTCGGGCGGACCCTCGGGAACCTTGATGGGGAGGGTGTTGCCGAAGGGCACGCGCAACAGCTCCGCCTGCCCGCCGGGCACCTGTCCGTACAGCTTGGTGTAGCCGAACAGCGAGGCGCCCGTGCCCTGGTCGCGGTTCTGCGTCGTCTCGCACTGCGAGTGCAGTCCGGCATTGCACATGAAGCAGTCGCCGCACGAGACGTTGAACGGCACGACGACCCGGTCACCGACCGCGACCTCGGTCACGGCCGAGCCGATCTCCTCGACGATCCCCATGGGCTCGTGGCCCAGGATGTCACCCGCGTCGAGGTAGGGACCCATCACCTCGTACAAATGCAGATCCGAACCGCAGATGCCCGTAGACGTCACGCGGACGATGATGTCGGTCGGTTCCTTCAGCACGGGGTCCGGCACGGTCTCGACCCGTACGTCGCGCCTTCCGTGCCACGTCAGTGCGCGCATGGCTCTCTCCTCGCGGCAGCTGGTGGGGTAGCTGTGGGTGGGGGTTGCAGCGGTTGTGGCACGCGGGTTCCCCGCGCCGTCGGCGTCATGCGAAACCGGTCACGACGCCACGCGCGCCCGGACGGCCAGCAAACCCACACCGGCGCGGCCCTGCCAACAGCAGCGAGGCGTTCGGGTCACCGCCCGGCTCATCGCCCTCGGCCGTACGCGCGTCCCGCGGTGCGCGGAGTCACAGGCCTTTGACCTGCTCACACGGGTCCACAGAGGTGGTCCGCCCCTGGGGCGCTCCGGGCGCGAAGAGAGTATCGTCAGATTTGTCAACCCGTTGACCTGCGCGCCCGTGGCCAGTACGTTGCGGTCAACGTCGACCCATGACACCCGAAGGAGGCGATCGACGGATGTACACCAGCTCTGATCTCGGTCGCCTCGCCCAGTGCACCGCCTGGGTCCCGGGTCGGATCGCGCACGGCTGCTGAACGCGCCGTCCTGACGTGCCCTTCCGCGGCACGTCCCACCTGATGCAGTCCAGGGCCTGATGCAGCCCCTTCGCGGCGCATCCCCGGTTCCTCCCGTCACGCCCTTTCCGGCACGCCGCTCCCGGCCGTGCCGCCCGGCGCCCACCCCTTTCGCGTGGCGCGTCTGAACACAGAAAGCTGCCTGAAAATTGGCGAACATCATGAACCGACCGATCACGCACCGAATGGGTGGCCTGTCATGGTAGAGGCGCGGATCACGGTCAACGGGACAGAAGCACCGATCTCACCGGCCGCGCCGCACACCACGGCGCTGGACTTCCTGCGCGAGCGCGGCCTCACCGGCACCAAGGAGGGCTGCGCCGAGGGCGAGTGCGGCGCCTGTTCGGTCCTCGTGGCCCGCCCCGGGGTGAACAAGCCCACCGACTGGGTGGCGGTCAACGCCTGCCTGATCCCGGCCGCCGCGCTCGACGGCCAGGAGGTCGTCACCGCCGAGGGCCTCGCCACCGGCGGCGCCCCCGGCGCCTTCTCGGCCCTGCACCCGGTGCAGGAGGAGATGGCGGCCCGCGGCGGCTCCCAGTGCGGCTACTGCACCCCGGGATTCATCTGCAGCATGGCCTCCGAGTACTACCGGCCCGACCGCTGCGCCCACCCGGAAGCGGCCGACGGCGCGCTCGACGGCGCCGACGCCGAGCACGGCCCGAACGGCTTCGACCTGCACGCGCTGAGCGGAAACCTGTGCCGCTGCACCGGCTACCGCCCCATCCGCGACGCCGCGTTCGCCGTCGGTGAGCCCACCGACGAGGACCCGCTGGCCCAGCGCCGCGAGCAGGCGCCGCCCGCCCCGGTCGCCACCGAGTACACCCGCGACGACAGCACGTTCCTGCGGCGCGACACCCTGGCCGAGACACTGGAGCTGCTGCGCGAGCGACCGGACGCGGTCGTCGTCGCCGGCTCCACCGACTGGGGCGTCGAGGTCAACATCCGCGCCCGGCGCGCGAATTGCGTGATCGCGATCGACCGGCTGCCCGAGATGCGGGAGCTGCGCGTCGAGGCCGACTCCATCGAGATCGGCGCGGCGCTCACGCTCACCGAGATCGAGCGCCGCCTGGACGGCGAAGTCCCGCTCCTCGCCGACCTGTTCCCGCAGTTCGCCTCCCGCCTCATCCGCAACGGAGCGACCCTCGGCGGCAACCTCGGCACCGGCTCGCCCATCGGCGACAGCCCGCCGGTGCTGCTCGCGCTGGAGGCGTCGGTGGTCCTCACCGACGCCGACGGCGAGCGCGAGGTGCCGCTGGCGGACTACTTCACCGGCTACCGGCAGAGCGTGCGCCGCCCCGGCGAGCTGATCCGCGCGGTGCGCGTCCCCCGGCCGCTGGCACCCGTCACGGCCTTCCACAAGATCGCCAAGCGGCGCTTCGACGACATCTCCAGCGTGGCGGTCGCCTTCGCGCTCGACATCGAGGACGGCGTCGTCCGCAAGGCCCGCATCGGCCTGGGCGGCGTGGCCGCCACCCCGATCCGCGCGCTCGCCACCGAGGCGGCCCTGGAGGGCGAGCCGTGGTCGCCGTCGACCGTCGAGGCCGCCGCGCGCGTACTGCGGGGCGAGGGAACGCCGATGGACGACCACCGCGCCAGCTCCCTCTACCGTTCCGCGATGCTCGGCCAGAGCCTGCTGAAGCTGCACGCACAGACCCCCGAGGCGGCGAAGTCATGAGCCATTTGTCCGAACGTCCCGAGAAGCCCCTGGTCGGCGTCGCCCTGCCGCACGAAAGCGCCTTCCAGCACGTCACCGGCACCGCGCTGTACACCGACGACCTGGTCCAGCGCACCAAGGACGTCCTGCACGCCTACCCGGTGCAGGTCATGAAGGCCCGCGGCCGCATCACCGCGCTGCGCACCGAGCCCGCGCTGGCCGTGCCCGGCGTGGTTCGCGTCCTCACCGGCGCCGACGTGCCCGGCGTCAACGACGCCGGCATGAAGCACGACGAACCGCTCTTCCCCGACGAGGTCATGTTCCACGGCCACGCCGTCGCCTGGGTGCTCGGCGAGAGCCTGGAGGCGGCCCGGCTCGGCGCGGCGGCCGTCGAGGTGGAGCTGGAGGAGCTGCCCTCCCTGGTCACGCTCCAGGAGGCCATCGCGGCCGGCAGCTTCCACGGGGCCACGCCCCTGATGGAGACCGGCGACATCGACGCGGGCTTCGCCGAGTCCGCGCACGTGTTCACCGGCGAGTTCCAGTTCGCCGGGCAGGAGCACTTCTACCTGGAGACGCACGCCGCGCTCGCCCAGGTCGACGAGAACGGGCAGCTGTTCATCCAGAGCAGCACCCAGCACCCCTCCGAGACGCAGGAGATCGTCTCGCACGTGCTCGGCGTGCCCTCGCACGAGGTGACCGTGCAGTGTCTGCGGATGGGCGGCGGCTTCGGCGGCAAGGAGATGCAGCCGCACGGCTTCGCGGCCGTCGCCGCGCTCGGCGCCAAGCTGACCGGCCGCCCGGTGCGGTTCCGGCTCAACCGCACCCAGGACCTGACGATGTCCGGCAAGCGGCACGGCTTCCACTCCACCTGGAAGATCGGCTTCGACGCCGAGGGCCGCATCCAGGCCCTGGACGCCACCCTGACCGCGGACGGCGGCTGGAGCCTGGACCTGTCCGAGCCCGTCCTCGCCCGCGCGCTGTGCCACATCGACAACACGTACTGGATCCCCAACGCCCGCGTCGCCGGCCGCATCGCCAAGACCAACACGGTCTCCAACACCGCCTTCCGCGGCTTCGGCGGCCCCCAGGGCATGCTCGTGATCGAGGACATCCTCGGCCGCGTCGCACCACGGCTGGGCCTTGACCCCATGGACCTGCGCGAGCGCAACTTCTACCGGCCGGGCCAGGGCCAGACCACGCCGTACGGCCAGCCGGTCACGCAGGCCGAACGGATCTCCACCGTCTGGCGGCAGGTGCAGGAGGACGGCGGCGTCGCCGCACGCAAGCGCGAGATCGCCGCCTTCAACGCCGCGCACCCGCACACCAAGCGGGCGCTCGCCGTCACCGGCATCAAGTTCGGCATCTCCTTCAACCTCACCGCCTTCAACCAGGGCGGCGCGCTGGTGCTGATCTACAAGGACGGCTCGGTCCTGATCAACCACGGCGGCACCGAGATGGGCCAGGGCCTGCACACCAAGATGATGCAGGTCGCCGCGACCACGCTGGGCATCCCGCTGCACAAGGTCCGGCTCGCCCCGACGCGGACCGACAAGGTGCCCAACACCTCGGCCACCGCGGCCAGTTCCGGCGCCGACCTGAACGGCGGCGCGATCAAGAACGCCTGCGAGCAGCTGCGCGACAGGCTGCTCCAGGTCGCCGGCTCCCAGCTGGGCGCGAACGCCTCGGACGTACGCATCGTCGAGGGCATCGCCCGCAGCCTCGGCAGCGACAAGGAGCTGGCCTGGGACGACCTGGTGCGCACCGCGTACATCCAGCGGGTCCAGCTCTCGGCAGCGGGCTTCTACCGGACCGAGGGCCTGCACTGGGACGTCACGACGTTCCGGGGCTCGCCGTTCAAGTACTTCGCCCTCGGCGCCGCCGCGACCGAGGTGGAGGTGGACGGCTTCACCGGCGCGTACCGCATCCGGCGCGTGGACATCGTGCACGACGTCGGCGACAGCCTCTCCCCGCTGATCGACATCGGTCAGGTCGAGGGCGGGTTCGTGCAGGGCGCGGGCTGGCTGACGCTGGAGGACCTGCGCTGGGACACCGGTGACGGCCCCAACCGCGGCCGGCTCCAGACCCAGGCGGCCAGCACGTACAAGCTGCCGAGCTTCTCGGAGATGCCCGAGGAGTTCAACGTCAGGCTGCTGGAGAACGCCACCGAGGAGGGCGCGGTCTACGGCTCCAAGGCGGTCGGTGAGCCGCCGCTGATGCTGGCGTTCTCGGTGCGCGAGGCGCTGCGGCAGGCCGCCGCCGCGTTCGGGCCGAGCGGCGTCGGCGTCGAGCTGGCCTCACCCGCGACGCCGGAGGCGGTGTACTGGGCGATCCAGGAGGCGCGTCAGGGCGGGGCCCGCCTGGCGGAGCAGGTCGGCGCCGAGGGCGTGGACGGCATCGGGCGGGCCGGGGACGACCGGGTCGTGGCGGATGTCCGTGCCGACGCGGAAGCGCTGAGCGGTGCCTGACATGACCTGGGTCGCCGCGGTCGCGCGGTTGCGGGCACGCCGCGAGTCCGGCGTGCTCGTGACCGTCGCGACCGTGCGCGGCCACGCCCCGCGCGACGCCGGCGCCAAACTCGTCGTGGGGCACACCCGGACCTGGGGCTCGATCGGGGGAGGCAACGTCGAGGCCGTCGCCATCGACCGGGCCCGGGAGATGATCGCCGCGTCCGTGCGGGAGCCGGAGCTGATCGACTTCGCCCTGAACGACAAGGTCACCAACCAGCACGGTGTGCAGTGCTGCGGCGGCACGGTCTCGGTGCTGCTCGAACCGCTCCCGGTGGTGCGGGCCGTGGCGATCTTCGGGGTCGGGCACGTCGGCCTGGAACTGGCGCGCATCCTCGCCCGCCAGGACCTCGACCTGCACCTGATCGACTCCCGTTCCGACATGCTCGGCGAGGAACGGCTCGACGTCCTGGCGGACGCGGTGGCGCAGGTGCACACGCACCACACGCCGCTGCTGCCCGAGGAGGTGCTGGAGCGGCTGCCGCGCGGCACCCACGTCCTGATCATGACCCACGACCACGCCGAGGACGCCGCTCTGTGCGACGCGGCCCTGCGCACGGATCACCTCGGCTCCATCGGGCTGATCGGGTCGGCGGCCAAGTGGGTGCGGTTCCGCAAGCGCCTCGCCACCGAGGGCGGGCACGACGACGCCACCATCGACCGGATCAAGACCCCGATCGGGATCGCCGACATCACCGGCAAGGAGCCGGCGACCATCGCCGTGAGCGTCGCCGCGGATCTGCTGCGCGCCTTCGAGACGGAGGCGGCGACCCCCGCCTGACGGCCCGCCCCGTCGTGGAGGCCCCGATGCCCTGGCAGCGGGGCCTCCACGACGTCCGGCCTGGGGGGCGCCGGCCCGCCCGATTCCCGCCCCGGCGCGATCGGTGCGAAGCCGCCCGAATCGCCGCACGGGGCCGGTGGCATGATCGGTGCTGATGAGCACCCTCATCGCCCTCCACGCCACCGCCAGGAAGCCGTACCGTGTTGCCCCGAATAGACCGCAGAGCCCTCCTCGCCGCGTGCCGTCAACCACGGGTGGTCCTGTGGGCCGCGGCAGGCGCGGTGGCCCTCGGGTTCCTCGTCGCGCTGGAGATCGCCGCGCGCCACTACGGCGGCGAGCCGGGGCCGCTCACCAACCAGGTGCGCGAGGTGGTGTTCCCGCCCAAGCCGGGACCGCTGTACGGCGGCCTGATCCTGATGATGGTGGTGCTCACCTGGCGGGAGCGGTTCATCGCGGCCGGTGCCGCGATCGGCATCGACGCCGTCTTCATCCTGGTGCGCTGGGCGGCCGGCGCCGAGACACCCGAGGACCAGTTCTTCGGCAACGGCGCGCTGTGGGTGATGCTCGGCTGCGCCGTCATCGCCCTCACGCGCCGCACCGGAGGCGAACGCGCCCTGCTGCTGAAGGGCGTCGGTCTCGGCCTCCTCCTGGTGGCCGGCCGCAAGACCGGCGACACCTGGCTGCTCATCACGGCGAAGACCCGCCCGACGGTGCTCGACCCTTACGTGGCCGCCGCCGATCACGCGCTCGGCAACCCCTCCTGGCTCGCCGGCTGCCTCCTGAGGGCCTCCGGTCCCGTCCCCACCCACATCCTCGACCTGGTCTACGCCCAACTCGCGGTGGCCGCGATCGTCGTCGCCTTCCACCAGCTGCGCAATGTGGCCGTCGAGCGCCGGTTCCCGAGGCACCACCTCGTCCGCACCTTCCTGGTCATCGGGCTCGTCGGCCCCGCCATCTACATGATCTTCCCGGTGGTCGGGCCGATCTTCGCCTACGGCCCGGGCACCTCCGGCACCGGCGGCGTGCAGTGGGCGGTGGCCGACCTGTGGCCGAACACACCGCCGCCGTTCACTTCCCCGCACCCGGTCCCGTACGACGGACTCACCCCCCGCAACTGCGTGCCCAGCCTGCACACGGCGTGGGCGACGGCCATCTTCATCCACTCCCGCAAGGGGCCGAGGCTGCTGCGCCACGCGGGCACGTTCTGGCTGATCGCCACGCTCAGCGCGACGCTGGGCTTCGGCTACCACTACGGGGTGGACCTCATCGCGGGCGTGGTGTTCGCGCTCACGATCGAGGCGGCGCTGCGCACGTTCGACCGCGGCTGGGACCGGTCGGGGCTGCGGCTGGTCGCCCACGGCACGGTCGTCTTCGCCGCGCTCCTGGTCTCCTACCGCTGGCTGCCGACGGACATGGCCCGCCACCCGTGGGTGGCCGGGCCCCTCCTCGTCCTGGCGATGCTCTCCGTGATCCACGCCTACGTCCGTACCACCGGCCGGTGGGAATCGAGGGACGTCCCGCCGGGCCGGCCGGGACGTCAGCGGTCCTTGGCCAAGGCGACGAGTTCGGCGAACAGGCCTCCGGCGCCCACCAAGCTCTCGTAGTCACCGTCCTCGATGACGCGGCCCTGGTCCATGACGAGGACGCGGTCGGCGAGGCGGGTGTTCTCCAGCTGGTGGGTGACCACGATCGTCATGCGTTCGGCGGCGATGCGCTTGATCTCCAGGAAGATGGCGTGCTCGCCGCGGGCGTCCATCTGCGAGGTCGGCTCGTCCAGGATGAGCAGCGGCGTCCGCCGGTACAGGGCCCGGCCGCAGACGAGGCGCTGCCATTGCCCGCCGGACAGCTCGGCGCCGCCCCACAGCTCCTTGGCGAGCAGGGTGTCGAGCTGCTTGGGCAGCTTCTCGATCGCCTCCCGCATGCCGACGGCGTCGATCACCTCCCACACGGGCCCGTCGTCGTACGTCTTCGGCTGGCCCAGGGTGATGTTCTCGCGGGCGCGCAGCGGCCAGCACGCGAAGTTCTGCGGGACGAGCGCGGTGCGCTTCCACACGGCGTCCGGCTGGGCCCCGGCGAGGTCGACGCCGTCCCACAGGACGCGGCCCTTGTCGGCGAGGAGGATGCCGGTGATCAGTTTGGCCAGCGTCGACTTGCCCGAGCCGTTCTCCCCGACGACGGCCAGGATCTCGCCGCGGCGCAGCGTGAGCGAGACGCCGGCGACGGCCGGTTCCTCCTTGCCGGGGTAGCGGTAGACGACCTCGTCGAGCCGGATCTCGTCCACGCGCTCGGGGATGGTGGCGTCCCCGCGCTTGGGGGCGCGCTCGCCCGCCATGTCGAGGAAGGACCGCATGTCCGCCAGATACAGCGAGGTGTGGAACATGGCGGCGCCGTGGATGACGAACTGGGAGAGCGCGGCCAGGGTCGTCTGGACGGCGACGACGGCCGTCGCGGCGACGGGCAGGGCCACCTTGCCGGTCGCGGCCAGCCACGCGAGGGTGGCCCAGGTGGCCAGCAGGAAGAGTCCGCCGAGGGCGCTGGTGGCGAGGACGATGCGCAGCATGCGGGGCGCCGCGGTCAGGGTGCGGCGGTCGATCCGGTCGGACAGGGCGCCGTACCAGTACAGGAGGTAGCCGGTCATGCCGTTCGCGCGGACCTCGTCGCCGAAGCGGGAGTAGGTGGCCCACCAGCGCATCATGGAGCGGACGTTGCGGTCGCCCACGTTGAGGTAGTGGGTCTCGTAGTCGACGCGGGCGGACAGCACGGCCCCGGCGCCGGCGGGGAGCACGGCCAGCAGGAGCAGGGGCAGCATCAGGGGGTGCAGCGCCGTGATCACCCCGCCCGCGGCGACCATGCGGATCAGCGCGGACATGAACCGCTGGGCGTCCTGGACCATCAGCCGGGTCCGGGTGACGCCGACCTCGGCGGCCTCCTGCCGGTCGGCGAACCCGTCCTCGCCGTACGCGGAGGACTCCACCCGGCACACGGCCGCGACGAGGGCGACATCGGCCTCCGTCGTCAGCAGGGGAGTGATCCGGCCGTCGGCGTAGGAGGCCAGGGCGCCACTGGCGCGGCCGACGCCCGAGGCGACAGCCACGACGATCAGGGCGGGCAGGGCGGCGTGCAGGCGTTCGGACACCGTGCCGGTCCCCAGGACGTGCGTCATCGCCCCGGCGGTGAACGTGAGGACGACGGCGGCCGCGACGCCGGTCAGGGCCTGGCACACCAGGAGCAGTACGACGCTCGGCCGGTCGACGGCCCACGCCATGCGCGCGGTGTGGCCGAGGACGGACGGAAGACGCCGGCACAGGGCGCCGAAACCGGCGTCGGCCAGGGGGTTCTGGCCCGCCTTGCCCTCGAAGGTGATGACGGCGGGCGGTGGCGGGGGTGGCATCTCCGCGTTGGCGTTCGACGTGTCGGTCACAGTCACCCGTATCCCTCCTGAAGGACGGCGCCGACCGGGACGGCTCGGCGCTGCCCGGACCAACGACGCCCCCACCGAATCGAACGCGCTCGATTCCGGACGTACCTCGGCCCTTGCGCCCCCGGGCCCCTCACCCCCCGAACACCGCAGGCGCGGGCCTGACGCGGAGGCGGGGACTGGCTGAAACGCCGGGGTCGATACGGGTGGGGCGGGTGGGTTCCAGGGCGGAGCGGCGTGGCGCGGTAGTCGTGGAGTCACCCGTTCGTCCCGCGCCGTGCCCCGTGGGGCGATGCCGCTGGGGCGCCTGGGGCCGAATGATGTCAGGCTTGGGGCCGGGGGACCCGGGTAGGCGGGGGAGAAGCCGACGAACCACTGGCTGGAGGATCGCACATGACCCATCCGTTCCCTGACCCCGTTCCGCCGGGACCGCTCCCCGAACCGGAGAGGCCCTTCCCGGACCCGGACCCCGTCCCGCACCCCGAGCCGCGGCCCACCCCGCAGCCCTCGCCCTCGCCGGTCCCCAAGCCGCCCGGCCCCGACCCGGTGCCCGAGCCCCAGCCCCAGCCGGGGCCGCTGTCCTGACACCTCCGCGTGTCCAGGGGCGGGGCCACCGTGCCCCGCCCCTTCGCGTGCGGCAGTGATAAGTCCACTGCCGGACACCGTACGACTGGCATAGCGTGAGGCTCCGACACCTTGTCCTGAGGAGGAGCCGCCCGTGCCCCAGTTCGACCTGCCCCTCGACGAACTGCGCCGTTACCGACCGGAGTTGCCCGAGCCCGAGGACTTCGACGCCTTCTGGGAGAAGACGCTGCTGGAGGCCCGCCAGCACGATCTCGACGTACGGTTCGACGCGGTGGAGCTGCCGTTGAAGGGCGTGCGGGTCCTCGATGCCACGTACGCCGGATTCGGCGGGCACCCCGTGAAGGGCTGGCTGGTCCTGCCGGCCGACGCCGATGAGCCGCTGCCCGCCGTCGTCGAGTACATCGGATACGGCGGCGGACGCGGCCTGCCGCACATGCACCTGCTGTGGGCCGCGGCCGGCTACGCGCACTTCGTCATGGACACCCGGGGCCAGGGCAGCGCAGGCTGGGCGCAGGGCGACACGCCGGACCCGGTGGGCAGCGGGCCCGCCCACCCCGGGTACATGACGCGCGGCATCGAGGACCCGCACGAGTACTACTACCGGCGTCTGTACGTCGACGCGGTGCGCGCCGTCGAGGCGGTGCGCGCCCATCCGCTCGTGGACGCCTCGCGGGTCGCCGCACTCGGTGTCAGCCAGGGCGGCGGTCTCGCCCTCGCGGTCGGCGGTCTCGTGCCCGACCTGGCCGCCATCGCCTCCGACGTGCCGTTCCTGTGCGACTTCCCGCGGGCGACGACGCTCACCGACCGGATGCCCTACCGGGAGATCGGCCAGTACCTGAAGGCCCGTCGGGGCGGGGAGGAGCGCGTCCTGCGGACCCTCTCCTACTTCGACGGCGTGCACTTCGCCGCGCGCGGACGGGCGCCCGCCCTGTTCTCCACCGCCCTGGAGGACCAGACGTGCCCGCCCTCCACGGTGTTCGCCGCCCACAACGCCTATGCGGGCAGCGAGCGTTCGATGGAGGTCTACGGCTTCAACGACCACGAGGGCGGCGGCCCCTACCAGCAACAAGCCCAACTCCGGTGGCTCGCGGGACATTTGAGTCCCTGAACCCTCAACTCCCCTTCGGCGTCCGGCCCTTGTCACGGATTGGTCCGACCCGCTAGCTTGCGGGCTTGTCGTGTGTCCGCTGAGCGCAATCCGTGATGACGTGTGTCCGAGGGGGCTCGCCATGGCCGTACGGGGCCGGCATCGCCGGTATCAGCCGAACCGCATCAACCGCGCGTCGCTCACGGTCACCGCGGGCGGCGCCGGCATGGCGCTCCCGCTGACCGTCGCGGGCGGGGCCGGCGCCGCCGGCGTCGACACCTGGGACAAGGTGGCGGCCTGCGAGTCCAGCAGCAACTGGAGCGTCAACACCGGCAACGGCTTCTACGGCGGCCTCCAGTTCAAACAGTCCACCTGGGAGGCGTACGGCGGCACGGTCCACGCGCCGCGCGCCGACCGGGCCACCAAGAGCCAGCAGATCGCCGTCGCCGAGAAGGTCCTCGACGCGCAGGGGCCCGGCGCCTGGCCGGTGTGCTCCGCGAAGGCCGGCCTCACCAGGGGCGGCGGTACGCCCGAGGTCACCGAGGCCCGCGCCGCGAGCAAGCCGCGACCGGTCAAGCGGGCGACCGGGCCGGCCACGCGCGACGTCAGGGACGTCAAACCGGAGGTGACCCCGCAGTCCACCGCCGGCAGCGCGCGGATGTACACCGTCGTACGCGGCGACACCCTCTCCGGGATCGCCGACGAACGCCGGGTGCGGGGCGGCTGGCAGCGCCTGTACGACACCAACCGGCGCGTCATCGGAGACGACCCCGATCTCATCACGCCGGGGCAACGGCTCTCCGTGCACGGCCAGGGCGTTCGCGCCCCCCACAGGGCGGACGAGGCCGAGCGGCACACCGACGACCGGGCCCGGCAGCGGACCTCCGACGGGAAGGCCGCCGAGAGGAGAGCCGCCGAGAGGCAAGCGGCGGAGAAGAGGGCGGCGGAGAAGAAGGCCGCCGAGAAGCGGGCCGCCGAGAAGGCGCGGGAGAAGCCGCGGGCCTCCCACCCCGCCCCCCGCACCGAGAAGGGCAGGCCCGCCCCGCCGTCCGCCGCCTCCGCGCCCGTCGCCGCGTCGCCCAGTACGCCGTACCGCGCCGCCGGCGGTTCCTGGTCGAAGGGCTACCACACCGGCGTCGACTTCCCGGTGCCCACCGGGACCTCCGTGAAGGCGATCGCCGCGGGGCGGGTCGTCTCGGCGGGCTGGGGCGGCAGCTACGGCTACGAGGTGGTCATCCGGCACGCCGACGGGAGGTACAGCCAGTACGGGCATCTCTCGGCGCTCTCCGTGAGGGCCGGACAGCAGGTCGGCGCGGGGCAGCGCATCGCCCGGTCCGGCTCCACCGGCAACAGCACGGGCCCGCACCTGCACTTCGAGGTGCGGACGGGGCCCGGCTTCGGTTCCGACATCGACCCGCTGGCCTACCTGCGGGCCCGCGGCGTACGCATCTGAAGCGGGCGTACGCGCCTGAGACAGCGGGCGTACGCACCTGAGACGGACGTACACAGCTGACTGCCGGCACACACGTCTGGGCCCAGCCCCCTCAGAACACCATCCGCTCGCGGTGCCTCGCGTGCCGGTGCGCGGCCCGGCGACGCGTCCGCGCCACCCGAGCCACCTGCGCGGCCTGGGACGACGGGGTGGCCTGGGACGACGGGGCGGGCTGGGACGGCACGGCCGGAAGCGCCCCGTACGCGAGGCACGGCCCGGCCGGGACAGGACCAGGCACCGGTCGCGGCACGGCCGGCTCGCCCCGCCCCACCGGCAGGCCCACGCCCTCGGACACGGTCTCGCCCTCCGGTACGGCCCCCGATACGGGCGAGGCCTCCCGGGCGATCCGCTCGGTGGTCAGCAGGAGCAGCCCGCCTCCGGCGACGACCCCGCAGCCGAGCGCCAGGACGGCGCCCAGGGTGCCGTAGCGGAAGGTTTCCCCGAAGAGGGTCAGGCCGACCGCCGCCGCGACCACCGGGTTCACGACTGTCACCGTCGCCAGCGGCGCCGCGAGGCCCGCGCCCCGGTACGAGGCCTGCGAGAGCAGCACCCCGGCCGCCGCAAGCACCGCGATCACGGCGAGGCTCGGCAGCTGCTGGATGACCGTGGCGTCCTGGCCCCAGTCCACCGCCACGGTCTTGGTGAAGACCGAGGCGATGCCGAAGGCCGCGCCTGCCGCACAGGCCAGGAGCACGCTGCGCACCACGGGGTGGCGGTGCGCGGCGTGCGCCGCCACCGCGAGGGCCAGCACGCCGCCGCCCGTGATCAGGGCCAGCAGCAGGCGGTCGGCGCCGCCCAGCGACCGCGAGTCCGCCGCCGAGGTGAGGGAGAGGAGCCCGGCGAGCCCCACCGTCGCCATGACCGCGCCGCGCCACGCGGTGGCCCCGGCCCGGCGGTGCACGAACACGGCCGCCAGGGGCAGCGCGAAGACGATGGTCAGGGCGCCGAGCGGCTGCACGAGGCTGAGCGGGCCGTAGGCGAGCGCCACGACGTGCAGCAGCGCGCCCAGGCCGTTCAGGGCGATCGCGGTCCACCAGGCGCCGCGGCGCAGCGGCGCGTACCGCTGCTCCGGGGTCGTCGCCGCGACCCGCTCCTGCAGGATCGCCCCGCCGGCGTACGCCACGGCGGAGACGAGGGAGAGCAGCACGGACAGCGCGAGGGCACTCATGAGGTGCTCCGCGGCGCGCGGTGTGTCCGGTGGTCCCGGCGAGGCGAACGGTCGGCTTCCATGGTTACCACGATGCCGCGCGAATCGGCCCGCGTCGTCGTCCCTGAGCAGGCACTGGGTCCTACTGCCGATGGAGTACGCCCCCGGCCGCGTCCTCCCCAGGGCGGGGAGCCCTCTCAGGGTCGAGGGGCGGGCGCCGGAGGGCGCGGACGGCCACCCCGGCGGCCACGAGCGGCGCGCCACTTGCTGTACTGCTGTCGTGACCACCCGTATCGACCTGGCAGAACTCCGCTCCGTCGGCGGCTTCTTCGCCCTGCGGCAAGGACCCGCGCCCGAGGGCGCCGTCGCGTTCTCGCAGGTGTACGCGCCGCCGGCGGGCCCGGACCCGCTGTCCTCGCGCGTCGCCGAGGTCGCGCGGCGCCTCGGCGCCCCCGAGGAGCGCGTCGGGGTCTCCGTGGCGCACCTGGGGCTCGCCGCCCGGCTCTGGTCGGTCGGGCTCGGCTGCGCGGCGCTGTACGGCGCGGTGCCCGACCTCGACCCCGCCCGGCTGCGCTGGGACGCGCGGGCCACCTCGCCGGACGACCTGTGGCTCGGTGACGTACGCGCCCTGCCCGTCGGCGCGGACCCGGACGCGGCCGCCGCGACCCTACGGGACGCCGTGCAGAGCGCCCATCTCGCCCCGCTCGCCGAGGCGTTGCGCGCCCGGTACCGGATCTCCGCGGGGCTGCTGTGGGGCAACGCGGGCTCCGCGCTCGCGGGCGCCGCGCGCGAACTGCGCGGCTGGGCGGCGCGGGAGCGGCGCGAGGGCGTGGGGGAGCGGGCCCTCCGCCTCGCCGAGGCGCTGTTCGACCACCCCGACCTGCGCACCACCGGCACCCTGGGCCCCGCCGCCTTCCGGCGTCGCAGCTGCTGCCTCTACTACCGCTGCCCCGGCGGCGGCGTGTGCGGCGACTGCTGCTTCGAACGGCCGCCGACGCGGTCTTCCCCCTGAGCCGTGTCTGGGTGACCATGAGGGGGCGTGGCCGACCTCAGGCGGACGACGGAGGGTTCTCCGTGAAAGTGGGACTGCTCACCCGGGAGTACCCGCCCGATGTGTACGGCGGCGCGGGCGTCCATGTCGAGTTTCTGGCAAGGGAGTTACGCTCCCTCGTCGACCTCGACGTGCACTGCTGGGGCGACGGCGCGGGCGACGGAGTACTGCGGCACCGGGCCTGGCCCGCCCTCGGCGACGCCAACGACGCGCTGCGCACCTTCTCCGTGGACCTCGCCATGGCCGCCGCGCTGGACGGCCGCGAACTGGTCCACTCCCACACCTGGTACGCCAACCTCGCGGGCCATCTCGGCAAGCTCCTGCACGGCGTCCCGCATGTGCTGACCGCCCACTCCCTGGAGCCCCTGCGCCCCTGGAAGGCCGAGCAACTGGGCGGCGGATACGCCCTTTCCCGCTGGGCCGAGCAGACCGCCGCCGAGTCCGCCGACGCGGTGATCGCGGTGTCCGGTGCCATGCGCGAGGACATCCTCGCCTGCTACCCCGCACTCGACCCGGCGAAGGTCCACGTCGTGCACAACGGCATCGACACCGGGCTGTACCGCCCCGACCCGGGCACGCACGTCCTGGAGCGGCTCGGCATCGACCCCGGGCGTCCCTATGTGCTGTTCGTCGGGCGCATCACCCGGCAGAAGGGCGTGCCCCACCTGCTGCGCGCCGCCCGCGCCCTGGACGACGGCGTCCAGCTCGTCCTGTGCGCAGGAGCGCCCGACACCCCCGAGACGGACGCCGAGTTCCGGCTCCTCTTCGAGGAGTTGAGCCGCGACCGCGTCGGCGTCCGATGGATCCCCCAGATGCTGCCCCGCCCCCAGGTGATCCAACTCCTCACGCACGCCGCCGTGTTCGTCTGCCCCTCGGTGTACGAACCGCTGGGCATCGTCAACCTCGAGGCGATGGCATGCGGCACAGCCGTCGTCGCCTCCCGGGTCGGCGGCATCCCCGAGGTCGTCCAGGACGGGGCGACAGGGCTGCTCGTCCCGTACGAGCCGAAGGACCCCGAAGGCTTCGAGCGTGATCTCGGGGTACTGCTGAACGAACTGGCCGGCGACCCCGGGCGGGCCGCGGCGATGGGAGCGGCCGGACGCCGCCGGGCCGAGGACGAGTTCGCCTGGGGCGCCGTGGCCCGGCGCACGGTGGAGGTGTACGAGGAGGTCCTGCGCGCCGGCGGGCGGCCCGACGGCCGACGGATCATCGGCGAGACCCATCAGGTCGACAGGTAGGAGACTGGGATGCGCGGTGGTCCTTCGGTGCTCGGCATCGTGCTCGCGGGCGGAGAGGGGAAGCGGCTGATGCCGCTCACCGCCGACCGGGCCAAACCGGCGGTCACGTTCGGCGGGACGTACCGCCTCGTGGACTTCGTCCTGTCCAACCTCGTCAACGCCGACATCCTGCGCGTGTGCGTCCTGACGCAGTACAAGTCGCACTCCCTGGACCGGCACGTGACGACGACGTGGCGCATGTCGAGCCTGCTCGGCAACTACGTCACCCCCGTGCCCGCCCAGCAACGCCTCGGCCCGCGCTGGTATTTGGGCAGCGCGGACGCGATTCTGCAGTCGCTCAACCTCGTCCACGACGAACAGCCCGACTACATCGCGGTGTTCGGCGCCGACCACGTCTACCGCATGGACCCGCGGCAGATGCTCCAGCAGCACATCGACAACGGCGCGGCGGTCACCGTCGCCGGCATCAGGGTGCCGCGCGCCGAGGCGTCCTCCTTCGGCATCATCACGCCCGCGCGCGACGGGACACGCGTCGAACGCTTCCTGGAGAAGCCCGCCGACCCGCCGGGCCTGCCGGACTCCCCGCTCCAGGTCTTCGCCTCCATGGGCAACTACCTGTTCACCACGAAGACACTCGTCGACACGCTCCAGCAGGACGCCGAGGACGAGGAGTCGGCCCACGACATGGGCGGCTCCATCCTGCCCCTGCTCACCGAACGCGGCCTCGCCCAGGTGTACGACTTCGACGCCAACCACGTCCCCGGCGAGACCCTGCGCGACCACGGCTACTGGCGTGACGTCGGCACCCTGGACTCGTACTACGACGCCCACATGGACCTGATCTCCGACCAGCCCGTCTTCAACCTCGACAACCGGAACTGGCCCATCTACACCCACTCCAGCGGCCTGCCCCCCGCCCGGTTCTGCGCGGGCGGCATCGCGGGGGAGTCGATCGTCAGCCCGGGGTGCGTCATCCGCGGCCAGGTCACCCGCTCCGTCCTCTCGCCCGGTGTGACCATCGAGGAAGGCGCGGTCGTGCAGGGCTCGGTGCTGCACCACAACGTGCGGGTGGGCCGGGGTGCGGTGGTCCGCGGCGCCGTCCTGGACAAGAACATCGACGTGCCGCCGGGGGCGACCATCGGCGTCAACCCGGAACGCGACGAGGAGCTGTACACGGTGTCGAAGGCCGGGGTGATCGCGCTGGGCAAGGGGCAGCGCGTCGAGTGAGCGTCCGCTGACCCTCGGTAGCGCCTCGGGTGGTCGTGTGCGGCGGGCGTGGCGGCACGGGTTTGGTGACCGGGCCCGGTGCTACGTAAAGTTCCGCTTTTGGAGCTTCCGCGGACGACCAGGCGCGCCGCGGCACGGAATGACACGAGGGCAACGGCGATGACGGTGACAGACGAAAGCCAGGAGGAGACCGTCGCGTACGGTCCCGGCATCGACCCGGACCGTCTCGCCGTCTGCCTGAGCGTGCTCGACGAGCTGGACAAGCTGGACGTCGACCACCCCGACGCCATCGCGGTGCGCCGGGCGACGGCCGGGATCTACCGCACGGTCAAGCAGCGCCGTCGCCAGGAGCGCCGCGCCGCCAAGACCGCCCACGACCGGGCGGTCACCGAGGCCACCGCGACCGGCTCCGCCGACCGCATCGACGACGAGACGGCCGGCGTGCTGCCCTCCTCCTCGGCGCAGGGCGAGATCGCGGGGATACTCCAGCGCCCGCGTTCCTGCTACACCTGCAAGACGCGGTACGTCGAGGTCGACGCGTTCTACCACCAGCTCTGCCAGGCGTGCGCCGCCGAGAACCGCGCGCGCCGCGACGCCCGCACCGACCTGAGCGGCAAGCGCGCCCTGCTCACCGGCGGCCGCGCCAAGATCGGCATGTACATCGCGCTGCGGCTGCTGCGGGACGGCGCGCACACGACGATCACGACCCGCTTCCCGAGCGACGCGATCCGCCGCTTCAAGGCGATGCCCGACAGCGACGAGTGGATCCACCGGCTGAAGATCGTCGGCATCGACCTGCGCGACCCGGCCCAGGTCGTCGCGCTCGCCGAGTCGGTCGCCGCCGAGGGGCCCCTCGACGTACTGATCAACAACGCCGCGCAGACCGTACGCCGTTCCCCGCAGGCCTACAGCGAGCTGCTCGCCGCCGAGTCCGCGCCGCTGCCCGCCGGTGAGCTGCCGGCCTCCGAGGTGATCGGCACCTTCGGCTCGGGCGCCGTGGCCGCGCTGCCGGTCGTCGGGGGCGGCGCGCTGACCGCCGACGACGTCACCGGACTCGCTCTGGTCACCGGCTCGGCGTCCTTGGAGCGCATCGCGGCGGGTACGGCGATCGACGCGGGCGGCCTGGTGCCCGACCTGCACGACACCAACAGCTGGGTCCAGACCGTCGACGAGGTCGGCCCGGTCGAGCTGCTCGAAGTCCAGCTGTGCAACTCCACGGCGCCGTTCATCCTCATCAGCCACCTGCGTCCCGCCATGGCGGCGGCCGCCGCGGCGAACGACGAGGGCCGCGCCTACATCGTGAACGTCTCCGCCATGGAGGGCGTCTTCGGCCGCGGCTACAAGGGCGCGGGCCACCCGCACACCAACATGGCCAAGGCCGCCCTGAACATGCTGACGCGCACCAGCGCGCAGGAGATGTTCGAGAAGGACCGCATCCTGATGACGGCGGTCGACACCGGCTGGATCACCGACGAGCGCCCGCACCCCGACAAGATGCGCCTCGCGGAGGAGGGCTTCCACGCCCCGCTGGACCTGATCGACGGCGCGGCCCGGGTCTACGACCCGATCGTGCGCGGCCAGGCCGGCGAGGACCTGTACGGGGTCTTCCTCAAGGACTACGCGCCCGGCAAGTGGTAGCCGTCACAGCAGGTCGCGGCGTCCCTGGTCCGGGCCCCTTCCGCTGTCCGGAATTTGCCTGGTCTTGAGCTTCCATCGAGCACAGGCGCGCTCATTTGGTTAACCTGGGTCGAACGGGCGGCCACGAGGGATCCACAAGCATCCTTCGGCCGCCCCGGGGACAGGCCGGCGACCACGGCCGCGGTCCCGCCACATATCGGCGCCACCGCGACCGTACTGCCCTTGGCCTTCCCTTACGCGACACAAAGGAGTGCGCGGTGACACCAGAACTGACGAAGCACGAGAAACGACCGGCGGAACGCGGCGGCGAGCGGGCCGTGAGACCCCACAAGCTCCGCAACCTGGAGGCGTGGTCCAAGGCGGCCCCCATTCGCCTCGCGGGCTACGAGGACGACCTCGCCGAGCCCCACATCCTCCCCGGCATCGACTGACCGGCACCGCTCCGGTCCGTCCGCTTCGCCCAGCGCCCCCCGCCCTCACGGCGAGGGGCGCAGGCGCGTCCGGGCCCCTCTCCGGGCCGGCGACCGGCCCGGACGGCCGTCCCCTCCACGGCCGTCCGCTGCCCGCCGCCATCTCCCGTCAGTACCCAGCGGCCACCGGGTGATTCATGTGAACGCCACCTTCGCCCGCGGACGTCCCCTTGTTGCCCCCGCATCCCGCCGGAGATGATGGGGCGTCCCGGACGGTGCGGGAACACCCGCCCACGGAGACGACAGGGGCGTCATGGCCGACAGAGATCAGCACGTCACGGGTTCGTGAACGCGTCCGCCGCCGAGGAGGGCGAGGAGTGGCGGGTCCGCGTCGAAGCGAGCGCCCACGACCAGTCCCGTGTGTACATGGCGGGGCGGGACCTGCACCACGTCACGTATGCCGCTCCCGCCCCGGTGACCGCGCTCCACACCCTGCCCCGGGACGTCGCGGCCTTCACCGGCCGGGATCAGGAACTGCGTTCGTTGCTGCGGGCCGCGGACCCGGGCGGGACGCGCGTGGTGAGTGTGCACACGGTGGACGGGATGCCGGGGGTCGGCAAGACCGCCCTGGTGACGCGGGCGGCCCACCTGCTGGCCGACCGCTTCCCCGACGGCCGGCTGTTCGTCGACCTGTACGGCCACACACCGGGGCAGCCCGCCGCCGAACCGGCCGACGTTCTCGCGACGCTGCTGTACGGCGTCGGCGTCGCCCCCCAGTACCTCCCCGACGGCCTCCAGGCGCGCTCCGCCCTGTGGCGTGACCGGCTGGCCGGCAAACGGGTCCTGCTCGTGCTGGACAACGCCGTGGGCGCCGCGCAGGTCGAACCGCTCCTGCCGGCGTCCGACGGCTGCCTCGTCCTGGTCACGAGCCGCCGCCGCTTATTGGCTCTGGACGGGGCCAGGCCGCTCTCCGTCGAGCCGCTGCCGCCCGACACCGCCGCCGCCCTGTTCACCCGGGTGGCTCGCCGCGCACTCGACGCGTCGAACGCCGGCGCGGTCGCGGAGGCGGTGCGTCTGTGCGGGTTCCTTCCCCTGGCCATCACCCTGCTGGGAGCACGGCTCGCCCACCACCCCGCCTGGCCTCTCGCGGCCTTCCTCGAAGAGTTCGCGGCCGCCCAGGACAGGCTGGGGGAACTGGAGGCGGGGGACCGCGCGGTGCGCGCCGCCTTCGACCTGTCCTACCTCGTGCTGCCCGCCGAGAGACAGCACCTGTTCCGCCGCCTGGGCCTGCACCCCGGGCGCGACCTGGACCTGCACGCCGCCGCCGCTCTCGGCGACCTCCCCCTGACCGTCGTACGCCGGCAGATGGAAGCCCTCTACGTCGATCACCTGGTCGAATCCCCCGCGCCGTACCGCTATCGCGCCCATGACCTCCTGCGCGCGTACGCCGCCACGCTGGCCGAGGGCGAGCCCCGCGCCGACCGGGCCCAGGCGCTGGAGCGCCTCTTCGGCCACTACCGGCGTGCCGCCCACCGGGCGGATCAGAAGCTCACGACCACGCCGCGCCCCGGCGACAGCGGCCCTTCCGACACGGGCGCGGAGCCACCGGCCTTCGGGAGCCGGGAACAGGCCCTGGCCTGGATGCGCACCGAACGCCCCAACCTGCTGGCCTGCGTCAAGAAAGGGCTCACCGGTCCGCGGCCCTCGGACGCCGTGTCGCTCACGCATCTCCTGGCGGCCTTTCTGCACCGGGAAGGACCCTGGCCGCAAGCAGTCGCACTGCACCGGGCCGCGGCCGCCGCCGCACGGCACCACGACCCCCACGACGAGGCGAACGCCCTGCGCGACCTCGGGCGCGCCCTGCAACTGACCGGCGACTACGCGGCCGCGGAACCCGCGCTGGCACAGGCGTTGGCACTCTTCCGCACCGCGCGCGACCCTCTCGGCGAGGCCAATACCCTGCGCGACCTCGGGTGGGTCAGACAGGTCACCGGGGACTACGCGGGCGCACAGCCCCTGTTGGAGCAGGCGCTGCGGCTGTACCGCGCGCAGCACAGCCGTCTCGGCGAGGCGAACACGCTGCGGACGCAGGGCTGGATCGTCCAGCTCACCGGCGACTACGCCACCGCCACGGCCGTCCTGGCACGGGCGCTGCGCCTGTACCGGGCGCTGGGCGACCGCAACGGCGAGGCCAACACCCTGCACGATCTGGGGCGGTTGCGGCGGGCCACCGGGGACTACGAGGCCGCCGCCGAGTCGCTGGAAGAGGCCCTCGCCATCTTCCGCGCACTGGGCACCCGGCTGGGCGAGACCAATACGCTGTGGGCCCTCAGCCGCGTACGGGAAATGACCGGCGACTACGCCTCAGCGGCCGGAATCCTGGAAGAAGCGCTCGCTCTGTACCGGGAGTTGAGCGCTCCCATCGGCGAGGCCCACGCCCTGCGCAACCTCGGCCAAGTGCGGCTGCTGACAGGGGAGTACGCGTCGGCCTCCGCCGTGCTGCACGAGGCGCTGCGGCTCTTCCGCTCCCTCGGCGCCCGGCACGGTCAGGCCAATGCCCTGCGCAGCCTCGGCCGGGTCCGGCTGCGCACCGGGGACCACGAGGAAGCGGCCGCCCTCTTGACCGAGGCCCTCGCCCTGTACCGCGCGCTGGGAGCCCGCCCGGGCGAAGCCCACACCCTGCACGGCATCGGTGTGGCCCACCACCGCAGAGGAAGCCTGGCCGAAGCCCTCGACCTGCTGGACCTGTCTCTCGGCCTGTTCAAGGACATGGGAGATCGGCAGGGCGAGGCGGAGGTACTGAACAGCAGGGGAGCCCTTCTCGCCGAGACCGCGGGACCGCGCGCCGCGCTGGAGGCACATCTGGCGGCGTTGCGCCTGGCGCGCCTGGTGCGCAGCCCTTTGGACGAAGCGCACGCACTCGAAGGAGCGGCCCACAGCCGGGAGCTCGACGGCCGACGACAAGCCGCCCTCGCCGATCTGCGGCAGGCGGTGGCCATCTATACGCGGATCGGCGCCGCCGAAGCCGACGCCGCGGCCACCCGCCTGGCCGCCCTCGAGGCAGAGCGCCCCGATGGCGGCTGACTCCCCCTGGCCGCCGGCTGGGAGGGACGCCGGCGAGGACGCGCACCTGTTCGCGACCATGGCCGGTTACCACCCCGAGCCGCGCGGGACCTTCGACCGGCCGGCACGAGGCGGAGCCGCTCCTGCCGACCTGGCCCACCTGCCGTGGCCGCCCGGTCCGCTCCTTCCGCCCGGGGGCGTCAGTTCGCCGCCGTCCGCTCGGTGCCGGGCAGCCTCGGCCGGTGCGAGGCGTCCGGCGTCCGGCCCGCGGCCGTGCGGGCGGCGAGGTCGTCGACGACGTCGCGCAGGCTGCCCCCGCGCGCGTGCACGGCGCGCTGGCGTTCGGCGCCGCCGCCGTGCGTGAGGAGGTGGCGCAGCACCGCCCGCACCCGGGGCAGCTCGTGATGCTCCTCCAGAACCGGCCTGACGTGCTCCACAAGCCGTCTGACCTGGTGGGCGACCGGCACGAGCCGGTTGGTCCGCGGGTCCAGGCCCTGGCCGCCCAGACCGTCGCGGGCACAGCGCCAGTACGCGGCCCGCAGCAGCGCCTCCTCCATGGCGGGCCCGGGGTCGCCGCCCCGCACCCGCTCCAGGGCCCGTACGACCAGCGCCCGCACCAGCACCGCGAGGACCGCCGCCTCCTCGACGGTCGCGGGCACGTCCATCGCCCTGATCTCCACGGTGGGCAGATGCGCGCACGGCCGCACGTCCCAGTACAGGGAGCGTTCCCCGCGGGTCGCGCCGGCCTCCTGGAGCGAGACGGCCAGCGCGTCGTAGTGCGCGGCCGAGGAGAAGTACGGCGGGGGACCGGCCACGGGCCAGCGCGCGGAGCCGAGCGTGCGCCAGCTGCAGTAGCCGCTGTCCCGCTCCTCCCAGAAGGGCGAGTTCGCCGAGAGCGCCACCAGGACGGGCAGCCAGGGCCGCAGATGATTGCCGACCAGGACGGCGGTCTCCCGGTCGGGGACCTGGACGTGCACGTGCAGCCCGCAGAAGGCGAAGGTGTCGTACAGGGAGCGGTACATCTCGAACTGGGGGAGGTAGTGCGGGTCGCCGTTGAGCGGTACCGGCGTGCGCATGCCCAGCAGCGGTGTGCCCGAGGCGACGGGACGCAGGCCCTCCCGCGCCGCCGCGGCGACCAGGGCACCGCGCACCCGTCGCAGCTCGTCGCGGAGCCCGTCCAGGGTCCGGCAGGGGGGTGTCTTGCCCTCCACCTGGTACGCCGAGGCCTCACCCGACACCAGGTCCCCGAGCGCCGGCCTCGCGCGGGCCAGGACCAGGGGCGCCGCCGCGGCCACGGTGCGCTGCGAGGCGTCGACGAGGAAGTACTCCTCCTCGACACCGACGGTGGGGAAGTGGTCCGCCATGCGTCGTGTCCTTCCGCCGATGGGAGCGAGGCATGTTCGTCCACCTTCCTCGCCCGTGGGCCTTGCCGCGCGCCCGGTGCGGCCGGGCGCATGACCGGCCCCGGCCCGGGCGGCACTCCAGGATGACAGTGCCCGGGCGCGTTCACCCGCCCCGTACCGGCCCCGTGCTCTCCCGCTCGATGAGCCGCGGCAGCGGCACCTGCACGGTCGCCGCCGGCCCGTCGTCGAGGAGGGCCAGCAGCTCGCGGGCCGCAGTACGCCCGAACGCCACGGTGTCCCGGGACAGGGCCGTGAGCCACGGATGCACCATGCGGCACAGCGCCGAGTCCTCCCAGGCCACCACCGACACGTCGCCCGGCACGGTGAAACCCAGGGAGGCCGCGGCGGCGACCCCGGCCACGGCCATCACGTCGTTGTCGTACACCAGGGCCGTCGGCGGCTCGGCGGACCGCAGCACGCGCCGGGTCACGGCGGCGCCCTCGGCGTCGGAGTAGTCGGTCGGCACCGAACGCACCCCGGAAAGCCCCCGGCTCGCCGCCTCCGCGCGCAGGGTGCGGATGCGGCGCTCGGTGTGGGCGAGCCCCGCCAGGCCCGCGATGTGCACGATGCGGCGATGGCCGAGCGCGTGGAGATGGCCCACGACCGACGCCATGGCCCCCGCGTCGTCCGCCCACACGGTCGACAGCCCCGGGTGGGCGGCGTCGGGGTCGGGCACGCCGCCCGTCACCACGGCGGGCAGCCCCAGTTCGTCCAGGAGCGCGGGCCGGGGGTCGTCCGTGCGCGGGTCCACCACCAGCACACCGTCCACCCGGTGCTCGGCCCACCACCGGCGGTACACCGCGCACTCGGCGGCCACGTCTTCCACCACCTGGAAGAGCAGCCCCAAGTGCCGCTCGGCCAGCACCTGTTGGACGCCGGAGATCAGCTGGAGGAAGAAGGAGTCGACGCCCAGGGTCGCCGCGGGCCGCGCCACGACCAGGCCGACCGTCGCCGACCCCTCGCCGGACAGGGCGCGCGCCGCCGTGCTGGGCCGCCAGCCGAGCTGCTCCGCGACCCTGCGCACCCGGTCGCGGGTGAGGTCCGAGACGCCGGGCCGGTCGTTGAGCGCGAAGGAGACGGCGCTCTCGGAGACCCCGGCGCGGCGCGCGATGTCCTTCATGGTGGGCCGGCGTGCCGGTGACCGCTTGCCTTGCACCCTTGCCCCTTTCCTGGCGCCGCGTACAAAAGCGGCCACGCACTAAAGCGCTTGAGCGATCAGACCCTAAAGCGCATTAGTTCTTCACCGCAAGACCGGCAACGCACGTACCTGACCTGGCCTGTTGACGCACAGTTCGACGGATCTTCGATTTCGCCTCCCCGAATCCATTGACTTCGCGCCACGGTTGGATGCAGGGTCTGCCTCGGCGCCGATTGCCCGGCCTGGCCGGCCGCAGTCACCGCCGTCTCGCGCTGGGCCGAGCAAAGGAGCCGTTTCACCGTGCGTATCTCCCGTATTCCCCGCAGAGCGGTCGCCGCGGGCGCCGTCCTCGCCGTCCTGCTGCCGCTGAGCGCCTGTGGCGACGGCGACGACGGCGGTGGCTCCACGGACGCGTCGGGCAAGATCGAAGGTGAGATCACCTTCCAGACCTGGAACCTGAAGGCCAACTTCAAGCCCTACTTCGAGGGCCTCGTCGCCGAGTTCGAGGACAAGTACCCCGGCACCGACGTCAAGTGGATCGACCAGCCCGGCGAGGGCTACGCCGACAAGATCAGCGCCGACGCCGCCGCGGGCACCCTGCCCGACGTCGTGAACGTCTCGCCCGACCTGGTCGCCCCGCTCGCCAAGGCCGGCCTCGCGCTCGACCTCGACAAGGCCGCGGGCAAGTACGAGAAGGAGTACCTCCCCGGGGCCTGGAAGAGCCACCAGATACCGGGCACGGAGGGCACCTACGCCTTCCCGTGGTACCTCAACACCGGGCCGCTCTTCTACAACAAGCGCCTCTTCAAGGACGCGGGCCTGGACGAGAACAAGCCCCCGAAGACGTACGACCAGCTCTTCGACCAGGCGCTGCGGCTCGCGAAGAGGAGCGACGGCAAGGTGGCCACGCTCGCCAACGTCCCCACCATCGAGGACTTCGGGCGCTACGGCGTGCCCCTGATGAACGAGGAAGGCACCGGCTTCGCGTTCAACGACGCCAAGGGCGTCGAACTGCTCACCCGGTACAAGAAGTTGTACGACGCCAAGGCGCTGGACGGGCAGGCGCTGACCGCGACCCCGGAGTCCACCGGCAAGAAGTTCCTCACCGAGGCCGTGGCGATGAACCCCGGCAGCGCCCTGGACCTGGAGAAGTTCAAGAAGGACGCCCCGAAGCTCTACAAGAACATCGGCATCACCCCGCAGATCAGCAACACCGGCAAGGACAACATGTACGTCATGGGCGTCATGGTCAACGCCCGCACCAAGCAGACGCCGGCCGCCGTCGCCTTCGCGCACTTCGTCACCGACGCCGAGCACCAGATGGCGTTCGCCAAGAAGGTCGCGATCTTCCCCAGCACGCGGGGCTCCCTCGACGACCCCTACTTCACCCGGCAGGACGGCAAGGAGGAGACGCGGGTCCGCGTCGCCGCCGCGAAGTCCATCAAGACCGCGGTGAACTACACGCCGGTCCTGTTCAGCGAGCAGATGAAGGTCGAGCTGCGCAACTCCGTCGCCAAGGCGCTCCAGGGCAAGGAAAGCCCCCGGGAAGCGCTTGACAACGCTGTCAAGAACTGTGACCGACTGCTGAAGCAGAGCTGAGCGCCGGCGCCGTGCCGAGCCACGACCAAGGGGGCGTCGGCGCTGTGCCGAGCCACGACCAAGGGGGCGTCGGCGCTGTGCCGAGCCAGGACCAGAGAACGTCGGCGCCGTGCCGGGCCATGAGCAGGGATCATCAGCCATGAAGACCACCACAGCCACCGGACTGCCGGGCGCGGGCCGCCGCGCCCCAGGGGCGGCCGACGGGCGGCCCGTCGACCGCCGTTCCGCCCGGATCAGGCGACAACTCCCCACCAGCCCCTGGCTGTTCGCCGCCCCCGGGCTCGCGGTCGTCGCCGTCTTCAGCCTCTATCCGTTCGTCAGCACCCTGAACAACTCCTTCACCGACAAAAGGACGTTGATCCCCGGCGAGTACGTGGGCCTCGCCAACTTCCGTGAGCTGCTGCACGACGACATGTTCTGGATCGGCCTGCGCAACAGCACGCTGTACGTCCTCGTGGTCGTCCCCGCCCTCGTCCTGCTGCCGCTGCTGCTCGCGATGCTCGTCCAGAAGCACATCCCCGGCATCACCTTCTTCCGCTCCGCCTTCTACACCCCGGTGGTCGCCTCCATCGTCGTCGTCGGCCTGATCTGGGTGTGGATGCTGGACGAGCGGGGACTGGTCAACGCGGTCCTGGAGGCGGTGGGTGTCGGCAAGGTCGGCTTCCTCGACGACCAGTGGCTGCTGCTGTTCAGCGCCATGGCCGTCACGGTCTGGAAGGGCCTCGGCTACTACATGATCATTTACCTGGCGGCGCTCGCCAACGTGCCGCGTGAGCTGCACGAGGCGGCGGCGGTCGACGGCGCGGGGGCGGTACGCCGCTTCTTCAGCGTCACCGTGCCCGCCGTGCGCTCCACCATGGTGCTCGTCGGCGCGCTCTCCGCGGTCGCCGCCTTCAAGGTGTTCTCCGAGGTGTACCTGATGGCGGGGCCCACCGGCGGCCCGGCGGGCGAGGACACCACGCTGGTGATGCTCGTGCAGCGCACGGGCACCGGCCTGACCGGACGGGTCGGCTACGCCTCGGCGATCTCGGTGGTCGTCTTCGCCGTCACCGTCGTGCTCATGCTGCTCGTGCTGCGGGCGGACCGGAAGGAGGACGCGTGAGCACCACCGAGAAGCTTCCCGCGGCGGTGGCGGCGGCGGAGGAGCGCGCGCCGCGTGCCGCGCCCGGTCGCCGGATCACCGACGAGAACGGCCGCCGGATGCCCGTCTGGGAGGTCGTCCTGCGCTACGTACTGCTGCTCGCCGTCCTGGCGCTGATGATCGGCCCGTTCCTGTGGCAGCTGTCCACGTCCCTGAAGGGGCCGCACGAGGACATCTTCGGCTCCCCGCCGAAGTTCCTGCCCTCCGACCCCACCCTCCACAACTACGAGCGGGTCGCCGACACCATCCCCGTCTGGGACTACGCCCTCAACTCCCTGAAGGTGGCCGCCGCCAACGTGGTCACCAACTGCGTCGGCGCCGCCCTCGCCGGCTACGCCCTGGCCCGCCTGCGCTACCGCGGCCGCAAGGCGGCCACCCTCGTCTTCATCCTGGCCATGCTGGTGCCCGTCGAGGGCATCATCATCGCCCAGTTCACGACGATGCGTGAGCTGGGCCTGAACAACACCCTCATCGGCGTACTGCTGCCCGGCTGCGTCTCCGCGCTCAACGTCCTGCTGATGCGCAACGCCTTCCTCAACGTGCCCCACGAGATCGAGGAAGCCGCGTTCGTGGACGGCGCGAACGTCTGGCAGCGCTTCACCCGGATCGCGCTGCCCGCCGTCAAGGGCACGCTCGCGGTCGTCGCGATCTTCGCCTTCATGGGCGCCTGGGACGACTTCCTGTGGCCGCTCATCGTGCTCAGCGACCCGGAGCGGTTCACGCTCACCATCGGCCTGAACTACCTGCACGGCACCTTCGCCAACGACGAACGCCTCGTCGCCGCGGGCACGGTCATCGCCGTACTGCCGCTGATCGTCCTCTTCGCGTGCCTCCAACGGTACTTCTTCCGCGGCGTCGGCGAAGGCGCGGTCAAGGGCTGAGCCACCTGCCTCCTCCTCCAGAACCAGGATCCGCCTTGCCTTCTCCAGCGCCTTCGGGCACGCCGCGCTTCGGCGCCAACTACACGCCCGCCCAGGGGTGGTTCCACCACTGGCTCGACTTCGACCTCGACGCCGTGCGCGCCGACCTCGACGCGATCGCCGCGCTCGGCCTCGACCATGTACGGGTCTTCCCCGTCTGGCCGTACTTCCAGCCCAACCGCACCCTGATCCGCCCCCGCGCCGTCGAGCAGCTGGTCCAACTCGCCGACGCGGCAGGCGAACGCGGCCTGGACGTCAGCGTCGACGGCCTCCAGGGCCACCTGTCCAGCTTCGACTTCCTGCCCGCCTGGACGCAGACCTGGCACCGGCGCAACCTCTTCACCGACCCGGACGTGGTGGCCGCGCAGGCCGCCTACCTCCGCACCCTCGCCGCCGCGCTCGCCGACCGGCCGAACTTCATCGGCATGACCATCGGCAACGAGATCAACCAGTTCTCGGCCGGCCCCCACCCCGACCCCGACCGCGTCACCCCCCGACAGGCCGAGGCCTGGCTGCGCACCGTCCTCGCCGCCTGTGAGGAGGGCGCCCCCGGCAAACCGCACCTGCACGCCGAGTACGACGCCGCCTGGTACCAGGACGACCAGCCCTTCACCCCGGCCCAGGCCGCCCGGCTCGGCGCCATGACCGCCGTGCACTCCTGGGTCTTCAACGGCACCGCCCAGCGCCACGGGCGCACCGGCACCGCCACCCGCGCCCACGCCGCGTACCTGATCGAGCTGTCCAAGGCCTGGGCGCTCGACCCGCGCCGGCCCGTCTGGCTCCAGGAGGTCGGCGCGCCCGCGCCGCTGATCCCCGCCGAGCACGCGGCCTCCTTCACCGAGGACACGATCGAGGCCGCGCTCGACTGCCGGGACGTGTGGGGCGTGACGTGGTGGTGCTCCCACGACGTCTCGCGCGGCCTCGCCGATTTCCCGGAGCTGGAGTACAGCCTGGGTCTGCTCACCAACGACGGCCGCGTCAAGCCCGCCGGGGCGGCCGTCGCACGCCTCGCCAAGGAGTGGCGGGGCCGTACGTACGCACCGGCGACCCGGACCACCGCGCTCGTCGTGGACGACGCCCTGGAGCGGCGGTCGGCGTGTGCGCCCGGCGGGCCGGTGTTCGAGGCGTTCGCCCGCCTCACCCAGGACGGCGTCCGGCCGACGACCGTCCTCGCGAGCCGGACCGCCGACGCGGAGCATCTCGCCGCGCGGGGCATCACGGACATCGTGACACCGGAGGAGGTCCGTTAGGCCGGTACAGCCTCCGCAGACCGCGCCCCGCGCTCGTCTCAACCACCGGACGGGCCCAAGAATTTCACCCCTCTCCTGGGAGATCCTCATGCATGACGACCGCACCCTGGTCGAAGCCCGCCTCAAGCGCGTTCTGGACGAGCGCATCAGGCCCGCCGTGTATCCGGCCTCCGTACCGCTGGACGTCGCGGTGTGGAACGCGCCGGGTGAGCCCGTGCCGGTCGCCGAAGGGCTGGCCGCCGAGCCGGTGCCGACCGCCGTCGGGGAGCGGTGGGGCGCGCCGTGGGGGACCAGCTGGTTCCGGGTGACCGGGAAGGTGCCGAAGGAGTGGGCGGGCAGGACCGTCGAGGCGGTCCTCGACCTCGGCTTCGACGAGAACATGCCGGGCTTCCAGTGCGAGGGCCTCGTCTACCGTCCCGACGGCACCCCCGTGAAGGGCCTCAACCCGCGCAACCAGTGGGTGCGGATCGCCGCCCCCGCCGAGGGCGGCGAAGAGGTGCGGCTGCACATCGAGGCCGCGTCCAACCCCGTCATCCTCGACTACCACCCCTTCCTTCCCACCCGGTTGGGCGACAAGGAGACCGCGGGCAGCGAACCCCAGTACAAGCTGGCGCGCATGGACCTCGCCGTCCTCGACGAGACGGTGTGGCAGCTCGTCATCGACCTGGAGGTGCTCGGCGAGCTGATGCACGAGCTGCCCGCCGACTCCGGGCGCCGCCACGACATCGTGCGCGCGATCGGCAGGGCGCTCGACGCCGTCGACCTCCAGGACGTGAACGGCACGGCCGCCGCAGCCCGCGCGCTGCTCGAAGACGTCCTCGCCAAGCCCGCCGAGCCCTCCGCGCACCGCATCAGCGCCGTCGGCCACGCCCACATCGACTCCGCCTGGCTGTGGCCGCTGCGCGAGACGGTGCGCAAGGTCGCGCGGACGACGTCCAACATGACCGCGCTCCTCGACGACGAGCCGGACTTCGTCTTCGCCATGTCCCAGGCCCAGCAGTGGGCGTGGACCAAGGAGCACCGGCCCGAGGTGTGGGCGAAGGTCAAGAAGGCCGTCGCCGACGGGCGGTTCGTGCCGGCGGGCGGCATGTGGGTCGAGTCGGACACGAACATGCCGGGCTCGGAGGCGATGGCCCGTCAGTTCGTGCACGGCAAACGGTTCTTCCTCGACGAATTCGGCGTCGAGAACGACGAGGCGTGGCTGCCCGACACCTTCGGCTTCGCGGCCGGACTCCCGCAGATCATCAAGGCGGCCGGCTCCAAGTGGCTGCTCACCCAGAAGATCTCGTGGTCGCAGACCAACCGCTTCCCGCACCACACCTTCCACTGGGAGGGCATCGACGGGACGCGGATCTTCACGCACTTCCCGCCCGTCGACACCTACAACTGCTCCATGAAGGGCAGCGAGATCGCCCACGCGGCGAAGAACTTCAAGGACAAGGGCGTCGCCCGGCACTCCCTGGCGCCCACCGGCTGGGGCGACGGAGGCGGCGGCACCACCCGCGAGATGATCGCCAAGGCCGCTCGTCTGCGCGACCTGGAGGGGTCGGCGACCGTCCGCTGGGAGACTCCCGCGCAGTTCTTCGAGAAGGCCGAGGCCGAGTACCCGAACGCCCCCGTCTGGGTGGGCGAGCTGTACCTGGAGCTGCACCGCGCGACCCTCACCAGCCAGGCCGGCACCAAGCAGGGCAACCGCCGCAGCGAGCACCTGCTGCGGGAGGCGGAGCTGTGGGCCGCGACGGCCGCCGTCCGCTGCGCCGCATACGCCTACCCCTACGAGCAGTTGGACCGCATCTGGAAGACGGTGCTGCTCCACCAGTTCCACGACATCCTGCCCGGCTCGTCCATCGCCTGGGTGCACCGGGAGGCCCGCGCGACCTACGCGGCGCTCGCACGGGAACTGAACGGCATCATCGACACGGCCCAGCGCGCCCTCGCGGGCGAGGGCACCGACGCCCTGGTCTTCAACTCCACGCCGCACAGCCGCCACGGGGTGCCCGCCGGCGGCGCCGCCCCCGCGACGAGCGACGGCGAGGCGGCGATCGCCTCGCGCGCCCAGGGGGGCTTCGTCCTGGACAACGGCCTGCTGCGGGTCGAGATCGACGCCCGGGGCCTGGTCGTCTCCGCGTACGACCTGGTGGCCGACCGCGAGAGCGTCGCCCCGGGGCAGGCGCTGAACCTGCCGCAGCTCCACGCCGACTTCCCCAACATGTGGGACGCGTGGGACGTCGACGAGTTCTACCGCAACACCGTCACCGACCTCACGCGGGCCGATGAGGTCGCGGCCGGGGAGGGCGCGTCGGTCCGGATCGCGCGCACCTTCGGCGACTCCCGCATGACGCAGGTGCTGTCCCTGGCGCCCGGCGCGCGACGCCTCGACATCGACACCGAGGTCGACTGGCACGAGACGGAGAAGTTCCTCAAGCTCGCCTTCCCGCTGGACGTCCACGCGGAGCGCTACGCGTCGGAGACGCAGTTCGGCCACTACTACCGCGCCACGCACACCAACACGAGCTGGGAGGCCGCCAAGTTCGAGGCGTGCAACCACCGCTTCGTGCACATCGAGGAGCCGGGCTGGGGCGTCGCCCTGGTCAACGACTCGACGTACGGCCACGACGTCACCCGTACGGTGCGCGCCGAGGACGCGGGCACGACCACGACGGTACGTGTCTCGCTGCTGCGCGCCCCCCGTTTCCCCGACCCCGAGACGGACCAGGGCGTGCACCGCTTCCGGCACGCGCTGGTGCCGGGCGCCGACATCGGCGACGCGGTGCGCGAGGGCTACCGCGTCAACCTGCCCGAGCGCCGGCTGGCCGGCGGCCGCGCGGTGGCTCCCCTGGTGAGCGTGGACAACGACGCGGTCGTCGTCACGGCGGTCAAGCTCGCCGACGACGGCAGCGGGGACGTGGTCGTCCGCTTCCACGAGGCGTACGGCGGCCGCGCGAAGGCCACGCTGGCCCTGGGCTTCCTGGCGGCGGACGTCACCGTGACCGACCTCCTGGAACGCCCGCTGGCCGACGCCACGCCCCCGGCGCTCTCGGGCGACACGGTGGCGGTACGGCTGCGCCCCTTCGAGCTGGTCACCCTGCGCTTCGGACGGCGCGCCGACTAGCAGGCGCCCCACGGGCACCGGCATGACACCGCCGGTGCCCGACCCGCCCCGCCGCCCCGGCGCGGCGCGCCTACCGCCTCTGCTCCGACACGGCGAGCCGTGTCGGCGCCAGGAACTCGCGGACGTAGGTCCGCTCCCAGCAGGCGCCCGTCTCGCGCAGCTCGCGCCAGGTCGTGTACCGGTAGCGGTACAGCCGGGCGCGGATGTACGCGGGGGGCGCCCCGGGCGGGAACGGGGAGGCGCGCAGCAGCCGCAGCGTGTCGCGGTCGCCGTCCAGCAGGCGCTCCACCAGCGGGCCGAACCAGGAGCGGGCGTAGGCGGGGGAGAGCGCGGCGAACCACATCATCCAGTCCAGCCGCAGGTGGTACGGCGCGAACTGGCGCGGCCAGCGGCGCACGTCCCCCGGCTTGCCCTTGAACTCGTACGCGAGCCATGCGGAGTCCGCGCGCGGCACCGGATCCGCCGTGCCCTCCACGACGATCTCCTGGCGCACGCGGCTGACGCTGCCGAACGCGCCGTAGGCGTTGACGAGGTGCAGCGGGTCGAACGAGCGGTTCATGACCTGGCGCCGGGACAGCAGATTGCGCACCGGGCGGTAACTGAGGGCCAGGAGCAACGCGGTGACGGCCGTGACCACCACCTCGTACCAGAGCGGCGCCGGGGCGTACTGCGCCGGGGTGTGCCAGGGGGAGAGGTCGAGGGCGGACACCGCGACGACGACGGTGATCCAGTTCAGCCAGGAGAAGTTGCCCGACAGGACGAGCCACAGCTGGGTGACGATCATCAGGCAGGCGGCGGCGGTCGCCACGGGCGGGGGAGCGAAGAGCAGGAACGGCACGACGAGCTGGGTCACGTGGTTGGCCGCGACCTCCACGCGGTGCACGGGCTTGGGCAGGTGGTGGAAGAACCAGCTCAGCGGGCCCGGCATCGGCTGCGTCTCGTGGTGGAAGTACAGGCAGGTGAGCTCGCGCCAGCACGCGTCGCCCCGCATCTTGATCAGTCCCGCGCCGAACTCCACGCGAAAGAGCACCCAGCGCAGCAGGAAGAGCACGAGGACGGGTGGCGCGACGCGGTCGTTGCCGAGGAAGACCGCGAGGAACCCCACCTCCAGGAGGAGCGACTCCCAGCCGAAGCCGTACCAGGTCTGGCCGACGTTCACAATGGACAGGTACAGCGCCCAGGGGATCAGCCACAGTGCCATGGCGCCCCAGAGCGGCAGCAGATGGTCGGCGCCCGCGAGCAGCGCCACCGCGACCGCGCAGCCCGCCCACGCGCAGAGTGCGAAGAACCGGTCCGAGTAGTGGAGCTGGAACAGGCTCGGTGCCCGCCAAAACGGCACCCGCGCCACGTACCGGGGCACCGGGAGCATCCCGCGCTCCCCGAGCAGCGCCCGGAACTGCAGGGCGGCTCCCAGGAACGCCACGAGGTAGAGCGCGGCCAGCCCCCGCTGGAAGATCGACCGGCTCAGTCCGTACGCATCCGCCGTGAACCACTCCACGTCACCATTGTGACGGCGGGTGACCCGGTTCTCCATCGTGACGCCGGGCGGCCGCCCCCACATGCGCGCGCCGGGGGCTCCGCCTAGCGTGGCCCCATGGACGCGGGCACCGGTGCGCACCCCCCGGCGGGGCACTGCCGCTGTGCGCAGCCGGCCGCGGCGCCGGCCGACTGTTTCATGGAGCTGTACGGCGCCGCGCTGCGCATGGGCTGCTTCGACTGGGACCTCGACACGGGCCAGATGTCCATGGACGCCACCGCCCACGAGGTCTTCGACGTGCGCCCCGACGAGTACGACGGACGCCCCGATACCCTCTCCGCGCGCGTCCCGACGGTCGAGGCGCACCGCCTGGACCAGATCGTCGCGCACGCCCTGAAGGACGGCAGCCAGACCTACGGCGCGTACTTCCGGGTGCGCCTGCGCGGCGGCGCCCTGCGCTGGACGCACACGCACGGCTGCATCCGGCGCGACACCACCGGCCGCCCCCGCCGGATCGTGGGCATCGTCAGGGACGCCACCCGCGAGCTGGGCGACAGCCCGCCCGCCGTGCGCGAACGCGTCGACGAGGAGGCCGAGCGGCGCCGCACGACCAGCATCGTCCAGGGCACCACGGCGGCACTGGCCCACGCCCGCACGGTGCAGGACGTCATCGACGTCCTCAAGGACACCCACGGCCTCGCGCACCTCGGCGCCGCCAACCTGGTCATGGGCCTGGTCGAGGCCGGACGGATCCGCCTCGTCGCCGAGGGCCCCGTCGGCAGCTTCGTGCCCGGCACCCTGGTGACCCGCATCGACGAGCCGTACCCGATGAGCGAGGTCGTCCGCACCCTCGCGCCCCGCTACATCGAGTCCGCCGAGGACTTCGCGCGGTCCTACCCGCTGCTGTGGCCGCACATCGCCGGACTCGGCATCACCGCGGCCGCGTATCTGCCGCTGATCGCGCAGGCCCGCCCCATCGGCGCGCTCGGACTGCTCTACCAGCACAAGAGCGCATTCACCGTGGAGGAGCGCAACGTCCTGGTCGCGCTCGGCAGCAGCATCGCGCAGAGCCTGCAGCGCGCCATGTTCTACGAGCAGGAGAAGGACCTCGCCCAGAGCCTCCAGCAGGCCATGCTGCCGCGCTCCATCCCCGGTGTGCCGGGCGCGGAGATCGCCGTCCGCTACCGCTCGGCGGCGCTCGGACGGGACATCGGAGGCGACTGGTACGACGTGATCCCGCTGCCCGGGGGCCGGGTCGGCGCCGTCATCGGAGACGTCCAGGGCCACGACACGCACGCCGCCGCCGTCATGGGCCAGCTCCGCATCGTGCTGCGGGCCTACGCCAGCGAGGGGCACATGCCCGCCACCGTCATGGCCCGCGCCTCCAGCTTCCTGCACGAACTGGACACCGAGCGCTTCGCGACCTGCCTGTACGCGGAGACCGACCTGTCGACCGGCGCGGTGCAGCTCGTACGGGCGGGACACCTCGACCCGCTCCTGCAGCTCACCGACGGCTCCTGCCGCAGAGTGCCCGTCGACGGCGGTCTGCCGCTCGGCCTCTCCGCCGAGTTCGGGCGACTGGACTACCCCGTCACCACCCTCGAACTCGAACCCGGCCAGACCCTGCTGCTGTGCACCGACGGACTCGTCGAAGTACCCGGGGCCGACCTCGACGACGGCATGCGCGCACTGGCCGAACTCGCCGCCGGCGGCCCCCGCGACCTGTCCGAGCTCGCCGACCGGCTCTGCGGCATCGTGGACGGCCGGGGCGGCGACGACGACGCCGCGCTGCTCCTGCTGCGCCGCCACGCCATCGACGCGCCCCGCTCGGCCGGCCGCCTGCGCCAGCACGTGGCGCAGAACGACCCGGAGGCGCTGACCGAGGCCCGCCACATGATCAGGGCCGCGGTACGCGCCTGGGGCGCGGGCGGGCGCGCCGACGAGATCGAGCTGGTCGCCGACGAGATGATCACCAACGCGCTGATGCACACCGGCGGTGCCGCCATCGTGACCCTGCGCGTGCTCAGCGGCGCCGACCGGCGGCTGCGTGTGGACGTGGAGGACTCCTCCAGCGCTCTGCCGCGCCGCCGCGAGGCGGGGGAGGAGGGGGTCTCGGGCCGTGGGCTGCTCCTCGTGGACCGGCTCACGGACGTATGGGGCGTGGACGCGCGCGGCGGCGGCAAATGCGTGTGGTGCGAGTTCATCGTGCCCGCCAGGGACGAGCGGGTCTGAGGGAGAGCCATGCCGGAACTGCCCGAAGTCGAGGCCCTCAGGGGCTTTCTGACGGATCATCTGATCGGTCGTGAGATCGTGCGCGTGCTGCCGGTGGCGGTGAGCGTCCTCAAGACCTACGACCCCCCGCTCACCGCCCTCCAGGGCCGTACCGTCACGGCCGTGACGCGGCACGGCAAGTTCCTGGACGTCGACGCGGGCGGGCTCCACCTCGTCACCCACCTCGCGCGCGCAGGCTGGCTCCAGTGGAAGGACCCGCTCCCCGACGCCGCCCCGCGCCCCGGCAAGGGCCCGCTCGCGCTGCGCGTCGCCCTGGAGACGGGGGAGGGCTTCGACCTGACGGAGGCCGGCACGCAAAAGCGCCTCGCGGTCTACGTCACCGAGGCGCCGCGGGAAATCCCGGGCATCGCCCGCCTCGGCCCCGATCCGCTCGCCCCGGACTTCGACGAGGAGCGGTTCGCCTCTCTCCTCGCGGGGGAGCGGAGGCAGATCAAGGGCGCCTTGCGCGACCAGGGCCTGATCGCCGGTGTCGGCAACGCGTACAGCGACGAGATCCTGCACGCGGCCCGCATGTCGCCCTTCAAGCTGACGTCGAGCCTCACCGGGGCGGAGGTCCACGGGCTGTACGGGGCGCTGCGGGACACGCTGACCGAGGCGGTGGAGCGCTCGCGCGGAGTGGCGGCCGGGCGCCTGAAGGCGGAGAAGAAGAGCGGCCTGCGCGTCCACGGCCGCACCGGTGAGCCCTGTCCCGTGTGCGGCGACACGATCCGTGAGGTGTCCTTCGCCGACTCCTCGCTCCAGTACTGCCCCACCTGCCAGACGGGCGGAAAGCCGCTGGCGGACCGGAGACTGTCGCGCCTGCTGAAGTGAGCCGTCACGCCTGCCGGAGCGAGGGGGCGGGTGGCAGGAGCCCTCAGAACAGATGGATCGCCAGATGTCCGAGCGGCAGCCCGAGCCGCCACGCGGGCGTCCACACCTTGGGCCCGTCCTCCTCGCCCGGCAGCGCCCCGCCGCCCGGCACGGCGTCCAGGTCCGGCGCGAGCAGCTCGGTCTCCTCCAGCCACCGCCAGGCCAGTTCGGCCAGCTCCACGTCGGGGTGCGGCCCGCCCGCCGCGGCGGCGTCGTCCAGGGCCAGCTCCAGGCGCCCGCGCACCCACTCCAGCCAGGCCTGGTCATACTCGGTCAGGGAGAGCCAGGTCTCCAGCTGCGTGATCACCCGGATCCCGGACAGTTCACCCCCGCTGTCCGACAGGAAGATCGTCAGGGCGAGCGCGTCGCGCCCCGCGCGGTACTCGAAGGACGTCGGCGGCATCAGATCGCCGGTGCGCAACAACTCGTCGGCGATGTACTCGGCGTAGAACCACGCCATGGGCACCCTCAGGTCGCCGCCCCTGGGCCCCTCCGTGCCGCCTCTGCTCTCGTACGGCATCCCGCTCCGCCTTCCTCCGGTCCGTGCGCGTCACCGGCCTCCGGCCCCGATCCGGAACACGGATGAGGACAGCCGATTACCCGCGGGGGGTGCTGAGCAAGGCGCTTTACGGAGCCTTGACCCGGGCCCCGGTTTCCACGCAGGTGAGTGGCCGTGTGTTGTTCGCGTCACAGGGGTCAGCGATTTGACTCCTTTTCGGGGACTCGGGGGGCAAGGGTCCTTGATTCACCGAGAGAGCCGTGCATCTAGTCATATCGACCGATAGCACTAGATTCGTGGAGCCTGATCGATGAGCCAGCGCGCGGAGCACTCACGCAGCACACGGACCACAAGAGGCCCGCAGCCCCCACCCCGGACGCGAAGACGCCGCCCGGCCACGGCCGCCGCCACGGCCCTGCTGATCGCGGGCACGGCATCCTGCACGGCGGACACGGGCAGCGCCGTCGGCGACTGGGCCACCCGGCGGGAAGCCTCCCGCCCCGGCGCGACCCCGGCCCACTCCCCGGCGAGCGGCGGCACGGCCCAGCGCCGGAACTTCACGCTCGTCGCCTCCGGGGACGTCCTGCCGCACTCCTCGATCATCCGCCGGGCCCGGGCCGACGCGGACGGCGACGGCTACGACTTCGTCCCGATGTTCGCGGGCGCCAAACGCATCGTCGCCGCGGCGGATGTGGCGATCTGCCACATGGAGACCGTCTACGGGCCCCGGGGCGACTACAGCGGCTACCCCGACTTCAAGTCACCGCCCCAGGTGGCCCGCGCCCTGAAGGCCACCGGGTACGACTCGTGCTCCACCGCCTCCAACCACACCCTCGACGACGGCGCGGCGGGAGTGCGCCGCACCCTGGACGCGCTCGACAGGGCGGGCGTCGCGCACGCGGGCTCGGCCCGCACCGCCGCGGAGGACAGGAGACCGGCGTGGCTGCGGGCGGGCGGCGCCAAAGTCGCGCACCTCGCCTACACCTACGGCACGAACGGCCACCCGCTGCCGAAGGGCAAGCCGTGGTCGGTCGACCTGATCGACCGCACGAAGATCGTCAAGGACGCGCGGGCGGCCCGGAAGGCGGGCGCCGACGTGGTCGTCGTCAGCCTGCACTGGGGCACGGAGTGGCAGACCGCCCCCGACCGGCGCCAACTGCGCCTCGGCAAGCGGCTCACGGCGTCGCGTACCGGCAAGCGGCCGGACATCGACCTGATCATCGGCACCCACGCCCATGTGCCCCAGGCGTACGAGAAGGTGGGCGGCACCTGGATCATCTACGGCATGGGCGACCAGATCGCCGGGAGCATGATCAACCACGAGGGCGCCCACGACCCGCGCGGCAACCAGAACTCCGTCGGCCGCTTCACCTTCGCCCCACCGGCCGCGCCGGGCGGCCGGTGGAAGGTGGAGAAGGCGGAGTTCCTCCCGATGTGGTTCGACACCGACGCCGGCCGCGTGGTCGACCTCAACGCGGCACTGCGCCGCGGGGCGGACGTACGCGAGGTCCGCGACCGGATCCGCCGCGTCGTCCTCGGCCGGGGCGCCGGCAAGGACGGCCTGGTGATGGGCAGGTAGCGGCGGGCGCTACCGGGCGCCCCGGTCCGCCTTCGCCAGCTCCGACTTGCGGTAGGAGTAGCCGAAGTACACGGCCAGGCCGATGACGAACCAGACGGCGAACCGCACCCAGGTCTGCCACTGGAGGAACGTGATGAGCCAGACGGAGAAGAGCACCCCGATCGCCGGCACCACCGGCATCCCGGGGCAGCGGAAGGTGCGCGGCAGTTCGGGCCGCTTGTAGCGCAGCACGATCACCGAGACACACACCACGACGAACGCCAGCAGGATCCCGATGTTGGTCAGTTCGGCCGCCTCGCCGATCGGCAGGAACCCGGCGATGGCGGCTGAGGCGAACCCCACGATCCACGTCACGCGGGTCGGCACGTGCCGCGTCTCGTGCGTCTTGGCGAACCACTTGGGCAGCAGCCCGTCGCGGCTCATGGCGAACCACACGCGCGTGACGCCCAGCATGAAGGTGAACATCACGGTGAGGATGCCGATGATGGCGCCGACGGCGATGACGTCGGCGAGCGAGCCGAGCCCGACCGACTTGAACGCCGTGGAGAAGCCGCTCTCCGGGTCGATGTCCTTGTAGCCCTGCATACCGGTGAGGACCAGGCACGCCAGGACGTACAGGACCATCGAGACGGCCAGGGAGTACAGGATCGCCTTCGGCATGTGCCGCTGGGCGTCCTTGGACTCCTCCGCCGCGGTCGACATGGCGTCGTAACCGAACACGGCGAAGAACACGGTGGCCGCACCCGTGAACGCGCCGCTGACGCCGAAGGGGAAGAACGGCTCGTAGTTGCCCGTGTCGATGTGGAAGAACCCGACCCCGATCACGACGAGCACGACGAGGACCTTCAGGACCACCACGACCATCTCGAAGCGCGCCGCGTTCTTGATGCCGAGCGTGAGCAGATACGCGATGAGCAGGCACAGGAGCGCCGCGAAGAGATCGACCCGGTGCCCGTCGCCGGTACCGGGCGCGCCCAGCATCCACTTCGGCAGCTCGGCGCCCATGTCGTTGATCAGGAAGTTGAAGTAGCCGGAGATGCCGATCGCGACCACCGCCACGATGGCCGTGTACTCCAGGAGCAGGTCCCAGCCGATGAACCAGCCGGCCAGCTCGCCGAGCACCACATAGCCGTACGTGTACGCGGAGCCCGCCTTCGGGATGAGGCCCGCGAACTCGGCGTACGAGAACGCCGCCGCCGCGCTCGCCACCCCGGCGACCAGGAACGAGATCAGGACCGCGGGCCCCGCCTTCTCGTGGGCGACGGTGCCCGCCAGCGTGAAGATGCCGGCGCCGATGATGCCGCCGACGCCGATCGCGGTGAGCTGCCAGAGCCCGAGGGAACGGGTCAGCCCGCCACCCGCCCCCGCCTCTGTCTCCTCGATGTGTTCGATGGGCTTGCGGCGCAGGACGCCCTGCCCCATCCGGAGTCCCGCCATGAGCTCCACCTCTTCGCGGACGGCAGTCGGCTGATGGCGGATCATGATGGCCCAGCCCGCGCCCCTACGGAAGACGCCACACCCCTCGCGCGGGCCGGGTTCATTCGGCAGGGGCGCATCAGGGCACGACCGTCACCGGCCAGCGGCCCGCCTTCACCAGCCGCACGGCGACCGAGCCGACGATGCGGTGGCCCGCCTGCTCGGAGGCGCCGACGACGACGGCGTCGGCCTTCAGCTCGTCCGCCGCGGTCACCAGACCGCTGTACGGGTCGCCGCGGAAGGTGTGGAACTCCCAACGGACGTCGAATATGTCCTTCACCCGCTCGGCCGCGTCCCGGATCTCCGCGATGAGCCCCTCGGCGATCTCGTCGGTGGTCTCGGCGACCGGCACGCCGAGGGCCGCGCCCGCCGCGAGCACCGGCTGGATGTACACGACGGCGAGCAGGGCCCGCTGCCGCCGGGCGAGGCCCGCCGCGTAGGCGGCGGCCCGCAGCGACGAGTCGGAGCCGTCGATCCCGACGACGATCACCTTCGGCCCGTCGGTGCCGCGTTCGAACTGGTGGACCTGGTCTTCGCTCACCCCCGTGAGGTTAACGGAGCCCCGCCGACCGGCCGCGGGCAGGCGCCGCGCCACGGAGAGCGGCCCCGCGCGGCCCGTCCCCCGGTCCGTCGCGTCCGACCGCTCCCAGGCGGCTGATCGGGTGCTTTCGGAGGCCGCCCCGGTGTTGGTGTGCCGCCGGGGCCGCCCACCGTGCGACGGATTAGTCATGAAAGACGATCAGCTGACCCCGGGGCGTCGGCTCATGCTCCGTACCGCCGCGGCCCTCGGCCTCGCCGCGACCGCCGGATGCGTCGGCGCCGACCGCACGGCCGACCCCGCGCCCCTCGCGCCGAGCGGCGGGCCCGCCGCGGGGCCGCCGGCCCGCAGCGCCATGAAGCCCTCCGCGTACCGCCTCCAGCCCATGGCGGGCCACGGCCCCCCGCGCTCGGCACGTGCCCTGCCCCGGGTCCGCAAGGCACCGATCCTGCGCATGCCCGGCCACGACCGCTCCATGGTGCTGACCTTCGACGACGGACCCGACCCCACCTACACCCCGCACATCCTGCGGACGCTGCGCGCACACGACGTGCGCGCCATGTTCTTCGTGTGCGGGGAGATGGCCGCCGACCACCCGGACCTGCTGCGCGAGATGGCCGACGACGGGCACCTGATCGGCAACCACACCTGGAGCCACCCGCTGCTGCCGAAGCTGAGCCGGGCCAGGACGCGCGCGCAGATCGAGCGCACCTGCGAGGTCATCGAGGACGTGACCGGCGAACCCCCCGAGTGGTTCCGGGCCCCCTACGGGGCGTGGAACCGCAACACCTTCCAACTGGGCGCCGAACTCGGCATGGAACCGCTCGCCTGGACCGTGGACACCCTCGACTGGACCGAGCCGGGCGCGGCGACCATCGTGCGCCGGGTCCGCGCGGGCGCGGCGCCCGGCGTCGTGGTGCTCTCGCACGACGCGGGCGGAGACCGCTCGGGCAGCGTCCTCGCGCTGCGCACCTACCTGCCGGAACTGCTCGACTCGGGCTACCGCATCACGGTGCCGGGCCGCCACATGGTGTGACGCGCCACCCGCCCCTCGGCCCCCGGGTCAGCGCACGGCGGTCAGCCGGGCGAAGACGACGACGTTCGAGTCATAACCGGACTGCTTGGAGAAACCACCGCCGCAGGTGATGACGCGCAATTCGGGAGTACCGCTGTTTCCGTAGACCCGCTTTCCGGGGAAGTCGCTCTTGTCGAACACCTCGATGCCGTAGATCTTGAAGATGGCGGTCTTCTTGTCCTTGCGCCTGACCTCGATGTGCTGGCCCTTCTTCAGGGAACCGAGGCCGTAGAAGACGGCCGGGCCCTGCTGGTTGTCCACATGTCCGACGACCACCGCCGTGCCCTGCTCGCCCGGTGAGGCGGCGCCCGTGAACCAGCCCGCGAGGTTCGGGTCCTCGGGCGGTGGCGCGTCCACCCACCCCTCCGCGTCCAGCCCGACCCCGATGACCGGCGCGTCCACCTGGATGCCCTTGATGCGCACGCGCTCGGCGGGCGAGAACGTCAGCGGGGCCGGGGCGTCGGCCGCCGCGTCCGGCGCACGGTCCGCTGCCGCGGCGGACGCCGGCTGCGGCGGGCCCACGTCGAATTCCCCCGAACCGTTGCGGATCAGCGCGAGACCGGTCAGCAGAACGAGTGCCATCGCACCCCACGGGGCGCGCTTGCGCTGCTTTTCGTCCTCCTGGGGAACGTGGAACTCGAATTCGTCGGCCGGATGGGACGAAGGCATTCTCTATCCCCTCTCAACGCGGCGGGCGCGCCGCGTCCATTGCGCGTACGAGAACGCTAAGCGCGGTGCGCGCGGCATGCGAAAGGGCGGGCGCGAACGGGTGGCGTCCCGGCCGGGGTGCGCCATCCGAGTCGCCCCGCCCAGGATTTTTCTGACGGACCGTGACCTGCGGTGATGCCCCGCGCGCGGACATGCCCCGGCGTGTCGGCTCACCAGGACGGCCGATCCCCGAAATGCGGGCCGGGGCGCCGCATCTGAGGGTCAGTCTGGGAGGCGCTCTCGCCGATCGACCGGGGACGGTACCCCCGGGGCGCCTTCCGCGGAGGATTTCCATGCGTACTTCTCGTATGCGTACCACTCGTGCCCTCGCGGTCGCCGCCGCGGCCGGCGCGGTCGTCGGGCTCGGCGCCCCGGCCGCGTCCGCCTGGGCCGACCCCACCAACATCGTGGCCATGCCCAGCGTGATCCCGCGGGGCGGGCACCTGACGGTCACGGTCGACGGTTCGTCCTGCCAGGCCGGCGGCAAGATCACCTCGCACGCCTTCCCGGACACGCACCTGCACGCCATCCCCGGCGGCAGCACGTCGAGCGCCACGGCCGTCATCCACCGGCACGCCACTCCGGGGGCCTACGACATCACGGCCCACTGCGGCGGCAAGACGCTCACCCGCCCGGCCGCGTTCACGGTCATCCACGGCGGTGTGCGCGGCGGCTTCGGCGGCAGCTCGCACTCGGGGGCGACCAGCACCGACATGGCCATCGGCGGTGCCCTGGTGGCGGCCGCCGTGGTCGGCGGCGGGGTGTTCTGGATGCGCCGCCGCTCCGAGAACCGGACCTGAGCCGTTCTGCGAGACGGGTCCGAGCCGCCGGGCGCTCCGGCGCGTCCCCCTTCCGCGCCGCCCCGCCCGGCTCCCTCTCCCCGCGTCGCACGTCACGGCTTCGCCCCCGGGTCCTGGAGACGCCCGGGGGCGAAGCCGTGCCGGGGTGTCGTGCCGGAGCGGGTCAGGCGCCGTCCTCGCCGGTGCGGCGCCGTGTCCTGCGGTAGGCGACGCCGAGGGTGCCGAGGATCAGCGCGCTGCCGATGGCGATCTCGTGCAGGTCGAGTCCGCCGAGGCTGCCGCCGACTCCGGCCTTGACGCCCTTGTGGACCTGGTTCTGCCGGTGGTCCTGGTTCGGGTCGTGGCGGCCGTTGTCGTCGGGACGGCCCGTGGCGATGGTCAGGTCGGCCTTCCCGGTCTCGCCCTTGCAGGCGAACGTCACCTCGTACATCGCCCCGGGTTTGGCCTCCCAGAAGACCTGGGCCGTGGTGGACGTCTGACCCTTGGGGATGTGGGCGTCGTCGAAGATCCCTGAGGTGACCTTGGCGTCGCCGTCGCAGCCGTCGACGCTGAGCGTGACCTGGCCGCCCGCGGCGATGGTGGAAGGGGTGACGCGGAAGCCGAACGAGGTGATGTTGTTGTTCGTGTCGTCGCCCGTGACGGCCGCCGAGGCGGGCGGGATCGTGAGGGTGAGGACGGTTGCGGTGAGCAGAGCGGCCGAAGCCACGCGTATCGCGTGCATGGTGGATCCTCCGGGTCCCCGAGGAGCAGCCGCGGACCTCTTCCGCCGACGCCTGGAATGCACCTCGATGACCGGAACGCTAAGGAGGCCCCCGTGCGGTCGCGAGCGGTGTCGTGCGAACGGGGCAATCCGGTACGCCGGACAGGGGAACGGCACGGCGTGGCGCATCCGAGGGCGCCACTCGCGGTGTTCGGGCAGGAGGGACGGCTCGACTGCCGGTCGCTGGATGCGCCGCGCGGGTGCGGCCGATGAGTTCGGGCGGCGACAGGAGTCTGATGGAGGACACCCGCTCTCTGGAGGCTGCCCCATGGCTGAACCACACGTTTCGCAGAGTCGGAAGGCTCTGGAACGGGCGATCCACGTCGAGCGGTCGGCGCTCGCGCAAGACCTCGCCGAGCTGAGCGAGGCCCAGTGGGCGACCACATCGCTGTGTGAACGCTGGACCGTGGAGGAGGTCGTGGCCCATCTGACGGCAGGTGCCGGCACCGGGATGTGGCGTTGGCTGCTGAGCATGCTGGCCGCGCGGTTCGACCCCGACGTGCACAACGACCGGCGGCTCGCAGAGCACCGCGGTGCTACGCCCGAAGAGACGTTGCGGCGCTTTCGCGCAGTCGTCGCCGGGCCCGCCGGACCGACGCGACACACTCCGGCCTGGCTGGGCGAGATCGTCGTCCACAGCGGGGACATCCGCCGGCCACTGGGCCTGGTGAGGACACCCCCGGTGGCCACCACGACCGCCGTGGCCCGGTTCTTCGCCGGCCGCGATTTCACCGTCGCGAGCAACACGGCGATCGCGGGCCTGCGGGTCGAGGCCACGGACGGGCCGTTCACCACCGGCTCGGGGGATCTGCTGCGAGGGCCGACCCTCTCGCTGGTGATGGGGATGGCGGGCCGCGCGGCGGCCTGCGAGGACCTCGAGGGGGACGGTGCGGCGGTCCTGCGCGCCCGACTGCGCGCAGGTCGAAGAGCGAACTGAGGGCTGCGGGGCCCGTCTCAGGGCTGTCGCGGCGGCCATGCGTGCGGGCCGCCGCGCCACTCGACGAGGCAGGGGTCGTCCAGCGCGATGTCGGCCTCGCCCAGCCCCGCCCGGCGCAGGAACTCCTCCAGGTCGCGGTCGTCGTGCGCGACGCCGACGTCCTGCCCGCGCACGGTGATCCGCCGCCCGCCGTCGACGGCGGGCGGGTGGACGACGATCGGTGTCTGCCAGGCCATGGCACCAGAATGCGCCGGACCGGGCCGCGACGCAGCACGTTTGACGGCCAACGGGCGGGTCGCGCCCCGGCGTCTCAGCCGCCGATGCCCGGGAACAGTGCCCTGAACGGCTCCGCCGTCGCCGCGATGCCACGGCTGTAGGGGGCGTCGAAGTCCCAGATCAGGAACAGCAGGAAGGCGAACAGGGCCGAGAAGAGCCCGGCGAGCAGGAGTTCGCGCGGGGTGCGGCGGATCTGCAGCGCGAAGATCATGCCGATGGTCACCAGACCTCCGATGATCAGGCCGAACCAGACCACGCCGGGCATGGTCGCCCCGACGCTGTCCGCGCGGGCGCTGCGCGCGTCGTCCGCGGCCGCCACCTCGTCGATCAGCGGCTGGTAGGCCTGTGCCTCGAAGTCGGACTTCGGTTCGTAGTCCGTGACGTCATGGCGGATCCGGGCGAGCAGATCGGCGCCGCGGTCGGTGAGCTGCCCCTTGTCGGCCATCGCGTCCCACTCCGTGGTGACGACATGGCCGACATAGGTGTGGACATCGGCGCGGATCCGGTCCCTGATCTCGGGCGGGTAGACCCGCGCCCGCTCCGAGACCTCGTGCAGCGCCTGGGCCTCCACCCGCACGTGCTCCTGGGCCGCACCGCGCGCTTCCCAGACGCCCGCGATGGCCAGGCCGAGCACGATGGCGTAGACGACTCCGATCATCATCGTCATGTACTCGATGACGTCCGGGGTCTCCGACGCGTCGTAGTCCGCGCCGGTCCTGCGGTGGCGCAGGAGCGTCACGATGAGCACGACCCCGCAAGCGGCCACCATCGCGAGGGTGAGAACAAGCCATTCCGACATGGGGACCTCCGGCGGTCAGCGGGGACGGAGCGCGGCGACGGCGAGCACCGCGGGCGCCGTGATGAGCAGGGTGAGGGAGACGAGGGACGGGCCGCGCCGCGGCGGACGCGTGCGCGGCGGGGGGTGATACGCCGGATACGTCACGGATGGCGATGGCTTGGTTGTTCTGCCGGGAGCGGGCGGCCCCGGCGCGGGGGGCGGTTTCGGGGCGGACCTGGACGGGGTGGGCTTGGGCGTGGGCGGAGCGGGACTCGGCTTCGCTGCGGGAGCGGCCGGCGGCGGCTGCACGGCCTGCGCTTTCGGCGGGGGCGGCGGGGGCGGGGGTGCGTGCGCGGGTGGTGGCGGAGGCGGCGGCGGATGCGGGGGAGCGGGTGGCGGGGGCTTCGGCCGGTGTGTGGGGCCGGCCCAGCAGTCGCCGTCGCCCGCCACGGCGATGTTGCCGCCCGAGGAGGCGCCGCCCTGGTCGATCGAGGCGTACCCGCAGTCGGAGGCCACGGCCGTGCCGGCGGCGGCGCAGGTGCCGAGCAGCAACGTCAGCGCCAGGAGTGCCCACACGCGGGTGACCAGGGCGTATTTCGGACGCCCTGCCCGCCCGGCGACCCCTGGCAGGCTCCCCCGCCCGCCCGAACGGCACGGGGGAATCGCCTTCGGTCGCGTCGGGAGCACCCCGATGCCGCCGGTTCCGGGGCTGCCCTCCGCCTCGCGTTCGCACGCGCCGGACACCGTCGGGCCCGCCCCGCGAGCGGACGGCGGCACCTTCGAAATACGCCCTGGCGGGGATGAGGTCGGCGAGGTTCCATGCACGACCGAGATAATGGGCGCCGGCCGCTGTAGGCACGCCGGAACGCTCCCACTTCCCCCGAAGGGGGGATGTGTCGCTGCCGCGGGATTGACGCAGTGCGCCCCCTCTCGGCCGAGCGCCGCACAGTCGGCCCGGCTGCCGCGCCCGTCGGCACCGCGCGAAGAAATGCGCGGGCCCGTTGAACGCGAGGGTCTCCCCGGCCCGTATCTAGGGCCAGGTGTGACGCAATCAGGCGCCACAACACCCCAGCGGACAGCGGGAGTCACAGATGCGGCATCCAAGTGGGCGGGCCCCGCGGGCCGGGCGGAGCGCCTCGCTCGTAGCGACGGCTGCGGCCCTGCTTGCCTTGACGGCGGCGTGCGGACAGGAGCAGGGCGAGCAGTCCCCGAACGGCCAGAACGTGGGCAACGAGGCCCCGGCCAAGGGCGGCGGATACGGCGCGGGCGACGGCTACGGAGCCGACTCCGGTGCCGCCGACAAGGACGCGGCCGCCAAGGCGAAGCCGGCCGGGCAACTCGCCGTGTGGGACAGCAAGAAGCTCGGCGAGGTCGTCACCGACAGCGCGGGCCGCACGCTCTACCGCTTCGACAAGGACACCGCCCAGCCACCCCGGTCCACCTGCGACGCGGCCTGCCTCAAGACCTGGCCGGCGGTGGCCGCGAGCGGCGCCAAGGCCGCACCGGGCGTCGACGGGTCGCTGCTCGGCGAGGTCACCGCCGCCGACGGCACCAAGCAGCTCACCATCGACGGCTGGCCGGTCTACCGGTACGCGAAGGACGCCGGGCCCGGCGACGCCAAGGGCCAGGGCGTGGGCGGCACGTGGTACGCGGCGGCCCCCGACGGCAAGAAGGCCTCACCCGCGACGGCCGGAACCGCCCCCGCCGACCCCGCGGGCCTGTCCACCCGCAAGGACCCGGAACTCGGCGAGATCGTCGTGGACAAAAACGGCATGACGGTCTACCGCTTCACGAAGGACTCGGCCTGGCCGATCAAGTCCAACTGCGTCGGCGCCTGCGCCGAGAAGTGGCCCGCCGTCGCCCCCGTCGACAAGGCGGACACCGAGGGCATCAAGAAGAAGGGCTATATGACCTACGACCGCCCGGACGGCGGCAAACAGCAGACGATCGGCTGCTGGCCGCTGTACACCTTCGCGGGCGACAAGAAGCCGGGCGACACCAACGGCCAGGGGGTGGGCGGCACTTGGTACGCCGCGAGCCCCGACGGCAAGGCGGTGGGCGCGCCCAAGTAGCCCCCCACGGAAGCACGGCCGACCGGCCCGTCCCCCTCACCAGGAGGGACGGGCCGGTTCTCGGCGTGGGACAGGGCGCGTGCCAAGGGCGGTGACCGAGAACGGACGGCGGATTTCCGTTTTGACTCGCCCCCTTGGCGGACGATCAGTAGCCTCACCCTCGAACATCGGATCGCCCGCGCCACCCCCTATGCCCCTGTGCCCCCTATGCCTTGGAGTCTTGATGGAGCGTCCCGCCTGGGCCCCGCTCGGCATCGATCTCACGATGCCCAGCGTTTCCCGTATCTACGACTACTACCTGGGCGGTTCGCACAACTTCGAGGTCGACCGGGAGGCCGCCCGCAAGGCCATGGAGTACATGCCGGGCCTGCCGAAGGTCATGCAGGCCAACCGCGCCTTCATGCGCAGAGCGGTCCGCCACGCCGTCGACCGGGGCGTCACCCAGTTCCTCGACATCGGCTCCGGCATCCCCACCTTCGGCAACGTCCACGAGGTGGCGCAGGAGGCCAGCGACGAGGCGCGCGTGGTGTACGTCGATCACGACCCGGTCGCCGTCGCCCACAGCAAGGCCGTCCTCGACGGCGACGAACGCTGCGCGGTCCTCAACGCCGACCTGCGCAAGCCCCGCGACATTCTGGGCAGTTCGGAGGTGGGCTCCCTCCTCGACCTGGACCGCCCGGTGGCCCTATTGCTCGTCGCCGTCCTGCACTTCGTCGAGGACGCGTACGATCCTTGCGCGGCCGTCGCCGAGCTGAGGGACGCCCTCGCGCCCGGCAGCCTGCTCGTCCTGACCCACGCGTCGTACGAAGGGATTCCGGTTACCCCCGAGCAAGCGGGCGGGACGGTCGGTGTATACAAAGACATCCGCAATCCACTGATCATGCGCTCGCGCGAGGAGATCGCGCGGTTCTTCGAGGGGTACGACATGGTGGAACCCGGCCTGGTGCCGATGCCGCACTGGCGGCCCGACACGGCGCCCGAGGAGGAGGACCCCTACTCCTTCTCGGGGTTCGCGGGTGTGGGACAAAAGCGTTGAGCGCCGAACCGGACGGACCGGAGGGAAGACTCCGCAGGTTCGCCACCATCTGGAGCCGCGCGATCTTCCCGGTGACGGCCACCTCGCTGACCCGCCCCGAGTTCGAGCTGCAACTGGTGCCGCTGGCCCGCAGGTTGCGGGACGCCCTCCAGGAGCGGGTCTTCGACGCGGCGCAGGGCAAGGCCGTCGGCGCCGCCCTGATCGACAACCACTGCACCGACCCCGAGGCGCTCAGCCGCACCCTCGACTGCGTCGAGGCCTACCTGGTCCTGTACTGCGGCGGCGAAGGCCCCCGGGAGGAGCTGCGGGCCCGCAGCGCGCGGATCCAGCACGCGCTCGCGGCGGGCTTCGCCCAGGCGCTGCGCGAGCGCACCCGGACCGAGCAGGAGGCGATCTCCCGCGCCGCGCTCAGCGCCCGCAGTGCCGTCGCCGAAGCCCTGCACGCGAGCGAGGCACGCTTCAGGGCCGTCTTCCACGGCGCGGCCATCGGCATCGGCATCGCGGACCTGGACGGCACGATCCTGGAGGTCAACGACGCGCTGGTGCGCATGTTCGGCGGCCTGGAGAGCAACCTGCGCGGGCGCAACGCCGCGGAGTGGACCCACCCCGACGACTCGCCCCACGTATGGAAGCTGTACGAGGAGCTGGTGCGCGGCGAGCGCGAGCACTACCGCGTGGAGAAGGCCTTCTACCGCCCCGACGGCACGGTCCTGTGGACGAACCTGACCGTCTCGCTGCTGCGCGACGCGGACGGACTTCCGCAGTACCAGCTGGCGCTGATGGAGGACACCACCGAGCGGCGGCTGCTCAACCTGCGTCTGCGCTACGAGGCCACCCACGACGCCCTCACCGGGCTGCCCAACCGCACGCTGTTCTTCGAGCGCCTGGAGAAGGCCCTGGCGGCGGGGGAGAACGCCCGCTTCGGGCTCTGCTACCTCGACCTCGACGGCTTCAAGACCGTCAACGACAGCCTCGGGCACGCGGCCGGCGACCGGCTGCTCGTGGAGGTCGCCGACCGGCTCCAGTCGTGTGCCACCGCGCCCGGCGAGATGGTCGCCCGGCTCGGCGGCGACGAGTTCGTGGCGCTCACCACGGGCCCCGACACCGAGACCGAGGTCGACGAGCTGGCCGGGCGCATCATGAACGCCCTCGCCGCGCCCATCCGCGTCGAGGGCCGCGAGCTGACCGTGCGCGGCAGCATCGGCATCGTGGAGGGCCCGGCGGGGGAGCGTGGCGCGGCGGACGTGTTGCGCAGCGCCGACATCACGATGTACCGCGCCAAGTCGGCGGGCGGCAACCGCTACGAACTGGCCGACCCCGAGGCGGACGCCCGCGCCATCACCCGGCACGGCCTGACCACGGCGCTGCCCGCGGCGCTGGAGCGCGGCGAGTTCTTCATCGAGTACCAGCCGCTGGTGCACCTCGGTGACGGCAGTGTGCGCGGCGCCGAGGCGCTGGTGCGCTGGCTGCACCCGCAGCACGGCGTCATCGGGCCGGACCGGTTCATCCCGCTCGCCGAGCACACCGGCCTGATCGTGCCGCTCGGCCGCTGGGTCCTCGAGGAGTCCATGCGCCAGGCCCGCCTGTGGGAGGCGCGCACCCCGGTCGGGGCGGCCGCCGGGCCGCTGAGGGTCAACGTCAACCTCTCGCCCATGCAGCTCACCCATCCGGGCCTGGTCTCCGACACGGTCGACATTCTGGAGCGCGAGGGCCTCGAACCGGGCTCGCTCTGCCTGGAGGTCACCGAGTCCGCGCTGATAGGAGCCGACGACGACCTGCTCAAACCGCTGCGCAGGCTCGCCGAGATGGGCGTGGACATCGCGCTCGACGACTTCGGCACGGGCTACTCCAACCTCGCCAACCTGCGGCGGCTGCCGGTGAGCGTCCTCAAGCTCGACCGCTCCTTCACCCAGGGCATGCAGCACTTCCCGGCCGACCCCGTCGACCTGAAGATCGTCGAGGGCATCGTCTCGCTCGCCCACAGCCTGGACCTCGCGGTCACCGTCGAGGGCGTCGAGACGGGCGCGCAGGCCGACCAGCTGCGGGAACTGGGCTGCGACACGGCTCAGGGCTGGTACTACGCGAGGCCCGGGCCGCCGGACCAGCTGCACGACCTGGCGCTGGCGGACGCGATCAGCTGACCTCGCCGGGGGTGCTCCGGCGAGGCGCCCCCCAAAAAAGCCCTCACCCGTCCCGGGCCAGCAGCATCCGCTGGAGCTCCCGCGCCGCCCGTGGCGGGGCCACGTCACTGCGGTGCGCGAGGGCGATCGTCCGGTGCAGGCTCGGGCCGGCCAGCGGGGTCACCCGCAGGTCCGAGCCCGAGCGTTCGGCCACCATGCGCGGGACGACCGCCACGCCGAGCCCCGCCCGTACGAAGCCGAGCACCGCGTCCATCTCACCGCCCTCCACGGCGAACTCGGGCTCGAACCCCTCGGCGCGACAGGCGGCGACGGTCAGCTCCCGCAGGTCGTAGCCGTGGCGGAACATCACGAGGCGCTCACCCGCGAGATCCGCGATCCGCACGGTGGCGCCCAGCGCCCGGGCCCGCGGGGACGACACCACGACCAGGTCCTCGCGCAGCACTTCCACGGTGGTCAGCGCGGGCGCGGGACCGGGCAGCGGAAGCACCACCAGCGCCAGGTCCAGCGCGCCGCGCGCCAGCGCCCGTACGAGGTCGTGCGAGCCGCTCTCCTCGACGAGGAGCTGGATCCCAGGATGCCGGTCGTGGAAGGCGCGCAGCACCTGCGGGAGCAGCCCCGTGCACACACTGGGGGTCGCGCCGAGCCGGATGCGGCCCCGGCGCAGCCGCGCCAGCTCCTGCACCTCGATCCGGGCGGTGTCCGCGTCCGCGAGGATGCGGCGGGCCAGGGGCAGCAGCGCCTCGCCCGCGTCGGTCAGCGTGATGTTGCCGCGGGCCCGGCTGAACAGCTCCGCGCCCAGCTCCTTCTCCAGGGCCCGGATCTGCTGCGACAGCGAGGGCTGGGAGACATGGACCTTCTCCGCCGCCCGCGTGAAGTGCCGCGCCTCGGCGACCGCGACGAAGTAGTGCAGCTGCTGGAATTGCATGCCCGCACTGTACGTCCATCCATAGGTACAGGCTATTGAGATGAGCAGAACCATCTCTTGGACCGATCGGGACCTGCGGCCGTAGCGTCACGGACATGGCTCTGGCAACGCGGACGGACAAACGGCCGTCCATGACCCGCACGCTCTGGGACTCCACCGTCGGCAAGAAGACCGTCATGGCGGTCAGCGGTCTGATCATGCTGCTCTACCTGGTCGCGCACATGGTGGCCAACCTCAAGATCTTCTTCGGACCGGAGGAGATCAACCACTACGCCCAGTGGCTGCGCACCGTCGGCGCGCCGTTCATGCACCGCGAGTGGACGCTCTGGCTGATCCGCGTGGTCCTCGTCGCCGCCGTCGTCGCACACGCCACGTCCGCCTACCAGCTCAGCCGCCGCGACATCCGGGCGCGCCCCACTCCTTACGTCCACAAGCGGGCGCGGGCGAGCTTCGCGACCCGCACCATGCGCTGGGGAGGCGTCATCCTCGCCCTCTTCATCGTCTGGCACGTCCTCGACCTGACGACCGGCACCGTGCACCCGGGCGGCTACGAGCACCTGCACCCGTACCAGAACGTCATCGACACCTTCTCGACCTGGTACGGCAACGTCATCTACATCGTCGCCGTCGTCGCCCTCGGCCTGCACGTGCGGCACGGCCTGTGGAGCGCCGCGCAGACCCTCGGCGTCGGCACCGCCACCCGCGACCGCGTCCTCAAGCCCCTGGCGGGCGGCCTCGCCCTGGTGCTGACCGCCGGCTTCGTCTCCGTGCCCGTGGCCGTCATGACCGGACTGGTGAGCTGACCCATGAATCACTCCAGTGAGTACCGCGCGTACACGACCGGCGAGCCGCTCGTCGACGCCAAGGCCCCGAGCGGCCCGATCGCCGAGCGCTGGGACACCCGCCGCTTCCAGGCGAAGCTGGTCAACCCCGCCAACCGCCGCAAGCACACCGTGATCGTCGTCGGCACCGGACTGGCCGGCGGCTCCGCCGGGGCCACCCTCGCCGAACAGGGCTACCACGTCGTGCAGTTCTGCTACCAGGACTCACCGCGGCGCGCCCACTCGATCGCCGCGCAGGGCGGCATCAACGCCGCGAAGAACTACCGCAACGACGGCGACTCCGTCCACCGCCTCTTCTACGACACCGTCAAGGGCGGCGACTTCCGCGCCCGCGAGTCCAACGTGCACCGCCTCGCACAGATCTCCGTCGAGATCATCGACCAGTGCGTGGCGCAGGGCGTGCCGTTCGCCCGCGAGTACGGCGGACTGCTCGACACCCGCTCCTTCGGCGGCGTCCAGGTCTCCCGCACCTTCTACGCGCGCGGCCAGACGGGCCAGCAGCTCCTGCTCGGCGCCTATCAGGCACTCTCGCGGCAGATCGCCGCCGGCAACGTCGAGATGCACCCGCGCACCGAGATGCTGGACGTGATCGTCGTCGACGGGCGGGCCCGCGGCATCGTCGCCCGCGACCTGATCACCGGCAGGATCGACACCTACTTCGCGGACGCCGTCGTGCTGGCCACCGGCGGCTACGGCAACGTCTTCTACCTGTCGACCAACGCCATGAACTCCAACGCCACCGCCGTCTGGCGCGCCCACCGGCGCGGCGCGTACTTCGCCAATCCCTGCTTCACCCAGATCCACCCCACCTGCATCCCGCGCACCGGCGACCACCAGTCCAAGCTGACGCTGATGAGCGAGTCCCTGCGCAACGACGGCCGCATCTGGGTGCCGCGGGCCAAGGGCGACCGGCGCCCGCCCAACGAGATCCCCGAGGACGAGCGCGACTACTACCTGGAGCGGATCTACCCCTCCTTCGGCAACCTCGTGCCCCGCGACATCGCCTCGCGCGCCGCGAAGAACGTGTGCGACGAGGGCAGGGGAGTGGGCCCCGGCGGCCAGGGCGTCTACCTCGACTTCGCCGACGCCATCCGGCGGATGGGCCGGCAGAAGGTCGAGGAGAAGTACGGCAACCTCTTCGACATGTACGAGCGGATCACCGCCGAGAACCCGTACGAGGTGCCCATGCGGATCTACCCCGCCGTGCACTACACGATGGGCGGCCTGTGGGTCGACTACGACCTGCAGACCACCGTCCCCGGGCTCTTCGCCATCGGCGAGGCCAACTTCTCCGACCACGGCGCCAACCGGCTCGGCGCGAGCGCCCTCATGCAGGGCCTCGCCGACGGGTACTTCGTCCTGCCCTCCACCATCAACGACTACCTCGCCCGCAACCCGCACCAGGGCGGCATCGACGCCGAACACCCCGTCGTCCAGGAGGTGCTGGCCGACACCGAGGACCGCCTGAACCTGCTTCTCGCCGTCGACGGCGACCGCACCCCCGACTCCTTCCACCGCGAACTCGGCGAGGTGATGTGGGAGTTCTGCGGCATGGCCCGCACCGAGAGCGGCCTGCGCAAGGCCCTGGCGCGCATCCCGCGGATCCGCGAGGAGTTCTGGCGCCGCGTCAAGGTCCCCGGCACCGGCGCCGAGTTCAACCAGTCCCTGGAGAAGGCCAACCGCGTCGTCGACTACCTGGAACTCGCCGAGCTGATGTGTCTCGACGCCCTGCACCGCGCCGAGTCCTGCGGCGGCCACTTCCGGGAGGAGTCCCAGACCGCGGACGGCGAGGCCGCCCGCCGCGACGAGGAGTTCTCCTACGCCGCCGCCTGGGAGTTCACCGCCACCGGCGAGGCCCCCGTCCTGCACGAGGAAGACCTCGTCTTCGAGTACGTCCACCCCACCCAGCGGAGCTACGCATGAAGCTCACCCTGCGCGTCTGGCGCCAGAAGAACGCCGACGCCGACGGCGCGATGTCCACGTACGAGGTGGACGGCATCTCCTCGGACATGTCCTTCCTGGAGATGCTCGACACCCTCAACGAAGAGCTGATCGTCAAGGGCGAGGACCCCGTCGCCTTCGACCACGACTGCCGCGAGGGCATCTGCGGCGCCTGCTCGCTCGTCATCAACGGCGACGCGCACGGCCCCGAACGCACCACGACCTGCCAGCTCCACATGCGGTCCTTCGCCGACGGCGACACCATCGACGTCGAGCCGTGGCGCGCCGCCGCCTTCCCGGTCGTCAAGGACCTCGTGGTGGACCGCTCGGCCTTCGACCGGATCATCCAGTCCGGCGGCTACATCAGCGCCCCGACGGGCTCCGCGCCCGACGCGCACGCGACGCCCGTGCCCAAGCCGGACGCCGACGCCGCCTTCGAGCACGCCGAGTGCATCGGCTGCGGGGCGTGCGTGGCGGCCTGCCCCAACGGGTCGGCCATGCTGTTCACCTCCGCCAAGGTCAACCATCTGAACGTGCTTCCGCAGGGCGCGCCCGAGCGGGAGACCCGCGTCCTGGACATGGTGGCGCAGATGGACGAGGAGGGCTTCGGCGGCTGCACGCTGACCGGCGAGTGCGCCTCCGCCTGCCCCAAGGGCATTCCGCTGCCCTCCATCTCCGCCATGAACAAGGAGTGGCTGCGAGCCACCCGGAAGGTGCGCCGGTAGGTCTTTCGCAGGGGCCCGCGCCCTTTACGGTGCCTGGTCCAGGGCCCGGGCCAGGTACGGGGCGGTACGGCTGCCCTCCGCCCGTGCCACGTCCCTCGGCGGGCCCGCCGCGACGATCCGTCCGCCGCTGTCGCCGCCGCCCGGGCCCAGGTCGATCACCCAGTCCGCGCCCGCCACCACCGCCATGTCGTGCTCGACGACGACCACCGAGTTCCCGGCGTCGACCAGTTCGTGCAGGCGGTGCGTGAGCACCTCCACGTCGGCGGGGTGCAGGCCGGTCGTCGGTTCGTCGAGGAGGTAGAGCGTGTGGCCGCGCCGCACCCGCTGCAACTCGCCCGCCAGCTTGATCCGTTGGGCCTCGCCGCCCGACAGCTCCGTGGCCGGCTGGCCGAGCCGCAGATAGCCGAGCCCGACATCGAGGAGCGTGCGCAGACTGCGCAGCACGGGCGGGGTGTCCGCGAAGAACTCCGCGGCCGCCTCGACCGTCAGGTCGAGGACCTGGGCGATGCTCTTGCCCAGATACCTCACGTCGAGCGTCTCGGGGTTGTAGCGGGCCCCCGCGCAGTCCGGGCAGGGCGCGTACGTGCTCGGCAGGAAGAGCAGCTCGACGCTGACGAACCCCTCGCCCTGGCAGGTCTCGCACCGGCCGCCCGCCACGTTGAAGGAGAACCGCCCGACGCCGTACCCGCGCTCGCGCGCCGCGTCCGTGCCCGCGAAGATCTTGCGCACGACGTCGAAGAGGCCGGTGTACGTGGCGAGGTTGGAGCGCGGGGTGCGCCCGATCGGCCTCTGGTCGACGCGGACCAGCCGGCCGACTCCCGCCAGCTCCTCGGTGATCTCGCCGACGAGTGTGGTCTTGCCGGAACCCGAGACGCCCGTGACGGCGGTGAAGGCGCCCAGAGGCAGCTCCGCCGTCACCCCGCATACGTTGTGCCGCGTGACCGGACCGACCTTCAACCAGCCCCGGGGCGTACGACTTCGGCGTACCGGAGCCGGAGCGCGGCCGAAGAGGAAACGGGCCGTCGCGGACTCCTCGACGCCCTCCAGCTCGGCCACCGGGCCGCTGTGCAGCACCCGCCCGCCGTGCTCGCCCGCCTGCGGTCCGACGTCCACGAGCCAGTCCGCGTGCCGCACGACGTCGAGATGGTGCTCCACGACGAAGACGGTGTTCCCCGCGGCCTTGAGACGGTCCAGAACCGTCAACAGGGCCTCGGTGTCCGCCGGGTGGAGGCCGGCCGACGGTTCGTCCAGGACGTACACCACGCCGAAGAGCCCCGACCGTAGCTGCGTCGCGAGCCGCAGACGCTGGAGCTCTCCCGCCGACAGGGTGGGAGTGGCGCGGTCCGGGCTGAGATAACCGAGCCCGAGTTCGGTGACGGTCGCGATACGGGCCAGCAGATCATCGGTGAGCACGCGCGCCGTCGGGGACGAACCGGCGCCGCTCTCCAGGACGTCGGCCAGGTCCGACAGGGGCAGCGCCGCCAGCTCGGCGATCGTCCGGCCCGCGAACGTCACCGCCAGCGCCTCGGGGCGCAGCCTGCTCCCGGCGCACACCGGGCAGGGGGCGCTGGTGAGGAACCGTTCCGCCTTGGCGCGCAGCGTCCGGCTCTCGGAGTCCGAGAAGGTCTTCATCACATAGCGCCGGGCGCTCATGTACGTGCCCTGGTAAGGGCGTTGGATCCGCCCCGCCTCGCGCACCGGGTGCACGGTCACCACCGGCTGCTCGTCGGTGAACAGGATCCACTCCCGGTCGGCCGCCGGCAGCTCATGCCACGGGCGGTCCACGTCGTGGCCCAGCGCGTCCAGGACGTCACGGAGGTTCTTGCCCTGCCAGGCGCCGGGCCAGGCGGCGATCGCCCCCTCGCGGATGGACAGCGAGGGATCGGGGACCAGCAGCTCCTCGGAGGTGCGGTGCACCCGGCCCAGGCCGTGGCACTCCGGGCAGGCGCCGGCCGCCGTGTTCGGCGAGAAGGCGTCGGAGTCGAGCCGCTCGGCGCCCTCGGGGTAGCGGCCCGCACGGGAGAAGAGCATCCGCAGCGAGTTGGACAGGGTGGTGACCGTGCCGACGGAGGAGCGCGCACCCGGCGCCGACCGGCGCTGCTGGAGCGAGACCGCCGGCGGCAACCCCGTGATCTCCCCGACCTTCGGGGCGCCCACCTGGTGGATGAGACGCCGGGCGTACGGCGCGACGGATTCGAAGTAGCGCCGCTGGGCCTCGGCGTAGATCGTCCCGAAGGCGAGCGAGGACTTGCCGGACCCCGAGACGCCGGTGAAGACGGCGAGGACGTCACGCGGGATGTCCACGTCGACGCCCCGGAGGTTGTGCTCCCGGGCACCCCGGACGCGTACGTACGGGTCGTGAGGGCTGTGCATCGGCGGACTCCGTACGCGGCTCGGGGACAAACCCCACAATTTTACCTCCCCCGCGACGCCGCCCCGCGCACCCCTCGCGCGCCGGAGCCCGACCGGGTCTACCTGGGCGCCACGGGCCCTTGTTAGGGTGTGCGCTCTTGCGGCGGCGTCAGGTGGTGGGGGACATGGCTTCGGGTACGGGCACGATTCTCAAGTTCGACGAGACACGCGGTTTTGGCTTCATCGCGGCGGACGACGGGGGCGAGGACGTCTTCCTGCACACGTCGGTCTTCGCGGGCGATCCCGGGGCCCTCGTGCCCGGGGCACGCGTCGAGTTCCAGATCATCGCCAACGACCGCGGCCGCAAGGCCTTCGCGGCGCACCTCACGGACCACGTGGCGCCGACCGCGCCCGCCGTCGCGGCGCCGACGGGCGGGGACGAGGGCGTGTGCGACGTCCTGTCGCGGGCCGAGTTCACCCACGAGATCACCGAGGCCCTGCTGTCCGCCGCGCCCGACCTGACGGGCGAGCAGATCGTACGCGTCCGCGCGAGGTTGCTGGAGTTCGCCGAGAAGCGGGGTTGGGCGGACTCCTGAGCGGCCTCGCGGCCTGCGACGGCGCGGGCGGGATCCTCAGGCGGCCGGGGTCAGCCCCGCCACCTCGGCCAGGTGCCGCAAGGACCGGCTGAGCCCGGCGCGGTCGTACGTACTGGTCGTCACCAGCACCTCCTGCGCGCCGCTCTCCTTGATGACCCGCTCCAGCTCGTCGGCGACCTGCTCGGGCGTGCCGTGCACCTGGCCGCGCAGCCCCGACTCGTAGAGGTCGCGCTCCTTGTCCGTCATCGCCAGCGCCTCCACGCGCTCGGCCGGCGGCAGCGGCGGGAACGTGCCGTGCGTGCGGGAGTACGCCATCGACCAGGCCTCCGGGATCAGCAGCCGGCGGGCCTCCTCCTCGCTCCCGGCGACGGCGACCGTGCCCGCGATCATGACGTACGGCTCGGCCAGCCAGGGCGAGGGGCGGAACGCGCCGCGGTACGTCTCGATGCCGCGCAGCATCTTCCCCCGCCCCTTGATGTCCCCGATGACCAGCGGAAGCCCCGCCTCGGCCGCGATCGTCGCGCCCTCGCCGACGGCGAGCACGTACGGCGGGACCGTGAGCCCTTCCGCCGGGCGGGCGTGGACGCCGGTGCCGGAGGTGCCGCGGAACCAGGCGAGCAGCTCGCTCAGCTGGGCGGCGAAGTCCCGCGCGTCGTGCTTGTCGTGCCCCAGCGCCTTGCGGACGCCGTCCGTGAATCCGACGGAACGGCCGAGTCCCATGTCGATCCGGCCGGGGAAGAGCGACTCCAGCACCCCGAACTGCTCGGCCACCACCAGCGAGCGGTGGTTGGGCAGCATCACGCCGCCCGTGCCGACCCGGATGGTGCGGGTGGCCGCGGCGACCGCCGCGGCGAGGACCGTCGGCGCCGAGCCGGCCACCCCCGGCACGCCGTGGTGCTCGGAGACCCAGAAGCGGTGGTAGCCGAGCGCCTCGGCCTCCTGGGCCAGGCGCACGGTGTCGCGCAGGGCCTCGGACCCGTCGTGCCCCTCACGGGTGCGCGAACGGTCGAGGACGGAGAACCGGGTTGCCGCGATCACTGAGCTCACACAGGCTTCAACGCCTGACGTCCGCCGTGATTCCCGGCCGCGCTGACTACGCTGGCGCCGTGAGCGACGACAGCAGACCTCTGGCCGTGTTCGACCTCGACGGCACCCTCGCGGACACCGCGCACCGGCAGCGGTACCTGGAGCGCGCGCCCCGCGACTGGGACGCGTTCTTCGCCGCGGCGAAGAACGATCCGCCGCTGGTACGGGGCGTGGCACTGGCCCTGGACAGCGCGCGGGAGTGCGAGGTCGTCTACCTCACGGGACGCCCCGAGCGCTGCCGCACGGACACCGAGGAGTGGCTGGCCCGCCAGGGCCTGCCGCCCGGCCGCGTCTGGATGCGCCGCAATGACGACCGGCGCCCCGCCCGCCGCACGAAGCTGGAGATCCTGCGGTCCATGGCCCGCGCGCGGAAGGTGCGCGTGCTCGTGGACGACGACGAACTGGTCTGCGCCGAGGCCCGCCGCGCGGGCTTCACGGTCGTCCGGGCCGACTGGGCGAGCCCGTCGGGGGAGCTGCGGGACGCCCAGGAACGCGAGGGCCGCACCTGACCGCTCCTTCCGGCGGACAGGCGCCCGGTGCGGCGCCTACGCCTCGTCCTCCAGGCGGAAGCCGACCTTCAGCCCGACCTGGTAGTGCTGGATCTGCCCGTCCTCGATGTGTCCGCGCACCTGCGTGACCTCGAACCAGTCCAGCGAGCGCAGCGTCTGCGAGGCCCGCGCGATGCCGTTGCGGATCGCCTGGTCGACGCCCTCGTGGGAGGTGCCGACGATCTCGGTGACGCGGTAGGTGTGGTCCGACATGAGGGGATTCCTCCCGGCCGTGGGATGACGTCTTGGAAGTACGTCACTCCACCGTGCACCAGCACATGCCGACACGCGAGACGGCGTCCGTGACGAAACACCCCTTGACCGCTCCATTGGTACGGACCAAAATCCAGCCAGTACCCGTTCGAGCCATCTGCTCACCCCCCGCGTCGGGCTGCCCCTCCCTGTCCGCAGGCAGAAAGTGACCCACGTGAACCCGCACCGCCGCCCCGTCATGCCCTTGGCCCTCACCCTCTCCTGTGCCGTCCTGCTGGCCGGGTGCGGGCTGCTGCCCGGGCAGGACGAGCCGAGGACCGTCACCGTCTGGCTCATGAAGGGCAGCGCGTCCCCCGAGTTCGTCGAGCGCTTCACCGAGGAGTTCGAGAAGGAGCACGACGACATCGACCTGGACGTCGAGGTCCAGGAGTGGACGGGCATCGGCGCCAAGGTCAAACGGGCGCTGAAGGAGGAGGACGGCTCGGGGCCCGACGTCATCGAGGTCGGCAACACCCAGGTCGCGCAGTACGTCGACGAGGGCGGCCTGTACGACCTCACCCTGGAGTCCGCGCGCGACCTCGGCATGGACGACTGGCTGCCCGGACTCGCCGAGCCGGGCCGCTACGACGGCGCCCAGTACGGCATCCCCTGGTACGCGGCCAACCGCGTCGTCATCTACGACAAGGACCTCTTCGAGAAGGCGGGCATCACCCGGCCGCCGCGCACCCGCGAGGAGTGGCTCGCGGACACGGAGAAGCTCAACACCGGCGGCGACCAGGGCATCTACCTCGCGGGCCAGGACTGGTACACCCTGGCCGGATTCATCTGGGACGAGGGCGGCGACCTCGCCGAGGAGACCAAGGAGTCCTCCGGCGACTGGCGCGGTAGCCTGCACACGGGCCCCGCGCTGCGCGGCATGGCGTTCTACCAGCGCCTCCAGGCCCTCGGCCGGGGCCCGCGCGACGCCGACGAGGAGCACCCCTCGCAGGCCGGGGTGTTCGCGGGCGGCGGCGTCGCCCAGATCATCGCGGTGCCCGGCGCGGCCCGGGCCATCGAGGAGAAGAACCCCCGCCTGAAGGGCAGACTCGGCTACTTTCCGATCCCCGGCAAGAAGGCGGGCAGGCCCGGCGCGGTCTTCACCGGCGGCTCCGACCTCGTCGTGCCCGAACGCGGCGACGACCACAAGGGGGCCGTCGAGGTGATCGAGGCCCTGGCCGGCAAGAAATGGCAGACCGACCTGGCCAGGACCATGAACTACGTGCCCAACAAGGCGAAGCTGGCCCCCGCCGTCGCCGGCGAGGAGGGCGTCGCCGCGATGGCCGCCGGCGCGGCGAACGGGCGGGCGACGCCCAACTCGCCGCGCTGGGCCGCAGTCGAGGCCGACAACCCCATCAAGGCGTACATGACCGCGGTCCTGACGGGCGGCGACCCGGCCACCGAGGCCCGTGCCGCCTCCCGCGAGATCACCAGGGCGCTGAGCATCGGCGGACTGTGACCGGGGGGCCGCCCCGCGCCGCCGGTGTCACACCGGTGTGCTCAGCGACAGCGCGAAGCGGCCCCGCTCGTCCGTCCACCAGTGCGTCAGATCCAGTGCCGAGGCCGCCAGTTCGGCGCGTACGCCGTCCTGCCGGAACTTCGCGGAGATCTCCGTGCGCATCTCCTCGCCGGCGGCGAAGTCGACGGCCAGATCGAGCGCGGAGACCTTCACCGTCTGGTCGGCCGTGGAGCGCAGCCGCATCTCGATCCACTCGTGCTCGCGGTCCCAGACGGCGACATGGTCGAAGGCGGCCGGGTCGAAGTCGGCGTCCAGCTCGCGGTTGATCACCGCCAGGACGTTCTTGTTGAACGCGGCCGTCACCCCGGACCGGTCGTCGTACGCCGAGACGAGCACCGACTCGTCCTTCACCAGGTCGGTGCCGAGGAGCAGCGCGTCCCCGGGGGCCAGCAGGTCGCGCACCGAGGACAGGAACGCGGCGCGTTCGGCGGGCAGGAGATTGCCGAGCGTGCCGCCGAGGAAGGCCACCAGGCGCGGCCCGGGCGTGCCCGGCAGTGCGAGGCCCCGGGTGAAGTCGGCGATCAGGGCGTGCACGTCGAGCGAGGGCCGCTGCGCGAGCAGGGTGTTCGCCGCGCCGGTCAGCGCGCTCTCGCTGACGTCGACGGGCACGTAGGTGTGCAGGGACGTCATGGCGTCGATGAGGTGGCGGGTCTTCTCCGACGAGCCCGAGCCCAGCTCGATCAGGGTGCGGGCGCCGGTGATGTCCGCGATCTCGGCGGCACGCGAGAGCAGGATCTCCCGCTCGGCGCGCGTCGGGTAGTACTCCGGCAGGGTGGTGATCTCCTCGAAGAGGGCGCTGCCGCGCGCGTCGTAGAACCACTTGGGCGGCAGCGTCTTCACGGCGCTGGTCAGGCCGTGCAGCACGTCGGCGCGCAGGGCGGCGCCGGTCGCGTCCTCGGGCAGGGTGCGGGTCAGCAGGAACGGGCTCACGCGGGTGGCTCCTTGAGCGGTGTCAGCAGTACGTCGGTGGGGCTCGCGGCGAGCAGGGTGCGGTCGGGCACCTCGCGCCAGTGGGGATCGTCGTCGTAGGGCTCGGAGGCGACCACGGTGCCGCGACCGGGCTCGGCGCGGTACCAGAGCGTGTCGCCCCAGGCGGTCGCGGTGATCGTGTCGCCGTCGGTCAGAAGGAGGTTCAGACGGGAGGCCGGGGCGGCCTCGGCGACCTCCAGGACGGTGTCGGCCAGGGCCTGCCCCGCCGCGTCGCCGCGCCGCAGCCGGTGCAGGGCGAGAGCCCACACCAGCGCGGAGTCGCAGCGCGCCTCCATGGCGAGCAGCTCGGCGGGCGGCAGGCCCTCGGCCAGGGTGGCCAGGGACCCGGGCCAGCCCTTGACGGCGCCGTTGTGGCTGAACAGCCAGGGCCCGGCGGCGAAGGGCGCGGCCGCTGCCTCCCCGTCGGCGCCCGCCAGAGTGGCGTCGCGCACCGCGGCGAGCAGCGCCCCCGAACGGACGACCCGGGCGAGGTCGGCGAAGGACTGGTCGCCCCAGATCGGCCCCGTGCGGCGGTATCGCGCGGGCGCGGGGTCCCCGTCCGCGTACCAGCCCACCCCGAAGCCGTCGGCGTTGACCGTGCCGTACCGCTGGCGGCGCGGTGCCCACGACTGGCGGTACAGGGCGTGCGGGGGTGTCACGAGGAGGCTTTCCAGCGGCACCGGCGGACCGAGGTAGGCGATATGACGGCACATCAGAAGGCCTCCGGCGCGGCTGCCTCCGGTGCGGACGCCTCCGCGGGGCCGGCGTCCCGCGCGGTGCGGAACCCGGAGAAGATCTGCCGGCGCACCGGGTGGTCCCAGTTGCGGAACGTGCCCCGGCAGGCCACGGCGTCCACCGAGAAGGCCCCGCCGCGCAGCACCTTGTAGTCGCCGCCGAAGAACACGTCCGAGTACTCCCGGTAGGGGAAGGCGGCGAAGCCGGGATAGGGCAGGAAGTCGCTGGACGTCCACTCCCACACGTCGCCGATCAACTGCCGTACGCCCAACGGCGACGCGCCCGCCGGATAGCTGCCCGCCGGGGCCGGACGCAGGTGCCGCTGCCCGAGGTTCGCCCGCTCGGGGGTGGGGTCCTCGTCGCCCCACGGGTAGCGCAGGGAGCGGTCGGTGACCGGGTCGTAGCGGGCGGCCTTCTCCCACTCCTCCTCGCTCGGCAGGCGCCGGCCCGCCCAGCGCGCGTACGCGTCGGCCTCGTGCCAGCTCACGTGCAGCACCGGCTCGTCGGCGGGCACCGGCTCCACGGTCCCGAAGTGGCGCCGCAGCCACTGCCCGCCCTCGCGGCGCCAGAACAGCGGCGCCCGCAGGCCGTTTCGCCGGACCATGGCCCAGCCGGCCGGTGACCACCAGCGCATCTCCTCGTAGCCGCCGTCCTCGATGAAACGCTGGTACGCGGCGTTCGTCACCGGCGTGGTGTCGATGAAGAACGGCGGGACCAGGCGGCGGTGCGCGGGCCGTTCGTTGTCCAGGGCCCACGGCTCGGTGGAGGTGCCCATCGTGAACGGGCCCCCGGGAACGAGGACTTCGGCCGGCCCGGTGAAGGGTGGCGCGGGCTCGGGGTCCGGCGCGGTGAGCGCGGCGGGTCCCGAGCGCAGCTGATGCGTGATGAGCATGGTCTCGTCGTGCTGCTGCTCGTGCTGGGCGATCATGCCGAACGCGAAGCCCGCGTCGGTGAGCGCGCTGCCGTGGAACGGCGTGCTGTCCAGCACGTCAAGGGCCCGCCCCCGGACCTCGGCCGCGTAGCCGCGGGCCTCGGCGGGCGCGAGCAGCGGCAGGCTCGGCCGCTCGGCGCGGGGGTGCTCGAAGGCGTCGTAGAGCGAGTCGATCTCCGGCCGCATGGCGTCGCGGCCCGCGACCGCGCGCAGCAGCCACTGCTCCTCCTGGTTGCCGATGTGCGCGAGGTCCCAGACCAGGGGCGACATCAACGGCGAGTGCTGCGCCGTCAGTTCGGCGTCCTCGACACAGTCGGTCAGCAGGGACGTGCGGTCCCGGGCGGCGAGGAGCGCGGCGAGCGCGCGCTCGCGCAAGGCCTGCGGATCGGTGGTGGGGCCGTTCATCGTCGGGCGTCCTTCCCCGTGGCGTCGTCGTGTCCAAGTGCCTCGCCCCGGCCGTCCAGCAGGTCGTCGGCCGGGCAGCGGCCCCGCGCGACGTACTGCTCGGCGTACGCGGCGACGGCGTCCCGCACCGAGGCGTCGGCGCCCAGCCGGGGCAGCGCGTCGACGGCGGCGGCGAAGCAGACCAGGGCGGCCTCGCGCAGCTCGGCGTCGGCCGTGCCGTGGCGCGCCGCGTCCAGCCACAGCGGACTGTGCGGCGCGGCGACGGAGCCGGGCGGGCCGTCCCGTTCGGCCAGCGGCTTCACGGCCCGGTAGGCGGTCTCGGCCGCCTGCGCGTCGTCGAACAGCGCGCTCGTCACGGCGAGCGGCACGATCCAGCCGTCCTCGCCCGGCTGGGCGTCGACCATGCGCAGCTCCAGGTGGCCGCGCGGGCGTACCGGCGGGAACAGCGTCGTCAGGTGGTAGTCGAGGTCGTCGCGGGTGGGCGGCCGCGGCAGGCCCGAGCGGGTCCAGTCACGGAAGGTCAACCCCTCGGGAACGGTCCACGCCCCCTCCTCGCCCGGCGGTCTCTTCACGCACATGACCGGCGCGTCGAGGGCGTGCCGCGTCCAGGTCTCCCGCGGCTCCCCCTCCAGCGACGGGGCGCCGGACCTGCCGGGTTCGATGCCCGCCCACACGGCCTGCCGGGTGGAGCGCCAGCCGGTGGGGCGGCCCTCCTGGAGCGGCGAGTTGGCGAACGCGGCCACCAGGACCGGACCGAGGAGATGCGCCAGACGCCAGCGCCGCGCGTAGCCGAGCGGGCCCGGCTCCTCGTACCCCGCGTCCAGGCAGATCTGCACGGACGCCGTCGAGCACATCATGCGGCGCCCGGCGGGGCCGCCGCGGTCGAGGCAGGACTCCAGCGCGTCGTAGCGCGGCTCGCGCAGGAACCGCGAAGGCGGCCGCCAGGGGTCGGCGCCGATCCCGCTGAGGGTGAGGCGATGGCCGCGCAGGGTGTCGCGGACGAGGCCGAGATCGGCCCGCATGTCCGACACGCACTCCATCAGGGAAGCGGCGGGCAGCGAGCTGAGCTCCAGCTGTCCGCCGGGTTCGACGGTGAGCGACGCCTTCACGGGCAGCGCCCGCAGGGCGGCGTAGGCGGCTTCGAGACGGGCCGCGGGGACCGGCAGATGGGCCAGTCCGGGTTCGTGGACGAGCCATTCCAGTTCGACACCGGTGGTGCGGGGCGGCCCCGTCTTGAAGCAGATGCCGCGCACCAGTGCCTCCACCTCCGCCTCGGTCACCGGGTCCGGTGCCTTGGTGCGAGGTGGAGGGAGGTGCTTCGTACAGTCTCCCTCGGGCATAGGAGGATCCTTTCCTGTCGCAGGTGCTCGTCACACCCAAGACCCTTGAAGCCATCCGCACAAGAGTGCCCTTGAAGCCGTTCTCGTACCAGGAATTTCTCGTCGCCCGGCCGACATCCCCGGCTCACCGGCCGTTCACCCGCGCCACGAGGAGCGCCGGCCGCGGCCGCTCGCGAGCGGCATCGGAGCCCTCGCAGACCTGTCCGGCCCACTCCACGCGGCGCCGGTCCCGCGCGGCCCGCAGGCTCGGTCCATGATGCCTCGTCACCCCCGCCGGGCCACGGTCCTCATCGCCCTCGCCGCCGCGGCGGCGGTCCTCGCGCCGGTCCCCGCGGCCTCCGACCCCGCCCCGCCGCCGCCCACCCCGGCCGCGCCGCCCCGCACCGCCTCCGCCTGGCTCCCGTACTGGGACCAGGAGGCCGCGTACGCCACCGCCCTGCGCCACGCGGACCAGCTGCACACCGTCAGCCCCTTCTGGTACGAGACGAAGGCGGCCGGGCGTGTCGACCCGCACCTGCACGCGGCGGACCGGCGTGTCGTCGACGGACTGCACGGCGCGGGCATCAAGGTCGTGCCGACCGTCATGGAGCGCATGCCGCGCGGCGCGCTGGCCGACGTGGTCACCGACGCGGGCCGCCGCGCCACGCACATCGAGACCCTGCTGGGCGTCGTGAAGAGCCGCGACTACGACGGCCTCGACCTCGACTACGAGACCATCGCACCGACCGGCGACGCCGCGTACGAGAAGGTCCGCGACGGGTACGCCACGCTGGTCACCGACCTGTGCGGGCAGCTGCACGCCCTGCGCAAGCAGTGCGTCGTGACCGTCTCGCCGAAGACCGCCGGCACCGGCCGGGTCTGGGACTACAAGCGGCTCGGCGCCGCCGCCGACCGGCTGCGCGTCATGGCCTACAACCTCCACTGGGCCGAGGGCGCCCCCGGCCCGCTGTCGACCCCCGCCTGGTACGACGAGATCCTGCGGCGCGCCACCGCCGACGTACCGGTCGACAAGCTGGAGATGGGGCTGCCCGCCTATGGCTGGGACTGGGCCGTCGGCAGCCGGGGGCGCGCCCGGCACGTCACCTCCAAGGAGGCGGAGGCGCTGCGCCGCAAGGTGGGCGCGCCCTACCACCTCGACCCCGCCTCCGGCACGCCCCACTTCACGTACGCGGAAGGCGGCACCCGCCGCACGGTCTGGTACCAGGACGCCCGCGGCACCGCCGCCCACCTGCCCGTGTTGCGGCGGTACGGGGTGCGCCACACCGTGCTGTGGGCGCTGGGCTTCGAGGACCCGGAGCTGTGGCGGACCCTGGCCACCCTGTGACCCCGCCGCCCCCGCCACCCTGTGACCCCGCCGCCCCCGCCGCCCGGTGACCCCGCCGGGCCATCCGCGGGCCTTGCCGCGCCGCCCCGAGCCCTCCCGGCGCGCCGGTCCCGCGCCGCTCCTCACGCCCGCGCCGGTGCCCCCGGGACGGGCGCCGGCCACTGCTCGTACCAGCGCTGGTCCGCCTCCAGCTGTGCGGCCAGGGAGATCAGCAGCGGCTCACTGCCCGCGGGGCCCAGCAGCTGGGCGCCGACCGGTAGACCGCCCGCGACACGCCCGGCGGGGACGTTGACGCCCGGCCAGCCGAGCACGTTCCACGGCCACGCGTAGGGGCAGGCGGCGATCATCGCCCGGTCGGTGCGCAGGCCGCTCAGGCCGGCCAGCGCGCCGATCCGGGGCGGGGGAGCGGCCGTCGTCGGCGCGAGCACCACGTCGTACGTCGAGAAGACCGTCCCCACCCGCTCGTGCAGGGCCGCCTCGGCGCGCCGCGCGAGCCGCAGCGGCGCGCCGCCCAGCAGCCGCCCCGCGCGGGCCGCCTCGCGGGTGCGCCGGTCGAGGAGCGAGGCGTCGGGGACGTGCTCCGCCCACTCCGCGATGCCCGCCGTGGCGCGCGGCACGAACGCCAGGCCGATGAGGCCGTAGTCCGGATCGGCCGCCTCCACGTCGTGCCCGAGCGCGGCGAGCCGGTCCGCCAGCGCGACGACCCGCTGCCGCACCCCGGGGTGCAGCCGCTTGGCCGTGGCCGTGAACGGCATGCGCAGCGACAGGGCGATCCGCAGCCGCCCCGGGTCCCGGGTCGCGGCCTCGGCGGCACGCACCGGCAACGGCCGGTGCAGGTCACCCGCATGGCTGCCGCTCGCCGCGTCGAGGAGCAGCGCGGCGTCGGCGACGGTCCTGGCGAGCGGGCCGTTGACGGTGATCCCCTGGAACGCCTCGGGCCACGGCCACGTCGATATCCGCCCGCGCTGCGGCTTGATGCCGACCAGATGCGTCCACGCGGCCGGTATCCGCACCGACCCGGCGCCGTCGGAGCCCAGCGCGGCGGGGACCAGGCCCGCGGCGACCGCCGCCGCCGAGCCGCCCGACGACCCCCCCGGCGTGTGCCCGGTGTGCCAGGGATTGCGGGTGTCCCCGAACCCCGGCCCCTCCGTGAAGGGCCACTGCCCCAGCTCACAGGTGTTGGTCTTGCCGACGATCACCGCGCCGGCCGCCCGCAGCCGCCGTACGGCCTCGCAGTCGTCGGGCTTCGGCGGGAACTCGCCCCCGCAGCCGAACGCGGTCGGCTCGCCGGCGACGTCCATGTCGTCCTTGACGGCCAGCGGCACCCCCAGCAGCGGCCGCCCGGCCGACGGGCCGCCCGCCGCCAACTCCCGGTCGGCGGCGTCCGCCTCGGCGAGCGCGGCCTCGGCCCGCACCCGCTTGAAGGCGTTCAGGACGGGCTGCGCCGCCTCGATCCTGGCCAGTGTCCGCTCGGTCAGCTCGCGCGAGGAGACCTCTGAGGCGGCCAGCGCGCGAGCGGTGCGCGCCAGCCCTTCGGCACGGTCGGCGGTCATGCGGGGCACCTCCGGTCGAGGACGGATGCCCGCACGTTAACCGGCGAGTAGCCCGGCGGGGAACGAGCCGGACGGGTCAAGACGCTTGCGGGGAAGGGAAGTTCAGGCCGTGCCGCCGAGGAGATCCCGGCCGCCCGCCGTCGAGGGCCCCACCCGGGTCTGCGAAGATGCCGATGCCATGGCGCAGATACCGAACCAGCAGCCCGCGCGGCGCCCCGTGCCGACGAGCACCGACGTCGCCCGCCTCGCGGGCGTCTCCCGCGCGACCGTGTCCTACGTCTTGAACAACAGCGCCTCCGTGCGCATCAGCGAGCCCACCCGACGCCGCGTCCACCAGGCCGCGAGAGAACTGGGCTACGTCCCGCACGCCGCAGCCCGCAGCCTGCGCGCCGGCCACAGCCGGATGGTCCTCATGCCCACCTCGGAGATCCCGATGGGCCCGCTCTTCAGCCGGTTCTTCAATGAACTCCAGTGGGCGCTCAGCCGCCTCGACTACACCGTCGTGCAGTACGGCAGCCTCGGCATGACCGGCGAGGACGCCGCGCGCGCCTGGGCCGAGCTGCGCCCCGTCGCCGTCCTCGCCCCCGACGCCTCGGCGCTCGGACCGCGCGGCGTGACGGTTCTGAAGCGCTCCGGTGCCCGGGCCGTCTTCACGCTCGGGCCGCACCGCGTCGAGGGCGCCCACGCGCTCCTGATGGACGGCCGCCGGGTGGGGGAGGCCGCCGCCCTGCACCTGCTGGCCCGCGGTCGGCGCCGGATCGGGGTGGTCGTCCCCGAGGAGCCCGGCCTGGAGAACTTCTCGCGGCCCCGCGTCGAGGGGCTGCGCACGGCGGTCGACGCCGCGCACGTCACCGGTGCCTCGGTCGTGGAGCTGCCCCTCGCCCACGAGGAGGAGTCCGCCGCCCGGCTCGCGGCGCGCTGGCGCTCCCTGGGCCTGGAGGGCGTGTTCACCTACAACGACGAGTACGCCATGCTGCTGATGCGGGCCCTGCAGGACGAAGGCATCGCGATCCCCGACGAGACGGCCCTCATCGGCTCCGACGACCTGGTGCTCGGCCGACTGCTGAGGCCCCGGCTCAGCACCGTCCGCATCGAACTGCCCTCGGGCCGCGGCCTGGCCGAACTCGTCGACCGCGTGGTGCGCGACCCGGGCGCCGAACCGGAGGTGCACGACGTCCTCGGCGCGGACGTCGTGCACCGCGAGTCCAGCTGACCGGAGCCCGCCGCACCTCTCCTACTGCTCCTACTGCTGATCCTGCTGGCCCTGCTGCTTGGCCTGCTCCTCGGCGATCTGCCTGCGCACCTCGTCCATGTCCAGCTTCCTGGCCTGGCCGATGACGTCGGCCAGCGCCGCCTCGGGCAGTGCGCCCGGCTGGGCGAAGACCGCCACCTGATCGCGGACGATCATCAGGGTCGGAATGGACTGGATGTCGAAGGCGGCGGCCAGCTCCGGCTGCGCCTCCGTGTCGACCTTGGCGAAGACCAGGTCCGGGTTGGCCTCGGCGGCCTTCTCGTAGACCGGGGCGAACTGCTTGCAGGGGCCGCACCACGAAGCCCAGAAGTCGATCAGAACGAATTCGTTGTCCGTGACCGTCCGGTCGAAGTTCTCCTTGGTGAGCTCCACCGTCGCGCTGCTCATGGTGTGTCCCTGCTTCCTGTGTGGGGCATGGCCGCTGTCCACAACGGCCGATGGTGCGATACGTATTCCGCCCGCGCGCACGGACCTGTTCCGTACGCGCACAGGCGTGTCCCGCGCGCTTACCCATGTGGCCGCGGCACACACCTCCCGACAGACTGTCCCCATGACGGATACCAAGACGTACGACGTAGTAGTCATCGGTGCGGGTCCCGTGGGGGAGAACGTGGCGGACCGGGCCCGCGCGGCGGGCCTGAGCGCCGCGATCGTGGAGAGCGAACTCGTCGGGGGCGAATGCTCCTATTGGGCGTGCATGCCCAGCAAGGCCCTGCTGCGCCCCGTCATCGCCCGCGCCGACGCCCGCCGCGTCCCCGGGTTGCGCCAGTCGGTCCAGGGCCCGCTGGACGCCGCGGCCGTCCTCGCCCACCGCGACGAGTACACCTCGCACTGGAAGGACGACGGCCAGGTCGGCTGGCTGGAGGGCGTCGGCGTCGACCTGTACCGGGGCCACGGCCGCATCGCGGGCCCCCGCAAGGTCACGGTCACCGGCGCGGACGGCGCCCTGACCCAGCTGGAGGCCCGCCACGCGGTCGCCGTGTGCACCGGCACCCGCGCGGCCCTGCCCGACCTGCCCGGCCTCGCCGACGTCAAGCCGTGGACGAGCCGCGAGGCGACCGCCGCCGACCACGTGCCGGGCCGCCTCCTGGTGGTGGGCGGCGGCGTCGTCGCCGTGGAGATGGCCACGGCCTGGCAAGCGCTCGGTTCCCGGGTGACGGTGCTGGTGCGGGGCGGGGGCCTGCTGCCCCGCATGGAGCCGTTCGCCGGCGAACTGGTCCAGGAGGCACTGACCGAGGCGGGCGCCGAGGTCCGCTCGGGCGTCTCCGTGACCGCCGTGGAGCGGCGCGACGGCACCGTCACGGCGACGCTCGACGACGGCTCGACCGTGCAGGCCGACGAGATCCTCTTCGCCACCGGCCGCGCCCCGCGCACCGACGACATCGGCCTGGAGACGGTGGGCCTGGAGCCCGGCTCATGGCTGTCGGTGGACGAGAGCCTGCGCGTGGAGGGCAGCGACTGGCTGTACGCGGTCGGCGACGCGAACCACCGCGCGCTCCTCACCCACCAGGGCAAGTACCAGGCCCGCGTCGCGGGCGCCGCCATCGCCGCCCGCGCCCGGCGGGTCCCTCTCCTGGAGACCGACCGCTGGGGCGCCCACTCCGCAACCGCCGACCACGCCGCCGTCCCCCAGGTCGTCTTCACCGACCCCGAGGCCGCCTCGGCGGGCCTGACCCTCGCGGAGGCCGAGTCCGCGGGCCACCGCGTCCGGGCCGTCGACTACGACATGTCTGGTGTCGCGGGCGCGGGCCTGTACGCGGACGGCTACCGGGGCCGTGCCCGCATGGTCGTGGACCTGGACCGCGAGATCCTGCTCGGCGTCACCTTCGTCGGCCCGGGCGTGGGCGAGCTCATCCACTCCGCGACGATGGCGGTGGCGGGCGAGATCCCCCTGGACCGCCTGTGGCACGCGGTCCCGGCCTACCCGACGATCAGCGAGGTGTGGCTGCGGCTCCTGGAGACCTACCGCGGCTGACCCCGGCCCGATCGACTTCGCCGGGGACGCCGCGTGAGGCGAGGTGGCGCCCGGAGGGGGATTTCCGGGTGGCACGGTCGAGCCGGGACGGGCGGCGTGTCGCAGGTGCCACCTGGGTCACGGCCGCCCGGACGCGCGCGCCGTCAGCTGCTCGCGTAGACGTCCTCGACATAGCGTCCCTCGGCGACCAGGTCCCGCCACCACGCCTCGGCCGCCGCGGCGTCCCCGCCCGCGAACTTCGTCCGCATCCGCTGGAACGCCTCGCGCACGCCGGGCGCCATCCGGGAGCCTTCGCCGCACACGCGGACCACGGCCCCCGCTTCCAGCAGCCGCCACACCTCCTCGGCCTCGGCCGCGATCCGGTGCTGGACATGGCGCACGTCGCCGTCGGGGGCCTTGGAGTACGCGGGCCGCATGGACACGGCGCCCGCCCGTTCCGCCGCCTCCAGTTCGGTGCGGTGCAGATAGTCGACGTCGGGGTGGTCGCAGCCGAAGTAGCAGAGCGCCGGAGCGAGTTCACGGCCGGCGCGGGCCAGCTCCAGCCGGTCGGCGATCGTCCCCCGGAAGGGGGCGAGGCCCGTGCCCGCGCCGACCATGACGACGGGCGTCCGCGCGTCAGCGGCGACACGGAAGGCGTCGCGGCAGGGCTGTACCCGCGCGTACAGGGTGTCACCGGCCCGCACGCGGTGGAGGTACGCGGATCCGGTGCCCCGAAAGGTCCCGCGCCCGGAGCGGTCCGGCGCCGAGAGGAGCGAGACCATCAGGTCGGCGTGGCCCGGCGAGGCGGCGGGCGAGGAGGAGATCGAGTAGTGGCGGGTCCGCATCGGCGCCAGCAGGTCGAGCAGCACGGGCCAGGGCAGCAGCCCCCGCAGCGCCGGGTGGCCCTCGACCAGGTCGAGCAGACTGCCCCGGTGTGCGGCCAACGCGCCTGGATCGGCAGCCAGTTGCTCCAGGGCGGCCCGCTCGGGCGGGCACGGATGGTGCTCGGCGAGCAGGGCGACCTGTTCGGCGGTCGGAGCGTCACGCAACTCGACGTAACGGCTGAGGAGTTCGCGTACGGACACCGGGCGATCCAGCGGGAGGGTGGCTCGCCCGCTCTTGTGGGCCCGGATGTTCAGGACCGCCTCCAGGTCGACGCCGAGTACCGCGGCCGCCCGCTCGACCACCTCCGGGTCGTTGACCGGCAGGACGCTCAGGTGGTCGGCGGTGCGGTAGGTCACCCCGGCGGGGAGCGCGATCCGCAGGAACCGCTTCGGGCGGGCGAGCGGATGCGCCATGTCGACGAGGTCGGCGCTCTCCACCACCGTCATCGCGACCGCCCCGTGCCGCGCGGCCAGCGCGTCCAGCGGCCCGCCGGTGACCTCCACGACGTCGTAACCGTGGGCCGGGACCGCGGTGGCCGCCGCCCCGCCGCTCAGCGGGTCGCCGTACTCCTCCAGCAACGCGCGCCGCAGCGCCGTCGCGAAGCGGCGCACGGAACCGGCGAGGTCCCCGGAGGCGTCGGCCTCGGCGCGCTCCAGGAGGCGGCTCGCGCCGGACGCCGCGAGCGCGTCGTCGATGAGGGTGGGCACCCGCTGGTAGGTCGCGGCCCAGTTCCGGTCGCCGACACCGAGCACCGCGTACCGCACCCCGGTGGCATCGGGCGCGGCCTCCGTCAGCCAGGACACGAACTGGCGTGCGTCATCCGTGGGCCGGCCGTTGTAGGAGGCGGCGACGATCACCACGGGCGTGCCGGTCGGCAGGGCGCCGGTGGCTTCGTCCAAGGCCGCGACGCGCACGTCGAAGCCGAGGTCGGCGGCCTGCTCCCCGAGCTCTTCCGCGTACGCCCGACACGTCCCGAAGTTGGAGCCGTGCAGCACGGTCAGGGCGGTCCCGGCGCGGGCCCGCGTCGCCGTACCGTCCGCCGCCCGTTCACCCGCGTCGGCCTCGCCCGCGCCGGAACCTGTGAATCCGGTGAATCCGGCGAATCCGGCGAGGGAGCGCAGCTCGCGCAGCGCGGCCCGGCTGCGCTCCCGGTCCTCGGGGGTGCGCGCGGCCAGCGTCATGGTGAAGCCGTCCGGCTTGAGAGTGAGGGTCTCCTTCACCTTCAGGTCGTAGCGGGCGTGGTCGACGAAGCGGTAGCGGTGCACCAGCATGCCGAGCAGCATCGTGGCCTCGTGCAGCGCGAACTGCCGCCCGATGCAGGCCCGTTCGCCGGTTCCGAACGGCTTGTACGCGTGCGGGGAGCGGCCCGCCTCGACCTCGGGGGCGAAGCGCTCCGGGTCGAACTCCTCGACGTTGTCGCCCCACACCGGATCGCGGTGCAGCATCGGGGTGAGCACCACCACGAACTGGCCGGCCCGCACCGGGTGGCGCCCGCCGAGCGTCGTGTCGGCGAGGGCCCGGCGCTGGAACGCGGGGGCGGTCGGCCACAGCCGCAGCGCTTCGTTGAGCACCTGGCGCACATAGCGCAGCCTGCCCACGTCCTCGTATGTCGGCTCGGGGTCGGTGAGGTCGCCCCACAGCGCGTCGACCTCGGCCTGGGCGCGGTGCAGTACGGCCGGGTTCTTCAGCAGGTAGTAGAGGGCGAAGGAGAGCGTGCCCGACGTCGTCTCGTGTCCGGCGATGAGGAAGGTGATGACCTGGTTGCGGATGTTGGCCTCGTCGAGGAGCTCTCCGCTGTCCGGATGGGGGGAGTTGAGCATCAGGCCGAGCAGGTCGTCGGTGGAGGTGTCGCCCGCCGCCTTGCGGGCCCCGATCACCTCGTCGACGACCCGCGCCAGGAAGGCCGCGTCGGCGGCGAACTCCGCGTCCTCGGCCGCGTAATCCCCGCCGGGCACCCGGGCCAGCTTCGCCTGGCTGTGACCGAGCCCGCGGACGAGGGCTTCGACGAAGGGGCGCGGCTCGGCGCGGGCGAAGGACTCGAAGTCGTAGCCGAACCCGGACAGGCCGATGGTGTCCAGCGTCATCCTGGTCATGTCCTGCGACACGTCGACCGGCGCGGACCCGGTCCCGTCCGGTGCGAGGCGGCCGTCCCAGGAGGCGATGAGGCGCCGGGCCACGCGCAGCATGTGCGGGTGGTAGGTCCGCATCGAGTTCATCGCGAAGGCGGGCAGCAGGATGTCGTGCGCCTTGGCCCAGTTGGGCTCGTCGTCGTACGCGGTGAACAGGCCGTCCCCGGCGATGCCGCGCACGTTCTCCAGGGCCGGCCCGACCCCCTTGGCGAAACGCGTCTCGTCGCAGAGCTCCTCGACCAGCTCCAGGGAGGAGGCCCAGACGCTCTCGCGCCCGTGGTAGCGCCGGACGTAGAGCGGACCGTGGCGGCGCGCGAGTTCCACGGCCTGCTGAACGGGGGTGCTGGTGAGTCCGGTTGCCGTGACGTCGACGGTCGCGACCTCGCCGGCCGTGACGTCGACGCCGAGGGTGGGGGATTCGCTCATGGCCAGTGCCTCTTCCCAGGGGTGCGGGGGAGTTGGACGCCCGATGCGCTGGGCGCCGCCTCCACCGTCGCGCGCCCCGGTCGCGGGCCCGCCGCGAGAACTACGTAATCTTGTAGGGGCCTTTTCCCCTTCGCCGCTTGCGCGGACAGGGGTGACGTGGTTATGCGGGGCGAGGAGGAGGACGTGTGTCCCGGTCGCAGGGTGGGGGAACCGCCGACGGTGGTCCGCCGGGCGCCGAAGCCGTGGGCGGGCCCAAGGTGGCGGACGCCGCCGTCTGGCGGGGCAGGTTCCTGAGCCTGCTCGACCGTTCACCCGCGCCGACCGCCATCAGCACCGGCGACGGCGTGGTCACGGTCGCCAACCCGGCCTTCGCCGGGGCGCTGGGCCTTCGGCCGGGCCGGGTCGCGGGCCGGCCGCTGCTTGATCTGCTCACGCCCACCAACAGGAAACAGCTCCGCAAGCTCGACGAGGCCATGCGCTCCGGCCGCCGGTCCCGCTACCCGGTCGAAGTCAGCTGGACGGCGGGAAAGACGCCCCACCACGGGCAGTTGACGGTCGAGCCGGTCACCGACCCCTTGGAGGACACGCCGCCCCTGCTGGTGACGCTGCGCGTGGCCGAGGAAGGCGCGCAGGCCGCCGGGCCCGGCCCCGCGGCGCGCTCCCACGACGCGGACCTGGAGCCGACCCATCCGGCCCTCAGCGCGCAGGAGGCCCGGATTCTGCGGCTCGTCGCGGGCGGCGCCACGACGGCGGTGGTGGCCCGCGCCGTGGGCATCGGCGTGGACGGCGTCAACTACCACCTGACCCGGCTGTGCCGACGGCTGCGGGCCCCGAACCGCACGGCCCTGGTGGCCCGCGCCTACGTCCTCGGCCTCCTCGACCCGGCGGCGTGGCCGCCCGAGGTGGCCGCGCCCACCGCACGCCCGCTCCCACCGCCCCGCGACCGGCGCGGGGACTTCACCTAGGAATCCGGGCCCCGGACCTGGAGTGCGCGGGGGGTGCGTGCGGGCGGTTACCCTGAAGGCCAGCGGCGATCTTCCCGGGCCTGCCCGGCGCCGCACGGCGGTGGGGCCCGCCGTACCCGAACCGCGGCGAACGCCGCCAACGGTCCCTACTTGCGAACGAGCGCGCCCGCCGACGGGCGACGGCGAGTAGGAGGAACATGCCCAGCAGAGCCGGGCGGCCCGACGCGGCCGGCGAACCCGTGGACCCCGACGTCGACCTGTCCGTGCCCGCCCAGCGCGCCGCGTCGGCACGCGGGCAGGGCCCGACCCTCGCCGCGGTGGCCCTGGGCGGCGCCCTCGGGGCCTCGGCGCGCTACGGCGTGTCCCTCCTGTGGCCGGTCGCGGCCGACGGCTTCCCCTGGCCGACGCTCGTGGTGAACGCCGTCGGCTGCGCGGTGATCGGCGTCTTCATGGTGCTGATCACCGACGTCTGGGCGGCGCACCACCTGGTGCGGCCGTTCTTCGGGACGGGCGTGCTCGGCGGCTTCACCACCTTCTCGACGTACGCGGTGGACGTCGAGCGCCTCGTGAGCGGCGGCCACGCCCGCACCGGCCTCGCCTACATGGCGCTGACGCTGCTGGCGGCGCTGGCGGCGGTGTGGGGCGCGGCATGGACGACGCGCCGCCTGCTGGCGAGGCGGCCCACCACCGCGGCCCGCGAGGACCCCCGGCAGAGGGGAGGGGAGGAGGACCGATGAACTGGCTGCTCGTCGTCGCCGGCGGGATCATCGGTGCCCCGCTGCGCTATCTGACCGACCGCGCCGTGCAAAGGCGCCACGCCACGCTCTTCCCCTGGGGCACCTTCCTGGTCAACGTCGTGGGCTGCCTGGTCCTCGGCGTGCTCACCGGCGCCGTCACGGCGGGCGCCGCCTCCTCCCGGACGCTGCTGTTCCTCGGCACCGGGCTGTGCGGGGCCCTGACCACGTACTCGACGTTCTCCTACGAGACGCTGCGGCTCGCCGAGAGCGGGGCGCGGTTCCACGCGGTGGCCAACGCGCTGGGCAGCGTGGCGGCGGGCCTCGGCGCGGCCTTCGTGGGGGTGGCCGTCGCCGAGACCCTGTGGCAGTGACACCGACTACTCCGTACGTCACCGCGTCACCGCGTCACCGCGTCACCGCGTCACCGCGTCACCGCGTCACCGCGTCACTTTGTCCGTTTGTCTGCCCGTCCCCGCGTCAGCGCTTCAGGACCGAGGAGACCTCCGCCGCCCACTTCCAGGGCGCCGCGGTGCCGCCGGGCTGCGAGTTGAAGTACTCCCAGCCGGCCACCCCGCCGAAGCCGGGATGCTTGGCGGCGAGCGCGCGGAGCGTCGACTTGAGTGTCGACATGCCGACATAGCCGCTGCCGCCGTTGGCGGACGAGGTGAGCGTGCCCGCGACCACCTTGGAGGCCGGGATCAGCCCGCGCGCGATGACACGGTCGTAGTCGGCCGTGGAACTCATGCGGCCCCAGCCGTTGTAGAACTGGGCGTTGAACCAGGCGATGTCGCCGCCCCGGCTGCGGTAAAGGGCGTCGTAGTCGAATCCGGAGAGATTTCCGCCGCCGCTGAGGGCACTGCCCACGGGGGCGAGCGTGATGAGGAAATCCGCGCCGAAGTCGGCGCGCAGCGCACTGATGACGCGCTCGATCCCGCGCAGCGACATCCGCTCCTCGACGTCGAGGTCGACGCCGTCGAGTTCGTACTGTCGTATGAAGTCCCGCAACAGCGGGTAATACGTGTCGAATTCATTGTCGAGCCGGGTGAAACTGCCGGGCGCCGCGCCGCCGACCATCGCGAGCACGTGCACGCCCTGGCCGCGCAGGGCCTTCAGGTCGCGCCACATCCGGTCGTACTTCGCCGCGCTCGGCGGGTCGTCGTTCAGGTGCACCGGAGCGTACGGCCCGTTGAGGTCGTTGAGGTGCACCGCCGCGACCAGGACATCCGTCACGCCGGTGTGGTTCTCGGTGAGCGCGAGCGGCGACACGTAGGTGCCGTTCGCGTACTGCGTCTGGTAGTAAACGACCACGCGTCTGCCCGTCGCGGAAGGTGTCGCCGCCGCCATCGCCGCACCGCTCGATGCGGCGGTGAGGGCCAGTGCCGAGAGCAGGACGCTGCGCCTCTTCATGCTCATCTCTCCCCTGAGGTCGAAGTCGCCGCAATTCTTACGGGCGTTGCGGCGAATCACCAGGGCGAGGAAGAGCTAAAGCGCATTAGTTCGTGATCTCGTGGCAGAGCCGTACGACGCCGTTGCCGAAGGCGTGCGTCCCGGTGAGCCGGAGGTCGGCCGTCACCTCCGGCGCCTGGAACATACGCTTGCCGCGTCCGAGCACGACCGGGTGGACGTAGGTGCGGATCTCGTCGACGAGCCCCAGACGCAGGAAGGACGCGGCCAGGTCGGCGCCGCCGAGGGCCAGGTCCCCGCCCGCCTCCCGCTTGAGTGCCCCGATCTCCTCGGGCACCACCTCGCGCAGGATGGTGGTGTTCCAGTCGGCCTGGCGCAGGGTGCGCGAGAAGACGTACTTCGGCATGTCCCGCCAGATCCCGGCGAACTCCCTCTCGGGGCCGCCGCTCGACGGGTTCCGGTCCGCGGTCGGCCAGTAGTCGGCCATCAGCTGCCAGGTGCGGCGGCCGTCCAGGAACGCGCCCATCGCGCGGACCTCGTCGTTGAAGTGCTGGTGCAGTTCCTCGTCCACCAGGTGCCAGTCGATCTCGCGGTTCGGCCCCTCCATGAAGCCGTCCAGGGAGGCCGACATCGTCCAGACGATCTTTCGCATCGCGGTCCTCACGGGGTCGTCGCCGTGGCTCACGGCGGGCGGCCACGGCGGGGTCCACGCCGGGTGGCCACGGCGTCGTGGGCGCGGCGTTGTGGACGGGGCTGCCGTGGCGGCGGCTGGGGCGGCACTTTCGACGATACGCCGGGGAGGGCGGGGAGGCGGCGCGGGCGCGGCGGCACGCTCCGGGGGCGAGGGCCATTTGCACCTGCCCGGCCTCTCCGCCGGCCCGGTCACTCCACCGGCCCGGTCACTCCGCCCGCCGCACGGCTCCCGCCCGGCCCACCCGCCCCGCCGCTCCCGCCTGTCCTGCCTGCCCCTCCCGTCACACCTGGGTGAAGTCGCCGCTCAGGGCCGCGGCCATCCGCAGGTGCGGTGCCGCGGCGGCGGGCCTGCCCTGCCGCTCCAGGGTGCGCCCCAGCATGAGCCGGGCGTAGCTCTCGACGGGGTCGAGTTCGAGGACCTTGGACAGCTCCGCCTCGGCGCGCAGCAGCTGGGCCGAGTGGTAGTAGGCGCGGGCGAGCAGCAGCCGCGGGGCGACCTGCTCGGGCACCTCGTCGGCGAGGGCGGCGAGGATGCGGGCCGCCGTGGCGTACTCCTTGGCGTCGAAGAACTGCCGCGCGCGCTGCCAGCGCTCCGCCGCGGTCCCGTGGTCGTAGTAGGTCGTCTCCACTGTCTGCCTCCTTCTCCTACGGACGCTGCAACGGCCCGCAGTAGTTGAATATTCCACAACATGGGGGTGGACGGTGCTCAACGCCGCGGCGTCCGTGGCTTCGCCGTGGCGGACCGATACGGGAACTCCTCACCCCCCGGCAGGTCCGGCCTTGGTACTGGTGGGCTCGCCCTTTCAACCTTCACCAGTCCCTGTGGGGACTCCGTCCCGCCACTCACCCTCTGTAATCCTGATCAACCATGTTTGCAATGTCGATCAACACAGGTCTTGATCGACATTTCGAGCACCGCATAGCGTCAGGACGGTGGAAACAACGCACCGGCCCGCCGCCCGGGTCATCTGCCTGGACGCTGCCCACCGCCTGCTTCTTCTGCACTGGCGGGATCCGTTCGACGGGACATGGCTCTGGGAGCCTCCCGGTGGCGGCATCGGTCCTGGCGAGACGCCGCTGGTGGCGGCGCGACGTGAACTGGCCGAGGAAACCGGACTCGACCCGGCTGCCGTCCTTGACCGGTCGGTGCTCGTAGACCGTGATGTGCAGTGGAACGGCAAGCGGCACAGGGGGGCGGAGCATTTCTTCGTGGCTCAGTTTGCCGACGAGCAACCGCCCCTGGTGCGTACCGGCCTGCTCCCCGACGAGCAGGCCAACCTGGACACGCATGCCTGGATCGCATGGCCGGATCTGGACTCGCTGCCGGACCCGGTTGAGCCGCCGCAGTTGCTGACCGTGCTCGATGCCCTCGTGCCAGACGGCCCGTGGTGTGATCGCGCATGAGGTGCGGCCACCCCTTTTTCAACTGTCGCTGGCTCCCCGAGGAACCCAGCCCGCTGGTGACCTTGCGTGATCCCTTGGGGCGTATGGGCTCCAGCTCCATGTTCCGCCGGTCTCGTTGCGGAGCCGGGTGGTGGTCTTGTCGTGGTAGTCGAGCGCGTCGGCGACGACGGGGGCGGGCAGGTCGAGGAGTTGCTGCCGGATGGCCGCGACGCGGGCAGCGGCGGCCGGGACCCCGGCCTCGTTCAGGAGCGCAGACAGGTGATCGGGGCGGAACGGCTGGCCCGCCCGGGGCGGCCCGGGACGAGCCAGTGGGATGCGGGGTTGGTGGCGGTGTTCATGTTGTCGCGGTTTGCAATGTGCTCCAGCAGCAGGGCCGCGACCGGTGCCGGAACGGGCGAAGCTGGCTCCCCGAGCCGTAGCAGCACCGTGTCGCCGTCGCGGATCACGTCGTCGACGGTGAGCCGGACGATGCGGTTCACAGGATGGACGTAGAGGAGCACGATGACTCCCGCGACACACAAAGGTGTAGCTATTTCGTGTCGGTTAGCAGTCGGCCGAGGGTGTCGAGGCCACTCGTCTTCGCTCAGTGCAGCCCGCCGGGAGATGAACCACACCGTTCCGCCACCCTCCGTCACTCGCATTCGGTGCGAGAAAACCGCATCGGATGCGAGTCGGCCGATCCGCAATTCAGCCGCTTCAGGCCCTCAACCGCCCTGGTCACGTAGGCAAATCGGACATCCGTCGACGCCGCATCGCAGCCCGCCGCGAGTTCGCTTTCGATGCAATTGGCGGTGCTTGGAACGTCGGGATAGCGGTTATCGGTGGGGCCGATCACGGGCGCCTAGCATGGCGATCGGTATCGCTGTTGGGGTTCGCTGGAAGATCGTGGATCAAGGGCAGGGCGTGGCGTGGATACGGTGCGCGTCGTGCCGGTGGAGTTCCCAACTGATGATCAGGTCCAGGCGTACGGGAAGTTTGCCGAGCGGCCGACGAGACCTGAGCTGGAGCGGTCCTTCTTCCTGAACGACGTCGACCGGGATCTGATTGCGCTGTGGCGTACGAAACATCATCAGCTGAGCTTCGCTCTCCAGATGTGCACTGTCCGCTACGCGAGGCTGTTCCTGGAGGACCCTCGCCTCCACCCCGGCCGGCGGAGGCCTGCGCCCGCTGCGCGACCGACCCGGACGCCCCGGGACTCGACGGGGCGAGGAGGACTCATCCCACCCACTGGCGGGCGGCTGCCAGCTCGACGCCGAGGCCGTTGGGGGCGCTCAGAAAAACGCAACTAGCCTCCTATACCTGTTGGTTGTAGGGGTTTCCAATCAACAGAGATTGATGCAATGAACGGGGCCAGTCGATGAGCACACAGAGATCCGCTGCGTCGCCTCCGCGGTGGCGCGGTGTGCACAAGGCGCTCGCCGATCCCCTGCGCATCCGCCTGTTGGAGGCGCTGTGGGAGACGCCGCAGTCCGCACGTGAGCTTGCCGACCGGGCCGATCTTCCGGCTGACCGGCTCTACTACCACCTGGGACAGCTCGAACGAGCCGGGCTGATCGAGATCGCCGAATACCGGCCGCTAGCCCGCGGCAAAGTCGAGCGGTTCTATGCCCCCGCGGTCACAGAACCCCCCAGCGATGCCGCGAGCCCGGAAGAGATGGCCGAGTTCCTCGGCTCGATGCTGGACGCCACTCGGGCCGACATCAGCGCCGCCTACCGGTCCAAGCAGGCCGGTGGGCACCGAGAGGTCAATGTTCACCGTGGTGCGCTGCTGCTGACCAACGAGGCACTCGCCGAACTGCGTGAACACATCGCACGCCTCGCCAGCCAATTCGGGGATCGCGACACCCCCGGGGTCTGGACACGGGTAGTCATCGCGCTCGTCGACCTGCGAGACCGCCCAACCCCGAATGACACAGGCCCGCCTGAGAGGACGTCATATGGCAGCGAGGAGCACGGGTCCAGCACGCCGATACGGGCCTCGGACGCCGAGCGCGACCGGGTCGAGGCACGATTGCAACACCACTACGCGGTTGGCAGGCTGACCCTGCCCGAACCCGAAGAACGCGTGGCGGTGGCTTACGAGGCGCGCACCCGCGAACAACTCGATGCCCTCTTGAGGGCCTGCCGGGCGAGGCCGAAGAGCCTGCGCGACCCGCTGACACGATCGACTCCCGCCTGTTGATCATCCTGCTGTGCTGCTCACCACCGGCGGCTCGTCTACTGGCTCATCTGCCAACGCGCGGCCCGGCAAAGAGGCTCACGGCTGCGAGCCCTGGGAAACGGCGACGAGACATGAGCAAGTCACTTCGAGACCCTGGAGGGGCACGGCCTCGGGAATTATCGGTACAGCGGTTACCGCCAGGCCGGTGATCTTGGTCAGGTCGAAGTTCCGAGAGTAGTAACGCGGTTCTCGTACTCGCGGCGGGCCTTGCGCTGTGCCGGGACCGCCAGGGTGCCTTGAGCGCCATCGAGGGGCTGTCAGCGAGCAAGGAGCACGGTGGACGGCCGGGGTGGTGCTGAACACGCAGGGTGTAGCCCTGGCTGCGCCGTACGGTGACGCCTCGGTCGAGCGCGGCGCGTTCGGCGGGCTCGAGCTCGGCGGCGCGCAGGAAGTCGGCGGCCTTGCCCGGCATGTCGAGGGTGACTGGAAGCTCCGAAGCAGGGACGTTTTCCTGGCCGTCGGTGGTGTGTGCTCGGGCAGATGGTCGACGACGGCTGTGCGGAGTAGGCGATACGCACGTCGTCGGTCTTGTCGGCCAGCAAAGCCGACACTGCCCCCGGCGACGTGAAGCCGCGGGGGCGGGTGCGCTGATCTTTGGACTCCTCAGCTACAACCCGCTTGCTGCGTACGCCAGTTGCCGCAGGGCCGCAAAGTCAAGAGTGTCCACGACTCGGCCGCCTCAGGTGCGAGGGGCGTGGAGATGAGTGGCGAAGAAGGTCTCTATGCGCTGCCAGGCGTCCGCCGCGGCGTCCGGTTCCGGGCCGATGTTCATCACGCGGAACAGGGGGCGCAGCGGCCTGGGGCCCGCCTCGGCGTCGTTGAGGAAGGCGTGGCCCGCTTGCGGGTACTCCTTGACGTCGTGCACGACTCCATGACGTTCGAGGGCCGCGCTCAGCCGGCCCGCCGCCCCCTTCAGGGTGCGGTCCTTCCCGCCGAAGCTGGCCACGACGGGGCAGGCGTCGGCGAGGTGATCCAGGTCCTTGGGCAGCAACCCGTAGTTGGCGGACGCCGCGTCGTAGTCACCGCGCCCTGCCGACAGCAGGGCGAACGCGCCTCCCATGCAGAAGCCGATGATGCCGACCGCGCCGGTGCAGTCGCTCTGGGACAGCAGATAGGAGCGGGCAGCCTCCAGGTCCCGGTAAGCCCGCCCGGTTCCGGACAAGGCCGCCCGGATCGTGGGGATCAGGCAGCGCCGTGCGCCGCCCTCGGTGAACAGGTCGGGCAGCAGCGCGAGGTACCCGGCGCCGGCCAGGCGCTCGGCTTGGCGGAGCATGACGTCGTCGACGCCGAGTACCTCGTGTGCGATGACCACGCCCGGCCAAGGCCCTGGGCCTTCTGGTCGGACGAGGTGCCCCTCCAGCCTCCGCGAGCCCCCGGACTTGGCACTCAGACTGCTCAAGTCAACGGCTTCAACGGCAGACATGGAGGTTCTCCCGTGCGGCAAGTGCGTTGAGTGGTTGAGTGCGGTTGCTCTCTGAGGGCTGGTCCAAGACCTCGGGACGGGCTACCCGCTCGCTGTAGCCGATGCCCTTGCCGCCGGCCACGGGCCCGCAGTGAACTCCGCCACCGACAGGCCCCCTGACCTACGCGAACGGACGCCGCGACCGCCGCTCACCCGACCGTCAGGCCGCCCGCGGCGAGCGTGTCACCACCGCACCGGCAGAGTCCGCCGTCCCCGGATCAGCAGCCCCGGGAGCCACTCTCCCGGCTCCCCGTCCGCTGTCAGATCCGGGCAGCGCTCCAGCAGCGTGCGCAGCGCCACCTCGCCCTCGAGGCGGGCCAGCGGGGCGCCCAGGCAGAAGTGGATCCCGTGGCCGAAGGAGAGATGGTTCCGGGCCTCCGTGCGCTGTACGTCGAAGCGTTCCGGCTCGGGGAAGCGCGCCGGGTCATGGTCCGCACCGGCCATGGCGATCAGCACGATCGCACCACGCGGCACCCGTACGCCGCCGATCTCGGTCTCCTCCAGGGCGATGCGCGGCGTGGTGGTCGCCACCGGCCCGTCGTAGCGCAGCGTCTCCTCCACCAGCCCCACCGCCAGCCCCGCCGGATCGGCCTTCACGGCCGCCATCTGGTCGGGGTGCGCGAAGAGCGCGCGCACCGCGTTGCCGATCGTGTTGACCGTCGTCTCGTGCCCGGCGACGAGCAGCAGGAAGGCCAACGAGACCAGCTCGTCCTCGGTGAGCTGGTCGCCACCCTCGTCGACCGTGTGCACGAGGGCGCTGAGCAGGTCCTCCCCGGGGTTCTCGCGCTTGGCGGCGATGAGCCCGGTGAGGTACGGCATGATCTGCTCGTACGCCTCCTTCTCGGCCTCGGGGCTGGTGGGCGCCAGGGTCTCGTTGGACCAGGCGTGGAAGGAGGCGCGGTCCAGGCCGGGGACGCCGAGCAGTTCGGCGATGACGATCATGGGGAGCGGGGAGGCGAACGCCTCGATGAGGTCGGCGCGGTGCGTTCCGTCCGCCGCCATGCGGTCCAGCAGCTCGTCGGTGATCTCCTGGACGCGCCCCCGCATCCCCTCGACCCGCCGGGCCGTGAACTCCCGCGACACCAGCTTCCGCAGCCGGGTGTGGTGGGGCGGGTCGCTCATCAGCATGTTGGAGTTGCCCAGCATGTTCAGGGCGTACGGCGGGCTCCAGCCGGTCTGCCGCCACTCGCGGTGCCAGTCCCGGCTGAGCTGCGGGGCGGTGAAGGCCTCGCGCGCGGCCTCGTACCCGACCACGAGCCACACCACGCCCCTGTCGGGCGTCACCACCTGGTGCACCGGACCGCGCTCGCGCAGCCGTGCGAAGGCGGTGTACGGGTCGGCTTGGAAGTCGGGGCTGAGCGAGGCGAGCACCTCGATCCCGTCGGGGCTGTCGGGCCGGTCGGTGCTGCCGGGTATCGCGGGTTCGGCGGCGGCTTTCTCGGTCTTTGTCACGACGGAATTCCCTTTCCTCAGGCCCGGGTTACCGGCCCCCGGCCGATCACTCCGAGCACGGCGGCTCACTCTAATCCCGCACCTCCACCCCCACAACTACCTTCCTGTGCAGCTCACCTTGAGTGCGTGAGGTCGTCTCGGCGGACCAAGGGGCTTGGTGCCGGTGGGGTGTTCGTGGTCGGTGATGGAGCGGTGTGTTCCGGCTGTCACGCTTCCCTTGTACGGGGAGGTTACGGCCCTTGCCGGCCGTCCGGGGGAGGGCGCGGCGAGTCGGGACGTCGGCCGTCGCCGAGGTCAACAGCGCCCTTACTCCAAGCCGGTGACGTACCGAAACCGAGATCGGCGCCCTGCCGGTCATCAGCGCCGGTCATCAGCGCACGTCACAGACGTACGAGCGTTGTCCGGTCGGCCCTGTCGGTTCGATCACCCCGTCCCGGAGGTGGCTACAGTGCGGTCGCATGAGCACGGTTACAACACGCTCGGTCGCCTACCCGGCCGACGGTCTGACCATGATCGGGCACCTGGCGCTCCCGGCCGGCGCCGACCGGCGGCCCGCGGTTCTGGTCGGGCCCGAGGGCACCGGACTGAACGACTTCCAGCGCAGCAGGGCCGACGCGCTGGCCGAGATGGGGTATGTGGCGTTCGCCTTCGACATCCATGGCGGACGGTGGTTCACCGACCCCGAAGAGATGATGGCCCGAGTCATGCCCATGCTCGCGGATCCCGACCGGCTGCGGAGGATCGGTCACGCGGCGCTCGACGTGTTGCGCGCCGAACCGCGGACCGACCCCGACCGGATCGCCGTCATCGGCTATGGCACAGGGGGCGCCATCGGGCTGGAACTCGGGCGTGACGGTGTCGATCTGCGTGCGATCGGGACAGTCAACGCCTTGACGACGGGCCGGCCGGGTGAGGCGGCCCGCATCCGCTGTCCTGTGTGGGCGGGGGTCGGCTCGGAAGACCCGATCATGCCGCCCGCGCAACGGGACGCCTTCGCCGCCGAAATACTGGCTGCGGGCGTCGACTGGCGTCTCGTGGTCTACGGCGGTGCCCTGCACGCCTTCCATCACCCTCCGGTGAACCAGCCCGTGCGCCCCGGAGTGGGCCACCACCCCCGGCACGCGCGACGTGCCTGGAGTGACGTCATCGGTCTGCTCGACGAGTGCCTGCCCCTGGCGGAGTGACGGGTCGAGCAAGACCGGTTGCCGTCAGCCGAGGATCACCGAACGCGCCCCGAGGCCGTACCGGAGCCGGTCACGCCCCGCTCCGTGAAGGCGGTCCTCCGAAGTGGAGCACCGAGTCGACGGGGCGGCGCAGTGAGCGGGCCGTGGGCGGCGGCGCGTAGGAGAGCCGGAAGAGCATGAGTTCGGCCTCGTCCGGCTTGCTGGGGATGACGGCGGCGAACCTGGTGCGCAGCGTGCGCAGAACGTCGGTCTCGGTGGTGTCGAGTCCGGTCTCGCCGTCACTCTCCAGGCGGGGGAACAGGTAGAGCAGGGAGGTGTGGGGCTGGAATCCCAGGCCGAGGGAGGTGGCGGTGAGCCAGAGCCGTTGCAGGGCGCGTCCGCCGTCGACGAAGGTTTCCGGGCCCTTGCGCGGGACGGTGAGGCAGCCGACGGCCGACGAGGCGGCAAGGGCCTTTGCGGCGCTCTCCTCGAAGGCTTTGCCGCCGCCGATCCGCCGGACGAAAGCCAGCCCGGCCCACTGTCGTGCCAGCCGGACGCCCGCGAGGTCGACCTCGTCGAACCCCAGCGTGGCGACGTCGATGCCGTCGCGCGTGCGCCGCGTCTCCTCGGGGTCCCAGCGCAACTCGTTCATCATTTCCCGATGCAGTTGCGGGGAGAGCATCCGCAGCCGGTCGCCCGCCCCCAGGATCCGGCCCATCTCGTCCAACTGATCGCGTGCGGTGACGAGATGGAGTCGGGCGCCGCTCTCGGCGGCGCAGTCCCGCAGCGCTGCGGCATGCGACCCGGCGAGTGGACGAACCGGGCCCAGACCGCGGTTGGTGGTGCGGTGCTCGATCCAGTCGAACAGTGCGGGGCGCGGGACGTCGGCCGCGGGGGAGAAGGTGAGTCGGCAGACCAGACCGGGGTCGGCCGGGGTGGGGAAGTACTGCACCTGGCAGGCCCGGCCCGAGGCCTGGGCCGCGAGGTGAATGTTCTCCACCGCCGCGCCGATGGCCAGTTGGGTGGCGCGGCCTTCGAAGTCGAGCATGGTTTGCGGCTGTGCGGTGTCGACGCGGCAGTCCAACGCCTCGCCATGGGCCACGAATTGCCAGGGCTGACTGTTGCCGCCGGACGGCGCCTGGATGCCGTGGGCGACCAGGCGGCGGAGGCCTTCCTCGCCCAGGGTGGCGCCGGCGGTGCTGGGCGGCAGCAGGAGGGGCGGGGACGCCACCTCCGTGGCGGGTTCGGGCGTCGGCTCCGCCGGTGCCAAGGAGGTCTCCGCGCCCTCGCGGATCAGCGTCCCGGGATCGACGAAGTACCGCCCCGAGGACGTGAACTGACCGAGCAAGAGGCGGCGAGCGGTGTCGGTCACCAGCGCGGCGCCCAGGCTGACGCCCGAGGCGAGCTGTGGCCAGGAGGAAATGGTCTTGCCCGTCTCGACGAGAGAGGAGACCAGACGCTCGGAGGGCTCGTCCTGACCGAGGATGCGCAGGAGGTGCGGGAGCTTTTCGCGGGTCGACATCTTCTTGACCCCGGCTGCCGCCACGCCCTGCAGAAGACCGTGCAGAAGGGGGCGTTCCGGTTCGAGGTCGAACCGCTCCACGTCCAGCATGCCGCGCTCGTTCGTCTCCATCAGGACGGGGATGCCGAGCGCGCGGGCGCGTTCACGGACATGGACCTTGAGGTGCATGTCGTCGCACTCCTCGACGAGGAGGTCGGTGCGGCCACCGCCCGCGAGGAAGGCGTCGGTGTTCTCCTCGGTCAACCCCTCCGGCCAGACGGTGATGTCGAGGTAGGGGTCGATCTCGTACATCTGCCGTGCGGCGATGACGACTTTGGGCAGGCCGACGTCGGCGACCGAGGCGCGGAGCCGGTTGAGGTTGGAGAGGGAGAGGAGGTCGAAGTCGGCGAGCCGGAAACGGTTGCCCACCCCCTCCTGGGCGAGGGTGACCGCACTCGCGGCGCCCACGGAGAGGCCGACCACGGCCACGGTCTTCCCCGACAGGAGGTCCTGCTCCTCCGCGGTGATCTTGTATCGGTTGCGCGACTGACGGAGTTCGCGGTGCTCGGCCGCCGGCAGGACGTGGACGAGCTGACGCGACCAGGCGTACCACGCCCATGTGCCGTACTCCGCCGGGGACGTGCCGCCGAGGTGGTCCCTGACCGCAGAGGCCAACTCGTCGGCGTCCGGCCGCCAGTCGGGGCGCCGGGCGGAGAGGAGCTCCTCCAGCTGGTCGGCGCACGTGTCGTGGACGGAGCTGACGGCACCGCTTTCGAGGAGCTCTGTCAGGGCGGAGCGTTGCTCGGGCTCGACCGGTGTGTACAGCGTCGGTCGCCATGGAGCGGTGTCGCCGGCGGTCTGGGTGAGGGTGCCGAGATGGGCTTCCAGGTTCATTGATCGCCTAACGTGCGTTGCCTATGGATGCCGAGGCGGTGGAGTGCCCGAGGCCGAGTGTCTCGGTGACGGCGCGGACCACGTCGGTGGGGATGCAGGGGGCTTCGTCCAGGGCGCGGTCCAGCAGGACCGCCGCATGGGTCAACCGCTCCTCGCGGTGGCGGATGGCCTCTGCCCGGTTGACGGAGTAGTACGCCGTGATGCCCGGGAACGGGCGGTCGTGCAGGGGGCGGTCGTGCCGGAAGCGCAGACCGCACCGTTCGTATCCCTTGATGCGTTCCGTGGGGCCGCTCCCGCAGATCACGGTGGCGCCCAGTCGCTGAGCGGCCACGACGGAGGTGAAGCAGAGGAGGGACGCGAGGTTGCGGCCCCTCCAGTCGTGGTCCACCCAGATGCCGCAAATCTCCGCCACCGACTCGCCGGCGGCGACTTCGGCCGCCAAGGCGTCGTTGAGCTCCTGACTCGCGAGGTGGATCTCGGACGGCAGTTGGCCCGTTATCTTCCGGTGGATCCGTATACCGCCGACGGGCCTCTCGCCTTCGTCGCCTGCCGTCTCGTCGAAGACAGCGAGGTAACTCAACGGGTCGCGAGTGGTGCGCGCGTCCGTGCTTCCGTACTTCGTCAACGTCTCGTAGCCGGGTGCGGAGTAGGCGCGCTGCTGGGCTTCGAGGTAGGTGTCGTAGGCGGGATCGTCGAACTGCGCTTCGAGTAAGCGGATGTACATCAAGGATCCTCGTGTCGGTTCGGATGCGGATCACGGATGTGGCTGCGGACGGCACCGAAAAATACAGGACGCTCCAGGGTCGGACAAATAATTTCTGGTCTTCTTCGACGCGGGCGCGTCTCGCAGACATATTCCAGCGGGTTCGCGGCACCCTAATCGATGAATGGGGCATCGCGGCTCTGGAGTGGTGTCCCTTTTGGAATGATGATCCAGCTACCTGCCGCTCTATCCAGTGGACTATTTTCAGCCCCTTGATCGCTCGGGCCGAGGTTCGGATGGGGGCTCCTTCGGCCAAAAATGGCGGGGTGCAGTGGCGTAATCGATTGATTCACGCCATCAACGAGTTGGGTGCGGCGTGAATGGTCTTGTGCGGTTCTCGGGTTTGGTGTTGCCTCGTAACGCGTGGCGACCTAATCGGATTCGTCTGTGCGCCGGGGCAGGTACGCGACCTATCTGCATGCTGCGAGAATTCGAGCAGTGGTCCACCGGAGTAGGGTCCGGGCCGATGGGTCGGCGATATCCCGGACGGTTCGACGTAATTCTGCGCGCCCCGTAAGCGCGATGTCGGCTGAGTCGTTCCGCAGCTGAAGAAACTTGCCGCGTTGTTCGGTGAGGCCTGCGTCAGGCCGTGCAAACAGGGTTCGTCGCCGGACTTTTTCCGGCGCCCTCGACTACGACACCGTGCACGTGCCGGGGGACCACCGGACGATGATGAGCGGTACGCGGCCGACACCGCCCGCGCGCCGCACGCCTGGCTCCGGGTAGGGCGGGCGACGCCCTAAGCGCGTCCGACGCCTCCGCCATCCCTCGGATGCTCCTCGGAGGATGCCCCCGTTACCTCCTCAGGAGCGACCGAAGCTTGCAGCTGGCGGCTACTCCCCGCGGTCCATCTCCGCCAAGTTGGCCGCGTAGACTCCCTCGCCGACGCGATCCCGAAAGCCAGAGCGTGGACGCGCAAATCTCTGCGGGAGTGCCGACGGCGAGCGCCGCAGCTCGTGCGCGGTGAGCAGGTCGTAGAGGGCCGCGGCTGCTTCCGCCAGGCCGCAATCCTCCGTACGCAGCGTCAGCGTCGCCTAGAACCTTTGCAGACCCATCAGGTGCGGAGCCAGATGGTTGGGGCGGCGACCTGTCGGCCTTCTCTGGGATGGTGGGTCGGATGCCCCGGGGGCGTAGGTGACGGCGGCACGGGCCGTTGCTGTGGGCCTTGTCCGCGGTCAGGCGTTGAACAGGTCGGCGGGGTTGGCGAGTTCGTCCGTTCCGGCCGGGTGGGCGTGGGTCTACCCTGGTTTGGCAGGTCCGGCGACGCCAAGGGGGAGGCGGCATGCCCGAGTGGGCTCTCGCGATAGTGATTCCGGTCGGCCTGCTGGCCGTGGGCCTGGGGACGTTCTTGCTCTGGGCCCGCCTGGGGACGAAGGAACCCTTGAAGCACGACAACCGGATGCCAGAGACGCATTTTACTCAGGGTGATGGTCCCGGCAGCAGCTGACCGGCGGCGTCTGGCTCGGCGTGGCCGGCCTCTGCGGGACTGAAGCCGGCGGCCGGGAACACGGGGCGGGCCAGGCCGCCGCAGGGGGTCTGCCGTCATGTGCTCGGGCACTCCTTTGACGTACGGCAGCGCCGGGTCGCGCGAGCGCTCGCGAACTGCTCCGGCAGTTCACCAGCGTTCGCCCCCCGCCGCAGGACCGGTCCACCCCGGGCAACGGCCGCTGGTCCGTCCGCGATTTCACGGACGGCTGCCGGACCGCCTCCTCCGGGGAGAGCGCTGTGTCTGTGGCAGGTTCTTTTGGGTTCTGGCTCACTTCCGTGAGGCGTGCACCGAGGGGACGTCGGCGAGCGTGGCTCGGGCAGGTCAGCGCTGCTCGGGCGCTGTGTTCGGCCCGCGCTGCCCGCACTGGGGGCAGCGTTCGCGGCCGTCCCATGCGGACCAGCCGAAGTCTTTCGGGGTGAGGGCATGGCCCTCCAATTCGTTGCGGACGGCCTCACGATAAGCCCAGACGGCGTCCAGGTAGGGGTGGTAGATGTCGTGGAACGCGGGGGTCGAGATGCCGACGCCCGCGGCGACCGTGCTTCGGAGGCCACGGAGGCGTTCGAACATGGTCTGGCCCGCCCTCGCCACCTGGGCGCTGGCGTCGAGGAAGAGGCGCTCGCGTACCTCGTAGATGCGGGCGTCCGTCAGCGCCAGGCGGCTCGCTTCCTCCAGGTCGGTCGCCCCGGCGCCGCCCTGTGCGAGGCGGCGCAGTTCGGTGTGGGCCGCGCCCGCCGCCACGATGAACTCCGTGTAGACGTCCCGGCGGCGTGCCAGAAGCCCGCGGAGGTGTTCCTGACGGGTACGCAGGCGGTCGGCCAGAACCGTGCCTGCTATCGCGATCAGACCGCCGCCCAGTGTGGCGACCAGCGTTCCCCATTCCATGACGTGCCCCCCAGCCGCGCGCCCCCGCACCGTCCCACCCAGCAGATCATGTCCGACGGCCGGGGCCAACCGAGTACGCCTCGGCTCAGATCGCCTCATCCCGCCGATTCGCCTCCCTCTCCTGTCCCGCACCGCTCCTCTCCGCACGGACAGGTGGTAGTGGCTGCGGTGCTTCGAGGAGGACGCTCGCGGTGGCGGTCGGCCGTGCGCTGATCGACCACGACGGCCGCCACCCCCTCGGGTGGTACCTGTCCTCGCAGGTCCCGGTTGCGCCGCCTCGTCGGTCGACGAAAGGTCGGCCCCGCAAGCGGGTGGTCGAGGAGGTCGCTCCGCTGATCGACGCGATGCTGCGGGCTCGTGGATGACCACACCCTTGGTCGTGATCGCGGCTCGTCCAGGAGTACGGATTCACCGGCAACTACCAGCGGGTGCAGCTCTACCTGCAGGAAGCCCGGCCCAGGATAGCTGCGGACCACGGCATCGCTCCCGTAGCGCCCCACTGGCAAGGGTCGGGCCGCACGCCAGGTCGCCATCATCCGGGACCGCGTCCTGGCCGGCCGGGCCTTCGCCTCCCTCGAGGAGCTGGACTCCGCGTTCTTGGCCTGGGTGCCCCTGCGGCAGGCCCGGACCCACCGCACCCACGATGAAGCCATCGACCGTCACGTGGTCAGGGACCACATGGCCTTGCGGCCACTTCCCGAGATGCCCTGTCTCGTCGCCCAGCGGCACCTGCGGCCGGTCGGCAAGGACTGCCTCGTCGCCTTCACCGGAAACCTCTACTCGGTGCCGGCCCGCAAGGTCCGTCCCCGCCAGCGTGTCGAGGTCCGGGCAACGAAGTCCCAGGTCATGCTCCATGCCACCAGCGTCGATGGCGACGGCTCCACATTGCCGGCCGCCCGCCCCCGAGCGGTCGCCAAAGGGGTCCGCGTCGTCGACGAGAAGCACTGGGTCGGTCCGCCCGACGGCAAGAACCGCCTTGTCACTACCGGCGACATCGTGCCCCGGCCCCGCCACGAGGCCCCCTGGGCGAGGAAGCCGGACCGCTGCAAGCCCTGCTCACACGGGTCGCGGCCGCCAGCATCCCAGTCAGTCGGACGCCGTCCGCTGTTCGGCCATGACGAGCTGACCGGCACGCGCCCCTCTCGATCAACCGCCCCAGCTACCTGCTCAAGAACCGGTCGGCAGCCATCGAGCGGGAGACCCAGCTGGCCTGACCAGGATGCACAGCGAAGCCCGTCACCGGATAACAGTGATCTCCGGAAGGGGCTGCTGCCATTCACCCAGTTCCGCAACGAGAATTCGGCGGGCCAACCGCCGGACCTGGGCCCATCCTTCGTCGGTGGACAGGGCATCCCTTGTCCACCGATCACCGTTCTCGCCATTGCTCATCCCACTGAGGATCACGTCGATCTCCCGCAGATCAACCATGACTCCGCAGGTGAGTTGGCCCTCGGCCACCAGGGCTTCGGCCATGCAAAAGGCGTGATCGAAGTCCAGAGCAATCTCGTCCGCCATCACGCCATGCCTGACCAGCCAGGCCGCCTGGGCCTGGGCATCCGCCGCCAACCCGGTCAGCGCCTCGATCAGCAGACGCCGACGGAACGAAGAATCAGGGATCTCCACACCCCGATCGTCGCACGCCCCCCTCCTCTTCCCAGCACACAAGCGAACATCCGACGTTCGCGTCCATCCCCCTGTGGGGCGCCCTCTCGGACAGGATCGGACGCCGCCCCGTCTACCCCATCGGCGCCCTCGTGGCCATCGCCGTGGCCCTGCTCTTCCACGGTGCGATGTACGCCCGTCCTGAGTAGCGCATGCGGGTGGCGAACAGTTCGGAGAAGAAGGTCACCTGGTTGAGACCCGTCACCGGGGCCTGGCGGACACGGGGGCCCAGGGTGTCCGCCGTGATCTGAGGCAGGACCGGCGGGCCGCAGCGAACTTATTCCGGAATGATCAGTCGGTGGGGCTGCTACTCCTGGGTGAGGGCAGTCAGCAGGGCGCGGATCGGGTCGTCGTCGGAGTCGGGTCCGTGGGCCTCGGTGCCCTCGGCGGTGGCGGCCTCGGCAGTGCGGGAGAACATGGCTTCCTCGTATGCGGTGAGCGCGGCCTCGATGTCGTCGGGCCGCGCGGCCAGAGCCTCGCCGAGTTCGGCGCCGTCCAGCATGGCCAGGTTGGCGCCTTCGCCGTTCGGGGCCGAGAGGTGGGCGGCGTCGCCGAGCAGGGTCACCCCGGGCACCCGGTCCCACCGGTGCGCGGCCGGCAGGGCGTAGAGGGCGCGCACGACCGGCGCGGTGTCGCCGTCGGTGATCAGCGCGGTCAGTTCCGGCGCCCAGCCGTCGAACTCCTTCGCGACCCGCGCTGTGGCCGCGGCGGCATCGGCGCATTCGATGGCGTCGAACCATTCCCGCGGTTCGGACAGCCCCGCGTACGCGTGCAGCGTATCGCCCTTCTCCCGGTGCGCGAAGAGTTCCCGGCCCGGCGTGTGCACGATCATCGACCCGCCTCCGACCGCTTTCGCGGCGGCGGGGTGCCGGGTGTCGGCGTCGTACAGGTAGGTCTCGACCACCGACTTGCCGGTGTACTCGGGTACGGCGGTGGAAAGCAGCGGGCGGACCCGGGACCACGCGCCGTCCGCGCCGACCAGCAGGCCGGTGACGACGACGCCGCTGCCGTCGGCGAACGTCACCTCGTGGCGGCCGTCGCCGAGGGTACGGGCGCCGCTGACCTTGTGCCCCCACCGGACGGTGCCGGCCGGGAGCGAGTCGAGCAGGATCTGTCGCAGCTCGCCGCGTTGCACCTCGGGGCGTCCCCCCGTGCCGTCGTCGGCCTGGTCGAACAGGACGGTCCCGTCCGGGGCGAGGGCCCGCAGTGCCTGGCGGCCCTCCAAGACGATGCCACGGAACTCGTCCATCAAGTCGGCAGCGTCAAGAGCCAGTTGCCCGTTGTAGTCGTGGATGTCGAGCATCCCGCCCTGGGAGCGGGCGGCCGGGGAGGGCTCCGCCTCGTAGACGGTGGCCGGTATTCCGTGTACGTGCAGGACGCGGGCGAGCGTGAGGCCGCCGAGTCCGGCACCGATGATCGTGACGTCAGGGGTCATGGGGGTTCCTTCCTGGTTCCGGGCCGCCGGGCGAACACCCGGCCGGTCGCGCCGGCAAGCTCCACCGTCCCGCCACCCGTCGACAGGTCACCGACAGGCCGCCGACAGAGCGCCGACAGGACGCCGGCCGGACCGTCGGCCGTGGTCCTTCGGCCCCGCTCCGCTCACTTCGGCAGGTCGGCGGGCGAGGAAGGGAGCAAGGAGCGCGAACAACGCGTCGGGACGGTCGAGGGGGATGAGGTGGCCGCAGTCCTGAAGGTGGTGTCCGACCAAGTCATCGGCGAGCGGGCGGAGTTGGCGTTCGAGCCCGGTGCCTACGGGGTGGGAGCCGACGGCCATGGTGGGCATCGTCAGCCGAGCCGTCGCGACGGCGTCCCGCAGCTGCTGAGCGCTGGTGGGCAGGGCCCGGTAGACGGAGAACGCGCAGCGCAGGGCCTCGCTCCCGGTGAACGCCTGGACGAAGGCCGCACGGATGTCGTCGGGTACACCTCGCCCCAGCGTCCCCGAGTCGAGAAACCAGTCGATGTACGGGCCCTCGTTGCCGGCCAGGACGGTCTCGGCGAGGCCGGGGACGGCGTGGAAGCCGAACCACCACGGGGCACCGCCCGCGAGGACGTCCTCCGCTCCGGGCAGGCGGCCGAGCAGTGCCTCCATCACGACCAGGCGCCGGACGAGGCCGGGACGGCGCAGCGCGAGCAGGACGGCGGGGGCGGCACCCGCGTCGATGCCGACCACTGCCGCCGAGGGCTCGCCGAGTGCGTCGAGCAGCCCTTCGGCGTCGGCGGCGAGGGTGCCCGCGTCGTACCCTTCGACGGCTCGGGTGCTGGCACCGAAACCTCGCAGGTCCGGGGCGATGACCCGGTACCGCCCGGCGAGTCGGCCCATGATGCCGCTCCAGAGTCGCCAGGTGTGCGGGAAGCCGTGCAGCAGGAGAACCGCGGGGCCGTCCCCGGCGACCGCGACGTTGAGTCGGACGCCGTTCGTCGCGACGCGGTGGAGTTGGTGCGCGGTGGTGACGGGCATGACCGCTCCTGCGACTGGTTACCATTGGTGACCACCCAACGATAGGTAAGTGCCCGACCGCTTCCTAGAAGGCACTTTCAGGGAAGGTGGTGAGCCACAGGTGACCACCCGAGGAGCCCGGGCAACCGGGCGCGGGGGGCGCGGCGATCTGTTCGATCCCCGGTGCCCGACGCGGCAGTTGCTGGACCGCATCGGCACGAAGTGGACGTCCATGGCCGTCAAGACGCTCGCCGATGCCGCACCGGACGAGGTGCGCTTCGCGGAGCTGAGACGCCGGATGCCCGGCGTCTCGCAGAAGATGCTGTCCGTGACGCTGCGGAGCCTGACCCGCGACGGGCTGGTGTCGCGCCGGGTCGAACCGACCGTGCCGCCACGGGTCTTCTACCGGCTCACCGCACTCGGGCTGTCCCTGGAAGTCGCGCTCGCGGGGCTGCGGACCTGGGCGGAGGAGCACATGGCCGAGATCGACCGCGCCCACGAAGCCGCCGACAGGAGGTCGCCGAGGGATAGGCGGGCCGGTTCCGCGCCCGCCGCTTCGGAGGGTCCGCGATCACCGCTTCGGAGGGTCCGCGATCACCGCTTCGGATCCGCGGCGGCTCCCCGGTACGTGGTCAGCTGAACGTCCGTCGGTAGGTCTGCGGGCTCACGCCGGTGGTGCGTTTGAAGCGGTCACGGAAGGTGGTGGGCGAGCCGAAGCCAACCTGGCGGCCGATGCGCTCCACGGAGTGCTCCGTGGTTTCCAGCAGGTGCTGTGCCCGGCGGACGCGGGCCCGGTGGAGCCACTGGAGCGGGGTGGTGCCGGTCTGGTCGCGGAAGCGCCGGATCAGGGTGCGGGTGCTGGTCCCGGCCCGCTCGGCGATGTCGGCGAGGGTGAGGCCCCGGGCCAGGTTCTCCTGGAGCCAGGTCAGCAGCACCTCGAACTCGGAGCCCTGCGGCGTGGGGGCGTGCTCGTGGACGATGAACTGCGCCTGCCCGCCCTCCCGTTCGAGAGGCATCACTGACAGGTGCGCGGCGTCGGCGGCGACGGCCGAGCCGTAGTCACGGCGGATCATGTGCAGGCACAGGTCCATCCCCGCCGCGGCACCGGCCGAGGTGAGCAACTGGCCGTTGTCGACGTAGAGGACGTCGGGGTCGACGTCGACGTCCGGGTGCGTGGCGGCCAGAAGACCGGCCGCGCGCCAGTGGGTCGTGGCGCGCAGCCCGTCGAGGAGCCCGGTGGCGGCCAAGGGGAACGCGCCCACACAGATGGACGCGATCCGGGTGCCGGCGGCAGCGGCCGACCGCAGCGCGTCGTGCACGGCGGGAGAGAGTGGGGCGGCGGGGTCGGTGACGCCCGGCACGATGATCGTGTCCGCGCCCCGAAGGCCCTCCAGACCCCAGGGGGCGCGCAGGGTGAAGGCTCCGGCGTCGACCTCGTCGCGCTCGGCGCACACCCGGACCTGGTAGCCGGGCCGCCCGTCGGGCAGCCGGGTCCGGGAGAAGACCTCGAGCGGGGTGGCCAGGTCGAACGGGATCACCTGATGCAACGCCAGAACGGCGACCGTGTGCATGGCCAGAACCTACCTTCCCAACAGCTCGACGGAACCGGGCCGTCCTTCAGGAAGCCCCATGGCATCGCGGTTCGCACACGTCGAGAAGGCGTTGGCGTTATCCCGTCGAAGCCTGTCATCAGTGCCACTGGGCGAGCACACGGGCAGCCGGTTGACTTCGGAGCGTCCCGATGGAAAGCGACGCCGTAGGGCACCCCCGCACCTCCAGGTCGTCCTGTCTGCAGGAAGAAGTCATCCCCTCATGAACCTCGTGTCACCGGTGATCGTCGGCATCGTCTACTGCCTGCTGATGTCCCTGATCAAGGAACCGCACCGACGCCACTTCAACGCGATCATGGTGGGCGGAGCCGGCGCCGCCTATCTGAGCGGGGGCGGATTCGGCCCGTGGGAGCTCCCGTTCGTCGCGCTCATGGCCTACGTCGCCTACCGCGGCCTGGACTCCTGGGCCTTCATCGGCGTCGGCTGGCTGCTCCACACGGCCTGGGACGTCGCCCACCACCTCAAGGGCCACTCCATCCTGCCGTTCCACCACGACGCGTCCCTGGCCTGCGCCATCTGCGATCCGGTCATCGCCCTGTGGTGCTTTCGCGGAGGACCTGCCCTGGCCCAGGTCCGCAGCCGGCTCGAAGGCGGCAGGACGAGGGCGGCGAACAAGGCCGGTTCGACCGGGAACTGAGTTGGTCGCGGGCAAGGACTGTCAGCACTCAACGCAATGATCTCCACTTAATGAAAGACGAAAGAAAAGACGTGTGAGGAAGCTTGACCGCCACTGGCGGTACGGGCAAGGTTCCGGAGAGCGCTCTCCCGTTCCGGCCCATTCCGAGGAGCTCCCGCATGTCCGCAGTCGGCATACCTCCGGCGGCGCCGGTGTCACGCAGACCCGGCCGCCGCCACCTCCGCCGTCACCACCGCGGCGTCGTCGGCATGGTGGCCACCGCCCTGACCGCCGCCCTTCTCGCCTTCGTCCCCGCCCCTTCGGCCCACGCCGCGCCCACCCTGCTGTCCCAGGGCAAGCCGGTCACCGCCTCCAGCCAGGAGCACTACGGCACTCCGGCGACCGCCGCAGTCGACGGTGACAACGGCACCCGCTGGTCCAGCGCCGCCTCCGATCCGCAGTGGATCCGCGTCGATCTCGGCGCCCGCGCCTCCCTCACCCGGGTCGAACTGCGCTGGGAGGTCGCCTACGCCAAGGCCTACCGGATCGAGACGTCCCAGAACGGCACGGACTGGTCGACGGCCTACTCCACCACCGCCGGCAACGGCGGCACCGAGACCCTGGACGTCTCCGGCACCGCCCGCTACGTCCGTATGCTCGGCACCGCCCGCGCCACCCCATACGGCTACTCCCTCTGGGAGTTCAAGGTGTACGGCACCACCGGGGACGACCCCGGACCGGTCATCCCCGGCGGCGGAGACCTGGGCCCGAACGTGCACGTGTTCAGCCCGTCCACACCCGGCATCCAGGCCAAGCTGGACCAGGTCTTCAAGGAGCAGGAGTCGGCCCAGTTCGGTTCCGGCCGGCACGCCTTCCTCTTCAAGCCGGGCACCTACAGCGACCTCAACGCCCAGATCGGCTTCTACACCCAGATCGCCGGCCTCGGCCTGCGCCCCGACGACACCACGATCAACGGTGATGTCACCGTCGACGCCGGCTGGTTCAACGGCAATGCCACCCAGAACTTCTGGCGCGCCGCCGAGAACCTCGCGGTGAAACCGGTCAACGGCACCAACCGGTGGGCGGTCTCGCAGGCCGCCTCCTTCCGCCGGATGCACGTCAAGGGCGGACTCAACCTCGCCCCCAACGGCTACGGCTGGGCCAGCGGCGGCTACATCGCCGACAGCAAGATCGACGGCCAGATCGGCAACTACTCGCAGCAGCAGTGGTACACCCGGGACAGCTCGATCGGCGGCTGGTCCAACTCCGTGTGGAACCAAGTCTTCTCCGGCGTGGAGGGCGCACCGGCCACCAGCTTCCCGGAGCCCCGCTACACCACGCTCGACACCACCCCCGTCTCCCGCGAGAAGCCCTTCCTCTACCTGGACGGCGACGACTACAAGGTCTTCGCCCCCGCCAAGCGCACCAACGCCCGCGGCACCACCTGGGCGAACGGCACCCCGCAGGGCGAGTCGATCCCGCTGAGCAAGTTCTACGTCGTCAAGCCGGGCGCCACCGCCGCGACCATCAACGCCGCCCTTGCCCAGGGCCTGCACCTGCTCTTCACCCCGGGCGTCTACCACGTCGACCAGACGATCGACATCAACCGGCCCGACACCATCGTCCTCGGCCTCGGCCTCGCCACGATCATCCCGGACAACGGGGTGACCGCCATGAAGGTCGCCGACGTCGACGGCGTGAAGCTCGCCGGACTGCTCATCGACGCCGGACGCGTCAACTCCCCGACCCTGCTGGAGATCGGCCCCCAGGGCGCCTCCGCCGACCACGCGGCCGACCCCACCACCGTGCAGGACGTCTACATCCGTATCGGCGGGGCGGGCGCGGGCAAGGCGACCACCAGCGTGGTCGTCAACAGCGACGACACGATCATCGACCACACCTGGGTGTGGCGGGCCGACCACGGCGAGGGCGTCGGCTGGGAGACCAACCGGGCCGACTACGGCGTGCGCGTCAACGGCGACGACGTCCTGGCCACGGGACTGTTCGTCGAGCACTTCAACAAGTACGACGTCGAGTGGTACGGCGAGCGCGGCCGGACGATCTTCTACCAGAACGAGAAGGCGTACGACGCCCCTGACCAGGCCGCCATCCAGAACGGTTCGACGAAGGGGTACGCCGCCTACCGCGTCGACGACTCGGTGGACACCCACGAGGCGTGGGGCCTGGGCAGTTACTGCAACTACAACGTCGACCCGAACATCCGCCAGGACCACGGCTTCAAGACGCCCGTCAAACCGGGGGTGAAGTTCCACAGCCTCCTCGTGGTCTCGCTCGGCGGCATGGGCCACTACAACCACGTCATCAACGACACCGGCGACTCCACGGTGCCCTCCGGCACCTCGACCGTGCCGTCCACCGTCGTGTCATACCCCTGACCGAGCCGTCCGTCGGTCCTCCCCCCGACCCGCCAGGAGGAGATGTGTCCAGAGCACCCTCGCCCCGCAGACCGGACGGCCGCCGCGTCGGCGTCCCCCTGCTCGCCCTCGGCTTATGGGCGGCGTCCTCCCTCGTCCTGGCCGCCCCGCCCGCCCAGGCCGCGGAGACCCTGCTCTCGCAGGGAAAGCCCGCCACCGCGTCGTCCCAGGAGGGCGACGGATACGCCGCCTCGAAAGCCGTCGACGGCGACCTCACCGGCACCCGCTGGGCCAGCCAGTGGAGCGACCCGCAGTGGTTGCGGGTCGACCTCGGGCAGCGGGCCGACCTCAGCCGCACCGTGCTGACCTGGGAGGACGGCGCGTACGGCAAGGGCTACCAGATCCAGGCGTCCGACAACGGCACGGACTGGCGGACCCTGAAGACCGTGACCGGCGGTGACGGCGGCACGGACGAGGTCGCACTCTCCGGGTCCGGCCGGTACGTGCGCATGCTGGGCACCGACCGGTCCGGCGGCTACGGATACTCCCTGTGGGAGTTCCAGGTCTACGGGACCACGGACGGCACGCCGCCCGCCGGGGGAGCGGTCAAGGTCGCCGGCTCCCAGGGGGACTGGCAGCTGACCGTCGGCGGCAAGCCGTACACCGTCAAGGGCCTGACCTGGGGTCCCGCCATCGCCGACGCCCCGAAGTACCTGCCCGACGTGAAGTCCATGGGCGTCAACACCATCCGCACCTGGGGCACCGACAGCGGCACCAAGCCCCTGCTCGACAGCGCCGCCGCGAACGGCATCCGCGTCGTCAACGGCTTCTGGTTGCAACCCGGCGGCGGCCCCGGCTCCGGCGGCTGCGTCAACTACGTCACGGACACCACGTACAAGAACAACGCGCTCGCCGAATTCGCCAAGTGGGTGGCGGCCTACAAGAGCCACCCGGCGACCCTCATGTGGAACGTCGGCAACGAGTCGGTCCTCGGCCTGCAGAACTGCTACAGCGGGTCCGAACTGGAGGCGCAGCGCAACGCCTACACCGGCTTCGTCAACGACGTCGCCAAGAAGATCCACGGCATCGACCCCGACCACCCCGTCACCTCGACCGACGCCTGGACCGGCGCCTGGCCGTACTACAAGCGCAACGCGCCCGACCTCGACCTGTACTCGATGAACTCCTACGGCGACATCTGCGGCGTCCAGGAGGACTGGAAGGAGGGCGGCTACACCAAGCCGTACATCATCACCGAGAGCGGACCGGCCGGTGAGTGGGAAGTGCCCGACGACGCCAACGGCGTCCCCGACGAGCCGACCGACGTGCAGAAGGCCGAGGGCTACACGAAGGCCTGGAACTGCGTCACCGGCCACCGGGGCGTCGCCCTCGGCGCCACCCTCTTCCACTACGGCCTCGAACACGACTTCGGCGGAGTCTGGTTCAACCTCGTGCCCGACGGGCTGAAGCGCCTGTCCTACTACGCCGTCAAGAAGGCGTACACCGGCTCGACCGCCGGCGACAACACCCCGCCCGTCATCACGAACATGGCGGTCAGCCCGGCGGCATCGGCCGCGGCCGGCGACGAGTTCACCGTCCGCGCAGACGTGCGCGACCCCGACGGCGACCCGATCACGTACAGGATCTTCCTCAGCGGCAACCACGCCAACGGCGACAAACGCCTGGTCGAGGCCGAGTGGCGGGCCACGGGCAGCGGGACCTTCGCCGTGACGGCCCCCGAGAAGCTCGGCGTGTGGAAGGTGTACATCCAGGCCGAGGACGGCCGCGGCAACGCCGGCATCGAGACGAAGTCGGTCAAGGTCGTCCCGCCGCCGGTCTCCGGCACCGACGTGGCGCTGGGCAAGCCCACCACCGCGTCCTCCTTCCAGCCGTCGTACGGCGACTGCCCGTGCGAACCCGCCAAGGCCACGGACGGCAAGAACGACACGCGCTGGGCCAGTGACTGGAGCGACCCGCAGTGGATCCAGGTCGACCTGGGCGCCGCCACCGCGTTCCGCAGGCTCCAGCTCGTGTGGGACCCCGCCTACGCCAAGTCCTACGAGGTCCAGGTCTCGGACGACGGCACCACCTGGCGCACGGTCCACACCACCACCACGGGCAACGGCGACATCGACACCATCGACGTCGCGGCGACCGCGCGGCACGTACGACTGCGTCTGACAGCGCGTGGCACCGGCTGGGGCTACTCGCTGCACGAGTTCGGCATCTACAGCTGACGGCGAAGGGTGCCCGGCGGCGCCCTTCGCACCATCCCCCCACTCAGCACCGCAAGCGGGCAGGAGGCCCCCCATGAGACGGCGTTCCAGACTTCCCGCGCTGCTGCTCGGCAGCGCACTCCTCGCAAGCACGCTAGGCATCGGCACCGTGGCCACGGCGTCCGATCCCACGTCCGGTCCCAGCGGCACCCGCGCTGCCTCGCACGCCTCGGCCGCCGGTCACTCCGGGCACACCAGGGCGGCCTCGACCCAGGCGTCCGGCGACGACCCCGACGGCGACGGCTACATACCGGCCGTCCCGCAGGTCACCGGCGTGACCCCGTCCGATGCCACCCCGCCGCCGCGCTACCACAAGGAGTTCCAGGCCAACTGCGCCGTCAGCCACACCGCGCCGGACGATCCGATCGTCTACCCGGGCCAGCCGGGCAAGTCCCACGACCACACCTTCATGGGCAACACGACGACCAACGCGGGCAGCACGACGACGAGCCTCTACGGAGGCAGCACCACCTGCAAGGCGCCGGCCGACGCCTCCGCGTACTGGATGCCGTCCCTGTACAAGGGCGACAAGAAGATCCTGCCCGTCGGCCCGCAGGTCATCTACTACAAGGCCGGTGTCACGGACTACACCAGCGTGCGGCCCTTCCCCAAGGGGCTGCGGTTCGTCGTCGGCGACCCCCTGCAGAGCGCCCAGGAGTTCCGAGGCCACAAGGGCTTCGTGGAGGGCTGGGAATGCGGTGACAGCTTCTTCAACGTCGACTTCCCGGCGAGTTGTCCGAGCCGGCCCGACGTCCAGCTCAACATCCGCTTCCAGGCGCCCAGTTGCTGGAACGGCAAGTACCTCGACACCCCCGACCACAAGAGCCACATGGCCTACCCGGTCGTCAAGCCCGGCACCAACGACAACATGTGCCCGGCCTCCCACCCGGTCGCCCTGCCGATGATCGAGTTCAAGATGGCTTTCCCGGTCAACGGCGACATGAGCGAGGTCCGCCTGGCCAGCGGCCGCGGCTACTCCTTCCACTACGACTTCTTCAACGCCTGGGAGGAGCGGACCCTCAAGGCGCTGGTCGACCACTGCGTCGTGGGCGGCCTCCAGTGCGACACGCGCGGTTACGACCAGAACCACCCGGAGCGCGGCGCGGTGCTGAACGCGGATCACCGGCTGCCCTGACCGACAGGTCCGGCACGGAGGCGTGAGAGGGGGAGGGGGGAGGGAATGGACGACGAGGCACTGGATCGGCTCCTCGACAAGCTGAGCCTCGAACAGAAAGTGCGCCTGCTCACCGGCGTGACGACCTGGCGCACCGCCGGCGAGGCCGCTATCGGCCTGCGGGAGATGGTGACCTCGGACGGGCCCGCGGGAGTGCGCGGCGAGGCGTGGGACGAGCGGCACACGTCGGCGCTGCTGCCCTGCGCCTGCGCGCTGGGCGCGATGTGGGACGAAGACCTCGTCGAGCGGCTCGGCCGCCTGCTCGCCCGGGAGGCCGCCCGCAAGGGCGTCGACGTGGTGCTCGCCCCCACCCTCAACCTCCACCGGAGCCCGCTGGGCGGCCGCCACTTCGAGTGCTTCTCCGAGGACCCGGAACTGACCGGCCGCACCGGGGCCGCGCTGATCCGGGGCATCCAGGCACTCGGGGTGGCGGCCACCGCCAAGCACTACGTCGCCAACGACGGTGAGACCGACCGGCTGACCGTCGACGTCCGGGCGTCCGAACGCACCCTCAGAGAGGTGTACCTCGTCCCCTTCGAGGTGGCCGTCGAGGCCGGGGTGTGGCTGGTCATGGCGGGCTACAACACCGTCGGCGGCACCACCATGACGGCCAGCCCCCTCCTGGCCGAACCCCTCAAAGGCGCGTGGGGGTTCGACGGGGTCGCCGTCTCCGACTGGGCGGCCGTGCGCACCACCGAGGACACCGGCCGCGCCGCCCTCGACCTGGCGATGCCGGGGCCGGACAGCCCCTGGGGCGCCTCCCTGGTGCGGGCGGTGCGGGACGGCCGGGTCACCGAGGAGGCCGTCGACGAGAAGGTGCGGCGGCTGCTCCGGCTCGCCGGCCGCGTGGGCGCCCTGGAACCATATCGTCCGCGCCGGGTGCCTGCGAGCGCGGCCCGCGACACCCGGGCGCTGCTGCGGCGCGCGGTCGGCGCCGGTTCGGTCCTGCTGCGCAACAGCGCCGTCCTGCCGCTCGACCCCGCCGAGCTGTCCACCGTCGCGGTCATCGGGGCGCACGCAGCGAACCCGCGCGTCCAGGGCGGCGGCAGCGCGGGCGTCTTCTGCTCCGACGTGGTCACTCCACTGGCCGCCGTCCGGGCCCGACTGCGGGGCCGGGCCCGGGTCGTGCACGCACCCGGGCCGGCACCGGACGCCCCGCCCGACCCCCTCGACACCGACCGGTGCCTCGACCCGCGCTCGGGGTCTCCCGGCGTACTCCTGCGGGTGCTGGACGCGGCGGGGCGAGAGCTGTCCGCCCACCATCGCCTCTCGGGACGGCAGTTGGAGCCGGACCTGCCCCCGGGCGCGCACACGGTGGAGATCAGCGCGGTGCTGCGCCCCCGTCCGGCGGGGGAGTGGACGTTCGGTGTCGGGGGTTTCGGCCATCTGACGCTCACCGTCGACGGCCGCCCGCTCCTGGACGGGGAGTTCCCCGGCGACACGGACGACCCGGCCGTCGTCCACGTCAATCCGCCCGTGCGGACGGCGCGGTTGACGCTGGCCACCGAGCGGCCCGTGCACGTCGTGGCACGGCGCGAACTGGTGCCCGGCCGGGGTCGCGCCACCGTCGTGAGCGCGGCGCCGCCCGAGCCGGACCCGGCGACCGCGCTGGAGAACGCGGTGCGGGCGGCCCGGGACGCCGACGCCGCGATCGTGGTCGTCGGCACCACCGGGCACAGCGAGACCGAAGGGCACGACCGCGCCGGACTCTCGCTCGGCGAGCAGCAGGACGAACTGGTCCGCGCTGTCGCGGCCGCCAATCCCCGCACGGTCGTGGTCGTCAACAGCGGTGGCCCCGTCGAGCTGCCCTGGCGGGAGGAGGCGGGCGCCGTGCTGCTCACGTGGTTCCCGGGACAGGAGGCCGGCGCGGGGCTGGCGGACGTCCTGTTCGGCCGCGTCGAGCCCGGCGGCCGGCTCCCCACCACGTGGGCGGCGTCCCTGGCGGACGCGCCCGTCACGCGGACCCGGCCGGTCGACGGCCGGCTCGACTACACCGAGGGCCTGCACATCGGATACCGGGGGTGGCTGCGGTCGGGACGCGAGCCCGCCTACTGGTTCGGCCACGGACTGGGCTACACGACGTGGGAGTACGAGGAGGTGCGGGCTCCCGCGCACGTCGCGGTGGGCGAGCCGTTCACCGTCCGGGTGACGGTGCGCAACACCGGCGCCCGCGCCGGGCGCGAGGTCGTACAGGTCTACCTGGCACGCCCCGACTCGGCGGTGGAGCGTCCCGTGCGCTGGTTCGCCGGTCACGCGGCTGTCCGGGCGGAAGCGGGCAGGACGGCGCGCGCGGAGGTGGTGGTGGGCCCGCGCGCCTTGCGGCACTGGTCGCGGGCGGACGGCTGGACCACGGAGCCGGGCCGCTACCGGCTCATGGTGGGCAGGTCGGCGGGTGACACGCGGTGGGAGGGGAGCGTCACGGTCGGCGCCCCGTGACGGGCGGGCCGGTCCGGCCGGCGAGTTCGCCGGAAACGCCGCACGGACCCGGCGCCGCTCACTGCACCGAGCGCTCCCGCAGGGCGGTCCGCCACGCCGGATCCGGTTCCACCGGTTCCGCCGCCTCCGGCCGGCCGCCGCGCTCGAAGAAGTCGGCGAGCGGCAGGATCGCGGCCCCCACGGTGACGGCGTCCGGTCCCAACGTGCCGAGGTCGATGCGGACGCGGGCGGCGGGGTAGCTCAGGGCGTACGAGGTGGCGTACGCCGTCACCGAGTCCAGGAAGCGCCGGCCGAGCTGCAGTCCGGCCCAGCCGCCGACCAGGATGCGTTCGGGCTGGAAGAGGTTGATCAGGTCGGAGAACCCGGCTCCGAGGTACTCGGCGGTCTCCTCCAGGACGGCCAGGGCCGTGGCGTCGGGCTCCGGGCCGTCCCCCTTCTCGTCGGTCTCCGGGTAGGCGGCGGCGAGCATCGCGGTGAGCGCGCTCTCCTCGTCCGCGCCCGCGGGCGGCTGCCCGCCCGCCTCCGCCCAGCGCTCCAGCAGGGCCTCCGCGCCCGCGTACGCCTCCAGGCAGCCGCGCGCGCCGCAACGGCACCGGCGCCCGCGCACCCGCACCGTCAGGTGCCCCCACTCCACGGCACGGCCCGGCCCCATGTCCTCCCCGACGACACAGGCGCCGACGCCGGAACCGAAGAGCACCACCGCCGCGCTCTGCGCGCCCCGGCCGGCGCCGAACCACATCTCCGCCTGGCCCAGTGTCCGGGCGCCGTTGGCGATGTAGAACGGCACGGTCTCGGGCAGGATCCGGGACTCGCGCAGCAACCGCTCCAGGGGAACGGCGTCCCAGCCGATCGTCTGGCCGTGCACGACGGCGCCGTCCTCCGCGGTCCTGGCGACGATGCCCGGCACCCCGATCCCGACGCCGAGCAGCCGCCCCGCCGCGACGCCGGCGTCCTCCAGCACCTGGGGGATGCCCTCGCGCAGATGGCGCACGACGACGTCGACGTCGTAGCGGTCGAGGCGGCGCGGCCCGTCGGTCTCCAGCGGCCTTTCGACCCGGGCCAGTTCGGTGAGGGCGAGGTCGAAGAGTTCGATCCGCACCCGGGTCTCGCCGATGTCGACGCCGATCATGTGACCGCTCCGGGCGCTGACCCGCAGCAGCGTGCGGGGACGGCCGCCGGCCGAGTCGACGCTGCCGGCCTCCTCGACCAGTCCCTCGGCGACCAGTTCGGAGACCACGTTGCTCACCGACCCCGAACTCAGCCCGGTGACCGGCCCCAGCGAGAACCGGCTGAGCGGCCCGTCGAAGTACAACCGCTGCAATACCGCGCTGCGGTTCTCCCGCCGCAGGTCACGCACTGTACGGCCACTGCGCATCTTCACCCTGCCCCCCTCGTTCCGAAGTCGTCACCGCAACTTACATGTGGAGGAGCCCTTGACGCGACCTTCGCTTGAGGTTTAACTCACATCCTAAATTAAGCCGTGGGGGGCTTCGGGAACGCGGGGCGCCGCTCCCACCCCCCTCCGCGGGCGACCCCGTCACTTCCCGGAAGGCCTCTGGAGTCATGCGCAGAATCAGAGCCGCAGCCGTCGGCGCCGTCACCCTCTCCCTCACCCTCACCGCGGCGGCCTGCGGCGGGGGGTCCGCCGGCACGGAAGGCTCCAACGAGAAGCCGCGGACCCTCACCTACTGGGCCTCCAACCAGGGCGCGAACCTGGAGGTCGACAAGAAGGTCCTCCAACCGGAACTCGACAAGTTCGAGAAGCGCACGGGCATCGAGGTGAAGCTGGAGGTGGTGCCCTGGGCCGACCTCCTCAACCGCATCCTCACGGCGACCACCTCCGGTCAGGGCCCCGACGTGCTCAACATCGGCAACACCTGGAGCGCCTCGCTCCAGTCCAGTGGCGCCCTGCTGCCCTGGGACGCGAAGAACTTCGAGGCCATCGGCGGCAAGGACCGCTTCGTGCGGTCCGCGCTCGACTCCACCGGCGCCCACGGCCAGGACCCGGCCGCCGTACCCCTGTACTCCATGGCCTACGCGCTCTACTACAACAAGAAGATGTTCGCCGAGGCCGGTGTCGACAAGCCCCCTGCCACCTGGGAGGAGATGGCCGAGATTGGGAAGAGGCTCTCCAAGGACGGCAAGTGGGCCCTCGGCGCCGAGGGCTCCAACCTCTCCTCCAACATCCACCAGGTCTTCGTCCTCGCCAAGCAGCACGGCGCGGACTTCTTCACCCCCGACGGCAAGGCCGACTTCACCTCCGCCGGCGCCGTGGCGGCGGTCAAGCAGTACGTCGACCTCATGGCCGACGAGAAGATCATCGCGCCGGGCAACGCCGAGTACGCGAAGAACCAGTCCCTGAGCGACTTCGCCAAGGACAAGACGGCCATGGTGCTCTGGCAGACCGCGTCGGCCACCTTCAAGGCGCAGGGCATGGACCAGGACGAGTGGGGCGTCGCCCCCGCCCCGGTGCGATCCGGCGAGCCCGGCACGGACCGGGCCACCAACTCCATGGTCGCCGGCATCAACATGGCCGTCTTCAAGAACACCAAGAACCTGGACGGCGCCAAGAAGTTCGTGAAGTTCATGACCAGCGACGAGGAGCAGATCACCCTCAACAAGGCGTACGGCTCCATCCCGCCCGTCAAGGCCGCCCAGCAAGACCGGGCCTTCGACGACCCGGCCCTCACCGTGCTCCGCGAGACCCTCGCCACCAGCGCCGCCGCGCTCCCGCAGGTCCCCGAGGAATCACAGTTCGAGACCGTCGTCGGCACCGCCGTCAAGGAACTCTTCGCCGACGCCGCCGCGGGCCGCCCGGTCACGACGGCATCCGTCAGGGCGAAGCTCGAAAAGGCCCAGCAGCAGATGCCGAAGAAGTGAGCGCGGACACCGCCATGACCACCACCGCTGCCCTGAGCACAGGCGAGCGGACGGCAGGGAAGAACGACCCGGGCAAGGCACCGCGCGGGCGCCGCCCCGGGCGGCTGCGCGGCATCGCCCTGCCGTACCTGCTGCTGTTCCCCGCCCTGCTGCTCGAACTGCTGGTCCACCTCGTGCCGATGGTGATCGGCATCGTCGTCAGCTTCAAGGAGCTGACCCAGTTCTACCTCCGCGACTGGGGCACCGCGCCCTGGGCCGGCCTCGACAACTACGCCCTGACGGTCGACTTCGACGCCCCCGTCGGCGAGGCGCTGCTGAAGTCCTTCCTCACCACCTGCCTGTTCACCGTCCTGTCGGTCGGCCTGTGCTGGCTGCTGGGAGTGGCGGCGGCGATCTTCATGCAGGAGTCGTTCCGCGGCCGGGGCGTACTGCGCACCGTCTTCCTGGTGCCGTACGCGCTGCCCGTCTACGCCGCCGTCATCACCTGGGCGTTCATGTTCCAGCGGGACAACGGGCTGGTGAACCACGTCCTGCACGACCAGCTCGGGCTCACCGACAGCGCCCCCTTCTGGCTGATCGGCGACAACAGCTTCATCGCGCTGCTCGTCGTCTCGGTGTGGAAGGGCTGGCCCTTCGCCTTCCTCATCCTCATGGCCGGGCTGCAGAACATACCCCGGGAGATCTACGAGGCCGCCGCGCTCGACGGCGCGGGCGTCCGGCAGCAGATCCGCCGCATCACCTTGCCGGCGCTGCGCCCGGTCAACCAGGTCCTCGTCCTGGTGCTGTTCCTGTGGACGTTCAACGACTTCAACACCCCCTTCGTCCTGTTCGGCAAGGCGGCGCCCGAGGCCGCGGACCTGATCTCCATCCACATCTACCAGTCCTCGTTCCAGACCTGGAACTTCGGGACGGGCTCCGCGATGTCGGTCCTGCTGCTGCTCTTCCTGCTCCTCGTGACGGGCCTGCACCTCTGGTTCACCTCCCGCGGAAGGAAGGCCACCGATGCCTAGCCCCACCGCCCGGCGGCCCCGCTCCCCGATGGCCGCCCCGCCGTCCTTCCTGTGGAGCCGCAGGATCTTCCTGACCCTCCTCACCGGCTTCGTGCTGCTGCCGGTGTACGTGATGGTCTCCAGTTCGCTGAAGCCGCTCGAGGACGTCTCCGGGAAGTTCGCGTGGGTCCCCTCGGGCCTCACCGTCCGCCCGTACTTCGACATCTGGGAAACGGTCCCGCTGGCCGACTACTTCATGAACTCGCTGATCGTGGCGGGCGCGGCCACCGTCTGCTCCGTCACCGTCGCCGTGTTCGCGGCCTACGCGGTCAGCCGCTACTCCTTCCGCGGCAAACGCGTCTTCACGGTGACCGTGCTGTCGACCCAGATGTTCCCCGGCATCCTGTTCCTGCTGCCGCTGTTCCTCATCTACGTCAACATCGGCAACGCCACCGGCATCGCCCTGTTCGGTTCCCGCGCCGGCCTGATCCTCACCTACCTCACCTTCTCGTTGCCCTTCTCCATCTGGATGCTGATCGGCTACTTCGACTCGGTGCCCAAAGACCTCGACGAGGCGGCCAAGGTGGACGGCTGCGGGGCGCTCGGCGCGCTGTTCCGGATCATCGTGCCCGCCGCGATCCCCGGCATCGTCGCGGTCACCGTCTACGCCTTCATGACCGCCTGGGGAGAGGTGCTCTTCGCCTCGGTCATGACCAACGACACCACCCGCACCCTCGCCGTCGGCCTCCAGGGCTACTCCACCCAGAACGAGGTGTACTGGAACCAGGTCATGGCCGCCTCACTCGTCGTCAGCCTGCCCGTCGTCGCCGGCTTCCTCCTCCTCCAGCGCTACCTCGTCGCCGGCCTCACCGCGGGCGCCGTCAAGTAACCGTCGGGGCACCACCGTCGCCCCCCTCAGAGAGGCCCTCCGTGTCCGAACCGCTTGACCTCGCCGCCTTCCCCGCCGACTTCACCTGGGGCACGGCCACCTCCGCCTACCAGATCGAGGGCGCCGTCGCCGAGGACGGCAGGGCGCCGTCGATCTGGGACACGTTCTCCCACACCCCGGGCAAGGTCGACGGCGGCGACCACGGCGACGTGGCCTGCGACCACTACCACCGCTGGCCCGAGGACATCGCCCTGATGAAGCGGCTCGGCACCGACGCCTACCGCATGTCCATCGCCTGGCCCCGCGTCATGCCCGCGGGCGACGGGCCGGTCAACCCGGCCGGACTCGACTTCTACGACCGCCTCGTCGACGCCCTTCTCGACGCCGGCATCACCCCCAACGTCACCCTCTACCACTGGGACCTGCCCCAGGCCCTCCAGGACCGCGGCGGCTGGACCGTACGGGACACCGCCGAACACCTCGCCGAGTACGCCTCCGTCATGGCCGGCCGGCTCGGCGACCGCGTCACCCGGTGGGCCACCCTGAACGAACCCCTGTGCTCCGGCTGGATCGGACACCTGGAAGGCCGGATGGCACCCGGCCTGAGCGACCTGACCGCCGCCGTGCGCGCCTCGTACCACCTGCTGCTCGCCCACGGCCTGGCCACCCACGCGGTCCGCGCGGCGGCCCCCGGCGCGCGGATCGGCCTGGTCACCAACCACTCCACCGTCGAGGCCGCCTCCACCCGCCCCCAGGACGTCGCGGCCGCCACCCGCATGGACGGCCACACCAACCGCTGGTGGCTCGACCCCGTCCACGGCCGGGGATTCCCCGCCGACATGCGCGAGCTGTACGGCGTGCCCCTGCCGGAGCGCCCCGGGGACCTGGAGACGATCGCCGCCCCGCTCGACTGGCACGGCCTCAACTACTACTTCCCGGCGACCGTCACCGACGACCCCGAGGGCCCCGTCCCGTACGCCCGCGAGGTCCGGCTGCCCGACGTGCCGCGCACCGGCATGGACTGGCAGATCGACGGCGGCGCCCTGGAAGCCCTGCTGCTGCGCCTGACCGACGACTACGGGGTGCGCGAGCTGTACGTCACCGAGAACGGCTCGGCGTTCCCGGACACCGTCGCGCCCGACGGCACCGTCCACGACCCCGACCGGGCCCGCTACCTGGAGGAGCACGTGGGCGCGTGCGCCCGGGCGATCCGCAAGGGCGTGCCGCTGGCCGGCTACTACGCCTGGTCCCTGCTCGACAACTTCGAGTGGGCCTACGGCTACGACAAGCGGTTCGGCCTCGTCCACGTCGACTACGCCACCCAGGCCCGGACCCTCAAGACGAGCGGCCTGCGGTACGCGGAGATCATCCGGGCCCACCGGGAGTCCCACGCCTGACCGCACGACACCGCGTCAGGCGGACTCGCGCACGACCAGTTCCGGTTCGAAGACGAGCGCGCGCGGCGTGGTACCGGGGCCGTGCGTCAGCTCGCCCAGCAGCCCGGCCATCGCCGCGGCCATGTCCTCCACGGGCTGGCGCACGGTGGTCAACGGCGGCCGACACGTCACGGCGACGCTCGAGTCGTCGAACCCGACGACGGCGACGTCCTGCGGTATGCGCCTGCCCTGTTCGCGCAGGACCTGGCAGGCGCCCTGCGCCATCAGGTCGTTGGCCGCGAACACGCCGTCCACGTCGGGTCGCTCCCGGAGCAGCCAGGTCATGGCCGTGGCGCCGCTGTTGAGGGTGAAGGCGCCCTCGACGACGGAAGGGCCGTCGTGGCCCGCGCGCGCCAGGGCGTCGCGGAATCCGGCGAGGCGCTCCCGCCCGGCCGGGAGATCGGACGGAGCACTGATCACCGCGGTACGGCGGCAGCCACGGGCCAGGAGGTGCTCCGCGGCCAGACGTCCTCCCGCGTGATGGTTCAGATCGACGTGGGCGACCGGCGCGTCTCCGGCGGGACGCGCGAACAGCACGGTGGGCACGCGGGCGGCGAGGAGCATGTGCGGCAGGGGGTCGTCCGGTTGCACCGACACCACCAGCGCCCCGTCCGCGCTGCCCTGCCGCACGTAGTCCACCACCTGCTCCCTGGCCGCCTCCGACTCGGCGAACAGCAGCACCGGTTGCATCGCGCGCGCCCGCAGAAACCCCAGGACTCCGCTGACGACGCGGCCGAAGAACGGGTCGGTGAACACGCGGCCGGCGAAGGCGTCACCCGCGCCGGAGATGACGAGGGCCACGGTGCCGGAGCGCCGGGTGACCAGGGCCCTGGCGGCGCGGTTCGGCGCGTAGCCCGTCCGTTCGATCGCGTGGCGCACCAGGTCCTGGATGCCGGGATCGACGTTGCGCACGCCGTTCACGACCCGCGACACGGTCGCGCGGGAGACCCCCGCCTCCCGCGCCACGTCCTCCAGCGTCGGGGCCCGCCTGTTCATACGGGAACTCTAGCGCCGGGCGAGACGGTTTCACTCGAATCGGCGTCGGCGCCGGCGCCGGCCGAGGGACAGGGCGAGGAGCAGCGTGGCGCACACGACGGTGACGGCTTGGGCGACCGCGGTGAGCTTCTTGTCGCCGGACCAGACGGGCTCGTACATGTTGGGGAGCGGTCCGATGGCCCCCACGTCGACGTACTGGTAGAGGAGCAGGGCGGCCAGTCCTCCCGCGGCGACCAGCCAGGCGAAGGCGTCGGCCGGCCGGCGGCGCCACACCAGGACGAGCAGGGCGGCGAGTGCCGCCAGAGCGGCTTCGATCCGGAAGAGGGTGCCCTGGCTGATGGTGTCCGTGACGGCGTCGTACCGGTCCGCCAGGTGCGCGTGCACGTAGGCGTCCACCGCGAGCCCGGCGGCGGCCAGGACACGGGCCGCGCCCCGGAGCAGCCGGTGTTCCGGGCGGCCGGACGGCGGGGGTTCGAAGGACATGCGTCTCCCTTCCCGGCCCGAGCTGGGTACGGGCGGTGGAGGTGTGCGGGCGTCCGGGGTCAGCGGACCGTGAGCGAGCCCTTCATGTACTGGTGGATGGTGCAGATGTACGCGTACTTCCCCGCCCGGGACGGCGCGGTGAAGGTGGCCCGCTTGCCCGCGGCGATGCTGCCGGTGTCGAACGGCTTGTCGCCGCCGGCCGTCACCGTGTGGGGGGCCGAGTCCTCGTTGACGACGGTGACCTTCGTACCCGGGGCGACGGTCAGGTCGGCGGGTTCGAACGCGAAGTCCTTGATCGTGATCTTGGCGCCCTTGCCGCCCGACGGCGAGGCGGAACGCCCGGACGACGACGCGGAGGTGGAGGGCGGCGAGGAGGAGTCGGAGTCTTCGCCGTCCGAGCATCCCGCGACGGTCGTCAGCATGCACAGGAGTGCGACGGCGGCGGTGATGGCCGTGTGCGGTCTGCGGGGGCGCAGGGGCATCGTTTCTCCGTGGGGTTCGTGGCGTGCCGGTCCCGGGGCCAGGCGCGGGCGTCACCGCCCCTGGCCCCCGGGACGGATCAGACGGTCAGCAGGCTGGGGCCGGCGGCCTTGTCGGTGCCGATGAAGTCGTCGGGCACGGGGTACTGGCCGAGCACGTAGTGCAGGATCGCCGAGTGCATGGCCTCGACCGGGGCGATGGTCGCGGCGGTCTCGATCCCGCCCTTGCTCTTGACGTTGGACGCCGCGAACACATACGTCTGGGTGGCCTGGTCCTCCAGCTTGAGGGCGAGTCTGGCCACGCCGGGGACGTCCTTGACCTTGCCGAGCGCTTTGGTGACGTCGTCGTGGTTGGACAGCGGGGTCCCGGTGATCTTCGGTTTGTCCGCGGAGGCCAGGATCGCGTTCCACGCGTCGGCGTGGTCCTTGTGCTGGTCCATCGCGGTCTGCGCGAACGTCGCGAACACCGGGGGCACCTTGCCCAGTTTGCCGTCCTTGGCCGCCTTGAGAGCGGTCTGGTAGGCGCCGACGGCCTGGTTCTCCAGAGCGGCCGCCAGGGCGACCACCTTCAGGTCTCCGGTGTAGGTGCCGCCGCTGCCCGACGGCGACTTCGAGGGGGTGCCGGTGCTTCCGTCGGAGTCGCCGCCGCAGGCGGCCAGCGCCATCGCGGCGGCGGACGCGCCGGCCCCGATCAGGAACCGGCGGCGCGCGACGTGCACGCGCTGCCGCGGGCCGGTGTCGGGTTCCGCGGCGCGCAGGTCGTGGATCTCCTGCGTGAGGTCGCGGGCGGACGCGGCCATGACGGGCAGGGTCTCCTGGTGGGCCTGGTCCATCTCCTTGGTGAGACGGGCCAGTTCGCTCTCGCTGATCGGCAGCTCCCAGGAGCCGCGCTTGCTCGTGGTCATTTCACGGCCCCTTCACTGACCGGCGAGGCGTCCTTGGTGGGGTAGAAGGCGTCGGGGAAGCCGACCTTGCCCGCGGCGGCGGGGAGCTTGGCGACATCGGTGGGGATCGCGATGAGGTCGGGCAGGTCCCCGGCCAGCAGCGCCTGCACGGCCAGCAGCGTCGCCCGGTGCTGTGCCTCTACGGGGGCCACGGAGGCGAACAGCTGCCGCAGGTTCTTGTCCTCGACCTGGCCGATGTTCTTGGTGTAGGTCTGCGCGGCCACGTCCTCCAGCGTGATGGCCAGTTTGACCACGTCCGCGGAGGTCTTGATCGACGGCAGCCGCTTCTTGACGATGGCGGCGTACTTGGGGTCCGGACCGTTCTGCGCCTTGCCGCCCGCCTTGCGCGCGGCGGCGTTGAACGCCTTGCCGTGCGCGGTGTGCTGCGCGGTCGTCTTCTCGATGAACGCCCGCACCGTCTTGTTGCCGTTCTTGATGAAGGGCAGCCCGGCGGCGGTCTCGTAGACGCTCACCGCCAGGTTCTCCAGCGACGCGGCGGTCTGCAGCGCCATGATGTCGTTGCGGGAAGCGGCCGCCGCGCGGCCGGCCCCCAGCCATGTCACTGCTCCCGCCGCCCCCAGGGCGGTGGCGCGGCGCTGCCACCAGCGCCGGTCCGCGGGCTCCGCGGCCTCCTCGAAATCGGCCAGGGAAGCATGCGTCACCCGCAACGCGTCGCTGTTCAGGTCCTGCGACTGCTCGGTCAGTTCTTTCAGCAGTCCGGTGTCGATGTGGTCTGTAGCCATCGCGTCCCATCTCCTCGGCCACGCCGGACGGCGCGGGCATCGCCCCCCAGAGTTGAGGACGGAGCGGACGGAAGCCCGCCTAATACGGCCCAATGGCCCGCCCGGGCACCCGAACGGAGTCTTCTCCGACGCTCGGCGCACCCCCGCTCGTGGGGCGAGCCGGTTACGGCTTCACACCTCGGCCGAGCGGCCGCCTGCGGACCACCTCTTGAGCGAGGGCTTGGCCGGCCGGACGCAGCGCGGCGGCGACCAGTCCTTCGAGGTCTTCGCGCGGTACGTCGCCGCCGTTCACCAGTCGGTCGAAGACGAGCCCGTCGACGCAGGTCAGCAGAGTGTGCGTGCGGTTCTCGACGTCGGCTGCGCCGTGCTCGACGAGGAACAGCCGGACGGCCTCGCGCCCGGCGTTCTCCCGGGGCAGGAGGATCTCGCGCAGCTCTTTGTCGCGCACGCTTTCGACGGCGCACGCGTGGCGGGCGAGCGAGCGCCGGCGGCCCTCGCCGGTGAGTCGCTGTCGGGTGAGCGCCACCATGGCGTCCACCAGGTCCTCGGCGGTACGCAGGGGCGCAAGCCCGGCGGCCGTCGTCTCCAGTTCCGCCTGGTCGAGCTGGACCAGGCGGACGACGAGTGCGGTCAGCAGAGCGGCGCGGGTGCGGAAGTAGGCCGAGGTGGTGCCGGGCGGCATGGCCGCTCTGCGGTCGACCGCACGGTGGGTCAGACCGCGCATCCCTTCCTCGGCCAGGACGTCGAGAGCCGCGTCTGCGAGAAGGGTGCGCCGATCCGAAGCCATGACCCCTTTCTACACCCGTAGAGGCTCGGGGATAGAGTCCGCTTCTACAGATGTAGAAGAAGGAGGTTCCGCCATGAGTAACACGGCAGTGGTGGTCGGAGGGGGAATCGGCGGACTGGCCGCCGCGATCGGCCTGCACCGCATCGGCTGGGACGTGACGGTCCTTGAGCGTTCGTCCCTGCCCGAGGACGCGGGGGCGGGCATTTCCTTGGCCGCCAACGGCCTGCGGGCCCTGGACGAACTCGGGGTCGGCGGGGCGGTTCGGGACGCGTCGCGAGGCCAGTACAGCGGCGGCACCCGCACGCCCCGGGGGCGCTGGCTGGCCCGGATGGACGGCTCGGCACTGGAGAAGGCGGTGGGCGCGCCGATCATGGGCATCCCCCGTTCCACCTTGCACCGACTGCTGCGCGGGGCACTGCCCGCCGGGGCGTTGGCGATCGGCGCCGAGGCGGCGACGGTCGAGCAAGTCGGCCCGGAGACGGTTCACGTCGGCTGCGGCACCACGGTCCTGGAGGCCGATCTCGTGGTGGCGGCCGACGGCATCGGCAGCACGGTCCGCGGCCGACTCTTCCCGGAGCACCCCGGCCCGGTCCACAGCGGCTCGACGGTGCTGCGGGCGATCACCGAGCACGCGGTCGACCTGCACACCGACTTCGAACTGACCTGGGGCCGGGGCGCGGAGTTCGGACACATCGCCCTCCTGGACGGGAGGGCCGAGTGGCACGCCGTCCTCAGCCTCCCCGCCGGTACGCGGTTCGCCGACCCGCTGAGCGAACTGCGCCGACGATTCCACGCCTGGCACGCCCCGATCCCCGCGCTGCTCGACGCGACACGCCCCGAGGCGGTGTTGCACCACGACGTGAACGAACTCCGCACGCCCCTGCCTTCCTACGTGGTCGGCCGGATCGCGCTGCTCGGCGACGCGGCCCATGCGATGACCCCCAACCTGGGACAGGGCGCCTGCCAGGCCCTGGAGGACGCGGTCACCCTCGGCGCCGCCCTCGACGCCGAGACCACCGTCGAGGCCGCGCTCGCCCGCTACGACGCCGAGCGCCGGCCGCGGAGCCAGGCCGTCGCGGTGGCCGCCCGGCAGGCCGGGAGAATGGGGCAGCAACTGTCCCACCCGCTGGCCGTCACCCTGCGGAACACGGCGATGCGACTGACGCCGTCCCGGGTCGCCCTCCAGATGATCCTGCGTCACCACGCCTGGACCCCGCCGCCGCTGAGCTGATCCGGCTCGCCGCCGCCACCTCGCACCGGATGGTCGAAAGAAGAACGTGTGCGACTCTCAAATGTGCGTTCGATGTATCGGCGGACGGTTGTTCGGACACATGCCAATTGGCCGAATCTTTGCGGTGGGAGTGCGGTAGGGGTCCGTCCGCTTGTGAAGTGGGGGGGCCGGGCGGCGGTGGCGAGTGGTCGAGCGGGGCGTGTCGGTGACGGATCGCGTAAATCCACCGCGTGTCGCGCCGTCGTCCCGACGGTGGGGCCCGATGTGTCCGCTGACTCAATCATCACCCCAGATCAGGGGGGTTCTCGGCCGATTTGCCGACGGCGGGACGGGGCATCCATCCGGCCACGCCCAGTGGCGTTCGACGTGCCCGTCCGCACCCTGGCCGCGTTCTTTTCCGCACGGTCCGGTTTGCCGTTGAGCTGCCTGGGCACCCGCAGCGGTGCGACTTTCGACGGTCGGGCCTCGAAGTGTGGTCGACCGGCCGAAGTGGCCGAGTGGTGACGCAAAAGCACCGGCAGGGCACTCTCCGTTCAACCTCGGGGGGTTGCTTGCAGGTGACTCGCCGTGAAGACTGTGGCCGAGTTCCATCGAAACGAAGGTGTTCCGAGGGGCGCATCATGCCAATCGTGGCACGACACGCGCTGCGATTGCGTACTCTCACATCCGTTTCGCACGGCCGGGCCTGGGGGGCCACTGGCCGTCCAGGAGCAGGGAGGGTCCCGCGCATCCGGTGCGCGGGAGGTATCGCCGAGGGGGATGGGGTTATGTCGGGTTGGCGCGCCGCACGACTGGGCCGACTGCGAGGCCGTGACCGGCGCTGCCGTCACGACATCCCGTACCGCATGTGTTGAGGTCCGGCAGCCCACCCCGGTGTCGACCTCGGCGTCGCGACTGACGCCGATCGACTGTCCCGCCGCACGAGAGCCCCGCGGGGCACGTGCCGTCCTCGCCCGGGTTCAGGTCCCGGGCCGGGCGGCATGGACACAGTCGTGCCCGGGCCCGCCCCATCCTGGCCGGCCCGGCCCACCCCAGCCCTGTGCGCGTGACTCCACCGTGCCCGCACGCGCCAGCCGCCAGCAAGGGAGACAAGGTGATCAGCAAGCAACCGACCGGCGAGCGACCCCTCTTGGAGGAGTTACCCGACCGCTGGCGGGGCTTACGCGCGACCGGGCCGGTGCGGTACGACGAGACCCAGCGCGTCTGGCAGGTGCTCGACCACGAGAGTGTCTCCGCCGTCCTCGCCGACCCGGCGACGTACTCCTCGGAGCTCTCCACCCTCGCGCCCACCCAGTCCGACTTCGAGACCTTCACCCAGGGCAACTTCGTCGGCATGGACCCGCCGGAACACCGCAAACTCCGCACCCTGGTGAGCCAGGCGTTCACCCCGCGTGTCGTCCAAGGGCTCGAACCCCGCATCGAGGCCGTCTGCGCCCGTCTCCTCGACGCCGTAGCCGACCGCGACCGGTTCGACCTGGTCGACGCGCTGGCCTACCCGTTGCCGATCATCGTGATCGCCGAACTCCTCGGCATCCCCGCGGAAGAGCACCGGCTGTTCCAGGAGTGGGCGAGTGTCCTGTTCGGCGGCGACCAGCTCGGCGAGGCGCCCGACATGGCCGACCTGGAGCGGGCGCTGGAGGCCATCGCCCCCACCGTGCGCGAGATGAACGGCTACATGCTGGAGCACATCCGCGCCCGCCGCGCCGCCCCCGGCGACGACCTCACCAGCAGACTCATAGCCGCCGAAGTGGACGGAGTCCGCCTCGGCGACCAGGAGATGGTCGGCTTCGTGGCCCTGCTGCTCGTGGCCGGGCACATCACCACGACCGCGCTGCTGGGCAACGCCATCGTCACCTTCGACGGCGACCCCGACACGGATGCCGCGCTGCGCGCCGACCCCACGCGCATCCCCACCGCCGTCGAAGAGGTCCTGCGCTGGCTGCCGCCCTTCCCCGAACTGGGCCGCAGGGTCACCCGGCCCGTGGTCCTCGGCGGCCACGAGATCCCGGCCGACACCATGCTGATGGCCCATCTCGGCGTCGCCAACCGGGACCCCGCCCGCTTCCCCCTCCCCGACGTCTTCGACGCGACCCGAAGCCCCAACCCCCACTTGACCTTCGGGCACGGCATCCACTTCTGTTTCGGCGCCCCCCTGGCCCGGCTGGAAGCGCGGATCGCTCTTCACATGTTGCATGAACGATTCCGCAAACTGGTGATCCCCTCCTACGAGGACATCGTCTACCAGAACCCGGCCGTCATCATCGGCGTACGACATCTGCCCGTAGAGGTCGGCAGACCGTAGTCGCCGGCGCCCGCAGCGCCCCGGTCGGCCCGCACCGCTCGTTTCCCGGGCCGGATCGGCACACCCGCACATGAGACCCACCCAACGGGAGTCCTCTTCTCATGCCGTACACCATCCCCACCGCTCCGGTCGCCCTCGGGGCACCGTCCTCCTTAAGCCGTGAACTGCAGGAACGTCTTGACGACCTGGCCCGCGCCCACCGGGTGCCCGGCGCCCAACTGGTCCTGGACACCGGCAGCGACGTGGTCGCCGTGCACACCGGCACCGCCGACGTCACCACCGGCAGTCCCTTCACCGCGGACACCGCCGTTCCGCTGGGCTCGCTGACCAAGCCGTTCACCGCCGCGCTCGTCATGCTCCTGGCCGACGACGGCGACCTCGACCTCGACGAGCCGGCCGCCGACCACCTGCCCGAACTGGCCGGCATACCCGAGGTGACGCCTCGTCAACTCCTCAGCCACACCGGGGGTCTGCCCACCGGCCCCGACTCGGACACCGCCGCCGCGACCACTCCCGCGCGCTACCTGGCGGCCGTCTGCACCGCCGACGACCTGCTGTTCACACCCGGGAGCGACTTCTCCTACTCCAACGCCGGCTACGTCGCCGCCGGACGGCTCGTGGAGAGAGTCACCGGCATGCCGTGGCCCGAGGCCGTACGGGTGCTGCTGCTCGAACCCCTCGGTGTCCTGCCCGCGTTCGTCTCCGACACCGCGCCCCAGCGTCCGGTCGCCGCGGGACACGCCGTCAACACCGCCACCGGGCAGGCCGTCGCCGCCCGGCAGAACCTGGCCCCGCTGGAGGCGCCGGCCGGCGCGCTGCTCGCGAGCGCCCTGGACCTGGCCGTGTTCGGCAACGCGCTGACCGGCCGCTCCGATCTGCTGCCGCCCGCCGTCGCCAAGGAGATGCGCCGGGCCGAGACCGCCGCCGACCCGGGCACGCTCGCCGACGGCTGGAGCGCCGGACTCGCCCTGTACCAGCGGGACGGCCGCATGTGGTGCGGCCACGACGGCAACGCCCAGGGCACCTCCTGCCATCTGCGGGCCGAGCCGGAGAGCGGCGTCGTGGTGGCCTTCACGGGCAATGCCGGGGGCGCCACCGCGCTGTGGCACGAGCTCGTCGACGACCTGGCCGCTCTCACCGGCATCCGGGTGCCCGCCAAGACGCTCACCGCGGACCGGGGCCTCCCCGTCGGCCTGCCCGACTGCGCGGGGACCTACCGCAACGGCGCCACGACCTACCGCGTCGCGCCCGGGCCGGACGGTGCGCCGGCCCTGTCCATCGACGGGGACCTGCGCCTTCCGCTGGTCTGCTACGCCGACCTGTCCTGCGATCTGCGCGATCCGGCCACCGGCCGCATCGAACCCGGTGGCCGGTTCCACCGGGATCCGGCCACCGGAACGATCGACCGGGTACAGATATCCGGGCGCACCGCGCGCCGCGTCATCGACGGCTGAGACCGGTTCCGGTCCCCTAGGGGCCGGTCGGCGGGCCGGTGTCCGCCGTCCGGAGGCCGGTGCGCGGGGCCGCCGTGGCGTACGGCACCGGTTCCGGTGGCGGCGGTTCGGCGTGGCCGGTCCGGATGGGCAGGGCGCCGTCGCTGGACCACGGACACCACCACGGGGACCGATGAGTCGTCCGTCGGGGCCACGCCTCACCGGGCTCGGCGGTTCGGCCACCGGGCCGGGGCACTGACAGACCCCGTGCGCTCAGGGTGCAGTCGCCGGACGCCCCGGCCCCCCACCGGGGCCGGTGAGTCGTCCGTCGGGGCCACGCCAGGGCTCCGTCACCGGCCCATGCCCGTCGGCTGCCGCACCACCCCGCCGCATTCCGTCCGCACCCGCACCAGGTCACCACCCCGTTCCGTCGCACCGCCGCACACACCCGGTGTGTCACGTCCGGTCCAGTGCTCCGCCCACCAGGCGGGGCCGGTCCGTCCGCTCGGCCCGCGCCGCATCGCTCCGCTCCCCAAAAGGACTTCACCCATGACGGACCTGCACGACAAGCCCGCACCGGCGTCCTCCCTGCCGCAGGGCGGCCTCACCGCCGCACCGGGGAACGAGGTGGCTCCGGCGTCTCCGACGCTCGGCGAGCTGTTCACCGCCTGGGTGGCCCGGACGCCGGACGCGCCGGCCCTCACCGACGGGCGGCGGACCTGGAGCTACCGGGAACTGGCGGAGCGCACCGACCGGTTGGCCGCGCACCTGGTGGGCCGGGGAGCGGGCCCCGACCGAGTGGTGGCCCTGGTCCTGCCGCGCTCCATGGAGCTGATCGCGGCGGAACTGTCCGTCGCCCGGGCGGGCGCCGCCTTCCTGCCCGTGGACCCCGCCTATCCGGCCGAGCGCCGAGCCCTGATGCTCGCCGACGCCGCGCCCGCGATCACCCTGGACGACCCGCGCGCGGTGGGTGAACTCCTCGAAGTCGAAAGTGCCGCCGGGCACGTGGCCGAGGCCGGCGCCGACGTGGACGCCGAGCACGCGGCCTACGTCATCTACACCTCCGGTTCCACCGGCACCCCCAAGGGAGTGACGGTGACGCACCGCGGCATCGGCGGCTTCACCGCGGCCGCCGCCGAGCGGTACGCGGTGGGCCCCGGCGACAGAGTGCTCCAGTTCTCCTCGCCGAGCTTCGACGCCTCCGTCCTGGAGCTGTTCATCTCCGTCCTGTCCGGTGCCACGCTCGTCGTACCGCCGCACGGGCCCTGGCTCGGCGACGAACTCGCCGCGGTCCTGGACGAGCACCGCATCACCCACGCCCTCATCCCGCCCGCCGCGCTGGCCTCTCTGCCCGACCCCGCGCGCGGCACCGCCCGCCACCTGCGCACGCTGATCGTGGGCGCGGAGGCCTGCCCGGCCGGGCTCGTGGACCGCTGGGCACCCGGCCGCCGGATGATCAACTCCTACGGTCCGACCGAGACCACCATCGTCGCCACCTGGACCGGGCCGCTCACCGCGGGCAGCGGTACGCCGACGATCGGCGGCGCTCTGCCGCACACCCGGGTGCACGTCCTGGACCCCGCGATGCGGCCCGTACCGCCCGGCGTCGACGGCGAGTTGTTCGTGGGCGGTGACGCGGTGGCCCGCGGCTATCTGGGCCGCCCCGGGCTGACGGCGGCGCGGTTCGTCGCCGACCCCTTCGGCGCGCCGGGAGCGCGTCTGTACCGCACCGGTGACCGGGTGCGGTGGACCGCGGAGGGCGAGCTGGAGTTCCTGGGTCGCCTGGACCGGCAGGTGAAGATCCGCGGCTTCCGGATCGAACCGGGCGAGATCGAGGCGGCGTTGCGCCGGGCGGGCGGCGGCGCGATCGGCGAGGCCGTGGTCGTGGTACGCGAGGACGTACCGGGCCATCGACGCCTCGTCGCCTACGTCACCGCAGCCGACCAGCCTTCGGCCGGCGTCCCCGGGGCGCCCGGCGTCCCCGGTGCCTCTAGCGGCTCCGCTGACCAGCCTTCACCTGGCGCTCCCGGCGCCCCCGGCGGCTTCAGCGGCTCCGCCGATCAGCCTTCGCCTGGCGCCCCCGGCGCCTTCAGCGGCTCCGCCGATCAGCCTGCGCCCGGCGGCCTCAGCGGCTCCGCTGACCAGCCGTCACCCAGCGCCCCCAGCGCCCCCAGCGCCCCCGGCGCCCCCGCTGACCCCAGCGTGACCCCGGCCGCCCCGGTCGTTTCCGGTGCCCTCCCCGCTGTCGTCCCCCAGCCGGCCACGCTGCGTGCCGCCCTCGGGGCCGTGCTGCCGGGGCACATGGTGCCGTCCGCCATCGTGGTGCTGGACCGGATGCCGCTCACCCCGCAGCACAAGATCGACCGGCGGGCCCTGCCCGCGCCCGAGCGCTCGGTGGCGGCCGGGCATGTGCCGCCGCGGTCCGACGAGGAGCGGGCCCTGGCCGGGATCTGGGCGGACGTTCTCGGTGTCGACGGAATCGGGGCCGACGACGACTTCTTCGACCTGGGCGGTGAGTCGATCCTCGCCGCCCGTGTCCTCGCCCGCGTCCGGGACGACCTGGGCGTCCGGCTGACCGTGCGCGATGTGTTCACCGCCCGGACGATCGCCGCGCTCGCGCCCCTGCTCGCCGACCCCTCGGCCGCCGCGCCGCCGGAGCGGATACCGCCGGCCCCCCGCGAAGGCGTATTGCCGCTGTCCAGTGCTCAGCGCCGCCTGTGGTACATGGACGACCTCACCGAGGGCGGCACCGAGTACAACACCGGTGTCTCGCTCAGGCTGCACGGCCCTCTGGACGCGGAGGCGCTGCACCGCTCCCTGCTCCGGCTCGCGGCCCGGCACGACTCCCTGCGCACCACGTTCCCCACGGTCGACGGCCAGGGCGTCCAGCGTGTCGCACCGGAGCCGGACGTACCCCTGCGCACGGCGGATCTCACCGGCGTGTCCGACGCGCGCCGCGCCGAGGCCGCCGAGGAATTGCTCACCGAGGAACTGCGCCGCCCGTTCGACCTGGCGGTCGGGCCCCTCACCCGGGCGCTGCTCGTCCGGCTCGCCCCCGAGGAACACCTGCTGCTCCTGGCCCAGCACCACATCGTCACCGACGGCTGGTCGATCGGCATCCTCACCCGCGAACTCGTCGCCCTCTACCGGGCGGAGACCACCGGCGAGCCGGACGGACTGACGCGACTCGCCCTCCAGTACCCGGACTTCGCGCTCTGGGAGCGCCGGCAGCGGGCCGGTGACGCGGACACCGCCGACCTGGCCTACTGGAAGCGGCACCTGGCGGGCCTCCAGCACCTGGAGCTGCCCACGGACCGGCCGCGCCCCGCCGTGCGCACCAGCGTCGGCGCGAGCCACCGGCACGTGCTGCCCGCGGAGTTGACGTCCCGGCTGCGGCAACTGGCCGCGGGCCGCGGCACCACGGCGTTCACCCTGTTCGCGGGCGCCGCCGCGCTGCTGTTCTCCCGCTACTCGGGACAGCGGGACATCGCGTTCGGCACCGTCACCAACGGGCGCGGCCGCCGGGACCTGGAGGACGTGCCGGGCTTCTTCGCCAACACCGTGGTGCTCCGCGGCGAGGTGGACGAACGAGCGACCGTGGACCGGTTCGTGGAGACGATGCGCACGACGGTGCTGGACGCCTTCGCCCACGACGGGGCCCCGTTCGACCGGGTGGTGGAGGAGCTGGCCCCGCGCCGCGACCCGAGCCGCACCCCGCTGGTGCAGGTGCTCGTCGTGCAGCAGACCGCCTCTCCTGCCCTGCCGCTCGCCGGCGGACTGCGCGTCACCGAGCACCCCCTGCCCCGCCCCGCCGCCCGCTTCGACCTGGTCCTGGAGTTCACGCCGGACGCCGACGCGGACGGCGACTGCGTGCTGACCGTGGAGTTCAACAAGGACCTGTTCGACGCGGCGACCGTGACCCGGATGACCACCCACCTGCATCGGCTCCTGGAGGGCATGGCGCAGGGCCCGGGCCGCACGCTGGCCGAACTGCCCATGCTCGCGGCCGATGAGCTGCGTACGCTGGTGGACGACTGGAACCCGCCCGCCCACGCGGTGCGGGACAACGGCTGCGGCACGCTGCCCGCCCTGCTGTACGCCCAGGCGGCGAGGACCCCGGACCGTACCGCCGTCGTCTGCGGCGAGGTCCGGCTGGACTACGCCGAAGCGGCCCGGCGCGCCTCCCGGCTGGCCCGGCTGCTCGTCGCGCGCGGCGCCGGGCCCGAGACCCTGGTCGCCCTGTGCCTGCCGCGCTCCGCCGACCTCGTGCCCGTCCTGTGGGCGGTGCTCGCCTCGGGCGCCGGCTACCTCCCGGTCGACCCGGCCTACCCCGCCGACCGGGTCCGCTTCATGCTGGAGGACGCCCGGCCCGGCCTCGTCCTCGCCACCCGCGAGAGTGCCTCCGCGCTGCCCCCGGAGTGCGTACCGCTGCTCCTGGAGGACTGCGCCGCGCCGGACGCGCCCGACACCGCGCTGACCGACGCCGACCGGCTCCGGCCGCTGCTGCCCGACCATCCCGCGTACGTCATCTACACCTCGGGTTCCACCGGCCGCCCCAAGGGCGTCGTGGTCGGACACCGCGGTGCCGCCGCGCTGGCCGCGTGGGCGGGGGAGCGGTTCGGGCCCGAGGGCCTGGCCCATGTCATCGCCTCCACCTCCCTCAACTTCGACGTCTCGGTGTTCGAACTGATCTGCCCCCTGACGGCCGGCGGCACCGTCGAGGTGGTCGCCGACCTGACCGCCCTCGCCGACGGCACCGGACCCCGGCGCGCCACGCTGCTCAGCGGCGTGCCGTCCGTCGTCTCCCGGCTCGTCGCGGGCGGCACGGCGCCCCTGACCGCCGATACCGTCGTCCTCGCGGGCGAGGCGCTGCCCGCGCAGACCACGCAGGACCTGCGGGCCGCCATGCCCGGCTGCCGGATCGCCAACGTCTACGGCCCCACCGAGGCCACCGTGTACGCCACCGCCTGGTTCGCCGGTGACCGGCTGCCCGAACAGGCCCCGCCCATCGGCCACCCGGTGGCGCTCACCCGCGCCTACGTCCTGGACACCGCCCTGCGGCCGCAGCCCATCGGCGTCCCCGGCGAGCTGTACCTGGGGGGCGGCGGCCTGGCCCGCGGCTACCTGAACCGGCCCGGACTGACCGCCGCCCGGTTCGTCGCCGACCCGTTCGGCGCGCCGGGCGAGCGCATGTACCGCACCGGCGACCTGGTGCGCCGGCGCGCCGACGGCGGACTCGAATACCTGGGCCGCACGGACCAGCAGGTCAAGGTGCGCGGCTTCCGCATCGAACTGGGCGAGGTGGAGGAGGCGCTGCGCGGCTGCGCCGGCGTGGCCGAGGCGGCCGCCGTCGCAGCCACCGACGCCGACGGCAACCGGCGCCTGGTCGGCTACGTCGTACCGGCGGCCGGACAGCGCACCGAACCCGAGGCGGTGCGCCGGGACCTCGGCCGTACGCTGCCCGACTACATGGTCCCCTCGACCGTCCTCGTACTGGACGCCCTGCCGCTCAACCCCAACGGCAAACTCGACCGGGGCCGGCTCCCCAGCCCCGGCCCCGCCGTGCGCGCGGTCCGCCACGTCGCGCCCCGCACGCCCACCGAGCACACCCTCGCCCGGATCTGGGCGGAGGTGCTGCGGGAGGAACGCGTCGGCGTCGACGACAACTTCTTCGAACTCGGCGGCGACTCCATCCTCAGCATCCAGGTGGTGGCCCGCGCCCGGCAGGAGGGCCTGCCGCTCACCTCCCGGGACCTCTACCAGCGCCAGACCGTGGCCGGCCTCGCGCACTGCGCGGACGCGGCGGCCGGCCCGCGCGAGGCCGTGCCCGCACCGCAGGCACCCACCGGCACCGCCCCCCTGACCCCCATCCAGCAGTGGCTGTTCGACGCCGTCGGTGAACGCGCCGGGCACTTCTCCCAGGCGCTGTCCCTGCGGATGCCCGCCGACCTGGACGCGGCGGCGCTGGAGGACGCCCTGAACGACCTGGTCGCCCACCACGACGCCCTGCGCTCCCGCTTCACTCCCGGCGAGCCGGCCGGCTGGCACATCGAGGAGCGGGCACCGCGCCTCCTGCTGGCCCGCCACACCGGTCCGCGGACGGACACCCCGCACCTCGGCCCGTTCGACCTCGCCCGGCCACCGCTGCTGCGCGCCGTCCTGCACGACACCGGCGCCGGCGCGCCCCACGTCCTGCACCTCGCCGTGCACCACCTGGTGGTCGACGGGGTCTCCTGGCGGCTGCTCCTGGAAGACCTGGACCGCGCCTACCGGGCCCGCCGCGCGGGGCGGGACGGCGCCGCGGCGCTGCCCGCGAAGTCCTCGCCGCTGCGGCAGTGGGCCCGCAGGCTGAACGCCCACGCCAAGGCCGGCGGCTTCGACGACGAGCGCGCGTACTGGGCCGAGGCGGTCCCCGCCACCGGGCCCGCTCTGCCCGCCGAACTGACGGGCGGCCCCGGCACCTACGCCGAACAGAGGTCGCTCACCGTGCGCCTGGACGCCGAGGCGACCTCGGCCCTGCTGCGCACCCTGCCCGACACCTACCGCACCCGGGCCAACGACGTCCTGCTCGGCGCGCTCGGCCGGGCCCTGTGCGGCTGGAGCGGCCAGGGGCGCGTCGTGGTCGACGTGGAGGGGCACGGCCGCGAGGAGCTCTTCGACGAGCTGGACATCGGCCGCACGGTCGGCTGGTTCACCACCCGGCACCCCGTCGCCCTCGCCGTCCCCGAGGACGCCGACTGGGACACCGTGCTCAAACAGGTCAAGGAGCAGCTGCGCGCCGTACCCCGCAACGGCCTCGGCCACGACGTCCTGCTCCGCCAGGCCGGCCCCGGGGCGCCGCCGCGCGCCGACGCGCGGATCAGCTTCAACTACCTGGGCCGCATGGACACGCCGGAGGACCCGGACAGCCTCTACCGGGGCACCGTACGCCCGCTGGAACTGGACGCCGACCCGGCGGCCGAGCGCCCGCACGCCGTCGAGGTCGTCGGTCAACTCGTGGGCGACATACTGGAGTTCACCTGGTTCTACGCCGACCTCCCGGGCCGCGAGAGCGCGGTCGCCGACCTCGCCGGGCGCTTCGGTGACGCGCTCACCGACCTGGCCCGGCACGCCGCACTGCCGGGCGCCGCGGGCCGCACCCCGTCCGACTTCCCGCTGGCCCGGCTCGACCAGGCCGCCGTGGACCGGATCACCGGCGCGGACCCGGCCGCCGTGGCCGACGTCCTGCCGCTCACACCCACCCAGGCGGGCATGCTCTTCCACGGCCTGTCCCAGGACGACCGCGGCGTCTACGTCCAGCAGCTGACGTTCGTCCTGGACGGCGTCCCCGACCCGGCGGCCCTCGCCGCGGCCTGGCAGCACGTCACCGACCGCACCGACGTGCTGCGCGGCCGGGTGCTCTGGCAGGACGTGCCCGAACCGCTGCTGGTCGTGGAGCGCCACGCGGCCGTCCCCGTCACCCACGTCGACTGGCGCGACCTGACGGCGGACGAGCGCCGCACCCGCCTGGACGACCTGCTGGTCGAAGACCGCGCCGACGGCATCGACCTCGGGCGGGCCCCGCTCCAGCGCCTCCTGCTCGCCCGCGTCTCCGACACCGCCGTGCGCGTGGTGTGGTCCTTCCACCACCTGCTGCTCGACGGCTGGAGCATGTTCCAGGTCCTCTCGGACGTCTTCGCCCACCACGCCGGGCCCGACGCCGCCGCCCTCCCGCACCGCCCGCCCTACCGGGAGTACGTGTCCTGGCTGCGGCGGCGCGACCCGGAAGCGGCCGAACGGCACTGGCGGCGCCGCCTGTCCGGCCTGACCGAGGCGACACCGCTGCCCTACGACCGCGAGCCGCAAGAGGCCCACCGCGCCGAGTCCACGCACGCGGTCCACGCCGCACTGCCCGCCGCCGCCACCCGGACGCTGGAAGAGGTGGCCCGCACCTCGGGTCTCACCCTCAACACCGTGGTACAGGGCGCCTGGGCCCTGCTCCTGGCCCGCCAGGCGGGCCGCGACGACGTGGTGTTCGGCACCACCGTGTCCGGCAGGCCGGCCGAACTGCCCGGCGCCGAGGCCATGACCGGCCTGTTCATCACCACCCTGCCCGCCCGCGTCACCGTCCCCGGCCACGGCACCCTGCTCGACTGGCTGCGCGCGCTCCAGCACGACCAGAGCGAGGACCGGCGCTTCGAGCACCTGCCGCTCACCCGGATGAAGACGTTCACCGAACTCCCCGAGCGGGTCGGTCTCTTCGACAGCATCGTCGTCTTCGAGAACTATCCGGTGGACGACGACCTCGCCGCCGCCCACGGGCTGCGGCTGAGCGGCCTGGAAGGCGTCGAGACCACCAACTACCCGCTCAGCCTGACCGCTTACCCGGGCGACGAGCTGGGCCTGCGCCTCGGCTACGACCCCGAGCTGTTCGACGCCGGCACGGCCGGGCGCATGGCCGAGTACCTCACCGTGCTGCTCACCGGCATGACCACCGGCTCGCCGTTGCCGCCCGCCCGGCTGCCGCTGCTCGGCGCGGACCGCCGCGAACAGGTGCTGCGCACCTGGAACGACACCGCCACCGACCTGCCCGACAGCACGGTCGCCGGCCTCTTCGCCGCCCAGGTGCGCCGCACCCCCGACGCCGTGGCCCTGGAGGCCGGGGACGAGCACCTCACCTACCGCGAACTCGACGCCCGCGCCGCCCGGTCGGCGGCCCGGCTGGCCGCGGCAGGCGTACGTCCGGAACACCCGGTCGGCGTCCTCATGGACCGCTCCGTCGACCTGATCGTCACCCAGCTGGCACTCGTGCGCACCGGCGGCGTGTACGTGCCGCTGGACGGCCGTGCACCGGCCGAGCGGCTGCGCCGGACCCTGGCCGAGGCCGGGGCCGGCCTGCTGCTCACCGACGCCACCTGGGAGGCGACGGCCCGCGAGGTGCTGCCGGACGACGCCGTCCTGCGCGCCGACCACACCTCTGGGTCCACCGGTCCCGCCGACCCCACGAGCCTCGCGCCCGACCACGCCGTGCACCCCGACAACGTCCAGTACCTGATGTTCACCTCGGGCTCCACCGGCACGCCCAAGGGCGTCGCCGTACGCCAGCGGGACGTCGCCGCCCTCGCCCTCGACCGCGCCTTCGCCGGGCACGACCGGGTCCTCGTCCACTCGCCGCACGCCTTCGACGCCGCCACCTACGAGGTGTGGGTGCCGCTGCTGCGCGGCGGCACCGCCGTCCTCGCCCCGCCCACCGACCTGGACGCCGCCCAGGTCCGCCACGCCGTCACCGAGCGGCGCGTGAGCTGCCTGTGGCTGACCGCCGGCCTGTTCCGCCTGCTCGCCCAGGAGGACCCCGGCTGCCTGTACGGCGCCCGCGAGGTGTGGACGGGCGGCGAGGCCGTGCCGGGCGCGGTGGTGCGCCGGGTCCTGGACGCCTGCCCCGGCCTGACCGTCGTCGACGGCTACGGCCCCACCGAGACCACCACCTTCGCCACCCGCCGCGTCTTCCGCGCCGGCGACGCGCTGCCCGCGGTGCTGCCCATCGGACGCCCGCTCGACAACACCCGCGTCTACGTCCTGGACAGCGCCCTCGACCCGCAGCCGCCGGGCATCCCCGGCGAGCTGTACATCGCCGGTGCGGGCCTGGCCCGGGGCTACGCGGGGCGGCCCGGCGCGACCGCCGCCCGCTACCTCGCCGACCCCTACGGCCCGCCCGGCACCCGCATGTACCGCACCGGCGACATCGTGCGCTGGAGCGCCGACGGCGAACTGCACTTCGTCGGCCGCGCGGACGACCAGATCAAGATCCGCGGCTTCCGCGTCGAACCCGCCGAGATCGAGGCCCGGCTCACCGCCCACCCGGCCGTCGCCGAGGCCGTCGTCTCCCTGTACCAGGACGGCGGACGCAAGCGCCTCGCCGCCCATCTCGTGCCGTCCCCCGCCGCCGAACCGCCCTCCGCCGCCGCGCTCCGCGCCCACCTGGCGGCCGGGCTGCCCGACTACATGCTGCCCGCCGCGTTCGTCACCGTGCCCGAGCTGCCCCTGACGGCCAACGGCAAGGTCGACCGGCGGCGGCTGCCCGCACCCGACTGGGCGGCGGGAAGCGAGCAGGCCCACCGCGCCCCGCGCACCGAGGCCGAACGCGTCCTCGCCGGGATCTGGGCCGAGCTGCTCGGTGTGGCACGGGTCGGCGTGGACGACAACTTCTTCATGCTGGGCGGCGACTCCATCCTCAGCATCCAGGTGGTCTCCCGGGCCCGCGCCGCGGGACTCGCCCTCACCCCCCGCGACCTCTTCCGCCACCCCACCATCGGTGAACTGGCCGCCGCCACCGGCGGCGCCGCGTCCGCCGTCGCCGGCACCGATCCCGTCACCGGAGCGGTGGACCTCCTGCCGATCCAGCACTGGTTCCTCGACCCGCGGCCGGCGCACCCCGCCTTCTTCAACCAGTCCGTCGTCATCGAGCCGGCCGGCACCGTCGACCAGGACGCCCTGCGCACCGCCCTCACCGCGCTGTGGACGCAGCACGACGCGCTGCGCGCCCGGTTCCTGCGCGACGACGAGGGCGCCTGGCGGCAGGACATCGCCCCCGACGGCCCGGTGCCCGAGCTGCTCCAGGTCCACGACCCGGCGGACGAGGAACGCGCCACCGCGGCGGCGCACACCGGACTGAGCCTCGACCAAGGCCCGCTGTTCACCGCCCGGCTGTTCACCGACGGCACCCGGCCCGCCCGGCTGCTGCTCGTCGCCCACCACCTGGTGGTCGACGGCGTCTCCTGGCGGATCCTCCTGGAGGACCTGGAGAGCGCCTACCGGCAGGCCGCCGCCGGCGACCCCGTACGGCTGCCCGCCCGCACCACCTCCGTACGCGAATGGGCCGCCCGGCTGCGCGCCGACGACCGCTTCGCCGCGCGGCTCGGCCACTGGGAGCGCACCGCCCGGGCCTGCGCCGACCCGCTGCCCGTGGACCGCGACGGCACCAACACCACGGCCGACGTCCGCGAGGTCACCGTCCGCCTCGACCGTGCGCACACCGACGGCCTCCTGCGCCGCGTCCCCGGCGTCTACCGCACCCGCGTCGACGACGTGCTGCTCACCGCGCTGGGCCGCGTCCTCGGCGACTGGACCGGACGCGACACCGTCGCCGTCGGCCTGGAGGGACACGGCCGCGAGGACCAGCTGTTCGAGGACATCGACCTGTCCCGCACGGTCGGCTGGTTCACCTCGCTCCACCCCCTCGCCCTGACCGTCCCGGCCGGCTCCTGGGGCACCGCGCTGAAATCGGTCAAGGAGCAGCTGCGCGCCGTACCCGACCGCGGACTCGGCTACGGCGTACTGCGCCACCTGGCCCGCGACGAACGGCTCGCCCGGACGCCCGAACCCGGCATCAGCTTCAACTACCTGGGCCGCTTCGACTGGTCCGCCGACGCCGGCACGCTGGTCGCGGCGGTGCCCGGCGGCCTGGGCGGAGCCGAGGCCCCGGAGACCGAACGCCCGCACCTGCTGGACGTCGTGGCCCGGGTCGAGGACGACCAGCTGGAGATCACCTGGTACTACAGCACCGGACGGCACCGCGAGGAGACCGTCACCGCGCTGGCCGACGCCATGCTGCGGGCGCTCGGCGACATCGTCGCGCACTGCGCCCTGCCGGACGCGGGCGGCCGCACCCCCTCCGACTTCCCGCTGGCCCGGCTCGACCAGGCCGCCGTGGACCGGATCGCCGGGGACGGCCGGGGCGTCGCGGACATCTACCCGCTGACGCCGATGCAGGCCGGCATGCTTTTCCACAGCCTGCTCGACGCCGACAGCCGCACGTACGTCAACCAGGTGCAGTTCGTCCTGTCCGGCGTCACCGATCCGCACGCGCTGGCCACCGCGTGGCAGCACACCGCCGACGCCAACCCGGTCCTGCGCACCCACCTGGTCTGGCAGGAGACCGCCGAACCCCTCCAGGTCGTCCGGCACCGGGCCACCGTGCCCGTCACCCACCACGACTGGTCCGGCCTGCCCGCCGAGCACGGCGCACGCGAACTGGACCGCCTGCTCGCCGAGGACCGGGAGGCCGGCGTCGAGCTGGGCACCGCGCCCCTGATGCGGCTGACGCTGATCCGCCTCACGGCCGACCGGGTGCGGCTGGTGTGGACCTTCCACCACGTCCTGCTCGACGGCTGGAGCGCCGCCCAGGTCTTCGAAGAGGTGTGCGAGCGGTATGCCGCCCTGACCGCCGGGCACCAGCTACGGCTGCCCGAGCGGCGGCCCTTCGGCGACTACCTGCGCTGGCTGGCCGAGCAGGACACCGACCGCGCCGAGCACTACTGGCGCACCACCCTCGCGGGCTTCCAGGCACCCACCGAACTGCCCCGCGACCGGCGCCCCGCCGAGGCCCACCGCGCCTCCTCCTGCGCGTCCGTGCGGATGGCCCTCGACGCGGACGTCTCGGCCCGGCTGCGGGAGACCGCCCAGCAGGCCGGACTGACCCTCAACACCGTCGTCCAGGGCGCGTGGGCGCTGCTGCTGTCCCGCTACGGCGGCGGCGAGGACGTGGTGTTCGGCACCACCGTCTCCGGCCGGCCCGCCGACATGCCCGGCGTCACCTCGATGGTCGGCCTGTTCATCAACACCCTGCCCGTCCGGGCCCGCGTCGACGGGCGGCGCGCGCTGCTGGACTGGCTGCGCGAACTGCAGGCCGCCCAGGCGGAGGCCCGGCGCCACGACTTCGTCCCGCTGGCGCAGGTGCAGTCGTGGAGCGACGTACCCGGCGGCACCAGCCTGTTCGACTCCCTCGTGGTCTTCGAGAACTACCCCTTCGACGAGGGCGCCATGGCCCGGCACGGCCTGGCCATGGAGCAGGAACGGGACCTGGAACCGACGAACTACCCGCTCAGCGTGGTCGTCGCGCCCGGCGACAGCCTGGCCGTGAACCTGGACTACGACCCGGCCGCCTTCGACGCCGGCACGGTGCACGCGCTCGGCGAGAGCCTGCGCACCCTGCTGACCGGCATGGCCGACGCACCCGATCGCCGCCTGGGCGACCTGGCCCTCCTCGGCCCCGCCGAGGCGCGCGACCTGGTGACCCGGTTCGGCGGACGGATGGCCGAGGCACCGCACGACACCCTGCCCGAGGCGTTCCGCCGCCAGGCCGAGCGCACCCCCGACGCCCCGGCGGTCCGCTACGGCGACACCTGCCTCGACTACCGCGAACTCGACGCCCGCTCCAACCGGCTGGCCCGGCTGCTCATCGCCGCCGGTGCCGGACCCGAGGGCTTCGTCGCGCTCTGCCTGCCCCGCACCGCCGACCTGATCGTGGCGCTCCTCGCGGTGCTGAAGAGCGGCGCCGGGTATCTGCCGGTCGATCCGCAGTACCCCGCCGAGCGCGTCGCGTTCCTCTTCGAGGACGTACGGCCGCACGCCGTGATCACCGCCGCCGAGACCGCCGGTCGGCTGCCCGAGGGGCCGTACACCAGGGTCCTCCTGGACTCCCTGGACGAGGAACCCGGCGCCGACCTGCCCGACACCCCCGTCGGCGACGCGGAACGCCACGCCCCCCTCCTGCCCGCGCACCCGGCGTACGTCATCCACACCTCCGGCTCGACCGGCCGTCCCAAGGGAGTGGTCGTCAGCCACGCCTCCGTGCGCGCCCTGACCGACTGGGCGGCGGCGGAGTTCGCCGGGCACGGCCTGGAGCACGTGGTGGCGTCCACCTCGCTCAACTTCGACGTGTCGGTGTTCGAGATCTTCTCGCCGCTCCTGTCCGGCGGCTGTGTGGAGATCGTCCGTGACCTGCTCGCCCTCGCCGAACGCCCGGGGCCCTGGCGGGCCGGACTGCTCAGCGCGGTGCCCTCGGCCCTCGACCGGCTGCTCGCCGAGGACGCCGTCCACCTCACCGCGGACACCGTCGTCCTCGCGGGGGAGGGGCTGCCGGCCCGGACCGTCGGCCGGGTCCGCGCGGCCGTGGCCGGTGGCCAGGTGCACAACATCTACGGGCCCACCGAGGCCACCGTCTACGCCACCGCCTTCACCTGCGACCCCGCCGACCCCGACCGCGACCCGCCGATCGGCAGGCCGCTCGGCGGCGCCCGCGCGCACGTCCTCGACGAGCGGATGCGGCCGGTGCCCGCGGGCGCGCCCGGCGAGCTGTTCCTCGCCGGAACCGGAGTCGCCCGCGGCTACCTGCGCCGCCCCGGCCTGACCGCCGCCCGCTTCCTGCCCGACCCGTTCGGCCCGCCGGGCAGCCGCATGTACCGCACCGGCGACCTGGTCCGCTGGACGGCCGACGGCGACCTCGTCTACCTCGGACGCGGCGACGACCAGGTCAAGGTGCGCGGCTTCCGCATCGAACTCGGCGAGGTCGAAGCGGCGTTGGCCCGCCACCCGGCGGTGGCGGCGGCAGCGGCCCGCGTCGTCGAACACGCCGGGCACCGCCGCCTGATCGGGTACGTGGTGCCGCATGGAGCGGCGCTGCCTGCGTCCGCCGGGGATGCCGGTGTGACCGGCGGTACGACGGTCCTGCCTCTGTCCGCCGGGGCCGGGGGAGTTGGCCCGGCCGACGACTCGCGGGACCGGTCGGTTGCCGGTGGTGAGGCGGACGACCGCCCGGCGGGCCAGTCCGCCCTCAGCGGTACCGCAAAGGACGGCCTCATCGCTCTGCCCGACACGGGGGAACTCCGTGCCTTCCTCGCCCGGAGTCTTCCCGACCACCTGCTGCCCGCCCTCGTGGTCCCGCTGGAGCGGCTGCCCCTCGGTGCCACCGGCAAGCTCGACCGGCGAGCGCTGCCCGTGCCCGAGTGGGGGGCGCCGACCGTCGGCACGGGGGGCCGGCCACCGCGTACCGAGGCCGAGCAGATCCTCGCGGGCGTCTGGCGCGAGGTGCTCGGCGTACCCGAAGTCGGCGCGGACGACAACTACTTCACGCTCGGCGGCGACTCCGTCCTCGGCATCCAGATCGTCTCCGCCGCCCGCCGGGCCGGATACGCCCTGACCCCTCGGCACCTGTTCACCCACCAGACGCTCGCCGAACTCGCCGCCGTGGCCGAGCGGGCGCCCGACACCGCCACGGCCGCCGCCGAACAGGGGCCGGTGACCGGCGACGTCCCGCTCACCCCCGTACAGCACTGGCTCCTGGACACCCTCACGGGTGACCCCGCCCACTTCAGTCAGACCGTCTCGTACGAGCTGGCCACCGACCCCGACGAGGCACTGCTGCGCGCCGCCCTGTCCGCCGTACTGGCACACCACGACGCGCTGCGGATGCGCTACGAACCGCTCGACGACGGAAACCGGCGGCAGTACGGCACCCCGCCCGGCGACCCCCGTGACGTCCATCTGGAGGTGCACGACCGGACGGCCCCCGAAGCGGTGGCCGACGCCCTGGGCGCCGGCTTCGACCTGGCCGGCGGACCGCTGCTGCGGGCCGCGCTGTGCCGGCCGGGCGACGGCGGGCGGCCGGTGCTGCTGCTCGCCGCCCACCACCTGGTCGTCGACGCCGTCTCCTGGCGACTGATCCTGGAGGACCTGGAAGCGGCCTACGAGGCGCTGCGGGACGGTGCCCGGCCCGGCCTCGCCCCGAAGAGCACTTCGCTGCGGGCCTGGGCGCGGCGGCTCGCCGAGCACACCGAGACGGGCGGTTTCGGCGGCGAACTCGATTACTGGCGCGGTCTCGACGCCGCCATCGCGCTGCCCGCCGACCGCCCCGGCGGCGCCAACACCGTGGCCGACGAGGAGAGCGTGAGCGCGGGACTCGACGCCGAGGAGACCCGCAGGCTGCTCCAGGACGTGCCGGAGGTGTACCGCACCCGCGTCAACGACGTCCTGCTGTGCGCGCTCGGCCGGGTCCTGGCCCGCTGGAGCGGACAGGACCGGGTGGCGGTGACCCTGGAGGGACACGGCCGCGAGGAGCTGTTCGCGGACATCGACCTCGCCCGGACGGTCGGCTGGTTCACGGCCATGTACCCCGTCGCCCTGGACGTGCCCCGGGACGCGGACACCGGCACCGTCGTGAAGGCCGTCAAGGAGAACCTGCGGGCCGTCCCGCACGGCGGACTCGGCTACGGCGCGCTGCGCCACCTGCACCCCACGGCCGGCCGCGAGCTGCCCGCCCTGCCGCCGGTCTGCTTCAACTATCTGGGCCGGCAGGACCGCACCGGCACACCGGGCGGCCTGCTGCACAAGCCCCATGGCGCCCTGTCCGGCAACATGGACCGCTCGGCGCGGCGGCCGTACCTCCTAGATGTACTCGGTCAAGTCAGCGGGGAGCGGCTGGAGTTCACCTGGTCGTACTCCCGCGAGGTGCACGACCGGGAGACCGTCGAGCGGCTCGCCGGCGAGGTGGCCGACGAGCTGCGCGCGATCGTCCGGCACTGCGCCGAGCCCGGCGCCGGCGGCCGCACCCCCGCCGACTTCCCGCTCGCCCCGCTGGACCAGGCGGGCGTCGACCGGCTGGTGGGCGACGGAAGGGACGTGGCGGACGTCTATCCGCTCACGCCCACCCAGACCGGCATGGTGATGCACGGCCTGGACGAGGCGGAACACGGCCTGTACGTCGAGCAGATCACCTTCGTGGCGGACGGCGCCCGCGACCCGCGGACCCTGGCCGCCGCCTGGCAGCACGTCGTCGACCGCACCCCCGTCCTGCGCACCTCCGTCGCGCTGCGCGGCGTACCCGTGCCGCTCCAGGTGGTCCACCGGAACGTGACCCTGCCGATCACCGAACACGACTGGAGCACGCTCCCGCAGGACCGGCACGACGCGGAGCTGGAGCGGCTGCTCGCCGACGAGCGGGCCCGGGGCATCGCCCTGGACCGTGCCCCGCTGATGCAGCTCGCCCTGGTCAGGGTCGGCCCGGACGCGGTCCGCGTCGTGTGGACCTTCCACCACGTCCTGCTGGACGGCTGGAGCGTCTTCCACGTCCTGTCCGACGTCACGGCCGCGCACGCCGCCCTCACCCGCGGCGAGCGGCCCCACCTGCCCGAACGCCGGCCGTTCGCGGACTACGCCGGCTGGCTCGCCGCCCAGGACACCCGCCAGGCGCAGGAGCACTGGCGCGCCGCCCTGGCCGGCCTGAACGGCCCCACCCCGCTGCCGTACGACCGGCGGCCCGCCCCCAACACCACCGCCCGCTCCGGGACGTGGCTGTCCCAGCGGCTGGACACCGCACGCACCAGCCGGCTCCAGGAGTTCGCCCGCCGCCACCGCCTCACCCTCAACACCGTGGTGCAGGGCGCCTGGGCGCTGCTGCTCGCGCGCTGGAGCGGGGAAGCGGAGGTCTGCTTCGGCACCACCGTCTCCGGACGGCCCGCCGACCTGCCCGGCGCCGACACCATCACCGGCCTGTTCATCACCACCCTGCCCGCCCGCACCGAGGTCGACGGTTACGCCGGCTGCGGCACCTGGCTGCGTGCCTTCCAGGAGGCCCGCGCCGAGGACCGCCGCCACGACCATCTGCCCCTCACCGCCCTGCACGCCCTGGGCGAACTGCCGCCGGGCACCGCCCTGTTCGACAGCCTGGTGGTCTTCGAGAACTACCCCGTCGGCGACGCCACCGCGGGCGCGCAGGGGCTCGCCCTGCGGGACCTGGACGCCAGGGAGGCCACCAACTACCCGCTCACCGTGGTCGTCTCGCCCGGCGAGCGACTGACCGTCGAACTCGGTTACGACCCCCGGTACTTCGCGGAGGCCGGCGCGCGATCGCTGGCCGGGCAGCTGCTGCACACCCTGGACGCCCTGGCCGCCTCGGACGGCACCGCCCGCCTGGCCGACATCGACGTCCTGCCGCCCGCCCAGCGCGAGCTGCTGCTGCGCGGCCCGGCCCGGCCCGTGACCGGCCCCGTGCCCGCCGCCACCCTGCCCGCCCTCGTCGAGGCGGCCGTCGACCGATGGCCGACCGCGACCGCGCTCGACACGCTCGACGCTTCCGGCACAGGCACCGCGGGCGGCGCGCCGCTGAGCTTCGCGGAGGCGGAGGCCCGCGCCAACCGGCTGGCGCACCGGCTCATCGCCCGGGGCACCGGACCCGGCGACCTCGTCGCGCTGCTGCTGCCCCGCTCGACGGACATGGTCCTCGCCCAACTGGCGGTGACTAAGGCGGGCGCCGCGTTCCTGCCCGTCGACCCGGCCTACCCGAAGGAGCGGATCGCGCTGATGCTGCGCGACGCCGCCCCCACCCTCACCCTCGACGCCCAGGAGGTCGCCGACCTGCTCGCCGCCACCGCGGACGGCACGGCCGGACACCGGCCCACCGACGCCGACCGGGCCCGCCCGCTCGACCTGGACGACCCGGCCTACGTCATCTACACCTCCGGCTCCACCGGTACGCCCAAGGGTGTCGTCGTCACCCACCGCGGGCTCGCCGCGTTCAGCGCCGCGGAGGCGGCCCACTACCACGTCGCCCCGGGGGACCGGGTCCTCGCCTTCGCCACGCCGAGCTTCGACGCCTGCGTGCTGGAGCTGTGCGCGTCCCTGCCGCACGGCGCCGGGCTCGTCGTGCCCCGGCCGGGACCGCTGCTCGGCGCCGAACTCGCCGACGTCCTGCGCGCCGGGCGCATCACGCACACCCTGCTCCCGCCGGCCGCGCTCGCCACGCTGCCGCCCGACACCCCCGGCACGCTGCCGGACCTCAAGACCCTGATCGTCGGCGCCGACGCGTGCGGACCCGACCTCGTCGCCCGCTGGGCACCGCACCACCGCATGGTCAACTCCTACGGCCCCACCGAGGCCACCGTCGTCGCCACCTGGTCGGCGCCGCTCACGGCGGACGGCGGAGCACCGCCCATCGGCCGCCCGCTGCCCGCCACCGGCGCCTACGTCCTGGACGCCCGGCTGCGCCCGGTCCCCGTCGGCGTCACCGGCGAACTGTGGCTGAGCGGAGCGGCCCTGGCCCGCGGCTACCTCGGCCGGCCCGGGCTGACCGCGGCCCGCTTCACCGCCGACCCGTTCGGCCCGCCCGGCACCCGCATGTACCGCACCGGCGACCTGGTGCGCCGCGACAGCGCGGGCGAACTGCACTACCTGGGCCGCACGGACCACCAGCTCAAGCTGCGCGGCCACCGCATCGAGGCGGGCGAGGTCGAGGCGACACTGGTCGCCCACCAGGCCGTGCTGGACGCCGTGGTGACCGTACGCGAGGACGAACCGGGCCTGCCACGCCTGGTCGCCCACCTGCTCACGGCCGCCGGCGCCGAACCGCCCGGCCCGGCGGAACTGCGGGAGCTGGCCGCACGCTCGCTGCCGGAGTACATGGTGCCGACCGCGTTCGTGGTCCTCGACCGCTTCCCGCTCACCGAGAACGGCAAGACCGACCGGGCCGCCCTGCCCGCCCCGGCACCGGCCGAGGAGCGGGCACGGCCCGAGTACGTGGCGCCCCGCACCCCCACCGAAGAAGCGGTGGCGGCCATCTGGGAGGAGACCCTCCAGACGGCCGTGGGCGCCGAGGACGACTACTTCTCGCTCGGCGGGGACTCGCTGCGGGCCCTGCTCATCGCCTCCCGCGCCAACGACGCGTTCGCCGTCACGCTCACCCCCCGCGACGTCCTGGTCTCCCGCACCGTCGCCGCCCTGGCGGAGCTGGTGGAGGACCTCGTGCTGAGCGAACTCGAACAGAGCGCCTACGACGAAGACGCCGCGTCCGGCGGCCACGACCACGATCACGAACGGTGAGGACCCGACGACCATGACGTCTTCGACCCCTTCTTCCAGCAACTCCGCTTCGGGCAACTCCGCTTCGGGTAACCCTTCGTCGGGCAACCCCTCGTCGGACCCCGCCGACTCCGCTGCGTCGTCGCGTCCTTCCCGTCCCTCCCGCCCCTCCCGGCGGGACCGGGCCGAGGCCCTGCCCGAGGAGATGCGGGAGGCGCTGCGGCGGCGGCTCGCCGGCCGGGCGGCCGGCGGCGGCTCCGCCCCGGCCGCCCGACAGGGCATCCCGCGGGCCGACCGGGACCACCCGCTGCCGCTGTCCTTCGCCCAGCAGCGGCTGTGGTTCCTGGACCAGCTGCGGCCCGGCGACGCCCGCTACAACAGCGCGGTCGCGCTGCGCCTCACCGGCGCGCCGGACCAGCGGGCGCTCGCCGCGGCCCTGACCGCCGTCGTGACCCGGCACGAGGCGCTGCGCACGACCTTCGAGGAGACCGACGGCCGCCCCGTGCAGCGCGTCCACCCGGCGGGGCCGGTGCCCTTGCCGGTCCGGGACGCCGGCGACCTGGACAAGGACCTCCTGGCGGAGTACTCCCGGCCCTTCGACCTGCGCAACGGCCCCCTGCTGCGCGCCCTGCTGCTGCGCGAGTCCGCGACCTCCCACGTCCTGGTGCTGACAGCCCATCACATCGTCACGGACGGCTGGTCGATGGGCATCGTCCTGGACGAGCTGTGCACCGCCTACGACGCCCTCGCGCGGGGTTCCGCGCCCGCCCTGCCGCCGGTGGCCACGCAGTACCCGGACTTCGCGGTGTGGCAGCGCGAGCGGCTCTCGGGCACCCGCCTCGAAGGCGAACTCACCCACTGGAAGCAGCGGTTGGCCGGTGCGGTGGCACCCGACCTGCCCCTGGACCGGCCGCGGCGCGGCGAGGAGGCGGGCGAGGGCGCCGTCAGCGCCTTCGCCGTCCCGGCCCGGCTGACCGCGCGCCTGCGCGACCTCGCGAGAGAGCAGCACACCACCCTGCACACCGCCCTGGTCGCCGCCGCCCAGGCGCTCCTCGCCCGCTGGTCCGGGCAGGACGACATCACCGTCGGCTCCCTGACGCCCGGCCGCTCCCGCACCGATCTGGAACGAAGCGTCGGCTTCTTCGTGAACACCGTCGTGCTGCGCACCCCGGTGGACGCGGCCGGGTCCTTCCGCGACCTCCTCGCCCGGGCGGCCGAGACGGTGGGCGACGCCTTCGCCCACGGCGACACCCCGTTCGAGCGGATCGTGGAGGCGGTGGGCGCGCCCCGCGAGGCCGGCCGCAACCCGCTGTTCGACGTGCTGGTCCTGCTGCACCCCGCCCCGCCCGCCGCGACCGCCCCGAACGGCCTGGCCACCACCCCGGTCACCGTGCCCCGGCACGCGGCCACCTTCGACCTGAGCATCGAGTTCGTGCCCGGCGAGGACGGCCTGACCGGCCTCCTGGAATACCGCACCGACCTGTTCGACGCGGCCACGGCCGAGCGGATGACCGGGCAGCTCATCCGCCTGCTCGAAGGCGCCTGCGCCGCTCCGGACCGGGCGCTCGGCAGCCTGCCCCTGCTCTCCGAGGAGGAGACCCGGCGCCTCGTCCACGACTGGAACCCCGCCCCGCTCCCCGCCACGGACACCATCCACCCCGAGCTGTTCGAGCGCCGGGCGGCCCAGGACCCCGACGCCCTCGCGCTCGTCGCGGGCGGCGAACGGCTGGACTACGCCACGCTCAACGCCCGCGCCAACCGGCTCGCCCACCACCTCATCGCCCGCGGCGCCGGCCCCGAGCGGCTGGTGGCCCTGCGACTGCCGCGCACCGCCGACATGATCGTGGCGATCCTCGCCGTCTGGAAGTCCGGCGCCGGCTACCTCCCCCTGGACCCGGCCCTGCCCGAGGAGCGCGTCCGGTTCCTCCTGGACGACGCCCGCCCGGCCCTGGTCCTCGACGAACCGGCCCTGCGCGCCGTGCCCGCGACCACCCGTGACACCGACCCCACCGACACCGACCGGCGCGCCCCGCTGACGGCGGACAACACCGCGTACGTCATCTACACCTCCGGCTCCACCGGCCTCCCCAAGGGCGTCGCCGTGACCCACCGCGCGGCGGCGCACCTCCTGGCCGCCCACCGGGTCGGCTTCGTCGCCGAGGCGGGCGGCGGCCCGCTGCGGGTCGCGCTCACCGCGTCCTTCTCCTTCGACACCTCCCTCGAAGGCGTGCTCCTGATGGCCGACGGCCACCCGCTGCACCTGGTCGACGAGACCACCCGGATGGACCCGGCCGCGCTGGTGGAGTACGTCGTCGCACACCGCGTCGACTTCCTCGACGTCACCCCGTCCTACCTGCGGCAACTGCTGCCCGCCGGACTGCTCACCGACCCCCGGCACCACCCCCGGGTCCTCATGCTCGGCGGCGAGGCGGTCGGCCCCGCGCTCTGGCGCGAACTGGCCGCCCACCCGGATGTGACCGCCCACAACTTCTACGGCCCCACCGAGTGCACGGTCGACGCGCTGTCCTGCCGTATCGACGGCGGCGACCGCCCGCTGGTGGGCCGCCCCCTGCCCGGAGTGCGGGCCTACGTCCTGGACGACCGGCTCCGCCCGGTGCCGCCCGGCGTCGGCGGCGAGCTGTACCTCGCCGGCGGCCAGCTCGCCCGGGGCTACGCCGGCCGGCCCGGACTGACCGCGGCCCGCTTCCTGCCCGACCCGTTCGGCGGGCCGGGGGAGCGGATGTACCGCACCGGCGACCTGGCCCGCTGGACCGCCGACGGCCGCCTCGACTACCTCGGGCGCGCCGACGACCAGGTCAAGGTGCGCGGCCACCGCATCGAGCCCGGCGAGATCGAGGCCGCCCTGCTCGCGCTGCCCGCCGTGGCCGCCGCCGCGGTCGTCGCCGTGCCCGACCCGCGGGGCCACACCCGTCTCGCCGCCTACGTCGTCCCCGCGCCCGGCGCGCCCCGGCCCGCCCCCGCCGACCTGCGCACGGCCCTGCGCGAGGTGCTGCCCGACGCCCTGGTGCCGTCCTCCTTCACCTCGCTGGACGCGCTGCCGCTGACCACCAGCGGCAAGCTGGACCGCCGCGCCCTGCCGGCGCCGGAAAACACCGCGGAGGAACGGGAGTTCGTCGCCCCGCGCACCCCCGACGAGGAGACCCTGGCCGGCATCTGGGCCGAGGTGCTCGGCGCGGCCCGGGTGGGGGTCACGGACAACTTCTTCGAGCTGGGCGGCGACTCGATCCTGAGCATCCAGGCCGTCTCCCGCGCCCGCGCCGCGGGCCTGCGCATCGCCTCGCAGGACGTCTTCCGCCACCAGACGGTCGCCGACCTGGCCGCCGCCGCGGCCCGCCGCACCGCCGCCGTGCCCGCGCCCCGCCGCCCGCACCAGGACGGCCCCGCCCCGCTCACCCCCGTACAGGAGTGGTTCCTCGCCACGCACGGACCGCTGCGGCACTTCGCCATGTCGATGCTGCTCGACCTCCCGTACGACCTCGACGAGCGGGCCCTGGACCGGGCCCTGCACGCCGTGGTGGCCCGCCACCCGGCGCTGCGCACCCGCTTCGCTCAGACCGACGGCGCCTGGCGCCAGCACCCCGGCACCGGCCCGGCGAGCGGACTGCTCACCCGCCACGACCCCGCCACCTCGCCCGCCGAGGCCGCGGCAGCGGCCCGCGCGGCCCTGGACCCGGCGACCGGCGCCCTGCTGCGCGCGGCCCTGCTGACCGGCGGGGAGCGGCCCCAACTGTTCCTCACCGCCCACCACCTGGCGGTCGACAGCGTCTCCTGGCGGGTCCTGCTCGCCGACCTCGAACACGCCTACCGGCAGGCGGCCGTCGGCGAGGAACCCCGGCCGGAGCCCGAGCACACCCCGTTCGCCGACTGGGCGCGGACCCTGACCGAACGGGTCCGCGCCGGCGACCTCGACGCCGACCTGCCCCACTGGACGCGGGAAGCGGCTCAGCCCCGCACCCCGCTCCCCGTCGACCTGCCCGGCACCCCCCTCGCCGGGTCCGTGCGCACCGTCCGTACCCGTGTGGACCGGGACACCACCGAGGCGCTGCTGCGGCGGGTGCCGGGCGCGTACCGCACCCAGGTCAACGACGTGCTGCTGAGCGCGCTCGGCCGGGTCCTCGCCGACTGGACGGGCGCCGACCGGGTGACCGTCGCCCTGGAGGGCCACGGCCGGGAGGAGGAACTGGACGAGGGCGCCGACCTGTCCCGCACGGTCGGCTGGTTCACCACCCAGTACCCGGTCACGCTGGCCCCGGCCGGAGACGACGACTGGGCGGCCACCCTGAAGTCCGTCAAGGAGCAGCTGCGGGCCGTGCCCCGCCGCGGCCTCGGCTACCAGGCGCTCGGCCACCTCGGCTCGCCCCGGCCCGAGGCCCGCGCGCTCGGCCGACTGCCGCTGCCCGACGTGTGCTTCACCTACCACGGGCAGTGGGAGGCGGCCGCCGGGGGCGACTTCGCGCCCACCGCCGACGTACCCGGCCGGGACATGGACCCCGGCGCGCCGCTGGACCACCTCCTGGACGTGTCCGCCCTGGTGACCGACGGCGAGCTGGAGATCACCTGGCACTACAGCGACCAGGTGCACCGCGAGGACACCGTGCGGGAGCTTGCCGCGGGCATGGCACGGGCGCTCAACGCCATCGCCGAGCACTGCGCACGCCCCGGCGCGGGCGGGCGCACGCCCTCCGACTTCCCGCTGGCCCGCCTGGACCAGGCGGGAGTGGACCGGCTCGCCGGCGACGGCCGCGACGTCGAGGACCTGCTGCCGCTCACCCCGCTCCAGGAAGGCATGCTCTTCCACCGGCTGGTCGGCGGCGCCGACGACGTGTACGTCGACCAGGCCGCGCTGCTGCTCGAAGGCGTGAGCGACCCGGCCGCCCTCGCCCTGGCCTGGCAGCGGGTGACCGACCGCACGCCCGCCCTGCGCACCTCGGTGGTGTGGGAGGGCGTCCCGGTGCCGCTCCAGGTCGTGCACCGCCGCGTCGAGGTCCCCGTCGTGCGCCTGGACTGGCGCGAGCTGGACGCGGCGCAGCGGGAGGAGCGGCTCGACCGGCTGCGCGCCGACGACCTCGCCCGCGGCCTCGACCTCGGCACCGCCCCCCTGATGCGGCTCACCCTCGTCCGGCTCCCCGACGCCCGGCTGCACCTCCTGTGGACCTCGCACCACCTGATCCTGGACGGCTGGAGCCTCGCCCAGGTGCTCACCGACGTGTCCGAGGAGTACGCGGCGCTCACCACCGGCGCCGAGCCCCGGCCGCCGGCCCGCAGGCCGTTCGGCGACTACGTGCGCTGGCTGGCCGACCGGGACACCGAGGCCGCCCACGCCCACTGGCGCACCGTCCTCGACGGGTTCGCCACCCCCACCCCGCTGCCCGTCGACCGCGCCCGGCGCCCCGGCCACGAGACCCGGTCCGCCGGCGTGCACACGGCCGCGCTGTCCGACGAGGTCTCCGCCCGCCTCGCCCACACCGCCCGGACGGCCGGACTCACCCTCGGCACCGTGGTGCAGGGCGCCTGGGCGCTGCTCCTGTCCCGCTACAGCGCCGAACGGGACGTGCTGTTCGGGACCACCGTCTCCGGACGGCCCGACGACCTGCCCGGCGCCGAGTCGATGGTGGGCATGTTCATCAACACCCTGCCCACCCGCGTCCGTGTCGACGGCGACCGCACCGCCGCCGCCTGGCTCAGGGACCTCCAGGAGGAGCAGGCGCAGGCGCGGCGGTTCGCGGCGGTCTCCCTCGCCGAGCTGACCTCGCTGAGCGACGTACCGGCCGGCAGCCCCCTCTTCGACAGCATGGTGGCCTTCGAGAACTACCCCTTCGACGAGGCGCGTTCGGCCACGACCGGGATACGCCTGGCCGACGTCTCCTCCCGGGACGCCACCAACTTCCCGCTGGTGCTGCGCGCCTACCAGGGCGAGCGGTTCGGCTTCGACCTCGCCCACGACCCTCAGCTGTTCGACGCCACGACCGTGACCTCCCTCGCCGACCGGCTCTGCCTGCTGCTCACGGAGCTGGCCGACGACCCGGAGCGGCCCGTGCGCTCCCTGGCCTGGACCACCGCCGAGGAACGGCGGCGCCTCCTCACCGACTGGAACGGCACCGAGGAGGGCCGCCCCGCCGACACCCTGGACGCGCTGTTCGCCGCCCAGGCCGCCCGCACCCCCGACGCCGAGGCCCTCACCTGCGGCGACGAACGGCTCGACTACGCCGGCCTGGACGCACGGGCGAGCCGTCTCGCCCACCGCCTCGCCGAACTCGGCGCCGGGCCCGAGACGTTCGTCGCCCTCGCGCTGCCCCGCTCCACCGATCTCGTCGTGGCCGTCCTCGCCGTCCTCAAGACCGGCGCCGCCTACCTGCCCATCGACCCCCGGCTGCCCGCGGAGCGCGTGCGGCACCTGCTCGCCGACGCCGCGCCGGTCACGCTGGTCACCACCCGGCAGACCCCGGCGGCCGGCCCGGACGTACCCCGGCTGCTGCTCGACGACCCGCAGGTGCGCGCCGACCTGGCCCGCCGCCCGGCCGCGGGCCCCGCGGGCCGCGCGCTGCCCGAGAGCCCCGCCTACGCCATCTACACCTCCGGCTCCACCGGCCGCCCCAAGGGCGTCGTCGTCCCGCACGCCAACGTGGTGCGGCTCTTCACCCGCACCCGGCACTGGTTCGGCTTCGGGGCCGACGACGTGTGGACCCTCTTCCACTCCTACGCGTTCGACTTCTCGGTGTGGGAGCTGTGGGGGCCGCTGCTGCACGGCGGCCGCCTCGTGATCGTCCCCGAGGACACCGCCCGCTCCCCGGAGGACTTCCTGCGCCTGCTCGCCGACGAGCGGGTCACCGTCCTCAACCAGACGCCGTCCGCGTTCTACCCGCTGATCCGCGCCGACGCCGAACTCCCCGACGTGGGCGACCGCCTCGCCCTGCGCACGGTCGTCTTCGGCGGCGAGGCACTGGACGTGGGCCGCCTCGCCGACTGGTACGCCCGCCACCCGGACACCGCGCCCCGCCTGGTGAACATGTACGGCATCACCGAGACCACCGTGCACGTCACCTACGCCGGCCTCGACCGCGCGGCCGCCCGCCCCGGCGCCGCGAGCCCCATCGGCACCGGCATCCCCGACCTGCGGCTCTACGTCCTCGACGACATGCTCCAGCCGGTGCCCCCGGGCGCCGTGGGCGAACTCTTCGTCGCCGGCGAGGGATTGGCGCGCGGCTACCTGAACCGGCCAGGACTGAGTGCGACCCGCTTCCTCGCCGACCCCTTCGGCCGGCCGGGCACCCGCATGTACCGCACCGGTGACCGGGCCCGCTGGCGGGCCGACGGCACCCTGGAGTACCTGGGCCGCGCCGACCAGCAGGTCAAGATCCGCGGCTATCGCATCGAACCCGGCGAGATCGAGGCCGCCCTGCACGCCCACCCCGGCGTCGGCGCGGCCGCCGTCGGCGTGTACGAGGACAGCGCGGGGACCCGCCGCCTGGTCGCCCACGTCGTCGGCACCGGAACCGGTACGGGCAGCGGCACCGGTACGGGCAGCGGCACAGGCACCGGAGAGCCCGCCACCGCGCCGGCCGCCGCCGAACTCCGCGCCCACCTCGAAGGGCTGCTGCCCGCGCACATGGTGCCCGCCGCCTACGTGCCGATGGCCGCGCTGCCGCTCACCGCCAACGGCAAGCTCGACCGGCGTGCCCTGCCCGCGCCCGGCCCCGACGGCTTCGCCGCCGAGGGCACGCGGACCTCGCCGCGCACCCCGGCCGAACGGCTCGTCGCCGCCGCCTGGACGGACGTACTGGACATCGAGGAGGCCGGCGCCGACGACGACTTCTTCGCCCTCGGCGGCGACTCCATCCTCGCCGTCCGCGTCACCTCCCGGCTGCGCGCCGCCTTCGGCACGGACGTCTCGCCCCGCATGCTGTTCACCCACTCCACGCTCCGCGACCTCGCCGCCGCCCTGGGCGAGCCGGGCGGCGCGGACACCGCCGACGCCATCCCGGCCACCGCCCCGGACACCCCGGCGCCCCTGTCGTACGCCCAGCAGCGCCTGTGGTTCCTCGACCGGTTCGAGCCGGGCGGCACGGAGTTCACGACCCTGTCCGTGCTGCGGCTGCGCGGCTCGCTGGACCAGGCCGCCCTGCGCACCGCCCTGGACGGCCTGGTCGCCCGGCACGAGACACTGCGCACCACGTTCACCGAGCACGACGGCCAGGCCCGCCAGCTCGTCCACCCGCCCCGGCCCGTGGACCTGCCCGTGGTCGACCTCCCGGACGACGCCGCCCTGGACGCTCTCGTGGACCGGATCGCCGCCGCCCCCTTCGACCTGGCCACGGGCCCCCTGCTCCGCGCCCACCTGGCCCGGTCCGCCCCCGACGAGCACGTCCTCGTCCTGGCCGTGCACCACATCGTCACCGACGGCTGGTCCAGCGGTGTGCTCGCCCGGGACCTGGGCGAGCTGTACGCGGCCGCCCTGGAGGACCGCCGCCCGCGGCTGCCCGCGCTCCCCGTCCGCTACGCCGACTACGCGTCCTGGCAGCGTTCCCGCGCCGACCGCGCCGACGCCGAACTCGCCTACTGGCGCCGCGCCCTGGACGGCGTGAGCCCGCTGGAGCTGCCCACCGACCGGCCGCGCCCGGCCGTCCGCGGCCGCGACGGCGCCCTGCTGACCTTCACCCTGCCCCCCGCGCTCACCGAGCGGCTGCGCGAACGGGCCAGGGAGACCGACGCCACCCTCTACATGACCCTGGTGACGGCCTGCCAGACGCTGCTCGCCCGCTGGGCGGGCCAGGAGGACGTCACCGTCGGCACCGTCACCGCCGGACGCGAACGCGCCGAACTGCACGACCTGGTCGGCATGTTCGTCAACACCCTGGTGCTGCGCGCCCGGGTCCGCCCCGGTGTGCCCTTCCGGGACCTGCTCGCCGAGGTGCGCGACACCGCCCTGGAGGCGTTCGCCCACCAGGAGGTGCCCTTCGAGCGGGTGGTGGACGCCCTCCAGCCCGAACGGGACACCAGCCGCACCCCGCTGTTCCAGGTCATGGTCGCCCTGCACAACCTCGGCGCCGAGCCGCTGCGCCTGCCCGGCCTGACGGCGGAGCCCGTGACACCGCCGGTGCGCGTCGCCACCTACGACCTCGCCTTCGACTTCGTGGAGGGCGAGGAGGGCCTGACCGGGCACCTGGAGTACAACACCGGACTTTTCGACCCCGACACCGCCGAACGCCTCGCCGCCCGACTGCGCGTCCTGCTGGAGGCCGTCGCGGCGGACCCCGGACAGAGCGTGGACCGGCTGCCGCTGATGACCGACGACGAGCGGCACCGCGTACTGCGCCACGGGGAGGGCATCCACCTGCCCGAGCCGGACACCACCTTCCCCGCCCTCTTCGAGGCACAGGCCGCCCGTACGCCGGAGCACACCGCCCTGGTCGCCCGCGACGCCGCGCTGGACCTCGCCGCCCTCAACCAGCGCGCCAACCGGCTCGCCCACCACCTCATCGCCCAGGGCGCGGGACCGGAGGACGTGGTCGCCGTCCGACTGCCCCGCACCTGCGACCTGGTGGTGGCGGTGCTCGCCGTCCTCAAGGCGGGCGCCACCCTGCTCTGCCTGGACCCCGCACTCCCCGCCGAACGGCAGGACTTCCTCCTCGCCGACGCCCGCCCGCACACCCTCCTGACCGGCCTCGACACGGTGCCGTGGGACCGGCTGCCCGCCCACGACCCGACCGACGCCGACCGCGTCCGGCCCCTGCGGCCCCAGAACACCGCCTACCTCATCTACACCTCGGGCTCCACCGGCCGCCCCAAGGGCGTCGCCGTCGAACACCGCAACCTCGTCAACCTCTGCCACGACCACCGCGCCGGCCTGCTCGCCCCGCACACCGCCGACGGGCGACGGCTGCGGGCCGCGCTCAGCGCCTCCTTCTCCTTCGACACCTCCTGGGAAGGACCGCTGCTCCTCGCCCTCGGCCACGAGGTCCACCTCATCGACGAGGACGTCCGCCTGGACCCGCGCGCGTTCTGCGACCAGGTCGCCGAACACCGCCTCGACCTGGTCAACGTCACCCCGTCCTACCTGCGCGAACTCACCGCCGCCGGGCTGCTCGCCGCCGACCGCCACCACCCGCGCCTGCTCCTCGTCGGCGGGGAGGCCGTCACCCCGGCCGGCTGGCGCGACCTCGTGCGCGCCGAACGCGACCTGGGCATCGCCGTGTACAACATGTACGGGCCCACCGAGACCACCGTCGACGCCGTCTACGGCCGCTGCGCCGACCGACCGGACCGCCCGGTCATCGGCCGCCCCGGCGGCAATCTGCGGGCCTACGTCCTCGACGCCGCCCTGAACCCGGTGCCGCCCGGCACCCCCGGCGAGCTGTACCTGGCCGGGGCGCAGGTGGCCCGCGGCTATCTGCACCGGCCCGGCCTCACCGCCGCCCGCTTCCTCGCCGACCGGTTCGGAGCGCCCGGCGAACGGATGTACCGCACCGGTGACCGGGCCCGCTGGGACCGGGACGGGCTCCTGGAGTTCCTCGGCCGGGTGGACGAGCAGGTCAAGATCCGCGGGTTCCGCATCGAACCCGGCGAGGTGGAGGCCGCCCTCCTGGACCACCCGGACATCGCCGACGCCGCCGTCGCCGCCCGCGAGAACGCCGGCCGCCTCATGCTCGTCGGCTACGTCGTACCCGCCACCGACCGCGTCCCAGCCCCGGACGCCCTGCGCCTCGCGCTGCGCCGCACCCTGCCCGACCACATGGTGCCCGCCGCGTTCGTCCCGCTGGCCCGCATCCCGCGCACCACCAGCGGCAAGACCGACCGCCGCGCCCTGCCCGCCCCGCCCGCGCAGCCCGACAGCGACACGCCCTACGTCGCTCCCCGGGCCGGCACGGAGGAACGCCTGGCCGCCATCTGGGCGCAGGTGCTCGGCGTCGAACGCGTCGGCGCCCGCGACAACTTCTTCACCCTCGGCGGCGACTCCATCCTGAGCATCCAGATCGTCTCCCGCGCCCGGCAGGCCGGACTCACCCTCGCCACCAAGGACGTCTTCCGCCACCAGACGGTCGCCGAACTCGCCCTGCGCGTAACGGAGTCGGCCCCGGAACAGGAAGTCGCCGAGGAGCCGACCGAGGCGCCGCTCACCCCGATCCAGCGCTGGTACCTGGACGGCCGCGACCCGGGGCAGCGGCTCCGGTTCACCATGACCCAGCGCCTCGAACTCGCGCCGGACACCCCCGCGACGACACTCCGGGCCGCCACCGACGCCCTCGTACGCCACCACGCCGCCCTGCGCACCCGGTTCCGCCACACCATCGACGGCTGGCGCCAGGACGTCCTGGCCGAGGTACCGGACGGCGTCTTCACCCGGCACGAGGTGGCCGGCCTTACCGACCCGGCCCTGGAGGCCGAGGTGCAGCGGCTGACGGACGAGGCGCAGGCTGCCCTGAGCCCCGCCGACGGGCGGGTCGTCCGCGTCCTGTTCTTCGACCGGGGTCCGGGCCGGCCCGGCCAACTGGTCGTCACCGCCCACCACCTGGTCATCGACGGCGTCTCCTGGCGCATCCTGCTCGCGGACCTGGAGGCCGCCCAGCGGGCCGCGGCGCTCGGCCGGCCCGTGGAACTGCCCCCCACCGGCACGTCGTACGGCCGCTGGGCCACCCGCCTCGACCGGCACACCCGCTCCGGGGCGCTCGACGCCGACCTGCCGTACTGGACGCGCACCGGCACGGCACCGGCCGCCCTGCCCGCCGGCCGTCCCGGCCCCAACACCCACGGCACGGCCGCCACCCTCACCGTCACCCTGGACACGCGGACCACCGAAGCCCTGCTGCGCGAGGTCCCCCGGGCCTACCGCACCCAGGTCAACGACGTCCTGCTCAGCGCCCTCGGCCGCACCCTGGCCCGCTGGTGCGCACGCGACACCGTCCTGCTGGGCGTCGAGGGCCACGGCCGGGAGGAGCTGTTCGCGGACGTGGACCTGTCGCGGACCGTCGGCTGGTTCACCGCCGAGTTCCCGCTCGCCCTGCGCGTCGCCCCGGACGCCGGCTGGCACGACACGCTCCGCTCGGTCAAGGAACAGCTGCGCGCGATACCGCTGCACGGCCTGAGCCACGGCGCCCTGCGCCACCTCGTGCCGGACAGCCCGCTCGCCGCGGCCCCCGGCCCGCAGATCGGCTTCAACTACCACGGCCAATGGGACACGGACACCGCCGAAGGCCTGTTCCGCGGCGCCCTGCCCCCGGCCGGCCAGGACACCGACCCGGACGAACCCCGCCCCTACCTCCTGGACATCACCGGCGTGGTCCAGCGGGGCCGGCTCGAACTGGGCTGGACCTACCCCGCGGCCGTCTACGACCGGGCCACCGTCCACCGCCTCGCCCAGGACACCCTCGCGGCCCTGCGGGAGATCGTGGCGCACTGCGCCCGCCCCGAGGCGGGCGGCCGCACCCCCTCCGACTTCCCCCTCGCCGGCCTCGGCCAGGAGCAGCTCGACCGGCTCCTGGGCACCGGCCCGCACGCCGAGGACGTCCTGCCGCTCACCCCGCTCCAGTCCGGCATGCTCTTCCACGGCCTCGTGGACACCGAGCACGCCTACTTCGACCGCACGGCCGTACGACTGTCCGGCGTGGCCGATCCGGACGCCTTCGCCACCGCCTGGCAGCAGGTCGCCGACCGCACCCCGGCACTGCGCACCAGCGTCCACTGGCACGGCCTGCCGCACCCCGTCCAGGTGGTCCACCGCCACGCGGAACTGCCCGTCCGCCACCTCGACTGGCGCGCGCTCACCCCCGCCGAGCGCACCGCGGCCACGGAGCGGCTGCTCGCCGAGGACCGCGCCGCCGGCATGGACCTCGGCACGGCACCGCTCACCCGGCTCGCCCTGGCCGCCCTGCCCGGCGACGAGGTGCTCCTGGTGTGGTCCACCCACCACATCGTCCTCGACGGCTGGAGCACCGGCCAGCTGCTGACCGAGGTCTGCGAGCGCTACGCCGCGCTCACCGGCGGCCCGGACCAGGCACCCCCGCTGCGGCGGCCCTTCGCGGACTTCCTGCACTGGCTGCGGGAGCAGGACGAGACGGCGGCCGAGCGGCACTGGGCCGAGGCCCTCGCCGGGTTCACCGCCCGCACCCCGCTGCCCTACGACCGCACGCCCGCCGAGGCCCACCGCGCCCGTTCCGCGGCGGCCGTCCACCACGAACTGGACGACGGCCTCTCGCGGCGCCTGCGGGAGAGCGCCGCCCGCGCCGGACTCACCGTGAACACGGTGGTGGAGGGCGCCTGGGCGCTGCTCCTCGCCCGCTCCGGCGGACGCGACGACGTGGTCTTCGGCACCACCGTCTCCGGCCGCCCGGCCGAACTGCCCGGCGTCGAGGGCATGATCGGCATGTTCATCAACACCGTGCCGACCCGGGTCCGCATACCCGCCGGACCGGTGCTGCCCTGGCTGCGCGACCTCCAGGAACGGCAGAGCGACGCCCGCCGCTTCGACTTCCTCGCCCTGCCCCGCATCCAGTCCGTCAGCGAAGTTCCGCCCGGCGAGGCCTTGTTCGACAGCATGCTGGTGTTCGAGAACTACCCCGTGGACGAGTCGGCGACGGCCCGCACCGGCGTCCGCGTCGAGGAGGTCCGCGCCGACGACGCCACCACCTTCCCCTGGTGCCTCCGCGCCCACCTGGCCGAACGGCTCGGCTTCGACCTGTCCTACGACCCCGAGCTGTTCGACGCCGCCACCGCCGAACGCGCCGCGGACCGGCTCGCCGGACTGCTCACCGCCCTCGCCGACGGATTCGACACCGACCTGAGCGACCTGGACGTACTCGCCCCGGCCGACCGCCAACTGCTGGCCGCCTGGAACACCACCGCCCGCCGGACCGTGCCGCGCAGCCCCGTCGACCTCTTCACCGAACAGGCCCGACGCACCCCGGACGCGCCCGCGGTCCACGACGGCGAACACCGCCTGACCTATCGTCAACTCCAGGACTGGGCAGGCGCACTGGCCGACCGCCTGCGGGCCGACGGACTGGCCCCCGAGGACCGGGTGGCCCTCCTGCTCGACCGCTCCGCCGAACTGGTCGTCGCCCAGCTCGCGGTACTCCTGGCCGGCGGCGCCTACGTCCCCGTCGACGCCCGCGCCCCCGAGGAACGCCGCCGCACCCTGCTCACCCAGGCGGGCGCCACCCGCCGGCTGACCGCCCCGGAAGTGACGGCGGCCCGCCCCGCCCCCACGGAGCCGCACGACGGCGGGACGGGCCCCTTGCCGGCCGCCGATCCCGACCAGTTGGCGTACGTGATGTTCACCTCCGGCTCCACCGGACTGCCCAAGGCGGTCGCGGTACGGCACCGGGACGTGGCGGCGCTGGCCACCGACAGCCGGTTCGCCGGCGGGGTGTGCGACCGCGTGCTGCTGCACTCACCGGTGGCGTTCGACGCCGCGACCTTCGAGGTGTGGGCGCCACTCCTCAACGGCGGCTGCGTGGTCGTGGCCCCGGGTGACACCGTCGACGCGGCCACGCTGCGCCGGCTCGCCGCCGCCGACGGCGCACCGACCGCGCTGTGGCTGACCGCCGGTCTCTTCCGGCTGCTCGCCCAGGACGCGCCCGACTGCTTCCGCGGCCTCGCCCAGGTGTGGACCGGCGGTGACGTCGTACCGGCACAGGCCGTGCGCCGCGTCCTCGACGCCTGCCCCGGCCTGACCGTCGTCGACGGCTACGGCCCCACCGAGACCACCACCTTCGCGACCTCCCACGCCCTCGGCGACCCGGCGGCGGTGCCCGACACGATCCCCGTCGGGCGGCCGCTGGACGACATGCGGGCACTCGTCCTCGACACCCGGCTGCGGCCCGTACCGCCGGGCTGCCCGGGCGAGCTGTACCTGGCGGGCGAGGGTGTCGCCCGGGGCTACCTCGGCCGCCCCGGCGACACCGCCGCCCGCTTCCTCGCCGACCCGCTCGGCCCGCCCGGCGCCCGCATGTACCGCACCGGCGACCTGGCCAGGCGGCGCCCGGACGGCACCGTCGAGTTCCTCGGCCGCGCCGACGACCAGGTCAAGATCCGCGGCTTCCGGGTGGAACCCGGCGAGGTGGAGGCCGCGCTCGCCGCCCACCCGGACGTCGTCGACGTGGCCGTCCTGGCCCGCGAGGACCGCCCCGGCGCCAAGCGGCTCGTCGCCTACGTCGTCGGAGGGGCCGGCGAGGACGCCGAGGAGCTGCGGGCGTTCGCCGCCCGCAGCCTGCCCGACTACCTCGTGCCCACCACCGTCGTCCCGCTCGCCGCACTGCCGCTCAGCCGCAACGGCAAGGTCGACCGGGCCGCCCTGCCCGCCCCGGACGCCGTGCCGGGCCGCGAACGGGTCGAGCCCCGCACCGAGGCCGAACGCCGCACGGCGGACGTCTTCGGCGAGGTCCTCGGCAGCGAACCGCCGGGCGTGGAGGACGACTTCTTCCAGCTCGGCGGCGACTCGATCCTCAGCATCCGGCTCGCCTCCCGCCTCGCCGAGGCCTTCGACGCCGACGTCACCCCGCGCGCCGTCTTCACGCACCCGACACCGGCCGCCCTGGCAGGCCTGCTCGGCGAGCGGCGCGGCACCGGCCGCCCGGGGCTCGTCCCGGTCGCCCGCGACGCCGTCGCCCCGATGTCCCACGCCCAGCAACGCCTCTGGTTCCTGCACGAATTCGAGCCCGACGGCGCCGAGTACGTCACCACACTCGCCCTGCGCCTGCGCGGCACCCTGGACACCGGGGCACTGCGCGCCGCCCTCGGCGCCGTGGTCGCCCGGCACGAGTCGCTGCGCACCACCTTCGACAGCGTCGACGGACACGGCATCCAGCGCGTCCACCCGCCCCACGACGTACCCCTGCCCCTGCGGGACCTGACCCGGCTCGGCGCGGGGGAGCGGGAAGCGGCCCTGCGCCGCCTGCTCAACGAGGAACGTCTGAACCCCTTCGACCTGCGCGAGGGACCGCTGCTGCGCGCCGGCCTGCTCCGGCTCGCCGAGCACGAGCACGTCCTCGCCCTCACCCTGCACCACATCGTCACCGACGGCTGGTCCACCTCCGTCCTGCTCGGGGACCTCGCGCACTTCTACCGCGCCGAACTCGGCGCAGCAGAGAGCGAGTTGGCGCCGCTGCCGGTGCAGTACGCCGACTACGCCCACTGGCAGCGCACCGCCGGCGACACCGAGACCGCCGGACATCTCGCCTACTGGAAGGAGCAACTGGCCGACACCGCGCCGCTGGAGCTGCCCACCGACCGGCCCCGGCCCGCCGTGCGCACCAGCGCCGGCGCGACCGCCCGCCTGGTGGTGCCCGCCACCACCGCCCGACGGCTCACCCGCCTCGCCCGGGACCACGGCACCACCCTGTTCACCACACTCGTGGCCGCCGCCCAGACCTACCTGGCCCGGCTGTCCGGCGCCGAGGACATCACCGTCGGCACCGTCAACGCCGGCCGCGACCGGCCCGAGACACAGGCCCTCGTCGGCTTCTTCGTCAACACCCTCGTGCTGCGCTCCCGGGCCGAGGCCGACCGGCCCTTCACCGCGTTCCTCGGCGACGTACGGCAGACCGTCCAGGACGCCTTCGCCCACCAGGACGTACCGTTCGAACGCGTCGTGGACGAGGTGCAGCCCGTCCGCGACACCAGCCGCAGCCCGCTCTTCCAGGTCATGGTCGTCCTCCAGAACACCCCGGCCGTCGCCCTCGACCTGCCCGGCCTGGACGTCGCCGACGTCGAACCGGACTCGGAGCAGACCGCGTTCGACCTCACCCTGGAGTTCGCCGAGACCGCATCGGGCGACCTGCACGCCCTGCTCACCTACAACACCGACCTGTTCGACGCGGCCACGGCCGACCGCATGGCCGGACAGCTCGGCGTCCTGCTGCACGCCGTCGCCGAGGACCCCCGCCGCCCGCTCGGCGCGCTCCCGCTCGCCTCCGACGACGAACGAGCGAACCTGCCGGCCCAGGGCCGGGGCACCTTCCGCCCGGTGCCCGAGACCACCCTGGCCGCCCTGTTCGCGCAGCAGGCGGCACGCACCCCGCACGCCCCGGCACTGATCGACGGCGACCGGGAGATGACCTACGCCGACGTGGACCGGGCCGCCGACCGGCTGGCCCACCGGCTCGTCCGGGACGGTGTCGGACCCGAGCGCGTGGTCGCCCTCGCCCTGCCGCGCTCGGCGGCCGCCGTGGTGGCGCAGCTCGCCGTCGCCAAGGCCGGCGGCGCCTTCCTGCCCGTGGACCCCGACTACCCGCCGCAGCGGCGGGAGTTCATGATCCGGGACGCGGGCGCCCACCTGGTCATCGACGACCCGGCCGAGGTGTGGTCCACCGAGGGACCGGACACACCGCTCACCGACGCCGACCGCACCACCGCGCTCACCCCCGCCCACCCCGCGTACGTCATCTACACCTCCGGCTCGACGGGCGCGCCCAAGGGCGTCGTGGTCACCCACCGGGGCCTCGCCTCCTTCGCCGCGGCGGCCGCCGAACAGTACGCGGCGGGACCCGGCGACCGGGTGCTCCAGTTCGCCTCCCCGAGCTTCGACGCCTCCGTACTGGAACTGTGCGTCTCCCTGCTCAGCGGGGCCGCGCTGGTCACGGGCGAGGAAGGCCCCCTGGTCGGTGAGCGGCTGGCGCAGGTGCTCGCCGACCGGCGGATCAGCCACACGCTGATTCCACCGGCGGCGCTGGCCACCCTGGCGCCGGAGACCGCCGCCGACCTGCCCCACCTGCGCACCCTCATCGTCGGCGCCGAGGCCTGCCCGGCCGACCTGGTCGACACCTGGGCGGCCGGCCGCCGCATGGTCAACTCCTACGGCCCCACCGAGGCCACCGTGGTCGCCACCTGGACCGGCCCGCTGACCCCGGGCACCGGCACGCCGACCATCGGCCGCCCGTCCGGCGCCACCCGCGTGTTCGTGCTCGACGCCGCTCTGCGCCCCGTACCGCCCGGCGTCACCGGCGAGCTGTACCTCGCCGGGCCCGGCCTCGCCCGCGGCTACCTGGGCCGGCCGGGACTCACCGCCCAGCGATTCCTGCCCGACCCGTTCGGCACGCCGGGGGAGCGGATGTACCGAACCGGGGACCTGGTGCGCTGGACCGCCGACGGGCGGCTGCGGTTCGCCGGCCGCGCCGACGACCAGGTCAAACTGCGCGGCTTCCGGATCGAACCCGGGGAGGTGGAGAGCGCGCTGCGGCGCAGCCCGCTGGTGCGGGACGCGGCCGTGGTCGTCCGCGCCGGGGACGGGCCCGGCGCGCCGGCCCGGCTCGTCGCCTACGTCGTACCGGCCCCGCCGACCGCCCCCACCGACCCCGGACCGTCCGCTGCCGCCCCCTCGGCCACCGGAGCGGCCGGGACCGCGCTGCCCGTCGGGGAACTGCGGCTGCACCTGGGCGGGACACTGCCCCCGCACATGGTGCCCTCCGTCTTCGTGCCGCTGGAGCGGCTGCCGCTCACCCCGAGCGGCAAGACCGACCGGCGGGCGCTGCCCGCACCCGGGCCCGCCCAGGCCGTGGACGGCCCGCGGACCGCGCCGCGCACCGACACCGAACGCCGCATCGCCCGCATCTGGGCCGACGTGCTCGGCATCGAGGAGGTCGGCGCCGACGGCAACTTCTTCGCGCTCGGCGGCGACTCCATCCTCAGCATGCAGGTCGTCTCCCGGATGCGCCGCGACGGACTGCACGTCGCGACCCGGGACCTGTTCACGCACCAGACCGTCGCCGAACTCGCCACCGTGGTCCGCGCCGCGCCCCGGCCCTCGGCGGACGGCCCGGTCACCGGCGAGGTGCCGCTCACCCCGATCCAGGAGTGGTTCCTGACCACACCCCGCGCGGCCCACCACCACTTCAACCAGTCGGCGCTCCTCGAACTCGACGGTCCCCCCGACCCGCGAGCGCTGCGCGCCGCGCTCGACGCCCTCCTCGAACACCACGACGCCCTGCGCATGCGCTTCACCCGGGACGAGCACGGCTGGCGGCAGTTCAACCCGCCGCCCGCCGCGGGCGCCGACATCCTCGTACGCCACGACCTGACCGGTCTGTCCACCGAGGACGCCGACGCGGCGATGGCCAAGGCCGCCGACGAACTCCACGCGGGCTTCGACCTGGCCGGTGGCCCGCAGCTGCGGGCGGCCCTGTTCACCGGGGACCCGGAGCGGCCCGCCTACCTCCTCCTCGTCGCCCACCACCTGGTGGTGGACGCCGTCTCCTGGCGCGTCCTGCGCGACGACCTGGAAAGCGCCTACCGACAGGCCCGCCAGGGCGATCCGGTCGCGCTCGGCGAGCGCGGCACCAGCTTCCGCGAGTGGTCCCGGCGCCTGGCCGCGCACGTCGCCGAGGGCGGCCTGGACAGCGAACTGCCGCACTGGGAGCAGACGGTGGGCGCCGAGCCCGCCCCGGCGGACCCGGCCACGGCGAGCGGAGGCGGACCGGCCGCCACCGTGAGCGTGGAACTCGACGAGGACGACACCACGGCGCTGCTGCGCTCGGCGCCCACCGCCTACCGCACCCGCGTCAACGACGTCCTGCTCGCCGCGCTCGCCCTCGCGCTGGCCCGCTGGACCGGCCAGGACCGCATCCGCCTGGACCTGGAGGGCCACGGCCGGGAGGACCTGCTCGACGGCGTCGACCTCTCGCGCACCGTCGGCTGGTTCACCACCGTCTACCCGGTCGCCATCCAGGTGCCGGGCCCCGGCGACCTCGGCCCCGACCGCGACTGGCGGTCCCTGGTCAAGGCGGTCCGCCGCCAGCTGCGCGCCGTGCCCGGCAACGGCATCGGCTACGGCGCCCTGCGCACCTTCGGGCCGCCCGAGGTCCGTGAACGCCTCGGCGCCCAGGCCCACAGCCAGGTGGTGTTCAACTACCTCGGCCAGTGGGACGCGCGCCCCGAGACGGCGGACGGCGGCCTGGTCCGCGCCGAACACGGCTCCTTCGGACAGGACCACGACCCGAGGGACCCCGGCTCGCACCCGGTGGAGGTGGTGGGCGCGGTGCAGCACGGCCGGCTCGCCTTCACCTGGCACCACCGGCCCGGCCTGCACGACACGGCGGCCGTGCGCCGGGCGGCCGAGGACTTCGGCGAGGCCCTGCGCCACCTCGCCCGGCACGCCCGGGGAGGCCGGTGACCCCACCCCGGTCCCGCGAGGCACCGCCCCGGCGCACCGCCCGGCACGGCCCTCGCGCACCCCGCGCCCCGACCGACCGCCCCCGACTGCCCGAACCCCACCGACCACCCGAACCGGCAATGAGAGAAGGCGACATGGACGAGAACACCCGTTACCAGGTGCTGCGCAACGACGAGGAGCAGTACTCGCTCTGGCCCGCCGACATCGAGGTGCCCGCGGGCTGGCGGCCCGTCGGGAAGGAGGGCACCGAGGCCGAGTGCTCCGCCTACGTCGACGAGGTCTGGACCGACATGCGGCCCAAGAGCCTGCGCGAGCGCATGGAGAACGCCGGCGCCTGACCGCCCCTCGCTCCACCCGCCGGGCCGGCCGCACCCGCGCCGGCCCGGCGCCCGCCCCCCACCCAGTGCCGTTCCGGCGCCCCACCGCCCTCGGCCCACCACCGCACGGCAACACCCCCGAGGAGCCGCCATGACCCCCGTCCTGCGTACCGAACGCCTGGAATTCGTCCCCTACCGACCCGAACACGAGGACCACTTCGTCGCGCTGCTGCGGGACGAGGAGGTGTGCCGCTGGATGGGCCAGGACCGCGCACCCGAACCGCAGCTGCGCGAGGTGTTCCGCGCCATCCTCACCGATGTCTACCCCGAGCACCGGTTCGACGTGTGGGGCCTGTGGCTCGCGGACGCCTACGTCGGTCACGCCGAGGTGAAACCCACCGGCAACGTCGACGGCCATGAACTCATCACCGCGCTCGCCCCCGCCTACTGGGGGCGCGGCCTCGGCGGCGAGACCGTACGGGGCCTGCTCCGGTACGCCGGCGACACCCTCGGGCTCAGCGAGGCGTACGGCATGGTCGGCGCCGAGAACACCGCCAGTCTCGCCCTGTGCCGCCGCATGGGCTTCCGCCACGTCCGGGACGTCGTCGGCGACGACGGCTCCGTCACGAAGATGATGGTCATCCCGGTCACGGAGGGCGCCGCCGGGACGCCCGGGACCGCGTCCGCCGGGGACCCGGTGTGAGCCGACCGTCCGTCGGCGAGGGCCCCGTCGCGGCGGCGGCCGGCGACCGGCCGTCGGGGCTGTGGCGCAACCGCGACTTCAACCTGCTGTGGAGCGGGCAGTGCCTGTCCGACCTGGGCGGCGCCATGGTGGAACTGGCGCTGCCGCTGCTGGTGCTCCAGCAGACCGGGTCCCCCGCGCAGGCCGGGCTCGTCGGCACCGCCGGTCTCGTCACCACCCTGGTGTGCCGGCTGCCGGCCGGTGTCCTCGCCGACCGGGTCGACCGGCGCCGCCTGATGATCATCTGCGATGTGCTGCGGCTCGCGGGGTACGCGCTGCTCGGCTGGGCGGTGGCCGCGGGCGCCGCGAGCCTGCCGGTGATCGTCGCGGTGGTGATCGCCGGCGCCGCCGCCACGGCCGTCTTCAGCACCGCCGAGCACGCCTCGGTGCGCAATCTGGTTCGCCCCGAGCAGCTCACCGCCGCCGTCGCCCGCAACGAGGCGCGCGCGTACGCCGTCTCGCTGAGCGGTCCACCGCTGGGCGGACTGCTGTTCGGGCTCGGCCGCGCCCTGCCCTTCCTCGGGAACGCGCTGAGCCATCTGCTCTCCCTCGTGGCCGTCACCTGCATCCGGCGGCCGCTCCAGGAGGCCCGGCAGGAGGCGGCCCCGCCCGCCGCCGTCTCCGCGGCGCAGGGCCTGCGCTTCCTCCTCGGCCATCCCTTCCTGCGCGCCCTGCTGGTGATCGCCGCACCGCTGAACATGGCCTTCACCGGCATGATCTTCGCGATGACACTCGCCCTGCTCGACGCGGGCGTCCCCCCGGCCCTGGTCGGACTCGCCGGCACGATCTTCGCGCTGGGCGGCTTCCTCGGCGCCCTCGTGGCCCCCGCGCTGCAACGCCGGTTGCGGCTGCCCGTCCTGCTGCGGGTGCTGTGCTGGACCACCGCCGCGCTGATGGCGGTGAGTACCCTGCTGGCCGGCAGCGTGCTGGCCGCCGTCCCGCTGGCCGCCGCCGTCTTCCTCGGGCCCACCGCGAACGCGGCGCTCTTCGCCCACCAGGCCGCCGTCACACCGGACCACCTGCAAGGGCGCGTGGTCAGCGGCGTGCTGTTCGCCGCGGGCTCCGCCGCCGCGCTCGCCCCCGCCCTGGCGGGCGTCCTCCTGGCCCGCTTCAGCCCGACACCGGCCATGCTGGTCTTCCCCGCCCTGGTCGCCCTCGCCGCGGTGACGGCCACCCGCAGCAAGGGCCTCGGCCCGTCGACGCCCGGCCCGTGAGCTCACCTGTTCCGGTGATGAAAAGTGCCTCACCCGCGCGCCCGCCCTCCTGCACGGTTACGTGGGAGCAGTCAATCAGCGGGACCCGGGAACCGACCGGCCGCGGAAATCAGGTGACGGACATGCGAACAGCAGCCGCCCAGCGCATCGAGCTGGTCTTCTCCCTCTTCGACGCCAACGGCAACGGAGTGATCGACTCTCACGACTTCGACCTCATGACGGACCGCGTCCTGGCGGCGGCCACCGCGTCGGACGAGAGCGCCAAAGCAGCCATCCGCGCCGCGTTCCGCCGCTACTGGACGTCGCTGGCCACGGAACTGGACGCCGACGGCGACGGCGTGATCACCGTGGACGAATTCCGTCCGTTCGTGCTCGACCCCGAGCGCTTCGGCCCCACGGTCACCGAGTTCGCCACGGCGCTCTCCGCACTCGGCGACCCGGACGGCGACGGCCTCATCGAGCGCCCGCTCTTCGTGTCGCTGATGAGGGCGATCGGCTTCGAGGAGGCGAACATCCACGCCCTCTTCGACGCCTTCGGCCCGGACGCCGAGGACCGCATCACCGTCGCGACGTGGGCCGACGGCATCGAGGACTACTACGCGCCGGACCGGGCCGGGATCCCGGGCGACCGCCTGGTGGCCGCCCGGAACGTCTGACGCGGTCCGTCAGCGGCTCGGCCGCCGCTTGTGCGCGAACACCCACCGGTTCCCCTCCAGCGCGTCGTTCGGCTCGGGGAGGGGGCCACGCCGGTGCCGTCGGGTGAATTCGAACGGCGTGTGCATCGAGGTGGACCAGCCCCTTCCCGTCAGATCGCCCGCGGAGTCGGGCCGCGGCCCCTTGTCGAAGAGGCACAGCAGATCGATGCCGATCTGTTCGCGCGTCGCCACGTAGATCGGGCTGTCGCGGTACGCCAGCAGGTCCTTCTCCAGCTTGGCCTCGAAGGCCAGAGCACTGCCCGGGGTGGTGAGCCCGTCCACCGTGTCCACGAGGTGCGTCTCGGTGGGGCCCGGCAGGTAGAAGAGGAGACCCTCGGCCAGCCAGACGCTCGGTGCGGCGGGGTCGAAGCCGGCGGCGGTCAGGGCGCTGACCCAGTCCGCGCGCAGGTCGGCCGGGACGGGGACGCGCTTGACCCTCGGGGCGGCCGACAGGTCCGTGAGCACCCGCTGCTTGAAGGCGAGGACGCCCGCCCGGTCGATCTCGAACACGACGCGGTCGGACGGCAGGTCCAGCCGGAAGGCCCGGGTGTCCAACCCGGCCCCCAGCAGGACCACCTGGCGGGCGTCCGCACGGGCCGACCGCAGGAGGAAGTCGTCGAGGACCCTGGTGCGCAGGCCGAAGTAGCGGGCGAACCGCCCCCACAGCGGGTCACCGTCCCCCTCGGGCACCTGCTCGATGCGCACCGGCCAGCGCGCACAGGCGGCGGCGGCACGCACGAAGTGCTCCGCGTAGGGGTCCTGGGCGAGGCTGTCGTGGCGGTGGGTCTCGATCGCCCGTGCGGCGGCGACCAGGAGGGCGGTCAGACCCACACCTCCCTCCACACCTTCCGCGTCGGTCCGCTGCGGCGCCGTGCCGGCCATGGTTCCTCCGTGGGCGGGAGTGAGGGCTGGGGGTGTCTGTGCGTGCGATGAGGGGAAGCCGTGGTAGCGCGTGCCGTGCCTCATCGCGTCCCCACCGGGAGGAGGACGGGCTTGACCACGCGGCCCGCGTCGCAGTCGCGTTCGGCCTCGTTGATGTCGGCCAGCGGGTAGGTGCGGATCAGCTGGTCGAAGGGGAAGCGACCGGCCTGCCACATGCCGGTCAGCCGCGGGATCAACAGCGCGGGAACGGCGTCCCCCTCGCAGATGTGGCGGACGCTGCGGCCCCGGTCGAGCGTGCCCGGTTCGAGGGTCAGGGGGGTGTGCAGGCGTGCCACCAGGCCAAGGCTGCCGGTGGGGTGCAGCGCGTGCAGCGCGGCGTTGATGAGCGGGCCCGAGGCCGTGGTGTCCAGGGCGTACCGCGCGCCGCCGTCGGTCAGCCGGCGGATCCGTTCGGGCAGCGCGGCCGTCGCGGCGGGCAGCGGGACCGCGCCGAACCGTTCGGCCAGGGCCAGCCGCCCGGGCCGCCGGTCGACGGCCACGGTCAGCGCGCCGGCGGCGGTGGCCGCCAGCACCGCGGCCAGGCCCACCGCCCCCGCGCCGAGGACGACGAGGGTGTCGCCGGGACCCGCGCCGAAGGTGTTCAGGACGGCTCCGGCGCCCGTGAGGAAGCCGCAGCCGAGGGGCCCGAGCAGTTCGAGCGGCAGCGCGGGGTCAACCCGGACGGCGTTGCGAGCCGCGACGAGCGCGTACTGGGCGAACGAGGACTGCCCGAACCAGCGGGGGGCCAGCGCCGCACCGGCCGCGTCGGTGAGGCGCGGCGGTCGCTCCTCGCGCCCCCCGAAGAGGTTGAGGGAGGCGAAGGAGTCGCAGTAGGCGGGGGCCGCGCCCCGGCAGTTGGGGCAGTGCCCGCAGGAGTCGAAGCTCAGCACGACGTGGTCGCCGACCTCGAACGCGCCGTCAGGGCCGCTCCCCGCCCCCACCACGACCCCGGCGCCCTCGTGCCCGAGGACGGCCGGCAACGGGCTGCGGCCGCCGGACCGCCGGACCGCGAGATCCGTCCGGCACATCCCGCAGCCCGCGATCTCGACCAGGAGCTCGCCGGGGGCCGGCTCACTGCTCAGAACCACGTCCTCGACCGTGAACGGGGCGTCGGACGCGCGCAGTACGGCCGCCCGGCACCTCATCGCCACGCCTCTCGCAGGCAGCGGGCGAGGGATGGCCCGGCGCGTCCACGCAGGTCGAAAGCGCCTCGGGGACCACGGTCGGTGACGAGGGCCGGGACGCGCGCGGGCAGGACGGTGCGGGCGGCTGGGTCGGCAAGCGGTACGGTCCGGCCGCGGCCGCCTTTCGCTCTCCGCATCCCGGTGGTCAGTTCGCGGCCGGGACGTCGGCGGCGTACTCCCTGGCCTGCCGGTCCATCTCGGCCCGGAAGGCGGCGATCAGCTGCGGCCGGATCCGTCCGGCGTTGCGGTCACCGCCCGCACAGACCGCGCCCCGCACCCCCACGATGTCCGTGCCGGCGCGGGTCAGCGGACCGAGGTCGGCCTGCTTGACGCTGCCCGCGAGGGCGGCGAGCAGGCCGGACGCGTGGGCGCGGCGGACGAACTCGGCGCAGGCGTCCGGCGGAACGTGGTCGAAGAGCCGCGTCCCGTCCTTGATCGCGGTGTCCAGCATGGCCGCGTCGGCTCCGGAACGGGCGGCGATGTCGGGCAGGGCGAGCGGATTGACGCAGCCGACGCGGTGCGCGTCGGCGTACCCGGAGGCGACGACGAGCGCGTCGGGCCGGTGGTCCTTCACCGCCCTGACGACCGCCCGCATGACGTCGATGCCCTGCTCGGGCGTCGTGCACCCATAGAGGCCGACCTTGATGTACGTGGCGCCGGAGACGACCGCGCCGAGCGCGGCCTGCGCCACCGTGCCCGGCTTGTACGGCACGTCCCCCACGGTGGCGGACACCGGTTTGTGGGCCGGGACGGTGGCGCGTATCTCCCGGATGACCCACGGGAAGTTGGCGCCGAGCGAGCCCTCGTCGGGCTTCTTGACGTCGACGATGTCGAGGTGCTCCGCCGCCTTCGCGCAGTCGAGGGCCTCCTCGACGCTGTCCGGGGAGATGAGAAGCAACACCGTGCACTCCTTCCGCCGCCGGTCCGCCCGACCGGGGCCGGGGGATCGGGGGTCACCTGAGTCATGTGCGGTGTGCTCAGCGTTGACGTCACCCACAGGAACCGAAAGGGCGCACAGCGTGCTCATGGAGCGTGCGCTCTCACATCCGATGCGCCGTGCATACCGGGACAAGCCAGCCCCATTGGCGCCGTTGTCCCCGGCGTTCACCTCCGCGCGACCGGCCCGTGAGGGGGGTGTGAGCAAATCGGGGTACTGAAGACCACTCGGTCGGTCCTATATTCATACAAACAATTCACGCGCGGCCCTGCTGCGATGAACACGGGGTAGGACCGCAGTGAGCGAACCCGCCGGCACTGAACCCGCCTGGACCGAGTCCCGCGCCGCCCGCAAGGCGCGCGAGAAGGCGCGCAAGCGCAGGCGCATGGCCGTGGTGGCGGCCGTGCTCGGCCTCGGCGGGGTGGCGACCACGTGCGTTCTCGCCTTCGGGGACTCCTCCGGGAGCCGGGGCGAGGCGCGGCACACCGCGACCACCTCCTCGGGCGACGCGGCGCAGAAGGCGCGGGCCGCCAAGCGCGCGAAGAAGGACGAGGAGAAGTGGGACGGCAAGGTCCGGGTGCTGGGCGACGGCTCCACCTCGTACGCCGGGCCGCAGCCCGGGCAGCTCAAGCCCAAGAAGCTGAAGCCCGGTGAGAAGCCGCCGCAGTTCGTGGTCTTCTCCTGGGACGGCGCGCTGGAGGGCGACGACCACCGCTTCTCCCACTTCCGCCAGGTGGCGCGGGAGAGCAAGGCCCACATGACCTTCTTCCTCACCGGCATCTACCTCCTGCCGGAGAGCAGGAAGTCGCTCTACCGCCCGCCGCAGCACAACCCGGGGTCGGCCGCCATCTCGTACCCGACCGTCCCGCACATTCGGACCACGCTGGAGCAACTGCGCGGCGCCTGGAAGGACGGCAACGAGATCGGCTCGCACTTCAACGGGCACTTCTGCGGCCCCAAGGGCGGCGGTGACTGGAGCACCGGGGAGTGGAAGAGCGAGATCGAGCAGACGTACGCGTTCATGAAGGAGTGGAAGACCAACACCGGCTTCACCCAGGAGGCGCCCCTGCCCTTCGACCCCGACCGGGAAGTGGTCGGTGGCCGCGCGCCCTGCCTGGAGGGGCAGAAGAACCTCCTGGCCGCGATCAAACCGTTCGGCTGGCGCTACGACGCGAGTTCCTCGGGGGACTTCCAGATCTGGCCGTCCAAGGTCGACTCCATCTGGAACTTCCCCCTCCAACTCCTGCCCATGGAGGGCAAAGAGGTGCAGGTCCTCTCCATGGACTTCAACTTCCTCTACCACCAGTCCGGCGACAGCACCCAGGGCGACCCGGCGAAGTACCCGGCCTGGGAGGCGCAGGTCCGCAAGTCGTACCTGAACGGCTTCAATCGCGTCTACAACGGCAGCCGGGCGCCGATGTTCGTCGGCAACCACTTCGAGGACTGGAACGGCGGCATCTACATGAACGCCGTCGAGGACGTGATGCGGGAGGTGTGCCCGCGCAAGGGTGTGCGGTGCGTGTCCTTCCGGGAGCTGGCGGACTGGCTCGACGCCCAGGACCCGAAGGTCCTCGACCGGCTGCGGCTGCTCGACCCCGCGCAGGCGCCCGACTGGAAGGCGCTGGTCAAGTAGGGCCGCCGGGGCCGCCCGACGCTACTTCGCCGCCTTGACGTAGTCGGCCCACAGGCGCACCGCCCGCTCGCTGCCGGGCGTCCCCGGGGCGTCGCCGCCGAGCCCCGTCAGGGGGAGCGGCACCAGGTTCTTCAGCGACATGCGGTAGACGACCACGGCCGTCGTCTCGTCCTCGGTGCCCCCCACGAACCAGCCCGCCGTGTTCGCGGTGGTCGTCCCGGTCTTGCCCACGGCGCCGGCGTGCGCCCCGCCCGCCGCCTCGGCCGACCCGTCGGTCATCGTGGTCCGCAGGGCGTCCGTGACCGCCCGGGCGGTCTCCTTCGACATCGCGCGGGCGGGCCTCGGCCTGGTGAGCGGCACCGCGTCCCCGGCCCGGGTGACCGAGCGCACCGAGTAGGGGTCGGTGTGCATGCCGTCGTCGGCGAAGGTCCGGTAGGCGCCGGCCATCCGGATGGCGCTGGGCGTCGAGTTCTCCCCGAGCGCGAAGCCGGGGACCCGCTCCCCGAGGCTCGATTTGAGCAGCCCGGACCGCAGGGCGTACTTCTCCACCCGGTCGAGGCCGACGTCGAGGCCGAGTTGGAGCAGGGGTGTGTTGACCGAGTCGGCGACGGCCCGCCGCAGCGTCACCTCGCCCCAGTCGCGACCGCCTTCGTTCTGTCCCTTCACCACCTTGCCGCTGCGGTCCCAGTACGGCCCCTCCGGCGTCCGTACGGCGACCCCGTCGTCGCCGTCGTACACGCTGGCCGGGGAGACCGGTGTGCGGCCCCCCTCCCGGGTGCGCCGCACACCGTCCTCCAGCGCGGCGGCGTAGACGAACGGGGTGAAGACCGAGCCGGCCGGAATGGTCGTCGCGTTCGACTGGTTGAAGCCCTGCTTCAGGAAGTCGTGGCCGCCGTACACGGCGAGCAGCCGGCCGTCCGGGGCCACGCTCGCCGCGCCGATCCTGGCGTACTTGTCGTTCTCGGGCCGCCGCTCGGCGTCGAAGCCCTTCTCGGCCTTCCGGACGGCGGCGGTCAGCGCCTTCGTGCGGCCCCGGTCGAAGGTCGTGCGGATCTGGTAGCCGCCGAGGTCGTAGTCGGCGGCCTTGATGTGCCCGGCCTTGATCGCGTTGCGCTTGGCCAGCTCCACCAGGTAGCCGGTCTGCGCGCCGGGGGTGGTGCCGGAGCCCGACTTCGTGGGTTCCGGGAACTTCTTGTACGTGGCGCGCTCGGCCTGCGTGAGATGGCCCGTCTCGACCATGCGGTCCAGGATCCAGTTCCACCGCTCGACGGCCCGCTCGTGGTTCTCCTTGCCGAGGGCCGGGTCGTAGAGTCCGGCGCCCTTCAGGAGCGAGGCGAGGAAGGCGCCCTCGCTGGCGTTGAGCCGCGAGACGTCCTTGCCGTAGTAGGCGTGCGAGGCGCGCTGGATGCCGTAGGTGCCACGCCCGAACCAGCTCGTGTTCAGGTAGTCCTGGAAGATCTTGTCCTTGCTCGTCCGGTTGTCCAGCTTCACGGCGATCAGCGCCTCGGTGAACTTGCGGGACAGCGTGCGGTCCTGGCTGAGGTAGACGTTCTTCACGTACTGCTGGGTGATGGTCGACCCGCCCTGGGTCTCCCCTCCGGTGAGCGCGGCGCCCGCGGCCCGCAGCACGCCGCTCGGCGAGACACCGGAATCCGAGTAGAAGCTCGCGTTCTCGGCCGCGAGGACGGCCCCCCGGACCTTCGGCGGCACCTTGTCCAGCGGTATCTCCTGCCGGATGACCCAGCCGGTGCGGGCCATCACGGTGCCGTCGGACCAGTAGTACACGTTGTCCTGTTGCGTGGCGAACGAGTTGAGATCATCCGGTATGTCCGTGGCGGCGTACGCGATCGTGACGAAACCGGTCAGACCGAGGACCAAGTAGAGGAAGGCGCCCAGCCACTGACGCCACGACGGTATCCACCGCCGCCATCCGGCGCGGCCCGGCCGCGGGTAGGCGGGGCGCAGCCACCGGAGCCGGCCGCGCCACCTGGCGAGGGCGCCGGACACGCCGCCGTCCGGCCACGCCCCGCGCCGCTCCGCGGCCTTCCTGCGCCGGCCGGTCGCCGCGCGGCGGCCCCCCGGTGCGGCCCGGCGTTCCGCGGATCCCTCACCTGCGGCTATCCTGCGCCCACCCACCCCGTATGCCTCCTCTGCTGCGCTCTGCCGCACACCCTAGAGGTACGCGGGGCGTCGCCGCCGGGGCTCTCGCGGGCCGGTTCGCCGCCCTCCTGTCCGCGCGTGGAACGAACGGCGCGGGCACGGCGCGGAGTTGTGCGAAGATTCCGTCCCCCAACCGGGGTGATCAGGCGACAAATGAGGAAACACAGTGATACCCAAGAGATACAGACCCGCCGCCGTCGCAAGTCTGGCCGCGGCCGTGGCATCCGGCTCCCTGCTCACGTCCCCCGCCCACGCGGACACCGCCGGCGAGCAGCCCCGCAAGGCCGACCGCGAGACGGTCGCCGCCTTCGCCCGCATCGCCGACGACGTCCTCTCCCGGCGCACCGGGGCCCTGGTGGAGGAGCGCGCGGGACGCGGCGGCTCCGGTGCCGGCGCTGCCGCGACGCGCATGTCCGGCCGGCTGAAGAAGGACGAGGACGCCGCGCTGCGGTCGTTGCGCGCCCGCAAGTCGCGGCTGGCGAAGCTCGGCGAGGCCTACACCAAGGCGGACACCCGCGTCGTCGTGGAGCGCGCCACGATCACCGGTGGCACGGCGACCGTCGAGGTCACCGCGGAATCGACGCTCACGTACAAGAAGCTGCGCGGGGACGAACCGGACACCACCGCGTTCTCGACGCGGCAGGAGCTGAAGCTCGCCGGCACGAAGGACGGCGGCTGGAAGCTGACGGCGATCACCTCCCGCGACGACGGCCCCGTCGCGGTCGCCGAACCGTCGGTGGCCCGCGTGAACACCGTCGACGACGGCAACCAGTACCCGGACGGCACGCCGGCGTCCACCAAGTACCCCTCCTCGCCGCTGCCCTCGGGCAAGACGGCCGGCAGTTACGACTACTCCGCCATGGCGCGGTACGCGGAGAAGTACTGGTACAGCTACAACCCGGCGTACCGGAAGTTCAACGGAGCCGGCGGTGACTGCACCAACTTCGTCAGCCAGGCGCTGAAGGCGGGCGGCTGGAAGTCCGTCCCGGGCTCGGCCTCCGACTACCGGAACTGGTGGTACGACGGCACGAAGCAGAGCACCTCCTGGGTCGGCGTGAACGAGTTCGCGTGGTTCACGCTGTCCAACCGGCGGGCCCCCAACCTGTCGAGCGTCTACAAGCTGGACGTCGGTGACGTCCTCCAGGTGGACTTCAACAAGGACGGCTCCAAGGACCACTCCATGCTGGTGACGTACCGTGACAACCGGCGGGGCATGCCGTACCTCACCTACCACTCCACCGACACCTACCGCAGGTCGCTCGCGAGCGTCCTCGCGTCGTACCCCGACGCGCGCTACTTCGCGTACCGCACCTGACGGATCCGGCACGGCCCGTCCGCTCCACGAGGCGGACGGGCCGTTGCCCGCGTGACGCGGGGCAGGCCGTCACCGGCGCCGGGGCGTACCGGTCCTCCGGCGCCGAGTCGGGGTAGCGCGGCACATCGGTCTCACCGATACTGGGCGGACGCCACTCCATTTCGACGCATGCCCTTTCGGGTCCTCGTACCGGGGGTGCCACATCGTCCTGAGGAGGGAAGATGCGCGCACGGGTCCGTCGCCTGAGTTTCCTGGTGCTGCTGTTGTTTCCTGTGCTGAGTGGCTGCGGCCGGCAAGGAAGTGTCCCGGGCAGTGTCGGAGCGCTGACGGCCGACGCCCCCCGCCTCGAATACCCCGTCCGGACGACGTCCGATGCCGTCGGTTCCAAAGGCCTCTCGCGGGCCGTCGCGAAGAAGACCATAACCATAGGCGTGAAGTCCGACCACCCGTTCATGGGATTCGAGGATCCGGTGACTGGACAGCGCTCGGGATTCGACGTGGAGATAGCGACCATGGTCGCCGCGTATCTGGGGTTCGGTCCGGCCGAGATCGAATGGAAGACCGTGGCTCCGCAGGTGCGGGAGATCTCGATATCCAAAGGTGACGTCGACCTGTACGTGGGCGCCTACACGATCAACGAGGAGAGGAAGAAGCAGGTCTCCTTCGCGGGTCCTTATTACCTGGGCGGACAGGATCTCCTGGTCGCCAAGGGGAACCGGGACATCCGCGGCCCGAGGGAACTGCGCGGCAAGAGGGTCTGCACGGTCACCGGGTCCACGCCGTTCGAGCGGATCCGCCGACCGGAGTTCGGGGTGGCCGTCGTATCCCACGACAGCTACGCGCACTGCGTGCAGGATCTCATCATGAACGTGGTGGACGCCGTCACCGCCGACGACACGATCCTGAAGGGGTACGCGGCGCAGAACCAGGGCCGGCTGCGGGTCCTCGGCCAACCCTTCTCGAAGGAGCCCTACGGTGTGGGCCTCGCACGCGGGGACGCGGTCCTGCGCGACGCCGTCAACGACGCCCTCGAACACCACGTCCGCAACGGCGACTGGCTCCGGGCCTACCGCGCCACCCTCGGCCGTTCCGGCGTCGCGGCACCGACGCCGCCGCCGGTACAGCGGTACTGACCCATGGAGGTCGTCCGCCGTCGACGGCACCTGGCCGGGCCGCTCACCGCCGCCACCCCGTCAGCATGGAGGCGCCCATGGAGGTGTTGACCGACAACGCCGATCTCTTCTGGCAGGGGTTCCTGGGCACCATTCGGCTGATGTGCCTGAGCACCCTGCTCGCGTTCGCCCTGGGGGTCCTGCTCGTCTCCCTGCGCGTCGGCCCGGTGCCGCTGTGCCGCGCACTGGGGGCGACCGTCGTGACAGTGCTCTGCAACACCCCGCTCACCGTCCTGTTCTTCGGGGTGACGCTCGGGCTGCCCATGCTCGGCCTCACCGGAGCGGACTACTTCACGCTCGCCGTGCTGGTGATGGGCGGCTACGCGTCGGCGTTCGTGTGCGAGGCGCTGCGCTCGGGCGTCAACACCGTGGAGATCGGTCAGGCGGAAGCCGCCCGCAGCCTCGGCATGTCCACGGCGCAGACGGCCGTGCTGATCGTCTTTCCCCAGGCCGGGCGGGCGGCGGTCCCCCCGCTGGGCAACGTCATGATCACTCTGGTCAAGAACTCCGCGCTCGCCGGCGGCTTCAGCGTCTACGAACTGTTCAGCACGGAGAAGACCCTGGTGGAGCGCGGTTACGCGGTGGCGGTCGTCTTCCTCTGGGTGACCGCCGCCTACCTGGTGCTGATCGCGGTCATCAGCACCGCGTTCCGCCTGCTGGAACGGCGTCTGGCGGTGCCCGGATGAAATCGGCCCTGTTCGAGGCCCCGGGCCCGCGCGCCCGCCGGCGCCACGGCTGGTACGCGCTGGCGGTGGCGGCGGTGACCGGCGGCGCGCTCTGCTGGATCCTGCTGCGGCTCTCCGACGCCGGGCAGTTCGACGCGCGGATGTGGGAGGCGTTCGAGTACCGCGGTGTGCAGGTGCGCGTCCTCACCGGCATGGTGGACACCTTCAAGGCGTTCGTCCTCGCGGTGGTGCTCTCCCTGGCGCTGGGCTTCCTGTTCGCCGCGGGCCGGCTCTCGTCGCACCGCCTCGTGCGCGGGCCGGCCGGGGCGCTGGTGGAGTTCTTCCGCGCCGTGCCGGTGATCATCACGGTCTTCGCCCTGTACGCCACCGACCTGCTGCGCACCTGCATCACGGCCGTCGCCGACCTGCTGCGCGAGTATCTGGGGAGCCCCGGGGAATGGGTGGCGGCGCATTTCACGAGCCCGACACTGTGGGCCCTGGTCATCGGCATCGCCCTGTACAACGGCGCGGCCCAGGCGGAGATCCTGCGGGCGGGGGTCGGCGCCGTCCCCAAGGGGCAGTTCGAGGCCGGATACGCGCTGGGGATGCGCAAGACACAGGTGATGACGGCGGTGGTCATGCCGCAGGCGGTGCGGACCATGCTGCCGAGCATAATCAGCCAAATGGTCGTGACGCTGAAGGACACCTCACTCGGTTTCTTCATCATGTACGAAGAACTCCTCTACGCCGGAAAACTCCTGGCGCAGAACACGGCGACTCCTTACGGCTACCCCTACCTACCTGTTCTCTCCGTGGTCGGTTCCCTGTACATCATCACGTGCCTCCTCCTTTCGTATGTCGCCCGCCGCATTGCGACACATCCCATGTGAGGGAAATGGCGGGGACCCGACGGATGCGTCGCGGCGAAAGTTTCTCCGGACAGGTCGACGGGCAGGGGGAAATTATCCACTGCCCACCGCGGAGGAAATCAATATGGCTGAGTCCGTCGAATCCGTCGAATCCGTCGAGTCCGTAGAACGCCATGAATCCGGGGAATCCGGGGAATCCGGGGAATCCGGGGAATCCAGGGAATCCAGGGAATCCAGGGAATCCAGGGAAGATCTCTATCCCACCCGTTTCGTGACCGAATCGGTGCCCTTCGGACGCCACCATCCCGTGGTGTGGGGCGACGGCGCGAAAGGTCCGCTGTCCGCCGAGGAGGTGGCGGCCTACGACCGGGACGGCTTCCTCGCCTTCGACGCCCTGCTGGAGCACGCCGAAGTGCGGGAGTGCCACGAGGAAATGCGGCGCATGGCCTCCGATGCCGCCCTGCGTTCCTCCGGGCGAGTGGTCCGCGAACCGGACTCCGAGGAGATCCGTTCCGTCTTCGAGGTGCACCGGCTCAGCGAGGTCTTCGAGCGCCTGGTGCGGTCCGGCCGCCTCGCCGACCGCGCCCGGCAGGTCCTCGGCTCGGACGTCTACGTCCACCAGAGCAGGATCAACTACAAGGCCGCCTTCGACGGCTCGAAGTTCGGCTGGCACTCGGACTTCGAGACCTGGCACTCCGAGGACGGCATGCCCGCGCCCCGCGCGCTCAGCTTCTCCGTGGCCCTCACGGACAACCTCCCGTTCAACGGCCCCCTCATGATCATCCCCGGCTCCCAGTGGACCTTCGTGCCCTCGGTCGGCCAGACCCCTCCCGGCTACCACCGGCTGTCGCTGCTGGGCAAGAACCTGCCCGCCGGACCGGCCGATCGCCCCGCCGTGACGGCACTGGCCGAACGGCACGGCATCCGGCAGTTCACGGGAGCGGCCGGCTCCGCCGTCATGTTCGACTGCAACTGCCTGCACGCCTCCGGCGGAAACGTTTCACCGTTCCCGAGGACCAACCTCTTCGTCGTCTACAACAGCGTCGAGAACCCGCTGACCACGCCGTACGCGGCCCCGCAGCAACGGCCCGGATACCTCGCCGACCGGGATTTCACGCCGGTGCCCCGATCCGCAGACCGGCCGCGTCGATGAGCCGTGGCACTTCGAGCGTGGTGTAGCCGCGCTCGAAGTGGCACGGCTCGGACAGCATCAGAGAGACCAGGCCGAGCAGCAGTCGGGCGTACTCCTCGACCGTTCCCGGCCAGGCGCTCGCGTCGAGCATCCAGGGCTCGCTGCCCGCCGACGCCTCCGCCCTGCCCGCCCGGATCAGAGACTTGGAGAGCTTGGCGCCGGACGCCGAGAGCACCACGGGGGTGAACACGCGCACCGGGAGCGCCGCCCCCGCACAGCACAGGAACGCCTCGTCGAGCAGGCGGCACCCCGCGGCCCAGTCGGCGCCCTTGACCACCACGGCGAGCGCGTCCTCCCGCGCGGCCACCCGCTCCTTGAGGAGGTTGCGGTGGAGCGTGCCCGAGCCGATGTACGCCCCGGCCGCCTCCTCAGCCCGGATCCGCACGACGTAACGGCCGTGGTCCAGGCAGACCGCCGCCAGCTCCGCCTGGTCGGGCCCGGCCGTGAGCACCTCGGTGTGCTCGCCCCGCTTCTGCGCCCAGCCGCACCGCGGGCAGGGAGGGCTCAGGGGCACCTGGCCGTGCGACGGCGCGAGCACCCACCGCAGGGTGTCCATCCGGGTCAGCGAGTCGAGGAACTCCTGCCGGAAGTCCCGCCGGCCCTGCTGGCGCGTGTAGGTCTCGATCTCGTAGGCGACGCCCGTGGCCGCGGACAGCGCGTCGAAGAAGCCGCCGTAGTAGGTCCGGGTCAGTTCCGCTATCCGCTCGGCGCCCAGCGCGTGGTGGAAGGAGCGCTCGTACAGGGTCCCGGTCCGTGGGCACCGGCGTGTCTCGCAGCCGGTGTTGTCCAGGGCGCCGAAGCGCAGGCCGACGTCGACGCCGAATCTCTCCCGCGCCGTCCGGGCGAGCAGGAACGCGGAGGTCTGCATGACGCTGGTGCCCAGGTGCGGGGCGCCGTTGATCTGGACACCGGCGTACAGCGACACCCGGTCGTGCCCGGTCGCCAGCAGCCGTGGGCGGATGAAGTCGACGCTGTGTTCGACAGCGCCGGTGGTGACGCTGACGGGGGAGAGGGGCACGGTGTCCATGAACGGCCTTTCTGCTCGACGGGACGGGACGCCCACCGGCCGGTGGGCGCGGGTCACCAGTGCCGGCGGAGGGCGGGCTGGGGCAGATCCACGACGCGCACGAGAACGTCCCCGGGGGGCGAGGCCTCCTCGTCCAGGGCCTCCAGCCGGGTGGTGCGGGAGCGGGCGGCGGCACGCAGCAGCCCCATCAGCCCCTCCCCGGTCAGCCGACCCCTTCGCGGCGCCGCGTCCGCGTCCCCGGGCCGACCGGCCGCATGACCCGGCCGGGTCCCGTTCCCGGCGGTCTTGTGGCAGGCCAGGCCGACGATGAAGTACGCCGGTGGGTACGGGCCCGAGCGCCAGATCACCGCCTCGCCCCGCTCCTCGAGGAGGAGGACCTGATCGGGGTGGTCGCGGGTGAAGTCCCCGAAGGGCAGCGGGCACAAGGTGACCGCGTGCACCGCGAACCCGGCCGCTTCCAGCATCCCGACGGCCTTGCGGGGGCTGGAGTAGCTCCCGATGGTGATGCCCAGGCCCTCGCCCAGCGCGCGGCCGTGCGCGATGACTGCGGGGATCAGTTTCAGACCGTCCGGGCCCCCGCCGACGGACCGGCGCAGGGCGTCGACCCGGGGGGAGAGGGGAACGTAGGGCGGATTGCTGGTGACGACCAGGGGGCGGGGGAGCGGGGTGGGCGCGGTCGCCAGCAGCTCGGCGGGGGAGAGCGAGGTGAAGTCGCCGTGCGAGAAGGTGACGGGGCCCTCGCCGTCGGACGCGGTGTAGTGCCCGCGCGCCCAGGCCACGGTGTCCGCTCCCGAGTCGACGCCGTGCACCCGGGCCGCCCCCGCGCGGGCCATGGCAGCGGCGGCGGCACCGCTGCCGGACCCCAGGTCGAGGACGGCGCAGCCCTCCCCGATGAGGTCCTGCGCGACCCACACGCCGATCTCGGTGTCGGCCGGTTCGAAGAAGACCTGCGGCGCCGAGGGCGGCGTCAGGTCGCGGGGCGTCAGATGGCGGTAGGCGGTGACACGGGCCGGTTTCACGGGCGGGCCTCGATCCGTGGGGAGGCGGGCGGGGAACGGTGCGGTGCGCGGCACGTCAGCTCGTGTCGGGGCGCTGTGCGCCCACCCACTCCAGGACGGCCATGGCCGCGGGGAGCTTCATGGCCGCCTGCGTCCAGGCCAAGGACCGCGGCCCGTCCAGGACTTCCCCGGTGACCTCGTCACCCCGGTGGGCGGGCAGGTCGTGCATGAACAGGGCCTGCGGCCAGCGGGCCAGCAGGGCGGCGTCCACATGGAACGGGCGGAACGTCTCACGCCAGTCGGCGTCGGGTTTCGCGGTGCCCGTCGTCTGCCAGCGGGTGGTGTACACGACGTCCACCCGGTCGGGCAGGCGTGCCAGATCGTGCACCTCCGCCAGCGAGGCACCCACCTCCTCGGCCCGCCGCGACGCCCGCGTCAACTCCGCCTCCGGCAGCCCGTAGCCGGGCGGAGTGCTGAAGGTGGCGCGCGCCCCCGGCACGGCCGCCAGGGCGTGGGCCAGGGCCACCGCCGTGTTGTTGCCCTCGCCCACATAGAGCACGCTCACTCCGGACGGATCCCCGAGCGCCAGGTGCAGGGTGGCCAGGTCGGTCACCGCCTGGGTGGGGTGCTCCTCGGCCGCCATCGCGTTGATCACCGGCAGGCCGCCCTGGCGGGACAGCTCCCGCAGTTCGTCCAGCGGGCCGGAGGTGCGCGCGACCAGGAGGTCGAGCATGCTGCCGAGGACCCGCCCCGTGTCGGCCAGCGACTCGCCGGTGTTCAACTGGAGGTCATGCGGGCCGTAGGTGACGGGGGCCGCGCCCAGCCGGATGGCGCCGGCGGTGAAGGCCGTACGCGTGCGGGTCGAGGTCTTGGTGAACAGCACACCGGCGACGCTGCCCGCCAGGGGCCGGTCGTGGGCGCGCGGGTCCCGGAACAGTTCCACCGATCGCACGGCGAGCTTCCTGATCACGGCGGGTTCCGGCTCGGCGAGGGAGAACAGGCCGCGTGCGGGCGTGGGGCCGGCCCAGGAGAGGTGATGGTCCATGCTGTCCCGATTCAGTAGAGGGCCAATGGTCGATGGAGGGCCAGTGGCCAGTAGGGGGCCAGTGATCAGAAGGGGGCCAGTGATCAGTAGAGGGTCAGGGACCGGCCGAGCCCCAGGCTGACGGCGGCGTCGTGCACCGCGCCGAGCAGCCCGACGTCCAGGACGGCCATGCCGAAGGGGTTGCTGATGACATGGGACGTGCTGGGCCGCACGGGCGGCCGCTCGCCGACGAGAACCTGACCGAGGGTGCCGTCCAGGACGCGGGCCGGGTCGCCGTCCTTCGCCGGGCGGTCCGTGATCCGTCCTTCGCGCATGAGGCGGCCCAAGATCCTGCGGGGGTTGTCGGCGACCAGGGCGACGTCGTCCACGAACACGGCCTGCGCGGCGAGGAACGCGTCGGGCAGCAGGTCGGCCAGCGACACGTGGGCGACGAAGGTGCCGGGCGCGAGCCACGCCGCCGGAAGGTAGCCGCGGTCGGCGGTGGTCGTCGTCACCACCACCCGCGCCGCGGCCACCGCCTGCCGGGCCTCCGGCTCCACCCGGACGGTGAGGTCCGGGTGCCGCTCCCGGATCCAGCCGGCCAGCTCCTCGGCACGCCGCGGCTCGGTGTCGTACAGGTGTACGCGGGTGGCGCGTGGGAACGTCGCGGCGAGCAGCCCGACATGGACACGGGCGAGCATCCCGCAGCCGAGGAACGCCGTCGTCTCCCACCGCTCCGGGCCGAGGTGGCGCAGGCTGACCATCGTGTAGGCGGCCGTCCGGGTCGCGCTCAGCCAGCCGGCCTCGGCCAGCACCCGGGGCCGGGCGGTCTCCGGGTCGAACAGCATCATCAGGCCCGCCGCCCGCTCCCTCCCGTGCGAGGGATTGCTCGTCGCGGCGTTGATGAGCTTCATCCCCCGCAGCGGCGGACCGCCGTCGGTCTCCACCGCGCCGAGCATGGCCAGGGAACGGCAGTAGGCGCCCTCGCCGTTGACCCAGGGCAGATAGCCCTCGGGGGGCAGCTCCACCCGGCCCTCGGCGTGCCGGCACAGCACCTTCGCGGTCTCCGCGCACACGTCCACCCGCGCGAGGCAGGCGAGCACCGCTTCCCTGTCCAGAAAGAGGAGTTGCTCCGACATCGTCACCTCTCGGTCTGCGTGGTCCTCGGCCCGAACGGGTTCACGGCAGCAGACCGGCGGCCGCGAACGCCTCGGCGCCGCCCGGCACGGCCATGGCCCCGACCTCCTCGAAGAGCCGCACGGCGTGCCGGGACGCCCTGCGGATGCCCTCGTCGACCGAGGCCGGCGGATAGGAGTCGCGCACGACGTCCTCGACGGCCGAGGGCGCCAGTCCGGCGGCGGCCAACGACGCGCGTACCGGCCGCAGATCGGGGAGCAGGCTGCACCGGACCAGATCGGGCAGGCAGCGGGCGATGCGGCCACGTGAGCTCACGCTCTCGCGCGTCCACAGCTCCCGGAAGAACCGGGAGAAGAAGACGTGGTGCCAGCCTTCGTCCTTGGCGTGGTCCCGGACGATGTCCCGGACGACGCCCAGCACGTCGGGATCCTTCGGTATGTCGTTGAGCACCGCTGTGATCAGCGTTTCGAAGACCACGACCTGCAGCAGCTGGGCCAGGGCCGGTTCGTACGGCAGGGCCTCGGTGCCGATCGCGTCGAGCCGTCGCAGGAACGGACCGAAGTCGTAGGGCAACGGCGTCACCCCCGAAGCGCGGGAGACCTGCTGGACGACGTCGAAGCTGTACAGGGAGTGGTACCCCTCGTCGCAGTAGATGCGGTAGGCGTCCAGTCGGACGGCGGCGTCCGTCTCGACTCCGCACCGGTTGCCCGCGATGCGTTCCGTGGCGCGGTTGACCACCCGCGTCTCGAACTGGGCCGTGAAGTCGAGGTATTGGAAGAGGTGCCGGGCCAGGAGCTGCCTGCGGCCGCTCTCGCCGAGCCGCGCCACCAGGGGATGGTCGAGGTAGGGCACCAGGGCCGGGGGGAAGAAGGCGCGCCCGCTCTCCAGTTCGTCCCGCAGCTGACGCCGGGGACCGCTGCGGACCCCGGCACGCCGATACCAGTCCCGTTCCTGCGCGCTCAACTCCGCGTCACCTCGCCCCGGGCGGGCTCCTGCGCGCCGGGCCGGTCCCATGTGACCCCGTCGGCCATGTCGACGGGGGCCAGGGCGTGCCGGGAGCGCCACCGCGGCGAGTAGACGGTGTCGAGGTAGCGGTCTCCGCCGTCCGGACACAGGCAGACGACATCCGTGCGCCCGGGGCTCGCGCGAAAGAGCCGCAGTGCCGCCGCGACGAGCGCACCGGAGCTGGAGCCCACGGCGATATCGGTCGCCTCCTTCAGCCACAGGCAGGCGCTGACCGCCTCCGGCGCGTCGATGTGCACGGCGGGCCGGTACCCGTCCGGCAGGAACGTCGACCGGCGACTCGCCCCGATTCCCGAAAGCACACGTTCGCCGTGCACGTCGCCCAGGGCCATCGAGCCGACGACGTCCACCCCGATCAGCTCCCAGGCCGGCCGGTGGGTGAGGACGTAGTCGCGGAAACCCGCCAGGGTGCCACCGGTGGACACCGCCACCAGGACGCTCATCGGCTTGGCGGGCAGCTGCGTGGACAGCTCCGGCGCCGTCCACTGGGCGTGCACGGCGGGGTTGGCCGGATTGGTGTACTGGTTCGGCCAGACGAGTCCCGGTTCGCGCTCCACCCGCCGCGCGACGTGGGCGAGGCGGTTGAGCAGGAACCCGCCGGCTCCGTCCGGCTGATCGACCATGACGACGCGGGCACCCGTCGCGCGCATGGCGCTCTGCACCGAGGGGCTGACCCGGGGGTCCACGACGGCGGTGAAAGGCACGTGCAGGGCCGCGGCCAGACCGGCCAGGGCGAGACCGAGATTCCCCGACGTCGATTCGATCAATCCGATGCGGGGGTCTATGCGGTCTTTCACGCTCTGCCAGAGAGCGAATGCGGTGCGCCCCTTGATGGAACCATAGGGATTATGCGCTTCGAGTTTCAGCCAGAGCGTTCTCGGTACGTCGTCGTACACGAGGGAAAGCGGCACCACCGGACTGGGAGGCCAAGAGCTGTGCAAGGGGAGGGAGTCGTCAGGAAACCGATCCGGAAATGTTTCCAAGACGCCTCCGTGACACTGTTTCGCCGGGACCGGATTCCTTGAGAACTGCTGTGGCGCACGGAACTGCTCCAGCACTTCCCAGGCTAGGGTTCCCTTAGAGGCGGCACAAGGAAGGGAATGCGCCACTTGTGGAGGCCACGGCCGCATTTATTGACGGCATATGCCGGTGCGGATGCCGTTGTGGCGCCTGTTTTCCCTGAGCCTTTTGCGCACCGCGGAGCAAGGAGCGGTGGGACACGGCCGCGCTATGCCTGACGGCGGGCCGGAATGTACGCGCGACAGCACCCGCATCCGGTGCGCGGGCCGAGCCGCCAGGACATCGGCCGCCACCAGGACGCGCCCCGGACCTCCGGGCGGCAGCAGCACCCCCCACAGCAGCACGCCCCCCGAGAGGTGACCCGGGGGACCGCCGTGCAGCGGTGCGGGACCGGCGCCACGGCCCGGGTTCGGCTGCACGCCGGTGATCGATGCCGGCACACGGCCCGCGTACGTGAGGACCGCGCCCCGGCGGGACACGGCGCGGGGCATCGCCGGGCGCGGGGTGAACGGCTCCTCGGCAGGCGCGGGGCGTCCTCCTGCCCGACCGGGCCCGCCGGCGCCGGCACCGTACCGGGGACGGGCAGCGCGCCCAGGTGGTGCAGCCGGGCGAGCGCCGCCGCCGAGATCAGCCCGAGGACCAGGCAGCACAGCCACGGCAGCACCGGCAGGCCGGTGCGTCTGCCGACGTCCAGGGTCCAGCCCACGAGCGCGTTGCCGCCCGCCGCTGCGAGCCCGGAGAAGACGTAGAAGATGCCGAAGCAGGTACCGGTCAGCCGGGCCGGGCCGAACAGCGGGACCAACTCCATCGCCAGCGGATGCACGATCATGACGCCGACGTAGACCAGCAGTGCTCCGACGATCACCGGGCAGGCACGGCACGCGGCCGCGACCCAGCCGTCCGGCGCGCCGGAACCGCACACCAGGAGAGGCGGCACGAAACCGAGGGCCGTCAGGGCGACGCCGCGGGCGATCCACACCGAGCCGCCGCCGCGCCGGGCCAGCGCCCGGGTGAGGCGCAGCTGCCAGACCAGGTTGGCCAGCGCCCCGATCACCAGCACCGCGCCGGCCGCCTCCTCGCGTCCGGTCGCCTGGCGGGCTCCCTCGGGCAGCAGCAGATACACCTGATTCTCCAGGGTGGTCATGCCCGCCATGGCCACGGCGAACGCGACGAAGGTGCGGTTGCCGAGCACCTCCCGCCAGTCCTTTCGGACAGGGGTGCTGCGCCGGGGGGCCTCACGAGCGGGCAGCGCGCACATCTGAGCCACGCACAGCACGGCGAACACACCGGAGGCGGCGAGGGCGCAGACACGGAAGTCGACCAGGAGCAGGACGCCGCCCAGCGCCAGGCCCAGCAGCGAGCCACCGGTCGCGAACACGTTGAGCAGCGCGAAGGCCTCGGCCCTGCGGTGCCCGGCCTCCTGGGCGAGATAGGTGCGCACCGCCGGGTAGAACAGCGCCCCGGCCAGCCCGCTCAGGGCGGAGGCGGCCAGCAGGAGCGGCAGGGTGGAACCGACCGCGAACAGCGCGAACCCCAGGGTGCGCAGCAGGCAACCGCAGATGATCACGCTGCGGGGGCCGAGCCGGTCGGCCGCGGAACCACCGAGCACGAACAGCCCCTGCTGGCTGAGGTTCCGCACACCGAGAATCAGCCCGACCCAGGCGGCCGAGAGCCCCAGATCGTGGCCGAGATAGGTCACGAGAAAGGGAATGAGGAGATAGAAACCGACGTCCACCCCGAATTGATTGACGAGCAGCAGCCGTACCGCCAGCGGAAAGCTGCGGTATGCGCGGAGAGTTTTCATGCCGACCTCAGGGAATGGCCCGCGAGCGTGTGGCATTCGAGGGCCGAGTGCAGATGGGTGATCCGGCATGCTCAGCCGGATACCGATATCCGCTGCGATGCCATGCCGCCGACCACCCCCGTCGATGAGGGAGAGCGGTAGGTCATATCTTCTGAGGCGTCATCAACGATCCCTGAGCCGGCCTCTGCACGAGTGCACGAGTTTCCCAATTCTAACGACAGCCCCTCGACTGCACCAGAGTCCCTCTGTCGTCCCCACGGTTGAGTGAAAACCGGACGGCGGGCGCCGCGCGGCCGGTGACCGAAAAGTATCCGGCACCGGTCGGGGGCTCTCTACCCATGTCCGCGAACGGTCTCTACGGTGGGTCGACGATCTGCGACATCGCTCGATTCCCCCAGCCGAATCGCGCTCCGACCCTTGGCCAGGAGGCGGATATGACGGGCAGTACGAGTTCGGGCACCGGGGCCGCGCACCTCGCGGCGGACCGTGTCATCCTCACCATCGCCGGCACCGGCGAGGCCGGCTCACGAGGAGACGGCGGCCCCGCCGTGCGGGCGGCGCTGAACCAGCCCCGCGCCCTGGCGGCCGAGGCGGCGGGCGCTGTGTACGTCGCCGAGTGGAAGGGGCACCGGGTGCGCAGGATCGCGCCGGACGGCTCCATCACGACCGTCGCGGGCACCGGCGAACCCGGGTTCGGCGGGGACGGCGGGCCGGCCACCGAGGCGGCGCTCAACGAACCGGGCGGCCTGGTCTGCGACGCCGCGGGGCATCTGTACGTCGCCGACTACTGGAACCACCGGGTGCGCAGGATCGCGCCGGACGGCTCCATCACGACCGTCGCCGGTACCGGCGAACCGGGATACGGCGGGGACGGCGGGCCCGCGACCCGCGCCGCCCTCAACGAGCCCAGGGGGCTGGCCCTGGACGGCGTCGGCACCCTGTATGTCGCCGAGTGGAAGGGGCACCGGGTCCGTGCCATCGGCGCCGACGGCCGCATCACGACCGTCGCGGGCACCGGGGAACCCGGCTCCGGACCGGACGGCGTACCGGCCGTCGACAGCGACCTGCACCACCCCATCGACCTCGTCACGGACGCCGTCGGCCGCGTGTACATCGCCGACTGCTGGTCCCACCGCGTGCGCGTGGTCTCGCCCGACGGACTGATCACGACCGTGGCGGGGACCGGGGAGCCCGGCTACGACGGCGGCTCCCCGCCGGCCACCAAGAGCCCGCTCCACCAGCCACGCGGCGTCGACCTGGACGGCGCGGGCCGCCTCTACGTGGCCGATTCCCTCAATGAGTGCGTCCGCCTCGTCCTGCCCGACGGGCGCCTCGTGACGGTGGCCGGCGGGCCGCCCGGCGACGACCGGGAGAGCGGCCCGGCGACCGGGGCGCTGCTGCGCTATCCGCGGGCCGTGCGCGTGACGGCGGGCGGCGACCTCCTCATCGCGGAGACCGACCGCCATCGGGTCCGCAAAGTCACCGCGTCCGTCTGACACCACGGCCCGCCGGTCGGGATATCCACTCCTCATGTGACGGCTCCTTCTGGTGGAGCGCACCGCGCTCGCCGGACGGAGGTCGAACCTCCGGACACGGCGGAAAATTGCGGCCGCGAACAAACCTTGCTCCACTCAGTCTGTCTCCCGTCCCTCCGTCAACTCGCGGATGAATCAGTACGGGTGAACAAGTGGGACAGTACGAAGAGCCGTCACACGTCGGCGGCGTCCGGCGCGACGGCGATGCCCGAGGGCCGTTGGAACAGCGCACCGGAATTGCGGTGCGGCAGGTCGACGATCCGCAGCAGCTCGAACCCCTGGTTGAGGTAGTAGCGGTGCAACACGTGGTTGGTCTTCCACGCCTCCAGCCTGAGCCAGGGCTTCTCCGCCCGGGCCGCCGCCCGACCCGCCCAGTCCAGCAGCCGCGCGCCCACGGACTGCCCGGCCGCCGCTCTGCTCACCGCCAGGTCATGGACGTACAGGGCCGATTCGGGGTCGTCGTCCGCCCACCATTCGGGATCGGCGTGCCGCTGCACCGTCACCATCCCCACCAGCCGGCCGTCCCGGAACGCGAGATGGCAGTCACCCGCGCCGACGGCCTGCGCCATGCGTCGGCGCCGGGGCGGGTACTGCCACTGATCGATCCCCCGGGAGGCGAGCCAGCGGCTCGCCTCCAGCCACAGGCTCTCCACGCGGTCCAGTTCGTCGTGGCGCGCGGGGCGGATCCGCAGGCCGCTCATGACGCGCCCTCCCGCGCACCGGCGCCCAAACGGCGCAGGGCGACGGCCGCGTGACAGGCGATGCCGGCCGCGAGGGCGTCCTCGTCGATGTCCGCGCGCTCGGAGTGCAGGGCGGGCGCGCGCCCGGGTTCGAGGCCGGGCGGGCAGGCGCCCAGGAAGGCCAGGGCGCCCGGTACGGCGTCCAGGACGTAGGAGAAGTCCTCGGCGGTCATCGCCGGTGCGGGCAGCACGTCGACGTGCTCGGCGCCGAGCACCTCCGCCGCCGTACGCAGCACGAGATCGGTGAACGCCGGGTCGTTGCGCGTCACCGGATACCCCGCTTCGATCGACACCTCCGCCGCCGCCCCATGGGCCTCGGCCACGCCTCGGGCGACCCGGGCGACCGTTCGGTGGACGTGCGCGCGCGTCTCCCGCGTCAGCGTGCGCAGGGTCCCGGCGAGGGTGACCGTCTCGGGGATGATGCCCGGCAGGGAGCCCGCCGCGAGGGAGCTGATCGTGACGACGGCCGGATCGGCGACATCGACACTCCGGGTCACGGCCGTCTGCAGGGCGAGGACGATCTCGCAGGCCACGGGCACGGGATCACACGCGGTGTGCGGCGACGACGCGTGCCCGCCACGGCCGCGTACGACGATGCGCAGCCGGTCGGAGGCGGCCATCTGCGGGCCGGGCCGCACCCACAGGCTGCCGCTCGGCAGTCCCGGCATGACGTGCAGGGCGAACGCGGCGTCCACCGCCCGGCCGTCCAGGCGGAGCAGCCCCTCCTCGATCATGTGGCGGGCGCCGTGGTGGCCCTCCTCGCCGGGCTGGAACATGAACACCACGCGGCCGGCGAGCTCGCCGCGGCGCGCGGCGAGCAGCCGGGCCGCGGCGACCAGCATGGCCATGTGGGCGTCGTGCCCGCAGGCGTGCATGGCGCCGGCGACCCGCGAGGCGAAGCCGAGGCCGGTGGCCTCGGTGACCGGCAGCGCGTCCATGTCCGCGCGCAGCAGGACCACCGGGCCCTCCCGGCGGCCGTCGAGTGTCGCGGTCACCGACGACAGCCGTCGGCCGGTGCGCAGTTCGAGGCCCAGGCCGTCCAGCGCCTCCAGCAGGCGCTGCTGGGTCTTCGGCAGGTCGAGGCCGGTCTCCGGCCAGGCGTGCAGGGCGCGGCGCAGCGCCACCGCGTCGGGCAGGTACCGCCGGGCTTCGCCCAGGATCATGCTGACTCCCCTTCACAGCGGCGACGTCACCACAGTGTCGACGCCACCACAGTAGGGAAAGCGCCCAGGTGCCGGGCAGATGGCCTCGGCACCCGGAGCCGTGTTTCGGTCAGCCCGCCACCACGCGGCGTTGTCCTGTTCGCGCTCCTGTCCGCTCCGTGGGGCCCTGGCATGCTCAGGGGCCCACCCATGGGGTTCACCCGTCGAGCCGCAGAAGGAGCGAGGGACGCCTATGACCGAGTCGGGCGCGGACACCGGAGAGGCACCACGGGCTCCCTGGCAGTGGCGGGAGGAGGAGTGGCGCCGGCACGTCGAGCGGGTGCGCGCGGGCCGCAGCCTCAAACCGGACCGGTGGCCGCACGGCGCCAAAGCCGCGGTGGCGTTCTCCTTCGACCCCGACCACGAGACGATCCCGCTGCGGGACGGGGAGGTGATGCCGGGGAAGCTGTCGCAGGGCGAGTACGGGGCCCGGGTGGGCGTACCGCGCATCCTCCGACTGCTCGACCGGCACGCCCTGCCCGCGACGTTCTTCATGCCGGCCGTGTCCGCGCTGCTCCGCCCCGAGGAGGCCCGGGGCTACGTGGACGGCGGTCACGAGGTCGCCCTCCACGGCTGGATCCACGAACGCAACATGGAACTCGGCCGGCGGGACGAGCGGGAGCTGGCCTTCCGCTGCGCGGAGGTCCTCGAACAGATCACCGGCCGGCGACCGGTGGGCATCCGCACGCCGTCCTGGGACTTCAGCGAGCACACGCTCGACATCACCCTGGAACTCGGCCTGTCGTACGACTCGTCGCTGATGGCCGACGACGACCCGTACGAGATCCTCACCTACGGCGAACCGACGGGGCTGGTGGAGATCCCGCCCGAGTGGATCCGGGACGACGCCGTCTACTTCAACATGGACCGCTACAGCGCCGTACGCCCGTACACGATGCCCCGGCACGTACTGGCGCTGTGGCAAGACGAGTTCGACGCCGCCTACGCCGACGGCGGTCTTTTCCAGATCACCCTGCACCCGCATGTCATCGGCCACCGCTCACGCATCGTGCTCCTGGAGCAGCTGATGGAGCACGTCTGCGGGCGCGCCGACGTCTGGTACGCGACGCACGCGCAGGTCGCCGACCACGTGCGGCACCGGGCGGGACTCGGCGACGGCCCTCCCGGGCGCGCGGGCGAACCACCGCGCTGACCCACGGGGGCGGGACCGGTGTCATGCCCGTGCGCACCGGGCCAGGACCGCGAGGGCCCCGTCCGCCGAGGTGGGGCCGGGCGCCGACCACGCCGCCCGGCACGCCGCCCACAAGGCGTCCTCGGCGTCGCCCTGCCCCGTCAGCAGCAGTTCGCGCCCGCGCACGCTGCCTCGCCAGCCCCCGCACCGGTAGCCTCCGGCGTGTTCCTCGACGCGGCGTGCGGGGGCCAGCAGGCCGCGCAGGTCGGCCGCCAGATGCGTGGGCCGCCGGTGTGCCGGGGCGGTGAGCAGGTCCCGCGCGGTGGTGGCACCGGTGAGCACCACCAGGCTGTCGAAGCCCGCCCGGTGCGCGCCCTCCACGTCGGTGTCCAGCCGGTCGCCGACCATGAGGGGGCGCCGGGCGCCGGTACGGGCCGCGCCCTCCCGCAGCAGCGCGGCGGACGGTTTGCCCGCCACCACCGGGACGGCGCCGGTGGCGGCCGTCACGACGCCGGCCAGAGCGCCGTTGCCCGGCGCCGTGCCGCGATGCGTGGGAGCGTTCGGGTCGGCGTTGGTGACGATCCAGGGCACACCGCGTCCCACGGCGTACGCGGCCTCGGCCAGTTCGCGCCAGCTGACGGTCGGCGCGAAGCCCTGGACGACGCAGCCGGGGTCGTCGTCGGCCGACCGGACGGGCTCGAGGCCGTGCGCCCGCAACGCGGCCAGCAGCCCCTCGCCGCCGAGGGCGAGGACCCGGACCACGCGGGGGCGCAGCTCGGCGGCGAGGCGGGCGGCGGCCTGGGCGGACGTCACCACGGCGTCCTCCGTCGCCGGCAGGCCGAGCCGCCGCAGGTGCGCGCAGACCGCCCCGGGCGTCCGGTAGGCGTTGTTCGTGACGTAGGCCAGGCGCATGCCCAGCGTCTCGGCGCGCGCCAGTGCGGGGGCGGCGTGCTCCACCGCGTGCGGCCCCACGTACACGACGCCGTCGAGATCGAGGAGCGCGGTGTCGTACACCTGCGCCAGCGGCGCGGTCAGTGGCTCGTCGGGCACGGCCAAGTCCCGGGTCATCGCACCGCCCTGGATCAGTCGGAGACCGCTCGGCAGGCGCCATCATGACAAGGGCGGACAACACGCACAATGCCCTGGCGGGTGCCGACCGGACGCCGTCAGCCGAAGACCACGACGTAGGCGAGGACGATCGCGAGGCAGAACAGGGGGTAGTAGAAGCGGAAGGCGATGTTCAGATTGCGCCAGCCGACGAGATCGTTCTTCGCGGCCAGCCGCCCGCTGAGCAGGGCGGCGAAGACGCAGGTGCCGGCCAGGAAGATGAAGGCGTAGTACCCCCACTCGATGGCCACGGTGTACTCCACGTCCGGCAGGGAGCCGGTGACGGCGCTCAGCAGGACGGCCGCGCTCAGGATGGCCGTGATGCCCATGGAGATCTGGCTGCCGATGTAGCGCTTCTCCCGGGCGAAGAACAGCGAGGCGTAGGTGACCAGGGCGAGCAGTACCAAGGGCAGCATGTTCTTGAGCAGGAACGAGCCGAGGTCGCGTTCGATGGTCACCTCCGCCACGTACTGCCCGTAGTAGATGCCGGGCGTCTCCTCGGTCACGGCCGGGTCGCCCAGCGCGGCGGTGCTTCCGACGGTGGCCTTGTACAGGTCCAGGCCGGTCGACCGCCACCCGGAGAGCCGGTCGATGGAGGAGTTGACGTCGCTGCCGCTGCGCAGGGCCTCCGCCTGGTCCTGCTCCAGCACCTTGCGGTCCCCGACGTAGACGACGTGGGAGGCGGAGTGCTTGCGGTTCTGCAGGGCGACGGTCAAGTACTGGCGGTCGAAGGGGAACTGGTGGAAGTCGAGCGACGCCTTGAAGGTTCCGCTGACCCGGTAGAGGCGGTACTTCATTCCGTCGCGCTCCGAGGAGCGGACCGGGGGGCCCAGGGTGACGTCCGCGTCCGCGGCGTTGACGAAGTCGACCGCGGTCGCGTCATCGCTGCCGCGATAGCGGAACCACAGGAAGAAGTCCGCCTGGAACGTCTCGGCCTCGGTGTCCAGCGCGCTGACCTCGTTGAAGTTGAACCCCGTGGACACGATCTGCTGGCGCACGAGCACCTGGTCCGCGACGCGCACCGAACTGCCGGCCGCGACCTCGGTGGCCGCGTCGAGGCCCTTCGCCGTGTCGGAGGGCATCAGCTGGATGGGCGCCGAGACCACCTTGCCTCCCCGGACCACGCCCATGGTCACCGGCTGCGGCAGAGAGCGTGAGGCGTCGAAGTACATCAGTCCGTTCAGGCACTTCACGCCCCGCTGCGGCCCGTCCATGGCCTGCAGGCTCCCGCGTACGGCATCCCGGGCCGCCCTGTCGGGGCGCTCCGCCGCGACACCGGAGCGCTTCAGGGCCTCGACGGCCACGTCGATCGACGTCTGGGCCGCCATCGCGGGCCAGGACGGCAGGGCGCCGTTGACGGCGCGGAACGAATCGGCCCACTGCAGGCCCTCCCCACTGAGGCTGTCGGCCATCAAGGGGGAGCTGAGATACAGGTCGCGGGTCAGCGCCCCCTTGTTCTTCTCCCGGGGGGAGTCGCGCAGCCTGGCGACGAAGGCGTCGTTGCTCAGCGCGTCGCCGCCGACGACGGTGCCGCGGACACCCGCGCCCCGCAGCGCCGCCAGGGTCCGCTCGGCGGCGTCCTCGTGCAGGGCGAGCACGACCGGACCGGCCGAACGGTCCCGCGCCACGGCCTTGACCGCCTTCTGCACGCGCTCGTCCAGCCCAGGCTCCGTGGCGCCGCCGATGCTCACGGTGTGCCGTACCCGGCCGATGCCGGCGAACGCCTCGCGGAAACCGTCGGCCAGGGTGCGCCCGTAGTCCGTGTCGCTGTGGATCACCGACGCGGTCCGCGCCTTGTCCACACCGCCGAGATAGCCGGCGATGAACGCGCCTTGGTAGCGGTTGCTGAAGGTGGTCCGGTAGAACCAGCGGTTGTCCCGGGTGATGGCGTCCGCGGTGGCCGTCGGGGTGATGGCCGCGATGCCGGCGGCCGCGTACACCGGTCCCGCGGCGATCGCGCTGCCGCTGTCGGTGTGGCCGACGACCAGGGCCGCCCGCCCGTCGTCGACGATCCGCCTGGCGATCCGGCGGGCCGTTTCCGGGTCGTCCCTGTCATCGTGGACGAGCAGTCGGACGGGGTGGCCCGCGACGCCGCCGTGGTCGTTGATCTGGTCGACATGGAACCGTGTTCCGCGCAGCACCGCCTGACCGCGCTCGGCCCCGGGCCCGCTCAGCCCGGCGACCACGGCCACGTGCACGGGCGCCGGCTCGTCCTCCAGCGCCCGGAGCGTCAGCACGACGAGCGCCGTGACCACCGCGAGGGCCGTGAGCGCGAGTGCCGCGGGCACGGCGCGGCGGCGCCAGGCGGGTCTCTCCCGGTCCGGCTCGGGAGGCGGCGCCGGGTCCGCGAAGTCCTCGACCTCGGGGGGCGGAGCGGATGTCGCCTTGCGCAGCCGGTGCAGCCGGGCGTGCGCCAGGCTCTCGGGGTTCACCCCCACAGCCTGCTCCAGGCAGTACTTGCGGTGCCCGTCGTCGGTGACGAGCCAGGCCAGCCACAGCCACGCCGGTTCGTAGGCGCGGTCGGCCAGCAGCGCCTTCCGCAGCAGAGCGCGGGCCTCGTCGCCGTGTCCCTGTTCGGCGGCGCGCACCGCCTCGCGGGTATGGGCAGGGGCAAGCAGCTCTTCCTCGGCCACGGTTCACTCCCTGTCGCCAGTTCGGCCCGGCCGACCGTGCCGGCCCTCGCCGGAGCCGCCGGCAGCTGCTACCGGCTCACCTCATGTTCGCCGCGGCCCCCGCGGGGCGTCCCGCCCGGCCGGTCCGTCCGGGTGAGCCGGAACGGACCGGCCGGGCGTACGGGTCACTCCGCGACTCGGAACAGAGGCGGGCAGGACGTCGAGGAGGGGGAGATCGCGGCGGCGCGGTGACCGAGAGGCACGCGGCCGCCACTTCGCGAGGGTTACCGCAGCCGCGCGGGGGCCGCTGGTCTCAGGCGGCGGCGAGGGGAGTGTCCGCTGCCAGGGTGGGGCGGCGGGACGCGGCGGGCCGTTCGGCCGCCGCCAGGATCTCGTCGGCGGCCGCGATCGCATGCTTGATGGTGCGTGTCCCGGTCACCGCGCACAGCGCGCGGGTCACCTCTGCCAGCTCTCGCTGCCACGCCGCCCCGGGGTTCTCCGCCAGCGCGATACGGGCGTTCGCATAGCGGGAGAGCAGGGTCCTCACTTGGCGGGACTCCGACTTCAACACGACCACACGTCCTTTCCAGGCTCTTGACTGCGGTACGTGTTCCCCGGTATCGCGCTTTCATGCCGAACCGGCCGCCTGTGCGAGGGGGTGCTACGCCTCGTCCGTGTCGGGACGCCGGGCCGCGCGGCGCCGAAGGCGCAGCGGCAGCACGTACCAGCAGATGGCGAACCAGAGCATGACCCCGCCGACCAGGGCCTCGGCGAGGGGGCCGGTGATGACGGTGCGCAGGATCAGCAGGAGGGTGCAGCCGATGGTCAGCGCGAGCAGGACGATGCCGCACATCATCAGGCGCCCCGCGGTCTCCACCACCTCGTCCTTCATGCGCTGCCCCGACAGGAAGCGGTGCAGGGAGACGGGCGCTATCAGCGCTCCGGTGGCCGACGCGCCGAGGACGACGGTGACGACGTAGACGACCCGGTCGAACGTGCCCAACTCCCGGAACAGGGGGGTGAACGCCACACTGAGCAGGAATCCGAAGAGGATCTGCACTCCTGTCTGGGCGACGCGGGTCTCCTGGAGGATCTCGATCCAGCGGCGGTTGACCCGCTCGCGCGCGGGCTCAGGGCCCTCGCCGCTCCCGGCGCGCGACCCCTCGCCGTGGTGGCGCGGGCAGCAGGCGCCCTCCTCGGCCAGCTCGTCCGATCGCTCCGTCATGCTCATGGCATCCTCCCAGTTCCAGGGAACCGGATGCCCCTTCGGGAGCCTTCCATGCAGGTCGCGTACGGGTCGCGTACGGGTCGCGTGCGGGTCGGGCGCGAGGTTACGGGCCGTCCAACGGGATTACGGTGCCGTCACAGCCGCGCGTTCCCCCGTCGCCGTCGCGGTGGCCGGCTTCCCGTCCTGGACCTGCTGGAGACGCTTCAGCGTCGCGGCCAGCATCGCCTCGGTGCCGGTGGGGTCCTCGCCCGCGCCGGCGCCGCCCGACAGACGCACCTCGATGACGGCCTTGCCGGAACGGCTGATGCCCTTGATGTAGTCCTCGGTGCCGTTGGGGTTGATGAGCAGGGCGGCCTCGTCGCCGATGGGCTTCGAGGGCTTGTGCGGCTTGTCCTTGGCACCCTTCATCGCCGTGTAGACGGCGTGCGCGTCGGCGGGGCTTTCGAACAGGCAGACGTAGACGTCGGCCATGTTGAGCGTGGAGCCCTGGTACTCGTAGGACGCGTCCCCGCCCCGGACCCAGCCCTTCGGGGCGCCCTCCACGTCCTGACCGTTGCAGTACGTCGTCTCCATCACGCCCTTGTCGCCGTGCAGGGAGTAGGCGGGCAGCGCCTCGCCGTCGCCCATGAGCGCCTGGGTGATCGCGCCCTGGGGCAGGTCCCGCGTGATCGGCTTCGCCACCGCCGCCGGGCCCGCCTTCTTGCCGCCCCCGTCCTTGGCTTCCGCGCGATCCGCGGCACCGCCCGGCTTCTCGTCGGCGGAACAGGCGGCGAGAGCGAACGCGGCGAGCAGGGCTGTGCCGGTGAGAGTGAGGCGACTGCGTGACATGAGCACACCCTATCTAAGGGTGATCATGGAACGGGCGCGGCGCCCGCCGGACGGCCATGGGCGGGCTTCGTGTGCTTCGTGCGCTTCCTGTGCGCTCCGGGTGTCGGATGCTCGCCGGCGGGCAGACATCCTGGCCTGCGCGGCACGGAAAACCCGGTACCGCTTCCATCGACGGGACCAAGGACCATACTGGTCGGGTCCCGATCACCCACAGAACGACTCCATGGCCAAGAACAGCACCTCCTCGACCACCGTCCCCGACACCGCGTGGCTGGGGCGCGGGCGCCACCTCGGGCCCGAGCCCGAGCAGGACGTACGGCGCAACCTCATCGCCCTCAAGGCGGCCGGGGTGCTCGACGACTACCTGGACCTCGACCCCGTCGAGGCGGCCCGCTCCACCGTCCTGCACCCGCGCGACGAGTCCGCCGACCCCGGTCCGTCGGCCCGCCGCCTGTTCGAGGCCCGCTGGCGCGTGGCCGGCGACGTCACGGTGCGCGCCCAGCTGACCACGTACGACCCCGAGAGCCGCCGCAAGGACGGTGAGGGCGTCGCCTGGGTGCTCGCCGCCGAGGCGGAGCAGCCCTGGGACGCCCACTGGCTCTCGCCCGCCACGATGTTCTGGCCCGACAGCGACCGCGTCGCCTGGGACCACGACACGGTGCCGGGCGTCCGCCTGCGGACGACGAACCACCTCCCCAAGGACGACGACGAACTGCGCCACCGCCTGCGGGACTGCACCCGGCAGAGCTGGTACGTCCACGTCGTGGTGCACGAGGCGATGACGCCGGACGCGAGGGGCCAGCAGCCGGTCTCGACGTTCCTGCCGCCGAGCCTGCGCCACCGGGTGGTCGAGCACCGCGGCACACCGGAGCAGGCGCAGATCGCGGACTTCGCGATGAAGCGGGAGCTGGGCGTGCGCATGCCGCGCGGCGGCGGCGTCGTCCTGCCCACGGCCGGGCAGGGCCTGGAGTACGAGGCGGAGCGCTTCACGGTGCGCAGCGTGTTCCTGGACGGTTCGGAACCGACCGAACTCCTCGACAAGATCCTGGAGTTCGTCGCGCTGCCCAGGCCCCTGCCCGCCGACGCCGAGCGGGCCTTGACGTGGTTGCGCCAGGGCTGGCACCTGCTCACGCCGGAAGAGGAGCTGGTGCACGCCCAGGCCATGGTCACCAAGTACGCCGAGGCCCTCGACGCCATGACGAAGTCCCGTGACCTCTACCAGGAGGCGGCCGAGGCGGCGATGGCCGCGCTGGCCGAGGCGACGGGCGGCGACGGCCCGCCCCGGCCGGTGGCCGCGCCGGGCCCGGGCAAGACGGAAGGGTCACCGCTGAGCGCCCTCACGAAGGCGTTCGGCCGCTTCCGGGAACCGAAGAAGTAGGCGGGGCGGGGCGGCGCGGCCGAGGCGGGGGCGCGCCGGTTCACCCCCGCGCCGGGAAGCAGTCGGCGGAAGGTGTGAGCGGGGCGCCGTCCCAGGGGCTAGGGCCGGTGCGGTCGTGCCAGGCCCGCAGGTCCTCGCCGTTCACGCAGATGATGCCGCACTGCTGCGCGTACTCCAGGGCCGGGGCGGTGAAGTCGCTGGTCGTGACGAGCGCTGCGACGTCCGCCTCATGGACGGTGAAGCAGGTGCCCCCGAAGCGCTGCAGGTCCTGCGAGCCGACCTTGTTGGTGTCGCCGTACCGCTTGCACTGGATGACCACGCGCCGCCCGTCGCCGGTCACCGCCACGACGTCCGCGCCCAAGTCGCAGGCGCCGCCCACCACTTCCACCTCCGTGCACTGGTCGCGGGCGCACAGATCGGCTATGGCCTGCTCGAAACCGTCGGCGTCCAGGAGGGCGTAGTCGACCGGCGCGGCGGCCCGCACCTCTTCTTCCACGACGGTGGTGAACCTCTCCTGCCCGGCGGTGAACTCCTCGTCCACCGGTGGGGCGGCGAGGTGCTCCGAGGCGTTCTCGGCCGCTTCCTCCAGCGCCTCGGCCGCGCGGCGCGCGTATCTCGCGGCGGAGAAGCGGCGCCACCGGGACCGGCCGAGCAGCGCGGCGGCGACAGCGACCATGACCAGGACGACGGCCCACAGCGGGCGGCTCTCCACGAGGTGCGCGGCGGTGCGGGCCAGGAACACCAGGACGCACAGGAGGACCGCGAGCAGCACGAAGAACAGGGCGGTCGCGCGCAGATCGAAACGCCGCCTGCGGTCGGGGCGGCGCACGGGGCGCGTGGGTATGGACATGGGACTCCCTTACGGGCTCACGAGGACGGAGTGAAGATCACCCCTCTACGTGTGCCCAAGATCAACGTCCCTAAGAAGCGGCCCGGCCGTGGGCCAGCAGGGCCGCGTGCGGCAGCACCAGCGTGCCGTCGTCACCGGCGAACTCCGCCGCCAGCGTGACGAAGTGCTCCTTGATCCGCGCGATGACCGCCGGAGTCTGCCCCGTCACGACCTGCCCGATCGTCGCCACTCCCGCGGCCGGGCCGCTCCACCACTCCTCCGGGGTCGTCCGGTGGTCCCAGCGCAGCGTCTCGCAGCCGCCGTCGCGTAGTCCGGCGCGCTCCAGCAGCGCGGCCAGGCCCTCCTCGGTGCGAGGGAAGTCGTCCTCGGCGGCGAGGGGAGGCAGGTGAGCGGGACGTGTGGCTCCCGCCGCCTGCACGGCCCTGCCGAGGAGGGCCTGGCCGGGCGCCGCGGGGGCCGCCCAGACGGTGACCGCGACCCGGCCACCGGGACGCGTCACCCGGGCCAGCTCCGCCAAGGCGGCCCGGGGGCGTCCGACGTGGTTGAGCACGAAGTTGCCGACCACCGCGTCGAACTCGCCGTCGGCGAACGGGAGATGGGGCAGGGCCGCGCACCGTACGTCCGCCCGCGGCGCCTCCCGCGCGGCCCGGGCGACCATGCCGGGCTCGGCGTCCACCGCCGTGACCTTCGCGCCCCGGGCACCCGCCGCCACGGCGACGGTGCCGGTACCCGTCCCCACGTCGAGGAGCCGCACTCCCTCGCCGACGCCGGCGGCGCGCAGCAGCGCGGGCACGGGATAGGCGCAGAGCTTGGCGAAGCTCGCCGCGTAGGCAGCGGCCTGCCCCGCCCACGCCTGCCGCTCGGCCGTGTCGAACGCGGTCTCGGTCATCGGACCGTCCCCCCCTGGGCTTGCCGGTCGGCGGTCGGCTGTCGTCTGTCGGCGTCCGAGTCGCGCCGGGCGCTCAGCGGCCCCGGCGCACTTGGGCCGCCTTGCGGGCCTCGGCCAGTTTGCGGGCCTCGCCCGCCTTGCGGGACTTGCCGCCGGTGGCGCGGGAGGCGTCCTTGCTGGTGCCGAGGCCACGGAAGGGGGCGTTGACGTTCTTGGGCCGGGGCGTGGCGGGGCCGGCGTCGAGCGGATTGCCGGAGGGCGCCTTGGCCCCCGTGATCCGGCTCAGCTCCGCCTCGCCCGAGCGCACCTTGGTGACCGACGGCTCGATGCCGGCCTCGGCCATCACACGGGCGGCCTCGCGGCGCTGGCCCGACAGGACCAGGGTGACGACGCGGCCGGACTCGCCGGCCCGCGCGGTGCGCCCCGCGCGGTGCAGGTAGTCCTTGGGGTCGGTGGGCGGGTCGACGTTGACCACTAGGTCGAGGTCGTCGACGTGCAGGCCCCGGGCCGCGACATTCGTCGCCACCAGGACGGTGACCTGGCCGCTCTTGAACTGACCGAGGGTCCGCGTGCGCTGCGGCTGCGACTTGCCGCTGTGCAGGGCCGCGGCGTGCACCCCGTTGGCCCGCAGATGGCGGGTGAGCTGGTCGACGGCGTGCTTGGTGTCCAGGAAGAGCAGCACCCGGCCGTCACGGGCGGCGATCTCCGTGGTGACCGCGTACCGGTCCGGCCCGTGCACGATCAGCAGATGGTGGTCCATCGTCGTCACCGCGCCCGCGGCGGGGTCCACGGAGTGCACGACGGGGTCGTGGAGGTAACGCCCGACCAGGTCGTCCACGTCGCGGTCCAAGGTGGCCGAGAACAGCATGCGCTGGCCGTCCGGGCGCACCTGGTCGAGCACCTCGGTGACCTGCGGTAGGAAGCCCAGGTCACACATCTGGTCGGCCTCGTCGAGGACGGTGATCCGGACCTTGTCCAGGCGGCAGGCCTTGCGCTCGACCAGGTCGTGCAGGCGGCCCGGGGTGGCGACGACGATCTCGGCGCCGTCGCGCAGCGCGGCGATCTGCCGGCCGATCGACATGCCGCCGACGACCGCGGCCATCCGCAGCCGCAGCGCCTCGGCGTACGGCGTGAGCGCTTCGGTGACCTGCTGGGCCAGCTCTCGGGTGGGCACGAGAACGAGGCCGAGCGGCTGCTTGGGCTCCGCGCGCCGCCGCGCCGTCCGCGTCAGCAGCGCCAGACCGAAGGCGAGCGTCTTGCCGGAGCCGGTGCGCCCGCGCCCCAGGACGTCGCGGCCCGCGAGGGCGCTGGGCAGCGTGGCCGCCTGGATCGGGAACGGCTCGCACACATCGAGCGCGGTGAGCGTCCGCAGCACCTCGGCCGGCAGTTCCATGTCGGCGAAGGAGACGGCAGGAGCGGCGGCGGACTCGGCGGCGGGGCTGCCGGCGAGGGCGTCGGAGGAGGTGTCGGGGCGGTCCGGGTGATGCACGAAGAGCCTTCCGCGAGGGGGACATACCGAGGAAGGCCCGGCAGGACACGTCGGCGCACGACCGGCACCGGCCGGGCGGAAGCGCCGGACGCCGCGTGCGCGCAAACGGTTAAGGGTAACACAGAGTGACGGGAGTGGGTGTGGCTGATCCGCCGGTCGATCCGCCGGTCGCCTCACCGCAACGGAAGTAGCGGTTCCGGCCCAGAGCAGCGGCCCCGGCCCAGAGCGGCGGCCCCGGTCGGCAGGGGCATCCCGGGCAGAGGGGGACGGCCCGGGGCAGAGAGCGGGACGGCCCCGGCGGGGAGGGGGTCGGCTCCGAGGGAGGGGGTCGGCTCCGAGGGGGAGGGTCGGCTCAGGCCGGGAGCGGGTCGGCGTGGGCCGGGAACCGTTCCGTCGTGGCATCGTGGTGTCATGACCATCGAAGTCCGTCCGGCTTCGCACTTCGAGGACGTTCGCGCCGTGCTCGGCCCGAAATCGCCCGGGGCCAACGTCTGCTGGTGTCTGAGCTACCGGCTCCCGGCCCGGCTGAACAACGCGCTGCGCGGGCCGGCCCGCGGTGAGTACCTCGCCGAACTCTGCCGCACGGGCCCGCCTCCGGGCGTCCTCGCCTACGACGGCGACGAGCCGGTGGGCTGGGCCGCCGTCGCGCCGCGCTCGGACACCTCCTTCGCGCGCAGCCGCGTCATCCCGCACATCGACGACCTGCCCGTCTGGTCCCTGTGGTGCGTCCGCGTACGGCCGGGGCACCGGAAGCAGGGCATCTCGCACGCCCTCATCACCGGCGCGGTCGAGTTCGCCCGCGCCCATGACGCCCCGGTGATCGAGGCGTACCCCCTGGACAGCGGCGACGCCAAGGTCGATCTGACGATGGCGTACGCCGGTATCCGGAAGAACTTCGAGCGCGCCGGGTTCGTCCACGCCGCCGACACCGACTCGGTGCTGGCCGGCCACCCCCGCGTCCTGATGCGGCTCGACCTGCGCCGAACCCGCCCGTAGCGAGGCCGGGCCCCCCTTCCCGGCCACGCGGCCTACGCTGTTTTCATGCGGCTGCTGCTGACCTCCGACACTCACGTGCCCGCCCGCGCCAAACGCCTCCCGGACGCCCTTCTCGCCGGCCTGGACGAGGCGGACGTGGTGGTCCACGCCGGTGACTGGATCGACGAGGCGACACTCGACCTCTTCGCCTCCCGTGCACGCCGCCTGATCGGCGTCTTCGGCAACAACGACGGGCCGCCGCTGCGCCGCCGCCTCCCGGAGGTCGCACGCGCGGAGCTGGCGGGAGTGCGGTTCGGTGTCGTGCACGAGACGGGCGCGGCCACCGGCCGGGAGCGCCGGTGCGCGGAACGCTTCCCGGACCTGGATGTCCTCGTGTTCGGACACAGCCACATTCCGTGGGACACGCGCGCGCCCGGCGGCCTGCGGTTGCTCAACCCGGGTTCACCCACCGACCGCAGGCGCCAGCCTTTCTGTACGTTCCTCACCCTGACCGTCGCGGACGGCGCCCTGCACGACGTGACACTGCACCGGTTGCCGCCCCGGTGACGCCCGGTCAGTAGCGGTGGCCCGGCCAGTGCGGGTCCTCCCACCGGGCGGGGCCGGTGAGCCCGACGAGGCGTATCCGGTGCAGCAGTTCGGCGTCGGCGCCATGGGCCCGCAGCCGCGCCGGGGCGTGCCGGACCAGCCAGTCCGCGAGCCCGGCGTGCAGGGCCCCCGCGTCCTCGGAGGTGTGCCAGGGGAGTTGGTCGCCCAGCAGGTCGTACTCCCACGAGGCGGCGGCCTCGGCCAGGTGCCGGTCGGCGGCGGGGTGCTCGACGGCTTCCCACACCGCGAGCCAGGGGTCGAGCGAGGCGGACGCCTCCACACACAGGGCGAACACCTCGTGCGCCGGAACAGCCGGGTCCGCATCCACCAGGGTGGCCGCCCACCAGGCATGCAGAAACTCCCATACCACCACGGTCTGCCGCGCCGGCCACAGCCGCCACCCGGCCCGGGCGAAGGCGCCCCCGACTTCGGCCATGCCGAACAGGGGCTCCACCTGGCCGGCGACCAACGCCCTGGCCAACTGCGGCAGAACGCGGCGCGTCACCGCGCCGGCGTCGGTCCAGTCGGTGGCGCTCCACGTGCGGTGGAGCAGGTCCGGGTCGAGTTCCACGTCCGGGACCTTCAGCAGGGCCAGCTCTTCCTCGCTGCCCCAATGGCAGGTGCACTGGGCCTCGTCGGCACGAGCGGTCATACCGCGAAAGGTGACCTCCACGCGGTCCAGCGCACGGTCGAGCCGCTTCAGCGGGGCGGCGTCGTCGGAGATGATCGTCGTCGGCACAGGCAACCTCAAGAGGACTCCAGGCGGCTTCCGCCGGCCGAAGGTCCCCACATTACCCGCTCACGCCGTGTTCCCTCAGGGGTGCAGGGCGGCCCAGGTGGCGGTGTCCACGACGCCCGTCACGGGCAGGGAGAACTGCCGTTGCAGATGCTCGACCGAAGCCCTGGTGACCTCTTCGAAGACGCCGGTCGTGGGGACGTTCACGTAGCGGTAGACCTCGTTGAGGATGCACTGGAGGTGGCGCACGCCCTCGCCCGTGCTTCCCGTCTGGAGGGTGGTGTGCCCGCCCAGATACATGCACAGGCGCCACTCGGTGCCGGTCGCCCCACTGGCCACCGGGGTGTGCGCGGCGGCGGGGCCGGCCGCCGACATCGCCAGGGCGGCGGCCACCACGGCCGCCCCCGCCGTCGTCCGTATCGTGTGTCGGATCTTCCGTGTCGTGCGTACGCGCTTCATCGTGGCTCCTCCTCGCGCCGGAGCGGCGCCTGCTGAAACCGGTCGGGGTGGGACGGTTCGGGGGTCGCGCTCAGTACCAGGGGCAGCGGGGCAGCCCGGGGGCGGGGTGGGACATGCCGGCGGGGATCGTCACGACCTCCGCGGGGACGTTGCCCCAGCCCTTGATGGTGGGCAGCTCACCCACCCGGTCACCCTGGGTGTAGTACCAGACGTTGTTGCCCTGGGTGTCCCTGGGGCCGATGGTGTAGCAGGTGAACCAGGACGGGGACAGGCGCAGCCAGCCGGTGATCGGCGCGTCGAACGTGGGTCTGCCGTACACGTCCGACGGCAGGTTGTCGCAGTACAGCGCCTTGGTGAACGTATTGCCGATGGAGTCCCGGAGGTTGAGGCCCTCTTGCAGGGCGCAGGTGCCCCGCTCACCGGCGCTCGCGGGCGCGGCCGACAGGGGAAGGCACAGCAGCGCACCGGCGGCCGCGGCGACGGCGGCCGCCCGTGGCGAGGTGCGTGGCAGGAACGGTCTTCGTCTCATGGCGTACTCCTGAAGGGTCGTCAGGTGCCGGAAGGGAAGGGGAGGGAACGGGAGGGAAGGGGGTGAGCGAGCGAGTGGGGGAGGGGAGTGAGGCCGGAAACGGCGCCGGTCACGACCAGGAGCACTTCGTCAGGCCGGGGAAGGGGTGCTGGGGCGCCTTCACCGCCACCGCCGGCATGTAGCCCCACGCCTTGACGGTGGGGGAGGCCACGATCTGATCGCCCTGGGTGTAGTACCAGATGTTGTTGCCCATGTAGTCGGAGCCCTCTTTCCAGCACACGAACCATCGCGGGCTGTACAGCATCTTGCCGACCACCGGGCTGGTCGAGCGGGACTGGATGCGCACCGAGCCGGGGGTGAGGTCGCACCACATGTCCCCGGTGAAGTTCATGTTGGTCCAGTCCACGTGCGCCTCGCCGGGCCGCAGCCAGCACACCGGTTCCACGTCGGTCGCGGCGGACGCGGGCGCGGTCAGCGCCGCGCACATCAGCGCGGCGGCGGCGAACGGGCCCACGGCGCCGCGCAGTCGACGCAGCCGGCCCCCGGGTCTTCCCCTCATGGTGAGCACACCCCTCGTCTCGGTCGACCTCGTGCCGGTCGGCACATCCGTCCGATTCCGGCGGTACGGGCCCGATGGTGACCGCCGCGCCTGACACGCTGCTGACGGACCGGCCCGCCCACCGCGTCACCGCCCGCCCCCGGCGCCGGACGGCCTCCGGGCCCGCGACGCGAACTCCAACCGCCGGCCGAGCGCTTGGGGCGGCGCCGGGCACGCCGGAACCGTCGCGGGGGCCGGGCATCTGGCGCAAAACGGCCCTGGCGCCCGATCGGAGGGGACTCGGTCACCGTGACAGGAACCGACGTGACGCGTTGGCACTCATGCTTCATGGGTGACGGGGCAGCGCGCAGTGCCCGCTTCTCCCGGCCCGCACGGCACACCGCACGCGTGTGCCGCTTTTCCACAGATTCGAGAACGAGGAACCCACGTGCCCCAGCTGACACCCAGACGTCTGGCCACGAGCGCCACCCTGATCGCCGCCCTCGCGGGCGTCCTCATCCCCGCCACCGCCGCCTCCGCGGCACCGGCGGCTCCCACGGCACCCGCCCGCACCACGGCCCCCGCCGACCCCGCCCCCGACATGGACGGCGTGAGCGCGGCCCTGAAGGCCGCCATGGCCAACGGCGCCCCGGGCGCGATGGCCCGCTTCACCGGCCCCGACGGCGTCCGCACGCGCACGGCCGGCGTCCGTGACCGCGTCTCCGGCGAGGCCATGAGCACCCGGGCACGCTTCCGCATCGGCAGCGTCAGCAAGACCTTCTCCAGCGTCGTGCTGCTCCAACTGGTCGACGAGGGGCGGCTGGAACTCGACGCGCCGGTCAACCGCTACCTCCCCGGCCTGCTGCCCGACGACCGCATCACGGTCCGCCACCTGCTCACCCACCGCAGTGGCCTGGCCGACTACACCGACGCCATGTTCGCCAAGACCGTGCCCGGCTTCGAAGCGGTGCGCAACCGCGTCTTCACCTACAAGGAACTGGTCGCCCTCTCCCTGGCCGAGCCCCGCACCACCGAGCCCGGGGCGGCCTACAAGTACTCCAACACCAACTTCGTCGTCGTCGGCATGCTCATCGAGAAGGCCACCGGGACCTCGGTCGCCCAGCAGTACGAGCGGCGCGTCTTCAAGCCGTTGAACCTGCGCAACACCTCGTACGTCCACCCGCAGACCCAGATCACGGGTGTGCACGTACGCGGCTACCTCCACCCGGACGAGGCGGGCGCGCCGCTCGTCGACTCCACGGAGCAGACGGTCTCCTGGGCCCAGTCGGCCGGCGCGGTCATCTCCGACCCCGCCGACCTCAACACCTTCACGACCGCGCTGATGCGGGGCAAGCTGCTCTCGCCCCGGATGCTGGACGCCATGACCACCGTCACCCCGACGGACACCACCCAGACCCGCTTCTACGGGCTCGGGCTGCGCCGTTACGACCTGTCCTGCGGCGCCCAGGTGTACGGGCACACCGGCACCGTCCAGGGCTACTACACGTACGCCTTCGCCACCCGCGACGGCCGGCGCTCGCTCTCCGCCATGGCGAACACCTCGAACCGGGGCGCCGCGAACACGGCGCTCGGCGGGACGCTGGAGGCGGCCTTCTGCGGCAAGAAGCCCGCGCCCGCGACGTCGTCCCCGACGGCGCCGCGCGCACGCACCACCCTGCCCGCGGAGGCGGACCTGCCCGAGCGCCACTGACCGCCGGCAGGGGCGCTCACGAGCCCCTGCGGACAGGACACGCGGACGCCGGCGAGGGCGAGGCCGCGGGAGTCCCGGCCCGCGCTCCGAGTTGGCCGAGAATCTCGACGGAGAGCAGGTCCTCCTTGCCCTTGAAGGCGTCCGCGACCGTCTGATCGGTGGGGAAGACCATCTCCGCCGAGACATTGTCCTGAACGATCCGGGCGAGATTGTCCAGGGCGACGAAGACCGGGTCGCGCGGAACCTCGGCCGTCGGCAGATCGATCAGATGGGTGGCGACCTTCGCCGGATGCATGCACCGTCTGATGATGATCGACGCCTGGTTCCGTTCGGACGTCGTCCAGATCGACAGCACGACCGTGTACAGGTCCCTCCAGGCCTTCTCGCCGAGGGTCTCCCGCCATCCGCGCAGGAGACCCTCCACGCCGGAGATCTGCGCGGCGGCCGCGTACCGCATGTTCGTGCGGATACTGGGATACGCCTGGGCCGAGAACGCCTCGAACGACGCCATGTCGAAGCCCCCGCTGCGCACGGCGTCGCGGATGAACGCCAGTGCCAGGTCGAGGATCTTCCCGCAGGCGTCTTCGAGTCGTTGTGGCAGGTGGGCGTCGCCGAGCTCCCGGCGTGCGGTGGTCAGGGTGGCGGCGTACCTGTGGAGCGGGTCGATCCAGCCGGTCGAGCGGGGCCCCTCGAAGGCGACCATGTCCAGGTCGTGGGGGTCGATCCGGCCCGTACCGGGAAGGTGGGGCACCTTGTCGCTCAAGTACGCGGCGAGGATGGAGAAGATGCCCTGGGGCACGTGACTGATCGACTTCGCCAGCTCGAACAGCTCGGGCACCGGGGTGACGGACTCCTGCGGGTGGCCGTCGCGGATGAGGGTGAACCTGCCGCCCGTGGGATCGTTCTGGACGACGATGACAGGGCTCAGGCGGTGGATCAGCTCGGACTTGAGCGCGGCATAGCTCGCGCGCATGCCGACGTTGGCCGCGCGGATCGCGTCGCGCGCCTGCCGCTCGGCGTCCGCCGCCCCGCTCGCCCGCGCGGCGGCGGACGCCGGCGGCGTGGCGCCGAAGAGGGTCGCGGCACCCGCCGCCGACACCCCGTCGATGAAGCCCCGGCGTGTGACCATGGCAGTCCTCCCGACACGAGCCCCGGGGCGTCGCGCTCCGCTCCGCCCCGGGGTTGGTGCGGCCCCCGCTCCCCGACCGGTCGGACGGGTCAGGGCCGGTAGTACCGCACGCACTTGAGCGGGTTCGCGTTCGCGTCGTCGATGCAGACGATGACGGACGCGGCCCCACCGGCCACATCCGCGGGGATTCCGACATTGATCGCATACGTCGTGTCGCACTTGGTGCTGGTGCTCACTTCACCGCGCTTGACGTTGTTGGCATCGTAAGCGCCGAACCACGCCCTGCGGCAGCCGACGGCCCGGAGTGTCCCGCTGAAACCGACCGATCGGTTGTACCAGGTCAGGGTGCCGCGGACGTAGCTGGCTCCGTAGGTGACGTCGACGGGAGTGGTCGGATAGGCGGTGGTCTGCGCGCTGACGGCGGGAGCGCCCAGCAAGGCGCCCGCGGTCAGCACGGCGGAGCCGAGGGCGGCGGCGAGAGGAGTCTTCATGCGCTCTCCAAGGGTGGAGGTGGGATGGGTCCGTTGCGGCTTCACATCCTGGGAGTCCCGCCGTCTGCGGCCCACCTCTTAAGTCACGGCTTAAGGCCTCCGCGGCCCCCGGGGTCTCACGGTTCCGTCGGGACACCCGTCCGCAGCAGGGCAAGGCCGAGCGGGGTGATGAGGTGCAGCACGGAGCCGCCCCGGCGGCTGGTGGTGATGAGGTCCGCGTTCCGCAGCACCGTCGCGTGCTGACTGGCGGCGGCGGCCGTGACGTTCAGGCGGCGGGCCATCTCGCTCGTCGTGCAGCCTTCCGCCGTCACGCGCAGGGCGGCGGCCCGTGTGCGGCCCAGCAGGGACTCCAGGTTGCGCGGGGTTGCGCCGTCCGCCTCCGCCGGCCCGGTACCGGTCAGCGACCGGCGCAGGGCCGGCACGGTCAGTCGCGGCGGCTGCGCGGTGTCGAGCGGGTCCCACAGAAAGCTCACCGGACGCTTGGAGAAGATCGTGGGCGTGATGATCAGCCCTCTTCCCCGCAGACGCACCTCGACCCGGCGTGGATAGGGAGCCTCCAGCACCGGCGGACACCAGCGGACCAACGGCGGACAGATCGAACGGAGCAACAGGTCGATGCCTCCCTCCAGCACCAGGTTCGCGCACCGGGTGGACAACGCGACCAGCTCGGACCGCCCTTGCTGCCAGTAGGGCTCCACGGTCAGCCGATGGCAGGCGCGCACCCCCTCGGCGAGCTCCCGTACCGCCTCCCGGTCGCCCTCGGAGACCCGCCTGGCCCACGGCAGGTGCGCCGGGTGGAAGTCGAGGCCCTCGATCTCGCGTCGCAGCCGGGACACCGGGGCGTGCAGCAGGTTGTCCACCGCGTGGTCCAGCAGGGGCACATCACCCGCCAGCGCCAGCAGGTCGAGCCCGGGACCGCGCACCGGGACCAGCGACGTCAAGGGGCGCGTGTCCGCCCCCATCCGGCCCGCGACCGCAGAGCGCCACGAGCGGAAGTGGGGCAGCTCCCGCTTCTCCCGCAGCAGCTCCAGGCTGAAATAGACCTCCGCCGCGACACCGATCGTCGCGGCAACCCGGGTCCGGGCGAGGTCTTGCGTCGTGAAGTGAATGCGTAACACCGACCGGCCCCCTGCCGCCGAAGTGGAGCGCACGAGCACACCACCAGCATGCCCCAACCCGGCTCGCCCCACCGGGACTTCAGACCCGACTGGCTCCTGCGCTCACCGAGCGCCGCCGCTCCCCAGGCTGTTCACCGAGGCGCCACGGCCCCCGTCGTCGGCAGATAGCGCGGTGCGCGCCAGGCGTTGAGGCGGTGCTCCACCGAGGCCCCCAGCGACAGCAACCGGGCGTCCTGGTGGTCGCCGGCCATCAGGAGCAGCCCGACCGGCAGTTCGCCCACTCTGCCGGCGGGCACCGACAGGGACGGGTATCCGGCGACGGCCGCCGGGGTGGAGGAGGGGATGACGTCGTTGTCGCCGCGTGCGCAGTCGGTCGTCCAGGCGGGCGGGTTCGCGGGGGCCGCGATGGCGTCCAGGCGGTGGTCGGCCATGGTCTCGTCGATGGAACGCCGGGAGAGGTCCGTCAGTTCCGCGCGCATCGCCCGGTACGCCGGATCGGTGGTGGGCGGCGCGGCGAGGGCCTGCTCGAAGAGTTCCTGACCGGCGAAGCAGGTCCGTTCCCCGGGCTGGGCGCGGTTGAACTCGATCAGTTCGGCGAGGTTCCGCGGCCCTTCGCGCGTGCCGAGATAGGCGTCGATGTCCCGGTGGAACTCGCTCAGCAGCGCCGGGAATTCGAGCTCGGCCAGACGTGCCTGGTAGGGCGGTGTCACCTCCACGACCACGGCACCCGCCTCGCGCAGCTTCCTCGCGGTACGGGTCATCACCGCGTCCACCTCCGACCCGAGCGAGGGCAGGCGCCACAGGCCGATCCGCTTGCCGCGCAGACCGGTGCCGTACTGTGCCGTCGCGCTCCCGGCGACACCGGGCGCTCCCGGGAGGCCCCGGACGCCCGGGAAACCTCGCAGGGCCGAGCGGGCTCCGTCACCGCGTGGCTCCACGCCCTCGCTCAATACCGCAAGGGTCAGCGCGGTGTCGACGACGTTGCGCGCCAGGGGCCCGGCCGTGTCCTGTTCGGCGGAGATCGGCACCACGCCCGACCCGCTGACCAGGCCGAGGCTGGGCTTGTGGCCGACGACGCCGTTCATCCCGGCCGGGCACACGATGGAGCCGTCCGTCTCGGTGCCGATCGCCACCTGCGACAACGACGCGGCCAGCGCGGCGGCGGAGCCGGACGAGGACCCGCACGGGTTCCGGTCCAGGACGTAGGGGTTGTGGGTCTGCCCGCCCACCGCCGACCACCCCGATGTCGGCTTCGCCGCGCGGAAGTTGGCCCATTCGGACAGGTTGGTCTTGCCGAGGATCACCGCCCCCGCCGCGCGCAGCCGGGTGACCAGCCGGGCGTCCGTGCCGGGCGGCTTCCCGGCCAGCGCCAGCGAACCGGCCGTCGTCGGCATGTCACGCGTGTTCACATTGTCCTTGACCAGGACAGGGATGCCGTCCAGCGGCCCAAGGGCCTTGCCGCGCCGGTGCCTCGCGTCGCTCGCGGCCGCCTGGCGCAGAGCCGTCGGACTGGTGCGCAGCACGGCATGGATGCGGGGGTCCACGTCCTCGATCCGCCGGAGGTAGGCCCGGGTCAACGCCGACGAGGTCAGCGACCCGTCGGTCATACGCGCCTGCAGTTCCGGAATCGTCACCGTGTCGAGGTCGACCCCGGGCACGGAAGAGCGCCCATGCGGCGACGATCCTCGCTCGCCACCTCGATCGGCGGCTTGCGCGCCCGCGTGCGGGGCGACCGTCAAGAGGGACCCCGCGACCAGGGCGGCGGTCATTGCGGCCATGCTTCTCTTCCCCATGCGCCTCAGCCGACTACACGGGCGGCGTCCGGCGCAAGGGCGCGGGCCCTACGTGGCCGGTCGAGCGGTGGGATCGGTGGCATCGGGGGATTTGGGGGGCTGGAAACAGGCGATGACGGCCTTGCCCTTGGCGCAGGGCCTGACCTGCCAGTCGTCGGCCATCGCGTCGACCAGCATGAGGCCGCGCCCGCCCAGGGCGTCGTCCCCGGCGTCGCGCGGCTGCGGCAGGTCGGGGTCGGGGTCGTGCACGGTCACATGCAGGCAGTCGTGGTCCCAGGTGAGGATGAGCTGGGCGTCCCTGCGGGCGTGCACATGGGCGTTGGTGACCAGCTCCGACACGGTCAACAGGACGGCGTCCACCAGGTCGGGCGCGGTCCTCGACCAGTCCAGGGACCGCAGGTGCTCACGGGTCCAGTCGCGGGCCGCCTTCACGCCGCTGCTCACCGGCAGCGATCGCGCCCAGCCCACGGCGGTGAGCGAGACTTGCTCGTCCATCACCCCTCCTTCTTCGACGTTCGTGCTTGTCACTTCCCTCTGCCCCGCAAAGCGCCGGGCACGCCGGACCGGGCGGTGGCGGAAAGAGCTGCCCCGGTTCTTGGTGCGCGATGTCCTCGTCGAACTGCGTCGCGCCGACGCTCCCTGCACCCTCCTCGGCGGGGTGCCGACCACGTACTCGGCCCTGCTCGACGAGGTGCGGGGCACGGACGGCGAGGGTGTCGACGGCGGGCTCGGCGCACCGGCGCTGCGCGGCTGCGTCAGCGCCGGCGCGGCCGCCGGACCCGAGTTCCGGCAGGCCTTCGAGACGCTCTGCCGCGTCCCGTATCTGGAGCACTACGGCAGTACGGAGGCGGGCCCGGTCACCATGACGGCACCCGGCGAGACGCCGCGGCGAGGCGGCGGTGCTGGCCGCCCACCTCCGCTCGCGCGGCGCCGTCCCGTGTCCCGTCACCGGCGCCACGCACCCCGGCGTATGCGTGGCGCGGCCGGGCGACGACCCCGTGGCGAACGTGGGAATAGCCTGGCGCTACCCCCGGGGTTTCCTCTCCGGCGTCGACCGCTTCGACCCCGGCTCCTTCGGCATATCGCCCCGCGAGGCGGTCGCCATGGACCCGCAGCACCGGCTGCTCCTGGAAGTGACCTGGGAGGCCTTCTAACACGCCGGGATCGTGCCCCGCGCCCTGCGCGGCTCGGCGAACGGTGGGTACGTGGGGATGATGTACAGCGACGAGTTCAAGCGTCGAGGCCCTGAGCGGCTTTGACCTTCTGTTTCCACCTCTTTTTCAAGATCGAAACAGAAGGCAGTGGGGGATGGCATATTCCAGAGGCTCTCCCTCGCCGGCCACGAAGCGCAGCCACCGGGTTTGCAGCGAATCGGCGATCTCGTGCTCCGTGGTCAGGGGAACGTGTGAGGAGAGACCTCCCACACCTCGCATGTACTCGTGCGGCAGCTGCTCCATGAAGCGGACGATCCGCGGGTGTACGAGCGGGCTCACCGGCCAGACGCCGGCCCGCAGGAAGCCTGGGTTGTGCATCCCGAACGCCGTCAGGGTCGGCACCGGCAGGACGGGGATGGGCGCCAGGTGCTCGTTCACCTCGGCCAGGACGCGGACCGCCTTCGGACCGAGCCACGGCAGGGACTACCGGGGTCGGTGGCGTCGCCGGTCGAACCGGAGAACTTCCTGGCCGTCCCGGAGAAGGGCTGCGCTCCTACGGCTCCGGTGTCTTCGGCGCAGGTGGGCCAGGCGTCGAGGTCGGTGCCGTGACGCTCGGTCATGTTCCAGCGCCGATACAGGTAGGACGAGTAGGCGTGGAGCTGGCCGTAGCGGCGGGGGCCTGTTCCGCGGGAGGCGTCGTCGGGGGGCACGTCGCCTGATCGCACGCAGCCGCGCGCAGGCGGTCGGCGAGCCGGTGGAAAGCGTCGATGGTCAGGATCAGCCCGAAGTACGGTACAGGGACGTTATGGCCGTCGACCGGATCATGTAGCTGTCCGGGGCGAGGGGGGTGACGAGCTGGTGGCCGTGCAGAGATTCCAGTCCACCCAGGTGTCGGCGCTGCGGCCCTGCGCCAGGCCGAGCGTCTCGCTGTGCAAGCGGTGGCAGGCGTCGAGGTCGTGGGCCGGGACGGCGAGGTGGAGGCGGGGGATGGGGAAGGCAAGGCCGGACACGGGCCTGGTGTTCCTTCCATGCGGTGTGGAGTGCCTCCGCGCTTACCAGTCCTGACGGGTGGGGGAGATGACCAGGTCGTTGACGGTGACATCGGCGGGTTGGTCGAGGGCGTAGACGACGGCATCGGCGACGGCCTCGGGGCTGATCGCGAGGGCGTTGAGCTCCTGGGCGGCCTTGCGTCCGGCGGGGTCGGTGACCTTGTCGGCCCAGCCGGTGTCAATGACGCCTGGGCTGATCGTGGACGCCTTGATGCCCTCGCGGACGCTGAGTTCCTTGCGCATGGACTCGGTCATGGCCTGCAGGAAGAACTTCGTCGCGCTGTAGACACCGGCGCCGTCGCCGACCTGGTGGCCGGCCACCGAGTCCATGTTGAGGATGTGGCCGGACTTCTGGCGGAGCATCACGGGCAGGACGGCGTGGACACCGTTGAGGTAGCCGCGGATGTTCACGTCGAGCATCCGGTTCCAGTCGTCGAGCGCGAGATCCTTCCAGTGCGAGAAGAGCATCAGTCCGGCGTTGTTGACGAGGACGTCGATACGCCCGTACGTGTCGACGGCGGAGTCGGCCAGCGCCTGCATGTCGGCGGCGTCGGTGACATCGGCGAGCCGTGCGGTGGCGGTGCCGCCGGCCTTCTCGATGTCGGTGACCAGCTGGTCGAGGTCTTCCCGGCCGCGGGCGGCAGCGACGATCTTGGCACCGCGGGCGGCGAGGGCCTTGGCGCTGACGGCGCCGATGCCGGAGGACGCGCCGGTGATGACGACGACCTTGTCCTGTAGGTGGTTCATGGGGATCTCCCGGTGCGGTGGTGAAACAGGTGAGGGGAGCGCGGCGGAGGCTGTATCTGAACGGGGTGGGGAGGTCAGCGCTTGCGGCGCTTGACGACGTAGGCGTACGGGTCGGGCCAGGTCGGTTCTACGTCGAGCGTAGGCGCGGCGTGCTGGGCCCAGTAAGGGTTGCGGAGCAGTTCGCGGCCGAGGACGACGGCGTCGGCCTGCTCGCCTGTGATGATGTTCTCGGCCTGCTACGGCTCGGTGATGATGCCGACGGCTGCGGTGGGGATGCCGGCCTGGTTGCGGATCTGGTCCGCGAAGGGCACCTGGTAGTTCGGCCCGGCGACGATCTTCGCGTCGCGGACCATGCCGCCGGTGGACACGTCCAGCAGGTCGACGCCGTGGGCGTGGATTTCTTTGGCGAGGCGGACGGTGTCGTCCCCGGTCCAGCCCTCGCGGGTGCCCTCGGGGTTCTCGGTCAGCCAGTCGGTGGCCACGGTGCGGAAGAACACCGGCAGGCCCTCGGGTCACACCGTGCGGACGGCGTCGACGACCTCCAGGGCGAAGCGGATGCGGTTCCCGAAGCTGCCGAGCCATCGTGACCTCAGAGGCCAACTGCTTCAGGAACAAGAACGCGCTCGTCCAGCACGTCCGGGCCCCCGCGGATTCCTGGGTGGCCGCGGGGAGGCTGCGCATGAGAGCGGCACGCAAGTGGTGTCGATCGCGAAGAGGCCGTCATACGTCCCCTGAGGCCGGACCCGCGCCGGACGGGGCGACGCCCCCGCAGACGCCGCTGACCGGACCGATCGTCACCGCCGTGCCCGTAACCTCACCGGCCTTCACCCACAGCCCTCGCGCGACCACTGCGTCCAGCCGCAGGAACGGGACGGGCACCGGCGGCAGGGCCCTGGTGGAGACGGTCAGGGGCAGGACGCCCAGGAGCTTCCCGCGCAAACTCGCCGCGCGGAAGAGGACTGTGCCGGTCAACGACAGCTCCTCGGCGACCAGGCACGAAGCGGCCTCACCCCGCCCGTAATGGATGCGGGGCCTGGACAAGTGGATCGAAGAGGTGCGGCACAGGTCCGCGCCGGGAGGACAGTAGAGGCCCGTGACGGACAAGGTGGCCGCCCGCAACGTCGTTCCGCCGGGCCCAACGGCCCGCCTGCCCGGTGCAGCCGCAGTCAGGCAATCGGCCAGTGCGCGCGCCGCCGTCTCACGCTGACCTCGCCGCGGTTGCGCGGAGGGCAGGGTGCCGGGAACACAGCCGCGGTCCGACCCCGCTCCGCCAGGGGAAGCGGTGCCCCTCGGCCCGCCGGAGGGCACGGCATTCTCCGGGGCGGGAGCGAAGACCCCACCGGAAGGACCGTTGGGTCCCGCCTCGTCGGCAGTACCCGCCCAGGCCGGCGTGAGGGAGGCGGTCAGGCCCGCGCCGACAGCGAGCCACAGCCGCGCACGGCCAGGGCTCACCCGCCGCTCCCCGCGGCCTGGACGGACGCGGGCCGCCAGGCCACTGCCAGGGCCCCGCCGACCAACGCGAGCAGCATGCCCAGGAGGAAGCCGCCCAGGTTGGCGAACGGATAGGAAAGGACGCCCAGGGCGATGGCGGCAGCCCCGCTGAAGCGGGCGCGTGCCGGCACGGTCCACAGGTGCACCGCGCAGCCGACCAGCGCGAGCGCGAGCATGACGGTGGCCGCCCCACTCACTCCCTGCACCGGCAGCAGACCGACCTGGGCCAGCGGAAAGTAGCCGATCTCCGTCCCGGCGCCGGCGACGCACGCGATGGCCCCTAGCGGGCGGTGCCCTGGCCTCACCCGCACGGGTGCAATCCGGCGCGGACGTCCATGGTGGCGTCGCCCAGCGTGAACAGCCCGGCGGTCAACGACCAGGCGTCCATCCTCATGTGCCGGATCGTCAGTGAGTCCGCATACTGACCGTACGTTCCTGGCGCTCCTCGGGCACCACCGGGCAGCGTGGCGGCGTCATGCCCCATCTCCACCGCGTGGAACCGCATGTCACCCCGAATGGATGACAGGTCCAGTGCCAGCGACGAAGCCTTCACCGCCCGGTGATCACCGGAACGGATCCGCAGCGTCGCCGTGCCCAGCGGGGTCCGTGCCACCGCGGACTGGCACAGCCCGTACAGCGCGGCCTCCTCCAGCCCGACCGCGGCGACCGCGTGCCGCCTCCCCGACGTCTCCTGACGGAACGAGGCGAACTGCGTCACCCCTTTGGCCTCCAGCCTGTGCGCTGTGACGGTGAACGGGCTGCCCGCGACGGCGAACGACACCGGGACCGCCGCCGCCGTCGTGGCCGCGACCATCGCACCGGCCAGCACCAGCGCGCCGGTCACGGCGAGCGCGAAACGCCACCAGTCCGTCCGTCCTCCGGTGCTCCGGTGACGTGATCGGCTGAAACTTGGTACGCGTACGCCGCTGCGCCTCATGAGATTGCCTCCCGAACGGCGGTCTTTCGCCGGTTAACGTGCCGTGTCCGGCGCAGGTATGCCGTCCATCCGGGTGATCGGCGACGCGGTCACCGGTGCTGCCTCCCCGACCTCCCCGCTGAGGGGACCGGAAGGACCGGGACAGTGCGAAAGTCTCGCGCATGTCGATTCTGTTCACCGGAGCCACCGGTTTTCTGAGCTCCCGCCTGCTGTACGCCCTGCTCATCGAAGAAGGCTGTGAGGTCACGGCGTTCGGGTGCGGCACACCTGCCGCCTTGCGCGCACGTATCCTCACGTCGCTCTCCGGCCTGGCCGGCGGGTCGCCGCCGCGGGCGGCGCTGGAGCGCTTGCACTGACTGTCGGGGGACGTCTCCCGACCGCGCCTGGCTTTGCCGCCGGCTCACTACCGCCGGCTCGTGAAGCGAACGAACACCATCTGGCAGCGCCGCCGACATCTCACTCTCGGCGCCGCGCACGTACTTGTGCGCGGAACACGCCCGCCCGGGCTGCCGCGTCACGCACGTCAGTACCGCTTTCGTCGCCGGGCGTCGGCAGGACGGGTGTGTCGCGGAGGCGGAGCTCGACGACTCGTTCGGCTTCGAAACGGCGCCGCCCGCAGAGGGGGAGGCCCAGCACCCCTTCGGTAGTCATACCAACTCCGAAGGCCGGTCGCCCCGTTGCGGGACGAGGAACACGGTAATGGGGACACCTCGACGCCGGACGGGGCCGCGGGGAAAGTATGCGGCGGCCCGTCCCCTCACCACGAACAGATTAAGGACCTACGGGCTAGGGGAGACGGCCGCCCGCTACAGCACCAACCGCCCGCTGATTTGGCACGCCCGCGAGTACGACGACGGCGTTGTGGCCGCCGAAGCCGAAGGAGTTACTGACGGCCGTGGTCAGAGGGAGGCTTCGCGGTGCGTGGTGGACGATGTCCAGGTCGATTGCCGGGTCTTGGGAGTCCAGGTTGGCGGTGGGCGGGACGAGGTCGTGTTCGAGGCTGAGAACGGTGCAGGCTGCCTCGATGGCGCCGGTGGCTCCCAACGAGTGGCCGAGTGTGCCTTTCAGTGAGGTGACGGGTGGTACGTGGGGGAAGACCGCGTGGAGCGCGTGGGATTCCATCAGGTCGTTCTCACGGGTGGCGGTGCCGTGGGCGTTGATGAAACCGACGTCCTGGGGGGACAAACCGGCGTCGTGGAGGGCCATGCGCAGGGCCTGCGCGGCGCCTCTGCCCTGCGGGTGGGGGGCGGCGATGTGGTGGGCGTCGCAGGAGGCACCGTAGCCGGCGAGGCGGGCCCGCGGAACGATGCCTCGGGCCCGGGCGTGGGGGGCGCGTTCGAGGACCATGAGGCCGGCGCCCTCGCTCAGGACGAAGCCGTCCCGGTCCCGGTCGAAGGGGCGCGATGCGGTGGCAGGGGCGTGGCAGCGGCGTGAGAGGGCTCGCATTTGGGAGAAGCAGACAGTGGGGATGCGCGTACGGTTGGCCTCGGCACCGCCGGCGAGGGCGATGTCACAGCTGCCCGCGCGCAGCAGGTCGCGTGCGATGCCCAGGGCGGTCGTGCCCGACGCGCACGCTGTGGAGACGGCCAGGCTCGGGCCCTGGGTCTGCAGGTCAAGGGAGATCTCTCCGGCGATCATGCTCGGCACGCTGCGGATGATCGCCAGCGGGGAGACGAGCTCGGAGCGGTTTTCGGCGATTTTGGCGAATTCGCTCTCGTACCGGTCGAAGCTGCAGGTGCCGATGCCGATGACCACTGCCACACGGGCCGGATCCCATGTGCCGCCCGCCAGGCCCGCGTCCGTGACGGCCTCGCGGGCGGCGACAAGGGCCAGCTTCGTCACCCGGTCCAGACGCAGGTCCAGGCGGCGGCCCAGGAGAGCGGCGGCGTCGAAGTCGGGAACGCGGCAGGACATGTCGACGGGCAGGCCGGCCAGCAGCGGATCGGTGGTGGCCGTGGATTCCGCCACGAGGAGGCGGTCCCAGGTCTGCTGTGTGCCGATACCGGCGGGCGTCACCAGACCCAGGCCGGTGATCACGATGTCGTCGGGTGTCATGGGAGAGTGCGCGCCATGGTGGGGGTGAGCCGGGCGGCTACTGCCTCGGCCGCCTGGGCCAGTGTGTGGTTGGCCGTGAGGTCGTCCAGACGGCATCCGCTCTCCTCCGCGACGGCGACGGCGAGTTCGGCCAACGCAAGGGAGTCCAAGCCCAGTTCGTAGAACGTGGCCTCCGGCCGTAGTTCGTCTTCCGTTAGATCGAAGGTGCTGCGCAGAGTATCGGTGATCAGCTGGTACGGGTCAGGTCGCTCGGACATGGGGGTTCCTGGTTCAGTGTGTGAGGCGGGCGGGCGGCAGTCGGACGGAGGGCCTGGCACAGGTACGCCATGTCCAGGTCGGACGGTGGGGGAACGCCGGGGGAGAGGGTCTGGCGCAGCAGAGCGCTGTCGTATCGGCGGTGCACCCGGCTGTATGCGGTGATCCCTCCGGTGATGTCGGCCAGGACGCGCTGAGCCGGTCCCAGGTGTGTGCAGGAAGGATCGAGACGGACATCCAGGCAGGGCCATAGCCGCTGGCAGGCGGCCAGGACCGACTGCACAGGCGTGTCTCGTGGATGGGTGATGTGGAAGGTGTCGGTGTGCGTGAGCGGGCTGTGGCCGAGCAGGCGGCCCATCACCTCGGCGGCGTACTCGACCGGCAGTAGGTTCACGGTGGCGTCCGGACGACCGGGGAAACGAAGAGGGCCTGCTGCCGCGGCGATCGCGGACCACGCCGCGTGATCGCGACTCAACAGCGACAGACGCGCCCCTATCTCTGAGAGCGGGTTACGGGGAGCGGCGGGAGGGCGGTACCGGGATGTGACCAGGACGGCGGGGCGCAGGACGGTGACGGGCCGGTCATGGCGGTGTGCCCAGGAGCGGACGAGCAGTTCGGCGAGGTACTTGCTCTGCTCGTACGGCGTCAGGAAGCCGTGCCGGTCGCTGAGGTCGGTCTCCTTGACCAGCCCTTCGAGCCGCCCACCTGCGACATAGACGGTGCTGATGTGCACCATGCGTCCACGCGCATCGGTCTGATGCAGAAAGTCCAGCAGGTGACGAGTGCCGTCGACATTGATCCGGTGCAGCGCCTGGAGGTCGCCGACCAGGTCGATCAGTCCGGCGCTGTGCCACCAGGCGTCGACCGCCGTGGCCAGACCTCGGCGCTCTGGCGTGCTCAGGCCCAGTCCGGGCCGAGTCAGGTCAACAGTGAGCAAGCGCACTCGACGCTTCCAGTCCGCGGGCAAAGGGCTGTCGGTGGCGTCGAGGGCACGCCGCAGGCGGTGCTGTCCGGACGGCCCGTCGTCCCGGACGAGCACAACGGCGTCGGCCCCTTGGGCCAGGAAGCGGGCCAGCAGGTGGGAGCCGAGGAAGCCGGTTGCGCCGGTCAGGGCGATGAGCATACGCCTGTGTCCCTTCATGTGGTCGGCAACCCCCCGCGGCTGCCTCAGTACGATTTCGGCAATCCCAGCGAGCTGTGGGCAATGTGATTGAGGATCATTTCCTGGCTGACCGGTGCGACGCGGATGACCCGGGACAGTCCGAGCAAAGGGACGACGCCGTACTCCGTGCACATGCCGTTCCCGCCGAAGACCTGCAGTACCTTGTCGGCGGTCCGGGCGGCGGCCTCGGCCGCGGCGTACTTGGCCATGTTCGCCGCTTCACCGGCGGCCTTGTGCTGTCCCAGGTCACACAGGGCCGCGGCCTTTGCGGTCATCAGCCGGGCCAGCTCTGTCTCGATCGAGGCGCTGGCGAGGGGGTGAGCGATGCCCTGATGGGCCCCGATGGGCGTCTGCCACACCGTGCGTTCGCAGGCATAGTCGACAGCGCGGCGCAGAGCCAGCGAGCCGAGCCCGGTGGCCAGGGAAGCGGCCACCAGTCGTTCCGGGTTGAGCCCGGCGAACAGCGGCTTGAGCCCGTCCTCCCCGGCCGTCACTCTTGCCGCGTGCGGTACCCGCACGTCATCGAAGAACAGGGCATGCTGCTGTTCAGCCAGTGCGACGTCCATCGGAATGGGGCGACATTCCAGGCCCGGAGCGTCACGTTCGACGACGAACAGCCCCGGGGTCACCTCGCCCGAGGGGAGTTCGGCGCGGGCGACGACCATGACGGCCGCAGCCGTGTCGACACCGGAGGTGAAGACCTTACGGCCGGACAGGACCCAGTCCTGCCCGTCGGGCCGGGCCGTGGCGGCGATGCGGTAACTGTTGGAGCCGGCGTCCGCCTCGGTGATCGCGAAGGCCATGGTTCCGCTACCGTCCGCGATGCCCGGCAGCCAACGGCGCTTTTGTTCCTCCGAGCCGAAGCGGGCCAGGATCGTCCCGCACACCGCCGAGGACACCATGAGCATGAGGAGGGGGCAGCCGTGGGCGGCGATCTCCTCGGCCACCACGCACAGTTCGGCCATGCCCGCGCCGCCGCCCCCGTAAGCTTCCGGCAGGTGTACCCCGGTGAAACCGCAGCGTCCCAGGTCGGCCCAGAGGTCCTCGCACCGCTTGCCCGCGCGGACCTCTTGCAGGAAGTACTCCATCCCGTAGTCGCGCCCCACTTGTGCGACAGCACGGCGAAGATCGGACCGCTCCTCACCGCCCAGTGTGATGGCGCATCCGTCTGCAGCTGCTCGTGACGTCGGCATCATGAACGGGCACGCCCCCCTTCCGGGACGCCCGCCCGGACGCTGGCCGGGTGTCCGGGAGCGGGGGGACACGACGGGATCGCCTCCCACAGCTGTTCGGCGGCCTGCTGCCACAACACCGGGAGCCGGTCCACGCCCGGCACCGCCACATCGCTGATCACGCAGATCTGGGCGGTCGTGCCGTAGGTCGTCAGGCCGACATTGAACGGATGCCCGGGAGGCAGCAGGGTCATCGGCAGCACGTCAGTCACTGACGGCGGCACCGCCGCTTCGTCCTGCGTGCACGGCACGTACGACGAGATGACCGGGGCATAGCGCGCATCCAGCACACGGTGAAGTGCGAATGTCACCAGCCAGGCCGGCGAGCCGTGCAGCAGGTCCTGTGCAGTCTGGCGAACGCGCGCCGACTTGAGCACGGTGGCCGCCTCCACGGTCTGCAGCAGGCGGACCTGCGGGTCGCTCTCCTGGCACGGCAGCCACACCCGACGCAAGAAGCACCTATTGCCCCACGTCGACGACTCCTCGGCGCGCCTGACATTGAGCGGGACGGCGACGGCCAGCGGCGCGGGAGTCCTGCCCGCCTCCAAGCACCAGGCGCGCACCGCTCCCGCCAGAGCGGCCAGATGAACATCGTTGACCGATCCTCCGGCCGCGCGCGCCACCGAACGCAACCGGGGCAGCGACGTTGCGGCGGTCGAGACCCGACGCCGACCCGAGAGTTCCCACTCCGCCCCCAGCCCGGTCGGCGGGAAGCGCCGATACCCGGCATACATCGCCGCACCCGTACCCAACGCCCGCAGGAATCGCCCCACGCCGGTGCCGGCCCCTTTGCCGGCGGCCGGACGCGGGATCGGCCCCGGTTCTGCTGGGGCGATGAGGGTCTGCAACGTCTGCGCGATCGCCACACCGTCCTGCCTGCCGTGGTGCACGCGATAAGACAGCGCCCAACCGTGGCCCGAGGAGGGCCGCACCAACCGCATCTCCCAGTCAAGTCCGGAAGGAAGCGGCCCGGCCCACAACCGCTGGACCTCGTTCGCCACACACGTACGCCCCGCACCCGCCACGACTGTCTCCACCACGTGCCGATCTACCTGGAAACCGGGATCGGGCGCCCAGGCGACGGCCGAGGCCGACCCGCGCAGTGCGTGAGACAGCACCGGCAACTCGTGCAGCGCCCCGCCGACCAGACACCTCAGGTCGTCCAGGGACGGTGCTTCGCCCTCCGCATACAGGATCGCTCCCACGTCCAGACATGCATCCGGGTTCCTGCTTCCGAACGCAAGAAATGCCCGGTCCAGAGCTGAAGTACGGAAGGACGGTGGCGAGTTCACAGTGGCTGGCTTCCTTGGTTCAATCCGCCTGGTGGCAAGCCCCGGCCCGGAGGTGAGCGTGCGAGGACCGCCCCAGCATGCAAGAGGCGGGCGGAAACCCAGTACGTCATTCACCTGTGCGGCTCAGCCGGTGACACGGAAGCGGCAGCTCGGTGATAGCGGTTGACGATGAGCCCTACGCAGCAGACGACCAGGGGGTCCCTCCAGGGAACGTCTGGTGCATGTAGTTCATGGGGTGATTGCGGCTCAAGCGTTTCGCCGGATTGGAGTGGCTTCGCCGGTTGCCCGTTTGGCGAGGTTCGGGATCGTAGCGAGGCGGATCATGCTTTCGGAGTGCTCCGGTTTGGTCTCGTGGTCGCGGGCGAGGCCTGTCGAATGGCTGTCGGAGGCTGCACGGGAAGGGGCGGGGCCTCGCGAATTCGCTTGTGTACTACGTCTCTCGGATGAGTTCGCGGTAGACGTGTGACGTGACGCAACGGGCGCTGTCGACCCGCTCCGCACGGCGTCCTCCGGCACCGCGTGGGTGTACGCCGCCGGTCCGGGCCGATCGAAACCCGGGTCAGGGTTTGATGAGGACCTTGAGGCTCTTGCGGTCGGCCATGTCCCGGTAGCCGGCGGGGACGCCGTCGAGGTCGGTCGAGGTGTCGAAGACCTTTCCCGGCTCGATGGTGCCGTCCACGATGTCGGGCAGCAGTTCCTCGATGTAGGCCCGGGCCGGGGCCACTCCACCGGCCAGGCGGATGTTGCGGCCGAAGAGGCTGTCGAAGCCGACGGGTGCCTGTTGGTATTGCGGGAGGCCGACGCGACTGATGACGCCGCCGGGGCGGACGACCCCCAGTGCCTGCTCGTAGGCGGGCATGTGGCCGACGGCTTCGATGACCACGTGCGTGCCGTGCCCGCCGCCCAGTTCGCGTACCCGGGCTATGCCTTCCTCGCCGCGGGCGGAGACGACGTCGGTGGCGCCGAAGGCCCGGCCGAGGTCGGTGCGCGCCCGGTGGCGCCCCATCAGGATGATCCGTTCGGCGCCCAGACGTCTGGCCGACAGGACCGCCAACAGGCCGACGGCACCGTCACCGATCACGGTGACGTGGGAGCGTTCGTCGACGCCGCCGGCCACGGCGGCGTGGTGACCGGTGCCCAGGACGTCCGAGAGCGTCAGCAGGGAGGGGATCAGGGCCGAGTCCGGCGCGACGGGGAGCTTGACGAGGGTGCCGTCGGCGAGCGGGACACGGATCGCCTCGGCCTGGCCGCCCTCCTCCGGTTCGCCGTCCCACAGGTTGGCCTGAGGGTGGGCGCAGGAGGTGTGCAGGCCCTCATGGCAGAAGGCGCAGGTGTTGTCGCAGATGGCGAACGGCGCAACGACCATGTCGCCCTTCTTGACGGTGGTGACCTCGGAACCGGCCCCCTCGACGATGCCGACGAACTCGTGGCCCATGCGTGTCGGGCCGTCTTCGGGCTTCATCGAGCCGTAGGGGTGCAGGTCGCTGCCGCAGACGCAGGACGCGGTGATGCGGACCAGTGCGTCGGTGGGCAGTTTGACGACGGGGTCGGGGACGTTCTCGATGCGGACGTCGCCGGCGCCGTACATGAGTGTTGCGCGCATCCGGGGGTGCTCCATTCTCGACGGTACTTGTCTCGGGTGGGTGTCGGCCGTGAGCGGGGAACGCATGCCCCGAACGTTCGGCCTCGATCGGGTGCCGGGCCGCGGCCTGCGCGTTGTGGAAGGCGCGCTGGCGCCGCCCGGTGGCGGCGGCGTGCGCCCAGGGAGCCCCCCAAATCGCCCGCCCAGGCGAGGCACGGCCGTTGAGCCGCTGCGCGGGCATACCGCTCTCGGCTCGCAGCGGGGCTCCTCACTGATCCGACCCGCGTTCGTGGTTTCGCGGGTTCGCTTCACCCCGGCGTTCCGTCGGTAGGCGGGTCGGTGAGTTCGGCGCACAGGCGATCGACGTGGTCCTCGGTGACGTGGGGCATCGTCACCAGGTGGGCCCGGCCGTCGACCTGGAACAGGTGCCACCGCTCGCACATCGCCTGCGAGGGGGCGTCGAAGAGCACCGTGTTGGTACCGGACCGGTGCGTGGGACGCCGACCGCATCGCCCCAGGCGTTCGGCGGCGTATTCCGCGATCCGCAGGCATTCGCGGACGCGGTCGACCATCCCCTCGCGGCCGAGCCGGCGCAGCTCGTGCCACAGGAGGACGGGTGAGAGGGCGTCGCGGGAGCCGCCGATGGTGTCGTCGTCGGCGCCTACCGCCGCGCCCTTCTCCCGAATGTTGTCCATGTGCTCCGGGCGGGCCAGGGCGATGCCGCACGGGATCGGGCAGCCGACCATCTTGTGGCCGCTGATCGCGATGCTGTCGGCGCCGTCGGCGAAACCCCACGGTCGCGGGGACGGTCCCAGTGCGGCCAACGGGCCGCCGAACGCCGCGTCCGCGTGCAGGTGCGCGCGTTCGACGCCGGCGCCGGACAACGCCTCGTGGATGGCGGGGAGATCGTCGACAGCTCCCCTTCCCGTGCTGCCGATGGTGGCGACGACGACCGCGGCGCGGTGTCGATTCGCTCGGCATGCCGATTCCAGAGCTCGCGGGTCCATCGCCCCATGTCGACCGGTGGGTATCGAAGCGAGTTCCATGCGGAGCAGGCGGGCGATCTTGGGGACGGAGTAGTGCACGTCCCGCGACGCGTACAGGACGGCGTCGGGGTGGCGTTCGCGGCCGACGAACACGCCGAACAGGTTGCTTTCGGTGCCGCCGTTGCTCACGTAACCGAACGCGGCGCCCGACGGGGCGCCGGCCAGCGTGGCGAAGAAGTCGACGACGGCGCGCTCGAAGTGCTTGGTGTGCAGACGGTATTCGCTGGTTCCGCAGGGGCTTCCGGCGTTGTTGCCGTGCACCGCCAGGAACGGCGCGAGGTGCCGGTAGTCGATGTCCAGGTTGACGGGAGCGCCGATGGAGTAGGCGCGCTCGTCGCGCATCCAGGAGGCGACGTCGTTCAGGAGGGCGCGATCGGCTGCCAGCCCCTCGGCGGTGCGGGGCTCGTCTGCGATGGCCAGGTCCTCTTCCAAGGGGACGCGCATGCGATCTCCTGTCGGGTGGTCGGAAGGCGGCGATGTCACGGAGGATTTCGAAGCAGGCGGAGTTCGAGCCGGCCCGGGGCCGGGAGAATCGCGTCGTCGGCCCGCACATCGCCTCGCATCGGCTCCACCGAGTGCTCGCGACGGGGTGGGTCGGTGGGGTCGACGTGCACACGGCCGTCCTGGAGAACGAAGTCGACGCCGCCCATGGTGTCGATGTCGCGCAACGGGTCTCCCGGCACGGCGATCAGGTCCGCGACGCCTCCTGCGGCGATGCGACCGAGCCGTGGTCTTCGCAGGAGTTCGGCGGCCGAGACGGTGGCCGAGCGCAACGCTTGCAGGGGAGTCAGGCCCGCCGTCGTCATCGCGGGGAACTCGCGCCAGTTGTCGCGGTGTGGGAGCACCCCGGCATCGGTGCCGTAGGCGATGGTCGCCGTGCAGGCGGCCACCCGCCGGCCGTGTCCCCGCAGGGTCGGTGCGTGCCGTACCAGTTTCGCGCGCTCCTTGGCGTCTCGGTCGGTCCAGAACGCGTCGTCGTCGAGGTGGGACAGGAAGTACGACACGGCGTACATGGTGGGGACGAGGTAGACGCCGTGCGGTCGGAGCGTGTCGAGGGTTGCCGATGTGGCCAGGCACGCGTGTTCGACGGAGCGAACGCCCGCCCGGACGGCGCGGCGGATGCCCTCGTCGGAGAACGCGTGGACCGCGCACGGCAGGTCCAGGTCGCGCGCGGTGCCCACCAGGGTGTTCATCTCGAGCTGTGAATAGGTCACGCGCAGCGGTGAGTCGTCGGGGTGGGTGACGCCGCCGGTGGCGGCGAACTTGATCCAGTCGGCGCCCGCGCGGGCATCGGCGCGAACCCGGCGCTCGATCTCGTTGGCCCCGTCGGCGAGGGGCCCCACCTCGTGGGCCCCGTGCGGAACGGCCGCGGCCGTTTTGTCCCCGTGTCCGCCGCGCGCGGAGATCAGGTGGGGTGCGACGAGCAGGCGGGGGCCCGGCACGATTCGCCGGGCCACCGCGTCGCGCAGGTGGATGACCAGGGGGTCCTCGAGGGTCCCGCCCATGTCCCTGACCGTGGTGAAGCCGTTGCGCAGCAGGCTGTCCAGGTGCGGTAGCGCGGCGAGTGTCTGGGCGCTGACGGGATCGGAGATCGACGTGGGGGAGGCCTCGGTGAGGTGCACGTGAGAGTCGATCAACCCCGGCAGCAGCGTCCGGTCACCCAGGTCGATCCTGCGTGCTCCGGACGGCACTGCCGCCCCGGGTCCGACGTGGTGGATAAGACCGTCCCGGACCAGAACCCGGGCGTTGTCGCGGGTGCTGTTCTCGGCGGGATCCCACCAGCGCGCCGCGCTGATCAGCAGTGAGCGCTCCGCACGGTCAGGGGCTCGATCACCGCGGGCCGGGTCCTCGCGACCCCTGCGCGGCGTCACCATCGGACGTCCGTGCCGGCTCCGGGGCGGGAATCTCGGACTGTCTCCGGTCCCGCGCAGATGCCCGCCTCGCGCCGACCGGACGTGGGGTGCGGGACCAACTCCCCCGATATTCTGCGGGCTTCGTCCAGGCGTTCACGGCCGACCCGGTGATCGACGACGCGAAACCCGGTCTTGGTGTACGAGCCCGTGCGATGGCCCCTTGGGGCCGCGGCGTCTGCCGGGAGCGGGGGAAAGAACTCGTGCGGACGTCGGGGAGGCACTCACATCACCCGGTCTTCCAGGTACTTGCCGGGACGCGGTGAACCAGAAATGCCGAGAGAGCCGTATAGCGGCCGGAACCACTGTATTCGCGCCGATTCCGATCACACAAGGTGATGCAAAGATCACTCTCCCTGCGCGGGAGGTCGGCCCGCTCCCACCCAACAGGCCGTGGGCCGCCCTCGACGAGCGAATCCAAACATCCTCGACGAACCTGTCGAACCGCGTCCTGCCCGCCGTTTTGTATCCACGTAGTCACATTGATCCGAGTGCCCTGTATCCGGAAGGGAGATGGGTCGACTCGGGCGATTGCTCCTTGCGTGGAAGTCGCACCGCCGGCCGAGGTCGTTGCCCGATGCGACATCGGGCACGGGTTGACGTGCGCCGCATGCACCTCGTGGGAGAGTGCCGGCGTCGCGGGGGTGGGCACGTCCGAAGCGAGAGCGGGCGCCACGACTACCACTCACCGAAGAATCGCCATGCACGGCTATCCGACGAACTACCCGCCGACGCGCTGTTCGACGCGGGTCACCGCTGCGGGGATCGGCATCACCCTGCCGGCCCAAGGCTCGAGTGTGGCCGTGGGCACCGCCTGTGCTTCGGCGCGACCGCGCGCGGCGTCGCCGGGGGCTCACCCATCGCCGACCGCTGCGGAATCGCCCTGGCCGGCGGCGTCGGTGTCCCGTGGGCACATGGCGTTCACGCGCAGCGACTCGGCCCGGGACGGGAGCATGCCGTCCGCGGAGAGGCGCTCGGCGACGTCGTACCCCACCCACCCGGTCACCAGCGTCATTAGCAGGGCCAGGGTCGCCACCAGAGGTCGATGACGGACAACGAACATCGCGGACGCCAGGGTCCGCGAAGGGGGACTTGGCACCGACACCGACTCGTCGGGCATCAAGGTCGTCTGCTGCTTCACGCGCGGCACCTCCGCTCGTCGGGCGGGGCCGAGGACGGCCGCATGCCTTCAGTACCGTTCCCCGGTCGTATGCGAGCGCCCCTACAGGGCCTCGGTCCCGAAGCCTCCGTTGGCGGCGTATCGGATCAGGACCCGTCGCCGCACGGCCACGAGACCCTCTCCCTCGCTGGCCGCTTCTGCCCTACGGTGTCCCGACTGGCTCAACTCTGGGGGCACCCATGCGCGTTCGTACTGCTACCGCAACCGCCGCGCTTCTCCTCGCCGCCCTGACCGCGTGCGGCGGAGATGGGGACGACAAGGCTGAGAGGAAGCCGTCCGCGAAGAAGGTCGACTGTGCGGACCAGAACGTCAGCCAGAGGGAATGGCTGCGCCACTGTGCCGGAAAGCAAGGATCCGGCACCGGCGGGGACGGGACCGAGGGACAGACGGCGGCCGATCTTAAACTCGGCGACCGCGCGCAGACCATCGGTGACGGTGGCTCTGGCGTCCTGCAGATCACCCCCGACACCGTGGTGTACGTGCAGAAGAGCGGCACCGAGCCCGCCGAAAGCGGGGTCTTCGCCGTCGTCACCATGAAGGACAAGGCGGTGACGGGGGCGCCGGCTGACGAGGTGGCGCCGATCAGTGGCGGGGGCTGGTCGTGGATCGCCTCCGACGGAGAGTCGATCGGCTTCGACAGCGGCAGCTCCACGAGCATCACCATCGGCAAGTACAACAACGCTGATGCCGTGCAGCCGGGTACCTACCAGTGGCGGCTGCAGGCATTCGATCTGACGCCGACGCAGGCAGAGGGCGGAACCCTGATGTACGTGGACGGCGAAGAGACCGCCTACCGGTGGAAGATGCCTGCCACGGACACCGGCCCGCACGCCGCCGAGTTGAAGAAGCAGCTGGCGGAGTAGGCGCAGTGCTCAAAGCAGGGGGACAGGGTTCAAGTGCTCTGCCGCTCGGGCGCGGAGGCCTCTGGTTCCCCGGGTGCCCGCATCCGGCCCGTCGGGATCTCGCCTCCGCCCTCGTGGTGTGAACGCGTTGTGCGCTTGCGCTCTTGTGTATTCGGGCTCGGAACTGCTCGGTCGGTTTGATGACGGAAGACATGCCGAGCCGTCTTGGGCGCGCGGCACGACCGGGCACACAGGACCATGCGGCGGAAGCTGAATCCTTTCTGCGGGTGCAATACAGTCTGGAAAGCCGGGAATGCTGCGTCTTGCGAGGCCGAGGGTGAAGCTGAGGGTGTGGACGATCCCTTTGCTTTTGAGCCGCTGTATGCGAATGCCATCGTGGAGACCGGGGCAGTCGAGACGCTGCGCCGGGCAACCGGGCCGTGCAGGGTTTGTCCGTCGCCTCCGCGGACTTGTGCTCCTCTGCCCGCGGTCATCGGCCTCACGGGCCAGGTCCAGCGTGGTGCAGTAGTAACGCTGGGCGAGGCCCACATATCCCGCGCCCTCAGTCATCACTTCCAGCAGGCGCGCAACTGGGCTGCCGCTGTTCAGAGTTGGTGGTGTATCACGGAGGTGGTCGGAGCGACCAGCATGCCGTCAGCGAGGTAGGCGGACAGCGCGGAACGGCATGCTCCCCCGCTGTCGGCCGAGCCCAGGGAGGCGAGCACCCCCACCATCTCCTCCAGGACGCGCACATCCGATGACGAGCAGGCGACCGCCCGCTGGCCTGCGTCCAGAGAGGCGGATCTCGGCCGGCGAGTCCAGTCGGGCAAGGCGAGAGTGGCCAGTGTGCAGGCGCTGGTGGTCAGCGGGGACCGCCGGGCGGGGTCTGTGTCGTGGCGGCACAGCGCGGTGAGTCGACGTGCTGGATCGCTCTCCTCGGTGGCTGGGGCAGCCCGGTCCCCAAGGGTGATCACGCTCCCGCCGCGGCGGCTCAGTGCCCGGTCGGCGAGATCGGGGACAGGGGATCGCGGGCGCGACCCGGAGAGCCAGTACGCCACCGAGGTGCGGTCGTAGCTCAGTGTCACCCACTCGCCTCGCCCAGGAAGTCGATCGCTCTGGCCAGGTCCCCAGCGCTCCAGCCGCCCCCTTGATGCTGTTCGTCAGAAAAAGATCGAGGAGTGCAGGACCGAGCTTGGGCACTCCGACCTGGCCCGACAATGACGTCGCCGTCATGGGTGCGGAAGGCGCTGCCAACATCATTTGTCCGGAAGAAGATGGCCAGCGCGGATACAGCGTCCCGCCTGGCTGGTGATGAACATACGGGTGCAGTCGCGGACCATGAAGACGAAGTCGGTGAGGGCAGGGCTGTAGGCTGCACCGCCCGTGCGCGGCCCGGGAGTCACGCTGATGTGCGGAAGCATGCCCGAGGCCCGGGAGTTGCGCCGGAAGATTCCGCCATGACCGGCGAGTGCCAACATGGCTTCATGAACGCGGACGCCGTCTTCGTCCTTGAGGGAGCCGCGGGGTGCGCCTGTGGAGATTGCCAAGTCCACGATTTCTTGGACATTTTCGGCGTGGACTTCGCCGAGTGCGCCGCCGAAGCGGGCGAAGGCGTGGGTATATACATAGATGGTGCGGTCGTGCACAGGGCCCCAGCCGGTGATGACTCCGTCGGTGCGCAGTCTCTTGTTCTCCATGCCGAAGCCGTTGGCGTGATGGCGGCGCAACTGGCCGATCTCGGTGAACAAGTCGGCATCGAACAGCAGGTCAATGCGCTCCCGTGCCGTCTTCTTGCCCTTCGCGCGCTGTCATCGGACCCTTTCAGGGTCGCCTTCTTGGATCCCCTGCTGAATTCGCGCGAAGGCTTCAGCCTCCTGTTTGAGTGGGATGACGGTCCTCTGGTGCGCTCACGGATACTCCTCCCCGTGCTGCGGAATCATGGGCCGCCACGCGTGACGCGAAGCCCGCCCAGCGGCGGCCCCTCTCATGGCGCGCTGCGCTACAGCTGGGAAGCGCCACCACAGCCTGCGGGCGCGCCCCGTCAGTGGTACCCGGCACCGCGATGTCGAAGCAGACGCGTTCAACCGACGGCGTGAACGCGTTGAAAGCAGGGGACCACGCCGCGGCGAAGTAGCAGGTGGTGTTCACGACCCCACAATCCTTCAACCCATTTAGCGCGTTCAACGCATTCACACCTTCGCGACACATTTGCTAGGTCAACGGGACCGCCTCATGGTGCACTGGGAAGTACGGCTGGGTAATCAGCTCCCGAGATCGTGAGATTCGCCCGGGCTGCGGAAGCAGAATACGCCGAGCAGGTGGCGCCGTAACACGTCCGAGCCGTCGCCGCCCTACAAGAGACGGCGGACTTCGATATGCGGAATCCTGACGGGCTGATCCGAACGCCCCAGCCGATCACCGTGCACCGACCGTACGAATGACCAGTACAAGCCCAGGATCAAGAAAGCAGGGCGGACGTGGCCGTACTCAGCGTAACCTTATGGGGGTTTCGGCCTGAGGGAGATCTGCCGTGCAGCGGATATCAGGCTCAGGTGCCTACTCCTCGCCGATGGAAGGGCCCGACTCGGGGGTGTGAGCTGACATGAGCGAACTGGTCGAGCGTGTGGACACGCAGGACCACGTTCTCCATGTGGTGGATCGCCAGGAGGCCGTGCGCAACGGATGGTTGCACCGCGTGGCGGGCGTAGTGTGCCGCGATCCCCAGGGGCGGGTTCTGGTCCACCGACGGTCCATGGAGATGCCGTGGTGCGCCGGCCTGTACACGGCCCTCGTCGGTGGAGCGGTCAAGGTCGGAGAGAGTTACGCCGAGGCCGCAGCTCGCGAGGTACTGGAGGAACTCGGCACCCACGCGGAGGTACGCCCTCTGTTCAAGTTCATCTGCCAAGGAGCTGAATTCCCCTACTGGTTCGGAATCCACGAAACCGTCCTTACGGCAGAGATCACCCCTGACACCCACGAAATCGCCTGGTTCGACTGGCTCACCCTGACGGAATACCGACAGTCCGCCAAACGCTGGCCACTTATCCCGGACACCGAGACTGCATTCAACCACTATCTCAGGAGCTGCACCTGATGACGTACCGCGACAAGGAGAGCGAGATGGACAAGCACCTGCGCGGCTTTTTCCGGGTAGCTGCTTCCGCACCGGCTACGTCAGCGGCGTCCGGCATGGCCGACGGGCTGATGCGCGTCCGCGGACCGGTCAACAAACTCCTGAAGGCCCGGCCAGCCGCCAAACCGGTCTTCGCGCTTCACTGTGGACTGGTCACGTCCGACGGCCAGGACTCCTGATGGAAGCGACTGTCGCTCTCCTGAAGGAGCCGGGTGGGCCCATCTCGTTGGAGCCGGTCCAGATCGGTCCTCTTTCGGCCCGTGAGGTACTGGTGCGGATGAGCGGAACGGGGATCTGCCGTACCGACCTCGCCGCTGCCGCCGGCGTCGTGCCGCTTCCGGTTCCGTTTGTGCTCGGGCACGAGGGGGCGGGCGTGGTGGAGGCAGTGGGCTCCGCCGTGGATGCCCTGGCGGTCGGCGACGAAGTGGTCCTGAGCTTCGATTCGTGCGGCGGCTGTGCCGGGTGCGCGGCCAAGCGTCCGGCCCATTGCGAGTTTTTTGCGGCTCTGAACTACACCGGCACTCGCCTGGACGGTTCCACGACTCTCACCCAGAACGGGCTCCCCGTGCACGGCAACTGGCTCGGCCAGTCGTCCTTCGGCACCTATGCCGTGGCCAGCGACCGTAACGCGGTGAAGTTGCCCGCGCTTCCGGCAGGCCTGCCCATCGAGGTTCTCGGCCCCCTGGGCTGCGGAGTCCTCACCGGTGCCGGGACCGTCTTCAACATGCTCCGGCCGCAGCCGGCACAAGGCATCGCCGTGTTCGGTCTCGGCGGAGTGGGGATGAGCGCCGTCATGGCCGCCACAGTGTCAGACTGTCACCCGATCATAGGGATCGACCCCAATCCCCGTCGGCGCTCGCTGGCCCAAGAATTGGGCGCCACCCACACCGTCGACCCCGGACGCGTCGACGGCATCGATCGAGCCATCGCTGAAATCGTCGGTGCAGGGGTGGACTTCGCCATCGATACGGTCGGCTCCGGAGCGGTCGTGCGCCAGGCACTGATGTCCCTACGCAGGCCAGGCACCTGCGCGACCCTTGGCCTGCAGGCCATGAAGAACGACATCACCATCGACCAGGGGCACCTCCAATTGGGCCGGACGCTGACCGGGGCGCTCATGGGCGACTCTGACCCGCACGCGCTCATTCCCCACCTCATCGACCTGTGGCGCCAGGGACGTTTCCCCTTTGAACGGCTCATCGCCCGATATCCGTTCCACCGTATCGAAGACGCATGTGAGGCCATCCGCTCCGGCGAGGCCGTCAAACCGGTGCTCGTCTTCGAATGACGTGGTGAAACAGAAGGAGCAGGGCGGCAACGGACGCGAAGGCAGCCCCAGGGCGATCGACGACGACACCGAAGAGAAGGTCGTCACCGTCGACCTGTCGGGCGGCACGGAGGGAGAGCTCTACGCGCTCTTGCTCGGTACTGATGAGATGTGAACAGCACGAAGCACACGATGCGATTTCCCGACAGGAGGATCTCGGACTCACCGCGCTGCCCTACCCCACGGCCAGGGGACACACACCGAAGCTCCCAGCACGAGGATCGGAGGATAAGCATGGAACTCCCGACGGTACCCGCACTCCAGTCGCCCCCATCGACGGAGGTGGAGACCAAGTGCCCCCGCCACATCGGTATCGTGCTGGATGGCAATCGCCGTTGGGCCAGTCGGCACGGCCTGAAATCGGCTGCCGACGGGCACCGCACCGGGTTCGGCAAGATCCCCGACATACTCACCTGGTGTGCGGAATCGGGCATCCACGTCGTCACCCTGTGGATGCTCTCCGACGACAACGTCGCCCGCCGCTCCGCCTCCGAACTCGAAGACCTGTACGCCATCCACGAAAGTGTCATCAGCCGGCTGCGCCGGAGCGACCAGTGGCGGCTGCACCACATCGGCAGTACCGACCTGCTCCCCGAGCCGATCGTCCGGTTACTCGCCGATACCGAAGAGGCCACCCGCCACAATGCCGGGATGCTGGTGAACCTCGCCATCGGCTACGGAGGGCGCCGCGACATCGTCGCCGCAGTGCGCTCCCTGGTCGAGGACGTGACAAAGGGCCTGGACGTACCGGTGACGGAAGAAGAACTGTCCAGGCGACTGTCCACGGCCGGGCAGCCCGACCCGGAATTCATCATTCGTCCGTCCGGTGAATTCCGAACGTCAGGGTTCCTGTTGTGGCAGGCCGCCCGCGCCGAACTGCACTTCTGCGAGCAGCTATGGCCTGACTTCAGCAGGGAGGACCTCACCGAGGCCCTGCAATCCTTCAGTCATCGCCAGCGCCGCTTCGGCTCCTAGCTTGATCCTTGAACCTGGGGTCCGGAAGCTTGGGCTCTGAACAATCGGAAGGCGCTCGCCCAGGAGATCATCCCCCTCTTTGAGGGCGACGGGCGAACCCCGGAACAAGACCCTGCGCGGGCGCCGGTTCCACATCAGCTGCGCCATCCAAGGCGTCGCCGCGCTGCTCGCACGGCGTGGCTGGACTTTGCCGGGCCGTGTGCGCTTGCCGCCGCCTGCACGGTTCGGGAGGGGGCCGACGGAATCGGACCCGAACCACGGGCACCTTGCCGACGGCCCACCGGACTCTCAACAGTCACCTCGCAGTAGGATTGCGCCGCGACATTGACGACCCGGCCCGGCTCACAGTCTTCCAACTGCCGGCCTACGCACCCGATCTCAATCCCGTCAAGGGCACCTGGTCCGTGTTGCGGCGCACCGTCCCGTCCAACCGGGCTTCGCCGCCCCCCAATCCCTCACCACCGCCGTCCGCCGACGACTACGTCAGCTCCAATACCGCCCCGACGCCCTCCGCGGGTGCCTCAAGGCCAGTAATTCACAACCATTCAACGCGTTCACGAGAATGTCTCCGGCTCCGTCTTGTCACGGGGTGCGACGAGTGGGTTGATGGTGCTAACGGCCACTATTTCGGCATCCGATATACGGCTACCAGAATTATTCCACGAGCGGAATCCGTTGGGATCCGGGCAGGCCGGCCAGCGTGAAGCGCCGTTCCAAGGGCAAGTCGCGTCGGCAACACCGGACGGCCGCGGCATCGGATACGCCATGACTTAAGAGTGGGCGAGCCGGCGGCCTCGGCGACCCTCGCAGCCCGCACCGAAGAACCGCTTCTCCCGACAGCCGCATCGCTCGAAGAAGCGACTGAGCAACAGTCCTTTCGAGGAGATCCAGCATGGATACTGAAGCCAATCTCGGTTCCCTTCAGTATGTTCCCTCAACGGGGCGTCCAGTCCCCGAAGCAGAGCCTGAACTCGTGGAGCGGTGGCGCTCGGAGGGAGGCGAACTGGTCGAGTTGCTGTCGCAGGTGCGCGAGCGGTTCGGCGGCATCGCCGCCTTCCGCCTCGGGTCGACCCCCACCGTTCTCGTCACCGATCCGCAGGTGGTCCAGCATGTGCTGGCCCGGCACTCGGAGCGGTATGTCAAGCACTCCCACCGCGCCCGTGCGCTGATCGGCGACGGCGTCATGGTCGCCACCGGTGCGGCATGGAAGCGGCAGCGCCGCATACTGCAGTCTCAGTTCACCGGTACCGGGATGCGCCGCTACGAACACCGGATAACCGGGGCTGCCCGTACCACCGCCGGACGCTGGGACGGATACGCCCGCACCGGGCAGACCCTCGATGTCGGGCAGGAGATGCGCCGCTTCGCCCTGGACACCATCTGGCGCTCCCTTACCGGATACCCCCTCGATGACGGAACCGAGCGCGAACTGGCTGCCGTGGCCACCGCGGCAGCAGCCCTTCCGACCCTGCCCGCTGATGCAACCGATCCCCAGGGCGCCATTGCCGCCGATCTCGCCCGAATCGACGCGGTCGCCGGACGCACCATCGAAGCCGCCCGCAGTGGGGCGGTCGGCCCCGACGGCCCCGGCCTGCTGCACGTCCTGCTCGACGCCGCCGCCGAGCAGGAGGAGTACACTCACCGGCTGATCCGCGACGAGCTGGTCACGCTGCTCGTAGCCGGGCACGAGACCACTGCCTCCACCCTGACCTGGCTCTACCTGCTCCTCGATCGCCACCCTGACGCCCGCGAACACGCTCTCACCGCCTGCGGCGAAGGCCCGGAGCAGCGCCGTCAAGCTATCCGGGCTCTGGTCAACGAGACGCTCCGGCTCTACCCGGCCGCCTGGGCCCTACCACGCCATGCCGCCGAGGACGACACTCTTGGTGGCTACACCATCGAGGCGGGTACGGACATCCTGGTCTGTCCGTACTTGACGCACCGCAATCCCGAACTGTGGCCCGACCCAGAGCACTTCGACCCCCTGCGCTTCATCACTCCGAGCGTCCGACCCGCCCACCCCGGCGCCTACTTCCCCTTCGGTATAGGCCCTCGTGCCTGCCTCGGCATGCAATTCGCGCTCCGTGAATCGACCACCATGCTCGAACATCTACTGCCTGCCTACACCCCGACCTTCCACGCCACCCCCACGGGGACGGTGTACGGCATCACTATCCGCCCCGATGGCCCGACCTCCGCGACCCTGGTACCGCGACTCCCATGAATGCGGAGGGTCCGAAGTCAACGGATACAGCCGTCTCCTTTGCGGGCATCGCATGGGTGTGGGCCCCCACGGCCCTGGCGGCTGCTTGTCCCCGTCCAAGGACATGGCGGGCAGCGGCGTCCCGGACGATCCATTTGCGCTCAACGACCACCGGTGGCTTCCGAGCCCGGACCGGCGCGCGAATCTGCGACGAGCGGCCACTGGTCTTGAGGCGGGCCGCGTGAGCGCGCCCCGCTATGCACATGAGAGCCCGGCTATGCACGTGAGCCCCGGCTGCTCCGCGATGCCGCGAGAGAACCGGCGCGGGACCATACCGACCTCGACCATGAGCAACCGTCCTCGACAGGCTCCCCGTCCCCAACCGCCAGCCCGGCAAATAAATCAGGAAGGCAGGAAGGACACCGATGCAGGTCAGCGCCACACTTCTCATGACCGACCAGACTGTCGGTCCCGCAGATCTCGCACACGACTTGGAGGAGTACGGATTTTCCGCCCTCTACCTTTCCGAGCACACACACATCCCTGCGAGCGGGGCCACACCATACCCCCTCGGCGGTCCTTGTCCAGAGCCGTATAGCCGGCTCCTCGACCCCTTCGTCGCCCTCACGGCAGCAGCCACCGTGACCGAACGGCTGCGTCTGGGAACTGCGATCTGTCTGGTCGCACAGCATGATCCGATCATTCTCGCAAAGCAGATCGCGACGTTGGACCTGCTGTCCAACCAGCGTTTCACGTTGGGGATCGGGTTCGGCTGGAACCGTGAGGAAGCCGCCGACCACGGCGTGGACTTCGCTGACCGACGCGAAGTGGCCCGCGACCATGTCGCGGTGATGCGAGCCCTGTGGGCGTCAGAACCCGTCGGGCACCAGGGGATCTTCGCACGGGTCCAGCCAAGCCGATGCCACCCCAAGCCGGCCAGGCCGGGTGGGCCCCGGATCCTGGTGGGCGGACAAGGAGCTGCCACCACACGGCTCTTCCAACACATTTGCTCATACGGTGACGGATGGCTGGCGCCGGTACTCGACACCTCCGTATTCGAGGACGCTCTCGTGCGTCTGAAAACCCAATGGCGGGCCGCAGGCCGGGACCCCGCAGACCTGTTCGTCGTCCCCTTTCTTCCGAGCCCGCACCTGGCGCCCGGCCCAAGGCCCGGCCTGCCTGAGGCGGAGCGATTCGCCGAACTCGGTATCACAGAAATAATCGTTCAGCTCCCCTCTGCGGGACGCGGCGAGGTGCGTAAGGACATGGACGAGTACGCCCCCCTCCTGGCCCAACAGTCCTGACAAGGCAGCCCGATAGAGGAAGACATCACCTCATGGGAGGACCTGTGACCATGGCTGCTCCCAGACGTACTCTCTGGAGTTGCCTGGGCGGGCGGCGCAGATGAATCGCACCGCAGATCGAGAAGCTGTCCGTCGATCTCGGCGGGCATCCGGAGGCCCTGCGCGGCTGGAATCCACCAGGCCGAGGCGGACGCCGGTGAACGGGCGGTCTGCGTCAGCCCGGCGAACGTCAGCGACCGGGACGGCGCCGCGGTACTGCTGGCTCAGGGCGCGGGGAAGCCACGCGAGGCCGTGTTCGCCGTGGTTCCACACCGGTGGATGATCGAGCGACGTTGCTCCACCGCGCAACCAGAGCCCTGCCCTGAACGGGACTTCCCAGACACCCACTAGTCAGAACACCTGCGACGGCCATCTTCACGCAAGCGGCGTCCCCGTAGTACAGATGGCGTCGGCCAGTGGTCGTGCCCGTGGGGTCACGACGGGTTGCGGGCTATCTCGTATATGCGCTGGTGTTCCTGGATTCCCGCGAGCCGGTAGCGCCCTTGGGTGTGGTGAGGCAGCACGTGGTGACCACCGTCCGTGTGCAGGGGGCGGGTGCGTAGTTCGCGGTAGGTGCTGTAGTCGATTGGCCGACGTCGGGAGATTGCATCGCGATGGGTGGCCGTACGCAGGCCGGCTTGATAGTTGGTGGCGACCTGTCCGGTGAAGAACTCGGCGACACTTCCTGACCCGTAGCTGAAAAAACCCAGTGTTTCACCGGCAAGTTCTCCGTCTCCCTCCAAGAGAGCTCCCAGTGCGAGGTAGAGGGACGCGGTGTAGCTGTTGCCGACGACCTCGTTGTAGCGAGTGGTAGGGGCGATGGCATGCTCGACGGCGGCGGCATCGGCCTGCACTCCGGCTTGGCTCAGCAGGTGCTGGTGTGCCTTGAACGCCATCCGGGTGAAGGGCTGGTGATAACAGACCGTGTGGATCTTCTCGATCGGGAGGCCGTCGTGGTCCTGGTAGTCGCGCCATGCGCCGTCGACTGCCGCCAGGTAGGCGGCCAGCGACTTCTTTCCGTCAACGAGCGCGGTGGAGCGGTAGTTGGGGCGCCAGAAGTCCATGACGTCCTGGGTGTACAGGCCCGATGGACTGTTGATCTCTACGAGGGCAGGGTCGGCTGACACCAGCATGGCTGCTGCGGCGGCCCCTTGGGTGGCTTCTCCCGGAGTGTCGAGGTCGTAGCGGGCCACGTCACTGGCCAGGACGAGGACCTGCTGTGCCGGATCACGGTGGACCAGTGCGGACGCGAATTGGAGTGCTGCGGTTGCCCCGTAGCAGGCTTGCTTGAGTTCAACGACCCGCACTTGCGAAGGAAAGTCGAGCAGCGAGTGGACGTAGACGCCTGCGGCCTTTGATTGGTCGATGGACGATTCAGTGGCGAAGAGGACCGTGCGGATGCGGTCGGCGCCGTGACGTTCGATGATCGGTGCTGCTGCGTCGGCGGCCATGGTGACGATGTCTTCGTCGGCTGTGGGCACGCTCATTTCCTTCTGGCCGATGCCCCTGTGGTATTTGGCCACGCTGGCGCCGGTGTGCTTGCTGAGTTCGGCGTGGGTGAGCACGAGGCCGCCGGTGCTGAAGGATAGATCGTGGATACCGACGGTGGGGTCAGCGGACATGGTGATCTCCGTTGCTGCGTTCGAGTCGGTTGTGGGCTTTCATCAGTTCACCGGGATTGGTCTGAGCCGCCAGCAGCGACAGTTCGCCGCACAGCACGGTGGCGGCGGCGAGAACGGCGAGACGGCGTGCGTTGTCTCCGACCGGACGATCGTCGCGGCAGCCGAGCGCGGTGAGGGCCTGGTCGACGAAGTCGAGGCCTTTTCCGTTGCCGACCGTGCCGACGATGAGGTTGGGCAGCGTGCAGGAGAAGTAGAGATCGCCGTCGCAGTCCTGGGCGAGGGTGACGCCTTGCGATCCCTCCACGATGTTCGCGGCATCTTGGCCGGTCGCGAGGTAGAAGGCGAGCAACATGTTCGCGTAGTGGGCGTTGGCGGAGCGAATGCCTCCGGCCAGGAGCGTGCCCACCAGGTTTTTGTTGATGTTGAGTTTCACGATCCGGGCGGCCGTGGTGTGCAGGCGTTCGGCGACGAGCTGTTCAGGGACGCGAATTTCCGCGATCACGTTTTTGCCCCGGCCCAGGATGCCGTTGATGGCCGTGGCTTTCTTGTCGGTGCAGTAGTTGGCGGAGATGGAGCCGTAACTGATGCCCGGTACATGGGCGAGAAGGTGGCCGAGCAGGGCATCGGCCGCAAGGGTCGCCATGTTGTGACCGGCTGCGTCCCCGGTGGAGAATTCGAAGCGCAGATAGAGCAGCGGGCCGACGATCTCCTCCCGCACAGCCAGGAGTTCGGCGAAGCGGCTGGTGCTGCGGGTGATGTCACGCAGTTCGTCGATGCGCTCGTGTACGGCTCGTGCGGCGATGTGGGCAGCTTCCGCGCTGTCGGCTTCGACGAGGACGGAGCGGGTCATGCGCTCGTCCACGAGCGTGGCTGTGATACCCCCCTCGACCCTCCGGGAGATCAGTGCGCCGCGGCCCACGGACGACCAGAGGGGGGACTCGTAGGTGGCGAGCGGCACTTCGACCTCGGTGGTGGCTACGTTGCCCGAGATGCGCAGTGGTCCGACCCAGCGTTGGGGAACGTGCGCGGAGGCCGGCTCGCCTCGCGGGGTGGATTTTGTTGGGGTGGGGTGGTCGGTCATCAGAGGCCCTTCTGGGGGGCGGGTGTGTCGATGTCGCGCAGCGCGCAAAACTCGCGCAGGGATCCGGTCACCAGCACGTCGCAGTGGCTCAGGTCTGCCGGGGTGTGGGCGCCGAGGAGCGTCATGAGGGCGGTGAGGTGGTCCAGCCAGGTGCTGATCTTTTCGATGAGGGCGCTCACGCCGCCGTTGAGGAGGGTCGTGAGGAAGATCCCGGAAGCCCCGACGGCGTGGGCCCCCAATGCGAGCGCCCTGGCGACGTCGAGCGGGTGACGGACGCCCCCGGAAGCCAGGAGCGGCAGCCCGTGGTTGCGTGCGTCGAGAAGGGCCGCGGGGGTGCTCAGCCCCCAGCTCTCCAGGTAGGCGTAGTCGGCGTGTGGGCGGCGGCCGTTCTCGATCCGGGCGAAGTTGGTTCCTCCGCGCCCGGCCACGTCGGCGATGTGCACGCCGAGGTCGGCCAAGTGGGAGACGGTGTGGCCGCTGAGACCGAACCCGACCTCTTTGACGATGACCGGGACGTCGACTGCTGTGACGATGTGCTCGATGGCGGCGGGCCAGGTGCCAAAGGAGCGGTCACCTTCGGGCATGACGGTTTCCTGCACGGTGTTGAGGTGGATCTGTAGCGCGTTGGCGTCCAGCAGGGCGACGGCTCGGCGGGCTTGCTCCGCGGTGGCGGTGGTGTTGACGTTCGCCATCACGAAGCCCTGTGGGTTGTGGTGCCGTAAGGGGGTGAAGGTGTCGGCTGTGGACGGGTTCTTCAGGTAGGGGCTCATGGATCCGGAGGCGATCGGCACTCCGGTCTCGTGTGCGGCGATCGCGAGGTCGCGGTTGATCTCCCCGGTTCTTGTGCTGCCGCCGGTCATCGCGTTGATGTAGAGCGGTACCGGCCAGTCCAGTCCACCGAACTGGGTGCGCAGCAGGACCCTTTCGCGGTCGGTGCCTGCCAGAGCATGGTGAAGGAAGTTCACCTCGTCGAACTGACTGTGTACCCCGGCCATGGGGACAGGAGCGGCGCCGTTTTTCCCTACGTGTTCGTGCTGGGCGGCGGCGAGGCGTACATGGTCGTCCTTGCGTGATCCGCTCATTGCGATCGTCCTCGGTCGGAGATGAGGGGAGGGCGCGAGATGGGGCTATCGGCGGGGTTCAGGGGGTCGGTGACGTGCAGTGGCAGGGCGGTGATCCCGGCTGCTGCCCAGCGCGTTCGCAGGGCGTGGGCGGGGGCCGTGTGGGGCAGCAGGGCGATGCCGCAGTCGCCGCCGCCGGCGCCCGACGGTTTGCCTGCGCCGCCAAAGGCCTCGGCTGCTGTGCACAGCTGGGTGAGCTGCGGGGTGAAGATGCCGAGCTGGGTGTCCTGGTCGAGGCCGGCCAGGATGTGGCGTGCGTCGTGGATGGCGGCGAGAAGAGCCTCGGGGTCGCCTCGATCGAGCGCGTGCGTCGCTGTTGTCACGCAGCTCTCGCTGCGTGCGAGAAACCGGTGGAAGGCCGCGCTGCCCCACCACGCTGTGGGGGTGAGTTGGCTGACGCGCGCGGAGGTGGAGGCGGGAGTGCCGCTCCAGCCCGTGTGCAACGACAGGGCGTCCGGCGGCGGCAATGACCGTACGGAAAACCCGGGCCACCTGGCCTGCAGTGTCTGTGCCGGGCCGCTGCTTCTCAGGCTCTGCAACAGGCGTGCGCGATCCGGGGCCTGGTAGACGATCCAGCCGCCCCATGTGCTGGCTGCCAGGTCCGCACCCGAGGGACCCGCATCCCGGCGGATACTCGCCAGCAGGGCCACGCGGAAGCGCAACTCCGGCGACATCGGTACGCCGCAGAACTCCGTCAGGGCAGTCACGGCCGCGACCGTCACCGCACCACTGGAGCCCAACCCGATCTTGACGCCCTGTTCGTGCAGACCGCTGCGGACGGTCAGCCGCACAGGTGCAGGCGGCAGCGCGAGCTGCGCGCGCAGTTCGTCGACCACCTCCACGACGGAGACCAGATGGGACAGGGCCCCACCCAGGTGCGGGGTATCCGCCACATCCAGTGGCCGCAAACCCGTGCGGCCGCGGAGCAGCCGCACCTCGCGAGGCAGGAGATCGGTGGCCAGCTCCACCTCCCCGTCCAGGGGCGTAGAGGCGGAGACCGTGATGAAGCGATCCACAGCCACCACGATCGCTGGCTGCCCCGGCTTCAGTACGGCGTATTCCCCCGCGATGAAGAGCTTGCCCGGGGCCGTGTGCGTCACCGTCTGGGGCATCAGCAGGCCTCCGTTTGCAGCGTTGCCCCGGGCCCACTGCGGGCCACGACCGCCGAGCAGCCGGACCACTCGCGCAGTGCGACGGCCACACGCTCGGCGTCGGCTCCGCCGCACAACACTTTGACGTTGGGGCCGGCGTCCATCGTTGCCCAGGCCGGCAAGCCTGCCTTCCGCATGCGGCGCACCTCCTCGAGCACCCGGTGCGAGGCGGGGGTCAGGTATCGGACGGGCGGCACCGCGCTCTCCATGGTCTGGTGCATGCCGAGGGCGTTGCGCTCGGCGATCTCGCCGACGGTAGCCAGGTCGTCGGTCTCCAGTGCCTGGCGCATCACGTTGAGGTCGGTACGGGTTGTCGCGAGCCAGTCCTGGAAGTGCGGGGAGGTCGTCACCGTCCTTCGCATGGCCTCGCGGCTGGAGACCGGCTTGGGTCCGGTCTCCACCAGGACGACGACCAGCGCGAGGTCCAGAGTGGCGTTCACGAGGGGCTCGGCGTAGGAGGCGAGGTCGGGATCGGTGGCGTTGGGCGCACCCGCATGCCAGAGGACGAAACCCCCGAAGAGGGAGCGTGCGGCGGACCCGGAGCCTCTGCGGGCCAACCTGGACAGCGATCGGGGCTCAAGGGGCAGGCCGAAGGCGCAGGCCGCGGCGAGGGCGAGGGCCGCGAATCCGCTGGCGGATGAGGCCAGCCCGGCGCCGACCGGCACAGTGTTACGGGTTTCCACCGCGGCGCGCTCGGCCTTCCCGGACCGCTCTCGTACGAGGTCCAGGAAGTTGGTGATCCGCCGCAGCATCTCGCCCTCGGCAACGGCCCCGTCGACGATCACCAGGTCCTTCGTGGCGCGAGGGCTGAGGCGGACCTCGGTGGTGGTGGGGAAGAGATCCAGGGTCAGTGACAGGCTGTCGGCGCACGGAAGGATGAGGCGCTCATCGCGTTTTCCCCAGTACTTGACCAGTGCGATGTTGGGGTGGGCCACGGCGATCGCGCCGTCAGGACCGAACATGTCCCTCTCCTCTCGGCAGAGGGGCCGTCCAGGAGCGCAGGGAGTGTTCGCGGACGAAATGGGCGGCCAGTGCGTCGGCTGCGTGTTCGGTGGTTGTCAGGGCGATCACGCAGCCGCCGAGTCCTCCGCCGGTCATCTTCGCGCCGAGCGCGCCGGCCCTCAGCGCGGCTTCCACCAGGTGATCGGTGCACTGGGTGGTCAACTTCAGGCCGGCGAGCAGCGCGTGGCAGTCCGTGAGCCTGCGGCCCAGTGATTCCAGGTGGCCCCGCTCCAGGTCCAGCAGGGCCTGGCGGGTGAGTGCGGCGGAGCGGTCGAGGAAAGACTTACGGCGAGCGGGATCTCGCGAGAACCTCTGCCGCAGCATGCCGACGGCTTCCTTGGTGGATGCGCCGCTCCCGCTGTCCACCACGACGAGCCAGGAGTCAGCGCACACCGGCGGGACGCTGATCCGCCCTTCTGCCAGCAGTACGGGCCCGCTGCTGCCTGTGGTCCACGCGTCAATGCCGCTGGCTTGGCCATGCGCTGCGGTCTCGGACAGCTGTATGTAGCGGAAGACGGTGTCCGCGCTCAGCTCCAGCCCGAAGAGGTCGTCCAGCGCGAGGGTGAGGGCGCGGGCGGAGGCCGCGCTGGAGCCGAGGCCCCGTGCGAGCGGCACGCCGCTCTCCAGATGCACGTCCACCCCGGGCAGGACCGGCAGTCCTGTCTGCCTCAGGACGGCTTCGGTGAGTGTCACCACCCCCTCGGGGACCGGGCTTTCCGCGGTGTGCGGCAGCGGACCCGTCAGGCCTGCCGGCACGCCGGGTGGGGCAGCCACCAGGCGAAATCCCAGCACTCCGCATCCGCCCCGGTCACGGCGGGCGACGCGGGCCCGGCACCCCAGCCGGGGCACGGGCAGCGCCACGGCCGGAGCCCCGTAGACCGCGGCGTGCTCTCCCAGCAGGATGACCTTCCCATGAGCCAGCCCCGTGCCGGTGTCCCGCCGATCGGTGTCCCGGGCGGTCCCCGGCGACGACGGCGAGCACTGTTCCTGTTCAGCGGTCATGAGCGTTCCGCGTCATGCCCACCGCATGTCCCGCATGCGGGGACCGGCCCGGTCGGCAGCCGTCGCTCTCCCGCACGGGGACAGGCAGCAGGTGTGGTGGTGAGGAGGATTTCCAGGGCTATCTCGGAGCAGGTACGAATGTCGACGAGGTTGCCGGCCTCTGCCGGGAATATTGACGTTGCGTTCATGCTCGTTGATCCTTCTTGTCTTGGTGCGGTCTGGTGCCCCGGGCTAGGTGGGCCGCTCACGTGCTGCGTGCCGGCGTGCCGGGCAGGTGTCGGCACATCGCCTGGACTTTGACTTGCCAGATCCGGAGACCGGGCGGTGGCTTACGTCACGCGGTCTGTGCGATTTCCACGCATCGGGAGATGGTTGTGCCGTCTGCGTTGAGCAATTCGTCATCGATCGGCTTGCCCAGCGCATTTTGTAGCTGCTGTGCCAGTTCCGTGATCTGGAGGGAGTCGAGATCGAGATCCTCCAGAAGCCTGTGTTCCGGGTGGATACTTTCGACGGGCCTCTCGGCTAGGACGGCGACAATGTTCTGAACCTGTATCAACGTGTTCTGCTTGGTGGTCATGCCTTTCTCCTTCATTGGGCACGCTAGTGGCCCACGCCATGGGTTTAGTACAGTCGAATGTCAAGGGGCACAGAACGACTTGCGTCGCGTGTGGCGGACAGCGTCCTTTCATCAACTACTCGGGGAGTCGATGCCGAACCTGCCAGAAAAGAGGTCCAGACGTGCACGTGTTGACGGCCGTGAGTGTTTTGTCGAAGGAGTGGCCGCGCCGGCGAGGAGCCCCGTGAATACGCTTCTCGATTACGGTCTCAGCTGTTCCGATGATTCTGGTGCCCTAGGATGTCCGCACCGAACTAGGCGAGCCCGTTCAATCCGTGAATGCGTTGAACGCTTGTGAACGCGCGAAGTGACGGCCATCGCCTTGGCCCTCGGTGGGCCCTGATGGCAAGTGCCCTCTCACTGCAACGGACGGTGCGGTCGGCTGGACGACAGCTGCACCGCTCCATGCTGTGCGGGTCCTGCTGCTCCCTCGGGCACCGCCTCGCAGTTGGCGGGAATCGCGGTGCCGAAGGACATCGGCAGAGCAGAGCATGTTGCACCGAACCTCTTGACGCGTTCCGGTGAGAAACCCAGGGCGGGCCGCCACCGCGCCGCCGCACGCCAGGAGGCGGCATGTCAGAACGCGCGGCCGCAGCCAGGAACTCACCGTGTTCCTGGCGCAGGCCGGCTGCTCGGCTGGTGAACTCTGGCCCAGGCGGCCAACTGCCGGAGCAGAGCCGCAGCGCCCATCGACGTCTGTCTCAGTCTTCGCCGCGCACGACATTCCATTCTGGGGTCTGCTCAGCGGACGGCGCTGTGGCTTCGTCCCGGGGCACCCGGGCAGGGATATGCATACGCACCTTGCCCACCGGGTCGGCTGAAGGGGCAGCCTCGCCGCTGTCCATTCTGTTGATCGGCGGCCGTGCCCTGCGCTCCGGTGTGGCAGTGACAGTCTCATCCCGATTCATTGGATCCTCGTTTCTCTTCCCTGTGAGAGCGCTGATGCCTCGGCCGCAGGGAGGTACACGGCAGACCACCCGGGGCGGCCGGTGTCCTGAACGGGGAAAGGAGAGGCTACGAGGCTACGGAGCCGCCCGCACCGATTGCTGTGCCGGGCGACGTACGCGCCACTCTCCAACGAACTCCTCCCGTCGGCCGGTGCAAGCACCCACCGCTTGTCTCTTCTCTCCGCAGGAGCGGAGAAAAGGCGGGCTCAGGTGGTGGGCTACTTCTCCGGGTTCCCCGCAGTCCCAGCATCGAACGCAGACAGAACCAAGCAGAGCGTGCAAGCGTTGAACACGTATATCCCTGTGAGCCAGTGCCGCGCCCCGGCAGGAGTCACGTACCGAGCCGCAGCCGAGATTTGCGGGACAAGCGAGTTCCCGCCGTGGCGCTCGGTGGCAGCAAGGGTGAGCCTGTGGGGGCCTCTTTGTCTTTTGCCAAGTGAGGCGTGGGGTTCGGGGTAGGGCCCGTTCGACCCCGCCACGTCAGCCGTAGTGCGGGCGAGCGCGGCGGGACGGATGCCCTGGTGGCGTGATGAAGGTCGACATGCCGAACTGCACGGCCCATCCGCCCTGTCGGGCCTGCCTGTCAGGTCTGCCTGGTGCGGTTCAGCCGCCACCTGCGTCTCAGAACCGGTCCGGAGAACCTGGGCCGCCTACGCCAGGCCTGATACGGCCTGTGCAGATGCTTTCCCCCAACCTACGATTTCATCGGTGGTGCGGTGAACATGCGAGCCACCGGGGCGGCCTGGGCACCAGGCAGGAGCGTCCCGCACGGACGGGTGCTGAGGAGGTCGGTTCGATGCCTCGCAAACGGTTCCGCCGGAGGATCTTCGCTTTCCTCCGGCGTCGACGCCGGCACAGGAAGCGCTCCGATGACCGGTCGATCTATCCGATGTTCTAGAAGTGGACGAGAACGAGGATCGAAACCTGTGCTGATCTTGGTGGGAACGAGTGGACGGCGGTGGAGCGTGCGGGCCATGGCAGGCCATCGCTGCCGTGGGGCACGCGCGCACGCGATACTTCCAGGCTGAGAAGGAGTTCGCGTGATTGCCCCAGTCCTCGGCATCTCCGCCTATTACCACGACAGCGCCGCGGCGCTCGTCGGGGAAAATATCGTGGCCGCTGCTCAGGAGGAACGATTCACCAGACGTCGCCACGAGCCGTCCTTCCCCACCCGGGCCGTCCGCTACTGCCTTGAGGAGGCCGGAGCCGCGCTCAGCGATCTGAGCACAGTCGCCTACTACGAGGACCCGGTGCGCAAGTTCCATCGAGTATTGTGGACGTACGCTGGAGTGGCCCCCCGCGGCTGGACCTCTTTCCGCCGGGTGTTCCCGCAGTGGATGAGCTGGAAGCTGCGGATGCCGGCCACCGTGCGGGAGCGGTTGAGGGAGCTGGATCTGGGCGCGGTGCCGCCAGTGGAGTGCTTCGGGCACCACGAGTCGCACGCGGCGTCGGCGTTCATCCCCAGTCCGTACGATTCTGCGGCCGTGCTGTGCGTGGACGGGGTGGGGGAGTGGACGACCACGTCGATCTGGCGGGGTGCCGGGAACCGCGTCGAGCCGGTGGCCGAGTTGCGCTTCCCCCACTCGCTCGGCCTGTTGTACTCCGCCTTCACCGACTTCTGCGGGTTCAAGGTCGACTCTGCGGAGTACAAGCTGATGGGCTTGGCTCCGTACGGCAGGCCGACGTATGCGCCGCTGATCCGCGAGCGGCTGATCGACGTCAAACCTGACGGCTCGTTCCGGCTGAACACTCGCTGCTTCGAGTTCCTGTACGGCCGGGTGATGACCGGGCGCAGGTTCGAGGAGTTGTTCGACGGACCCCGGCGGCAACCCGAGGGTCCGCTGACCGAGCGCGAGTTCGACCTCGCCGCGTCCGTCCAGAAGGTCACCGAGGAGGTCATGTACAGGCTCACGGCCACCGCGCGCGAGCTGACCGGGGAGTCGAAGCTGTGCCTGGCCGGTGGCGTGGCGCTGAACTGCGTGGCCAACGGCCACCTCCTGGACAGCGGAGCGGTGGACGAGGTCTGGGTGCAGCCCGCGGCCGGAGACGCGGGCGGCGCGCTCGGCGCCGCACTGCTGGCCCGGCGTCCAGGACGCGACCACGTCAGCCACGGGGCCGACGCCATGCAAGGTGCGCGGCTGGGTCCGGGGTACGACGACAACCGGATCGGAGAGTACCTGGACGCCCATCAGCTCCCCTACGTGCGGCTGGGTACGCGGGACCTGTCCCGTCGGGTAGCGGCCGCACTCGCCGATGGCAAGGTGGTCGGCTGGTTCCAGGGGCGGATGGAGTTCGGTCCGCGCGCGCTGGGCGGCCGGTCGATCCTGGGCGACGCGCGGAACCCGGCGATGCAGTCGATGATGAATCAGAAGATCAAGTTCCGCGAGTCCTTCAGGCCGTTCGCGCCCGTCGTACGCGCCGAGGACGCGGACCACTACTTCGATCTTCGCCAGCCGAGCCCGTACATGCTGCTGGTCGCGCCGGTCGCCCCACGGCAGCGGCGGGCCGTGCCGGAGTCGGACGGCATCCGCGGGCTGGACCTGCTGCGCGTGGAACGCTCGACGATCCCCGCCGTCACGCATGTGGACTTCTCCGCCCGGATCCAGACCGTCACCCGCGAGGGCGACCCCGCTCTGCACCGGCTGCTGTCCGACTTCAAGGCCCGTACCGGCTGTGCGGTGCTGGTGAACACCTCGTTCAACGTGCGGGGCGAGCCCATCGTCGCCGCGCCCGAGGACGCGTACCGGTGCTTCATGCGCACCGATATCGACCTGCTCGCCCTCGGCTCCTTCCTGCTGGACAAGAACGCCCAGCCGGTGTGGACCGAGGAATGCGACTGGCGGGACCACGTCCCGCTCGACTGACGAACGCGACCGTCTACGAAAGCCGGGACCCCATGAAACTCCTGGTACGTGCGTGCGGGGTAGTACTGGCCGCACTGGTCTACGTGCTGTTGGTCCTGCCGGCCGGGCTGGTCGCCCGCCTGGTCCGGGACCCGCTGCGACGTCGCCCGGACCCGGGCGCGCCCAGTTACTGGATCCACTTCGACGCGGGCGCCTCCGGTCAAGGGGCAGGGGCGGCATCCGCTGGGGGTCGATGACCCCTGCCGACGGCACACGCACGGCATGGCGCAGTGCTGGGAAGCCGGGCCCGAGACCACCTGTCCCTTCCCGCTCATCCTGCGGTCCCGCCGCCACGCCGCCCCGTGACCACACGCCAGCAGTCCGACCAACCGGCAAGGACGCAGGAGGCACCATGGAACAGCAGGAGCGCCTGATCCCCTATATGAAGCACTACATGGAGTTCGCCATGGCCGACATCCGGTGGTTGCCGTATGTCGTCTATTTCAACCGGACCGGCTGCACCTCGCCCGTCATCAACACCGACTCCGCGGGGTTCCGCGTCTCCCACGGCCCCGAAGGGCCACGCTCACTCCAGGACGCGCCTCCCACCGGCGCAGTCAGTGTGCTGATCGGCGGATCGCTCACGTTCGGCCTCGGAGTCAGCAGTGACGAGCACACCATCGCCTCCGTCCTCGGCCGGGACCCGGACGGCCCGACATGGCTCACCCTCGCCGCCCCGGGATTCAACTCCACCCAGGAAGTCGTACTGTTCCTGCTGCACCGGCACCAGCTCACCGCCGTACGCGACATCGTCGTCCTCTCCGGCCTCAACAGCCTTGTCGTGGCGGGGCTGCCCGCGGCGACGGCGGACTACGGGCAGTTCTTCTGGTCCGGGACGTTCCTGCGCCAGATGGGAGTTCCCGAACAGAAGCAGCCGGACTGGGCGCTGGGCCGTCGCGCCGCGGCGCGACGCCTCTTTCGCCGCATTGCGAGGACAGGCGGTGCGCCGGACGCCCCGCCGACCCTGGAGGCGGCCGCACGCGTCGAACTCGCCGCCCGCACCACCGCCCGGGATCTGGCCCGGCTGTGCGAGCTGGCCGCGCCCACCGGCGCCCGCGTGCACTTCGTGCTCCAGCCCGCCCTCGCCTGGACCGGCAAGCCCCCGAGCCCGGAGGAGAAGGCACTGATCGAGGAGAACAACCAGGAGCGGCGGCAGATGTGGGACCTGTTCAACGAGGTCCTGGTCCCATCGGTCTACCCGGCCTACAGCGAGCGGCTGGCAGCCGAATGCGCGGCCCTCGACGTCCCGTATCTGGACGCCAACCCCGCGTTGGCCGCCGGCCGGACCGCTGACGACTGGCTGTTCGTGGACCAGGTCCACCTCAGCGACGAGGGAAGCCGCGTGCTCTCCCAGATCATCACGGCCGAACTCGACCGCACCTGAACGCCCGGGAGCCCGAGTCGGCGCGGCGCCGCGAACTCCACCGGATGACCCAGCCCGGAATGTCCCTCTCGCGGCATTGGTGGATGGATCATGATCAAGTCGATCGCGAGCAATAAGGCTGCGGCGTCTCGTTGAGACGCCTATGGAGACGCTGTTGGGCGTCCGGTTCCTGGAGGGCGAGTACAGCACCGGGCCGGTGCACACGGGGCGGATCGACTCGCTGGGGCTGGACGAGAACGGATCCCCGGTCATCGTGGAGTGCAAGGGCGGTGTCGACGCCGGCGCCATCAACCAGGGCCTCTTCCATCTGACATGGCTGATGGACCACCGGGCTGAGTTCGAACACCTGGTCCGCTACCGACGCCTCGGCAACGACCTGCTCGGCCTCGCGGCCGTTGCGTCCATGAGCGGCGGCAGTCAGGTCGCGTGCGGGGGCCGTCGGCGGGCGGTTGCGCGAACGGCGGACCACGTCCAGGACGCGTCGATGGAGGAGCTGGCGAGCGCGGCCGGCGAGGTTCTGCTCGGGCTCGGGGACGGGGTCAACCGTGTTGAGGGCAAGCACGGGTCGGGCGACTTGGATGCGCCGTGAGAATGCTCTGACCGTGCTCCGCGCCATTCTGGTGCCGCAGGCCCGGTGCCGCTGATGGTGACACCTGTCGTGCTCTGGCTCAGCTGGGCCACCCGGCGGGGTGACGTGCGGTCGAGGCCCCCGTGCCGATCGGCGGGGGGCTCGTTGAGCCGGCGTGACCACCATGCAGGAGGCTTCAGCACCGACCGGGCGAAGGAGAAGAACCGCTCACGCGTTGGTGAATTGGTTGTTCCGGCCCTGTCGGCCGACCGCGTCGGTGCAGGGGTGTGGGGGTACGAACCGGATGCTGACTGTGAAGCAGTTGGAGCCCGGTGTTCCGACGGTGAGTCAGTGGTCCTGTGAGGCGACGCTGTTCAGCATGTGCTGTTGGTGGCGGTGTCCGATTGTTTCGTAGCCGATCACGGTGACGAAGGGGGCGAGCATGACGATGAGCAGGCACACCGCGGTGGCGACACCGGCCGCGGAGAGCAGGACCGCCACGGCGAGCACGGCGAGCGTGAGGCCGATGAGCAGCAGGTGGAAGCGGTCCGCGGAGGAGAGCAGCAGGGTGTGCAGGAGATAGACCATCAGCAGGTAAAGGCCGACGGGGAGCGCAAGGGACAGGACGACGGCGGCGCCGCCGATCTTCGCGTGGTGTTCCAGGTGCAGCCCCGCCACGTGGAGCCCCGCCCCCGCTCCGGCGATGCCGATGTAGAGGGGGATGTGTCCGTAGCCGAAGAGGTATCCACGGTTGCGGCGGTGGGCGAGGATGTCGCCGAAGGGCGTGGTGAAGTACACCCACCACATGCCAAAGGTCAGGCCGACTCCGGCGACGACAACGGCGACGGCGTTCGCGCTCCACCGCGTTCCGTCCGCGCCGCCCAGGAGTTCGCCGGACGAGGCGATGGTGCCGACGACGCCTTCGCCGAGGGTGATGATGGCGAACAGGCCGTAGCGTTCGGCAACATGGTGGGGGTGCCAGGGGGTCCCTCCCGCGCGGCCCTGGGTGAGGAGCGGCAGCGCGAGTTCCAGCACTCCGAGCACGACGAACGCGGCCAGCACGGCGGCGAGCGGCGGCTCGGTGAAAGCGACGGCGATCCACCCGGTCTGGGCGATCATGGTCCAGCGGATGTTGGCCGTCCCGACCTTGCGGAAGGGGGGAGACTCCCGGGCCGCGCGCCACCATTGCGCGACCATGGCGATCCGCATCACGACGTAGCCGATGACCATGGCCCGCAGTTCGAGGTGATCGCCCTCTTCGAGGGAGTGGAACAGCGCGGGGAGGCCGAGGGAGAAGACGACGACGCCGATCATCTGGAGCATCGTCAGGGCCCGGTAGAGCCAGTCGTCGGTGGCGAAGGCGGAGGCGAACCAGCTGAAGCTGATCCAGGCGACGCTGATCGCGAACATCGCCAGTACGAACGCGATGACCGCCTGGGTGGCGTGGCCTTCGGCGAGCATCTCGGCGAACTGGGACGCCGCGGTGCCGACGGCGACCACGAAGGTCAGGTCGAACAGCAGCTCCAGTGGTGAGGCGACCCGGCCGTGTTCCTCCGGGTCACGGCCGCTCATCGGTACCAGGCGGTGCGACAGTCCGCTGTCGCCGGCGGCGCTGGTTGCGTGGGAGTCACTCATGCGCCGCATGATGCCCGATGCGGAGACGCTGACGGTCCGTCGCCGCGCGGCGACGGACCGGGCGTAGGCGGGTCCGGGGCGGAACGGAGGCATGTCAGGTATCCACTCCGACGATGGACTTGGTCTCCAGGTATGCGTCGATGCCGAAGTCGGCCCATTCGCGGCCGTTGCCGGACTGCTTGTAGCCGCCCCAAGAGGTATTGAAGTCGAAGTCGGCGTCGTTGATCAGGACGTAGCCGGTGCGCATCTTCTCCGCGACCGTGCGGGCTTGGCGCACGTCGGTTCCGGTGACATAGCCGCACAGGCCGTAGGGGGAGTCGTTGGCGATACTGACGGCGTCCTCGACGCTGTCGTAGGCGATGACGGACATGACGGGGCCGAAGATTTCTTCGCGGGCGATGGTCATGTCGTTGGTGACGTCGGCGAAGACCGTGGGCTTGACGAAATGCCCGCCTGTCAGCGCGTCGGGCAGCTCGGGCTTGCCGGGGCCTCCGGCGATGAGCCGGGCGCCTTCGTCGATGCCCTGGTGGATGTAGTCCTGGACGGTGTCCCACTGGTCGGCCGAGATGACGGGCCCCATGAAGGTGTCCTCCGCACGGGGGTCGCCGACTTTCAGTCCCGCGACCGCCGTGGTCAGGGCGGTCAGGAATTCGTCCAGGCGCGCACGTGGCACCAGGGTGCGTGATGCTGCGCCGCAGGTCTGTCCGCTGTTGCCGAGCGCGTACAGGACCGCCGTGTGCACGGCGGTGTCCAGGTCTGCGTCGGGCAGCACGATCTGCGGCGATTTGCCGCCGAGTTCCGTGACGACTCTTTTGGCCGTGGGGGCCGCTGCGGCCACCACGCCGACCGCGACCGGTCCGGAGCCGGTGAAGGAGATCATGTCGATCTGCGGGTGCGCGTTCAGCGTGTCCCCAATGACCGAGCCGCGGGCCAGGACGAGGTTGAACACCCCCGCGGGGACCCCGGCCGCCTCCAGGATCTCCGCCAGCAGTACGGCCGAATACGGGGTCAGCTGGGCCGGCTTGAGGACGATGGTGCACCCGGCGGCGAGGGCGGAGGCCACCTTTCCGGCGGGCTGGAGGGCGGGATAGTTCCACGGCGTGATCATCGCGCACACGCCGATCGGCTCTCGCCGGATCCACGTGCGTCCGCGTCGCTCCACCATGTCCAGGTCGCGCAGAGCCTGCGCTGCATGGTGGAACTGGGACTGGCCGGAGGGGACGTGCAGGGAGCGGGAGAGGGCCAGCGGGGAGCCCAGCTCGGCGGTGACGGCCTGTGCCATGTCCTCGGCCCGGCGGGCGTACTCGGCGCCGACGGCTGCCAAGAGAGCCACACGCTCGGCGGTCGTGGTGGCTCCGAACGCGCGGAAGGCGCGCCGGGCCGCGGCGACCGCCCGCTCGACGTCGGCGACACCACCCAGGGCGACGCGGCCGCTCGGCCGGCCGGTGGCGGGATCACTCAACTCAAGGACACTGCGCTCCACCGGTGCGCTCCAGCGTCCGTCCACATACAGGTTGTGCAACTCACGCATGACAGCCTGCCTAGCTTCACGGAGGGGAAAACGAGAGGCCGGACGGCGGCGGCCCGCTGCCGTCCGGCCTCCGGGACTGTTCGTCAGCCGTTGGCTGCGGGCGTGAACACTCCGCGGAAGCGCATCTTCCCCGAGGCGAGCCGGTCGTAGGCTTCAGTGGCCTGATCCAGGGAGAAGGTCTCCAGGATCGGCTTGACCTTGCCCTTCGCGGCGAGGTCCAGGACCTCGCTGAGGTAGTGCTGGCCGCCATGGGTGGACCCGATGACCCGCTGGCGCATCATGTGGAACGGCACGCCCTCGGAGGAGATGGAGAACGGCTTGCTGAAGTCCAGGCCGCTGAGGACCACACGACCGCTCACCCGCAGCCCCGCCATGGCCTTCTCCGCCACGTCGAAGGCATTGGTCGTCACCAGCAGGACATCCGCGCCGCCGAGCTCGGTGAGTTCCTCGCCGCTCGCCACGACGTGGTCGGCGCCCAGCTGGAGCGCCAGGTCGTGCTTGTCGGGGGAGTGGGTGATCGCGACGGTCTCGAAGCCGGACGCCTTGGACAGCTGCAGTGCCACGTGCCCCAGGCCACCGATACCCACCACGGCGACCTTCTCGTGCGGCTGGGGGGACGCGTCCCGCAGACCGCTCCAGGTGGTGTATCCGGCGCACATCATGGGCGCGGCGTCCTGGTAGGACAGTCCGTCGGGCAGCAGCACGGTGCCCTCGGCGGCGATCGCGATGTACTCCGCGTGTCCGCCCTGCGCCGAGAATCCCGTGGTGCGCGGCGCGGCGCAGTTCATCGCCGTCTGCCCGGTCAGCGGCCGATTCTCACGGCAGTAGGCGCAGCGGCCGCAGGCGGACTGCACCCACGTCGTACCGACCCGGTCACCGGCCTGCCGACTGTGCACGCCGGCGCCCACCTCGACGACCTCGCCGACCACCTCGTGGCCGGGCGTCTGGGGGTAGAGGTCTCCTCCGTAGCCTGGGTGGACCATACGTCCGTGTAGCACATGCCTGAAGCGTGCACCTTCACCAGTACCTGTCCGGGTTCCGCCGTCGGGGTCGGGATTTCATGGACCTCCCACGGCTTGTTGGCCCCAGTCATCACTACTGCCTTCATGGCCTGCTCCTTGCGCGATGTGTGCTGCGGGTCCGCGCGCTCTGCCGCGGGGCAGAGACCGGTTCCGCCTGAGCCCAGAAGTAACCATCTAGGTAGATACACCGAAGTCCGGACCGCCGAATAGTTCAATAACTAGATAGTTACCTCTGGTGCTCCTACACTTCTGCCATGCCACCGGACGCCACCGCCACTAAGAGACGCCTGCTCGAGGCCGCATACCACGAGTTTGCCGACTACGGGCTGGCCGGTGCCCGCGTGGACCGCATCGCCGAGAGCGCGCAGGTCAACAAGCGCCTGATCTACGTCCACTTCGGCAACAAGGGCGAGTTCTTCGACCTGGTGGTCGCGCGGAGCCTGGCCGACCTCGCCGAAGCCGTCCCCTTCACCGCGGACGACCTGCCCGGCTACGCGGGCGCACTCTTCGACTACCTGCTCCAGCATCCCCAGGTTCTCCGTCTGACCGGCTGGGCGCAACTGGAGCGCCCCGAGCCCACCGCGGCCGAAATCGACGCCTACCGCCCCAAGATCGAGGCCCTCGCCGACGCTCAGCAGCAGGGCATCGTCACCAGCGGCGTCGCCCCAGCGGACATCCTCGCCCTGGTCCTTGGCCTGATCACCGCCTGGGCCGCCGCCTCACCCGCCCTGAGATCCCTGGCTCCCCAAGACGCCTGGTCGCCTGAGCGCATCGTGGCTCACCGCGCCGCGATGACAGCCGCCGTAGAGGCCCTGACCGCCTCCTGACGTCGCAACGCGAGCCGAGGAACGGACACCACCTTGCCCGGCGTGCACGCGTTCACCCTGGGCCCGCCGCCCGGGGCCTGGGCCGTTTTCATTCTCTTGCGCGGTTCATGTTCCGGCCGGATGGCGCTGTACTCCGGTTCACCGCTCTTGCGTACGCGGAGCAGCGATGCGGGCGGCGCGCCTCATCGGTGGCATGCGGCAGCGGAATTGCCCGTGGTCCGCACAGCCGCGCGGTGGTCCGCAACCGCCAGATCCTTGCCCCCGGTCCCAAGGAGAAGGTGGGCGAGTGCCTCGGCAAGCGGCCAAAGGCCCGATCAACCCCACCACGGGCTGGCCTCGATCCCGGGCCGTCCGAGAGCATCGTCGCGCTGGTCAACACCGGAGTGCAGGACATTCTCAGTACTGACAACACATGATCAGCAGCTGATCGGCGGCCCCGCTGAGGGCACGGATTCAGTTTGCAAGTCAGTCTGCAAGTCAGTTACTGATGCCGCGCCAGTCCACGTCAGCAGGGCGTAACCCCACGTCAGGCCGGCGCCGAAGACGGCGATGAGGACGCGGTCACCTGGGCGAAGCAGGCCTCGGGCGGCGGCGGCCGCCAGGGCGTAGGGCGCGCTGGCGGCGCCGATGTTGCCCACTTCGTCACCGACGATGACGAGGCGGTCGGACGGGATTCCGATGCGCTCCCCCAGATCACGCAGCAGTACGGGGTTCGGCTGGTGGGTGACTATCAGGTCGAGATCGGTCAGTTCGAGCCGGCTGTTCTTCAGGGCGTCCTCGACGAGGCGAGGGAAGACGTCGGTGATGAAGTCGCGGACGGCCCGGCCGTCCATGTGGACGTTGTGGGCGCCCTCCCGTACGGTCCGGTCGGTCGCGGGGCGCCGGCTGCCGCCTGCGGGAATGAGCACGTGGTGCGCTCCCGTCCCGTCTGAGCCGAGCTGGAAGCTGGTGAAGCCGCCGTCCGTCACCGGCCCCAGCACCGCCGCTGCGGCGCCGTCACCGAAGAGCACTGCCGTGCCCCGGTCGCTCGGATTGAGGAATTTCGAGTACGTCTCGACGCCGACCACTGCGGCGTAGCGGGCGGTGGGGTCGCCGCGCAGCCAGTTGTGGGCAACCCGGGTGCCGAACAGCCAGCCCGAACAGGCGGCGCTGACATCGAAGGCGACAGCGTTGCGGGCGTTGACGCGTGCTTGGACTCGGCAGGCTGTTGCCGGTCCGAGCTCGTCGGGTGTGGAGGTGGCGGAGATGAGAACGCCGATCTCCTCGGGGGCGATGCCGGCCGCGGCCGCCGCCCGGCACACCGCGGTGCTTGCGAGATCCGAGGCGGCCTCCTGGGAGCCGGCGATGTGCCGGGCTCGCACTCCGGTCCGCTCGGTGATCCACTCCTGGGTTATGCCGAGGGTGTCGGCGACCTCTGCGTTGCTGCGTCGGGCGCGCGGCAGATAGGTGCCGAGTCCCAGGACGCCGATGGTGGGGGGCGGTGTGTGGCGCGTCATGCTGGTCCTCCGTGGTACCAGGTGAGCCGGCTCGCCAGCGAGTCGGCGAAGTTGTCGTGGCTCAGCGGGGGTGATGCCAGCCCCGGTGGGGGGCCCATGGCCTGCGTGAGCTGGTGCAGATGGGGCAGTAGCCGGTCGCACAAGTCGTCCGCGATCGATGGCAGCCGGCGTACGGCGGCGATGCTGAGGAGGCGTGTCTCCATCAGGGTGTCGGCCAGCTGTTGCGCCTGCTGGACGGCGTGCAGGGCGGCGAGATCGCAGAGCACCGTGCGTAGACATGGATCCGCCACGCAGTCGAGCGTCTCGGCGACGTCCCGGGCGAGCAGGTTCTGTGCGTGGACCTCGCCGAGCAGCCGAGTGCGGTGCAGCAGCGGGTTCCAGAGATCGAGGCCGCAGAGGCCCGCGTTCGCGCGCCGGTTCATGTCCTGCCGGAGTTCCTCGCACAGCAGGCGCTGCAGGGCCTCGACGATGGGCTGCCACCACCAGGGATCGTCGAACTGGGCGCGCTGGGGCCGCATGGCCTCGCCGAGCGGCAGTTCCGGCTCGGCGATCAAACGCTGCCCCGTGTCGAGGAAAATCAGCTGGTTGTCACCCCCGGCGCTCTCGAAGGCCTGGGCAAGTCCTAGATACGGGTGGAAGGCATTCACGTCCATCAGGCCGGGCAGGCCGAGGCGGTGCATGCACACGGCGGCCACCCGGCGCGCCCCGCGCACGGTAAGGGCCTTGTAGAGCGCGAGGGACGGGTCCACCGCGGCCCACGGGGAGAAGGTCATGCCCGGTATGTCGGGAGAGGGGCGCGTCGCGTCGGCGGGTTCCGTGCTCAGGCCACGGGCTGCGCGGGCACCTGCGGTCAGGGCGAAGGCTTCGCTCAGGGCGCCCAGGACGGCCTGCTGCTGCGTGCGGTATGTCAGCAGCGGCCGGCCAGGGGCGAGCCGGCCGTTGGAGAGCCGGGTGGAGCAGGCCCGCGTGGCGGCGACGGCCGCTGCCCGGGCTGTCGCGGCCATCGCCGAAGGCAGCGACGACCATAGGGACCGGCCGACGGACAGGGTGCGTTGGAGCCTGCTGTCCTGGCTGTTCAGGGGGTCATGAAAGGCCCCCGACGGGTCGATCCACGCGGTGTCGCGCAGCCACCGCTCGTACGGTACGGCCAGTCGGTCGAAGTGGACCAGCGCGTAGTCCAGCGGTAGCGAGGAGACGTCCACCCGGCTGGAGATGCGGACGCCGGGGACGGGCCCGGTCTCCTCGGAAAGGTCGACGAGGAAGGAGAACACCCCGCAGTCCGCGCCCGCGACCCTGACCCGGGCGCAGACCACGGCTGTCTGGGGGGTGTGACGGGCGCCGACTGCGGAGAATTTGGCCGCGTCAGAGTCCGGGGTGCGCAGGACGAAGCGACGGGTGGCGAGATCGAAGTCGGCGGTGGTCCGCACGCCGAGGTGACTGCCGGCCTGACCGACTTCGGTCACCATGAAGACCCCCTTGCGCCGGCCCGTCTGGAGCTCTTCGACAGGCCCCGCGAGTTCCGAAGGGCTTCCGGCCAGCGTCAGCACAGAGCCGAGACAGAGGATGTAGTGCGAGAGCACAGCCATGTACAGCGAAGGATCCGCGACTGCGGTGTACGAGCTGAGCAGCGACATCTGCGGTAGATCACGAAGGAGTTGCGCGGCGGACGGCAGGGTGCCCGCCAGCAGGCCGAGGCGGCACCGGAGCTCCTCGCCCGGGCGCGCCCGAGGAGCCAGGGGGGTGGCCAATGCCCCGGCAATGGCCAGGCGCTGTTGTTCCGTGCACGCATCCTCACCCGTGATGTGGGTGAACGCCTCCTGGTAGGCGGTGAGGGGGATCATCGGGCGTCACCCAGCTCGGCACGGGCCGCGGGCTCTGACGGTTGGAGGGGGACGGGCGGCGTGTGCGCTTGGGGGGACCGCCGCCAAAGGAATCCGGCTTCGCGCAGCGGATTGAAGGCGGTCACGAGGTCATCGGGGAGGGTGCGCCGGACGTTACGGGTCAGGGCCTGGCCGGTGCCGATCTCCAGCACGACCGCCGGGGAGGTGACCGCGGTGCCGAGGGCGACCGGCAAGCGCGCGGGCAACACCAGGCAGTTCGCCAGCCCGCGCGCCAATTGGTCCGGGGCGGTGTAGAGACCGTTGACCGCCGAGTGCACGGGCACATCGGGGGCCCGCACCGGGAACCGTCCGACGAAGTCACGAAAGGCGTCAGCCGCGTCCGAGAGCGCCGGATGATGGGCCAGTACATTCAGCCGCAGGCGGCTTACCGGGATGCGCCGAGCGGCCGCCAGTTGTTCCAGTTCGGCAACCGCTGCGACCGGACCGCTCACCACGGTCTCGCCGGGGTCGTTGACACACGCCAGCGCGAGCTCCCCCTGAGAGCTGGTGGCGAGCAGTCCGGCCGTGACCCGTTCACCGGCGCCGACGAGAAGCATCGCCCCGCGTGAGCCGGCCATGTATTGGGCGAGCCGACAGGCGAGGCGGGCGCCGGCGGTCACATCCAGGGCGCCGGCCGCCACCAACGCCGGGATCTCTCCGAAGCTGACCGCCACCAATCGGTCTGGGGGGCCGTGCACAGCACACAGTGCTCGATGGAGAGCTACGGAGACTGCGTACAGCACCAGTTGAGAGGTCCCTGTGGGTGCCGCCGCCAGCTCGCGGCCGCTGGGTGGCCTCGGCCCCAGGAGAGACGCGCCGACTGGTGGAACGCCCTCCTCGGCCCCTGCTGGATCGGCCAGCTTGAATACGTCCCGTATGGCGTCGCGCACCACGGGGTTCTCGTGCATCGCGCGCACAAGCGTGCTGACGGAGAAGTCTCCCTGACCGGGAAACGCGTGTACCACTTCGGCCCGCAATTCCTGCCGGGACGCTTTCTTGGCGGACGCCTTCTTCCTTACTGCAGCGGGCTGCACCTTTCCCATCTCGTTCTCCCGTCTTCCCAGGAAACTGGGTGTTGCCGCATCTGGAATCCTCCCGAAGAACCTCTGCTGGACCATCCGGGTAGGCCCCGCGCTGACGCGCCGCTAGCCGCTGTCCGGCGCCGCGCATATCCGGATCGGCCGACCGGGGGGCGAGTTATTCCGGGGGCGGCACAAGCATCGTGTGTCCTGAAACGACCTCGCGAGGCAACTGCGGCCCGGACGATCCGTGAATATGTTGAACCTTGTTCTCTTCGATCTCTCATGCCGGTATTTCAACACGTTCAACAGGCGGCCCGGCATGTCGCACAAGTGCCAGGGGGAAGAGGATACGAGACCGTCGCCGCCCAAGGTGAAGTCCCTGTAAGCGCAGAAGTATCAGGCGGCGCAAAGGCCGGAGGGGATCACATGAATTCGTCCTATTCCTATCGACTGGACGGGGCCCGTGCCCTGGTGACGGGAGCCTCGCGGGGCATCGGTGCGGCCATCGCCGAAGCTTTCGCTGCTGCTGGGGCTCAGGTGGTGCTCGCAGCACGCAGCCGGGAAGCCAGTCGGCGTACCGCAGAACAGATCCGGGAAAAGATGCCGGATAGCCTCAAAACCCACCAGATAGCAGGCGACCTGGCCGACCCCGCCGTGGCACCGCGACTGGTGGACGAGGCGGTTGAGTTCCTGGGCGGCCTCGACGTACTGGTCCACAGCGCGGGCGTCCTGCCATTGGACCCGCAGGGCAATCCGGTCTTCAAACCGCTCGCCCTGTCCACCGTCGAGGAGTGGGAACCCGTCCTGGCGGTGAACCTCAGCGCCACCGTCGCCCTGTGCCGTGCCGCCCACCCCCATCTGCTGGAGTCGGAACGGCCCAGCGTCCTCCTGGTGTCATCCGTGGCGGGCCTCATCGGTGTGCCGACCATGGAGGCCTACGGGGTGACGAAATCCGCCCAGGTGTCCCTGGCGCGTTCACTGGCAACCGGGTGGGCCGCGCAGAACATCCGCGTCAATGTGCTCTGCCCCGGGTGGGTGCGCACCGATATGACGGCCAGCGTGCACGGCAACGAGATGTTGTCGGGCCTGCTGCTGCAGCACGTTCCCATGGCTCGCTGGGCGGAGCCGGAGGAAGTGGCCGGGCCGGCCGTATTCCTCTCCTCGTCGGCGGCTTCCTTCATCACCGGGCACGCTCTCGTCATCGACGGCGGCCTGTCGGTCCCACACGGCGGTCTCGCCAACATCCCCACCGGACCCGCTCCGGCCGCCTGACGCATCGCATATCCGTATCGCGCACTTGCTGCGCGACGGCCTCCGCCCTTTCCCCCGACAGGAGTTGACCGATGACCGCTCGGAGCCGCACCGCACCTGCCACCACGGACCGGATGAGTGCCAAGGACCGGTTGGCGTGGAGGCTGGAGATGGACACCGACGTCCGTCCCGTCATCGTGCTGCTCTTCGTGCTCGACGGAGAGCCCGACCAGCACAGCCTCCTCGAATGGCACAAGGAAGCCGCTCGTCGGTTGCCACGGATGGCCGCCCGCGTGGTTCAGCGCGGCGGTCCGCTCGGAACACTCCGCTGGGAACCCGACCCGTCGTTCGACCCCGCCCGACACATCCGACGGTTGAGCACATCCGGCAAGGGCACCCATGCCGAACTCCTCCAACTGGTCGAGGGGCTCGCCCAGACGCCGTTCATTCCCGGCCGCCCTCTGTGGGAGTGCTACCTCATCGACGCGCTGGAAGGCGGCAGGTCCGCCTACGTTCTCAAGATCTCCCACGCGATAGCCGACGGGCTGCGCCTGCGCGACCTCTTTCTCCGGCAGTCCGCCGACCAGGCCGTGCCCCCAGAGCAGACGGGCCCCCTGGACGGGCCCCCGGGGGAGTCGGCCACCACCGGGTCCACTGCCCCAAAGACCCGCGCCGCCTCCCGGATGCGCCGCGCGCGGGACGCGGTCCGCTTCGCCCTGCTGGTCGCCCAGGACATGCGGGACCTGCCCCCCTGGCCGGTCGGCACCGGTGACGGCGTGGCGCGCCGCTACCTCACCCTGGATCTGCCGATGGAAGGGGTACGCGCCGCCGCCCGGGCCGGCGACGGCACGGTTCAGGATGCTCTCGTCGCCGGATTGGCCGAAGGAATCCATCGGTATTACACACACAGCGATCTGAGACGCTCCCGTGTGCGGGTGTTTTCGCCCTACGGCAGAGCTCCGCTCACCCGCCACAACCCCAGCCCCGTGGGCAACCACTGGTTCATCGTGCGCTTCGACGTCCCCGCCCCTGCTCCGGACCTCGCGGCTCGGGTCCGCGCGGCCCGCTCCGCCGTGCGGCGCGTGTACCGCCGGGACGCACTGGACTGGATGGGCGGCGTCGCCCGGATGGCCCCGTTCCTGCCCGCCCGTCTCCTCCAAGTTTCCTTCCGCCGTTTCACCGCCTCCCACGACTTCATCATCAGCAACATTCCCGGCTCTCGCAGCACCCTGCGGATCGCCGGCGTCTCGGCCGAGCAGGTGTACGGGATCGCTCCGAGCCTGGGGGCGGCGTTCACCGCGACCACAGTCTCCTATCGCGATGCCTGTCATGTCACCATCAATATCGATCCGGCGGTCGTCGGCGACGTGGAACGGCTGGGCGACTGCCTGCGCCACGGCCTGGAGAAAGTCGCCTGCCGTGGCTGAGCGGGCAGCCGTGCTACGGCGTATCACCGGGCCCGTGTCCAGCCACTTGCTGCAACAGGCCCTGTCCCTGCCCGCCCCCCACACGCGCGCTGTCAGCCTTACCCGGGGGGTGTCCATTCCTGTCACCCGTGGCCGCACCTTGGAGGCCGATCATTGGGCGCCCCGCGCGTCCCGGCGGCCCCTGCCGACCCTGCTGGTGGGCACCCCCTATGGGCGCGGACCACTCCTCGCGTCGCTGCTGGCCCGCCCCTATGCCGAACGGGGCTTCCAAGTCCTGCTCACCAGCCTCGCCAGCACTCTCAAGGCGGGGGAGCCGCATTTCGGTTCACCGGCCAGCGACCGGGAGGACCTGCTCGCCGTCGTGGAGTGGATCACGCGCCAGGACTGGTTCGACGGCTGCCTCGCGCTGACCGGGCCGAGCTATCTCGGCTACGTGCAGTGGACCGTGGCGGAAGCGTTACCTCCCGAGGTGCGGGCACTGGTGCCGCAGATGACCTCCTCCCGGCTGCCCTTCTCGCTGCGCGGCGACGGCATGTTCGCCTTCGACGCTGCTCTGCGCTGGTGCCTGCTCATCGACCGCCTGCAGCGCCACGGAGCCGCCTGGGGCATGCTGCGCTTCGCTGCCGACCGCCTGCACAAGGACCTGGGAGCGCTGCCCGTCGAACAGGCCGACCGACGCTTGAGGGGCCGCACCCTGCCCTTGTACCAGCTTCTCGTCCAGCACGACGGCAGCGATCCATTCTGGGAGGGGTGGGACTTCAGCGACCGGGTCGGCGCGACGACGGCGCCGGTCAGTTTGGTGGCGGGCTGGTACGACCTCTTCGTCGGTGACCAACTCCGCGACTATGCGAGGCTGTCGGCGGCCGGGCGGCGCCCGCGGCTGACCGTGGGCCCCTGGACCCACCTCGGGGCCGGCGCGCTGGCCGCGGGCATACGCGAAACCCTCACCTGGGCCGGCGCCCACTGCCGGCACGAACCGCCCCCCGCCCGCCTGCCGGTGCGCCTGTACGTGCTCGGAGGCGGAGGCTGGCAGGACTTCGACCAGTGGCCACCCCGCGGAACTTCGCCGCGCCCCTGGTACCTCCGGGAGAACGGTCGGCTGTCCTGCGAACCATCCTCGCACCGTGAGCAGTCCAGCAGCTACTCCTACGACCCCGCCAGACCCACACCCGCAGTGGGCGGCGCGCTGTTCCTTCCCGGTGCCGGGCGCCGGGACAACCGGTCCCTGGAAAAACGGGCCGATGTCCTCACCTTCACCAGCGGGCCGCTGGCCGAGGACATCGAAGTGATCGGTGAGGTGACGGTGCAGCTGTGGGTCGGCGCGGACCACCCCGCAAGCGATCTCTTCGTCCGCCTCTGCGACCTCGGCCCCGACGGCCGTTCCTGGAACGTGTGCGACACCTTCACCCACGTACAGCGTGACTTGGCCACCTCCGCCGCCCCGGCGCGGCTGCAGCTCAGTCCCACCGCCAGCCTCTTCCGGCGAGGTCATCGGCTGCGCGTGCAGATCTCCAGCGGCGCGTACCCCCGTTTCGCGCGCGCCGGCAGGGCACGGGCCCACCTCGCCCGTGCCACAACGCTCGACAGGGTGCGCCAGGAGGTCTTCCATGATCGCGAGCGGCCGTCCTGCCTCGTTCTGCCCGTCCTCAGCCACGCCGCCGCATACCGAACCTCCGCCCCGTGAACCCCCGGCCAGGCGCACCGGCCCACGTCGCGCCGCGGATCGAGGGAGGGCCGCCAATGTATCTGCGGAACGAGCCCCGGCCGGTGACGCGATCGCACCCTTGGCGAAACCATCCGCTCTTGCGACGCTCGGTCCTGCGGCGCAAGGGCTACCTTCCCGCGATCCGTACACGTCGGCCTCCGGCACGCTCAGACACGCTGTCGTTGTCATACCCGCACGTATGTCGTCGTGGAGGGACCGTGACCGGAAAGAAGCCAGTCAACCAGCGACTACGCGTCCTGCTCGCCGAAGCCGACTGGACGGGCCAGCAGTTCGCCCGGGCGGTCAACTCGGTGGCCGCCGAGAACGGCCTGCAGGTGCGCTACGACCGCACCTCCGTTGCGCACTGGCTCAGCGGCACCGTGCCGCGTCCACGGGTTCGTACCCTCGCCGCCGAGGCGCTCGGCCGCCGACTGGGCAGGCCCTTGACTCCTCTTGAACTGGGCTGGGCCACCGATGCACAGCACGCGCCCCCGGCCGTCCTCCCCGATCAGCCCCACGATGCCCTCACCCGCCTCACCCACTTGTGCAAGGCTGACTCCGACCCCCTCCAAGGGCCCCGCCTGCACTGGTCGGTCTACCAGGCGACCGAAGCATCCACCCCGGACCAGATGGTCACGGCCTGCACGCCCTGCGGGGACGGCATCCGGCCGGTCCGCCCCGCCGCTCCGGTGGCCCTGGTCCTGAGCACAGCGATCCCCTTTTTCTCCATGGCGCTGGAGATTGGCGGTACCCACGCCAGAACCGCGCTCGCCGCTTACCTCAGCGGTGACGTCACCGTCTGGCTCCGCGCCGCTCTGCCGGACCTCGAAGCACACTCCTCCCTCATCACAGACGCTTCCCGTCTGCTCTACCTGCTGGCCCGAATGCACAGCGACGACGCCCACGACGGCCTCGCCCAGCGCTACTTCCGCCTCGCCTACGACCTGGCCGGAACAGCCGGTGACCCGACGACCCAAGCCACCGTTCTGCGCGCCATGAGCAGTCAGGCCGCCGCCCTGCGCCACCTGCGACAGTCCCTCACACTCGCCGAACACGCCCGGAACCTGCTGCCGGACGAGGCCCCCGCGGGCGTGCATGCCTACGTCATCTCCCAGCAGGCGGTCGCCCGGGCGCTGGCCGGACACCGCTCCGCCGCACGCACCGCCCTGCAGCAGGCCGAGACCTGGTACCGACGCGACGCGGCGAACACGGTTACGCCGGGCCCCACCCCGGCCGACTTCCATACATACACACCCGCGGCATGGTGCTTCCAGCGCGGCAAAGCACTCGCGGCTCTTGGTGAACGCGCCGCCGCTGTCACCGCCTTCCGAACATCGCTCGCCCACAGGTCCATGCACTCCCACCGAGCCCGCGCCCTCACCCAAGCGGCCCTGACCCGCCTGCTGCTGCAGACGGGGCACGTCGAAGAAGCTTGCGTCAGCTACCGCGATCTGCTGGACATCGCCCCGCACCTGCGGTCGGCGCGGGCCCGGCAAGCCCTCCTCGATCTCAAACGCATGCTGCGTCCATTCAGCAAAACCCCCTCCGTCAGGAGGCTCCTGGATTACACGGACCACGTCGGCAGACAGACGGCCGACGAGCAGAACCCGTACCGCACGATGCGGTACGCCTCCCAATGAGAGGAAGAGCAATGACCTCGAAACGCACCGGAATCACCAAGTTCGTCGACGAAGTGGTCGACAGTACGCGGGACCTGACCGACGGGATCCTCGACCGCCTGTCCGACGCGGAGCACGATTTCCGCAAGGGACTGACACGGGTCGTCGAGAACCGGGACACCACGGCAGACAACCAATCGTCCAAGTCATCCAAGCGGTCGACCGCCGACTCCGACATTCAGGCGGAGACGGCTTCCGCTGCACGGCGCAGCCATTCCTAGCGGCCTCCGTCAGGCGTGACGAAGGCACGTCCACCTAGGGTGCTCCGGGCGCCCGCCCGGAGCACCCCCTGCTCCTGCAAGGAGACAACCGCCATGGGGCCGACGAGGACGACTCTGCGCAGATGTACCCGGCGAGCGCCTCACGGGCACATACGATGACCGCCGCCCGAATGCGGCTGCTGGCCCGCACGGCGACATCCTTGCTCACAGGAGAGATGACCGGTCGCGGCCGCGACGGTTTTGCTACGAGCCCTCAAGAGCGCCGGGCCGTCGCCATCCGGGAGGCGTTCGAATCCCTCGGACCGTTGTACATCAAGGTCGGACAGATCCTCTCCACCCGGCCCGACTTCGTGAACCCGACGGTGATAGCCGAGCTGGAGACACTCCACGACCAAGCCTCGGCGGTTCCCTTCGCTGTGATGGAGCCCGTCCTGAAGGAGGAGTTGGGCGCCGCATGGCGATGCCGGTTCTCCTCCATCGAGACCGCGCGGCCCCTCGGCTCGGCCTCCTTGGCACAGGTCTACGAAGCACGGCTACGCGACGGCACGGCTGTGGTCGTCAAGGTCCAACGCCCCGGCATCCAAACCATCATGGACGCCGACATGAAGATGCTCAGACGTGCGGCGCGCATCGTCGCCCACCGTGCTCCCCGCTTCAACGCCACCGTCGATGTCGAGACGATGCTGACAGTGATCTTTGACGCCATGAGGCCCGAACTCGACTTCCGGCTCGAAGCCCAGAACATGGACACCGCACGGCGTACGGTCCAGGCGTTCAGCACCCTCGCCGTCCCGGACGTAATCCATGCGACACGGCGCATCCTGGTGCAGACACTCGCGGCGGGCCGGAACATCCGCGACGCTGATCCCAGCGACTTCAAGGAGGACGACCGGATCGCCATCGGCCGGGACCTCTTGGGGTTCATGTACCGCGGCTATTTCCAGGAACGGTTCTTCCACGCCGACCCGCACCCGGGCAATATCTTGGTCCACCCCGGTGAACGGGCCTCCATCATCGACTGGGGGATGGTCGGACGCATCGACCGCAGGATGAGCATGTCCCTCGTCCTCATCCTGCTGAGCCTCTCGCAGAACGACGGACAGGCGGCGGCGCGGGCCTGGATCGACATGAGCAAACCGACACCGTGGTCGGACCTCGCCGGCTTCACGTCCGACATCGCGATCCTCGTCCCGAAGATCGCCACCGCCTCACTGGAGGAACTCAACTTCGGCACCACGCTGACCAGCGTCCTGAAACACAGCACTCGACGAGGCATTCAGAGCAGCCCACTCGTTTCCATCCTCGGTAAATCGTTCGCGAACATCGACGGCTCGGTCCGATACCTGGCACCGGAACTGTCCGTCACCGAGGTCTTCACCGACCACCTGCGCCCCCTGCTCTCCCACTTCGTTCGAGAGGCCACCTCCCAGGGGCAGCTGGCGAGCTCCGTGATGGAGCTCCTCATCGCGTCAGGATCGTCCCCGGCCGAGACCCGCGGGCTGCTGAAGGACCTGGCCAACCGGGACTTCACCCTCAATCTGTCCGAACGGCCCTCCGGAGCCTCCCTGTCCGCCGCCAAAGACGAACGCTACCGACGGCTGGCCTTCGCGGGCTTGGCCTACCTGGCCTGGAGATCACACCGCCGCACCTGAAGGCCATGCCGGTCAGGCTCACGAGCAGGGCCAGTAACCCCCGTGGACGCGGGTCGTCCCGCGAACGAGTGGTAGGGCGGTCGTGGGGCCTTGCCAAGTGGGTAGGGGCGTGGCCGAGGTCGTGCCGCGTCTGGCTGTGGTCGAGGCGGATGTGCAGGACCTCGTTGCGGCGCACATGGAGACGATGCTGGGTGTCACCTTCCTGGCGAGCGAGTACGTCATCGACTGTGCCGATGGCGGGCGGATCGACTCGCTGGGTCTCGACGAGAAGGCGCACCCGGTGGAGCTTCACCGTCACCGGCGGCAAGGTCAGCCGTTTCGAGACGGGCCGAGCCTGAACCGGTTGCAAGCACCCGAACGCGACAGCCCTTCGATGCTGCAACCGCAGAGAAACGGACTCGTGAGCCAGTCGCCATCCGCCGTGAGCGCGTGGCACCGCCCTTATCAGTCATGGTTCGGTCAACCCTCCGAGTTCTGGGTGGTCGGAGGAGGGGCCGCTGCTCAGAAGGCCCAGGTGGTCGAAGACCGTCTCGGGCTGTTCGAGGCGCGGGAAGTGCCCTGCGCCCGGACGCATGATCGAGAACGAGGCCAGCATGAGAACGGGCCTTACCGGCCTGCGAGGCGTCGCAACGCTGGTCGGCGTGGAGGAGTCAAAGGCATGGATTGCCTTCCCTCGCGCCTGGAGCGTCGACGACATAAGCGCCACCACCGGCCTCGGCCGCGCCAGCCTCTATGCCGCGTTCGACGGCAAACACGGCGTGCTGCTGCAGGCGATGGCCGGGTACTCCGCCCGGCTGGGGCAGTTCGCGCCGGAGGCGCTCGCCGGACCGGACCGCCAAGATGGCCCTGGAGCGCGGCGCCTCCGACCCTGAGGTGGAGCGCCTGGTCACAGCCTGCTTCTCCGCGGTCGCGACGGCGGTGGCCGAGTGTGTGCGAGCGGCCCAGCGCAGCGGCGACATCGACCCCGCGACCAGACGCCGCCCGGCCCGCGTGGCCGACTGCCCCCAGCGCTCCGTGTGCTCAGGAGCCGCCTGAGCCGTCGTCAGGTAATGCGCCGTCGTAGTCGTCCAGCTATGTCTCAAGAAGCCGCTGTGGCTCCCACAGCGTCATCCCGCGCCCACGGTTGTGGGTGGCACACGCATGCCGCGGCAGATGCGGGTATGACTCGTCCACCCAGCCCGGCAGTTACAGCAGCGAGGCCGCTTCGAGGTTCCGGCGGAAGGTCCCCGGGGTGATCGCCACGGCGAGCTCCACCGGCAGCCGCTCGGAGGGGAACCGCGGCGCCAGAGGGTGTTCCGGGTCGTCGCGGCAGAGGCCGCGGATCTCCTCGACGTACCACCACAGGAGCCCGCGGACCTCCTCGAACATGAACGCCTCGCGCGGCCGGGGACCAGAGCCGCGAGCCCCTTGTCCTGCACGACAACCGGCCCCACTTGGCCAACCCCCAGTGCACGTCGCACAGTCCGACCCCGCAGCTCGAAGTCACCGCGATCCAAGCCGTCACTGGATTGCTCTCACGCCTGCAGACCACTGCCAAGCCCAGCGACCCGCAATCGCGAACCCGGACGGCATCACTGCAGCTCTCGACGCGCCACCGCCAACCCTGCACGAGCGCGTCGGGGAAGACGGCCCGGGCCCGCTCACACGGGACGGTCTCGTGGTCACCGTCGTCGGCGAGGGCGTGGTGGCCACCCCATGACCCTCGTTCAGTGAAAACGGCAAGCCCGCATCGGGCCTGCTGGGCCGGTTGGACCAGACGGATGCAGCGGCCTGGCCCGCGGTCACGTCAGGGATGACGGTAGGGCGGTTGGCTGCTCAGGTCGAGTTTGGTTGTGTGGGTGAGAGTACGGGCCTTGTGCAGGAGGGCGGCGACGGCGGCATGGTGCTGGTGGGGGAGAAGAGCGCCGCGTAGGTCGGTGAGAGCTTGGGCGACGGGCGCGGAGTGGAGGTAGGCGTAGCGGTCGAGGAACGCGCGCCAGTGGGGGAGGGAGGCTTCGAGTTGTCCGGTGCGCAGTAGGGTTTCGGCGAGTCTGGCGTGGGTGAGCGCGCTGGTGCGGCGCTGGGTGGTGCTGCGGGTTTGTACGGCGCTGCGCAGGGCGTGGGTGGCTTCGACGTTGTCGCCGAGGGCGAGCAGTATTTGGGCGCGCTGATAGTCGAGGCCGGCCTGCGGGTAGTGGCTGAAGGGGTCAGACTGACTGCTGGCGCGGGCGAGTTGTTTCTCGGCGGCGGCGAGGTCGGTCAGAGCGGCGCGATGGTGGTGCTGGCAGGCGTGGGTGAGGGCGCGCTGGCTGAGGAGGAAGGCATGGGTGGCTGGCGGAGGGTGGGAGCCGGCGGCGGCTACGGCGGCTTCGGCGATGCGGCGGGCTTGCTGGGGGTGCCCCAGGGTGTGTGCTTGGAGGCTCATGGTGCGCAGGGTGATGGCGTAGAGGTTACGGTCACTGGCTTCGCGGGCGAGTTCGAGCGAGGTGATGTAGTACCGCTGTGCCAGCCCTGGAGATCCCGCGTCCATCGTCATACGGGCGAGAAGATGGGTGAGTTGGGCAGCGGCGGCGTACAACTGGCGGCGGAGCGGGGGCGGGGCAGCTGCGCTGAACAAGTGGCCGGCGTTGTCGGCGAGGTAGGCGCGCAGGGCAGTGCGGGCGTGAGCACCCCCATAGCGTTCGATGAGGTCCGCGAAAAGACGGACCATCTCCTGCTGGATCTGCACGTCGGCGGGTGTGGGAGGACGGCCGGTGGTCAGCGGCGCGGGGGAGACGTGGGCCGGAGACCAGGCAAAGGAACCGGAGGCAGTGCTGAGGTTGTAGAGACAGCCGACGACGAAGGCCCGGCGAGTGGGGTCAGCCTCCGCCTGGCACAGGACGGAAAGACGCTGCATGGCGTGCCCCTCTTCGCAGGACAGGTCTATTTCGGGGCTTTGAGCCTGCGCTGGCTGTTCCAGGCCGGTGTCTTGAGCGGTGAAGAGGCGGTTGCAGCGCCGGCTGAGCGCAGATGCCACCAGATCAGGGACGGGTGGGCGGGGCCGGGACCCGGTCAGCCAATGGGCGACGGCGGTACGGTCATAGCGTAGGTGCAGGCCCTGTGCTGAGCCCAGGGCGTTGACGGCCCGTGCCAGTTCGGCGGCGCTCCAGTGGGCCTCGGCCAGTAGGGCGGTTAAGTGAGGGTTGGGCTCGCAGCGTGCCATGGCTCCTCCGCAAGGGGGGCGGCGTTCGTACGGGGCCGGGGAACTTCACGGTGTCTGGCGGGTGGGCGCGTGCAGCCCGCAGTGCAGGGTGGGGCTGTTGCGGGGCAGGCAGCGGGTTGTTTTGACGATGGCGGGAAACTCTGCCCCGGATGGTCAGGGCTTGGTCGGAGTCCATTTGTTGCTGGGGTCACCGAGATCATTCGGCGGAGCACCGGGAAGGGCAGACGGCGGCACGGAACAGTGATGGTCGACCGAGGGTGGCGGGCTGGTCGTGGACCGTGTGGGGCAGGACGGTTCCGTAGTGCCTGGATTGGACGGCGGCTCACTTCCCGGCGACGAGGTCGGGGGCGGCGGGGAGCTCGTAGGCCCCGGTGAAGTTGGCTCTTCGGTTTCCTGTGGCGGGCCTGATGAGGTGGTGCTCTCCGCTGGTGACGCGGCTGTGGGCCCGGGCCTGGATGGCGCCTTGCCTGATGGGGCGGATTGGACCGGTAGGGGAATCAGGACCACGAAGGGTGGTACTGCCGACCGCGGGCCGGATGACGGGGCTTGAGCTGGAGGCGGAATGTGTCCGTGCTCTGGGGCGGGTGGCGGTGGCGCCGACGGAATGGCGCACGAGACGCTGAAGAGGGCCGCCGCGATCACTGCGCAGAACAACAGCAGGGTCCGCACGTTTCTCACCAGACCTTCTGTCTGTCAAATGAATGGGGCGTGCATGGTCCAGCACCAGTCCAGCACCATGGGTCAGGGACTTGACGCGAGTGTCTGAAGCAAAGTTTGCAGACCGGTGAAGAACTGTTTTATGGCGTGAAGAATGGCGATGATGGTGTGGCCGAACTCCACCGGCGCTATGGCGATGATGAACAGCAAGGTCGTCAGGGCCAGCCAGAACACCAGCCCGTGCGGGCGATAGAACATATGCGTCCCCTCCGGCTCACGTGAGGTGCATGCCCGATGGGTAGCTCGAGCTCAGCTGGCCGTGCATGGTACGCAGCCCGTTCCAGTACGGCCTTTGGCCTGCGTTACCTGGGCCGGTCAGGGCGCACCCCTGCCTGCGGCGACGCCTGGAGGTATGACCGTGTGGCGCGTCAACGTCCCCGCAGGCGGCGCCATAACACCAGCGCGCCGGCCGTCAGCACAACATCGCGCTTCATGGTGCCGAGCAGCGCGTTCAGGCTGTCCTCTTTGACCACGCCTTGATTGATGTTGAGGCTGAGGTCCCGGTCGGCGAGGTCGCGTACGATGCTGCGTGCCTGTGCGGGAACTTGGGCGCTGCCGGTGATCGCTTCCAGCAGGGTGCGTGCTGCCTGTGTTTCGGAAAGGAATTCCGCAGCGATGTTGAAGACGATGGCACGGAGTTGTTCCTCGAAGACATCGATGACGGAGAGCTCGGGGCACAAGTGGCGGATGGAGCCTTCGATGTTGGCGAAGGATTTTCCCAGGATGGATACCATGGGGCTCGTCTTGATGCCGCGCCGGGTGGAGCACTCCAACACGGTCCCGAGGGTGAGGCCGAAGTTGAGTTCCTCCAGGGAGCGAGTTGCGACTTGTGGGACCAATGCCGCCATGTCGTCGCCGAAGTCCGGTATGCGTGACCAGGGGGTGGGGTGGCCCATCTCGACCCAGGCCCGGGTCACACCGGCTCCATCGTTTTGTGCAAGGCAGAGCAGAACGCGCACGATGTTTTGGCTCAAGGGGCGGTCGATGCGGCCGACCATGCCCCAGTCGATGAGGTGGGCGGGACTTCCCGGGTGGACGAAGACATTGCCTGGGTGGGGGTCGGCGTGGAAGAAGCGTTCGATGAAGTAGCCCCGGTACATGAAGGCGAGAAGGTCAGTGCCGATGTCGATGCGCTCTTGCGTGCTGAAGTCGGCTGGATTCGCCTCACGTATGGAACAGCCCGGTGCAAGGGTTTGGATGAGGACGCGAGGAGTCGCAGACAGAACCTCGGGGACAGCGACATGCTTGAAATCCTCGGCGACGTTGCGGGCCATCTCCATGTTCCGGGCTTCGAGGACGAAGTCGAGTTCGGGTCGCATCGCGTCGAAGATCACTTTGAGCATGGCGTCGACATCGATCACCGCCCTGAAGCGCGGGGCGAGGCGACCGGCGAACCGGGCGATTCTCCCTAACAGAGCCATGTCCGCCTGGACGACGCTCCGGACACCTGGCCGCTGGATTTTAACTGCCACGGGCGTGCCATCGGCCAGAACGGCATGGTAAACCTGTGCCAGTGACGCGGCTCCCAGAGGAGCGCTGGTGTCGATGTCGCGGAACGTCGACGGCCAGTGCGGTCCAAGCTCCGCGGCCAGAACCCCCTCGAAGTTTATGAACGGGCTGACCGTAACCCTGTCGTGGAGTTTCTGGAATTCCTCGAGCATCGCGGGCGGCATAAAATCCGACCTGGTGGAGAGTATCTGCCCTACTTTGATGTAGAAGGGGCCCAGGTCCTCCATCGTCTGACGCACGGCCGAGGACCGGCCGGCCGCCACACCCTCGGCTTCGAGGCGAGTGGCCCGGATTGTGCGGCTGATCTCACGCCCCACGAGGCGAGTGAGGGTCCCTGCGACCTGCCGAGCGCGTTGTTGACCATGGCTCATGGACTGCTCCTACGAAGGCAGAGGCAGGCTGCGAGACGCATGCGGCAGCCCAGCAGAATGAGGGGGTAAGGCAGGAAAGCGGAGAAGTGAAGGTGCTCTTTTGGGCAGGCAGGACGTTCGGGGCCCTGCCTGCCGACCGGGGCAGCGGGATGGGTCATCCCCGGTTGGAGCTACCAGTGGGGCCCGGCTCGGAGAGGGCCGATTGAAGCGTTTGACGACCGGATCAGGAAGAGAACCTGTCCACGGGTGAAGGCGCCCGCGTCCAGCCGCACACGGCGCCTTTCAGCAGCATCGTAGAGAACGCCATCGCACTGGAGGTACAGCATTCACTCCGGCGTGCCTGCTGCGGCCGGCAATCGTGTCATCCAAGGTCCCCCGAGCCCTCAGCGACCGGTGGAGGACTGCTTGGAACGTGCCGAACTGCTGGAATCCGTCTGGTCCTGCTGCTCCACGGTGGAGGTGAGAAGGGAGAGCTTCGTCTGCAGTTCGCTCAACTCACGCTGCAGTCGACGCAGTTCACCGTTGTCGGTTATGGGCGTTGCGCGGTGGTCCTTCTCTGGCTTCACGCTCTTGCTCAGTGCCTTGCGCAGGTCATACTCGAGGTCCCTTGCCCGATCCAGGACGTCGTCGGCCAAATCTTTGGCCTCGTCGATGATATTTCCTGCGAACTTGGTGACCCCGGTGCGGGGATGGGTGCGCTGGGCCATGACATGCCTTCCTTCGGGTAGGACCGGTCACCGGCGTGTGCCATGTGACAGAACGAGACGGCCGCAAGGCAACTGGAGGCCGTGCAACGCCGCGGGGGCGCCGGGCAGCCTGGTGAATGTCGTTGGTGAGCGATCGATGGTTCTGCAACGAATGGACTGCTGCCCCTTGAGAGGGAGCCCCCGGTTGAGCCTGCGGCCGTCTGCGTTCCAGAGCACTCGCCGCTGCACCGGAAATCAACCCCAGGCGAGGGGGCGCACGAAGCACGCAAGTAAGTGAGGCGGCGTTCAGAGGCGCCCGCGTACGCCGTTATGACCCCCCTATATCCGGGCCGCTAGAACGACACGCTTCGAGCTTGCGTCTGGGTCTTGCCTTCGTTCGCATGCTGCTGGTACGGGCAGTGCTCCGGAGTCGGAGGGAAGGGGTTCATAAGTCACTACGAAATGCATGTTCCGCAACGCGTTCATGGTCTCCGTGTTCTGTCGACCCGGCTCACCGGCGGTGCGGTAATCCGTGGGCTGAACGTTCAACGCGTTCACGCGCTGCCCGGGACGTGAAGGTACCCGGAACGCCCGGCACCTGGTTGATTTGAGCAGGCCCCTACATGGGCTTTCGTGTCCCAGGACGAAGTGCCTGTGCGGAACAAGCGACGGATCGCACTTGCCAAGGAGGCGGCATGCCCAGCAAAGGGACCGACTTCGCCCGACGGGACAACCCCATGTCAGCACTGGACCAGGTCCTGTGGCGCATCCAAAAACAATCCTGCCACCAGGCTGCTATTGCTGCCCGCGTTCAGCTCGAAGGCGCCGTGGAGCAGGATCAGTTCGTTGCGTGGCATCAAGATCTGCTCGACCTATGCCCCCGCGCCTCACCTATCGCGTGCCCCCGCGCCTCACCTATCGCGCTACCGGCACGCGCGGGCAGCCCGCCTGGCAACTGGATCCTCACTTCACACTGAGTCGGCACGCCATGCGTCTCTCGGTCCCGGGCGGGGCGCAGGGGGGAGGATTCCCAACTACTGCTCCACGGTCCGACGACCTCATCTCTATCCGCGGACGCCGCACCGTGGCAGGCCTATCCCATCGAGGGCACCACAGACCGGGAGTGCTTCTATCTCCTGGAAATCGCTCATGCCACGTTTCGACGGCTCGTCTCGGTGTTGCCGGTGCCGCGGGGGATGGTGGCGGACCGACAAGGCCGCCACGGCCGCAACATCGGCACCCCGGCCCCTGCACAACCTGCGTGACCTGCTCGACGCGATCCCCTGCGTGGCTCGCACCGGCATCTTCGAGCATCTCAACGCACTGCTGCGGCGTCGGGTCCGCGAGGAAGAGGGACGCACCACAGAGCCGCCCGGCTTCGTGAGCGACGCACAAAGCGGGAAGTCCTCGACCACCATCCCCCGGCTCGTGAACAGGGCGCTGAGGCAGGGAAGAAGGTCATCGGCCACAAGCGGAGCATCCTCGTCGACACCACCGGCCTGATGCTGGCGGTGCTGGTCACGGCCGCCGGCGTCCAGGACTCCGTTGTCGGCGGACGCCTCCTCAACCGGCTCGCAACCGACGACGTCAGCATCCGCAAAGGGACGGCCGGCCGCGGCTACTGCGAGTACCTCGTCGGCCATGCCGCCCGCTTCGGCATCGACCTCGAAGTCGTTCGCCGCACCCCGGTACGAAGGGCTTCATCGTCCTCCCGCGCCGGATCTGGGCCTCCAGGCCCGGTGGAAGACCTGCCCAGGGCCCGAGCTACGCCGTGCCCGCCAGGTTCAGTGTCAGGGAACGCGTCGGGATCAGACCTGATGCTGTTGCGTGAGGGTGGTGTGCAGCGTTCCGTCGGCGATGAGTTGAGTGACGGTCTCGATGTCCTGGGCGAGGGGTCGGTCGGTGTCGAGGTAGGGCGAGTGGCTGCGGATCAGGTCGTGGGCGGCCCGGGTGGCGGGGCTGAGGAGGTGGGGGCCGCGCAGGTCGGCGGCCTGGCACAGGGCGAGCAGGTGGATCGCGGTCACGTGCAGGACGAGGCCGGTGACGGTGTGGGCGTCGCGGGCGGCGATGGTGCCCATGCTGACCTTGTCCTGGTTGTGGGCCTCGGTGGAGCGGGAGAACGAGGTGGCGGGCATGGTGTTCTGCAGGGCTTCGGCGACCAGGGCGGAGGCGGTGATCTGCATGCCCTTGAAGCCGTGGTTCAGGCCGGCTTCGGGATCGTCGTCGCCGCCGGGGCGGGGGGCGAGGTTGGGGGTCAGTCCGTTGAACTTCTCGTCGACGACCAGTTCCAGCTGTCGGTCCAGGAGGTCGCCGACACTGGCGACGGCCGTCTTCAGCGCGTCCATCGCGAGGCCGACGTGCCCGCCGTAGAAGTTGCCGCCGTTCTCCGCCGCCCGGCGCTCGGTGTTGAAGAGGGGGTTGTCGTTGGAGGAGTTGATCTCCGTGGTCAGCCACTCCCGGACCCAGGTGAGGCTGTCGGCCAGGACACCGGTGACGTGCGGGGCGCAGCGGATGGAGTACGGGTCCTGCAGGGAGACGTCATCGTCGTCCTCGGCGGCCTCGTGGGCACGGGAACCGTCGAGGAGGCCGCGGATGCGCTCAGCGGCGGCGCGCGTGCCGGCATGCGGCTTCTGCGCGAAGAGGAAGTCCTCGAAGTGGGCCGGTTCCCCGTGGTGTAGCTGGCTGGTCAGGGCGGTGCACAGGTCGGCGGCGAAGGCGATCTGCTCAGCGCGGTGAACAGCGAGGACGGCGAAGCCGGACATGAAGGAGGTGCCGTTGAGCAGCGCCAGCCCTTCCTTGGCCTCCAGGACGAGCGGACTGAGGCCTGCCTGCCGCAGGGCCTCCTCGGCCGTGGTGCGACGGTCCGCGTGGCTCACCTCGCCGTCTCCGGTCAGGAGGCGGGCGAGGTAGGAGAGGGGGACCAGGTCGCCGCTGGCGCCGACGGACCCGCGCTCCGGGATGAGCGGCAGGATGTCGGCGCTCAGGCAGTCGACGAGGAGCTGGACGAGTTCGGGGCGTACGGCGGAGTGACCGCGGGCCAGGCAGTTGGCCCGGATCAGCATGGTGGCGCGGGTGACGTCCTCGGGAGCGGTGGGCCCGACGCCGGCGCCCAGGAAACGTACGAGGTGACGCTGGAGATCTTCGGACTGCGCCGGGTCGATGCGCTCCCCGCTGCTGTCCCCGAACCCGGAGGTGACCCCATAGATGGCCGCGCCCTCATCGATGAGTTCGTGCTTCAGCTTCAAGGAGGCGCCCATGCGCTCCACGGCGGCATCCGGCACCGACAGCCGCTTCCTGGAGGCTGCTCCCCGTGTTGCCACAGAGGCGACGTCGTCGAGGGTGAGGCTGTGACCGTCCACCAGGAGGGGCGGATTCTGCGTGGCGTTGGTGTCGTTCATGGTGGTGTCCCGCCGGTAGAGGGTGGAGCGGGCGCGAGGCCCGCAGGACGGTGAGAGGGTGTGCGCGTCACGTACGGCCGGGGCCGTGCGTCGAGTAGGGGCCGTGGTGGCTGGTCGCGGTGGGTCGCCAGGGGGGGGCAGGAGCGTCGTGCTCGTGAGGCCCGTAGGGAGTCAGTCGGTGGCAGGGGCGGATCGCGGGGGTGCGGATGCGCGGCGGGAGCCCAGGAAGCGGACGTCGAAGGTGCGGGTGAGGCGCTCGTTCAGCGCGGCCTCGGCGAACGTTTCGGCGGGCCCAGGTGGCCGTGCGGCCGGGTCCCCGTGGAGACGAGCCGGCCGCCGCCACCGCGGCTCGCGCGCGGGACCCGGCAGGCCGGCTCCCTGCCCACCTCACCCAGTGCTTGGTCGTACGGGGCGATGACCTGCGCCTCCCGGCCCAGCTCCAGGCGGACACCGCCGCCGGAAACCCGGTGGGACCGGATCGCGGCCGAGACCAGGGCTCGCTCCCGCACCAGGTCGATCAGCCGGGCGTCCAGCGCGTCGATCCGCTCCCTGCCTCGGGAGACGTCGACGACCGTCGTGTCCGTGGGTGAAGGCATTGCGGGTCCTCCCGGTCAGGCGTGGAACTCCCGGCGGCCGACTTGATGGAGGCCGAGGCAAGGCTCTACCGTCGCACCTCCCCTCACCTTCCGCCACTTGGCGTAATCGATCGGATGCACACCGTATATCCACGGGGTTATCCATCTTTCTGTTCTTTTCGGTGTGAGGACCGAGTCGAAGCCGCTCACAGGTTCGAAAAGGTGCAGTTATGGCAAAACCTGCCATAACTTTGTCTGTCGGCGATTCCCTCGCGGCAGATCTGAGATTCCACGAGGTCGGGCAGTGCGAAGGGAGGACCATCCCTGATGAACGGGCAGGTCGAAACGCTCGTGGTGCGCGCGAGCCGTCACTGGGACGGCGTCTCCGCCACGCCGGGAGGCCCTGTCGAAGTGCACGTGCGCGACGGGAGCATCACGTACGTCGGGCCGAGGGGCGACGGCCGCCTGGCGGACGCACCGGCGGGCGAGGTGGTCGAGTTGGGGGCGCGCATGCTGCTGCCCGGGTTCATCGACTGCCACGTCCACGTCGTGGATCCGGCCCTGAGTCATACCACTCCCAGTCGCCAGGCCCTCGGCGCGCTGCCCGCCCTCCGGACCCTGCTGGACCACGGTTTCACCACCGTGCGAGACCTCGGCTGCACCGACCATTCGGTCACCGTCGACCTGCGCCAAGCCGTCCAGGACGGCATCGTGGCGGGACCGCGCATGATCGTCGCACCGCACATGCTGTCCAGCCGCGGCGGCCACGGGGACAAGTCCGGTGAACTGGCCGCCGGCTTCGGCGTGGAGGTCGGCACCCTGGCCGACGGCCCCCTGGAGATCACCCGCGCGGTACGGGTCGAGGTACGGCTCGGCGCGGACTGGGTGAAGTTCTCCGCCACCGGCGGCTTCAGCTCCGACCGCGACGACCCCACCCAGATCACCTACACCCAGACCGAGATGGACGCTCTCGTGGCCTGTGCCGAAGACATGCAGCGCCCTTGCGCCGTGCACGCCATGACCGACCGGGGCATCCGCCGCGCGGTGCGAGCCGGAGTGCGTTCCGTCGAGCACGCCAACCTGGCCACCCCTGAGACGTTCGACCTCCTCGCGGAGCGAGGGGTCTGGCTGGTCCCCACCCGCTACGTCGCCGCCCTGCTCACCGAGCAACTCGACAACGACGACTACTGGCAGGACAAGGAACCCGAACTGCGCGACAAGATCCGCAAGCACACCGCCGATCTGCGGGAGCGGGCCGGTCACCCCGGCGCCAGCCAGGTACGCATCGCGTTCGGCACCGACGCCGGCGTCGTGCCCTACGAGGACACCTGGCGAGAGTTCCCCGCCATGGTCGACGCCGGGATCACCCCGCTACGCGCCCTCCGTGCAGCGACGGGGGAAGCAGCAGCCCTGCTCGGCCGCGACGACATCGGCCGTATCGCCCCCGGGACGGCAGCCGACCTCATCGCCCTCGACGGTGACCCCTTCACCGACATCCACGCCACCGGGCGCATCGCCTTCGTCCTTCACCGCGGTGCCGTCCACCGCCGCCCCACATCCCCTTGACCGCCCCGGCCTTCCGCCTGCCCCGGCCCGGGCCACACGCCCCCGGCCGACGGCGACGTGTGGCCGACACGCCCCCCACCCGTTTCCGCAGCCTCGAAACGAGGAGACGCAGTGCCCTCCACCGACACCCCAGCTGACGGCACGACGATGGGGGTGGAGGAGGAATTCCTCCTCGCCCACCCCGAAACCGGCGCCGCCACGCCCCACGGCCCCCAAGTCGTCGCACGGGTGGGCCACAACTACGGCCCCAGCACTCCCGGCGCCGGGCCCCGGACCGAACTCCTGCAAACCATGGTCGAATCCGCGACCGGCGTCTGCACCACACTGACCGAGCTGCACCACCACCTCGCCACCGCCCGCATCCGCCTCGCCACAAGTGCCGCCCACACCGGCGCCCGCCTGCTGGCCACCGCAAGCCCACCCCTGCCACCGACAGCCCCTCGCTCGCCGGTCACCGACACCCAGCACTACGACACGATGCACGCCCTCTACGGCGCCCTCGTCACCGACCAAGAGATCTGCTCCTGCCACGTACACATCGGCGTCGCCGACCGCGACACCGGCGCCGCCGTCCTCAACCACCTTCGCCCCTGGCTGCCCACCCTCCTGGCCCTGTCCGCGAACTCCCCCTTCCTCCACGGCCAAGACACCAGCTACGCCAGCTGGCGCACCATCAGCCTGTCCCGCTGGCCCGCCGTCCGGGTACCCCCACGGTTCAAGGACGCCGACCACTACGACCGCACTCTGGCCGAACTGCACCGCGGTGGCCTGCTCGCTCTCTCCAGCGACGCCCACTGGCTGGCACGCCTGTCCAACCACCTGCCCACCGTCGAAGTCCGAGTGGCCGACGTCTGCCGCACCGCCGACGAAGCCGTCCTCCAAGCAGGCCTCACCCGCGCGCTGGTGCGCACCGCCTTGCACCACATCGCCGAGGGCCGCCCCGCACCCGACCTGTCCGAGACCTCCGCCGCCGCAGCCCTGTGGACCGCGGCCCGCCACGGACTGGACGGCCCCGCACTCGACCCCATCACCGGCGAGCGGACTCATGCACCCCGGCGCCTGCACCAGCTCTTCACCCACATCAAGGACGCCGCCACCGAAACAGGGGACCTCGACCACCTGCGCGACCTCGCCCACCAGAGCCAGAACGGCGGAACCGGCGCCATCCGACAACGCCTCACCCACCACGCCCACGGACCGGCCGGCCTGCTCGACCTGCTCACCCAACCGAGGTACCAGCCCACCTCATCTCAAGCGCACCAAGATCCGCCCGTCGGCCGGGGGTGAGTGCGTTGACGTGTTGGCGGTTGTCGGCAACCCATGCCCGGGCTTCACCGCCACCTCCTGGCCATCCTCACCGGTGATCGTCTCGACCGCCCTCCTCGGTACGTTGAGGTGTCCTGCCCTGCGCGGCGATCAGCAGGTCACGGTAGTCGCGCCAGGAGAAGCCTTTACGTCCGTCACGGCGGCCGTTGTCCCCGGTGTGGCCGGTAGATGAGTCGGGACCAATGGCCGAGTTCCCAGTGGTCGTTGCGGCGATGGACACCCGTCTGCGGGAACGGCCGCGGACCCTCACCACCGGGGTCCGGCCGCGCTGTGCCCAGGTCTTTCGGCATCATGAAGAATCCGGCTTCGTCTCGAAGACGAGCCAGGCTCCCCGGGCCGCCGCGATCCTTCCGCGCAGAGCCACACCTCCTTGACCCACCCGGCGACCTACGCCTCGTGCGGCGTCAACCGCCGCAAGAGGGTGTCGCCAACACGCTGGCGCACCCTGTGACCGGGACCCTGCCGGGCGTCGTGAGCCGGTCGACACTTCCCCACTAGGGGTGTCGCATGGCCCCTGGCCTTCGTGCCCTGGAGTGCCGAGGCCGGCCGGGTGGTGCTGCAGTCCCGCAGTGGCCGCCACCTCGAGCAGGGCTTCCCCATCTCGCCCGGTACCTGGCACCCTGCCTGTGGGCAGCGCCCTGGACGCGGGGGTCCGCGCCTACAGGGACGGCTGTCCGGCCTTCACCGAGCTGCTGCGCTCGCGCAGGCCCGCGAACGCGGCGGAGCCGCGGTGGTGTTCATCGCCTTCGACCAATCGCCGCCTCGGGACAGGACCTGTGCTGCATGCAGCCGTCCCAAGGACGCCTCCGGATTCATCTTGGTGCCCCGCCGCTGGGTCGCGGAACGAGCATGCCTGGATGATGCATGCCTGCCGGCACGCCGCGGGACTACGAACGTCTCATCCAACGCTCCGAAACGCGATTACCTTGCTGAGCAGGCGGCTCGCCCGCACGCAGTTCAGGTGGACAGGCCCCTTGACAACTCAGGGACTTCGCCCGTGATTTCAGGCAAGCGCGACTGGCAGAGTCTCCGCGGCAATGGTGAGGACGGCGAGCGCGACCATCACAGGTCGTACGAGGTGCAGCGCGCGCAGAGGAGCGCTTCTCTGTCTCTTCGGTGCTTCACTCGGGCTGGCAGGCTGAGCGCGGACATCAAGTCCCAGCAACTGACGACACCACACGCAGTCGTCGTTCTACCCGCGTACCGGGGACTCGAGCCAGTACGCACCGGACAACCGTGCGCCGTGGCCATCAGGCGGCCCCGGCTTGATTGAGCGGATCCATGCCCGGAATGGAAACGACCACGGATCCGTGAACGGTCCGCACTGCACGCCGGGTCTCCGGATTCCGCCGACGTGTGATCACTCGCTGTGCGGGAGCCGTGTGCTGCGCGTTCAACGCGTTCACGCACTGCCCGGCCGTGAAGGTACTCCTGGCGCTCTGTACCTGATTGATTAGAGCTGCCAGAGCTGCCCCCTATATCAGTCCTGTTCGAGGCATGGGAGGAGGAATTGCAGCAGTGCGTCTTCTCCTGAGGATCGCCCGCACCCTCGCGGACGGACTGTGTGCGGTGCGTCTGCTGACGGGGCGGCGGCCCTCCGTCGGTGACTCGCGGCAGCGGGAGGCGGCTCGCCACCGGCGGAACATCCTTGCGGACCGCCTTGTCCGTATGCGCCTGTGGTGCCGGGTGGGTGCAGCCGCGTTCCTGCCGTCACAGCTGAGCCGGACTTCGCGCACCGCGAGTACGGCACGGCACTACGCGTTCTTCTCTCCTCCGCTCGCCGGCATGAAACGGGTCGCCCGGAAGGCCGGTGCAACAGGCAATGGTGTGCTCCCCTGTACCCCTGCCCGGGGCACCACCCAGCACCGGGCAGAGAGGCAGAACAGCCCGGCGGCGCGACTCTCAGCCATCTACCTCGTAGGACGCGTCCGTCTGTCGGCATCCCGCGCGGGCAACAACGCGGTCCGCCCGCGGGTTCCCGCTGGTTCTCGGGTGGCGTGCAGGGCGGCCTTGCTGTCGCCGTCCTGTCCGGCAGTCAGAGCGAGGCCGGCGAATGGCGCAGGAGCCCTCGCGGCGATGGTTTCCTCCCGCGGGGTGTGTCAGTGCCGGCTGAACTGCGCATCGCAAGGTTCACACCGGACATCAAGAGTGCAGTCGCGCTGCCATCGGCTGCCTGCCTCGGAATCAGGAATCCGAAGGTGGATGAAATGAAATCTGTTGCCGTCATAACCGGTTGGGGCGGCTGCCTTCCGCCCCGAGAGATCAGCAACGAGTTCCTGTCGCGCAGTCTGGACACTTCGCCCGATTGGATATCCAGTCGCACGGGAATCTCGTTCCGCCGACGGGCAGAGGCCGACATCAGCACGTCGGATCTCGCCGTGGGTGCCGGGCTGGCGGCGTTGGAGTCTTCCGGTGTCCTCCAGGCGGATCTTGTACTCCTGGCGACCACGACTCCCGATCGCCGCTGCCCGGCCACTGCGCCTGAGGTGGCGTGGCGGCTGGGACTGGGAGAGATTCCCGCACTCGATGTGTCGGCCGTGTGCTCGGGGTTCGTCTATGGACTGGCCCTGGCCTCATCCCTCATCCGATCCGGTTCTTGCCGACGGATCCTGCTTGTCGGGGCGGAAACGTATTCGCGGATCATCGACCCGGGGGATCGGGATACGGCTGTCATCTTCGGCGACGGTGCTGGAGCGGTCGTGATCCGCGACGGAGATCCCGGTGAAGCCGGGGCGCTGTTGGCCACCGACCTCGGTAGTGACGGCTCGGGCGGGGAGCTCATCTGTATTCCTGACGGTGGATCCCGCAGGCCGTGGGATCCCACGGATCCTGGTCAGAAGCAGTATTTCAAGATGCAGGGAAAGAAGGTGTACAGCCTGGCTATCCGTCACCTCGTCGAATCCTCGCAGCGCGTGATGGCGCGGTCATGCTGGGCCGCCGATGATGTCGAGGCGTTCGTCGGGCATCAGGCCAACCAGCGCATCTTGGACGCCGTGGCAGAGCGTATCGGGATCGTCTCGTCCAATTGCTTCGGCAACATTGCACACGTCGGGAACACAGCCGCCGCCTCCATCCCGCTGGCCCTGGCCGACATCGCGTCACGAAGACAGGTCGCGGCCGGGTCAAGAACCTTGCTGTCCGCCTTCGGCGGTGGGCTGACCTGGGGTTCGGCAACACTGACCTGGCCATCAGCTCCCGCCGTGCACCGGTTGCCCGCCCGTGCCGGCAGCCGGCCCTGATAGACCCGTCTGAACCAGAGCAGCCCTCTAACAGAAGAAGAGAGGTATCCATGACCACGTATGACTTCCTCGTCAGGACGCTCAGCGAGAAGTTCGACGTTCCAGTCGAGAACATCACGCCCGACAAGACACTCACGGACCTTGACATGGACTCACTGGCAACCGTCGAACTTCTCGACATCATGCAGGAACATTGTGCCGCCCCGATCGACGACGACGAGATCGGCGAGGCAGCCACGTTGAAAGACATGGCGGATCTGCTGAGTGCCAAGCAGGAGGCTGCCTGACCGAGAAGAACGCGTCCGGGACCGCAGCCCCTGTGCCGCGTCGGCACTCCTTGAGGAGCAGAAGTCAATGACCCTCGACCCCATCGCTGTGACGGGCATCGGGCTGGTGACACCAGCAGGTGTGGGAACCGCCGCCTCCTGGCGCAACCTGCGCGCAGGCAGATCGGTGGCTGCCTCGGACCCGGAGCTCGCCGGGCTGGCCGTCGATATCGCCTGCCGCGTCCCACGCTTCGACACCGCACTGGCTGCCGCCACGGCCGAAGAGCGCAACCTGGACCGCTGCACCCAGTTCGCACTGGTCGCCGCTCGTGAGGCGGTCCAAGACGCGGGGCACGACACGACGGCCTGGCCGTCCGAGCGCGTTGCCGTAGTGCTCGGCTCCGCCACTGGTGGAGCCAGAACGTGGGAAGAGCAGTGTGAGCGTTTCGTGACGACCGGAGTCCGCGGCGTAACCGCCGCCTTCCTGCCGAAGTTCCTGCCCAACATGCTGGCGGGGCAACTGTCGCGTCTCCTGAACGCTCGTGGCCCCAGCCTGCACACCAGCACCGCCTGCGCCTCCGGCGCCACCGCCATCGGTATCGCGGTGTCACTCCTGCGTTCGCGGGCCTGCGACATCGCCGTCGTGGGGGGAGCCGAGGCTGCAGTGACCCCTATGGTGGTCAGCGCCTTCACCCGGCTGCGGGCTCTGTCCCGGCGGACGGCCGACCCGGCGGGCGCGTCACGCCCGTTCGACAAGGACCGCAGCGGCTTCGTCATCGCGGAGGGCGCCGGCGTCCTCGTCCTCGAACGTGCCGACTACGCACGCCGACGACGGCATCCCGGTTACGCGCATATCGTCGGCTACGGATCATCCTCCGACGCCCACCATCCCGTCGCCCCCCACCCCGAGGGAACGGGGGCACGGCAGGCCATCGGGGCCGCCCTGGCAGATGCCGGCGCCAACCGGGGGGAGGTCGACCACGTAAACGCGCACGGTACCGGCACGAAGCTCAATGACGCCGTCGAGGGAAAAGTTCTGGATGACCTCTTCGAGCAGCGTCCTTCGGTGACAGCCAACAAGGGTGTCCTGGGACACATGTTAGGGGGAGCGGGAGCCGTCGAAGCCGCCTTCACGGCTCTGTCCATCGCTCACCAGGTCATTCCGGTGTGCGCCAATCTGGACACGCAGGACCCCGCTCTGTTCCTGGACACCGTGCGCACCGCGGAACGGGTACAGGACATCCGTCTCGCCCTGAGCAACTCCTTCGGCTTCGGCGGCCACAACTGCGTCCTCGCGCTGCGACCCACGGGATGAAACGAAAGGGCCATAAGCCGACTCCCAGCGCGTGGGACTGCAGGACGTACGTATCGGACTCACTTCCGGGATGGTGCTCATGATCTTCAGATGGTCGAGCCCCGGCGGAGACGAGGGAATTTACTGGAAAGGCGGGGTCCTGTGTGGTGCAGCTGAGTAGTGCAGCCCAACATGGGCCAGGGCGCGTGGAGTTGGAATGCTCCGGACGGGCGGTGGGAGATGGCGAAACCCCTCATCCCACCGCCGAAGGTGCGGCCGCAGGGCCGGCGGAACTCAGAACACTCCTGAGGAGACGTTGTTCACGGCGATCTTTGCGTGCTGGTCAGCGGGTCTTCCGGGCGGGCCCTGCCGCCGTGTTTGCCGTCGATCATGGGCGTCTCGTGGTTGTTCTTCTCGGGCTTCACGCTCTTGCTGAGCGCCTTTCACACTAACCTTCCCTTTTCGGGGGCTTTCGGGGCCGAAGCCGGGCTGGTGGAGCCGCTCGTGTTCGGAACCCCCGCCGTTGCACGGGAAAGCAACTCGTGTAGCGAGGGGCGCGCGCAGCACACAGGAGTGGCGTGAGCCCGGCCAAATGCACCCGCGCGCGCTGGAGTGCCTCACCATCCGAGGCAGCGCAGGAGTAGGCGCGTTCGACGCGTTCACGCACTGTCCGCCAATCAAGGTTCCCCCGAAGCCCCCGGGCCTGGTTCATTAGGCCAAGCCCCCGTACAGGCTTGTTCTCCTTTCCGGAACGGAGCCGGGTGCGCGGGACAGGAGACGGCGCGCGCTTTGCCAAGGAGGCCGCATGCTCACCACAGGGTCCGACTGCGTCCAAAGGGAAAGCCCCATGTCCCCATTGGACCAAGTCCTGTGGCGGATCCAGAGTCAGTCCCCCCACCAGGCCACGATCGTTGTCCTTGTCCATCTCGAAGGCGCCGTGGAGCACGAACAGTTCGTTGCATGGCATCAAGACCTGATCACCCTGTGCCCGCGCTTCACCCATCGTCCGGCTGGCACCGGCAGGAGGCCCGCCTGGCAACGCGATCCTCACTTCACGCTGAGTCGGCACGCATTGCGCGTCTCACTTCCGGGCGGGACGGAGGGGGAGGAGTTCGAGCACCTGCTTCATGGCTTGGCGAACACGTCCCTACCACCGGACGCCGCACCGTGGCAGGCCTACCTCATCGAAGGCGCCTCGGACGGGGGGAGCGTCTATCTCCTGAAAATCGCTCATAGCCTCGCGGACGGACTGCGCCTCATGTATCTCCTGAGGAATCGGCGGCCTCCAGTCGGCGCCCCTCGGCAACAGAAGTCGGATGGTCGTCGGAGGGGCGCCCGCGCGGACCGACGCGCCCGTATGCGCTTGTGGTACCGGCTGGGAGCAGACTCGCTCCTGCCCTCCCGACAAGGCCGAACTTCCTACACCGCAAGCGCGGCACGGCAGTACACCTTCTTCACTCTCCCGCTGGCCGAGATGAAACGCGTCGCTCGGGAGACCGGCGGAACAGCCAACGATGTGCTTCTGTGCGCTCTCACCCGCGGCATTTCCCAATACCGGGCGGAAACGCAGAACAGTCGGGCGGCGCGACTCTCGGCCATCCACCTTGTAGGCCGCGCCCACCTGCCGGCACCCCACGCCGGCAACAACTTCACCTTCGCCAGCCTCGCTCTGCCTGCCGGACAAGGGTGCGACGTCAAGGCCGCCGTCCAGTCCATCAGAGAGGCGGTCAAGGCCTCCGGAGGAGCGCGACCGGCCGACGCGGCACACCTCATCGCCAAAGTCGCCCCGGCACTGCCCACCCGCCTGCTGTTGGCAGCCCTCAGGCACGTCGTGAACCGACATGACTTCATGGTCACCAACGTGCCTGCAGGACTGAGCCCCTTCACGATCGCAGGCCGCCCTGTCAAGGCGATCTACGGGATCGGGCCGCTACTCGGCACGGGGGCTCTTGTCTCCATGGTCACGTACCGCGAAACATGCCATGTCACGCTGAACTGCGACCCCGATCTCATCAGCGACACCGGCGCACTGACTGATCACATCCAGCGGGCATTCGCAGAGATCTCCGCCCGGTTCCCCGCAGTACCTGAACCCCAGCGGTGCACGCCCTCGCAAGCAACAGGCTGAGCCAAGCGCCCGCCGTTGCCCCGAAAGCCCATGCCGGGCCCGGAACGGACCATGCCGGGCCCGGAACGGACGGCTCGCTCGTGCCCCGTGAACCACCAGCAACCGCAGACAACAGCACATGGAGGCAGCAACCCATGCAAAACGTTCGCGTCCGCTTGCTTGGCGGACCCGCCGAAATCCTGCCCGAGCAGCGCATACGCAGCGTTGCCCCAGAGGATCTGGACGACCACATCCGCGTGCCCTTCCGAGCCGGCTACGAGCACTTCCTCTACACCGGCACCGACGGACCCGACGACGGCCACGGCTGTGTCAGGCACTACCAGTGGTCCTACCGCACCTGCGTCGCCGAATAGAACCCGAATCTCCTCGTCGCGCCGCCCGCCCGCCGTCCCTCAGGTGTTTCATCCCCGCACCGCGCGCGGAACCTCAGTCCCGAAAGGCGAAACGGAACCATGGAGAGTGCCGCCGAGAACCCGACCCTGAACCAGCCCGTCGCCATCGTCGGCATGAGCGGCCGATTCCCGCATGCTCCGGACCTGCCGGCGTTCTGGGAACTGTTGTGCCAGGGCCGCGACGGAATCACCCAAGCGCCCGGCGATCGGGCCTGGCTGCACGAGCTGCATGCCGCAGGGCGGCAGACCGCGGGACGCCTGCCCACCACGCGCGGAGGCTTCCTCGAGGGCCTGGACCGATTCGACGCTTCCTTCTTCGAGATCTCCCCACGTGAAGCACGGCGCATCGACCCTCAGCAGAGGCTGCTGCTGGAACTCTCCCATGAGGCTGCCGAGGACGCCTCGACCCCGGTGCGCCGACTCGCCGAGGTCCGCACCGGGGTCTTCATCGGTGCCTTCAGCAGCGACTACTGGCTGCGCCAGATCGGCGACCTCCAAGGCCTGGACGTACATGCCCTGCAAGGCGGTACCCATAGCGCGCTGCACGGCCGGGTCGCCTACGCCATGAACCTGCGCGGCCCTGCCCTGACCGTCGACACCGCGTGCTCCTCGAGCCTGGTGTCGATCCACACCGCATGCCAGTCACTGCGCCTGGGCGAGTGCGATCTGGCGCTGGCCGGCGGCTGTCACGTCCTGCTCGCACCCTACTCGTCGCTTTCCCTGGCCCAGGCCGGAGCACTGGGAGCGGACGGGCGGTGCAAGTTCGGCGACGCATCGGCCGACGGCTATGTGCAGGGGGAAGCGGCCGGCATGGTATTGCTCAAACCGCTTCATCAGGCACTCGCCGACGGTGACCGCGTGCGCGCGGTGATCCTGGGCGGAGCCGTGGGCAACAGCGGCTTCACCGGTCAGGGCATGATCGCCCCCACCACCGCCAGCCAGGAGGACATCCTACGAACCGCCTACCGGGCAGCGGGTGTCGACCCGCGCGACGTGAGGTACGTGGAGGCGCACGGCCCCGGTACGGCCGCTGGCGATCCTGTGGAGCTGAGCGCCTTGGCCCGCGTACTCGGGCCACGGGAGAACGGACGGCCCCGGTGCCTGCTCGGCACGGCGAAGACGAGCGTGGGCCACACCGAGGGCGCCGCCGGAGTGGTCGGCCTGATCAAGACTGTGCTGTGCCTGGAACAGCGCACCGTCCCCGGCAACCCGCACTTCGCCCAGCCCCGCCCCGACGTCGACTGGGGCAACGTGCCGTTCGAGATGCCCCGCCACCCGGTGGAACTGAAGGGGGGTAACGCCCGCCTGCTGGCCGGGGTCACCTCCTTCGGAGCCTCCGGCACCGGTGCGCACCTCGTACTGTCGACGCCCCCGCCCCCGCCCGCTGCAGCCCCTGGCCGCAGGGCCCATGGCGCTTCGGCGGTACTGGCGCTGTCCGCCCGCTCCCCCTCCGCGCTGGCCTCCCTCACACGCTCCTACGAGGAACTGTTGTCCGCCCCCGACGCCCCGCCCCTGGCAGAGGTCTGCGCCGCCGCGGCGGACTGCCGCGATCACTACGAGTACCGGCTGGCGGCCACGGGCTGCACATCCAAGGACATGAGCGAGGCGCTGCGCCGGCATCTCGATGGCGAGGAGAGCCCCGGAGTGTCCGTCTCGGGGGAGGGTTGCTGGTCCAAGCCGCGGCTGGCGTTTGTCTTCCCCGGCCAGGGGGCGCAATGGGCGGGCATGGGAAAGACCCTTCTCGCCACGGACGGCATGTTCACCGAGACGCTGCAACGGTGCGACGCGGTGATCCGCCGCCATGGCGGCTGGTCGCTGCACGAGGCGCTGACGACCGGCGACGACGGCTGGCTGCGCCGCACCTCGCGGATACAGCCCGCCCTGTGGGCGATGGGGGTTTCCCTCGCTGCCCTGTGGCGCTCCTGGGGGATCGAGCCGGACCTGGTCATGGGACACAGCCAGGGCGAGATCGCGGCCGCACAGGTCGCCGGCGCACTCACCTTGGAGGAAGCGGGCCGGGTCAGCTGCCTCAGGGCGCGGCTCATCGACGACCTCGCTCTGCCGGGCGCGCTGTGCTGGATCGAGCTTGTGCACCACAGGGTTCCCGAACTCCTGCGCAGCCTCGGGGTGCGTGCGGAACTGGCCGTCCAGGAAAGCCGCACGTCCAGTGTTCTGGCGGGCACACCGCAGGACATCGACCGCATCGTCGAATCCTGCGAAGAGCGCGGGATCTCCTGTCTGCCGATCCCCGTCGCGTACGCCGCCCACAGCCCGAGTGTCGACCCCGTGGAAAAACCACTGCTGGAACAACTGGCCGCACTACGGCCGCAGCCGACCGGGGTGCCCCTGCTGTCGACCGTCACCGCGGCACCCCTGCCCGGTGAGCGGCTGGACGCGGAGTACTGGTGGCGGAATCTGCGCGAACCGGTCCGCCTGGAACCAGCGGTACGTTCGGTGCTGGACGACGGCCGGCCCACCCTCTTCCTCCAGGTGTCGCCGCATCCCGTCCTGACCGCGGCACTGACCAGCGAGGGCGCCCGGAGCCTGCCGTCGCTGCGCCGCGACCACGACGAACTGGCCACCCTGCACCGTTCGTTGGGGATGCTCTATACCGCGGGCTGCGACCCCGACTGGAGTCGGGTGCTGGGCAAACCCACGCTCCGTGTGGACCTGCCCCACTACCCGTGGCAGCGCGATCGCTACTGGCACCAGTCTGCCGACTTCCCCTGGCCCGCGATAGGCGAGGACCCTATGGAGGCTTCCATGACACCGGCACCTACGGGGGCACCCCCCACGGCTCTCCCCGTCACCAGCCGCCATCCCGTGCTGGAGGAACGGGAATCCGCTCCGCAGGGGCGCCGGCGCTGGAGCGGGCGTCTCGATCACGTGCGCCACGGCTTTCTTCTGGGCCACCGCGTCGGCGACCGCCCCGTGGCGCCGGCCACCTTCTACATCGAACTGGCCCTGGCAGCGGTCCACGAGACGGACCCCGGCAGCGGCCTGGGCGACGTGGTTCTGCGGGAACTGCTGCTGCTCGACGACAACGGCCCCTGGGACCTGCAATGCCGAGTCGAGGCGCAGGGCGATGACGGCAGCCGTATCGAAGTGGCGACCCGCTCAGGGCCCGACGGCCCGTGGCGCGTGCACGCCACAATGAGGCGTACGAACGCCGAGCCGGCCGCGCCGTTGCCAGAGGCGTCCCTCGACGTGCTCCGACAGCGCTGCAGCGCATGGCAGGCCGGTGAACGCTTCTACCGCACCCAGGCACTGGGAGGAAACGACTGGCAGGGCCCGTTCCACTGCATGGCGGAGATCTTCCACGGGCGGCAGGAAAGCCTGGTGCGACTGCGGCCCACCGTGCGGGGCGGATTCCGTGTCCACCCCGGCGTCCTCGACGGCTGCCTTCAGGCCGCCCTCACGACGACGCAGGACACCACGGGGGCCGGACGCGGCTTCGTCCTGCTGGGCGTGGACAGCCTGCACCTGCATGCTGACCTGGAGGTGGATGAACTGTGGGTCCACGCCCGGCAGCTGGCGTCACCGGTGGACGGCGAGCTGTCCGCCGCCCTGACGGTGATGGACGCAGACGGCAAGGTGCTGGCCCAGGCCCACGGGGTACGGGGCCGCAGGCTGCATCCCGCGACCACCTCGGAACCACCGGTCGATCAGGCGCACACCGCCTCCACGCCCCGGCTGCCCACGACCTCGGCTGCGGCGGGCATGCTCCAGCTGCGCTGGCGCCCGCTAGACCCGCCTGACGTCTCCCGCCAAGGCAACTGGCTGCTGGTGGGATCCGGCGGCCCCCTGGAAGCGGCAGTGCGTCGAGCACTGCACTCCACCGGCTGCACAGTCCACTTCCTACGGCCCGGGAACTGGTTCCACCAGGTCGCCCCCGGCGAATTCCGCGCAGACCTCACCGCGCAGGACAACCTGGTCGACGTCCTGGTAGAGGCGTCCAAGGAAGCACCCCTGACGCACATCCTGCACTTCGGCGCCCTGGGCGGCGCCACCCGGGCCGACGCCTCGACCCGCGAAGTCCAATGGACCACCGCCGACCTGTGCTCCGGACTCCTGCCCCTGGCCCGCGCTTTGGACAAGGCAGGACTGACCACCACACCGAACCTCTGCGTCCTCACCCGCGGGGCACAGGCCGTTGTGGACAGTGACCGGGTACCCGCCCCGTGGCAGGCCGGCCTCTGGGCCTTCTCCCAGACCCTCCGCCTGGAAATGCCGAAGTGCGCCACCGTCCTGCTCGACCTCGACGAAACAGCAGAACCGGCCGCCGAAGCACACCTCCTGGTCCGCCTGCTGTCGGCGTCCGGACAAGAGGACAGGCTGGCATTGCGTGGCGAACGCGCCTACGCGCCGCGTCTTGTACCCGCCGGGCAAGACGGGCCCCGACCGGACGCTGTCCGCCTGCAGACCACCGGAGGCATCGGAGGCATCCATCTCGCCCCCCTCTCCAACTGCCCGCAACCAGGCCCGGGGGAAATCGCCGTACAGGTCTCCCACACCGGCCTGAACTACCGAGACGTTCTCCGGGCAGTAGGGCTGCTCGCCGGAGAAGAAGACGGCCTCACCGCATGCGAGTGCGCGGGAACAGTGGTCGGGGTCGGTGCGGACGTCACGGAATTCTCGGTCGGCGACGACGTCCTGACCTACATGTTCACCCCGCCCGCCTCCTACACCCTCACGCCCGCTGCCTGCGCCGCCCACCGGCCGCACGAGCTGACCCCCGCCCAGGCCGCCTGCGTGCCCGTCGCCCACGTCTCCGCCTACCGCGGACTGATCGAAATGGCACAGCTCCAGCCCGGCGAGACCGTCCTGATCCACTCCGCGACGGGCGGTATGGGCATGGCCGCACTGGACATCGCCCGCCGGCGCGGAGCCACCGTCTACGCCACGGCCGGCACCGAATCCAAACGAAACCTCCTTCTGCAGATGGGGGCGGCCCGGGTCGCCGACTCCCGCTCGGCCAACTTCGCCCAGCAGTTGGCCGAACCCGGTGAGGCACCGGTGGACGTCATCCTCAACACCCTGAAAGGGTCCGAGGCACGAGAGGCGAACTTCGCCCTGCTCTCCCCCTTCGGGCGGTACGTGGAAACGGCACGCAACGAACTGCACGAGGGAGAGGCATTGCCCCTGCGCCTCCTCCAGCCCGGCCGCTCCTTCCACCCCATGGACCTGGCCGCCTTGCACCGCCACGACCCGGTAACCCTGGGCGCCACGCTCCGTACCGTCACCGGCCTGCTCGCACGCGGTGAACTCGCACCACCCCGTACCCAGGTCTTCGCCGCGGAGAAGGCGGCCGACGCCATGAGCCTGATGGCACGGGCAGGCCACACCGGCAAACTCGCCCTGGCCTTTCCCCCCAGCCCGGGCCCCGTCCGGAGCGGACCGACTCAGGTTGGAGTGCGCCCGGAAGCCACCTACCTCGTCATCGGCGGTCTCAGCGGCGTCGGCGGCCTCTTCACCGACTGGCTCCTCGACCAGGGCGCACGGCACTTGCTGCTCACCGGCCGCAGCCACGTCACCGCCGACCCCCACGGTGACGAGCGCGCCCAGAGGCTGGCCCGGCTCTCTGCCCACCCGGAGTGCCAAGTGACCTACGCGGCCGTGGACGTGGCCGACGAGAGCGCCATGCGCGAACTGCTGGATGAACGCGAGCGCCGACAGCTTCCCGCGGTGGCCGGTGTGGTCCACAGCGCCCTGGCACTGGAACCCACCCCGCTCATCGACATGACCGAGGCTGAAATCGAACAGACGATGCACCCCAAGGTCGCCGGGGGCTGGACCTTGCACCGCCTCTTCCCCGGAAACGATCTGGACTTCCTGCTCCTGTTCTCCTCCGCGGTCTCCCTGCTGAGCGGGCTGCGCCTGGGCGGTCAACTGGCCGCCTACGCGGCGGCCAACGCCTTCCTGGACGCGCTCGCGGCACACCGGCGCGCGGCCGGACTGCCCGCCACCGTCGTGCAGTGGGGCTACTGGGATCAGACGGGTATGGCTCACCGGCTCAGCGAACGCGGTGACCGCAGCGTCTGCCCCGACGGAATCCACCCACTGCGCCCCGCCGACGCCGCCGAACTGTTCCCCGCCGTCCTCGCGGCCGAAGGGCCCGTCTGCTGCATGCCGGCGGACTGGCCCGCCTACGCGAAGGCCGCGCCGCAGGACGCCGGTGCCCCCATTCTGCGGGAACTTCTCGCCACCTGCGGCAAGGTGCCCGCAGTGATACCCGCGTCCGAGCGTTCCACTCCCTCACCGCAACTTCCTCGCCCCGCCCGGAACATGCCCGGACCCAAAATCGCCGGAGAATCACCGCAGTCGGAGCCCGCGGCGCAACGACGAACTGTTCCTGCTCCCAGGCCGACCGCTCCCGCCCCAGCGGAGCGGCAGTCACAGACAGAGACGGCTCGGGCTCCGTCGGCCGAAACACCCCAGCCGGCGACGGCGTCCTCCACCGCTCTGGAATCGTGGCTGGCCGCCGAAGTCGCGCGAGTCCTGGAGTCGTCCGTCGACGACGTCGATACCACCCGTCCCGTCAACCGGCTCGGCATCGACTCGCTCCTGGCAGCCGAAGTCACCACCCGCCTGCGCCGTGAACACGGACACGACGTGACGGTCTCGCGCATGATCAAGGCCCAGAGCCTGCGCAGCCTCGCCGCCGAACTGGCCTCCAGCACGGGAGCCAATACCTCATGAACACGGCACCGGCCCCCGCCGTCAACGCAGTTCTCCTGACCGGCGCGACCGGGAGCCTCGGCGGCTATCTGTGCCGCGAGCTGCTGCACACCACAACCGCGAGCGTGTACTGCCTGGTCAGAGCGGACGACACCGACGGTGCCCGGCGCCGCCTGCAACAGCGCCTGAACGAACTGGGCATGCCCCACGCCCTCGAAGACCCCCGCCTGCACGCCATTGCGGGAGACCTGAGCACCCCCGCGTTCGGCTGCTCGGAACCGGAGTTCGACGCCCTGGCCGAGACGGTCGACACCATCCTGCACACCGCGGCCACCGTCAACCTGGCCGCCGACTACGACGACCTCGCACCCGCCAACCTGGGAGCGGTCCACCACGTCATCGCCCTGGCCCGGCGCCGCGCCGAACTCACCGGCCGTCCCTCGCGCCTGCACCACGTCTCCACTCTCGCCACCCTCCTCCACGCGCGAACCGCCGGCTGGGACACAGTAGACGAGCGGACGCCTCTTTCTCCGGCCACCAGCGGGCCTCAGGGCTATCCTCGCACCAAGAGAGAGGCCGAGGCCGCACTGCGCACCGCGGCCACCACCGACGGGCTACCGGTCACCGTCTACCGTCCCGGTGTCATCACCGGGCACTCCGAAACCGGGCGGACGACATCGACCGACCCCCTGGCCCCTCTCCTCACAGCCGCCGCGGCGCTCGGCGCCGCACCGACGGGGGAGCTGTGGGTACCCGGCCAGTGCGTCGACGCCGTTGCCCGCTGCATCGCGCGGCTGATCCCCCGGCCGGACCCTGGCGCAGGTGTCTTCCACGTCATCGAACCCGAGCCCCTGCGCATGCACGACCTCTTCGAGGCACTGCGCCGAGCGGGCCACTGCCTGGAGAGCGTGTCAGTGGAGGCATGGTGGAAACTGGTCGAGGACCACGTGCACGACCCATGCGTCCGCCCCATGGCAGCCATGCGCGACGTCAGCCAACCCATGCTGCCCTGTACGGTGCGCGCCGCGGCCCCCCGTGTGCGCTGCGACGTCACCTGGCAGGCACTCACCGACGCCGGGGTCACACCGGCCTCCTGGACACCCCAGTACTTTGACCGGCTGATCGCGGCGTTCTCGCTGCCGACGCCGAGGGGCGCCTCTTCCGTCGAACGCGGACACCACGCCCATCCGGCACGGACAGTGAACCGGATCGCGACGCCACCCTCCACCGAGCCCCCACCCGTACGGATCGACGGCCTAGCTGCCCCGGTCCATTTCGCGCACAACGGCCACGCCCCCGATCCCGTGGCCGCGGCCACGGCGTGCCAGACGGCCGGGTACGGCGGCTTCTGGGTCCAGGAACAACAGCACAACCCGCTGCTCGCCCTCGCCCGGACGGCCGACCACACGACCCTCCCTCTGGGGACCGCGGCCGTGGTCGCCCTCACCCGTAACCCCATGACCCTGGCCCACGCGGCGCACGACCTCCAGCACCTCTCCCAGGGCCGGCTGATCCTGGGCATCGCGCCGCAACTCAAGGCGAACCTGCTCTACCGCTATTCCATGCCCGCCGACCAGCGTCTGTCCCGCATGCGTGAGTTCATCCAGGCGCTTCGGCACATCTGGAGCAGCTGGAACACAGGCGAGCCCCTGAAGTTCCGGGGACGGCACTACAAGCACGTCCTCGACAGCCCCTTCTTCACCCCACCGCCCTGTCCCCACGGGCCGCCACGCGTCTTCCTGACCGCGACCGGGCCCCGCATGGCCGAGCTGGCGGGGCAATTCGCGGACGGACTCATCGCACCGCCCTACGCACCCCCCCTGCTTTTCACCCGCGTCCTCCTGCCCGCCCTCGAACGTGGCCTGGAGAAGGCCGGACGTGACCGTACCGACATCGAGGTGGTGTGCCCCCCGCTGCTCGTGACCGGACGTGACGCGGCGGAACGGCAGATGACAGCAGAACGAGCCCGGACTCTCATCGCGTTCTTCTGCGGCACCCGCGCCTACCGCCCCGTCTTCGACCTGTACCAACTGGGGGCGGTCTCGGACGCCATCGTGCGGATCGCCGCGGACACCGGCCCCTCCCGCTACCGTCGCATGGCCGACCTTGTCGACGACGACACGCTCCAAGTGTTCGCCACCGTCGCCGAGGACCCCTCACAACTGGGCGCCCTGCTGCGCGCCCGCTACGGCGGAAGCGCGGACCGGCTCTTGCTTCCGGCGCCGCACAGCGGGGACGGGGACTTGTGGTGCCCTCAGACCCTGGGGCTGTCAGCCGCCGATCCGCAACTTTCCAGCCACTGACCACTGTTGCACCGCACCTCATGGACGGCCCGCGGTCGCCGGTGTCGGCACAGCCGCGAACCGGCGCGACCGCCGTCAGCATCCACGGGTTCGCCCACGCGTGCGGCGTGGAACTCCGTACGAGCAGGAGCGGCAGGAAGACAGCACCCTGGCCGGAGTACGCAAACAGCCAGGCCGAGCAGGTCGCTTCGTCGTGAGTTCTCAGCCCGGCTCACGCTCCAGGTTCCAGACAGTGGCTGTTCGAGCGGCCCAGGCTGCTGCTTGGGCACGGCCTGCTCGGCCGGCTGACATACGGTTGCGCGCACTGAGAGGGTTGATGCCGATGGCTCGGCGTGACGCCCGATCGGGTGAGATCAACACGACGTGCGCGCCCTTTTCAGCGAGGTATGCGGCCTGATCTTTCGTGGTGGGCCTGCGCCAGTAGAGCCGCGGGACAGGGGCCAGAATGACGACGCGTTCGTAGCCGGCTGCCTGGTGGGCATTGGCGGGGGAGTGCATCCCACCGTCGATGCACAGACGCATGTCGAGGGGAATCGGTGGAAACAGGCCCGGGACAGAGCAGCTGGCGGTGGCGGCGCGCAGCAGACTGATAGGGGTACTGCGGTCCAGGACGATGAGGTTGCCGTTCGCGCTGTCGACGGTGCAGATATGCAGGGTGCGTTTCGGCCATTGCTGTATGTGGAGGGAGGCGCCGATGGCTTGGAATGCCTGGTCCGCACTGCGGGCAGGGAGAAGCCGTGCGAGTCGGGTGGTGCAGCGGGCAGCAGGGCCCGGCTTGCGGGGGCCCAGGAGGGCAACGAGAAGGTTGAACAGAACGGCACGCGTAGTGTGTGGCCCTAGATCCGGTGCGGGCGCACGGGTCTGGCGATCGTAGATCTGTTGGGCTGTGCGTCCCGAGGCGACTTCTGCGCCGATGATGGCGCCGGCTGAGGTTCCGATCACGAGGTCTGCCTGGGAAAGATCGATTCCGGCCTCCGCCAACCCGAGGAGCATGCCGGCTTCCCAGGCGCCGCCGCCCAGGGCGCCTCCTCCGAGGACCAGGGCGCGAGTGGCAGGAGTGGAGCAGGACGGGGCTTCGGTCATGTGCTGGGCTCCTACGCGAGCCGGCATGCCGTGCTTCCTCGATAGCCGCAGCGTTGCTTGCCGGAGATCCATTGACTGAGACCGGGCGATCCGCGGGGGAGGGGGAGGCATGACAGAAACGGCCGCGACACTGAGGGCGTGATGGTGCGATCGAAGGCGCGTGGGAGAGAGTGAGTGCCCTTCGCCCTGCTATCCGCAGAGCAAGTCGCCTATGTTCCAGGGCACCCGCCGTCGCATCGGAAGACAACCCCTGGTGGGGGTCGCATAGGGATTACACGGGGGTGGTGCATCTGCATTCCAACGCTCCCGAGTACATCTCTCCACCCCTCTCTTGCAGTGAGGCCGCGGGCCGGTGACACGCTGCCCCCGCACCTCCATCAGCGGCGCTCTGGCATATGCGACCGGTCGGTGATGGCCACGGGGACGCCGGCGTCGCGCAGGAGGTTGGCGGTGATGTTGGCGTACTAGGGCTCCTCCCCGGCCGAGCCGCGCCCCGCCCTTGTCACGCCGTCCTCCCGGGAGCGATCTCCGCGAGCAGATCCTCCACCAGGGCCCTGATCTCGTCGCGGATCGGACGGACGGCCTCGACACCCCGACCGGCGGGGTCGTCGAGGCGCCAGTCGAGATAGCGCTTGCCGGGAAAGACCGGGCAGGTGTCCCCACAGCCCATCGTCACGCACACGTCCGACTCCTCGACGGCGTCGACGGTGAGCAGTTTCGGGCGCTCGGCGGAGATGTCGATGCCCACCTCGCGCATGGCGGCGACCGCGGCGGGATTCACCGCTCCGCCGGGGTCGGACCCGGCGGAGCGGACCACCACGCGGTCGCCCGCCAGGTGGGTCAGCCAGGCGGCGGCCATCTGGGACCGGCCGGCGTTGTGGACGCAGACGAACAGGACGGAAGGCTTCTCGGGCACCGGGGGCTCTCTCGGCTCGTGTGCGGGCGTGGCGTCAGCTCGTGTGCGGGCGTGGCGTCAGGCGGCGACGCGCCCGAGGACGTGCCCCAGCGCCGCGAGCACGGACGGCTCGACGCGGTAGTACACCCAGGTGCCGCGCCGCTCGGAGGCGAGCAGGCCGGCCTCCTTGAGCCTCTTGAGGTGGTGGGACACGGTCGGCTGGGAGACGCCCACGTCGGAGATGTCGCACACGCACGCCTCCCCACCCTCGTGCGAGGCGATCAGGGAGAACAGCCGAAGCCGCACCGGGTCGCCGAGCGCCTTGAACATCGCGGCCGTCCGGGCGGCCTCCTCGGCCGTGAGGGGGCGCTCCGTCAGGGGCGGGCAGCAGGGCTCGACGTCCGTGTCCACGAGGGGCAGCACCTTGGCATTCGGCATCTGTCTATGTTGACACATGTCGAATCAAGGAGCCTCGCCCCGACGGTGCGCCCGCCCCCGTGCACGCCACGTCTCTGTTTCGGTGAATGTCTATGTTGACGTACGTCGATATGGAGAGCACGCTGGCCGCACAACTCATCGACGGATGTCGAATCAGAGGGAGTCACCGTGAACGCGCCGGACCACCGCATGCCCACCGCCGAGCTGCCCACCGTGGTGATCGGCGCCGGCCCCGTCGGCCTCGCCGCGGCCGCCCACCTCGTCGGGCGGGGCCTTCGGCCTCTCGTCCTGGAGGCGGGCGCCGCCGCCGGAAGCGCCGTGCGCGAGTGGTCGCACGTACGCCTCTTCTCACCGTGGGCCGAGCTCGTCGACCCCGCCGCCGAGAAGCTCCTGGCCCCCACCGGCTGGGTGAGGCCGGACGCGGCGGCCTGTCCGACCGGCGGGGACTGGGTGCGCGCGTACCTCCAGCCGCTGGCCGACGTACTGGGCGACCGTGTCCGCTTCCAGGCGGCGGTGACCGGTGTCTCCCGCCAGGGTCGCGACCGCGTGGTCGACGTCGACCGCGAGCGGCGGCCCTTCACCGTGCACGTCCGTGACGCCGGCGGCGGCGAGCGGCGCGTCCTCGCCCGCGCGGTCATCGACGCCTCCGGCACCTGGGCCACCCCGGGCCCGATCGGCGCCGACGGCCTCCCCGCCCTCGGTGAGCACACCGCGCGGGACCGCGTCTCGTACCGCGTTCCCGACCTGCGGGACCCTGCCGTACGGGCGCGGTACGCGGGCCGGCGCACCGCGGTGATCGGTGCCGGGGCCTCCGCGTTCACCGCCCTGGCCCAGCTGGCCGACCTCGCCCGGGAAGCGCCCGGCACGCACGCCGTGTGGGTGCTGCGGCGCGGCATCGGCGGCGCGACCTTCGGCGGCGGCGCGGCGGACGAGCTGCCGGCGCGCGGCGCCCTGGGCCTGGCGGCGAAGGCGGCCGTGGACGACGGCCACGCCGACGCCGTCACCGGCTTCCGCACCGACGCCGTCGACAGGAGCGGCGATCGGCTGGTGCTGGTGGCCGAGGACGGCCGCCGCCTCGACCCGGTCGACGAGATCATCGTCCTGACCGGTTTCCGCCCCGACCTGTCCTTCCTCGGCGAGCTGCGCCTCGCTCTCGACGAGCGGCTCCAGGCGCCCGTCACGCTCGCCCCGCTGATCGACCCCAACCAGCACTCCTGCGGCAGCGTCCGCCCGCACGGCGTGCGGGAGCTCTCCCACCCCGAGAAGGACGTCCACCTGGTCGGCATGAAGAGCTACGGCCGCGCCCCGACCTTCCTCGCCATGACGGGATACGAGCAGGTCCGTTCCGTCGCGGCCGCCCTCGCCGGGGACCAGGAGGCCGCCGGGCGCAGCGAGCTGACCCTCCCCGAGACCGGCGTCTGTGGCGGCGCGGGCCTCTTCGACGAACCGGCGGACGCCGACGAGTCCGCCGACGGCTGCTGCGGAGCGCGCTGAGCCCCTTCCGAGGCCCGTGGCAGGCGGGCCCGGGGCCGGGTGCGCGCCACGCCGTGGAGAGGCCCGGGGTCACCCGAATGGAGGCAAGCGTTCGCGCGAACGGCCCTCGCGCTATCTGCTGGAGAGAGATCGCATTTCCTACACGGAGGAGATCACTCCATGCGTGTCCGTACTCTCAGCGTCGCCGCCCTGCTCGCCGTCGGCACCATGCTCGGCGGTACGAGCCAGGCGCTCGCCGACGACGGCCCCTCCGCCGACGCCCACGTCGCCAACAGCCCCGGCCTTCTCTCCGGCAACGCCGTTCAGCTGCCGATCGACCTCGGCGTCAACCTCTGCGGCAACACCGTCGACGTCATCGGGCTCCTCAACCCGGCCACCGGCAACCACTGCAAGACCAACTGACGAACGCCTTCGGCACAGCGGCCCGACCGGGATCTCCCCGGCCGGGCCGCTGCGTCGCGCCGGTCAGGCGAGCGAGGCCCAGCTCTTCCAGTACTCCGCCGCGCCGAACGGGACCCGCCCGGCGAAGGAGCCGTCGCCCTTGCCCGCGTTGAGCCACAGACGGTGCGAGGTGTCCCGCGCGAGCAGGTCCTGCCGGCCGTCGCCGTTCACGTCACCCGCGCCGATGACGTCCTTGTAGGAGGCGCCCCAGTCCTTGAACACCTGGACGCGGTCCTTGAGCCTGCCGGTGCGCAGGCCGTCGTAGCGCCACAGTTCGCCGGACTTGTCGAGGGCGAGTACGTCCCCGAGACCGTCGCCGTTGAGGTCCCCGGCGCCGATCACCCGCGAGTAGCCGGTCCAGGCCGCGCGGATCCTCACCCGCGGCTCGAAGGCCCCCGAGCCGTCGGCCGCGTACAGATACACATCGCCGGTGGCCTTGTCGCGGGCCAGCAGGTCCGGGCGGCCGTCACCCGTCTGGTCGCCGCTCGCGAACAGCGTGTCGTAGCGGGTCCAGTCACGGGCGAGGCGCTTGTACGCGGAGTCGGGCGCCGGCAGGCCGCCGCCGCACGCCGGGGTGTACAGCCGGGTCTCGCCGTCGGGCAGCCGGACGATCAGGTCGTTGCAGCGGTCACCGTCGAAGTCGCCGAACGGCACCACCCGCGTCTTCTCGTTCCACGGTGATGCGTAGAAGGTGTCGGTGGGGTTGGTGGTGTCCCCGGTGTACAACTTCATCGAATCGCTGAACGACAGGCCGACGACGTCCCCGCGCGCGTCGTCGGCGTAGTCGTGCCACTTGGGCGCGGCACGCGTGCCCGTCGTCGCCGTGTACGCCGTGGCCGCGCCGCCCGCACCGGGCGACCGCGTCCACACGGCCACCGGCCGCCCCTTGCCGTCGACGGCGGCCCGGCCCGCGCTCACGGTGTCCTTGGTCTGCGCGCCGAGTGTGCGCGGCTTGGACAGATCGCCGCCCTCCACGGTCTGCGCGACGAAGTCCTCGCGCAGGGCACGCCCCAGTTCGAAGCGCTTCTGCGTGTACGTGACCACGACCGCGCCGCCCGCGCCGGCGACCGCGCCCAGCGAGTCCCCGTCGACGTTCGAGGCGAGCTTGCGCGCCGCGCCCCAACCGCCGCCGGAAGAGAGCCGGGTGGCGACGGCGGGCTCGCCCGGCCCCCGCATGCCGACAGCGGTGATGTCACCGTTCGGAGCCGTCAGGAGGTCGGCGGGCGCGGCCGGCCGTGCCCCGACGCCGGTCTGCACGGCCTCGCCCCACTGCGCCGCACCGGCCGCCTTGCGGGCGTAACCGCCGTGCGAGAGCAGTTGGAACCCGCCCTGCGGATGGGCGGCCAGCGTGACCAGCCGGGGCTTCTCGCCCAGCTGCGGCAGCTCACGCGGCGGCGCCCAGGCGGCATCGGCGCCCGCGGGCTTCTCCAGGTACCTGTAGTGCCACTTGTGGGCGGACGGATCCGGGTCGACGCCGTCGCCCTCGTAGAAACTGTTGCCGCCCCAGATCACCCCGACCGTGCCCGTCGGGTCGACGGCGACCCGCATGTCCCACAGCGCGTAGGCGTACACGTGGTCGTCGCCCACGATCGGGTCCGGCAGCCGGTCCAGGGTCGTGGGGGCGGACCAGGCGCCGTCCGGGCCCGACCGCTCGACCACGGTCAGGCGACGCTCCTCGTCCATCCACGCGACGGCCTGGTGGCCCCGCGCGTTGGAGGCCAGCGTGGCGCCCTGGGTACGCGTGCGGTCCCCGGCGCGCGCGACCGTGCCGGTCGTGACGTCCTCGGCGGGCGTGAAAGCGGTGCCGTCCGGTGCGAGCCGCGACATCTTCAGCGTGGCGGCCCCGCCGTCCGCGGGGTCGGTCCACCACAGCAGGGAGACGGCACCGTCGTCGGTGCGCTGGAGGCTGCGGCCCGGGGCGGGCGTGGCCGGCTGCCAGGTGGTGCTGCCCGCGGGCCGCACCGACAGCACGGTCCGGCCGTCCCGGGTGAAGAGCCCCGCGAGGGTCCCGTCACGGGTCGACTTCAGGTCGACGACGCCGGTGACGCCGGGCAGTTCCTCGGGCGCGGTCCACGGACCGAGGCCGACCGGGGCGACCGAGGGAACCGCCGCGGGCGTGGCCGCCTGCGCGTACGGCGCGAGGACACCGAGTGCGAGCACGGACGCGAGCGCGCTTCCCCGGAGCGCGCGGGTCCGCATGGTGGCGTGGGACTGCCTGATGCCGCGGGACGGTGCGGTGACGCGAGGCCGCGCCTGCGCATCGGTCTGCGTGTGCATATCGGCCCGTGCCTGCATATCGGCGTGTGCGGGCATGCCGGTCTGTGCGGGCATGCCGGACTGCTTGGTCATGTGAGAAGGCCCCCCCGGGCTCGACACCTGTCCCGGCTCACTGCCGGGAGAGTAGCCGCAGCGTATATCAGCCAAGATCGTCGCACCCGGGTGGGTTTCCGCCGTGCTGGGGGCCGCCGCCCGGGGGCGGCCGTGTCAGGCGGGCGTCAGCGGTGACGGGCAGCATCTGGCGCCGCCACGCCCGCATCGTGCGAGCCGAGCCGGGGCGCTCGGTCCGCCGGGCGGGCTCGATCCCCCAGGGATGGAGAAGTCCATGCTGAGCTCCCGTTCAGCCCGCCCGTACGCGCTCACCCCGACCCTGCTCCTCGTCCTCGTCCTGGCACTGGCCTCGGCCCTGCTGCCGGGCGCCGGCCAAGTGGCCCGGGCCGCGAGCACCGCCGCCGGCCAGCAACTCAACATCGCCGCGACCCACACCGGCATGTGCCTGGAAGTCGCCACCCAGACAGCCGGCGAGCGCGTCAAGCAGCGGCGCTGTGCCGGCCGGGAGGGAGCGCTGTGGTCCTTGCAGGAATCCTCGGCGCACAGCGGGGCCGTGCACATCATCAGCGCCCTCAGCGGCAAGTGCATGGCGGTGGAGAACTCCAGCGCCGACAACGGAGCCGCCGTCGTGCAGACGGACTGCGACGGCCGGCCCGGCACCAGCTTCTTCTTCGAGGACCTCGGGGACTCCGCGCTGATCCAGTCGGCGACGGCGAGCCCGCGCAAGTGCCTCGAGGTCACCGCCTCCGCCACCACCGACGGCACGCCACTGCGCCAGTGGACCTGCGAAAACCAACCGGGCGCGAAATTCACGCAGGGGACGTTCCGGGGCCTCCAGGAGGGCTGGATCAAGATCCGCCCCGCCAGCGCGCCCGGCCAGTGCCTGACCGAGGGGCGCGCCGGGCTCCTGAGCGTCCCGGTCGCCGTGCAGCGCCCCTGCGCGAAGGCCACGACCCCGCGCACATACCTGGCGTCGCAGGGCAACGGCCTCTACAAGCTCCAGTGGCACAACACCCAGGCGGGCATCCGCTGCCTCATGGTGTTCCCCTTCAGCTCGGTGCCCGACCTGCTGGAGACGACGAGCGACTGCGCGGGGGCCAACTCGTTCTACATCGAGGCGGTCGAGACACCCGTCCCCAACACCTTCCGGATCTACACGCTGTTCACCCCCGACCGGAAGTTCTGCGTGGGCATCACGGACAGGTCCACGGCGGAGGGCGCCGCGGCCAAGCAGGAGGCCTGCACCGACCGCACCGACCAGGTGTTCTTCATCGACTCCGAGTAACACCTGACGGCCGACCGGTGGTCGCCCGGGTGAGCGGGCCGCCCGGGCCGAAGGCCAGGGACGCGAAACGTTCGCCGATGCGGCGATGGGTCGCGGCGTCGGGATGGAGCTGGTCGGGCAGCGGCAACTCCTCGAAGTCCGCCCGGCCGTACAGCTCACGGCCGTCGAGGTAGTGGAGGTTCGGGTCGTCGCCGGCGCGCTGCTTCACGATGCGCGCCAGTTCGTCCCGGATGACGGTCAGCGTCAGCTTCCCGCCGGGCACCTCCGCGGGGTCGCCCATCGCCCGGAACTGGAACCGCCCCTCGCTGAGCCCGCTGAGGTCCGGCGCGCCCGGTCCGGGCGTGTCCTCGTGGATCGGGCACAGCAGCGGCGACACGACCAGCAGCGGAGCGGTGGGGTGCCCCTCGCGGATCGTGTCGAGGAAGCCGTGGACCGCCGGCCCGAAGGCCCGCAGGCGCATCAGGTCCAGATTGACGAGGTTGATGCCGATCTTGACGCTGATCAGGTCGGCGGGAGTGTCGCGCAGGGCGCGTGCGGTGAACGGGTCGAGCAGGGCGCTGCCGGCCAGGCCGACATTGATCAGCTCCACGCCGCCGAGGGAGGCGGCCAGCGCGGGCCAGGTCGTGGTGGGGCTCGCCGCGGTGGAGCCGTGGCTGATCGAACTGCCGTGGTGCAGCCACACTTCGCGGCTGCTTTGCGGGGCCGCCTCGACGGGGGCGTCGGTACGCAGGGCGACCAGCCGGGTGACCTCGTTGTACGGCAGCCAGATCTCGACGTCCTTGACCCGGTCCGGCAGCCCCTGGAAACGGACCGTGCCGACCGGCCCGGGCTCGGTCTCCGCCGCACCGGTGGTCATGTCCAGCGTCAGGACGTTGCCGCCCGTCGTACTGGCCTGACCGGCGAGGGCGCCGTCGACCAGCAGGTCGTACACGCCGTCCGGACGGGGCGGTGCGCCCCGGTAGGCCATCTTGGTGCGGAGCGTGTCGAGTTCTACGGCGGTCGCCCGCGTGCGGAACACCAGCCGTACGCCGGAGGGCTGGGACTCGGCCATGGCCAACTGCCCGTCGGCGCACTGCGCACGGGCCCGGGCGGGCAGCCGGTGCGGCAGCACGCCGTGCTCGGTGCCCTCCACGTCGAGCGCGCCGCGCAGGAGATCGGCGGCGAGGGACGTGGTGATCGGTGTCGTGATCCACTCCGGTTCCGGGGGAGTGGTGCGGGAGCCGGAGTCGGAGGCGGGGCCGGGGGCGGGAACGGGGTCGTGCGGAGAGTTCATGGTCTCAGCCTGTCAAGCGGATACGTGGAAGGCACACGCTTTTGGTGCGGTGTGCGGTGTGCGGTGTGCGGTGTGCGGTGTGCGGTGTGCGGTGTGCGGTGTGCGGTGTGCGGTGTGCGGTGTGCGGTGTGCGGTGTGCGGTGCTGGGTATGGGGCGCTGGGCGCGCGGTGCCGGGCACGGCATGCCGGGTGCTCGTGCCGAGTACGGGGTGTCCGCCACCGCTCCTCGACACGCCTCCGCCTCCCAGCACATCGGCGCGGCCCGGCACAGCTGCGCCGCCCGCACACTTGCGCCCCGCTTTGCGCCCCGCAACGTCTACGTGCCCCGCAACCTCTACGCGTCCCGGACGACCTCCTCGACGAGGGCGGCCAGCAGTCGCGCCCGGGGGACCATCTCGGCGACGACCACATGCTCGTGATCGGCGTGCGCCCCGCCGCCCACCGCGCCCAGTCCGTCCAGCGTCGGACAGCCGATCCCGCCCGTGAAGTTGCCGTCGGACGCTCCGCCGACCGCGACCGACCGCAGCGGGGGGAGGCCCAGGCGCCGGGCGACCGCGCACGCCCGCTCGAAGAGGTCGGCGGACAAGGATTCTTCCAGAGGAGGCCTGTTGGGGCCGCCCCGCACCTCCAGACGTGCTCCCGGCACGGTGATCTCCAGCGCCCGCATCGCCGTGTCCACCCGCTCCTGCGCGCCGAGGCCCGGAACGCGGACGTCCACACAGACCGTCGCCTCGGCGGGCACGGTGTTGGTCGCCGTCCCGGCCCAGGCCATCGTCGGCGTCGCCGTGGTCCGCCAGCCTTCCTGGGCGTCGCCGTCGGCCTGCCGGGCCAGGGCCTCCATGGCGAGGATGAGCTGGGCGGCCCCGATCGCCGCGTTGACGCCCTTCTCCGGTTCGAGCCCGGAATGCGCCGCCTTGCCGTGGACCACCAACTCGTAGGCGGAGGTGCCCTTGCGCGCCGTCTTCAGTGCGCCGCCGTCGCCCGCGGCCTCCAGTACGAAGGTGGCCGCGCACTGCCGTGCCATCTCCTCGATGAGCGGCCGCGAGGTGTCCGAGCCGGTCTCCTCGTCGCCGGTGACCAGGACGCACACCCCCTCCAGGGAGGGCAGCGAGCCGAGCGCGTGGAACATCTGCACCAGACCGGTCTTCATGTCGAAGACGCCGGGCCCGCGCGCGATGCCGTCCTCCAGCGACCAGGGATGGGTCTCCAGGGACCCCATCGGCCACACGGTGTCGTGATGGCCGAGCAGCAGCACCCGGGGTGTGCCGAACACCCACCGCAGATGCGTCACCCCGTCGACGACGAGGCGTTCGGGCGGGACACCGAGGTGCCGGGTGCCCTGCGCCGCCACGACATCGGCGCTGCGCGCCAGCGCCTCCAGGTCGGCGGAGAAGGACTCGCACACCACGAGATCCCGCAGGTCCGCGACCATCGCCGTGAGCTGGTCCGCCGCTCCTTCCGCCGCAGCCCCTCCCATCGCCGCCCCGTTGTCGCGCCTATCGCTGTGCGCATCCCTGGCCACTCCCGACTCCTCCCTGTGAACGTCTCTGTGATGCTAAGCGAGGGCCCGGGGAGTGCCCCGAGGGAACGTCACGGACGCCAGTACAGCGCGGGGTCGGGATGGTCGACGAAGCCCAGGGCGCGGTAGAGCGGTTCGCCCTCGGGGGAGGCGTACAGGTCCACGCGGGAGGCCTCCCGCCCGCGGAACCAGTCCAGCAGGGCCCGCATGATCGCGCGGCTGTGGCCACGGCGCCGGTGCGCCGGGTCGGTGATCACGCCGATGACGTGACCGACACGGCCGTTGATGTTGTGCGGGCCGGGAAACCACTGCTCGACGGTGCCGATGCCGCAGGCGGCGAGGCCTTCGTCGCCGTCCACGACGAGGATCCGCGCGGAGTCGGCGGTGAGCTGGTCATTGAGTACCTCGGCGAGGTGGTGACGCCAGTCGTCACCCGCCGAGGCGGGGTTGAAGTAGTCCCCGCCGAGGTTCTCGAACAACGACGCACGCAGGCGCACGAGTTCCGGCAGATCCTCTTTGGCGGCCCGCCGCACCACAGGGCCGGGACTACTGATCGGCTGTGCGGGAGCGGGAGCGGGAGCGGGAGCGGGCGTCGCGGGCCGAGGGGACGTGAGGTGTTTCTCGGGGTGGCTCATGTGATCACCCTGATGTAATGGCCTTATGCACCTCAACCCTTACGGCGCGGATGCCGTGAACCTGGCGGCGGACCTGGCCAACCGGCGGCCGGTCGACGCCGCGGACCTGACGGAGCGCTGCCGCGCTGCCGGACTGGCCCTGGAAGTCCCCGCCACGGCGCAGGACTTGGTCGTCCTCGGGGCCGCCCTGGACGCGTGGGAGGAAGTCGTCGACGCCACCGACGAGCAGGAGCGGGCGCAGTCGGTCAACCGGATGCTCGCCGCGTCCTGTGCCCACCCCCGGCTGACCGATCACGCGGGCGGCGGCTGGCACCTGCACTACCGCGACGACCAACTCCCCCTCGAAGCCCTGCTGTTCTCCCTGCTGTCCGTCGGCACCGCCCTGCATCTGGCCGGGCGCGGAATGCACCGGCTGCGGCGGTGCGAGGTCGGCGAGTGCACCACGATCTTCGCCGACACGTCCCGTACCGGACGGCAGCGCTACTGCTCCCACCCGTGCGCCAACCGCGACGCGGTACGTCGTCACCGCGCCCGGGCCAGGGCCTGACGCGGCGCCTGGCCGCTCCGGGGTGGCCTCCCCGGTGCGGCGGGGCGTGCGCGAAGGGTTGACCGGGCCTGCCAGGGCGCTTACGGTCCCGATCGCAAGTTCTTGCAGATTCAACCTGCAAGATCCTGCCGGTGATTCAGCGACGCCCCCGCGCCCCCCACACTCCCGCCCGTCCCCGCCCCCCACACTCCCGCCCGTCCCCGCCCCCCACTGGAGGCCCCCATGAACGGTCCGACGCACCCGACCCGCAGACCTGTCGCCGTCACCCTCGCCCTCGCGGCCGGGGTCCTCGGGAGCCTCCTCGGAGCGCCCCCCGAGGCCGGGGCGACCCCGCCCGGCGGCAAGGACGTCACCGCCGTGCTCTTCGAGTGGCGCTTCGACTCGGTCGCCGAGGCGTGCAAGAACCGGCTCGGTCCCGACGGTTACGGATTCGTCCAGGTCTCACCGCCCCAGGAGCACGTCCAGGGCGGCCAGTGGTGGACCTCGTACCAACCGGTCAGCTACAAGATCGCCGGGCGGCTCGGTGACCGGGCGGCCTTCAAGAACATGGTCGACACCTGCCACGGCGCCGGCGTCAAGGTGGTCGCGGACGCCGTGATCAACCACATGGCGGCCGGCTCGGGCACCGGCACGGGCGGCTCCTCCTACACGAAGTACGACTACCCCGGCACCTACTCGGGCGCGGACATGGACGACTGCCGCTCGCGCGTCACCGACTACGGCGACCGCGGCAACGTACAGAACTGCGAACTCGTGGACCTGGCCGACCTGGACACCGGCGAGGGCTACGTACGCGGCCGGATCGCCGCCTACCTCAACGACCTGCTCTCCCTCGGTGTCGACGGATTCCGCGTCGACGCGGCCAAGCACATGCCGGCCGGGGACCTCGCCGACATCAAGTCGCGGCTGAGCGATCCGGGCGTGTACTGGAAGCAGGAGACCATCTACGGCGCCGGTGAGGCGGTCTCACCGGGCGAATACCTGGGCAACGGCGACGTCCAGGAGTTCCGGTACGCCCGCGACCTCAAGCGCGTCTTCAACGCCGAGAAACTCGCCTACCTGAAGAACTACGGCGAGGGCTGGGGGTACCTGCCCTCCGACAAGGCCGCCGTCTTCGTCGACAACCACGACACCGAGCGCGGCGGCGACACCCTCAGCTACAAGGACGGCGCCAACTACACCCTGGCCAACGTCTTCATGCTCGCCTGGCCCTACGGCTCGCCCGATGTCCACTCCGGCTACGAGTTCTCCGACCGTGACGCCGGGCCGCCCAACGGTGGCGCCGTGCGGGCCTGCTACTCCGACGGCTGGAAGTGCCAGCACGCGTGGCGCGAGATAGCGGGCATGGTGGCCTTCCGCAACACCGCGCGCGGCCAGAACGTCACCCACTGGTGGGACAACGGCGGCAACCAGATCGCCTTCGGCCGCGGCGACAAGGCGTACGTCGCGATCAACCACGAGGGCGCCTCGCTGAACCGCACCTTCCAGACCTCGCTGGCCGCCGGCGACTACTGCGACGTCCAGGCCGACAGGCGCGTCACGGTCGACTCCGCCGGCCGGTTCACCGCCACGCTCGCCCCCAACACGGCGCTCGCCCTGCACACGGGCGCACGAACATGCGGCTCCTGACCCGCACCCGCCTTGTCGCCCCCGGCGCGACCTGGGGCGTCCGGCGGGCCTAGGCTCGGCCGTATGGGAAAGACACAGGCCACGGGCAAGGGAGGGGCCGGGAGCGAGGCGGCGGGACCGCAGGCGGGGGTGGGGGCGCTGGACCTCAACCAGTTGCGGACGTTCCTCGCCGTCTACCGCTCCGGGTCCTTCACCGCCGCCGCCCGCCTCCTCGGTCTGTCCCAGCCCACGGTCACCGCCCAGATCCGCTCCCTCGAACGGCAGCTCGACCGGGAGCTCTTCCAGCGGCTGCCCCGCGGCGCCGCCCCCGCCCCGTTCGCCGACGAACTGGCGGCCCGTATCGTCGAGCCCCTGGACGCCCTCGCGGAGGTCGCGGGCCACGGCGTCGACGGCTCGGCGGAGCCCGTCCATCTCGCGGGACCGGCCGAATTCCTCTCCCACTGCGTGCTGCCCGGCCTCGCCCCCCTCGTGGAGAAGGGGGTGCGGCTGCGGATCACCACGGGGCTCACCGACGACCTCCTGGACGAGTTGCGCGCGGGCCGCCATGACCTCGTGGTCGCCACGACCCGCCCCCGCGGCCGGACCCTGACCGCCGTACCCCTGGCCGACGAAGAGTTCGTGCTGGTCACGACGGGTGCCTGGGCGGAGCGGACCGGGGGCGCCGAGGCGATCGCCGGCCAGGGCCCGGCGGCCCTGCGCGGGGTGCCCCTGATCGCGTACGCGGAGGACGTGCCCATCGTCCGCCGCTACTGGCGGCACGTCTTCGACAAGCGCCTGGTCTGCGAGCCCGCCGTCACCATGCCCGACCTGCGCGCGGTCAAGGCGGCCGTGCTCGGCGGCGCCGGCTTCAGCGTCCTGCCCCGCTATCTGTGCCGCGACGAGCTGGCCTCGGGGGACCTCGTCCTGCTGAACGATCCGGAGGACCCGCCGATCAACACGGGCTTCCTCGTGCAGCGCCCCGGCTCCTCGGACAACCCGCACGTCGCCCTGGTCCGCGACCACCTGCTGGCGTCCTCACAGGACTGCGACTGAGGGGAGCGTCTCGTTGCCGTTGCCGTTGCCGCAGGCCCCGGCCGGTTTTCGGAGAAACCTACGAGAGATCGACAGGTCCTTTCAGGTCTTCCACGCCTAGCTGATTCCGGCCACCGGGCTGTGTACTGCTCAACAGGTTGCGATGGATGAGGCGTCCCCGGCGCGTAGCGCCCGCACCCCCACCGAAAAAGGGAGTCACCATGACCGCGTACGCCCAGGAAGCGACCGTCCAGGAGATCGAGAAGGCCTGGATGGACGAGGCGATCAAGCTCGCCACGGACAGTGTCAAGAACGGCGGTGGGCCGTTCGGCGCCCTGGTCGCCAAGGGCGGCGAGGTCGTCGCCACGGGGAACAACCAGGTGACCGCCTCCCTGGACCCGACGGCGCACGCCGAGGTGAGCGCGATGCGCGCCGCCTGCAAGACGCTGGACACCTTCGCGCTGGAGGGCTGCGTCCTGGTCACCTCGTGCGAGCCGTGCCCGATGTGCCTGTCGTCGGCGCTGTGGGCGCGGGTCGACCGGATCGTCTTCGCCGCCGACCGGGACGACGCCGCGGTGGCCGGGTTCGACGACCGCAAGTTCTACGACCTGTTCGAGAAGAAGCCCGCCTCGATGTGGCCGATGCCGGTCGAGCGGCTGGACGTGGCGAACCGTACGGCGCCCTTCGACGCCTGGCTGGCCAAGTCCGACCGCGTCGACTACTGACGGGCTGGCGACCGCTGACCCGGTTTCCGTACGGCCGGGGGCAAGCGCCCCAAGCCTGGGACCGGGATCAGCCGTGCGCCGCCCGTGCGTCAGGACCGGTCGGTGACCGCGTGGGGGTCAGGGCCGTGGTTCGGGGCCGGTCAGCCGCAGCCCGTTCTCCCAGATCTTGTTCAGCGTCGTGACCAGCCGCTCGTACGGGATGCGCTGGCCCAGCACGAACACCGTGTACGCCATGCGGCTCACCATCACCGACAGGGCGTGCGCGGTCACCAGCGGGTCGAGGCTCCGGTCGGCCTCGCCGTTCTCCTGGAGGGTGCGGATCAGCTTGGCGTTGCGTCGCACGAAGGCGTTGCCGCGCTCGATGCGCAGCGCCATGAACTGCTCGTCCACCTGCGCCACTTGCTCGAACAGCGCCATCAGGCGCGCGTTCTTCTTGTACGCCCGCAAGTACTCGCGGTTGGCGGCGTCGATGAGATCGCGGGTGTCGGTGATGCCGGTGCGCTCGCGCAGCTGCGGGTGCAACATCTCCTCCTGCACCTGCTCGACGAGCGCCTGGAAGATCTCTTCCTTGCTGTTGAAGTACGTGTAGAACGACCCGGAGGCGACCTGCGCCGCCTTGGTGATGTCCGTGATCCGGGCGTCCAGGTACCCGTCGCGTTCGAAGACCTCGCGGGCCGCGGCGATCAACGCGTTGCGGGTCCTGACACCGCGCGCGCTGCGGGGCGTGATCGGTTGCTTCTGGCCGCCGTCCGCGGCCGGGGCCTGGGCAGCCACTGCCATCCATTCACTGTCGTTTGCGAATCTGTGCGTAACCGGCGCAGCGGATGCCATCAGCCGACCATGGCGAGGAATTCCAGGAGAGCGGCGTTCACCTCGGCGGGCCGCTCCTGCTGGATCCAGTGGCCCGCGCCGTCGAGCACGACGTGCCCGCGCAGGTCGGTGAGCATCCGGTCGAGGCCTCCGGCGGGCATGAAGCGGGCGACGGGATCCTTGGACCCGGTGACGAACAACGCGGGCTGCTCGATCACGCGGCCGTCCAGGTGCTCGGTGAGCGCCCAGTTGCGGTCCAGGTTGCGGTAGTAGTTGAGGCCGCCGGTGAAACCGGTCTCCTCGAACGTGTCGACGTAGTAGGCGAGTTCCTCCTCGCCGAGCCACGACGGGGGAGGCAACTGCTCATCGGGCCTGGCCGCCCACTCGGCGGAGTAGATCTCCCTCGTGACGAGGGTCCTGCGCACATTGCGGCTCAGCGCCCGGTCCGCGACGCCCGGCTCCTGGAACCACACCATGTAGAAGTCGTCCCCGAGCCGCGAGCGCAGGATCGGCAGGGGCGGGGCGGGGGCCCGCGGCGTCACCGGCACACTCATCCCGGCCACCGCCCGCACCCGCTCGGGATGCGCCAGGGCCATGTTCCACACCACGTTCGCGCCCCAGTCGTGCCCCACGAACACCGCGTCGTCCGCGCCCACGTCGTCGAGGAGCGCGGCCAGGTCCGAGCAGAGCGTCAGGATGTCGTACGCGTCGACGTCGGCGGGGCGCGAACTGCCGCCGTAGCCGCGCATGTCGGGCACCAAGACCCGGTGCCCCGCCTCCGCCAGCGCGAACACCTGGTGCCGCCAGGAGAACGCCAGCTCCGGGAAGCCGTGGCACAGCACCACCGGCGGCCTGCCCGGCCGCGCCTCGCCGTGGTCGAAGACCCGCAGCGTGATGCCGCCCGTGGCGACCCGGCGCGTCGCGACGCGCTCCCACTCGCTGACCGGCACATGCGTCGTCATCAGGCAGCACTCCTGTGGTCGGGGCGTATCGAACTTGACGTTGGATTCAAACATACCGTCGAGGGCCGGGAGATGACTCTTGAACCTGAATACGGATTCAAATACGGTGACGGCGCCGAGGCGAGACGACCGTGGGAGGACCCGTGTTCGACATGACCGACAGGGCCGAGGAGTACCGGGAGAAGCTGCTCGCCTTCATGGACGAGCACATCTACCCCGCCGAGGCGGTGTACGAGAGGCAGCTGGCCGAGTCCGGCGACCCCCACCACCAACCGCCGGTGCTCGAGGAGCTCAAGGCCGAGGCCAAGAAGCGCGGCCTGTGGAACCTCTTCCACCCCCACCCCCAGTGGGGTCCCGGCCTGACCAACCTGGAGTACGCGCCGCTCGCCGAGATCATGGGCCGCAGCGCGCACCTCGCCCCCGAGGCCACCAACTGCAACGCCCCGGACACCGGCAACATGGAGGTCCTCACCCTCTTCGGCACCGACGAGCACAAGGAGAAGTGGCTGAAGCCGCTCCTCGCCGGGGAGATCGCCTCCGCGTTCGCGATGACCGAACCCGCCGTCGCCAGCTCCGACGCCCGCAACATCGAGATGCGGATGGTGCGCGACGGCGACGACTACGTCCTCAACGGCCGCAAGTGGTGGACGTCCAACGCCCTGCACAAGAACTGCCGGGTGCTCATCGTGATGGGCAAGACCGACCCGCAGGGGCCGAGCCACCGGCAGCAGAGCATGATGGTCGTCCCCCTCGACACCCCGGGCGTCACGGTCCTGCGCGGCCTGCCCGTCTTCGGCTACCAGGACCGCGAGGGCCACGCCGAGGTGCTCTTCGAGGACGTCCGCGTCCCGCGCACCGCCCTGCTGGCCGGCGAGGGCGACGGCTTCATGATCAGCCAGGCCCGGCTCGGCCCCGGCCGCATCCACCACTGCATGCGCTCCATCGGCATGGCCGAACGCGCCCTCGACCTGATGATCGACCGTGCCCGGTCCCGTACGACGTTCGGCGTGCCCCTGGACGACCGGGCCAACATCCAGGACTGGATCGCCGAGTCCCGCGTCGAGATCGACATGGCGCGGCTGCTCACGCTCAAGGCCGCGCACCTCATGGACACCGTCGGCAACAAGCAGGCCCGCACGGAGATCGCCGCCATCAAGGTCGCCGCGCCCGCGGTGGCCCTCAAGGTCGTCGACCGGGCGATCCAGGTCCACGGCGGCGCCGGCGTCAGCGACGACTTCCCGCTCGCGAGCATGTACGCCCATCTGCGCACCCTGCGCCTGGCCGACGGCCCCGACGAGGTGCACAAGCGCACCATCGCGCTGCGGGAGCTGCGCCGCCGCGAGACCGAGCGGAACGCCCCGTGAGGGTGTCCCGCGACGGCGGGGCCGCCGCCCGCGCGGGCGCCTGACGGGGCATCGGCCCGGCGGCCCGGACGGGTGCGGCAGGTCAGGCGGGGAGAGCGTCGACGGTCGGGACGACGGTGGCGAACAGATCGGTGAGGGTCGTCAGGGCGGCCCTCTGGAGCGCGTCGGCCGTCAGGACCGTGCCGTCCGGGGCGGCGAGGGCACGGGTGGCGGTCGCCTCCGCGACGACGGTGGGCCGGTACCCCAGCTTGAAGGCGCCCTGCGCCGTGTAGTTGACGCACATGTGCGTCATGAACCCGGCGAGGACCAGCTGCCCGCCGCCGCCCGGGGCGAAGCCGAGGCCGGTGAGTGTCTTCTCCAGCTCGGTGGCGTGGAAGGAGTCGGGGAACTCCTTGACCACGACCGGCTCGCCGGCCACCGGGGCGACCTCGTCGCTGATGGCGCCGATGTGGGCGCGGATGTCGTACGGGGTGCCCGCACCGCCGTCGTTGACGACATGGACGACCGGGACGCCCGCCGCGCGGGCCCGCTCCAGCAGCCTGGCGCCCGCCGCGAGGGCCGCTTCGGCGCCCTCCAGCGCCATGACGCCCGTGCGGTAGGTGTTCTGCAAGTCGATCAGGATCAGGGCGGACTCGCTCAGCCGAGGCGGCCGGCCGTCCAGGCCGATCACGTCGCGCAGGGTGGTGGAAGCGGAGTGCGGGTGGGTGCTCATGAGGTGCCTTTCGGGAAAAGGGCAGGGCGGGGCCTACGGCCGACCGCGTGCCGGAGAGTGCCGGGCGCCGCCGAGGACTTCGGCGGGGATCCGACGGGACGGAGAAGGATCAGAGGGTGGTGGTGCGGAAGCGGCGGCGGTAGGCGGCCGGCGTACTGGCGAGCTGCCGTCGGAAGGCGCGGTGCAGGGTTTCGACCGAGCCGAGCCCGGCGGCGGAGGCGACCTTCTCCAGGGGGCAGTCGGTGCTCTCCAGGAGTCGGCGGGCCGTCTCCACCCGGGCCGCCTCGACGTAGTCGGCCGGGCTCGTGCCCGTCTCCTGCTTGAACACCCGCGCGAAGTGCCGCTCGCTGAGACACATCCGGGCCGCGAGCGCCGCCGCCGACAGGTCCTCGCAGAGGTGCTCGGTGATCCACAGCCGCAGCTCGTCGATGTCACGCCGGTCGGAGACGGGCCGGCTGAGCGGCACCGAGAACTGGCTCTGCCCGCCCTGGCGCCTGAGGTACATCACCAGCTGCCGGGCCACCGCCAGGGCGACGTCCTCGCCATGGTCCTCGGCCACCAGGGCCAGCGCCAGATCCAGGCAGGCGCTGATCCCGGCACCGGTCCACAGCCGCCCGCGGTCCGCGCGGACGAAGATGGGGTCCGGGTCGACCGTGACGGCGGGATGGTCGGCGGCGAGCTGGGCGGCGGTCGACCAGTGCGTGGTCGCGGTCTTCCCGTCGAGGAGCCCGGCCGCGGCCAGCAGATGAGCGCCGACACACACCGACGCCACCCTGCGGGCCGCGGGCGCGGTCTCCTCCAGCCACCGCACGACCTGAGCGTCAATGCGGGCGACCGGGCCGTCCTCGGTCATGTCCACCGCGCCGGGCACCAGCAGGGTGTCCACCCGGCCATCGGTCCCGTCGAAGGACACGTCCGTGAGCAGCCGCACGCCCGCCGAGGTGCGGACCGCGCCGACGACCGGCCCCGCCAGGTGGACCTCGTAACCGGCGCGGCCGCGTGTCACCCGGTTGGCCAGCGCGAAGACCTCGGCGGGACCGGTCACGTCGAGGAGATCGACGTCGGGGAAGACCGCGATGACGACGCGGTGCGAGAGGGGCATGCGGCTATCCTCACGGCCACCGCCGAGGGCCGCAATGACGATTCCCTGTCACATCCGGACACGCGGTCCACGGCGGCGCGCGCGGCGGCGGCCGGGGCACATGACAGCGGGCCCGGCGGAAGGAATCCGCCGGGCCCGCAGGTCGGGAGTGCTCGCGGTGCGCTCAGTCCGTGCCCGCCTCCATCGCGGCACGGTCCAGCATCGTCTCCTCGTCCGTCGTCTCGCCCCGCGAGGCGATCGCCTGGGCGCCACCCGCGTCCATGGCCCCGATCAGGCCCGTCGAGGCCGCCTGCGCGGCACCGATCGGCGTCGGGTGGGCGGTGCCGACCAGGCCGAGACCGACGTACTGCTCCAGACGGGAGCGGGAGTCCGCGATGTCGAGGTTGCGCATGGTGAGCTGGCCGATCCGGTCCACCGGGCCGAACGCCGAGTCCTCGGTCCGCTCCATCGAGAGCTTGTCCGGGTGGTAGCTGAGCGTCGGGCCCCGCGTGTCGAGGACCGAGTAGTCCTCGCCGCGCCGCAGCCGCAGGGTCACCTCACCGGTGATCGCCGCGCCGACCCACCGCTGCAGCGACTCGCGCACCATCAGCGCCTGCGGGTCGAGCCAGCGGCCCTCGTAGAGGAGACGGCCGAGGCGCCTGCCCTCGTTGTGGTAGGCCGCGATCGTGTCCTCGTTGTGGATCGCGTTGACGAGCCGCTCGTAGACGATGTGGAGGAGCGCCATGCCGGGCGCCTCGTAGATGCCCCGGCTCTTGGCCTCGATGATCCGGTTCTCGATCTGGTCGGACATGCCGAGCCCGTGACGGCCGCCGATCGCGTTGGCCTCCATGACCAGGTCGACCGCGGTGGCGAACTCCTTGCCGTTGATGGCGACCGGGCGGCCCTGGTCGAAGGCGACCGTGACGTCCTCGGTGCCGATCTCCACCGACGGGTCCCAGAACCGCACGCCCATGATCGGGTCGACGGTCTCGATGCCGGTGTCGAGGTGCTCCAGGGTCTTCGCCTCGTGGGTGGCACCCCAGATGTTGGCGTCCGTGGAGTACGCCTTCTCCGTGGAGTCCCGGTAGGGCAGGTCGTGCGCGACCAGCCACTCGGACATCTCCTTGCGGCCGCCGAGCTCCGTCACGAAGTCCGCGTCCAGCCAGGGCTTGTAGATCCGCAGGTGCGGGTTGGCGAGCAGGCCGTAGCGGTAGAACCGCTCGATGTCGTTGCCCTTGAACGTGGAGCCGTCACCCCAGATCTGCACGCCGTCTTCCAGCATGGCCCGCACCAGGAGTGTGCCGGTCACGGCGCGTCCCAGGGGCGTGGTGTTGAAGTAGGGGCGCCCACCGGACTTGATGTGGAACGCACCGCAGGCCAGCGCCGCAAGGCCTTCCTCGACCAGCGCGGCACGGCAGTCGACGAGTCGGGTGATCTCGGCGCCGTACGCGGAGGCTCGGCCGGGCACGGACGCGATGTCGGGCTCGTCGTACTGGCCGATGTCGGCGGTGTACGTGCACGGGACGGCGCCCTTGTCGCGCATCCAGGCGACGGCTACGGAGGTGTCGAGGCCGCCGGAGAAGGCGATGCCGACACGCTCGCCGGTGGGGAGGGAGGTGAGGACCTTGGACATGGCAAGAGTATGCATCAGAACGCATGGCCATGCAAACGTCTCCGGCGCACCCGGCCGTCGCCCGATGTTCGCCCTGCCGTCACCCGCCGTCGTCCTCGACCGGCGACCATCTGAGTCCCGATCGCGATCGAGCCGAGGGGACCACGTTGCGACGCCCACGTCCGAGACGTACGTATCGAGGCGGCAGAACGCTCTTCACGGGCCCGCTGGTCGTCGCGGTGGCGCTGGCCTTCGCGGGATGCGGCCTCGCGGGGTGCGGCCTCATGGGGTCGGGGGAGGGTGACGCCGCCGCTCACGCGTCCGCCGCTCCCGCGGCCGTCGCCGGCATCGAGTGCGCGCGGGCGGGGAGGGTCCCGGGGACCGGTTCGAGCGCCCAGCAGAGCGCGATGAAGCACTGGATCACGGAGTACCAGCGCGCCTGTCCCGGTGTGCGACTCGCCTACAACCCGATCGGCTCGGGAGCGGGCAGCGCCCAGTTCCTGCGCGGCGCCACCGCCTTCGGCGGCTCCGACAGCCCCCTGAAGGCCGACGAGATCGAACGGTCCAAGGAGGCCTGCCGGGGCGGTCGCGCCATCGACCTGCCCATGGTCGGCGGGCCCATCGCGATCGGCTACGACCTCCCGGGCGTCGACCGCCTGGTCCTGGACGCCCCGACGCTCGCCAAGATCTTCGACCGGCGCATCACCTCCTGGGGCGATCCGCGGATCCAACGCCTCAACCCCGGCGTCGAACTGCCCTCCCTGCCGGTCCGCCCCGTCCACCGCTCCGACGACTCGGGGACCACGGCGAACTTCCAGGCCTACCTCGCGGGCGCCGCCACCGACGTCTGGCGGCACCCGGTGGGCAAGGCCTGGCAGGGCGGGGCCGGCGCGTCCGCGAGCGGTTCGGGCGGGGTCGCCTCCGAGGTCACCTCCGGCTTCGGCGCGATCGGCTACTTCGAGCTGTCCTTCGCGCGGGCCAGGGACATCAAGACCGTCAGGATCGACACCGGCGCGCCCGCCCCCGTCGAACCGACGCCCACGACGGCGTCGGCCGGAATCGCGGCGGCCAGGGTCGTGGGCGAGGGCAAGGACATGACGCTGAAGTTCCGCTACGGCGCCGCGACGCCCGGCGCCTATCCGATCGTCCAGGTCACCTACGAGATCGTGTGTGACCGGGGAAACCGGAAGGAGACCCTTCCCGCCCTCAGGTCGTTCCTCGGCTACACCGCGAGCCCGGCGGGCCAGAAGCCGCTGTCCCGGCTGCACTACGCGCCACTGCCCCGCTCCGTCGCGGGTCAGGTCCGCGAGGTGGTCCGCACGCTGTCCTGAGCGGGCGCCACCGAGGAGCCGTCCGGGCGCTGGTGCGTGGCGAGATCCAGTGCCTCGTCGACGACCCGCCGCAGCCGGCCGTCATGGAGGGCGTAGACGACCCGGCGGCCCTCCTTGCGCGAGCCGACGAGTCCGGCGAGGCGGAGCTTCGCCAGATGCTGGCTGACGGCGGGCCGCGCGGCGCCGCAGGCCTCGGTCAACGTGGTCACGTCGGCCTCGCCCTCGCTCAACCGGCGGAGCAGCGCCAGGCGGGTGCGATCGGCGAGCAGCGCCAACAGGTCGGCGGCGAGGGCGAATTGCTCCTCGCTCGGCGGGTGCGGGTGCGGGTACTCAGGCCGCCCAGGGTCCGGGGTGGGCTGGTGTGCAGGGTGCGAGGGGTCTGGGGCTTGCTGGTGCGAGGGATCCGGGGCCTGCTGGTGCGCGGGGAGTGGGGCGCCCGGGGTGTGCTGGTGCGCAGGGTGCGCAGGTGAGAGATGCTTGCGTGCGCTCATACGCACATAATGGGGGCCCGCACGCCCGGGGGCCACCGGGCCGGACGGTCCGTCGCGGCCGAGCCCGGCCGGCGTGGCCCCGCACACCGGAAGGGGCACCACGTGAGCGACGAGCACCACGAACACCCCCACCTCCCGCGAGCAGGGCATCACCACCCGCACCCGCACCCGCATCCGCACTCCCACGGCCACGGGCATGACCGTCGCCGGGTCGCCCACCGCCTGCGACACCTCTTCACCCCGCACTCGCACGACTCCGCCGACAAGGTCGACACCGCGCTGGAGAGTTCGGCGCGCGGCATCCGGGCGCTGTGGGTGTCCCTGCTGGTGCTGGGGCTGACCGCCGGGGCGCAGGCCGTCGTCGTGGTGATGTCGGGCTCCGTCGCCCTCCTCGGGGACACCGTGCACAACGCGGCCGACGCCCTGACCGCCGTACCCCTCGGCATCGCCTTCGTCCTGGGCCGACGGGCGGCCACCCGCCGCTTCACCTACGGATACGGCCGCGCCGAGGATCTGGCGGGCCTCGTCATCGTCCTCACGATCGCCGCCTCGGCCGCGTTCGCGGCGTGGTCGGCGGTCGAACGGCTCCTGAACCCGCGCGACATGAGCCATGTGCCCGTGGTGGCCCTCGCCGCGGTGATCGGCTTCCTCGGCAACGAGGGCGTGGCCCGCTACCGCATCCGCGTCGGCCGCGAGATCGGCTCCGCCGCACTGATCGCGGACGGACTGCACGCGCGTACGGACGGATTCACCTCACTGGCCGTGCTGTTCGGGGCGGGCGGCGCGGCCCTGGGACTGCGGCTCGCCGACCCCCTCGTCGGCCTCCTGATCACGGCCGCGATCCTGCTCGTCCTGCGGGACGCCGCCCGCGAGGTCTTCCGCCGCGTGCTGGACGCCGTGGACCCGGCGCTCGTCGACACGGCTGAACGCGCGCTCCTGGAGGTGGCCGGCGTGCACGAGGTGGGCGAGCTGCGGATGCGGTGGATCGGCCATCGGCTGCGCGCCGAAGTGGCGGTCGTCGTGGACGGAGCGCTGACCGTGCGCGCGGCCCACCAGGTGGCGGTCGAGGCCGAGCACGCGCTGCTGCACGCCGTCCCCCGCCTGACCGGCGCCCTCGTGCACGCGGATCCGGCACCGGCGGCGGGGGAGCGCGACCCGCATCTGGCCCTGGCCCACCACACGCACACTTGACCGTGCCGCAGTGGCGCACGTCACACGGGGGCGCGGGAACTTCGCCGGCCCCTGGGCCGACTCCTGGACCGGCCCGGTCGCAGTCGGGCCGTGGCCCGTCGATCCAGGAGAACACCTCATGCCCGCCGAACCCACCGTCCTCGCCGAAGGCGACGGGCAGCAGCCGGCCGACCCTTTGAGCCCGCCCGAGGACACGGAGGCCCGGCCGGCGGCCCGGCGATCCGGCTGGGCGTCGTTGCGTCCGCTGGTGCTGCGCCTGCACTTCTACGCGGGGCTGTTGATCGCGCCCTTCCTCCTGGTCGCCGCCACGACGGGCCTGCTGTACGCGGGCTCGTACCAGGCCGAGAAGATCCTGTACGCCGATGAACTGCGCGTGTCCGTCCCGGCCGGCAAGAGTGAACTGCCCCTGACCCGGCAGGTGGCGGCGGCCCGGCAGGCGCACCCGGAGGGGACGATCAGCGCGGTCCGGCCCGCGCCCGAGGACGGCGCCACCACACGCGTCCTGCTCTCCGGGGTGCCGGGCGTCGACTCCGACCAGACGCTCGCGGTCTTCGTGAACCCGTACACGGGCGAGGTGCGCGGCGCCCTCGCGCAGTACGGCGCGTCCGGGGCGCTTCCCCTGCGCACTTGGATCGACGGGCTCCACCGCGATCTGCACCTCGGCGAGCCGGGCCGGCTCTACAGCGAACTCGCCGCCAGCTGGCTGTGGGTGATCGCGGGCGGCGGCCTCGTCCTGTGGTTCGGGCGCCGCAAGGCACTGCGGAAGCAGCGGAAGCCGGGGAACGCGACGGGGCGACGCCGCACGCTGTCGCTGCACGGCTCGGTGGGCGTCTGGGCGGCGGTCGGCCTGTTCTTCCTGTCGGCGACGGGCCTGACGTGGTCGACGTACGCGGGCCAGAGCATCAGCGACCTGCGGGACTCCCTCGGGCAGAGCACACCGTCGGTGACGGCGCAGACCGCCGGGGAGCACGCCGGGCACGGGGGCGCGGCCGGGACCGCGCGGGCCAGGGCGGGAGCCGACGTCGGTCTCGACGCCGTCCTGAAGTCCGCGCGCGGCCGGGGACTCTCGGACCCGGTGGAGATCGTCCCGCCCGCCGGCGACGCGTCCGGGCCGACGGCGTACGTCGTCAAGCAGATCCAGCGCAGCTGGCCCGAGAAGCAGGACTCGGTCGCCGTGGACCCGGCGAACGGCGCAGTCACCGACGTCCTGCGGTTCGACGACTACCCCGTGCTGGCCAAGCTGTCGCGCTGGGGCATCGACGCGCACGCCGGTTCGCTCTTCGGCATCGCCAACCAGATCGCGCTCGCCGCGCTCGCCCTCTGCGTGATCCTGCTCATCGTGTGGGGCTACCGCATGTGGTGGCAGCGCGGCCGCGCCTCGTCCTTCGGCCGGCCGATGCCGCGCGGCGCCTGGCAGGACGTACCGCCGTACGTCCTGGTCCCGCTGATGGCGGCGATCGCGGTCCTCGGCTACTTCGTGCCGCTGCTCGGCATCCCGCTCGCGGCGTTTCTCGTCGTGGACATCGTGCTGGGCGAGATCGCGTACCGGCGGGGGAGGCGCACGTACGCCTGAGCCGTCGGCGTGGGCCGGACCCCTCGGCCGGCCCGAATCCGGCCTCGTCGTGATGAGTTTCGGGCAGGAGGGTGTGACGCGCCCCGGAACGGGCACTCGAACAATTGGGCCCCGCCGTGTCTCCCCCGTCGCGGCGGGGCTCCCTCGTTTTCGGCAGGGGGCCGCGGAGGAGTCGGGTGCCCGATGGGTTTGGCCGGCGGCGGCTCGGCTACCCGTGCGGGACCGAAGGGAGCAATCCCGTGACCGCCACGCCCTCCTCACCGGCCGTGCCCCGCCCCGCCACCCCCCTCGCCCCCGCGCCGGACCCGCGCATCCGGCCCGACGCGCCCGCGGACGGACCGCCGCAGTGCGACCACCAGGACCTCGTGCGCTATCTGGAGGACCGCTTCGCGTGCGTGGAGGCCTGCGAGGACTGCGTACGGGCGTGTGCCCGCCGCCAGGGTCCCGCCGGGTCGGGCGACGCGGCCCGCCTCCACCTCGCGTGCGCCGACGTGTGCGACGCGACCTCCCGCCTCCTCGGCGAACAGACGGACCAGGCCGACCGGGACGAGCGTCAGGTCCGCGCCCAGGTCGAGTGGTGCCGCGACGTGTGCCTCCAGTGCGCCGCGCTGTGCGATCCGGGCCCCGCCTCGAACACCTGCGCACAGGCGTGCCGACGCTGCGCGCGGGCCTGCGAGGACTTCCTCGCGGCCCTGGGCTGAGCGCCGCCCGCCCCCCGTCACCGGCATTCCCTATTTCTGAAACGGGTTCTACTGTGTGCGCCGTCAAGTCCGAGGCCGAGCGAGCCAGTCAGAGCATGGAGGGGCCGTGCACCTCGAATACACGCCCGAGCAGCAGCAGTTGCGCGCCGAGCTGCGTGCGTACTTCGCCGAACTGGTGCCGGACCACGCCTACGCGCGCCACGCCGATCCCGCGGCGCGGAAGCGGTTCTACCGGCAGACCGTCCGGCGCCTGGGCGCCGACGGCTGGCTCGGGGTCGGCTGGCCCAAGGAGTACGGCGGGCGCGGGCTCACCCCCATGGAACAGTTCATCTTCTTCGACGAGGCCGCCCAGGCCGGCGTACCCCTCCCGCTGATGGCCCTCAACACCGTCGGCCCCACGATCATGCGGTACGGCACGCAGGAGCAGAAGAGCTACTTCCTGCCGAGGATCCTCTCCGGCGAACTCGACTTCGCCATCGGCTACAGCGAACCGGACGCCGGCACCGACCTGGCCGCGCTCAGGACGAAGGCGGTACGGGAGGGCGACGAGGCCACCGGCCACTACACGGTCAACGGCCAGAAGATCTGGACGACCAACGGCGACACCGCCGACTGGGTGTGGCTGGCCGTCCGCACCGCCGCCCCCGAGGAGGGCGTCCCGCTCCACAAGGGCATCACCATGCTCCTCGTCCCGACGAGCGACCCCGGCTACTCCTGCACCCTCATCAACACCCTCGCCTCGCACGACACCACCGCGAGCCACTACGAGAACATCCGCGTCCCCGTCTCCCGCCGGGTGGGCGAGGAGAACAAGGGCTGGCGGCTGATCACCAACCAGCTCAACCACGAGCGCGTCACCCTCGCCGCCCACGGCACCACGGCCATCCGCGCCCTGCACGACGTGCAGCGCTGGGCCATGGACACCGAACTCGCCGACGGCCGCCGCGTCATCGACCTCGGCTGGGTCCGCCGCTGCCTGGCGCGCACCCACGCCAGGCTCGACGCGATGAAGCTCCTGAACTGGCAGATGGTGAACGCCGTCCAGGAAGGCACCTTGACCCCGCAGGACGCCTCGGCCGTCAAGGTCTACGGCTCCGAGGCCCGCCGCGACGCGTACGCCTCGCTGATGGAGGTCGTCGGCGCGGCGGGCGCCCTGAAGGAGGGCTCGGCGGGCTCGGTCCTCCACGGCGAACTGGAGCGCGGCTACCGCTCGGCCGTCATCTTCACCTTCGGCGGCGGCAACAACGAGATCCAGCGCGAGATCATCTCCTGGATCGGCCTGGGAATGCCGCGCGTACGCCGCTGACGCACTGTGACGAGGGTTTTTAGTTGGCATAAAAGACGGTGTGGCGGTCTCCTGAGCGACTACGCCCGCCACATCGACGCATGTTGGTTCATTCTGGTCGCACGCCGCGGCGAGTTGAGTCGTGTAGTTGGAGGCGCGGGAGGCGGCGGCCCGGGCCGGGGTGTGGTCGCCGCCGTCCCTCGACGAGTGACGGAACCGCCGGGGCCGCACCGTGCCGGGGGCCGAGCGGGGCCGCCCACCGACTAGCATCGCCGAGTTCGTGCCACCCACCGGCCCGGGCATCGCGGCACGGCGTACAGGGGAGCTGACACGGCATGAGAACGAAGAGCGCGGCGGCGCGGGCGGTAGCGGTGCTGATACTCGGCGCAGCCGTCGGCGGCTGCGCCGAGCAATCGGACAGGGGGCCGTCCGGCAGCGGCGCGAAGCACACGAAGTCCCACCGCGAACCCGAGGACAAGCCTGATTCACGGGTCGTCGAGGAAGACGACGACCATACCGTCCTCGAACTGTCCGACGGCCGGCAGGTGTCCCTCCGCTTCACTCACCGCGGCCTGGAGGCACAGCATCGCCACGCCTCTGACGACGCCTGGTCCGCCCGGAAGACGGTCCATGAGACCGGCACCAAACCGTGCCACGGCATCAGGGCAAAGGCGTACCGGGACACCGTGTGGCTCGCGGTCGGCTTCGGCGCGTATTGCAGGGACGGCGAAGAACCGCAAGAGGTGATCGCGGCCGTCGCGACCGGGGACCTCTCCTCCTGGACCACCGACCCGACCAAGAACTACCTCGTCTGGCCGAAGGCCCGCATTCGCGACGGTGGCGCCCGAGTGGACTTCATCGATCGCAGCATGCTGCAGACCACCACGCTGACCTGGCGCAAAGGCTCCGGATTCGCCAAGGTGGCCACGGAGTACAAGCCCATCCACCCCTGGTTCGTGGGCCGGTGGCGAGCCAGGGACGGCAGCCAGCAGCTGACCTTCCATCAGGTCGAGCCGGGCAGACGCGCACGCGTGGTCATCGAGTCCCGCACCGGCCCGCGATGCGAGGGCAGCGCCTTTGTCTCCAGCAGCCACCAGCACGGCCTGTCCCTGAGCAACTTCAAGCTCGATCACGGCACCAGGACCGTCAACTGCCCGCCGGAGGAGCTCAAGTACGACTTCGACGTGCAGTCCTCGGACGGCCCGCTGCGCCTACGCACGATCGGCAACCACCCGAAGACCGTCCTGACCTATGAGCGGGCGGGCTGACCTACGACTGCGCATGAGGGGCGGCCGGTCAGGCCCAGTCGAAGGCCCTTGCGGCGGCGGCGAACGGCGAGTGGAAACTCGGCTCCCTCTGCATCGCCACAGACGGCCCCGCCCATCAGCCGAGTCAGCGCTCCGGAGGCAATGCATCTAGGGCGTGTTGCGAGAGTGCTTGCTGTGGGTGTCGGGACAAGCGGCCATTGATCAACGCGACCCGGGTTCGTACCATCTCCCGATGGGACATGACGATCTTCCGACCCTTGAACTCGCTTTTCCCGGACCAGAACGTGACCGTGGCGTGGCGGCGATCCTGAGCGGTCAGAAGACCGCGCTCACAGGCCTCCTGGAGATCTCTGAGCACGCCGGAGAGGCAGTGCCGCAGAGCGGCCAGCGGTTCTCAGTGCTCGATTCCGAGGGTCGTCCGGCCGTCACGATCGAACTCGTCGACGTGCGGGTCGTTCCCATGAAGGAAATCGACGATGACTTCGCGCGAGCCGAGGGGCGTGGCTACTCCGACGTTGCACAGTGGCGAGCAGCCCACGAAGAGTTCTTCCAGAGCGATGGCGTGAGCGAGTTCCTGGGTCGCACCCCCGACATTACCGATGACACTCTCGTCGTCGCCGAACGCTTCCGAGTGTTCAAGCCCGTGTGATCGGTGGCCGGCACCCGACACGACGAGAGTCCGTCGCCACCCTCGCCGTCGCGGACGGTGCCGACCGGGGGTGAGCACCGCGGCCGTACCGCAGGCGAACACCTCGGTGATCTCGCCACGGTCGCAGCCGGCCCGCCACTCGTCGACCGAGATGGGGCGTTCGCTCACCCGGTGGCCGAGGCGCGCGGCGAGGCGCAGCAGCGAGTCGCGGGTGACGCCCGGCAGCAAGGTGCCGGGCAGCGGGGTGGTGCGCACCTGCGCACCACCCCCTCCCTCCCGGTACGCCTCATGATCCTGGGCCGTGAGGTGGCCATCGTGCCCACCGACAGGGAGAACAGCGCCGCGGGCGCCCTCGTCCTCGGTGCCGACGGCAGCTGACCGCCCTGTGCGCCCTGTTCGACTCCTTGTGGGAGAAGGCCGCCCCGCTCGGCGCCGTCGCCCGCGACCGGGAGGAGGACGTTCTGGCCCCGCAGGAGGTCGAGGTCCTCAAAGTGCTGGCCCAGAGTCTCACCGACGAGGCCGTCGCCAAGCGTCTGGGCGTGTCGCCCCGCACCGCACGCCGTATCGCGGCCGACCTGATGGAGAAGCTGGGCGCCCGCAGCCGCTTCCAGGCCGGGGCGCGGGCGGTCGCGAAGGGCTGGCTGAGCGGGGACGGGTGACGGAGCCGCGCGCCTTGCCGAACCGGCAAGTTCCCGTGCCGAATCCTGGTGCGGCGGCAAGGCTGGGGCTCATTCCCCTACCGAAGGAGCCCCGATGAGCACCACCGATGCGGTCACGTTCTGGGACGGCGTCCACGCGGCCCGCCCGGCGGACACCGAGCCCCGGCCGAACACACGGCTCACCGAGACGGCCGCGGATCTGGCGCCCGGCGACGCGCTCGACCTCGGATGCGGCGGGGGCGGCGACACGGTGTGGCTCGCCCGCCAGGGGTGGCACGTCACCGCCGTCGACGTGTCGGCCGTGGCGGTCCAGCGCCTCGAAGCCCTCGCCGGCGCCCTCGGCCTCGCGGACCGGGTCGTCGCCGAACGGCATGACCTGCAGGAGACGTTCCCGCGGGGCGCGTTCGACCTCATCAGCGCCCATTACTTGCAGACGCCGCTGGAACTGGACAGGGCGTCCGTTCTGCGCACGGCCGCGCAGGCGCTGCGCGCCGGCGGACGGCTGCTGGTCGTCGACCACGGCTCGACCGCCCCCTGGTCGTGGGACCAGGACCCCGACATCCGGTACCCGACCGCCCGGGAGGTCGCCGAGGGCATCGGCCTGGACCCGGCGGGATGGACCGTCGAACGGGCCGAGGCGGCGCGCCGGACCGCCACCGGGCCCCAGGGCCGCACCGCCGAGGTCATCGACCACATCCTGCTCATCCGCCGGGCGGCTTGACCGGCCCGGCTTGACCGGCGTGGCCTGACTGGCGCCGTCTGGCCGGTACGGCGTGCCGGGGCGTCGTCCGTCGCGGCGGGCGCAGGCGAGGGCTCGCCCGCCACCACAAAGGTCCCGCGCCACCCCCACCCCAAGGAGACCCCATGCCCACCGCCCCCCCGCCGCGCGCGCCGCGGTGACGCTCCGCCGCCCCGTACCGGCAGCAGCGAGGCCGACGTGCTGCGCGGGTTCCTCGACTACCCGCGGGCCTCGGTCGCCGCGAAGGTCGAGGACGCCCCCGAACCGCACGTCCGGGCGGCGGCGGTGCCCTCCGGCACCAATCTGCTCGGTCTGCTCCACCACCTCACCCACGTCGAACGTGCCACGTTCCTGGGCGTCGAGGTCACCGACTGGCCGGGGACCTTCCGCGCCGCGCCGGCCGACAGCGTGGCCCAGGTCGTCGCCCGCTACCGGGAGGCGGTCGAGCGCGCGAACGACGTGCTCGACGGATGCGCCGACCTCGCCGCGCCCCTGCCCCGCCCCCGTCCGGACACTCCCGCGCCCAGCGGCCGCTGGGCCCTCACCCACCTGATCGAGGAGACCGGCCGCCACGCGGGCCACGCGGACATCCTGCGCGAACTGATCGACGGCACGACCGGACGCTGACCCGCTCCCTTTCCCTCCCGGTTCTCCTCCCCGGGTCTTCTCCCCGGTTTCCTCCCGGGCGGGCACACTTGAGGTGCACGGCCCAGAACGAAACGTAGAACGAGACCCAGAGCGAGACCCCCAAGGTCAGGACGGACCCCATGCCCGCACCCATACCCGCGGCCGCCCCCGACCCCGGCCTCTTCGGGCCCGCGTCGGTGACCTGGCAGGTCCACTCCGACCCCATGATGTGGATCGCCGGGATCCGCGCCCTCTACCTCCAGGCCCTGCACCCCCGCGCGGTGCGCGGCGTCATGCACAACAGTGACTTCCGCAAGGACGCCTGGGGCCGCCTGATGCGCACCGCCGCCTTCGTCGGCACCACCACGTACGGCACCACCGAGGCCGCCGAGAAGGCCGGCGCCCGCGTCCGCAAGATCCACGCGATGCTCACCGCCACCGACCCGGCCACCGGGGAGCGGTACGGCGTCGACGAGCCCGAACTGCTGCGCTGGGTGCACTGTGCGGAGATCGACTCCTACCTCCACGTCGCACGCCGGTCGGGAATCCGGATGCCGGACGACCTCGCCGACCGCTACGTCCACGAACACCGGCAGAGCGCCCGTCTGGTGGGCCTCGACCCCGCCGACGTACCCGGCACGACGGCCGAACTCGCCGCGTACTTCGACCAGATGCGCCCCGAACTGGCCGCGGGCCCCGACGCCCGGGCCGTCGACGACTTCCTGCGGAACCCGCCGACGCCCGCGCTGCTCGTTCCGGCACGCGCCCTGCTGTGGCGGCGCGTGGCCGGGCTGGCGTACTCCTCCCTGCCGCCGTACGCCCACGAGCTGTACGGCAGACCCGCCCCCTCGCCCCCCGTGGTGACGCGCCGCCTCGTCCGGTCGGGCACCGTCCTGCGGGCCGTCCCCGCGCGCGTACGCTGGCAACTCCCGCCCCGGCACATCCTGCGCGCCATGGCTCGCCTGGGCCCCGGCAGCCGCCCGGCCCCGCGCCGACTCCACAGGCGGGCCGCCACCGGCCCGCTGCCCACCAGTAACAGGACCGACGCTCCCGGCACGCCACGGCCCGGGGTCTGAACGGCCAGATCGGGGCACCGCGGGGCAGGGCCATGGCCCTGGCGAAGGCCCGGCCGGTCCGCTACGCGGCCGGTGCGCCGCTCGCCGACGTCACCGGCCCGGCGGCTGCCGACGCTTCCTGGGGGCCGGTACCCGCGACCCGCTGGGGACCGGCCCCCGCGCGGCTCACAGCCAGCCGGAGCGGACCAGAGCCTGCCGCTGCCCCGGGAGAGGGGCGGGCATCTCACCCTCCGGCCGGGTCCCCAGCTCGCCCGCCCGGACCCTCTCCAGCAGCCTGCGGGTCGCGTCCACGATCTCGGGCGCCGCCCCGCGCAGCTGAGCCGCATCGGTCGGACCGGCCGTGTCGGCGGGGAACCGGGCCGCTTCCAGCAGGCCGTCGAGGTCCGCCAGCCGGTCCCCGAGCCAGCCCATGGGGTCCGCGGACAGTTCCCGGACGAAGACCCGCTGCCCCGGGTCCCAGCCGGTGAACGCCGGGTGGTGGTGGGTCCGGTCGAAGCTTCCCGGCCTGCCGTCGACCGACTCCAGGAAGTCGGCGCGCCACACCGGCCGCCCCACCGAGACCGGGTAGGCGGAGTACACGGAGCCCACCAGCTCACCCTGCTCGACCAGCCGCAACTCCAGGCGGACCCCGTGCTCGGGGCTCTCCTGGCCCTTGAGCGGTTCGGGGTCGACGAAGTACAGATCTCCGACCACGACGCCGACCTTGTCGAAAGCGAACATGTAGAGCATGCGCATCCCTTTCGCGATGTGGTGCTGTGACGGTGGCGCGGCCTGAGCCGCCTTCTCGAATGCGGCCGCCCGGCAGGACCCGAGCACGCCGGCGGGGACCCCGACCACCGAAAGCATCCCCGCCCAGCCACTGACCAGACCCGGATACCGGCGGCGAGAGAAAGCCGGACGGGCGGCGCGCTCACCCGGGGTATGTCACTTCACGTCACGCGCGCGGCGATGGTCCGCGCGCAGGCCAGGGCCTCGGTGTGACTGGTGTCCACCTCGACGTCGTAGGTCACGCCCTTGTGCACGGCCTCCGCCTGCGAGGCGGCCATGCCGATCACCCGGTCGCCACGGGCCATCTCACGGCCGGCCGCCACCTCGGGATCGCAGTGGACACCGACCCAGAGCACGTCGAGGCCCTCCAGGTGGGCGAGCAGGCGGCTTTGGGAGGCTGCCCCGCCGAGGAAGACGTCGTCGATGATGATCCGGGCCCCGGCACGCGCCATGGCCGCGACACCCTTCGTCCAGGCCTCCTCCATCTCACGGAAACCCTCGCCCAGCACGACCTCGCCCTGCTGGCCGAACTCCACGCCGGAGCCGGACTCGATCAGTGACGGCGGCAGGCGGTCGATGAGGTCGTCGACGCCGAGGTTGATCCACGGGTCGGGCAGGATCGCCTTCAGACAGCGGGTGATTCCGCTCTTGCCGGAACTGGATCCGCCGTTGAGGACGATGACTTGGGTACTCACTTGATCGGCTCGCCTTCGAGAGTGATGCGTTCCATTTGGCGGGCGTGCGGCCAGCGGCCGGAGGCCCCGTGCCGCCGAGGCCGTCGGCACACCCCGACTATCCTCCAGCGGAACCCGAGGGTCGACGCGGTGCGGGCAGTAGATGTCCTGATGGCCGGCACCGTAGAGCCGGGCACCGCCCCTGCTCGGCAGCACCACTACAAACGCCGCCCGGAACCACAATCCCCGGCCCACCGGGTAGCGGAAGACGGCCCCCGCCCATGCTAGGAAGAGTCATGACCGAACGCGATGCGTACGACGCCGTCATCGTCGGCGGTGGTCACAACGGCCTGGTCGCCGCCGCCTACCTCGCCCGCGCCGGGCGCTCCGTGCTGCTCCTGGAACGGCTCACCCGCACCGGCGGGGCCGCCGTCTCCAGCCGACCCTTCGCCGGGGTCGACGCGCGGCTCTCGCGCTACTCCTACCTCGTCAGCCTCCTGCCGAAGAAGATCGTCCGGGATCTCGACCTGAACTTCCGGGTGCGCACCCGCACCATCTCCTCCTACACCCCGACCGAGCGCGCGGGCCGCCCGACCGGTCTGCTCGTCGGCGGCGGCGAGGCCCGTACCCGGCAGGCCTTCGCCCGGCTCACCGGGGGCCCCGGCGAGTACGAGGCATGGCGGAGTTTCTACGCCATGACCGGGCAGGTCGCCCGCCGCGTCTTCCCGACCCTCACCGAACCCCTGCCCAGCCGGGCGCAGCTGCGGGCCCGCGTCGCCGACGACACCGCCTGGCGCACCCTGTTCGACGAGCCGATCGGTGTGGCGATCGAGGAGCGCTTCACCGACGACCTGGTGCGCGGAGTCGTCCTCACCGACGCCCTCATCGGCACCTTCGCCGACGCCCACGACCCCTCCCTGCGGCAGAACCGCTGCTTCCTCTACCACGTCATCGGCGGCGGCACCGGCGACTGGAACGTGCCCGTCGGCGGCATGGGCGCCCTCACCGCGGCCCTCGCCGACTCCGCGCGCGTCGCGGGCGCGCGGCTGCGCACGGGGTGCGAGGTGACGCGGATCGTCACCGACGGACAGCGAGGCGAGGTCACCTACCGCGAGGGCGAGGGCGACGAGCGGACCGTCGCCGCCCGGCACGTGCTCGTCAACGCCTCCCCGCAGGCCCTCGCCGAGCTTCTCGGCGACGAGCCGCCCGCGCCCGCCGAAGGCGCCCAATTCAAGGTCAACATGCTGCTCAAGCGGCTGCCGAGACTGCGCGACACCTCCGTCGACCCCCACGACGCCTTCGCCGGTACGTTCCACATCGCCGAGGGGTACGAGGAGTTGGCGACGGCGTACGCCGAGGCCGCCGCCGGGGTTCCGCCCGCCGCGCCGCCCTCGGAGATCTACTGCCACTCGCTGACCGACCCGACGATCCTCGCCCCCGAACTGATCGAGCGCGGCCACCAGACCCTCACCCTCTTCGGACTGCACACGCCCGCCCGGCTCTTCGCCCGGGACAACGACGCGGTCCGCGCCGAGCTCCTGCAGTCCACGCTCGCCCGGCTCGACACGTATCTCGCCGAGCCGATCGCCGACTGCCTCGCGTCGGACGCCGAAGGCCGCCCCTGCGTCGAGGCGAAGACCCCGCTCGACCTGGAGCGCGACCTGCGCCTGCCCGGCGGCCACATCTTCCACCGCGATCTCGCCTTCCCCTACGCGGAGGAGGCCGGCGGGCGCTGGGGCGTGGAGACCCGGCACGCGAACGTCCTGCTGTGCGGGGCGGGCGCCGTGCGCGGCGGGGGAGTCAGCGGCATCCCCGGGCACAACGCCGCGATGGCCGCCCTGGGAGCGTGACCCGTTGGCGCACCCCGTGGTCTCGAGCCGGACGGCCGACGGCTCCGAGGTTCGCCCACTGAACTGACGATGCATCAGAAAAGCCCTTCCCTCGTCCGGGCCGCTGCGGCATCCTGCGCCCATGCAGACGGAGTTGAGCAGGAAACTGGGAGTCGAGCACGCCATCTTCGGCTTCACGCCCTTTCCCGCGGTGGCCGCCGCCATCAGCAGGGCGGGCGGGCTCGGGGTGCTCGGCGCGGTCCGCTACACGGCGCCCGACGAACTGGCCAGGGACCTCGACTGGATCCAGGAGCACGTCGACGGCCGGCCGTACGGGCTCGACGTCGTCATGCCCGCCAAGAAGGTCGAAGGAGTCACGGAGGCCGACGTCGAGGCGATGATCCCCGAGGGGCACCGGCAGTTCGTCGAGGACACCCTCGCCGAGCACGGCGTCCCCGAGCTGGCCGAGGGCGAGGCGTCCGGCTGGCGCATCACCGGCTGGATGGAGCAGGTCGCCCGCGACCAGCTCGACGTCGCCTTCGACTACCCGATCGCCCTGCTCGCCAACGCTCTCGGCTCACCCCCGGCCGACGTGATCGCGCGCGCCCACGCCCACGACGTCCTCGTCGCGGCCCTCGCCGGCAGCGCCCGGCACGCCCGCAAGCACGCCGAGGCCGGCATCGACGTCGTCGTCGCCCAGGGGTACGAGGCGGGCGGCCACACCGGCGAGATCGCCTCCATGGTGCTCACTCCCGAGGTCGTCGAGGCGGTCGCGCCGCTGCCCGTGCTGGCCGCCGGGGGCATCGGCGGCGGCGAGCAGATCGCCGCCGCGCTCGCGCTCGGCGCGCAGGGCGTGTGGCTCGGCTCCCTGTGGCTCACCACCACCGAGGCCGACCTGCACTCGCCCGCCCTGACCCGCAAGCTGCTGGCGGCCGGCTCCGGTGACACGGTCCGCTCCCGGGCCCTGACCGGCAAGCCCGCCCGCCAGCTGCGCACCCGGTGGACCGACGCCTGGGACGACCCGCGGGGCCCCGGCCCACTGCCCATGCCGCTCCAGGGGCTCCTCGTCGCCGAGGCCGTCTCCCGCATCCAGAAGTACGAAGTGAAGGAGCTGCTCGGCACGCCGGTCGGGCAGATCGTCGGCCGCATGAACAGCGAACGCAGTGTGCAAGCCGTCTTCGACGACCTCACCCGCGGCTTCGAGAAGGCCGTCGACCGGATCAACCGCATCGCCGGAAGGGGAGGCCAGTCGTGAGCGCCGCCGGGAGCACACCCCCCAACGGATTCTGGGCGCAGGCGGCGGCCGACCCCGGCCGCACCGTGCTCATCGCACCCGACGGCGAGCGGTGGACGGCGGGCCGCCTGCACGGCGTCGCGAACCAACTGGTGCACGGGCTGCGGGCGGCCGGACTGGGACGCGGCGACGCGTTCGCCGTCGTCCTGCCCAACGGCGTCGAGTTCCTCACCGCCTACCTCGCCGCCGCGCAGGCCGGCCTCTACCTCGTCCCCGTCAACCACCACCTGGTCGGCCCCGAGATCGCCTGGATCGTCGCCGACTCCGGCGCCAAGGTGCTGATCACGCACGAAAGGTACGCGGACGCGGCCACGGCGGCGGCCGACGAGGCGGCGCTCCCGGCCACCCACCGCTACGCCGTCGGTGACGTACCCGGCTTCCTTCCCTACGGCCAACTCCTGGACGGGCGACCGGAGTCGGCGCCGGAGGGCCGCACCCTGGGCTGGGTCATGAACTACACCTCGGGCACCACCGGTCGCCCACGCGGCATCCGCCGCCCGCTGTCCGGCAAGCTCCCCGAGGAGTCCTACCTCGGCGGGTTCCTCGGCATCTTCGGGATCAGGCCCTTCGACGACAACGTCCACCTGGTCTGCTCCCCGCTCTACCACACCGCCGTGCTCCAGTTCGCCGGCGCCGCCCTGCACATCGGCCACCCGCTGGTCGTCATGGACAAGTGGACGCCCGAGGAGATGCTGCGCCTCATCGACGCGCACCAGTGCACCCACACGCACATGGTGCCGACCCAGTTCCACCGCCTGCTCGCACTGCCCGACGCCACGAGGGCCGCCTACGACGTGTCCTCCATGCGGCACGCCATCCACGGCGCCGCTCCCTGTCCCGATCACGTGAAACGCGCGATGATCGCGTGGTGGGGCGAGTGCGTCGAGGAGTACTACGCGGCCAGCGAGGGCGGCGGGGCCTTCGCCACCGCTCAGGACTGGCTCAAGAAGCCGGGCACCGTCGGAAAGGCCTGGCCCATCAGCGAGTTGGCGATTTTCGACGACGAGGGCAACCGGCTGGCGCCCGGCGAGCTGGGCACCGTCTACATGAAGATGTCCACCGGCGGATTCGCGTACCACAAGGACGAGTCGAAGACGCGGAAGAACCGCATCGGTGACTTCTTCACCGTCGGCGACCTCGGCCTCCTGGACGAGGACGGCTATCTGTTTCTGCGCGACCGCAAGATCGACATGATCATCTCGGGCGGGGTCAACATCTACCCCGCCGAGATCGAGTCGGCGCTGCTCGCCCACCCCGCGGTCGCCGACGCCGCCGCCTTCGGCATCCCGCACGACGAGTGGGGCGAGGAGGTCAAGGCCGTCGTGGAGGTCGCCGAGGGCCGGTCCGCCGACGACGCCCTCGCCGCCGAGATCCTCGCCCACTGCGCGCGCCGCCTCGCCGGCTACAAGCGGCCCAAGAGCGTCGACTTCGTGGCGACGATGCCCCGCGACCCGAACGGCAAGCTGTACAAGCGGCGCCTGCGGGAACCGTACTGGGAAGGCCGCGAACGCCCGATGTGAGCGTGGGCGGGACCGGGCCACCCGCCGGCGACCCGACCCGTGCGCTCAGTGCTCGCGCACCCGCACCACCTTCAGCGCCGGATCGCCGAGGATGTCCTTCTCGCAGAAGCGGGACGTCACCCAACGCTCCTCGGCGTACAGCCGCGTCTGATCGCTGTGGTGCGGCGAGTTGGGGTCGGCGGACTGGGAGTACGTCAGCAGCGTCCGGGCCCGCGGGCAGCGGCCGTCGCCCCAGCCGACCGCCTGGATGTGGCTCGACCCGTGCGCCACCTCGGTGTAGCCGGCCTTCGGGTCCCACACCGGCTCGATCTTGTTCCAGACACCGAGGGACTCCGTGCCGCCGTGGACCGGGACGCGCCTCCCCTTGCGTACGACGTACTGGTGCGCGCCCAGCGGGGCGCCGAGGGCGATCCCGGCGGCCTTCAGCTCGCTCACCGCGTCCGCCAGCGCCCTCGGGAAGCCGGGCGCGGAGGTGTCGAGGGTGTTCGGGGTGCGCACGGGGTCGGCCGCCGAGAACGGCACCTTCCACATCCGCTTCTGCGACCCGGCCGGCGCCGTCAGCTTGCGCCAGAAGCGGTCGAAGAGCAGCGCGCCCCGGCTCCCGGTGTCCATCGTGTGGTCCCAGCGTGCCAGGACCCGGCACGCCTGGCGCACGTCGACGGCCTTGCCGTCACTGCCGGTCGCGGTGCCCCCGGGCAGTACCGCACAGGCCCGCGCGGTGTCGTCGGCCGCGAGATCCGCCGCGGGCACACGGTTCGCGAACTGCAGGCGTTGCAGGTCGGCGACCGTGAGACCGCCCTTCTCCGCCATCGCGGCGACATCCTCGATGGCCCCGCGCGTACGCAGCGAGCGCTGGGTGCCGATCGTGCCGAAGACCCGTTCGTAGCCGGTGATCGGGCGGTCGGCGTTGGTCAGCCAGGCGCTGTCGTTGGAGTTCTCCGCGTAAGGGGCGTTCTTGAGTGTCGGCATCCTGGAGGGACCGAAGATGCCGGGCTGCAGCGCGTCCTTGTCGGAGCCGAGCGCGCACGAGCCGCGCGAGCCGTCGAGCACGGCCACGCCCGACGCCGGGTAGGTGACCTTGCCCAGGGGCGTGCCGCACCGCCGCACCAGGTCGTCGGTGATGCGGGGCAGCACCTGCGACTGGGTGAGCAGCGAGTGGCCGCGCCGGTCCGCCGCGACGGTGTTCACCCAGGGCAGCCCCTGCGTGTCGCGCAACGCCCGCAGGATGCCCGCGGTGGAACGGGCCCTGCCGAAACCGAGGTCGGTGTCGCTGCCGCGCAGGTTCACGGCGTTGGGGTCGTTGAGCGCGTACGCCGTGGTCGAGGACCAGGGCAGGGGCAGCTGCGGGCCGAGGCCGGTGAGGACGGGACCGTAGCGGGTCCACCACTGCGTGCGGGTGACCGGGGCGCCGTCCTTGACGGGCACCGTCACGGTGCGCTTGACCATCTTGTGCGGTGCGCCGTCGACCACATAGGTGGTCGGGTCGGCGTCGTCCAGCGTGAGCTGGTGCAGGTTCAGGGTGACCCCGGTCGCCACGGTGTGGCTCCACGCCACGTCGCCGTTGAAGCCGATGTTGACCACACCGGTGCCGACCAACGAGGCCCCGGAGACGTTCAGTTCGCCCGGGATGGTCTGCTGCGACTGCCAGAAGCGGCGCCCGCCGTGCCAGGGGTAGTGCGGGTTGCCGAGCAGCAGTCCCTTGCCGCTCGCGGTGACCTGGCCGCTGAACGCGACGGCGTTCGAGCCCATGTCGGCGTCCTGCGCGGCGAACAGCTCCCGGGCCGCCTTCGCCGAGCGGCGCGGATCGGCCGCCCGCTCCGCGCTCCGGGCGCCCGGCGGGCGGGCGGCCGTGATGCCGTCGACGCCGTGCCCCTGCCCCCCGAGCACCTGCACGGCGTAACCCTGCCGGGCCACGTCCAGGGCGGTGATCGGACGGACCCAGTCGGCCTTCGCGCAGGCCGGGTCGGTGACGCGGTTCTGCTTCAGCCAGGCGTTGTAGCCCGCCGCGAAGCCCCGCATGAGCTCCTTCGCCCGGCGGCTCGGACCCCGTGGGGCGGGCTGCGCCAGGAGTTTCTCCACGGTCCCCGCCCCGCGCACGCCACGGAAGTACAGGTCGCTGGCGAGGTTCGTGGACGCCGACGAGAGGGCCCCGCCGGGCGCGGCCTCGGCTCCGAAGTGGCGCGAGCGCTCGCCGCGTACGGTCACGTAGCCGTCGGCGAGCGTGCACACCTGGTCGGCGGCCTGCGCCCAGCCGGTGCCGAAGCCGAGGTCCGCGTAGTCCTTGGCGACGATGTGCGGAATGCCGTACTGCGTGTAGCGGATGGTGGCGTGCAGGCCGACGTCCGCGGGGCGGGCGTCCCGCGGTGCGGCCGACGCGCCGGCCGGCAGCAGGACCACGGCGGTCAGCAGGGCGACTCCGGCGGCGGCCAGTCGTCTCGTCCGGGTAGGCAAGGGTGCCTCCCAACAGTGTGGACGGTAGGTGCTGTTGAGCGTACCAAGTGGTATGTCATCTGTGTCATGCCTTGACCGGACCGCCGCAGCCCCCGAGGATCACGCCATGACGGGTGTACGCGACAGCACGGTCGACGCGGTCCTGCGCCGCAGCGCGCGCCGCACGCCACGGCGCACGGCGCTGCGCTACGGCGAGCGGTCCTGGACCTACGAGCGGCTCGACGACGCCGTCTCGCGCGCGGCCCGGGTGCTGCGCGACCACGGGCTCGCCCCCGGCGAGCGGGTCGCCGCCTACGCGCACAACTCCGACGCCTATCTGATCGGCTTCCTCGCCTGCGCGCGGGCGGGCCTGGTCCATGTGCCGGTCAACCAGAACCTGACCGGCGACGACCTCGCGTACATCGTCGGCCAGTCCGGCAGCTCCCTCGTCCTGACCGATCCGGACCTCGCGGGGCGCCTGCCCGCCGGTGTGCCGGCCCTGCCCCTGCGGGACGCGGACGGCTCCCTGCTCGCGCGGCTCGCCACCGCGCCCGCGTACGAGGGGCCGGGGCCCGGCGGCGACGACTTGGCGCAACTGCTCTACACCTCGGGCACGACCGCGAGGCCGAAGGGCGCCATGATGTCGCACCGCGCCCTCGTCCACGAGTACGTGAGCGCGATCGTCGCCCTCGACCTGACGGGCGACGACCGGCCCGTCCACTCGCTGCCGCTCTACCACTCGGCGCAGATGCACGTCTTCCTCATGCCCTACCTCGCGGTCGGCGCCGAGAACACCGTCCTCGACGCACCCGACGCCGAGCGGATCTTCGACCTGGTCGAAGCGGGGCGCGCCGACAGCCTGTTCGCGCCGCCGACCGTCTGGATCGCCCTCGCCGGCCATCCCGACTTCGCCACCCGCGACCTGGGCGCGCTGCGCAAGGCCTACTACGGGGCGTCGATCATGCCGGTGCCCGTCCTGGAGCGGCTGCGGGCCCGGCTGCCCGGGCTCGGCTTCTACAACTGCTTCGGGCAGAGCGAGATCGGGCCGCTCGCCACCGTCCTCGGCCCGGACGAGCACGAGGGCCGCATGGACTCCTGCGGCCGGCCCGTCCTGTTCGTGGAGGCCCGCGTCGTCGACGAGCACGGCCACGAGGTGCCGGACGGCACGCGCGGCGAAGTCGTCTACCGCTCACCGCAGTTGTGCGACGGCTACTGGGACAAGCCGCAGGAGACCGCCGAAGCCTTCCGCGACGGCTGGTTCCACTCGGGCGACCTCGCGGTACGGGACGCGGACGGCTGCTTCACCGTGGTGGACCGCGTCAAGGACGTCATCAACTCCGGGGGAGTGCTCGTCGCCTCGCGGCAGGTCGAGGACGCGCTGTACGAGCACGCGGGCGTCGCGGAGGCGGCCGTGATCGGACTGCCGGACGAGCGCTGGATCGAGGCGGTCACCGCCGTCGTCGTACGCAGGGACGAGGAGCTGACGGAGGCCGCCCTCATCGCCCACGCCCGCACGCGGCTCTCCTCCTTCAAGGCGCCCAAACGGATCCTGTTCGTGGACGCACTGCCGCGCAACGCCAGCGGCAAGATCCTCAAGAGAGAGTTGCGGGACCGCTTCGGCGTGTCCTGAGGCCTCCTTGGCACGGCCCAGGGCGCCGACCGGGCCGTGACCCTGCGAGGGGGGCGGTTCACGGCCGCTCCCGCAGGTCCACGATCCGCTTGAACTTGCCGACCGAGCGCTCCAGCGTCGCCGGGTCCACGATGTCGACGCCGACCGAGACGCCGATGCCGTCCTTGACCGCCGCCGCGATCTCACGGGCCGCCGCCTCGCGCCGCTGCGGCGTCGTGTCCGCGCGCGCCTCGGCCCGTACCGTCAGGGCGTCCATGCGCCCCTCGCGGGTCAGGCGCAGCTGGAAGTGCGGGGCGACGCCCGCCGTGCGCAGCACGATCTCCTCGATCTGCGTGGGGAAGAGGTTCACGCCGCGCAGGATCACCATGTCGTCGCTGCGGCCCGTCACCTTCTCCATCCGCCGGAAGACCCGCGCGGTGCCGGGAAGCAGCCGCGTGAGGTCCCGGGTGCGGTAGCGGATCACGGGCATCGCCTCCTTGGTGAGCGAGGTGAACACCAGCTCGCCGCGCTCCCCGTCCGGCAGGACCTCGCCCGTGAGCGGATCGACGACCTCGGGGTAGAAGTGGTCCTCCCAGATGTGCGGCCCGTCCTTGGTCTCCACGCACTCCTGCGCGACGCCCGGCCCGATCACCTCCGAGAGCCCGTAGATGTCGACCGCGTCGATCGCGAACCGCTCCTCGATCTCGCGCCGCATCTCCTCCGTCCACGGCTCCGCGCCGAAGATCCCGACCCGCAGTGACGTCGTCCGCGGATCGACGCCCTGCCGCTCGAACTCCTCCAGGAGCGTCAGCATGTACGAGGGGGTCACCATGATGATCTCGGGGCGGAAGTCCTGGATCAGCCGCACCTGGCGGGCGGTCATCCCACCGGACGCGGGGACCACCGTGCAGCCCAGCCGCTCCGCGCCGTAGTGCGCGCCGAGCCCCCCGGTGAACAGGCCGTACCCGTACGCCATATGGATCATGTTCCCCGGCCTGCCGCCCGCGGCCCGGATCGAGCGCGCCACCACGTCGGCCCACATGGACAGGTCGCGCTCGGTGTACCCGACGACCGTGGGCAGGCCGGTCGTGCCGCTGGACGCGTGCAGCCTGCGCACCTCGGACTGGTCCACCGCGAACATCCCGAACGGGTAGTTGGCGCGCAGGTCGTCCTTGGTGGTGAAGGGGAACAGTGCCAGATCGGCGAGCGACCGGCAGTCCTCGGGGCGCAGGCCCGCCTTGTCGAACGCCGCCCGGTAGAACGGGACGTTCTCGTACGCGTGCAGCAAGGTGTCCTGGAGGCGTTCCAGCTGTAGCGCCCCGAGCTCCTCGGGGCCGAGCCGTTCCGCCGCGTCCAGCTCCAGCGGCATACGCGCCATAAGGGGTTCCCCCGTCCCGAACGGGCGACCGATCATTCGGTCGACGATCTTCCGTGAGGTCAGTAATCCAGGCCGCGCGGTGGGCGTCAAGGGATCGCGCACGAACGCTTCGTGCAGGTGGGCCGGGTGCCGGGGCTTTGCCCCGGGGGTCCGGGGGTGTGATGATCATCGGCATGCCGGTATTCAGCGCGTACGACGGGACCCAGTTGGCCTACCACGAGAAGGGGGAGGGGGAGCCGCTGCTCTGCCTGCCCGGCGGCCCCATGCGGGCCTCCGTCTACCTCGGGGACCTCGGCGGTCTCACGGCGCACCGCCGCCTCATCCTGCTCGACCTGCGCGGCACCGGCGACTCCGCGATCCCGGACGACGTCTCGACGTACCGCTGCGACCGGCAGACCGACGACGTCGAGGCGCTGCGCGAGCACCTGGGCCTCGACCAGGTCGACGTGCTCGGCCACTCCGCGGGCGGCGACCTCGCCACGCTGTACGCGGCCCGCCACCCCAAGAGGATCCGCACCCTCGTCCTCGTCACCCCGGCCACGCTGGCCGTCGGCGGCACATTCACCGACGAGGACCGCCGCGAGGCGGCCGCGCTGCGCAAGGACGAGCCCTGGTACCCGGCGGCCGAGACCGCGCTGCGCGAGATCGCCCAAGGCGGCGCGCCCTCCGCGGGCTGGGAGGCCATCGCACCGCTCACCTACGGGCGCTGGGACACGGCGGCCCAGGAGCACCGGGCGCGGAGCACGGAGCAGAAGAACCTGGCGGCGTCCGAGGCGTACTACGGCGAGGCGTCCTTCGACCCGCCCGCGACCCGCGCCGCCCTCGCTGCGGTCGCCGCGCCGGTGCTCGTCCTCGCGGGGGCCTACGACGGCGGGCCGAGCCCCGCGCGCGCCGCGGAGCTGGCCGCGCTCTTCCCGCACGGCGTGTGCCAAGTGCAGCCGGGCGGCGGGCACTTCCCGTGGCTGGACGACCCGGAGTGGTTCGCGCGGCGGGTGGCGGGGTTCCTCGCGCAGCACTGAAGGGCTCCTCCCCCGGCGACCGGGGCGGGCGCTCATGCGCGGGGCGCCCCCGGCGATCACCCTCAGCCGCCCGCCGCCACCGCCTTGGCCCACCGGTAGTCCGCCTTGCCGCTCGGGGAGCGCTGGATGTGGTCGGCGAAGACCACCCTGCGCGGGATCTTGTAGCCGGCGAGCAGCGCGCGACAGTGGGCCTGGACCGCCGCCAGGTCCAACGGGGCCGCGCCGCGGCGGAGTTGGACGACGGCGGCGACCGCGGCGCCCCAGCGCTCGTCGGGCACGCCGGCCACCAGCGCGTCGTACACGTCCGGATGCGACTTGAGGGCCTGTTCGACCTCCTCCGGATACACCTTCTCGCCACCGGTGTTGATGCACTGCGAGCCCCGGCCGAGGACGGTGACGACGCCGGTCTCGTCGACGGTCGCCATGTCGCCGAGCAGTACCCAGCGCTCCTCGCCCTTCCGGAAGAACGTCTCGGCGGTCTTCGCCGGGTCGTTGTAGTAGCCGAGCGGCACATGGCCGCGCTGGGCGAGGCGACCGGGTTCGCCCACCGCGACCGGCTCGTGGGTCGCCGGGTCGACCACCTTCGTACGGTCGTTGACCGTCAGGCGAAAGCCCCTGACCGGGCCCGAGTCGTCGGTGGCCCTGCCGTTCGAGCCGGACTCGGAGGAACCGAAGTTGTTCAGGACCAGCACGTCGGGCACCAGTTGCTGGAACTGCGCGCGGACCGTCTCCGACATGATCGCCCCCGACGAGGAGACGCTGAACAGCGACGAGAGGTCGGTGCCCTTGAGGGGGCCGCGCAGCGCGTCGACGAGCGGCCTGAGCATCGCGTCGCCCACCAGGGACACGCTGGATACCTTCTCCCGCTCGATGGTGCGCAGTACCTCCTCGGGCACGTACTTGCGGTGCAGCGCCACGCGCTGGCCGTAGTTGAAGGCGATGAACGACGTCAGCGTGGAGGTGCCGTGCATGAGCGGGGGCGTCGGGAAGAAGGTGAGGCCCGGCCCGCCCGCCGCGACGCGCTCGGCCAGCTCCTCGGGCCGCTGCACCGGTTCGCCCGCCGGGTCGCCGCCGAAGAGCCCCGCGAAGAACAGGTCCTCCTGGCGCCACATGACGCCCTTGGGCATCCCGGTCGTACCGCCGGTGTAGATGATGAACAGGTCGTCGGGGGAGCGCGGCCCGAATCCCCGCTCCGGTGAGCCCGCCGCCTCCGCCGCCGCGAAGGCCGGCGCGTCCAGCGCGGGTGCGTCGGCGGGCGGCGCCCCCACCCGCAGCACGTGCCGCAGCTTCGCCGCGCGCGGCAGCGCCGCCGCGACCCGCCCGGTGAACTCGCCGTCGAACACGAGCGCCGCGAGGTCCGCGTCACGGTAGAGATAGATCAACTCCTCCGCCACGTACCGGTAGTTGACGTTGACCGGCACGAGCCGGGCCTTCAGGCAGGCCAGCACCGTCTGGAGGTACTCGACGCCGTTGTACAGATGCAGGCCCACGTGCTCGCCGGGCCGCAGCCCGGAGTCGATCAGGTGGTGGGCGAGGCGATTGGCCGCCGCGTCCAGCTCGGCATAGGTCAGCCGGCGCTCGGCTCCCGTACCGGGGTGGTCGATGTAGACGAGTGCCTCACGGCCCGGGACCACGTCGACAACCGACTCGAACAGGTCGGCAAGGTTGTACTCCACCGCACTCCTCCTGACCCCGGCGTCCGATGTCGCGGTCTCCCGCGACATCCGCTCCGGCGGCCATCACAGCAGAGGCACCCACAAGTGGGAAGTGCCGCCGCGAAGTAAAACTGACTGAGTGTCAGAAAGGTATTGAACTGGCTCCCCGCCTACTGCAACCTGTTCCAGGTCCGAGAAGCGACAGGCCGGCCGTACGGCGGCCGTCGACGGAGGGAGCACGGCACATGGCCGGGACGGAACACCTCTCCGTGCGGCGCGAAGGCGCCACACTGATCCTCACGCTCAACAGGCCCGAAGCGAAGAACGCCCTCTCGCTGTCGATGCTCGTGGGCCTCTACGACGGCTGGGTCGCCGCCGACGAGGACGACACCGTCCGCTCCATCGTGCTGACCGGCGCGGGCGGCGTCTTCTGCGCGGGCATGGACCTCAAGGCCCTCGCCGGCAAGGGAATGGAGGGCGAGCGGTACCGCGACCGGCTGACGGCCGACCCCGATCTGCACTGGAAGGCGATGCTGCGCCACCACCGGCCCCGCAAGCCGGTCATCGCCGCCGTCGAGGGCCACTGCGTGGCCGGCGGCACGGAGATGCTCCAGGGCACGGACATCCGCGTCGCGGGACGGTCGGCGACCTTCGGCCTCTTCGAGGTCCGGCGCGGCCTCTTCCCCATCGGGGGCTCGACCGTGCGGCTCCCTCGCCAGATCCCCCGTACGCACGCCCTGGAGATGCTGCTCACCGGGCGCCCCTACTCGGCGGCCGACGCGGCGGCGATCGGGCTGATCGGCCATGTGGTGCCGGACGGCTCGGCGCTGGAGAAGGCCCTGGTCATCGCCGAGCAGATCAACGCGTGCGGGCCGCTCGCCGTGGAAGCGGTCAAGGCCTCCGTGTACGAGGCCGCCGAGATGAGCGAGGAGGCCGGGCTCGCGGCCGAGCTGAAGCGGGGGTGGCCCGTCTTCGACACCGCCGACGCGAAAGAGGGTGCCAGAGCCTTCGCGGAGAAACGGGTGCCCGTGTTCCGACGGGCGTAGGGCATTTGGCCGGTCGCAGGCCTGGCATGGCCGGTCGCGCCGTCTCCCGCGCCCCTCTCGGGGGCCTTCCCGTTCACCGAGTGCAATGGAGTCCGCCCATGGCATCCACCTCTTCCCCCGACGTGCTGCGCGCTCCTCTCGTCGTGGAGTTCCCCTTCACGCGGTCCCTCGGGCCCGTGCAGAGCGCGTTCCTGACCGGGCTGCGCGAACGCACCGTCCTCGGCGTCAGGACCGTCGACGGACACACCCTCGTGCCACCCGTCGAATACGACCCGGTGACCGCCGACGAGCTGCGCGACCTCGTGGAGGTCGCTCCCACCGGCACCGTGACCACCTGGGCCTGGAACCACGAACCCCGCCGGGGCCAGCCCCTCGGCACCCCCTTCGCCTGGGTCCTGGTGCGACTGGACGGCGCCGACACCGCCCTGCTCCACGCCCTCGACGCCCCCGGCCCGGACGCCGTGCGCACCGGCATGCGCGTCCGCGTCCGCTGGGCCGGCGAACGCGTGGGCGCCATCACGGACATCGCCTGCTTCGAGCCCTACGAGGGAAGGGGAGCGGGGCAGCAATCCGGCCCGCACACGGGGGAGTTCGAGAACCCCGTCACCGGGATCGTCGCCTCCGCACGCCTCGACTACACCTACTCGCCCGGCCGCGCCCAGAGCGCCTACCTCCACGCCCTGGCCGAGCGGAAGACCGTCGGCGAACGCTGCCCGGCCTGCCACAAGGTGTACGTACCGCCCCGGGGCGCCTGCCCCACCTGCGGGCTCGCCACGACGGAACGGGTGGAGGTCGGCCCGCGCGGCACCGTCACGACGTACTGCATCGTCAACATCAAGGCGAAGAACCTCGACATCGAAGTCCCCTACGTCTACGCCCACATCGCCCTGGACGGCGCCGACCTCGCGCTGCACGCGCGCATCGCCGGCATCCCCTACGACGAGGTGCGCATGGGCCTGCGCGTCGAACCCGTATGGACCGAAGGCGGCCGCCACCCCGACCACTACCGCCCCACAGGCGAACCCGACGCCGACTACGACACGTACAAGGAGCTGGTCTAGATGGCGCCGCCGAAGCCCTCCGTGATGCGTCCCGCCCGTGCCGTCGCCGTCGTCGCCTTCGCGCAGACCGACCACCGGCGCTCCACCGGCGACCTGTCGGAAGTCGAGATGCTCATGCCGGTCCTCCACGAGGTCCTCGCCGCCACCGGCCTCAGGACCAGCGACATCGGCTTCACCTGCTCCGGCTCGTGCGACTACCTCGCGGGCCGCGCCTTCTCGTTCACCATGGCGCTCGACGGCGTGGGCGCCTGGCCGCCGATCTCCGAGTCGCACGTCGAGATGGACGGCGCCTGGGCCCTGTACGAGGCGTGGACGACCCTGCAGACCGGCGAGGCGGACACCGCGCTCGTCTACTCCTACGGCAAGTCCTCGCCCGGCTCCCTGCGCGACGTGCTGACCCGCCAGCTCGACCCCTACTACGTGGCGCCCCTGTGGCCCGACTCCGTGGCGCTCGCCGCGCTCCAGGCACAGGCGCTCATCGACGCGGGCGAGACCGACGAGCCCGCGCTGGCCGGCGTCGCGCACCGCAGCCGGACCGACGCCACCGCCAACCCCCACGCGCAGCTGCGCGGCGCGGTCCCGCAAGGGGAGTACGTCGTACGTCCGCTGCGCACCGGCGACTGCCCGCCGGTCGGCGACGGGGCCGCCGCCGTCATCCTCGCCGCGGGGGAGCGGGCCCGCGAGCTGTGCGAGCGGCCCGCGTGGATCCGGGGCATCGACCACCGCGTCGAGGCACACGGCCTCGGGGTGCGCGACCTCACCGACTCACCGTCCACCCGCCTGGCCGCCGAGCGCGCCGGAGTCTTCGAACGGCCCGTGGACACAGCGGAGTTGCACGCCCCCTTCAGCTCCCAGGAGGTCGTCCTGCGCAAGGCGCTGGAACTCGGCGACGACGTCACCGTCAACCCGTCCGGCGGCGCGCTCGCCGCCCACCCCATGATGGCCGCCGGACTCATCCGGATCGGCGAGGCCGCCGCCCGGATCCACCGGGGCGCCTCGGACCGCGCCGTCGCCCACGCGACGTCGGGGCCCTGCCTCCAGCAGAACCTGGTCGCCCTCCTGGAAGGAGACGCCCGATGAGCAGTGCGCCAAGTGGCCCGGTGGGCGGTGCGGCGGGCAAGGAGCCCGTGGCCGTCGTCGGGATCGGGCAGACCAGGCACGTGGCGGCCCGCCACGACGTATCGATCGCCGGCCTCGTGCGGGAGGCGGCCCGACGAGCGCTGGCCGACGCCGAGTTGGCGTGGCCGGACATCGACGCCGTCGTCATCGGCAAGGCACCCGACTTCTTCGAGGGTGTCATGATGCCGGAGCTGTACCTCGCCGACGCCCTCGGCGCCGTCGGAAAACCCATGCTCCGCGTGCACACGGCCGGTTCCGTCGGCGGCTCCACGGCGCTCGTCGCCGCCAACCTCGTCGCGGGCCGCGTCCACGGCACCGTCCTCACCCTCGCCTTCGAAAAACAGTCGGAATCCAACGCGATGTGGGGCCTGTCGCTGCCCATCCCCTTCCAGCAGCCGCTCCTCGCCGGGGCGGGCGGCTTCTTCGCCCCGCACGTGCGCGCCTACATGCGCCGCACCGGCGCCCCCGACACGGTCGGCTCCCTCGTCGCGTACAAGGACCGCCGCAACGCCCTGAAGAACCCCTGCGCGCACCTCCACGAACACGACATCACCCTGGAGAAGGTCCAGGCCTCGCCCATGCTCTGGGACCCGATCCGCTACTCGGAGACGTGCCCCTCCTCGGACGGCGCCTGCGCGATGGTCCTCACCGACCGGGCGGGCGCGGCCCGTTCACCCCGGCCGCCCGCCTGGCTGCACGGCGGCGCGATGCGCAGCGAGCCGACGCTCTTCGCCGGCAAGGACTTCGTCTCCCCGCGGGCCGGCAAGGACTGCGCGGCCGACGTCTACCGCCAGGCGGGCATCACGGACCCGCGCCGGGAGATCGACGCCGTCGAGATGTACGTGCCGTTCTCCTGGTACGAGCCGATGTGGCTGGAAAACCTCGGCTTCGCGGCCGAGGGCGAGGGCTGGAAACTCACCGAGTCCGGCGTGACGGAACTCGACGGCGACCTGCCCGTCAACATGTCCGGCGGCGTCCTTTCGGCCAATCCGATCGGCGCCTCAGGCATGATCCGCTTCGCGGAGGCGGCACTTCAGGTGCGCGGCCAGGCGGGCGAGCACCAAGTCGACGGCGCGCGCAGGGCACTTGGGCACGCCTACGGCGGCGGCGCGCAGTTCTTCTCCATGTGGCTGGTCGGGGCCGAGCCGCCCACCTCCTGACATCGACCGCCGCGACGGTGGCCGCGGTCCTCGCGTCGCGGCCTGTGCGGGGCGGGAGGCGAAAGCTAGGCTGGCGCCGGACGACGCAATTCGGGAGGAGCACGGACGTGGCCGAAAGCACCGCTCAGCAGCATCCGCTCGCGGGCTGGGACAAGCCGGAGCTCGACCTCAGCGCCGCCGACTGGCGGTCGAGCAGCGAAGGGCACGGGGACGTGGAGATCGCCTTCGTCGAAGGCTTCGTCGCGATGCGCAACAGCGGCCGGCCCGAGAGCCCGTCCCTGATCTTCACCCCGGCGGAGTGGGGCGCCTTCGTCCACGGAGCCCGCGCGGGAGAGTTCGACCTGACCTAGCACACCGAAGCGCCGCGGCGCACGGAGTCCGTCCTCGCGGTGGCACCGGCTAGCGGTGGTACCGGCTAGTGGAGTACGACGCAGCCCTTGCCCGCAAGCGTACGGAGGAGCCCTCCGTCGACGTGGGTGTCGTTCCAGCGCAGATCCAACTTCTCCAGGGACGGCAACTCGCCCAGCCAGTGCGGAAGATGGCGCACCCGGTTGCCCCGAAGGTCGACGCGGCGCAGCAGGGGCAGCCCGCGCAGGGCCTCCGGGACGGCGGTGAAGGCGTTCTCGCGCAGTTCGATCTCCCGCAGGGAGGTCAGGTGCCGTACGCCGTCGGGAAGAGAGGTGAGACGGTTGCCGCGCAGCCACAGCTCGCGCAGCGCGCCGAGCGCGCCGATCGTGTCCGGCAGGTGGGTCAACCGGTTGTGCTGCGCGCGCAGTTCGACAAGGCCGGTCAGGGTGCCGAAGGAGTCGGGCAGGGAAGTCAGGCGGTTCTCGCCGACGTTCAGGTAGCCGAGCCGGGTGAGCCGGCCGAGTGAGGCGGGCAGCTCGGTGAGCCGATTGTCGTGGAGATAGAGGAAGCGGCTCAACGCCGGGAGATCGCCCAGCTCGGCCGGGACCGCGCGCAGCCTGTTGTGACCGAGGTCGAGGGTGTGCAGCGCCGTGAGCGTCCCGATGCGGGCGGGGACGGCGGTGAGGGCGTTGTCGGGCAGCAGCAGCGCCTCAAGGCGCGGGTGGCGCCAGACCTCGTCCGGCACCTCGCTGAGACCGCCGTGCCAGTAGTTCAGGACCGGGCCGCCGGCCGGTGCGGTGCCGTTGCCGTCGCTCGGTGTGTCGCCCATGGCCTCGCTCCCCTTCACTGCGTCCCCCTGGCCTCACGGCCGGTCATCCCGTCGGCGTCGCCCCCGCGGAGCTTCCGTAGCCCGCTGCCGGTGCCGCCGCCGGTCACACCGCCCTTCGGCGCGCTTCCGTCGCCCTCCCGGCGGTCCCGTACGCCACCGTAGGCCTCGCCCCCGTCCTCCGGGGCGACGTGCCGGGCGGGAGCGGGGCGGACATCGATGTGCCGAGCGGCGATGCGAGGGGGCAGCGGCATGCGGACAGGGGCGGGATGGACGTCGGTGGGGCGGAGGGCGGCGAGGTGCTGACCAGCGGTGGAGTGGACGGCCACGTGCTGAGCGGCCGGGAAGTCGGTGGCGGTGCAGCCTACCGGCGGGGCCCTGCGGGTGCCGAGGGTGTGCGGGCCGACCGTTGGGGGCGGCGAGCGGTCGCGCCCCCGCGTCGGCGGACACCGGCGGCCACGTACCATGGGCGCATGTCCTTCCTCCGCCGCCGCAGCTCCGCCACGCCCGCGGGCCCGGACTTCGATGTCCTGGCCATGGACCCCGGTGACTGGCCCGGCAATCTCGGCGCGGGCCTGCTGCCCGCCCCCGACGGCAGCTGCCAGGGCGTCTTCCTGCGCTACGACCTGTTCGGCGGGCGCGGCCCAGCCATGGTCATCGGTAATCTCCCCGAGGGCGCCCCCGCGCGTGAGACCGCCGAGGGCGAGGTGCCCTTCGAGGTGGCCCAGCTGCTCCTGGCGCTGGAGAACGACGAGGACATCACGGTCGTCTCCACGGAGGACATCCCGGTGATGCAGGGCGACAACCTCCTCATCGTGCGCCGCCTGAAGCTCTCCGAGAGCCGCATCTCCTGCGTGCAGTTCGACCGCAGCGACAACGTCCTGGTGACCATCGCCGCCTGGGACCGGCCGATCACCGACGACCTGTACGCCCTTTTGAAGCCACTGCCCGCCGAGCTCTTCCAGCAGGGCTGAGCACGCCCGGGCCCCCGCGTACGTCCAGCACCGCCCCGTTCCCTTCAGGGAACGGGGCGGTGCCGCGTCTTGCCACGCCAGTCGGCCCAGCTCGGGGTCGCGCACCAGCGACCCACGCCCGGCCGGCCCGGCCCCATGCCGTCATGAGGTCGACGGCATCACCTGCACGTCCGCCGCCCGCACATAGCCGATGCGGTGCCCGTACTGGATCACGTAGTACATGTCCTTCCCCCGCACCACCGTGTGCCGCGCGGTGTCGAAGGTCGGCGCATAGAAGTACTCGCCCGGCACCTTGTCGCCGACCACGTACCTCTGGCCCGCCAGGATCTTGTACGGCAGCGGGGAGACCGCCTGCACGGGCACGCCCGCCGGGTACGCCTCCTTCTCCGGGTACGCGCGCCCGTACACGGGGACCTCGCCCGCCCCGGCCTTCGGCGTCACCACGAGCCCCTTCGCGGACACGGCGGTCGGCTGCTCGGCCGGGTTCTTGAACCAGGCCTTCTGCCCGAGGTACCAGACGGCGGTCCACTCGCCCTGACGGTCCGCGACCGCGTACTGCTGGCCGGTGGACAGCCGCGCGCCCACGTCGTTCACGTCGATCGTGGAGTCCTGGCCGCCCGGACGCTTGCCGATGTCCTTGATCAGCGGCGCGTCGTCACGCGGCGCGGTGTGCACGCGCACCGCCGCCGAACCGTGCGGCACACACGTCTCGGCCGGCTTCACGCAGCCCGTGTACAGCGGTCTGTTCGCCGCGTACTCGGGAGCCACCGTCACCAGACCGCCCTTCGGACCCGCCGTGCGGTGGAACGGCTTGCCGAGCAGGGTGAAGTAGTGCTGCCAGTCCCAGTACGGGCCCGGGTCGGTGTGCATCCCCGGGATGGTCGAGGAGACCGTGCCCTGGACGTTGTCGTGGCCGAGGATGTGCTGCCGGTCCAGCGGAATCCCGTACTTCTTCGCGAGGTACTTCACCAGCCGCGCCGACGTGCGGTACATCGCCTCCGTGTACCAGGTGTCGGGGGCGGTCAGGAAACCCTCGTGCTCCAGCCCGATCGACTTGGCGTTGACGTACCAGTTGCCCGCGTGCCAGGCCACGTCCTTGGCCTTCACGTGCTGGGCGATGTGGCCGTCCGTGGAGCGCAGGGTGTACTGCCAGGACACGTAGGTCGGGTCCTGCACCATGTTCAGGACGCCCTCCCACCTGCCCTCGGTGTCATGGATGACGATCGAGTCGATGCTCTGGCTCTTGGGCCGGTCCGACAGGTCGTGGTTGCCGTAGTCCGGATTCCCGTTGGGGTCCTTGAACTCCTCGTACGGCGCCGGGATCCACTCGCAGGACACCGTCCTCGGGCACTCCGTCTCACCCGCGTCGACCTCACGCAGCCCCATCCGCCCGAGCTGCGCCGGATCGGGCCGCAGTCCGGGCCGGGCCGGGAGCGTCACGCGCTGGCCCGCGTCCGTGGTGCGCCGCTCGCCGGCGCGGATGACGGCGAACACGTCATTGGCGTACGTCGCCGCCGTCGCCTCGTCGTCCGCCCCGGAGAAGCCGGCGATCGCGCCGTACCAGTCGGCGGGGTCGGCACTGAGGGGCTTGCCGAGCCGCTGCTGGGCCGCGGCGAGCAGCGCGGCACCGCCCGCCACGTTCGCGGCCGCGTCGGTACGCAGCTCCTCGGCCGGCAGACCGGTCAGTTCCGCCGCGCGCGGCAGGGTCATGAGCCGCGCCGGCAGCCGCGACTCGTCGGGCACCTTCGTCCCCGGCGGCGGCATCGGGCGCGAGGTGTCCCCGCGCGGGTCCTCCGACCCCTCGCCGTGGTGCGGGGCCGAGGCCAGCGCGGTGCGCGCGTCGGTGAGGTGCATGGGGCCGTAGCCGCCGGTGACGCTGGCCGCGCCGCCGTGCGCGTCCCAGCGGGACTGCAGATACGAGACGCCGAGCAGCACACTGCGCGGTACGCGGTACTCGTCGGCGGCGGACGCGAAGGCGTCCTGCAACTGGGTGGACGTCGGTCGGGGCGCGCCGGACGACGGGGCCGCGCCGAGCAGCGGCACGAGCAGCCCGGCGGACGCGAGGGCGCCCGCCGTCCTGATGGTGCGTCTGCGCGCCGACGAGGTACGGGCGGTGGTTCCTCGCAATGCAGCCTCCTGGGACTTCGGCGCCGATGAAGCGTGGCGGGGCGTGCGGGGCCGGGCGTGCGTCAGTGGTACCGGCTGGCCGACGATCCGTCAATCATGCCCAGCGGACGGGATTTCCCATGTCAGCGCCGGTTCCGGCGGGTCACGGGCACGCTTTCGTCCGGACAGGCGCCGCCGCCTGCGACGCGTCAGTGGCATGGACCAATGAGGGGGGCCCACCTCCAGGGCCGCGGGCATACGAAGGTCCGCGGTGCGCCCCTGTCAGGGTGCGCCGCGGACCTGTCCCCCCGTCAGCGGGTGCCGACCGCCGCCCGCACGGCCCGGCGGGCCATCTGGCAGTCGTCGTGCAGCCGCCTCAGCAGCAGCCGCTGCTCCTCACCCATCGGCGCGGCCCCCGCCTGGGCCGGCCCGGTCGGCGCCGGGGGCGCGTCGTGCATCGAACGCTGCAGCGCCGTCTCGTACATGCGGATCTCGCGGGTCAGCACCAGCATGAGATTGACCAGGAACGCGTCGCGTGCCGCGGTGCCCGTCGACTGCGCCAGCTGGCTGATCTCACGCCGCGCGACGGGGGCGTCGCCGAGGACCGCCCACAGCGTGGCCAGGTCGTAGCCCGGCAGATACCAGCCCGCGTGCTCCCAGTCGACCAGAACCGGCCCGGCCGGCGAGAGCAGGATGTTCGACAGCAGGGCGTCGCCGTGGCAGAACTGCAGCATGGCCTCCGGGCCCTCACCCTGGCGGACCGCCGAATGCGCGATGCCGTGCAGGAGCTTTTGCAGGTCACCCAGGTCGCGGTCCGTCAGCAGCCCCAGCTCGTGGAAGCGGGAGATGCGCTTGCCGTAGTCCATCGGCCGGCCGAACATCTCCGCCGGCGGCCGCCACTGGTTCAGGCGCAGCACGGAGCCGAGCGCCGCCCGGATGTCCGCCCGGGGCGGGACCTCGACCGGATGCCGCTGCAAGGCCGCCACCCGTCCGGGCATCCGCTCGATCACCAGCGTGCAGGCCTCAGGATCGGCGGCGATCAGCCGAGGCGCGCGCACGGGCGGGCGGTGCCGGACGAACGAGCGGTAAGCCGCTATTTCGTGCCGGATCCGGTCGGCCCACAGGGGAGAGTTGTCCAGTAAACACTTGGCGACGGCGGCACCGCGTCCCGCCGTGCCGACCAGCAGCACGGTGCGGCCGCTGCGGCGCAGGACCTGCACGGGGTTGAACTCCGGACAGATGCGGTGCACCGAGGCGATCGCGGTGCGCAGTTGCGCCCCCTGCGGGCCGGACAAGTCGAGTCTCCCGCTGAGCGGTTGGGTACCGGCCCCCGGCACGCGGCGCGTCCGGCCGGCGCCGAGCTGCGCGGCGGAGGGTCGCACCGGCTCCAGATAGGGGCCGCCTCCCGGCGAGGGGGACACCTCGCGGCCCCGGGGGGCCGGGGGGCGCGGGTGGAGCGGACGGGGCGGGGCGGACACGGAGGACGATGCTGCGTACATGGGAGATACAGATCCCTTCGTGTGCCTGTGAATTTGCGTGCGCCTCCCGCCCCGATCACATCGGGAGCACCCTGGGGAGTACCTTGCGGCGACCGGGCCGGGGTGGCGCACTCCTACCTGACACCCGGCGTCCCCTGGCACACCATGTGGCGCACCCTGGCGAACCCTGGCGAATAGTCGCTCAGCAACTGACAGGCGGTTACTGTCAACTCAGCCGAGAACCTGGGGGCTTGACGTGAACGGACAACCCAACACCCGCCTCGCGGACCTGTTCGGCCTGGCCGGCTGGTCCAAGGGCGAGCTCGCGAGACTGGTGAACCGGCAGGCGGCGGCCATGGGCCACCTCCAGCTCGCCACCGACACCTCGCGGGTGCGGCGGTGGATCGACATGGGGGAGATCCCCCGCGATCCGGTGCCGCGGGTGCTGGCCGTCCTGTTCACCGAGCGTCTCGGCCGTGTCGTGACCACTGAGGACCTCGGTCTGGTCCGGCACGGGCGCCCGGGAAAGCGGCGTGGCGACGGGAGTGCGGAGCACCCCGACGACGTGCCGTGGGCGCCCGAGCGGACAGCCGCGGTCCTCACCGAATTCACGGGAATGGACCTCATGCTCAACCGACGCGGCTTGGTGGGCGCGGGTGCCGCGCTTGCCGCAGGCTCCGCACTCAGCAGCGCCATGCACGACTGGCTGCACACCGACCCGGCCCTCGCGGCCGACGCCCCCCGTATCGGCGATCCCCTGTACGCGGACCCCGCCGGCTTCGACCGCTACGAGGCCGCTCCCATCGGCTCCCAGGAGATCGAGGAACTGGAGCGCTCCGTCGAGGTGTTCCGCGCCTGGGACGCGGCCCGCGGCGGCGGCCTTCAACGCAAGGCCGTGGTGGGCCAGCTCAACGAAGTGGGCGGCATGCTCGCCTACCGCCATCCCGATCACCTCCAGCGCCGCCTGTGGGGCGTCGCCGCCAACCTCGCGGTCCTCGCCGGCTGGATGTCCCACGACGTGGGCCTGGAGCCGACCGCCCAGAAGTACTTCGTCATCGCGGCCCACGCCGCGCGCGAGGGAGGCGACCGCCCGCGCGCGGGCGAGGCGCTCTCCCGGGCCGCGCGCCAGATGGTGCACCTCGGCAAGCCGGACGACGCCCTGGACCTGATGAAGCTCGCCAAGTCGGGCGCCGGGGCGGAGGCACTGCCCCGCACCAAGGCCATGCTGTACACCATCGAGGCCTGGGCGCAGGCGTCGATGGGGCGCGGCCAGGCGATGCGGCGCACCCTCGGTCTCGCCGAGGACCTCTTCGGGTCGGACAAGGGGGACGTGCCGCCGCCGAGCTGGATGCAGATGTTCGACGAGGCGGACCTGCACGGCATGCAGGCGCTCGCCTACCGCACGCTCGCCGACCACGACCCGGCCGCGGCGAACACCGCGCAGCGGCACGCCAAGGAGGCCATCGAGCTGCGCGCCAAGGGGCACGACCGTTCGCAGATCTTCGACTACATCTCGCTGGCGTCGGCCTGCTTCATCGCCGACGACCCCGAACAGGCGGACCGGTACGCGCGGCTGGCGCTGGTGTCGATGGGGTCCAACTCCTCCCACCGCACCTGGGACCGGCTGCGGGAGATGTACCGGCTGACGGCGCAGTACGCCGGGAACCCGACGATCCAGGACCTGCGCGAGGAGATCAAGGTCGCGCTGCCGAAGGCGAGGGGGACCAGGAGGGCGGGGCGGACGGCCAAGGCGTGACGCCCCGCCGTCAGCGGCACCGCGCGACCAACAGGCAGGCGTCGTCCTCCCGCAGGGCTGTGCCGAACTCCTCGACGACGATGTCCGCGCACTCCTGCGCCGTACGCCGTTCCGTGAGGCGGGGGGCGAGGGAGAGCAGGAGGTCGGTCGCCGCGTCCCTGTCCTGCCGTGGCACCAGGCCGTCGGTGTGCAGCAACAGCAGGTCCGAGGGCCGCAGATGCACTTCGGCCTGCCCGTAGGGGGCACCGGAGGCGGCGCCGAGGAGTGGGCCCTTGGGCGGTGGCAGCGCGTGTCCCGTCCCGTCGCGGAAGAGCAGGAGGGCGGGGTGCCCGGCCCGCGCCCAGGTGAGCAGCCGCGTGCCCGGGTCGTAGCGGCAGCAGATCGCGCTGCCGAGGGCGTGCGGGACGGTGGTGTCGATCAGATCGTTGAGCCAGCCCATGAGTTTGCCGGGCAGGGCGCCCGCGACCGCCATGCCGCGCAGCGCGCCGAGCAGCATCGCCGTGCGGGAGGTGCCGGAGGTCCCGGTGGCGCCGTTTCCGGTGAGGTCGCCGACGCTCAACAGGGCGTTGCCGTCGGGCAGTTCCATCGCGTCGTGCCAGTCACCGCCGAGGGGGGCGCCGATCGATGAGGGGAGATGACGGGCGGCGAGGTCGAGCCGCGCGGGGGCGCCACGCGGGAAACGCGGCGCCTCGTGCCACGGCGGTGCCGCTGCGCGCGGTTCCGCCGCGGGCCGGTGCCGGGCGCCCGCGTCCTCACGGCGCCGTCGCAGCGAGTCCTGGGTCTCACGCAGTACGCGCTGACTGCGCCGCAGTTCGCTGACGTCCCGCAGGACGGCCCACATGGAGGCGGTGGACCCGTCGGCGCCGAGCACGGGCTCGCCCATCATGTGGACCTGGCGCACCCCGCCGCCGGGGCGCGTGACGCGGAACTCGCCGTCGATGGGCTTCCCGTCGACCAGGCAGTCGGTGACCATCGCGGTCAGCAGCGGCTGGTCGTCGAGGTGCACGAGGGAGGGGAGTTCGTCGAGGGAGAGCGGGGGAGCGGCCGGGTCGCGGCCGAGGATGTCGTACAGCTCGCAGGACCAGCTGGCCTCGTCGGTGAGGAGGTTCCACTCGGCGCTGCCCACCCGGCTCAGGAGCGAGCCCCGGCGCGCGTCGTCAGTGGTGGGCTCGGCCGCCCCGCCGGGGCCGGCGGCAGCCTGCGGCGGGCCGTCCCGCAGCTGGGCGAGATGGTCGTCGAGGTCGTCGAGCTGATGCACCGCAAGGTCGCACAGGGCCCGCTGCCAGCGTCCCGCCGCGTCCGCCCGGTCGGCCGCCGCCTCGCGCCGCACGGCGTCGACCTCGCCGCGGAGCCGGCGCGTCTGCGAGATCAGTGCGTCGACCGTGCCGCGCTCGGGCGGCTGGGCGGCGTGGTCCGCGAAGACATGGGACGGCATGGGTGCTCCGGTGAAGGTGCGGGGCGACCGACTTGACGGGGGGCAGCCATGACGAGTGGCGGCCGTGACGGATGGTGGGCCAAGACGGGTGAGAGACCGGGACGGGTGACGGACTGTGACGGGTGAGAGACCGTGACGGTGGTGGACCGTGACGGACGGTGGACCGCTAACGACTTTCGCACAGCGGGAGGGGGCCTGTAAGGGATTTGGCGACACCCGGCACAGTGTTGCGTCTGGCATATGCCTATGTCCTGCGGAGGGGCCCCGACTCCCCGGCGGGTCAGTGCGCGATGCCGTCGATCAGCTCGCGGGCGCCCTGGCGCAGCAGGGCCACGGCCACGGACGTGCCGAGCGTCGCCGGGTCCAGCGGGCCCGCCCACTCGTGCGCGTTGAGCACCGTCTTGCCGTCGGGCGTGAAGACGCAGGCGCGCAGCGACAGGTCGCCGTTGCGCTGCGAGCGGGCGTACCCGGCGATCGGCGAGTTGCAGTGGCCCTGCAGGACGTGCAGGAACATGCGCTCGGCGGTCGCCTCGCGCCACGCGTCCCTGTCGCCGAGGCCGCTCACCGCGTCGATGGTCGTGGTGTCGTCCTCACGGCACTGGAGGGCGAGGATTCCGGCGCCGATCGGCGGGCACATCGTCTCGACCGACAGGATCTCGCTGGCCAGCTCGGGGCGGCCGATGCGTTCGAGGCCGGACTGGGCGAGCAGCAGCGCGTCGGCGTCGCCCGCGGCGAGCTTTTCCAGGCGGCGGCCCGCGTTGCCGCGCATCGGCACGCACTCCAGCTGCGGGTGCGAGGCGGCGAGCTGCGCGCGGCGGCGCACCGACGACGTGCCGACGCGGGTCCCCGCCGGCAGCTCGTCGAGGGTGAGGCCGCCGGGGTGGATCAGCGCGTCCCGGATGTCGTCCCGCTTGAGGAACGCGGCGAACGTCGTCCCCGCGGGCAGCGGCCGGTCCGCCGGCACGTCCTTGACGCAGTGCACCGCGAGGTCCGCCTCGCCGGCGAGCAGCGCGGCGTCCACCTCCTTGGTGAACGCCCCCTTCCCGCCGAGGCGCGCCAGATCACCCATCCAGCGGTCACCGGAGGTGGTGACGGGCACGACCTCGGTACGGATGCCGGGGTGCAGCGCGGCGAGTTCGGTGCGCACGCGCTCCACCTGGGCCAGGGCCATGGGGGAGGAGCGGGAGACGATGCGGATCAGCTCAGGAACGGACATGCGGTACACGATAGAGGGTGCGTCACGGCGGGCCGGACCGGCGTTCAACTGATCAAAGGACGTACGGCTCGGGCGAGTTGCCCCGCTCCGGTCCTAGCGCGGCCCCCGCCTCGACCACGGCCCGCCCGGGCCCCGCCCCGCCGCCGTGCCCGGCTCCGCATGCGGGACCCGGGGCCGCCTCATAGCGTGAGAGGGACGAAGCGCCGCCGAGCGCGGTACCCGCCCCCGGGAGGCCTCATGTCCACCTCCGCCGCGCCGAAGCGCCCGGCGATCGGCCTCGCGCCGATGACGGCCACCCATCTGGCCGACGTCCTCGCGCTGGGCCGCCAGGTCTACGACACCTCCGTGAAGCCCTACACGTCCTGGTCGCTGTCGGCGATCGCCGGCCACTTGGACAGCGAGGCGTCGGCCTGCTGGGTGGCGCTCGACGGGGACCGGCTCGCCGGGTTCGTGCTCGGCTCGATGGGCTTCGACCAGCGCGCCGACTGGGGCAACCTGGAGTGGATCGCGAGCGCCCCCGAGTACCAGGGGCAGGGCATCGCGAGCCGCCTGGTGAAGGCCTGCTGCGCCACGCTCACCGAAGCGGGCGCGAGCGCCGTGGTGACCGACGTGGAGGCCCGCAACACCGCGTCGGCCGCGCTGATGCGCAGCAACGGCTTTCAGGCGAGCGTGACGGTGACGCTGTTCGTACGCGAAACGCGCGACTGACCTGCCGGCCGAGCCGGAGTCGGGGTCAGGCAATGCCTTCGACGATGCGGAAGTCGCGCTCGACGCAGTCGGAGATGAGCACCAGCGCCTTCTGGTACGCCTCGCTGTCGTAGGCCGCGACGGCCTGATCGAAGCTGTCGAACTCGACCAGGACGACGCGGTGCTTGTTCCCCGCCTCGTGGGCGACGGCCCGACCACCACGGGACAGGGTGCGCCCGCCCCCGGCCCGGACGGCCGGCCCGGCCAGCTTGTCGTAGGCGGTCAGCCTCTCGGGGTCGGAAATGACGCGGTAGACACTGACCCAGTAGCCCTTGGCCATGGAAACCTCCAGTGTTCGGCCGGACAGGTCCGGCGGTGCGTTGACGTGCCGTCGTACGGCGGTTCCGGCAGGGCTGATCGCGACATCGGCGCTCCCATGCCCGGTGCTTCGCTTTTCGAATCACTATGCTGCTTCGAGAAGCGAAGCGCAAGGGAGGAGAGGGGAACATGGCAGGCAGAACACCGCGGCCCGGCGTACCGGTGCGGGGGTCCGCGTCGGGACGCCCGGTCATGGCCGCACTCGACCTGCTGGGACGGCGCTGGACGCTGCTCATCCTGTGGGAGCTGAGTCAGGCCCCGGGCGGTTTCCGTGAGTTGCAGCGCCGGTGCGAGCGCATGTCGTCCAGTGTGCTGAGCACCCGGCTCGGCGAGCTGACCGATGTCCGCCTGCTCACTCTGCGCGCGGACGGGTATCACCTCACCCAGCTCGGTGAGGACCTTGTCGACTCCCTGCAACCGCTGTTCGCGTGGAGCCGGCGGTGGGCGGAGGAAGCGGACCCGGACCCGGATCCGGCACAAGGGTCCGCGCACTGCGACGAGTAGCTGCGGCTCGCCCCCGCCCCCGACACTGGCGTCCGCACCGGACGGGGCCGGTGGCGGGGGCGTACCGGTCAGGCCGCGCCGTCGGCCGCGAGGAGTAGCGCGCTCACCCGCTCCCGGGCGCGCGCCACCCGCGAGCGGACCGTCCCTACGGGACAGCCGGTGGCGGCCGCCGCCTCCGCGTACGGCAGCCCGGCGAGCTGGGTCAGCACGAACGCCTCGCGGCGCGGCGCGTCGAGCGACGCCAAGAGGTCGAGCAGGGCCACGCCCTCGTCGAAGCCGGGCAGGCCGCGCGGCTGCGCCCGCTCGGCGGCCAGCTGCCAGTCGTCGGTGTCGATGACGCGCGGGCGGGCCGCGGCCGTGCGGAAGCGGTCCGCGACGGTCCGGCGCGCGATCGCGAGCAGCCAGGCACGGGCACAGGAGCGGGCGGCGTAGCCGCGCAGCCCGGTCAGGGCCCGCAAGTACGTTTCCTGGGTCAGGTCGTCGGCGCCGTGCAGGTCACCGCTGAGGTGGGCGACGAACCGCCAGACGTCGCGTCGGGTGGCCCGCACGAACCGCTCGAACGCCTCGGCGTCACCGTCACGGGCGGCCAGCGCCCACTCGGTGATCAGGTCGTCACGGGTCGGATCCGCGCCGCGCGCGGGGCGTGGCCGGGCGGAGGAGGCCGGAAGGGCAGGGCCCAGCAGGGCAGGAGTCATCGCAAGAGGTCCTTCGGGGAAGGGAGTCCGGGGACGGCGCGAACGCCGAAGAGCCGCCCGGCGCCGAGGGGCGCGGGCGGTGTCAGGAACCGACTTCGGGAACCGGCGTCAGGAGCCGGTGCCGGGAACGGGTCTCAGGAACTGACCGGAAGGACCGGCGGACCTCTGCGTGCGAGGGCGTACTGGAGCAGAACCCCGCGCAGCCGCGGTACGGGCACGAGCGCGCCGACGCGCGGCGGGGCCGGAGGCGGCGCCGCGACGAGAACCCTGAGGACGAGCCGCAGCGGCACGAAGACGGCCGCGGCGAGCGCGCGTCCGGCGCGGTGGGCGGCGGCCTCCCCGCGCCACAGCCACAGGGCGCAGACCAGCGCGGCGACGAGGTGGGCGAGGAACATGCCGAGGCCGCTGTGCCCGAACACGGACGTCAGCCAGTCGGGCATGCCCGCCTCGGACCCGGCGGCCGTGGCGGTGCCGGCTTGGGGGCCGGGGGACGGCGGCGGCATCGGATGGTTCATGTGGTTCATGCCGTCACCGGCGTGCGCCGGCCGTGGGCCCATCCGCTGCGCCACGGCGAACAGCTCGTGCAGGAGCAGCTGCGCGCCGACCGTGGCGCCCGTGACCGCCAGCGGCCCCCGCTCGCGCCCGGTCAGCCACCACGCGGCGGCCGCCGTGGCCCCGAACGCGTAACCGATGGCCCACCACGGCAGCGCGGCCCCCGACATGAGGGCGTGCCCGAGGGCCGTCGTCACCACGCACACGGCCGCGAACACGGCGGCTCGGGCGAGGCGGAAGGCGGGCCCTGGGGTCATGGAGAGCATCGTGCCAGGCGCCGGGGCCCCGGTGGGCGGCGAGTCCCGCACTCGTCCCGACCGCACCGCGCCACCTCCCGCACGCAACCCCTGGCCGGTGTGAGGAACGCGGAACGCAAAGCGCTTGACGCGCCGGGGGCCCACGGAAAACGATCTCTCCCAGCGGTCGGCATTGCCGAACCGCGTTCGCGTGCCGCCGAACGCCCTGCCCCGGCGGCCTTCCTGACCGACGGGAACTGTCATGCACCTTCGCACCCTGCGCCGCTCCGCACGGTCCGCCCTGGCCGCCGCGGCCACCCTCGCCCTGGCCGTCGTGGGCCTCGCCGTCCCGGCGGCCGCCTCCGCCCCCGCCGCGGCGTCCGCCTCGCTCCTCGACATACCGCCGCGCGGCGCGAACGACTGGTCGTGCACCCCGGACGCGGCGCACCCGCAGCCGGTCGTGCTGGTCAACGGCACCTTCAAGCTGATGCGGGAGAACTGGGCCACCCTCTCGCCGAAGCTGAAGAGAGCGGGCTACTGCGTCTTCGCGTTCAACTACGGGAACATGGCGACCGACCCGGTCGCGAGCTCCGCCGGGGAACTCAAGGACTTCGTCGAGGCCGTGCGGGGCGCCACGGGCGCGGCGAAGGTCGACATCGTCGGCCACAGCCAGGGCGGCATGATGCCCCGCTACTACGTGAAGTTCCTCGGCGGCGCCGACAAGGTGGACGACCTCATCGGCATCGTGCCGTCCAACCACGGCACGACCAACCCGCTGGCCAGGCCCCTCGGCCACACCGTCTGCCCGGCCTGCACCGACCAGATGGTCGGCTCGGACCTGCTGACGAGGCTCAACACCGGCACACAGACCCCGGCGGGCCCCGACTACACCGTCCTCACCACCCGCTACGACGAGATCGTCGTCCCGTACACCAACGCCCTGCTGAGCGGCCCGAAGGAGTACGTCACCAACGTCGTCCTCCAGGACCGCTGCCCGCTGGACCCGTTCCTGCACGACCAGGCGACGAAGGACCCGGTCGTCGCCCAGTGGGTCCTCGCCGCGCTGAGCCGCAAGGGCCCGGCGGACCCGGAATTCCGCCCCAGCTGCATCGGCTGACCGAGCGGTCCCAGGGCCTAGGCGCGATCGCCCGCGTCCTGTCCGTCCCGGGACTCGGCCGCTTCCCGGGGCCCGGGAACCTGTACGTTCCCGCCCCCGGTGGCGGCCGCCCGCCGCCGGGCGAGGGCGCCGCCCACGAAGCCGGCGACGGGCTGCGTGTAACGGGCGGTGAGCGGGCCGATGACCACGAGGATCAGGACGTACGCCGTCGCCAGCGGCCCCAGCGACGGCTCGATGCCGGCGCCGACCGCGAGGCCCGCGATGACGATGGAGAACTCGCCCCGCGCCACCAGCGCGCCGCCGGCCCGCCACCTGCCCTTGACGGAGACGCCCGCGCGCCGGGCCGCCCAGTAGCCGGTGGCGATCTTCGTCAGGGCGGTGACGACGGCGAGCGCCAGCGCGGGCAGCAGCACGGGCGGAATGCTCGCCGGATCGGTGTGCAGCCCGAAGAAGACGAAGAAGACGGCCGCGAAGAGATCCCGCAGGGGCGCGAGCAGCGAGTGCGCGCCCTCGGCGACCTCACCGGACAGCGCGATGCCGACCAGGAAGGCGCCGACGGCGGCGGACACCTGGAGCTGCTGGGCGATGCCGGCGACGAGGATGGTCAGGCCGAGCACCACCAGGAGGAGCTTCTCCGGGTCGTCGCTGGAGACGAAGCGGGAGATGAGCCGTCCGTAGCGCACGGCGAGGAAGAGGACGAGGCCCGCCGCGCCGAGCGCGACGGCGAGCGTGAGGCTGCCCGCGGCCCAGCCGACACCCGCCAGCAGGGCGGTGATGATGGGCAGGTAGACGGCCATCGCCAGGTCTTCGAGGACGAGGATGCTGAGGATGACCGGCGTCTCGCGGTTGCCGAGCCGCCCGAGGTCGCCGAGGACCTTGGCGATGACACCGGACGACGAGATCCAGGTGACACCGGCGAGGACGACGGCGGCGACCGGACCCCAGCCCATCAGCAGCGCGGCGACGGCGCCCGGCAGGGCGTTCAGCGTGCAGTCGACCAGGCCCGCCGGGTACTGCGTCTTGAGGTTGCTGACGAGGTCGCTGGCCGTGTACTCGAGGCCGAGCATGAGCAGCAGAAGAATGACGCCGATCTCGGCGCCGATGGCGACGAACTCCTCGCTCGCGCCGAGCGGCAGCAGCCCGCCCTCGCCGAACGCGAGCCCCGCCAGCAGATAGAGCGGGATCGGCGAGAACCGGAAGCGGCCCGCGAACCGGCCGAGCAGCCCGAGAGCCAGGATGATCGCGCCGAACTCGATGAGGAAGACAGCGGAGTGCACGCGATCACTCCTGCCCGAGTATCGCCGCGGCCGTCTCCACGCCTTCGCGCGTGCCGATCACGATCAGGGTGTCCCCGCCCGCCAGGCGGAAGTCGGGGGCGGGCGAGGGGAACGCGTCGGCCCGCCGCAGCACCGCCACGATCGAGACGCCCGTCTCGGTCCGCATCCGGGTCTCGCCGAGGAGCCGTCCGTTCCAGTGCGAGGTGGCGGACAGCAGCACCCGCTCGGCCACCAGACCCAGGTCCGTGGTGTGCAGCAAGGTGGGGCTGTGGTGCGACGGCATCAAGGCATCGATCAGCGATTCCGCCTCGCCCGAGCTGAGCCGCAGCGACAGGGCGCACGCGTCCGGGTCGTCGGACCGGTACGCGCTCAGTGTCCGCGCCCCGTCCCGGTGGGCGATGACCGACAGCCGCCGCTGTTCCCGGGTCGTGAGGTCGTAACGGATGCCGATGCCTGGAAGTGGCGTGCGGCTCAGACGTGATGCGGGCACAGCTTTCCCCTTGTGCGATAGGTGATCATCCCGTGGTGTCACCCTATCGGGGCCAAGTGTTGGCAAAATTATGCAATCGGCCCGAGGTGGGAACTAGACAATCGGCCCGAGGCCGGACCGGATCACGCCGTACGGCGGGCCAGCACGGTCTCCACGGTGTCCGCCTGCTCGGGGGGCTTGTCCTCGCGGTAGCGCAGGACGCGGGCGAAGCGGAGGGTCACGCCGGCCGGGTAGCGCGTGGAGCGCTGCAGACCGTCGTAGGCGATTTCCACGACGAGTTCGGGGCGGACCTCCACCACGTGGCCGTCGTCGCTGACCGCCAGCTCCTGGAGGCGCTCCGTCTGCCAGGCGAGCATCGCGTCCGTCATGCCCTTGAACGTCTTGCCCAGCATCGCGTACGTCCCGTCGGGCCGCCGCGCCCCCAGGTGGAGGTTGGAGAGCTTGCCGGTGCGGCGCCCATGGCCCCACTCCGCGGCCAGCACCACGAGGTCCAGCGTGTGCACCGGCTTGACCTTCAGCCAGGACGCCCCCCGCCGGCCCGCGTTGTACGGGGCGTCGAGCGACTTCAGGACGACTCCCTCGTGGCCGCGCGCCAGCGTCTCCTCGAAGAACTGCTCGGCCGCACCGCGCAGGCGCTCGTCACCGGGCTCGTCCACCACCGCGCGGCGCACCCGCATCGGCTCGGGGACCAGCGCGGCCAACTCCGCGTGCCGCTCGGCGAACGGCAGAGCGAGCAGGTCTCGCCCGGCCACGGACAGGGCGTCGAAGAAGACGGGGGACAGGGGCAGCCCGGCCGCCGCCGTCTCGACGTCGACGCGTGAGCCCACGCGCCCCGCGATGTCCTGGAACGGCCGCGGCCGCCCCTGCGCGTCCAGGGCGATGACCTCGCCGTCCAGGATGAACTGCTCACCCTTCAGCTCGCGTGCGGCGGCCGTCAGTTCCGGCAGCCGGCCGGTGATGTCGTCCAGGGTGCGGGTGTAGACGCGGACGTCGTCGCCACTGCGGTGGACCTGGACCCGGATGCCGTCCAGTTTCTCCTCGACCGCGCACGCGCCGAGCTTGTCGATGCCCTCGGCGACCGACGTGGCGCCGTGCGCGAGCATCGGCAGGATGGGCCGGCCCACGGTCAGCCGGAACTCCTCCAGCGCCTCGGGGCCGCGCGCCAGCAGCGCCTGCGCGACCGGGCTCACGGAGCCGGCGAGCATCACCGAGCGCCGCACGGCGTCCGCGGGCGTCTGCGTGGCCACCGCCAGGCCCTCGACGGCGACCGCGTCCAGCGCGCCCTGCCGGACCTCGCCGGTGAGCAGGCCGACGAGGAACCGCTGCTCGTCGGCGGTCGCGGCCCCCATCAGCTCACCGATCAGACGGCGCCGCTCGCCCTGCGACCCGGTACCGGACACCGCGCCGATCGCGGTGAGCGCCGCGTCCACGCCGCGCACCGTCAGGCTCGGTTCGGCGGCGGGCGGCCCGGCGTCCTTGAGCGTGCTCCAGCCGATGCCGAGCCGGCCCTGGGGCAGCCGCCCCGCCAGATAGGGGATGACGATCGGCACGTCCTGGGGCTCGGCGGCCGCGAACAGCTCCGCGAGCAGGGCGATCTTCCGGGACCGCGCGGAGGTGGCGGCCACTTCCTTGGACACGTGGGCGAGCCGGGCGAGCAGCATGGGCCCATCCTGCAACGCGCCGGGGCCCGGCGCACGGCCGCACCGGCCGGGGCCCGGCACGTGTGTACCGGCCCGTGAGGGGCACACGGACGGTCACACGGTCCTCGGACGCACCACTCATGCGAGGTGGGTGACACAGGTCACACCGGTCTCTTGCCGGAATCGCCGTAATGAAACCCCTCCGTACGGGGTCGTAAGGGCACAGGGGTCCGCGAAGGGATCCCGCGCAGTGGAAGAACCAGAAGTGGAGCTCGATCATGGCCGTCACCCTTCAGCAGCCCACCCGCGCCCGCCTCGTCGCCCCGGACGGACATGAGTACGGCCTCCCCGTGGTCCTGCGCTACTCGGCCGAGGACCCGCTGGCGGTCCAGATCACCTTCCCCTCCGAGGCCTCCCTCGACGGCATGGAGGTCACCTGGATCTTCGCCCGCCGGCTCCTGGAGGACGGCCTCAGCGCCCCCGCGGGCGGCGGTGACGTGCGCATATGGCCGTGCGGGCGGGCGCGGACGGTGCTGGAGTTCCACTCCCACCAGGGGATGGCCCTGGTCCAGTTCGACAGGATCGCGCTCCGCCGCTTCCTGGCCCGCTCGTACTCCGTGGTCCCCGACGGCGAAGAGGAGGGCGGCCTTGATCTCGACGAGGGGCTCTCCCGACTCCTCGGCGGCGTCCAGGGCAGCGGGCACTAGGGCGTGTTTCGAAAGTCCCGTCTGCCTGGCGACGCCTGGCACGCACGCTCGCCGCGTTGTCGGGATCGCCCCGATACCACCAGTATCGGGGCGACCCTCCGCCTTGCGAGCGCACGCACCAGACGCCGCCAGGCCCGCCCTGCGGGCGGACGACGCTACTTTCGAAACACGCCCTAGCGAAAACCTCCGCCCCCGCCTCCTCGCCCCGCACGGCCACCCTCGGCGGAGCACTCACCGCACGGTCTGCCCGCGTCCGCTCAGTCGGGGACCCTCCGTCCGGCGTTCCTGCGCCGGGACAGCGAGACGGCCCGCCGCCGCAGGGCCAGCACCACGCCCGCAAGGACGGTCACCGCGCCCGCGGCGACCAGCAGCACCGCGGGCCAGTCGGAGTCGTCCGGCTCCAGGGCCCGGACCGTCGCCGTGCCGGCGGCGTGCGCCGGGTTCGGCGCGGCGTGCGTGTCCTGCTGCGGCGGCAGCAGCGAGCCCACCGGCTGCACCTTCCCCGCCGCCGCGAAACCCCAGTCCAGCAGGGATCTCGCCTCCTCGTACACCGCCTGCGCACCGCCCGTCTGCGGATTCATCACCGTCACGACGAGGGTGTGCCCGTCGCGCTGGGCGGCGCTGATGAGGGTGGCGCCCGCATGGCTGGTGTAGCCGTTCTTCACACCGAGCAGCCCCGGGTAGGGCGCGACGCCGTCGGCACCCGTCAGCAGCCGGTTGGTGTTCTGGATCCGGTACGACCAGCCGCCCGCCGGGAACCGGGCGACCGCGGTCGAGCAGTAGCGGGCGAACTGCGGATCGGCGAGCCCCGCCTTGCCGAACACCGCGAGGTCGTACGCGGACGACACCTGCCCCTCGGCGTCGTAGCCGTCCGGCGAGACCACCTGCGTGTCCCGGGCGCCCAGCTCGCGGGCCTTGGCCCGCATCTGCTGCACGGTGGTGCGCAGACCGCCGTTGAGCCTTGCGAGGACGTGCACGGCGTCGTTGCCGGAGCTGAGGAAGACGCCGCGCCACAGGTCGGCGACGCGATAGGCGCGGCCCGGCGCCACCCCCACCAGGCTGCTGCCGTCGCCGACCTCGTCCAGCTCGTGCTCGGCGACGACGTGGCGCTGCTCCGCCTCGAGGTGGGGCAGTGCCGTCAGGGCGAAGAGCGACTTGAGGGTGGAGGCGGGCGGCAGTGGCCGGTGCGCGTTCTTGGCGGCGAGCACCTCGCCCGTACGGGCGTCCGCCACCAGCCACGCGAGGGCGGTGACGTCGGCGGGCAGCCCGGGCGCGGCGGGCCCGGGCCGGACCTGCACGCCCGGCCGGTCCAGCAGCGTGGAGGAGTACGCGGGCAGCGGCCGCGGCGGCGCGGGCTCGGCCGGGACGTCGGTCGCGGCGGCGGGGGAGGCAGGGAAGGACAGGAGGACCAGAGCCCCGAGCGCGAGGGCCGCGGTGCGTACGGAGGAGGAGCACGGAAGGTACCTGATGGCCATTCAGCCACCGTAGGAGCGCGGCACCGACTCCGCAGATCGGCTTGGCCCGGCTGGAGGTATCGCGCTCTCGCGAGTGAGCGGGGGAGCCCGGCCCGGCCGGTGCGACGGCGCACGTCCGGTACCGGGCGGGCCAGGGGCGCGGATCAGCCCTGGAGGTGCTTCTCGATGGCCGCGACGACCTCGGGCGCGTCCGGCTCGGTCTGCGGGGAGAAGCGGGCGACGACCTCCCCGGCGCCGTTCACCAGGAACTTCTCGAAGTTCCAGCGGATGTCCCCGGTGTGCCCCTCGGCGTCCGCCGTATCGACCAGGCGGGCGTACAGCGGGTGCCGGCCCTCTCCGTTGACGTCGACCTTCTCCGTCAGCGGGAAGGTCACGCCGTACGTCGCCGAGCAGAACTGCGCGATCTCCTCGGAGGTGCCGGGCTCCTGGCCAAGGAACTGGTTGCAGGGCACGCCGAGCACGCTGAAGCCGCGCGCCGCGTACTGCTCGTGCAGCCGCTCCAGGCCCGCGTACTGCGGGGTCAGACCGCACTTGGAGGCGACGTTGACGACGAGGACGGTCTTGCCCTCGAACTGGCGCAGGTCGGCGGAGCCGCCCCGCAGGGCGCCGATTTCTTCTTCGTAGACAGACATAGTGGTCGAGCCTACGCCTGGCTCCCGGCCGCAGGGGAGGCGCCCGGCTCCTCGCGGTGCAGCCGTCCCCGGGCGACCAGTTCGACGGTGAGGCCACGGCCACGGCCTGGACCGCCATCAGGGCCACCAGGACGAAGAGCTGCACGGCGCCCGCGAGCACCGGGGACGCGCCGCCCAGCAGCATGCCGACGAAGGCGCCGGGCAGCGTGACGAGCCCGACGGTGCGGGTCTGGTCCAGGCCGGGCAGCAGGGCGTCGGAGGCCGCCGGGCGGACCACCTCCAGACGGGCGTCGCGGTCGGCCAGGCCGAGGGCCAGGCCGGCCTCGAACTCCCCGTGGCGGGTGCGCAGTTCGTCCAGGCAGCGGCGGCCCGCGAGGACGGTCGCCGTCAGCGCGCCGCCGATGAGGATGCCCGCCACGGGGATCATGGCGATGCCCCGGGGCGGGAGCAGCCCGCCGAGGACCAGGCCGCTCACCACCGGGAGCACGGGACCCGCGATCGGCAGCGCCGTCCGCCACCAGGTGCCGTTCGCGGTGACGCGCCGGCCGGCGGTGCGGGTGGCGACGGCGAACATCAGCAGCAGGAACGCGAGGAGCGCCGCCGTGTGGTGCGCCACCCAGCCGATGACCAGCGAGACGACGGCCAGTTGCGCCGTGGCACGCGCCCCGGCGACCAGGATCTCCCGCGCCCTGCCCCGCGAGGCGTCGGGGGCGAGCCGGAAGACGGCCGCCGTCGCGGCGGCGGCGAGCAGCAGCACCAGCAGGGCCACGGCGAGCGCCGGGCCGACCGGCAGAAGGGCCTGGGCAGCGAGAACACGCACCCGCTCACCCTAGGGCGCGTTCCGGTGCCGCCCGGGACACGAGGCGTACGACCTGTAACGATGGGCGGGAAAGACGCGGAGTTGAGAGAAGGGCTGAAGTCATGGCGCAGCAGGTGCGGGGCGTGGTCGCCCGCGCAAAGGGCGAGCCGGTACGGATCGAGACGATCACCGTCCCCGACCCGGGGCCCGGAGAGGCCGTGGTGCAGATCCAGGCGTGCGGGGTCTGCCACACCGACCTGCACTACCGGGAGGGCGGCATCAACGACGACTTCCCGTTCCTGCTCGGGCACGAGGCGGCGGGCCTGGTCGAGTCGGTCGGCGAGGGCGTCACCGAGGTCGCCCCCGGCGACTTCGTGATCCTCAACTGGCGTGCGGTGTGCGGCCAGTGCCGCGCCTGTCTGCGCGGCCGCCCCCAGTACTGCTTCGACACGCACAACGCGAAGCAGAAGATGACCCTGGCCGACGGCACCGAGCTGTCGCCCGCCCTCGGCATCGGCGCCTTCGCGGAGAAGACCCTCGTCGCCGCCGGGCAGTGCACCAAGGTCGACCCGGAGGCATCGCCCGCCGCTGCCGGTCTCCTCGGCTGCGGGGTGATGGCGGGCATCGGCGCCGCCATCAACACCGGCAACGTCGGCCGCGGCGACTCGGTCGCCGTCATCGGCTGCGGCGGCGTCGGCAACGCCGCCGTCGTGGGCGCCCGCCTCGCCGGCGCCGCGAAGATCATCGCCGTGGACATCGACGACAAGAAGCTCCGGACGGCACAGGGCCTCGGCGCCACCCACACCGTCAACTCCCGCACCGCCGACCCCGTCGAGGCCGTGCGCGAGCTGACCGGCGGCAACGGCGCCGACGTCGTCATCGAGGCGGTCGGTCGCCCCGAGACGTACGAGCAGGCCTTCTACGCCCGCGACCTGGCGGGCACCGTCGTCCTGGTCGGCGTGCCGACGCCCGACATGAGGATCGAGCTGCCGCTCCTCGACGTCTTCGGGCGCGGCGGCGCGCTGAAGTCGAGCTGGTACGGGGACTGCCTGCCCTCGCGGGACTTCCCGATGCTCGTCGACCTCTACCGGCAGGGCCGCCTGGACCTGGACGCGTTCGTCACGGAGACCATCGCCCTGGAGGACGTGGAGAAGGCCTTCGAGCGGATGCACCACGGCGACGTCCTGCGTTCGGTGGTGATGTTCTGATGGCGGCCCCGTCCCCGGCGAACGCCTCCGGCGCGCGCGTCGACCACCTCCTCACGTCCGGGACCTTCTCCCTGGACGGCGGCACCTGGGAGGTCGACAACAACGTATGGATCGTCGGTGACGACCGCGAGTGCGTCGTCATCGACGCCGCGCACGACGCGGACGCCATCGCGGCGGCGGTGGGGGAGCGGCGCCTCGTCGCGATCGTGTGCACCCACGCGCACGACGACCACGTCGACGCCGCCCCGGCGCTGGCCGCCCGCACCGGCGCGCCGATCCTGCTGCACCCGGCCGACACGGAGCTGTGGAAGCGGACCCACCCCGACCGCGCCCCGGACGGCGAGCTGGCCGACGGGCAGGAACTGACCGTCGCGGGCACGGCGTTGCGGGTGCTGCACACGCCCGGGCACTGCCACGGCGCGGTCAGCCTGTACGCCCCGGCGCTCGGCACCGTCTTCACCGGTGACACGCTCTTCGCCGGGGGACCGGGCGCGACGGGCCGTTCCTTCAGCGACTTCCCCACGATCGTGGCATCCATCAGGGAGCGGCTGCTGACGCTGCCGCCGGAGACGGTGGTGCGCACCGGGCACGGCGACAGCACGACGATCGGCGCCGAGGCGCCGCATCTGCGGGAGTGGATCGCCCGCGGGCACTGACCGGATCGTCGCCGTGTCCCGGCCCCGCGTGGTTCGCCGCGCGGGGCCGTTTGCGTACTGGCCCCGCCCCCCGATCTCCGATAAGTTAGGCAAGGCTTACCTAATGGAGGTTGAGGATGGCTGTCCGTCACAGCAGCACGACCGTGCCCACAGCGGCGGCACGCGCCCGTTCGGTGCTCGCCACCGCATGGTCCTGCGCGGTCACCACGGAGATCGGCAAGGACGAACTCGTCGGCGCGCACAGCGTCACCGAGGACGGCAGGCTGCGGCTGTGCCCGCCCGAGGACAGCGCGCTCGCCGCCGCCCTGATCTGCGCGCCGCGCGGCGCGCCGACCACGCTGGTCGAGTTCGCCGACGTCGCGCCGGTGCCGGTCAGGGACCGCGTCCGCGCGCGTCTGTGGCTGTCGGGGTCACTGGCGTACGACGGCGACCACCTCGTCCTCGAACCGACGCGCGCGGTCCTGCAGGACGCGAACGGCGAACGCCACGGCATCGAGCCGGACGAACTGGCCCTGACCGTCCCCGATCCGCTCGCCGAGGCGGAGTCCCGGCTGCTCACCCACCTCGCCGACGCCCACCCGGACGCCGTCGAGCAGCTCACCCGCCTCATCAGCCCGGACAGCCTCCAAGGCGTGGTGCGGGTGCGCCCGCTCGCCCTCGACCGGCACGGCATCTGCCTGCGCCTCGAACGCGTCCGCGGCCAGGCGGACGTACGCCTGGCGTTCCCTCAGACGGTCGAGGACGTCTCCCAGGTGACGGACTGCATGCACGCCCTGCTCACCAGGGCCCGCCTCTCAGCCTCCCGGCGCGGGCGGCCCGTCGGCGGTTGACCGCATCGAGCGCAGCGCGAGGAGCAGCACCCCGACGTCGTCCAGGTATATCGGGTCGGGGAGCAGGTCGGTGGGCAGCACGAGATAGGCGACCGCGCCCCAGAACACCCACTGCCGCTCGACCGGAAGTCCGGCTCTGCGCAGGGCGCGGCGCGTGCGGACGAGGCGGACGAGCAGAACGACCGCGACGGCCAGCGTCGCGGCGAGCAGTACGGCCGCGCAGACGAGGAGAACGGTCAGGTCCGTGCTCATGCGTGGGTACGTTACCGACGCCACCGCCCCGCGTCGCGGTGTCACGCGCAGGGCATCATGGCGGGATGCAGAAACAGCCGCCCCCGCACCACCCCGAGTCCCACGCCCCCGTCCAGGCCCTGTTGGTGGTCGACATGCAGTGCGCCTTCGTCCACGGCGACGGCGCCGTGCCCCACGCGGACCGCCTGCTCGACCGGGTCCGCGACCTCATGGCGAGGGCACGCGAGAGCGGCGCGTTCGTCGTCCAGCTCCAGAACGACGGCGAGCCCGGCAGCCCCGACGAGCCGGGCACGCCGGGCTGGGCGGTCGCGCTGCCCGTCGACACCGACCGCGGCGAGGTCGTGCTGCGCAAGACCGTCGACGACGGCTTCGAGGGGACCCGCCTGGAGGAATTGCTCAAGGAGGCCGGCGTCACGGAGCTGGCCATCTGCGGGGTCATGTCCGAGATGTGTGTCAGCGCCACCGCGCGCACCGCCCTGGACCTGGACTTCCGAGTCGTCCTGCCGCACGACGCCCACGCGACCTACGACATCCCGGCCGCGGAGGGCATCAGCGACCTGGTCCCCGCCGCGATGGTCTCGCGCGTCGCCGAATGGGCCCTCGGCGACGAGGTGGAGATCGCCGTCCGGGCGAGCGACGTCGGCTTCACCAAGCCGTAGCGGCCGGCCGCGGCGACGACTGCCGCCCAGGGGCCCGCCCCGTCAGGCCGTCCGTCCCGCCTCGCCGCCGGGCAGCGCGCACACCGCGACCGGCGCCACGAACGGCTTGCCCGCCAGACGCAGTTCACCACTGCGCCGGTCGACCCGGAACACACTCACCGAGTCCGACTTCTGGTTCGCGGTGAACAGCAGCCGCTCCGACGGGGACAGGGCGAGATGCCGCGGGAAGTCCCCGCGCACGGGCACCGTACCCAGGAGCCGCAGCCGGGCGCCGCCGCCCTCGACCGCGTACCGCGCGACGCTGTTGTGGCCGCGGTTGGCGAGGAAGGCGAAGCGCCCCTCGCGCGTCACCACGATCTGCGCCGGGTAATTGGTCGTGGCACCGGAGCCCGTCGACTGCGGCTCGCCCGGGGTGAGGCGGCCGGTGGCGGGGTCGTACGCGCAGACGACGACGGTGTCGTCCAGCTCGTCGGCGAGATACGCGAAGCGCCCCGAGGGGTGGAAGGCGAGGTGGCGCGGGCCCGCGCCGGGCCGCAGCGTCGCGTACGACAGCCGGCGGAGGGTGCCCGCCTCGGTGTCGAGCCGGTAGGTGTGGACGGAGTCGGTGCCGAGGTCGACGGCGAGGACGTGGCGGCCGTCGGGCGCCGTGACGATCTGGTGGGCGTGTGGCCCGTCCTGGCCCGGGCCGGGCGGCGGGGTGGAGTGCGTGACCACGTCGGTCCGCTCGCCCAGCGCCCCGGACCGGTCGACGGGGTGGACGCTCACGCTGCCGGAGAGATAGTTGGCGCTGAGCAGCCAGCGGCCGCTCGGATGCACCGAGAGGTGGCAGGGCGCCCCGCCGCCGGTGTCCCGCCTCCCGAGGACCTTGTGACCGCCGTCGGGGGAGAGCGCGACGGCGGTCACCCCGCCCTTCTCCCGCTCGTCCACGGCGTAGAGGGTGCGGCCCGAGGGGTGCAGGGCGAGATAGGAGGGGTCGGGCACGCCGGTGATCGTGCCGGTGCCGGTGACGCGGCCCGTCGTCTCGTCGTACGTCGCGAGCCCGATGCCCTTGCCGCCGCCTTCCTGGGAGGTGTACGTGCCCAGGAACAACCGTCCCTCGCGGAGCGGGCGGTGTGCGGCGGACGAGTCGGGGGCCTTGCGCGTGCCGTCCGGACGTGTGCGGTCCGCGCTCTCGCGCTCGGGCGGGTGGGGGGAGGCGCAAGCGGCGGTGGCCGACAGGGCTCCCGCCGTGGCCGCTTTGGCCAGTGCCCCGAGGAACCGCCGCCGCCCCGGCCGGCCCCCGGAAGGCCCGGCCGGTCCTGCTCCGCTGTCCATGCCTGCACCTCGCGCGTCGGTGGTGACGGTTGTGGCAGCCACAGTGCCCTCTCCATGATCGGACCCACAAGAGGCGCACCGGGCGGGTGGCGGGGCTCAGGTCATCGGTGGTCACCGCGGTGCGCGGGCAGGCGCAGCAGGCCGTGCTGATACGCCTTGAGCAGGCGCTGCGGGACCAGGTGCCGGGTGCCGTCGACGGTGACGGGCACCAGTCGGGGAGCGGTGGCCTTCCACTGCGCGCGGCGGTGGCGGGTGTTGCTGCGGGACATCTTCCGCTTGGGTACGGCCATCGGGTCCTCCTGGGGTGGTGGGGGCGGGGCGACGGCCCGACGCTATATGAAAATGGTTCCCATGAGCAATTGGCGGGTCGTGACCTTGTCACCGACCACAAGGCTCACCCTGTACTTCAGCTTGAGGGTGTGCCGGTGTGCGGGCCCGCGGTCGGGCGGCCCGGGGTAGCCCGAGCGGCCGACTGGCGAGGCGGTCCCTCGCTCCGCCGTGGAAGAGTTCCAGGCATGAGCGAGTATCCGTACACGGCGAACCCCCGCATCACGGTCCTCGGCGTGCAGCCCGGCAGCCCGCCGTTTCGCATCGTGGAGATCGACGGCGAGGTGGTCGGCACGGCGAAGACCGTGACGGACGTCCTGGACGCCGCCGCCATGGCGGGCATCGCCGTGCACGACCTCGACGATCCGGACGCCGTGCGCTGGGTGGGCGGCGACAAGTTCACCTGGCGACCGCGCTGACCTCTCCCGAGCGGAAAGCCGGTAAAGGGGTACGGGCGGGAGCGTCCGCGCCGGTCAGGGCCGCCCGGTGGCCGGCACCTCCTCGCCGGCGGGCACGGGACCCGGCGGTGTGCCGTCACCGAACGGCCGCCCGCCGAGCTGCTCGCGGTGATGCGGTGTCAGCCAGCCGCCGAGGTCGGGCCCCAGCGGCACGATGCCGGTGGGATTGATGCCCGTGTGCACCTGGTAGTAGTGCCGCTTGATGTGGTCGAAGTCGATGGTGTCCCCGAACCCCGGCGTCTGGAACAGGTCCCGGGCGTACGCCCACAGCACCGGGTCCTCGGCCAGCTTGCGGCGGTTGCACTTGAAGTGGCCGTGGTACACCGCGTCGAACCGCACCAGGGTGCTGAACAGCCGGATGTCCGCTTCCGTGATCGTCTCCCCGACGAGATAGCGGCGGCGCGCCAGCCGCTGCGAGGTCAGCTCCAGGCGGCGGAACACATCGCGGCACGCCGCGTCGTACGCGCTCTGGTCGGAGGCGAAACCAGCGCGGTACACGCCGTTGTTGACGTCGTGGTAGATGTCGTCCATCACCGCGTCGATCTCGTCCCGCAGCGGACGCGGATACAGGTCCGGCGCCCCTTCGCGGTGCAGCGCCGTCCATTGCGAGGCGAAGTCCAGGGTGATCCGCTGGTAGTCGTTCGTGACCAGCTTGCCGCTCGGCACGTCCACGAGCGCGGGCACGCTGACACCGCCGGGGTGCCCGCGCTCGCGAGCCTCGTAGGCCTCGCCCAGGAAGCGGATGCCGAGGATCGGGTCGCGGCCGTCGGCGTCCAGCGTGAACCGCCAGCTCCGGTCGTCCTGGATCGGGTCGGTGATCCCCAGGGACAGGGCGCCCTCCAGGCCGAGCAACCGGCGGGCGATGAGCGCGCGGCCCGCCCAGGGGCAGGCGCGGCTCACCACCAGGCGGTAGCGCCCGGCTTCGACGGGCCAGCCGTCTCGCCCGTCGGCGGTGACGCGGTCCGCGAAGTGGCTCTTGGAGCGCTTGAACTCCTTGTGGCCGTAACTGGCGTTGCCCTCCGCCGGGCCGCCGGGCGCCGCGCTCATGACTGGCTCCGCTCGCGCGCACACGAACGGGCCACCGGGGGAGGGCCGGCCTCCTCCTCGGTGCGCGGCGAGGGAGCGAGATCGTAGATCCGTTCGATCAGTACCGCCTCGTTGCCCGCGAGGCCGGCGCGGCGCAGCGCGTCGTCGGCCTCGGCGATCGGCCCCGCGAGCAGGGTGGCCGCGGCGGCCGGAGGGACCTCGGAGGTGTCCGACAGTGCGGCGCGGGCGGTGTGCAGCAGACGCAAGCAGGCCTGGGCGGCGAGCAGTTCCTCGGACGTCGTGCCGGTCATGTCGAGCGACTCCTCTGCGCTGGGTGGCATGGGCGGCATCGCGGCGATGCCGTCTCCACTCTCGCGCACGGGTCTGACAATGGCGCTCCTACACGGCCGGTGAGCGGCGGGTGAGCCGCAAAGTGAGCCCGTCCGGCATGAGGGTCAGCCGCTCGGCGACGCGCAGCCGGTAGCCGGGGTCGGCGTGCAGGTCGTAGCGGCGCAGCAGCAGCCCGAGCACCAAGGTGGCCTCATGGAGGGCGAACTGACGTCCTATGCAGGCCCGCGCCCCGGTGCCGAACGGCTTGAAGACGTGCGGCGGCCTCGCCCGCACCGCCGCGGGCGTGAACCGGTCGGGATCGAACTCCTCGGGGCGCTCGCCCCACGCGGCCGGATCGCGGTGCAGCATCGTCGCGAGGACGAGCGCCCACGCGCCCCGCCGCATGGGGTGCGCGCCCCCGAGCACGGTGTCCGCGCGGGCCTCGCGGGCGAACCCGGGAGCGGTGGGCCACAGCCGCAGCGACTCCTCCAGCACCCGGCGCACGTACCGCAACTTGGCCACCTGCTCGTACGCGGGCTCCTCCCGCGCCCCCCACACCTGATCGACCTCGGCCCGCGCGCGGGCGAGCACTTCGGGGGAGCGCGACAAGTAGTGCAGCGCGAAGGACAGTGCCCCGGAGGTCGTCTCGTGGCCGGCGACCAGGAAGGTGATGACCTGACGGCGGATGTTCTCCGAGGACAGCCGCTCCCCGGTCTCGGGGTGCGCCACCTCCAGCATCCGGTCGAGCAGGTCGCCGTGGCCACCCGCCCCGGACGCGGTACGGCGGGCGGCGACCACCGCGTCGACGGTGCGGTTGAGATACGCCATGTCCGCGTCGTTGCGCCGGCCGGCACCGCGCAGCAGCAGCGGCGTGAGCAGGGGCGGGACGACGTTGCGGCGCTGGGCGAAGGAGAGCGTGCCGACCATGGCCGTCACGAAGGGGTGCGGGGCCGAGCGTTCGAAGGAGCCGAAGTCGTGCCCGAAACCGGTGCGGGCGATCGTCTCCAGTGTCAGCTTCGTCATGTCGCCCGGCACGTCCACCGCCCGGCCGGCCGCCTCCCGCTCGTCCCAGCGGGCGGTCAGTTGCCGCGCCACGTCGAGCATCAGGGGGTGGTAGCCGGCCATGGCCTCGCGGCTGAACCCCGGTGCGAGGATGTCGTGCGCCAGCTGCCAGTTGGGCTCGTGGTTGTACGCCGTGAAGAGCCCGTCGCCCGCCAGCGGCCGGAGATTGGCCACCCCGAGCCCCACGTGCTTGGCGAAGCGCGACTCGTCGGCCAGGTCGGCGGCGAGGTCGGCGCCCCACACGAACACGAACTCCTTGCCGAACGCCTTGCGCCGGAAGATGGGCCCGAGCCGGTGCCCCAGCCGCATCGAGTCCTGCAGGGGCGTGCGCGCGTCGGCGCCGAGGATGTCACCGAGGAACGGCAGACGGCGCGGCGGATGGGGTATCCGGTGCAGCTCGGGCCACCCCAGCTCGGCGCTGCGGAACCCCTTGGGCGGGGGCCCGGCCGGCGCCGCCTGCCCCGCCGCGGACCGCGTCGTCTGCGCCATGTGCCCATCTTCCTTGCCCGGCGGACCCGTTGGGCCTGTTGTACGTGGATTCAATAAGGCTCCCCAGTCTGGGGCCGCCGTTGAATTCGCGTCAAGCACGTCGAGTAAAGTGCCCGCATGGCCGCGAACCCTCAGGAGCGCACGCGCCGCAGACTGAGCACCGAGGAGCGGCGTGAGCAGCTGCTCTCGGTCGGGGCGCGGCTGTTCGCACAGAAGCCCTACGACGACGTGTGGATCGAGCGGGTCGCGGAGATCGCGGGCGTCTCGCGCGGACTCCTCTACCACTACTTCCCGACCAAGAGGGACTTCTTCGCCGCCGTCGTGCGGCGCGAGAGCGAGCGCATGCTGCGTCTGACGGCGGCCGTGCCGGGACTGCCGGTGCGGGAGCAGATCAGTACGGGCCTGGACGCCTTCCTCGGCTACGTCGAGAGCCACGCGCAGGGCTTCCGCGCCTTCCACCGGGCCGAGGCCGCGGGCGACCCCCTGGTGCGCGAGGTCTACGGCGCGGGCCTCGCCGCCCAGGAGCGGCAGATCCTCGCCGCCCTCGCCGCGGACCCGGACGCGACGGACATCGTCCGGGACGAGGACGTCCTGCGCCTCGCGGTGCGGGGCTGGCTCGCGTTCATGGTGGCCGTCTGCCTGGAGTGGCTGGCCGCGCCGGAACTGTCGCGCGCACAGGTGCGGGACCTGTGCGCGAAGGCGCTGCTGGGCGCGATCACGCGCTGAGACGCGGGGCCCGGCGGCGCCCCTCCCATCGCCAGGCGCGGCCCCCTGCCCCCGGGTCAGCGGTCGATCGCCGGGCGCGGGAAGAGCGGCGGTGAGGGTGTTCGGCCCGCCTCGATGTCCGCGATCAGCTCGCGGACGCGCGCGGCGCCGGGCGGTGCGGCCAGGGCGGCGGCAGCCGGGACCGCGGTGGCGGGGACGACGCCGGCCACCCCGAGGGCGCCGACCAGGGCCTTGTGGGCGCGCCGCCAGGCACGGCTGCGGCGGCCGCCCAGATGGTCGACGAGTGCCTGCGCGTACTGCGTCATGGACCGCGTCCACAGATCGTGCCGCGGTTGCGGACAGGTCGCGGCACGACGGGCGCTGCGCCGCGCCTCGGCGGGGTCGACCCGGGTCTGCGCCACGGCGAGCAGCGCCCAGCTGACGGCGGTGGGCGGGCCGTGCTCCGCGTGCGTGGCAACGGCGTCCGCGGCCGCCCGCAGATGGGCGACGGCCTGCTCGGTCCTGCCCTCTTGCAGGGCGAGCGCCCCCAGCACATGGCAGACGCGCCCGACGGTGGCGTCATCACCCGCGAGGACGGCCGCCTGCCAGGCCTCGCCGAGCAATGCGGCGGCGTCGGAGGAGTCCGTGCACACCGCCAGCCAGCCCGCCAGCCACAGCGCCTGCGCGCGGACCCAGGTCTCCGCCCCGTCCATCGGCAGCAGGCGCCGCAGATGGGCGCGCCCCTCCGCCGCCCGCCCGCACACCGCCCACCAGAACCACAGGTCGACGGCCAGGGCCAGGGCCGTCGACACCTGGTCCGCGTCGCCCGGCCGCCGGGTGAGGGCGGCACGCAGGTCGGCCTCCTCGTCGCGGACGAGCGCCATGGCCCGCTCGTGCCGACCGGTGCTCCACAAGTGGTGGGCGGTCGAGGCCACATGGCCGTACCAGTACTGGTGGCGGCTGACGGCGGCGGCCCCGGCCCCCGCCGACCGCAGCCGCTCGGCGCCGAAGCCACGGGCCGCCGCGGACATGCGGTAACGCGCGGTCAGGACGCCGCCGACGTCGCGGACCGGCTCCAGGACCGAGGCGAGGACCAGACGGGCCAGCGCGGCGGGCACCTTCCGCGCGTCGAGGCCTTCGCCCCCGCACACGAACGCCGCCGCGTCCCCGTCGAACTCCCCGGCGAACACGCTGAGCCGGGCCCAGACGGTGCGCTCGACCGTCCCGCACAGCGCGTAGCCGGCGCCCACGGCGGCGCGCAGCGAGCGGTGTCTGCGCAGCGGGGCGTCCGGCCTGCTCAGCCGGCCCTGCGCGTCGTCCGCCAGCAGCCGGGCGAGCCGCGGCAGCGGATGGTGCGCCGCTTGCACCGCCGCCAACTCGATGGCCAACGGCACGCCTTCGAGCCGTCGGCAGATGTCCCGGGCGGCGCGCACGTCGTCGTCCGAGAACTCCACGCCGTCGGACGGGATGCGGGCGGTGTCGTGCGAGCGGGCGCGCGGTTCGGTGGGGCTCACGGGGCCGGGGCCGCTGTGGGGGGCCGCCGGACCGCCAGTGCCGGGGGCTCGCCGCGGCCGGCTCACCCCGGTCGCCAGACCGCCTCGGACGGCCCGTACCCGGGTCAGGAACAGGGTGACGGCCGGGCCCACTTCCGTCTCGGCTGCGGGGCCTGCTTCCCCCTCGGCTGCGAGGCCCACTTCCCCCGCCGCAAACGAGTCAGTGCCCGGGCTGCGGGCGGGGCCCGGACGCGCGGTCATGTCCGGCTCGGCCACGCCCGTTTCGGCCCCGGCAACCCGCGCCCCCGGGTCCGCGACGACCGCGAGCGGCCCGAGGCGCAGCACCGCCTCCTCGCCGAGACCCAGGGGATGACGACCGGCGGCCAGCACCCGGACCCCGGGTGCCTCGGCCAGGAGCGCCCGCACCAGGCGTACGCACTCCTCGCGCACCGGATCGAAGTCGTCGAGCACCAACAGCAGCCGCCGCTCCCGCAACCGCGCGGCCAGCTCCGCGATCCCGACCGGCCCCCCACCCGTACGAGCCGCCCCGCCCGCGCCCGCCTCGCCCAGCGCCCGGTCTGCCGCTCCGTCCAAGGCATCGGCCACCACCCGCGCCACCGACCGCCCGCGTGCCGGGCCACCCTCCCACCACCGCACGCGCACCACGCCGTCCGGCAGCGCGCCGCCCACCGCCGCGGCCGCGTGTTCGGCGAGCACGCTCTTGCCCACCCCGGCGCCGCCGACCACCGTGACGAGCCGTCCCTGGGCGAGCAGCCGACGAAGCGCCCCCAACTCCTCGCCCCGCCCGATCAGCCCGCTTCCGATCAGCCCGCTCCCCGTCAGCCCACTCCCCGTCAGGCCGCTCCCGGCCAGGCCGCACCGCTCCGACCGGGCCGCGCCCTCCCCGTCACCCCGTACTCGCACGCTTCCCCATTCCTGCCCGCGGCCCGACCCCAGCTGCGTCGGGCGCCGGGCCGTCACCACCCCTGAAGGGCACGATGACCGCGCAGAATCGTCACTGCACCCTTTTCGACAGTTCGTCCAACCGCTCGCCGTCATTCCGGGTAGTGAAATGCCGAGCCGAATCACGCGAGGCGGCGAACCGTCGTATCCCTGTACGGGTAAGGGCCTTCGTCCGTCCCCGTTCCGGGAGCGGCGGCTCGCGCCCGTGCTCTACCGTGACGGCATGACATGTCCGAGCCCCCGTGCGGTGTACGACCGCTATGTCACCCGGATCTCCGCGCAGAGCGCCCAGTTGGTGGCCGCGATCGACGGTGCGGACGCCACCACACCCGTGCCGGGCTGCCCCGGCTGGACCCTCGCGCACCTGCTGCGTCACGTCGGCGGCACCTACGGCTGGGCCGAGACCATCGTGCGCACCCGCGCCGCCGAACCCGTCCCGGACCACGAGGTCAACGAGGTCACGCCCCGAGCGGACGACGACCTCGCGACGCTCGCGGCCCGGCTGACCGACAGCACCGCCCGTCTCGTGGACACGCTGCGCGCGGCGGGGCCCGACGCCGGGGTGTGGACCCCGGCGCCGGACGGCACCGCTCTCTTCTGGGCCCGGCGCATGACGTACGAGACGGTTATCCACCGCTTCGACGCGACCGCGGCGGTGGGCGGGACCTACACCCTGGACGCGGACGTGGCCCTCGACGGCCTGGCGGAGTGGCTGGGCTTCAGCACCCTGCCGCAGGCCTACGCCTCCCCGGCCGCGCACCGCGCGCTGCTCGGGCCCGGCCGCACCGTGCACTTCCACGCCACCGACGCCCCCGAGGGAACGGGGGAGTGGTTCATCGACCTCACCCAGGCGCCCGTCACCGTCGGCCACACCCACCGGAAGGCGGGCACGGCGGTGCGCGGCCCCCTCACCGACCTGCTGCTCCTCGTGTACCGGCGCCGCGCACCGACCCCGGCCGACCGCATCGAGGTGAGGGGGGACGAGGACTTCCTGACCGCCTGGCTCGACGGAGCCGGGCACTGGCTGCGCAGGTGACGGCGGCACGCCGGTCGCGGAAGGCTCCGGTCAGGGCAGGATCTCGACGTACCCGTCGGTTCCGTGCACCCGGATCCGCTGCCCGTCCCTGATCCGCCCGGTGGCCCGCGCCACGCCGACCACGGCGGGCAGGCCGTACTCCCGGGCGATCACCGCCCCATGGGTCATGAGACCGCCCACCTCCGTCACCAGACCGGCGATGCCGACGAACAGCGGCGACCAGCTGGGGTCCGTGAAGGTCGTGACCAGGATGTCGCCCGCCTCGAGATCGGCCTTCGCCGGATCGAGGACGACCCGGGCGCGGCCCTCGACGGTGCCGGCGGACACCGGCAGGCCGACCAGGGCGCCGGCCGGCACGTCGTCGCGCCGGTACGCCCCGGACAGGGCCTCACCCTCCGAGGTGAGCACCCGGGGCGGGGTCAGCGCGTGGTAGGACCGGAACGCCTCCTTGCGCCGCTGGACGAGCCCCTGGTCCACCTGGTGCGAGCGCACGACGTCGTCCAGTTCCTGGAACGTGAGATAGAAGGCGTCCTCCTTGTCACGGAGCACGCCGGCCCGCACGAGGCGCTCGGCCTCGCCCGTCAGGGCCTGCTTGTAGACGAAGTAGCGGCTGATGATGGCGTACTTCGGATACTCCCGGTACCCGACGAAGGCCCGCACCTGGTCGATCATCCGCTTGGTCTCGGCGGCCTTGCGCTCACCGTCCGGCAGGTCCCGGAGGCGTGCCAGCACCTCCTGCTCCTTCTGCCGCGCCTTTCGCCGCCCCTGTTCGAAGCGCCGGGCGGCGGCGCCCGCCTCGAAGTTCCGGACGTTGTCGAGGATCGCGGGCACCAGCGTGGTGGGGCGCTCGCGCCAGCGCGGCCTCGTGATGTCGATCTCGCCCACGCAGCGCATGCCGTACCGGTCGAGGTAGGCCTCGATGGCCTCGCGCGCCTCCTTGCCGCCCGCGACCTCGGGCAGCTTCTCCAGGAAGCCCTCGTCCTCGGCGTCCCGCAGAAACGCCACGACCTCCGGATGCGGGCGCACCGCGTCCGCGACGTCCAGCAGCGCCAGCCCCATCTCCGACGTGATGTTGTCGGGAGCGGACAGGGTGAGGGTGTCGGCCGCGTTCTTCTCGCCCAGCCACTCCCGCAGCCGGTCGTTGAGCCACCAGGTGGCCTCCATCCCCGCCATGATCGCCCGCAGGTTCAGCGGGTCGCTGAGCACGCGCTTGTGCTCCTCGAAGGCCTCCGCCAGGAAGTCGAACAGCGCCGGTCCGGTCTTCGTCCGGATGTCCCGCTCCAGGGCCGCGACGGACGTTCGGCTGCGCTCGATCAGCTCGGCGACGATGCCCGGATCGACCTCGGCCGGCAGGGGCAAGGCACCGCCCGCCGGCCGCCCGGGGCCCGGGTCCGGCACGGAGGGGACGAACTCGTCACGGTCGAGGACGGTCTCCAGCGCGTCCCTGACCAGCGGATCACCCTTGCCGATGAGGTCCAGGAGGGCCGTGCGGGCGGTGGGATCGGCCAGCCGCGGGGTGACGTCGACGAACAGCCTCCCGCCGGCCTCGTGCATCTCGACCATGGCCGTCAACCGCCACATCGAGAGCCCGAGGGGCCGCATGGGGTCGGTCATCATCTGCTGATGGCCGACGGAGACGTAGACGTGGTTGTCCTGGTCGCCGCTCTCGGGGACCGGGAAGAGCGTGGTGATCGGCCGGCTCTGCACGATCTGGAAGCCGTCGTCGGCCAGGCACCATTCGATGTCCTGCGGGCAGCCGAAGTGCGCCTCGATCCGCCGTCCGAGGTCCACCAGTTCCACGGCCCGGGCGTCCGTGAGCGCCGGCTGGCGCTGCTGCCCCGCGTCGACCGGCACCTCCCGCGTGCCTCCCGCGGGCAGGGCCCGCACGGCACGCTCCTTGGCGGCGATCGTCCGGTCCACGACCTCGCCGTCGCGCACCTTGAAGACGTCCGGGTTGACCAGGCCGGAGACCAGGGCCTCACCGAGGCCGAACCCGGCGTCGACGGTGGCGACCCTCCGGTTGCCCGAGACGGGGTCGGCCGTGAACAGGACGCCCGAGGCGTGCGGGAGGACCATCCGCTGCACGACCACGGCCATGTGGACCGTCCGGTGGTCGATGCCGTTGCGCCGGCGGTAGATCACGGCCCGCTCCGTGAACAGCGAGGCCCAGCACCGGCTGATGTGCCGCAGGACCGCCTCCTGCCCCACGACGTTCAAATAGGTGTCCTGCTGCCCGGCGAAGGAGGCCGTCGGCAGGTCCTCCGCCGTCGCGCTGGAGCGGACGGCACAGGCCGCCTGCGCGCCGAGCCGGGCGAGCGCCCGGCCGACCTCCGCCGCGAGCTCGCCCGGGAGGGGGCTCTCCTCGATGGTCCGGCGGATCCGCGCACTGAGCGCACGGACCGCCTCCCGGTCGTCCGGGGCCTCCGCGTCCAGGCGCGACAGCTGCTCCAACTGCTCCCCGACGGACGGGATCTGGGCCATGACTTGACGGAAGGCGTCCGTCGTCACGCAGAAACCGGCCGGCACGCGAACGCCGTCGATCCGCGACAGCCCGCCCAGTTGCGCGCCCTTGCCGCCGACGAGGGCGATCTGTGTCTCGTCGACCTCTTGAAGATCCAGCACATGCACGTGGAGCCCTCGTTTCCGCAGGTTGTGGCGTCGGCCGACGATTGTGCGCCTTGATGGGGGCCTTGCGGCAAGCCCCCCGGTACGCTATATCTTGAGAGTGGCGAGGAGAGTGCGTACTTCTTGCCCTTTGTTTTTTGGCCGTCCATACGAGAGCCGCCCGCCCGGGGGATCGGGCGGGCGGCTCTCGTCGTGTCACGCGCGGGCGGTCACCTGCGGCTCAGGGGTGCTGACCGGGCCCCTGTTCATGCCGGGCGATCCGGCTGGGGGACAGGTCCGTGGGGTCCTCGCCCGCTTCCAGCAGCGTGTCGGCCGGACCGATGATCAGCGGATCCGCCTCGCCCACCACGTCCTTGTCCTTCGACTCGTAGTCCATGCGCAGCAACAGGTGCCGGATGGCCTCGAGCCGACCTCGGCGCTTGTCGTTGAACTTGACCACCGACCACGGGGCATGCACGGTGTCCGTCGCCCGGAACATCTCCACCTTGGCCTTGGTGTACGCGTCCCACAGGTCCAGCGACGCCAGGTCCGTGGGGGAGAGCTTCCACTGCCGTACGGGGTCCACCTGACGGATCGCGAAGCGCGTGCGCTGCTCCGCCTGCGAGACGGAGAGCCAGAACTTGATCAGCACGATGCCGTCGTCGGTGAGCATCTTCTCGAAGAGCGGGGTCTGCCGCAGGAACTGGCGGTGCTGCTCCGGTGTGCAAAAGCCCATCACCGGTTCGACGCCGGCGCGGTTGTACCAGGAACGGTCGAAGAAGACGATCTCGCCCGCCGACGGGAGCTGCGCCACATAGCGCTGGAAGTACCACTGGCCCGCCTCGCGTTCCGTGGGCTTGTCCAGAGCCACCACCCGCGCCCCGCGCGGGTTGAGGCGTTCGGTGAAGCGCTTGATGGTGCCGCCTTTGCCCGCGGCGTCCCGCCCCTCGCACACGACCACGACGCGCAGCCCCTGCTCGCGCACCGTCTTCTGCAGTTTCAGCAGCTCGATCTGCAGGAAGCGCTTCCGGCTCTCATAGGCCCTGCGCCGCATCTTCTCCCGGTAGGGGTAGTTCTCCTGCCAGGTCCGAAGCGGCTCGCCCTTCTCGTCGAGCAGCACAGGGCGTTCGGGCCGGGCCTCGTCCACCCGCAACCCGTCGAGCAGGTGCTCGCCCTCGTCCTGCGCCTCGTCCGACGCCACATCGTCTCCTCTCGTCGCCGCGTAACCCTGTGTACCCCCATTTCGGGCGGCGACCCCGCAGAACCGCCCGCCTGTACCCACCGACGCCACCGCGGCCGCCTCCGTGTACGCCGGGGCGCGCCCGGGCAGGTAGCACCGGACGGCCGCGGCGGGAGCGGGCCCGAGCGACGGCACCGGAGCGGGAGGAGTCGAGGACCATGGCACAAGACGCTGTCCAGGACTGGGAGTTCACCGACGACCGGGGCCACCTGATCAGGACCCCGCACCGCCCCGCCCGCGTGGTCGCCTACGTGCCGACGGCCGCCGCCCTGCACGATCACGGCATCCGCCCCGCCGGCCTCTTCGGCTCCGCGCACGACGACCCCGACGCGCCCGATCCGGCGAAGGCGGGCGGCCTCCCCCTCGCCGAGCTCCCCTACTTCGGGGCGGGCCGGGCGCTCGACCTCGACGCGCTCCTCACCGCCGGGCCGGACCTGGTCGTCGCGCTCACCTACGGCGGCGGACAGGTCTACGGCATCGAACCGGAGACCGCCAAACACCTGGAGGAGCGCGTCCCCCTCGTCGTGCTCGACGTCGGACGGGGGCGCAGCCTCGCCGGGATCAGGGACCGCCTCACGGCCCTCGCCCGCGGCCTCGGCGCCCCCGCGCGGCCCGAGACGGACGCCGAACTCGCCGCCGCCGAGCAGCGGTTGCGCCGGGCGGCGGCCGACCTCGTACGGCCGCGTGTGCTCGCCCTCTCCCCGGCCGGACCCGACTCCGTCCACCTGGCGCGGCCCTACGCCTGGCCCGACCTCGCCGCCCTCGCCGGACTCGGCGTCGGCCTGGTGGACCCGGCGTCCGGCGAGGGGGCCAACTGGTCCACCACCGGCTGGGCCGAGGCGGCCGCGCTGGAGCCGGACCTCGTGCTCAGCGACGTACGCTCCAACGCGAGCGACCTGGGCGACGCCCTGGGCTCGCGCGTCCGCGTCCTGCCCTGGAACCCCGAACTGCCGCCCAGCGCACGCGAACACACCCGGCTGTGCACCATGCTCGCCGAGGCGCTCGAAGAGGCGCTCCCCGAGCGGTGACCCGGGGACAAACCAGATGCGGCCGGTTCCCCGGGCGTGATAGTTCCCCTGGCATGAAAGATCTTGAGACGGACCGGCTCGTCCTGCACCCGATGAGCGCCGAGGAAGCACGCCGTCTGGTGGCGCGCACCCCCGCCGACGGGGAGCGCTGGGGGCCCGGCTACCCCACCGACGGGGACGTGGAATCGGCCGGCGACTTCCTCGGCCACTGCGCGCGGACCGGCGACCCGCAGCCCTTCGGCGACTACGAGATACGGGAGCGCGACGGCGGCCGGGCGATCGGCAGCCTCGGCTTCAACCGGCCGCCGGACGCCGAGGGCACCGTCACGATCGGCTACGGCCTGATCCCCGCCGCCCGCGGCAAGGGGTACGCCGTCGAGGCCCTGCGCGAGCTTTTGCGGCTGGCGCGGGCGGAAGGGATCACCTGCGTGAAGGGGGACGCGGACCTCGACAACATCGCCTCGCAGCGCGTCATGGCCTCGGCGGGCATGCGGTGCGTCGGAGCGGACGAGCGCGTGAAGTACTTCGAGAGCACCTGGTAGGCCCCGGCCCTACGGCGACCCCTGCCGGGCACCGCTCCCGGGGTCCGCCCCCGCTCCGTCCGGGCCCTGCGCCGCCGCTTCCCCCGGGCCGGGGGCCATGGACGCGAGGTAGTGGTGCAAGTGGCCCGCGCCCTCCAGCATCGCCCGCGTCCGCTGGTCCAGCGCCGCCTCGCGCTGGGCCAGGGCGGAACGGAGCGCCGTGACGCTGCCGCCGCGCCGCAGATCGTCGAGGACCGGGCGGATCTGCGGCAGGAGGTAGTGGCTCTGCCGCAGCATGTGGATCACGCGGGCGTCGCGCACCTCGGCGGGCGCGTACGAGCGGTAGCCCGTGCCCGGATCGCGGGCCGGCGTGAGCAGCCCGGCCGACTCCCACACCCGCAACGCCGAGGCCCGCACGCCCAGATGGGCGGCCAACTCCCCGATGCGCAGCCGGGAGCGCGGCAGGGCGGGGGCGTCGGGCCCCTGCTCGGCGAGCGCCCGCAAGGCCTCCCCGGTCGTGCGGAGCGAGCGCCGCTGCTCGTGCAGGGCGGCGTGCCCGGCGTCGACGAGCGCGAGCGCCCGCGGCACGTCCCCGGCGTGCACCGCCCGCATGACGGCCTGGGCGGCCCCCGGACCGTGTCCGCGCAGCAGCGCCCGGTAGGTGAGCAGGGCCTGCCGGTGCCCCTCGTCGAACCCGCGGTACCCGGCGGGGGAGCGGGGCGCGGGCGGCAGGATGCCGGCGTCGGCGTAGTTGCGGATCTGCTGGGTGGAGACGCCCGCCGTCCGCGCCAGATCGACCGGGCGCAGCCGCTTGCCCGCGGCCCCCGGCGCCGGTCTCCCGCTCATCGGCCGCTCCCGAGGGGGCATGCCCGGCACGGCCTCTCGCTCACCCTGGGCGGTTCCATGCACCTACCGTAAGGGGCAGATGACCTTGCGCGGTTCCCTCGACGCCGTCCCGGGACCTCCGTACCGCCCTACACTTCCCGGCATGGACGACACTTCGCCGGACCGGCTCAGCGCCGGGAAATACGTGCTGGTCAGCAGCTATCGCAAGGACGGCACCCTCGTGCCGAGTCCCGTCTGGGTGGTGCCCGACGGGGACGCGCTCGGCATCTGGACGGCCGCCGACTCCTGGAAGGTGAAGCGCATCCGTCGCCGCCCCGACGTCCTGGTCGGACCGTGCGATGTGCGGGGCCACCCGACGGGCGGGCAGGTACCGGCGACCGCCGAGATCTGCCCGCCCGAGGTGACCGCCCGCTACCGCCGCCTCATCGCCCGCAAGTACGGGGTGATCGGCTCCCTCACCCTGCTCGGCAGCAGGCTCCGGCGCGGCGTGAAGGGCACGGTCGGGATCCGCATCACGCTCGCGACGCGCTGACGTCCGCCTCCCGGCCCGTCACCGACCGCAGGGCCGTGATGCAGGTGCCGATCGCCTGCTGGAGGTCCTCGAGGCGGCGCACCATGTCGTCCTCGTAGATCTCACGGATGTCCTCGGTGTCCTCGACGTCGTCGAACGTCAGCTCCTCGAACACCTTCGTCGCCTTCTGCAGGCTGCTGTAGAACTTCGCGCGCCGCTCCTGCACGCGCAGCTCCGGGTTGCTCTGGACGGTCTGCGCGACGATGTCGCGCACCGTGTCGTACGCTTCGCGCGCCCACTCGCCCGAATCCTCGCCGTCGTCCAGCTCGTCGATGAGCGACAGATGCCGCTCGGCCTCCTCCCGCAGCTCGGCGGGGGCCTCGATCATCTGGCCCGCCGGCGTCTTGACCTGGCCCTTCTCGACGATCTGCCGGACGTAGTCGACGCGGTCGCCCGCCTTGGCCTCGGCGGCCACGGCCTTCTTCAGGTCGTCGGTGCGGACGATGTCGCGGACCAGCTCGCCGCGGAGCGCCGGGTCCTCCTCCAGGCGGTCCATGAGCGCCTTCCTGGCCGCCTCGGCGGTGCCGGGATCGGCGAGGATCGCGGCGCGCAGCGCGGTCGGGTTCTCCGCGACCTCCAGCGCCTTGGTGGGACGGATGCCCTCGGCCTCGGCGGCCTGCGTGATCGCGGTGCCGCGCGGGGTCAGGGCGCTGGAGCGGGAGGCGTAGTACGACAGCCAGACGTCGGCGTCGGGCAGCTCCACGTCCAGGCCGGGGGCGAGCGCCTCGAAATGCGGCACCAGTCCGTCGTCGGCCGCCTTGTCCCACGCCTTGTAGTAGCGCATGACGCGGTCGGCCGAGCAGCCGGCCAGTTCCGCGAACTCCTTGGCCGAGACCTTCGGCGTCTCGCCCGCGCCCTGCCCGCCGGGCCGCACGCTGCGGGCGACCTTCAGGCCGAAGGCCCAGCCGCCGGTGCGGGCGTACGCACCGAAGGCACGGGCGTCCTCGGCCACCAGGCGCGCCGCCGGGTCGGCGGGCGCGGCGGCCGCCCCGGCGGCGGCTTCCTCGGACGGGGCGTCGATGGCTACGGTCACAGAAGCTCTCCTGGTGGGACGGGGGCAGAAGGTTGACGCGCTACTTTATCGCTCCTATTGGGCCGGTTTGCGCGCGAGTCGGCGGGTGGGAGGAGCCGGCCGCGCCTGCCGGCGAGGCAACTCCTTCGTCCCGGCCCGGTCACTCGCATAGGGTGCGTGGATGAGCATTCTGGATGACGCCCGCCCGGGCATGAACCCCGAGATCCGCCCGCAGGACGACCTCTTTGGACACGTCAACGGCCGGTGGCTGGACACCGAGAAGATCCCCGAGGACCGCTCCAGCTGGGGCCCCTTCGTGCAGCTGGCCGACACGGCCGAACAGCAGGTGAAGGAGATCATCCAGGACCTGGCGCAGTCCCCGGACGGGGAGGGCGCCTCCGCCGACGAGGCCCGCAAGATCGCCGCGCTGTACGCCTCCTTCATGGACGAGGAGAACATCGCCGCCCGCGGCCTGGACCCGGCGCGTCCGCTGATCGAGGAGGTCGCCGGCCTGCGGGACATCCGTGACCTCGCGGCGTTCCTCGGCCGCTTCGAGCGCATCGGCGGCTCCGGACTCTTCGGTTCGTACATCGACTCGGACGACCGCGACTCCGACCGGTACCTCTTCAACATCCTCCAGGGCGGCCTCGGCCTGCCCGACGAGTCGTACTACCGCGACGACAAGTTCGCCGAGATCCGCGAGAAGTACGTGGCGCACCTCACCGAACTCCTCACGCTGGGCGAGCACACCGCCCCCGAGGCCGCCGCCAAGACCGTCCTCGCGGTGGAGACGCGGCTCGCCGCCGGCCACTGGGAGCGCGCCGCGACGCGTGACGTGCTCAAGACCTACAACCTCACCTCGCTGGACGAACTGCTCGCACTGGCCCCGGAGTTCGACTGGCGCGGCTATGTCGCGGGCCTCGGCGGCTCCGACGCCACCATCGCCGAGACCTGCGTCCGCCAGCCCTCCTACCTCTCCCACCTCTCCACGGTCCTCGCCGAGGTGCCGATCGAGCAGTGGCGGGACTGGGCGCTGACGCGCGTGCTGCGCGCCTGCGCGCCGTACCTCACCGATGCGTTCGTGCGCAACAACTTCGAGTTCTACGGTCGCACCCTCAACGGCACCCCCGAGCTGCGCGCCCGCTGGAAGCGCGCCGTCGCCCTCGTGGAGAACGCCATGGGCGAGGCCGTCGGCAAGGAGTACGTCGCACGGCACTTCCCGCCGTCGTCCAAGGCGATGATGGACGACCTCGTCGCCAACCTCCTTGAGGCCTACCGCCAGTCCATCGCCCGCCTGGACTGGATGACCGACGAGACGAAGGCCCGGGCGTACGAGAAGCTCGCCACCTTCCGTCCCAAGATCGGCTACCCGGACACCTTCCGCGACTACTCCGCGCTCCGGGTCAGCGCCGACGACCTGCTCGGCAACGCGCAGGCGGCGGCCGCGTTCGAGTCGGACCGGGAGCTGGCCAAGATCGGCAAGCCGGTCGACCGCGACGAGTGGTTCATGCTGCCGCAGACGGTCAACGCGTACTACAACCCGGGCACCAACGAGATCTGCTTCCCCGCGGGCATCCTGCAGAAGCCGTTCTTCTCGCCCGACGCCGACCCGGCGGAGAACTACGGCGGCATCGGTGCCGTCATCGGCCATGAGATCGGCCACGGCTTCGACGACCAGGGCGCGCAGTACGACGGCGCGGGCAACCTCAACGACTGGTGGACCCCCGCCGACAAGACCGCGTTCGAGGCCAAGTCGAAGGCCCTGATCAAGCAGTACGACGCGTTCTCGCCGCGCAACCTCCCCGGCGAGTTCGTCAACGGCGCCCTGACGGTCGGCGAGAACATCGGCGACCTCGGCGGCCTGACCATCGGGCACACCGCCTACCTGATCGCGCTCGACGGTGCGCCGATGCCCGAGAGCGAGGAGGGCACCGGTTCGCAGCGGCTGTTCAAGAACTGGGCGTACTGCTGGCGCGCCAAGCGCCGCAAGGAGCAGGAGCAGCAGTACCTCACGATCGACCCGCACTCGCCGCCGGAGTTCCGCGCCAACATCGTCCGCAACCTCGACGAGTTCCACGAGGCGTTCAGCACGGTCGAGGGCGACGGCCTGTGGCTGGACCCGGCGGAGCGCGTACGGATCTGGTGACCACCCCCGTGCGGGCCGCCGAGGCCACTCGGCGCCCCGCACGGACACGCCCGCCGACGTCCCGTCAGCCTTTCTTGACGGGGTCGGCGGTCAGTTCCGTCTGCCTGCCGGCCACCGGGGCGAGTTCGTGCCGGATGTACCACTCGGTGGACAGCAGCCGCGCGCGGGTGTCCGGGGCGAGGCCGGCGATCAGCGCGGGCAGGGCGCCCCGCTCCACCTCGCTGCGGTGGGCCAGCACGGCCGCGACCTTCCGCTCCAGCCACGGCCCAACGTCGACGGCGGCCCCGATCCACGCGTCCGGCACACTGAACACCGCCCGCCGCGAGCCGATCACATCCGCGAACTCCGCCACCGCCGCGTGTGGGTGCGTGGCCAGATACAGGGCGCTCGGCTGCCAGGGCGCGCCGGCCTCCGGGCAGAACTGTTCGAGCCTGGCCGCCTGTGCGGCGAGCATCGTCACCCGATGGGTGTGCACGTGGTCGGGGTGACCGCTCAGCCCGCCGTAGGCGTCGTGGGTCACCACGATCTCCGGCCGCACGTCCCGGATATGCGCCACCAGCTCCCGCACCGTCTCGTCGATCGGCGCGTCACACCACCGTGCCCGGCCGGGGGCCGATTCCGGCACGCGCCCGTCGGCGTACCCGAGCAGCCGCGGCCCGTCGGCGCCGAGGAGCCGCACCGCCTCGGCCAGCTCGGCCGCACGCCGGGTGCCCGCGGCCCAGGTCGCGGTCACCACGGTGGTCCGGGCCCCCGCCGCCGCGTGCCGGGCGAGCACGCCGCCCGCCATCAGTGACTCGTCGTCGGGATGGGCGAAGACCGCGAGGAGACCGGGCACGGGCATCGGCAGCCACCTTCCTGTCCGGGGACGCGACGGGCAGGGGCCCAGCATAGGGAGGGGCCCGGCGGCCCTCCCGTACGCGGCGGGGCGGCCTCGCGCCAGGAGGCGACCTCAGCGTTTCGCGGCGCCGCGTGCGCCGGCCGGCTTCTCCTCGCGGATCGGCAGCGGGACGCCCAGCGGGCGCGCCAGGCCCACGATCCCCTCGTCCAGGCGCTGCAGATGGCGCAGCACACGGAACGCCACCGAGCCCGTGCGCAGCACGTCGTGGCGGCCACTGTCCAGCATCGAGGCGATGCTGGCACCCGACTCGATCTCCCCGTCGCTCTCCTCGTCGCGAACATGCGCGGCGATCAGCTCGATGTTGTGGGTGATGCGCCGCCCCGCGAGCGCCAGCCGCGCGTCGGCCGCCACGCTCTTGCTCGCGGGCACCAGCTCCGCCGTCGCCGCCAGCGACCGCGCGTGATAGGCGCAGGTCTCCAGGAGCGCCACCACATAGCGGGCGTTGCGCCGCCGCGCCCGCAGCGGGGCGATCGGATGGGTCAACGGCTTCGTGGAGCTGCGCAGGGCGTCCAGCGCCGTGTCCAGGTCCCGCGCCAAGTCCACGAGATCGATCGCGGGGCCGCCGCTGAGCTGCGCGACCGCCGCCGCGACCACATCGCGCAGGCGCGCGAGGACGGTGCCCAGTTCCTCGTCGGTACGGTGCGACGTACGCACCGGCAGCACCAGCACCGCGGCGATGATGCCGCACGCCGCGCCCAGCGCGGTCTCCTCGACGCGCAGCACGAGGACATCGAGGCTGTAGGTGTTGAGCAACGTGTAGAGCAGGCCCAGCATCGCCGTGACGAAGAACGACATCAGGGCGTAGGACAGGGGCGCGGTGAAGAACATCCCGAACACGCAGAGGAGCACCAGCGCGAACGCGATCCACGTGTGGTCGCCGACGGCCCCGGCCAGCGCCACCCCGGCCACCACGCCGAGCACCGTACCGAGCAGACGCCGGTAGCCCTTGACGAGGATCTCGCCGGTCGACGCGGTGTTGAGGAAGACGACCCAGCACGTCAGGACCGCCCAGTACCAGCGCTGCGCGGACAGGAACTCGCCGCCGACGATGGCCAGCGCCGAACCCACCGACACCTGCACGGCCGCCCTCGTCGTGGGACGCCGCAACCCGCGCGGCTGCTCCTCGGCCGCCTCCGCCTCCGCCGCCTCACCGGAGATGGAGATCTCCTCCGCCTCGAACTCCTCGCGCGAGCGCGCGGCTTCGGGCGTGTCGTACTCCTCGTCCCGCGCCCCGTCCACCGCGAGCCGCAGGCCCACGATGGCGCGCGCCGTCTCACCGACCGCGCGGAAACAGTCCTGGATCGCCGGTGAACCCTGGGGCAGGCCCTGCTCCTCGCGGTAGCCGAGCAGCCGGTTGCGCACGTACGGCAGCGCCGTTCCCCGGTCGTCGGGGACCAGGCGCACCACGAGCAGATGCAGGGCCCGCAGGTCCCTGCGCAGCGCCGTGCCCGCGTCCTGGGCGAGCCGCGAACGGGGCGGCATGGCCGCGGACGCGTTCGGCAGATGCAGCGTGAGCGTGTCCACGCGCTCGGCGCTGCGGGCGTTCAACAGCAGGACGCCGAGGCGCTCCGCGGCGATCTCGGCGTCGGCGACCCTGCGCTGGAGCAGGGCCGCCGCCGAGGCGTCGCTGGTGCCCTCTTCGAGGCGGCCCTGGATCATGAGCGCGGCCTCGTGCAGCCGGGCGGTGCTGCGCCGCAGGTCGACCAGGACCTTGTCCACGTCCTCGGTGTCGGCGTCGAGGAGGTCGATCTGGTGGGCTATGAGCTGCGCGAGGCGGGCCCGGAAGGCCTCGCGCAGCCGCGCCAGGGTGCGTTCGGGGCTCTCCGGCACCAGCGCGAACCGGGCGACGGCGCTGCAGGCGAACGCGACCGTCAGCGTCAGGTACAGCTCCGGCAGGGCCGGCACGGACGCGTTCACGAAGAGCGACACGAAGTAGACCTGGAAGCCGATCAGCCCGAGCGCGGTGCCCCGGTCCCCGAACCGGCGCGAGTACACCGCCGCGAAGATCAGCGCCACGAAGAAGAGGTCACCGGCGATCACCCGGGAGTTGAGGAGCGCTCCCAGGGATATCGCCGCGAGCGCCACGGGCAGGCCGAGGAGCAGCGTGATCGCCTGGCCGCGCACCTCCTTCTCCTGGATCGCGAACGTGGCGACCATCGCCGTCATCGCGCCCGCGACGAGATGCGGCACCGGGGTGCCGAGGAGCGCCAGCACGGCGAGGGCGAGCAGAATCGCCCCGACCGTGCGCAACCCCGCCATCAGCCGCAGGAGTCCTGGGTCGGACGCCGAGAACCGGTCCCAGACGCCCTTCGCTGTCTTTCGTGCCACTGCCATCGCGATGCCGTGCTCCCCGTCGCTCTCTCGGTGTCCGTGGGCGTGTGCCCCAGCATCGCACGAGGGCTTTCCCGGAGATCAAGGCTGGTGGGAGGCGGTTTGCCGAGACCGGGGCGGGGCCCTGTGACAGCCCTCGCCCACCGTCGAGTAGGGTTTCGCTCCCGCCACTCGAGGAGGCATCGTGTCGCCGATGATCCGTACGTCGCACGGAAGCCGGGCATGACGGCCCGCTTGGCGGTCGGTGACACCGCCCCGGACTTCACGCTGCCGGACGAGACCGGCACCCCACGCCGGCTCTGCGAACTGCTGGCGGACGGCCCCGTCGTCCTGTTCTTCTACCCGGCCGCCCTCACCCCCGGCTGCACGGCCGAGGCCTGCCACTTCCGGGACCTGGCCGCGGAGTTCGCCGCGGCCGGCGCGCGGCCGGTGGGGGTGAGCGCCGACGGGGTCGAACGCCAGCGGGAGTTCAGCAAGCGGCACACCCTCGGCTTTCCTCTGCTCTCGGATCCCGAGGGCGCGGTGCGCGACCGGTTCGGCGTGACCCGCGGTTTCTCCCTCGCGCCCACCAAGCGCGTGACGTTCGTCATCGCTCCGGACCGCACCGTCGCCGAGGTGGTCCGCAGCGAACTGCGGATGAGCGCTCACGCGGACCGCGCTCTGGCGGCCGTGCGGCGCATCAAGGAGAACACGGCCTGAGGGCCGTTCCGTCGGCTCCGGCCCCGTGACCCGGCTCCCGCGCCGGCCTTCAGGAACGCGGCCTTTCACGAGGATTGGCCTTCACGAACGCCAGCTTTTCACGAACGCCGGCCTGCATCAGCGGGACCGGAGCGGGACCCGACGGCCTGCCGGGACGCCCTGCCCGCGACCGCGCTCGCGCCGCCGGACCACCCGTCGCCGGGCCAGGAACACCGCCATGGCCACCAACAGATAGGCCAGGACCAGGAGTTCCGCTGCCGAGGAGAGGCGGTCCGCGTACCAGCCCGCCCCTCGGCCTCGGCCCTCGTACACGACCCGGTTGACGGTCAGGAACGCCAGATGGGCGCCGACGCACACACTCAGCGGGGCGCGCCGCACCGCTGAGCGGGCGGCGACGAGCATCAGGCCGAACACCGTCAGCAGGATCAGATAGCCGACCGGGTCCTGCCCGCCCGGCGCCGCCCCGACCGGCCCGGCCTCGCGGCCGACGAGGCGCGCGGTCACCGCCCCCACGACCGTGGAGAAGCCGGGCACGACCAGGAACACGGCCGTCGTGCCCAGCGCCGCGCCCAGACCGCCGAACCGCCTCCGCAGCGCGGTCCACGTATAACCGCGCAGCGTCGTCTCCTCGGGCAGCGCCTCCAGAAGCAGGGCGACGACACCGTTCGCCACCACATACCCGGCGAGCGTCCACAGGTCGGGGCGCGACCACCGCAGCATCCCGGCGGCCGTCCCCGCGCCCAGCACGAGCGCCGCCGACCCCACGACCACCCCGGCCCCCGTGAGCAGTCCCCGCAGGTTCTCGCCCGCCCCGCCGAACCCGAGGCACCTGAGCGAACCGCCCCGGCGGTGGACCGCGAGCACCACGAGTGGCACGGCCACCGCGCTGACCAGCACGGCCGGCAACAGCCTCGCCGGGAAGCCGCTCACCCCGAGGGCGTCGGCCGCCACCGGGCCCAGCTCGGTGCCGACACCCAGCGCCGCGCCCATGACGAGCCCGCCGCCCAGAGCGTGGGCCGGCGCCGAGGTGCGCGGGGGAGTGAAGGGAACGGGACGAAGGCCTGCCATGGATCTCTCCTCGCTGAACAACCGCCTCGCCCCCCCGTCGCGCCAGGGGGGCGTCCCCTTTATCGTCGGCGCCCTCGCGATCAAGGAAGTCGTAGCCGCGGAGGAGATGCGGCTACATCCTTCGATGCAGCGACGAGGGGGACGAGGGGTGCGGGCAGGGGTCAGCCGTACGCACCCCACGCCGGGGACATCGGGGGAGTGGCGGGCGCAGGCCCCAGCGTGGTGGTGCCCGGCGCGGCCCGGTGCCCGAGCCCCGTGCGGTACGCGTCCATGGCCGCCTCCACCCGCCCGGTACGCCGCAACAGATCCCCGAGGAGCCGGCAGAGGTCCGCCAGATCCCCCGCCGCGCTCGAACGTTCGAGCAGGGAGAGCGCCGCGCAGTAGTGCTCCTCCGCGTCCTCCGTGTCCCCCCGTTCCTCGGCGATGAGACCGAGCAGCCGGTGCGCGCCGCCCGCGTGCACCGCACCCCGCCCGGCCCCGAGCGCCCCCGGCGCCCTGCCCGGCCGCCCCACCGCACCCGCGGCGTCCGCCCGGTCCGTTCCGCCCGCCCGATCCGTCTCCGCCGCCTTGCCCGTCTCCGCCGTCCCGCCCGTTTCGGCACCGGAGGCCAGCAGGGGCCGTAGCAGCGCCTCCGCCTCGGCGGTCCTGCCGAGCCGCCGCAGCACGTCCGCCAGTTCCACCTCCACCTGCTCGGTGAAGAGCGCGGCCCGCTTGGAGGCGAGGATGGCCCGGGCCGTGCGCAGCTCGCTCTCGGCGTGCTCCAGGTCGCCGTCCTGGGCGTGGACGTACCCGCGCATCCAGTGGCAGTGGGCGAGTTCGGTGCGGATGTGCAGCTGGCGGTAGAGCTCCTGGGCCTTGGCGAGCGACGCGTCGGCCTCGGCGATGCGGCCCTCCGCGATGAGCGTACGGGCGACCCCGCGATGCATGCCCGCGACCAGCGCCGGGTCGCTCACGCGCGGGGCGAGCGCGAGCGCCAGTTCGGCGGCCTGCGCGGCCCTGGCGTGCGCCCCCATGTCCATGTAGGGGGCGATGGACGCGGTGTACAGGAGCAGCAGCGCCTCCGGATCGTGCAACCCCGCCGCGTCGAGCTCGTCGAGGGTGCTCTCCAGGAGGTAACAGGCGTACCGCAGCTCGCCGGTCAGCAGATGGGCGGTGGCGCGCCCCCGGATGGCGGGGACCCGGCGGGGCAGCGGCTGGTCCGCGAGGAGCCGTTCGGCGGAGGCGAAACAGTCGCGGGCGTCCGTCAGTTCGCCCGACTCCAGCAGGCAGTCGCCGAGCCCGAGCAGCGCGGCGGCCTGCTCCTCGCCGAGCGCGTGCCCGACCGCCTCCTCGTGGAGCTCCCGGAAGAGCGTGGCCGCGTCCTCGGGAGCGCCGGTGGCCAGGGCGCGCCGCGCGTCGGTCAGCCGCAGCCGCAGTCCGGCGGCGAGGTGGGCGGGGCGGCCCGTGGCCAGCTCCTCGTGACTCACGCCGAGGCGCTCCGCGAGGTGCCGCAGCGCGGCCTCGGAGGGCCGCACCTTGCCCGCCTCCAGGGTGGAGACGTACGCGGGGGTGTAGGCGGGTTCCGCCAACTGCCGCTGGGTGAGGCCGCGTTCGCCGCGCAGACGCAGGACGCGCCGCCCGATCTCGGCCGGGTCGTCGGGCCGTACGCCACCGGAACTGTTCTGCGCCACCACTGACCTTCTCCCCGCATCCGGACCGGAGGGCGCCCCGAACGCCCTTACCGCACAGGCAACTTGTCGCATCTTCACGCACACCCATTGCCTGGAACCTCAGGAACCTCTACGTTGAGCCGCGCCTTAACCCCGCTTAACCCGCCATTTATATCGCGGACTTCGGAAGGACGCCCATGCCCCCCACGCACCGAATATCCGGTCGTGCCAGACGCGCGACGCTGCGCGCCGCCCTCGCCACCGGCACCGCCCTGACCGCGGCGCTCGCCGCCACCGCCCCGGCCGGACCCGCCGCGGCGGACCCGGACCCGCAGGACCGGCGCGCCCAGCGCGTCGAGTACTTCACCGGCCCCGGCGCCCACCCCCGGCACACCGGGATTCCGGCGCCCGCCCCGCTCACCGCGAGGGAGCGCGCCACGATCCAGGCCGACGGCGACGTCGTGCCGATCGTCCAGGCCGGGCCGACCGCCGCCAAGCTGGACGTCGTCTTCATCGGCGACGGCTACACCGCCACCCAGCAGGCCGACTTCCACGCCGACGTGCGCGCCAAGTGGGCGAAGGTCTCCGCCGTCGAGCCGTACGCCTCGTACAAGGGCCTGTTCAACGTCTGGGCGGTCGACGCGGTCTCCCGGCAGTCCGGCGTCTCCGGCGACCCGACGAGCGGCACCGTGAAGGACACCGCGCTCGGCTCGGCGTTCTTCTGCGACGGCATCGAGCGCCTGCTGTGCGTCGACACCGCCAAGGTCGAGGCGTACGCGAAGAAGGCCGCCGACCCCGATCTGGTGATCGTCCTCGCCAACTCCACCAAGTACGGCGGGGCGGGCTACAACGACATCACCTCCCCGTCGGGCTACGACGGCATCGCGACGGCCTCCTCCGACAACGCCCAGTCCGACCAGGTCGTCGTCCACGAGACCGGGCACTCCCTGGGCAAGCTGGCCGACGAGTACTGGTACGACGAGTACGGCACCTACACCGGCGCCGAGCCGTGGGAGTCGAACATCAGCAAACTGAAGGCGGCGCAGCTGACCGCGCAGAAGAAGAAGTGGTACCGCTGGATCGGCCGGACCTCCCCGGACGGCGGCACGGTCGGCGCGTACGAGGGCGGCGGCTACTATCCGCGCGGCCTCTACCGCCCCACCACCAACTCGATCATGCGTACGCTCGGCCGCGAGTTCAACCTCCCCGGCCGCGAGGCGATGATCGCCGGCTTCCACCGGCACGCGTCCGTCGTCACCGCCCTCACCCCGACGGACCGCGTGGTCCGGCGCGACGCGAAGGTGTCCGTGCGGGTCGCGGAGGGCATCCGGCCGCGCTGGTCCGTCGACGGCCGCGAGGTGCGGTACGCCAGGGGCGACAGCACGGTCAGCCCCCGCGCCCTGGGCGTCCCGGCGGACGGCCGCGAGCACACGCTCTCGGTCCGCGCCACCGACCACACCGACGCGGTCCGCGACCCGGCCCTGCGCCGCCTGCTGACCGACTCACTGACATGGCGGGTGGTCCGCTGACCGAGCCTCCGCCCTCCCGCGCGCTGAGGGCGGCAGTGGCGTCGACCGGTCACGCGAGGTCCATGAGGACGCGGGCGCGGCCGCCCGTGTCCCGTGGGGTGGTGAGCGTGACGGCGCGGGCGACCGCGCTCACGATGTTCCAGCCGAGGCCCGCATGCGGCGCGGTGCGCGCTCCGGGCCGGTATTCGAGCGTCAGCTCCAGGGTGTTCTGGTAGGTGCGGACAGTGAGGTTCCGGATTCCGGCCGAGTTCTGTTCGGCGTCCGCGACCAGTTCCGAGAGGGCGAGGAGGGCGTCCATGCGCCTGGACGGCGTGTACTCGTCCGCACCGTCGAGAAAGGCGACCAAAGCGTCACGCGCCTCACCCGCGCTCCGAGGGATACCGCTGAGAGTGCAGACGTGCTGCGGCAAGGACACGAAACCTCCTGCGAATAACGATCTGTCGCCTGCACGTGCCCGGCCTCCGGCATCCGACGCATGGAGCAGCCCTTCTTCACCCGGTCGAGGTAACGGAACCGCCCCGGTGTTTACGCGGCGTCCGTCCCCGGCCCGGAACCGACGGTGCATTACCACCCCGTCTCTCAGCTCGCAGGTGTGTTTCCCCGTACCGAAGAGTTCAGGAAGAGCCGAAGGCAGCGGTAGGAGTCTCGCCGTTCAGCGTCTGCCGGGTACGGGCGGCGACCGTCTTGCTGAGGGCGCCGAGCGTGTCAAGATCGACACTGCGTCCGTGGTCGTTGTAGAGGCGGATGCTGAACATGACGGTCCCGCAGTGGACAACACTGCGTGCCTCCGATCTGTCCACTCCGTCGAGGACTCCGGCATAGGACGCGCTGAAGAAGGCCGAACGATCGCAGGAGGAGGGCAGCGATTCCACTGTCACGCCATCAGGCGGGTTGTTGGCCAACTCCGCCTTCTGGCCGAGGTATCCCTGAACGGCGGCGTGCCGGCTGGAGTACGTCACGACCTCAATGGAAACCCGGTCGAAACCGGCTGAGGCTTCCGGGGCGTACCACGCTGTCAGATCAAGCAGTGAGCCCTTGCAGATGTAGTGGAGTGTCTCGTCCTCCTCCACGCCCACACGGTTGTCGGGGCACGTGTCCTTCTTCGGCGAGCCGTCGGTGAAAGCCCAGCCCTCCGGCAGGCTCTCCGGGCCGGGGAATATACGCTTCGCCGCGGCCAGATCGCGTACTTCCGGAGCGGACGTGCCACCGGAGGGTGACGGTGCCGAGGGGGCGGAGGACGCCGCCGTGCGGGAACTTCGGGGCGATGTACCGTCGGAGGAATCGGGAAGCTCGTCACCGGTGATTAACTGTGTCCCGCCGTACACGGCCAGGGTCAGCAGCGCGAGCAGCAGCGCGCCACCCGCGGTCAGGTACGCGCGAGCGCTGCGGGAGTTGTTGATCGTCAGCGGGCCCAGCGAGATCTGGCTCCGCCGTATCCTGCCGCCGCTACCGATGACGATGCTGTCCTTGTACGAATGGTTGCTCGTACCGGCGGGGGGAGCGGCCGGAGCCGGCCCGGCCAACGCCGCCGCCACCCGGCCCCTGAACTCGGGGTCGGCAGCCAAAGCCTCCCGAATCGCCTCCTGGAGACCCTGTGCCGCCACCGGGTCCGTCGGGTCGGCACTCACCCGGGCCAGCGCGGCCCGGCCCTCGCCCGAGGTCCCCAGCCGCGCTCGGACCACGTCCCCCAACGCCCGGCCCGCCTCGGTCCCGGCCCCTGCCGCGATGGCCGTCAGTACTTGTACGGCCGATAACGCCATGCTTCCCGCCGCGTCCACACGCGCCCCCCTACCTCTGCGGACCCCGAGACAACCACGGCGGCCGCCGGCCACGCCAGGAGTCGGGGGCAAGTCGCGCAGGCCCCGCACGTACTTCGCTCGGTCAGCGACGAGGGCCCGCGAAAAGCCGTTGGCGGGCCCCGGCGGCCGTTGCTACCTTTCCGGCAGGCCGTGCGTAAGGACGAGGAGGTGGTACCCGTGAGCGATGTATCGACATGGGTGCTCCCCTCCGGGGTCACGGTCGGGCGGTAGGTCGTCCGGGAGCGCCGTTCACGAGCACTCCCGAAAGGCACGACCATGCGCTTCACTTCCGAACAGCGCCTTGACGACGGCACCGTCGAACGCGAGTTCACCCTCGGCGAGACCCCCGGCACCCTGTGGACCCCCGCCTCCCCGGAACCGGCCCCGCTGATCCTGATGGCCCACAACAACGGCCTGCCCAAGGGGGACCCCCGGCTGGTGGCCCGTGCCCGGCGGTCCGCCGCGTACGGCTACGCCGTGGCCACCATCGACGCCCCCGGATGCGGCGACCGGCCCCGTACCGCCGCCGACGAACAGGCCCGCGCCGAGCTGCGCCGGGCGATGCGGGCCGGTGAGCCGGTCGACGAGATCCTCGAGTCCTTCATCGGCCCGCTGGTAGAAATGGCGGCCCCGGAGTGGCGGGCCACCCTGGACGCACTCCTGGCGCTGCCCGGGATCGGCGGCCCGGTCGGCTACTCGGGCTGGACCGCCCTCGGCATCCGGCTCGCGGTGTCCGAGCCGCGTATCGCCGCCGCCGGCTTCTTCGCCGGGGGCTACGTGCCCCGTGCCCAGCGGGCGCAGGCCCGGCAGGTCACCGTCCCGCTGCTGTTCCTGCTGCAGTGGGACGACGAGGGCAACCCCCGGCAGCCGGCACTGGACCTGTTCGACGCCTTCGGCACCAAGGAGAAGACGCTCCACGCCAACCTGGGCGGACACACCGGTACCCCGTGGTTCGAGGTGGAGGACGGGAACCGGTTCTTCGACCGGCACCTGAAGTGAGGCCCGTCCACCAGACCGCCGCCAGGCGGTAGGCGGTAGGCGGTGCCCGCGGCGGCGGACCGCGGGCACCCACGCCCGGCAACCCGGCCACCCGGCAGCCCGGCTCACCCGCTACTTGGTGGCCCCCTGGGCGAAGCCGTTGTAGATGTAACGCTGCAGGAAGAGGAAGACGAGCAGCGTCGGCACGATGACGAGGATCGCTCCCGCCGAGATGTTCTCCCAGTGCGCGCCGAAAGGGCCCTTGAAGCGGAACAGCGCCGTGGAGATGGTCCCCTTGTCCTCGGAGGGCATGTAGAGGAACGGGATGTAGAAGTCGTTGTACGTCGTGATGCCCTTGACGATGACGACCGTGGCGATGGCCGGCTTGAGCAACGGCAGAATGATCTTGCGGTAGATGGTGAAGGTGTTCGCGCCGTCGAGCCGGGCCGCCTCGTCCAGCGAGGTCGGGATGCCGCGGATGAACTGCACGAAGATGTAGATCGACACGATGTCGGTGCCCATGTAGAGCAGGATCGGCGCCCACCGGGTGTCCACCAGGCCGAAGCTGTTGACCACTTGGAAGGTGGCCACCTGCGTCGTCACACCGGGGACCAGGGTGGCGATCAGGAACAGCGCCAGCACGGTCTTCTTCAGGCGGAACTCGAAGCGGTCGATCGCGTACGCCGTCATCGAGCCGATGAGTACGGTGCCGGTGATCGAGAACACCAGGATGAACGCGGTGTTCCCGAAGGCGGCGAGCATGTGCCCGTCGCGGAACGCGGTCGCGTAGTTGGAGAAGTTCAGCCAGTCGCGCGGCAGGGCGAGGGCCCCGCCGTCGCTCACCTCGCGGGAGGACTTCAGCGAGGTGAGGAAGACGACGACGAGCGGGATCAGGACCACCAGCGCGGCGACGACCAACGACAGGTAGGTCAGCGCTGTTCCGATACGGGGCCGCCTGTTCCGGGGCGAGGTCCGCTCGGCGGAGGTGAGCGTGGTCATACGAGGTCCACCTTGTCGTCGGGCACGAGCCGCCGCTGTATCCAGGTGATCACCAGGATGATCAGGAGCAGCACGACGGCGCAGGCCGATGCCAGCCCCGTCTTGTTGAACTGGAAGGCGAGCTTCACCGTCTGGATGACGAACGTCGAGGTGCCGGTGGCCCCGCCGGTCATGATGTACGGGATCTCGAAGACGGCCAGCGAGCCGGAGATGGCCAGGATGACGCTGAGGCTCAGCACGGGACGGATGCTCGGCGCGATGATGTGCCGGAACTGCTGCCAGCGGCTCGCGCCGTCCAGCTGCGCCGCCTCGTACAGCTCGCCCGGGACGGACTGGATCGCGCCGAGGAAGAGGACGAAGTTCAACCCGGTGAAGCGCCAGACCGAGACACCGGCGAGCGAGGTGTTGGCGGACTCGGGATCGCCGAGCCAGGCGTGGTCGCCACCGGCCCCGAACCAGGCCAGGAGCGCGTCGAGGGTGCCGCCGTCCTGGAAGAAGTAGAGGAAGACGAAGCCGATGGCGACGCCGTTGACCAGGTAGGGGAAGAAGAGGATCCCCTTGAACAGATTGCGGAAGCGCAGGTCGAAGCTGAGGACCGTGGCGAAGTACAGGGCGATGACGATCTGCACGGCCGAGGCGGCCAGATAGTAGAAGCTGACGAAGAACACCCGGAACAGTTCGGGCCGGGTGAACAACTGCCGGTAGTTGTCCAGGCCGGTGTAGTTCCGTTCGGGGCTGACGCCGTCCCAGTCCGTGAAGCTGTAATAGATCATGTTGCCCACGGGGACGTAGGTGAACGTGATCAGCAGCGCCAGCGGCGTGAGCAGGAACAGCCACGGGGTGATCCTGCGCAACGGGTGCTCGCGCCAGGAGCGGGCGGGCGCCACCGCGCGCGGGGAGCGGCGGACGGCCGGCGCGGCCCGCCGGGTGGGCGGCGGCGCTTTGGTGGTGTCGGTGTCGGTCATGTCGAGGGGGCCTTTCGTGATCCGCGGCGAGCGTGGTGCGGACGCGGGGCCCCGCGCCGTGAACGGTGCGAGGCCCCGGCCCGGGTCCGGGTCAGCCGCCGGCGGTCGCGGACGCTTCGGCCCAGCGCTTGTCGAGATCGTCGAAGTAGCCCCGCAGGGTCCCCTGCTGGGCGCCCCGGGCGATGTCGATCAGCTTCTGGCGGTAGTCGGGCTTGGCCAGACCGATCTCGGAGGCGTTGTCGATGGCGTTGACCCGCTCCGTCTTCGCCTCGGACCGTTCGATCAGCTTGACATCGTTGTCCTGGTACGGCTTGAGGACGTCGGGGAAGCTCATCGAGGTCAGGGCCGGGACCCCGCCCTCCTTCGCGGCGAAGCCGGACTCCTCGGTGAACCAGTCGATCCAGGCGCGGGCGGCGCTCTTGTTGTCCGAGTGCGCGTTCACCGCCAGCTGGTAGTCGGAGAGCATCGTGGCGCAGAACTTCCCGTCCTTCTGGGCCGGGAAGGGCATGAAGCCGATGTCGTCGGGGTTCCGGCCGGCCTTGGTCGCCGCGTCACGCATCTGGTGCACGGCCCAGGAGCCCAGCAGCATGCTGCCGATCTTCCCCTTGGCGAGGTCCGTCTTGGACGTCTCCCAGTTGGTCGTGGAGGGGTCCTTCTCGGACAACCCGTCGTGCACGATGTCGTGGAGCAGGGTGTCGATGACGTTCAGCTCACTGCCCTTGGCCCACGGCTTGTCGGACGTGGCGAGCGCGTCGGACGCCTTCGCGTCACAGCTGACCGAGCCGACGCTGTTGGTCCATGGGCTGCTCAGCGGCCAACCGTCCTTGAAGTTGGTGTAGTACGGCGTCGCACCGGTCTTTTCCTTGATCCGCTTCAGGTCGGCGAGGAACTCGTCGGGGGTGGTGGGCCAGTCGGTGACGCCGGCCCGCTTCCACACCGCCTTGTTGTAGACGAGCCCGTTCACGGTGCCGAGGTTGGCGATGCCGTACGTCTTTCCGCGCACGTCGCTCTTGCCGGTGAAGCGGTAGCGGCGGGCCATGTCCTTCGTGTCGCCCAGCGGGGCGAAGAACTTCGGGTAGTTGCCCTTGGCGATCACCGCGGGGATCAGCAGCACGTCACCGTAGTTCTCGGTGTTCATGCGGATCTTCACCTCCCCCTCGTAGTCGGTGATGCCCTGGAACTTCACCGAGACCTCGGGGTAGGTCTTCTTGAACTCGGCGGCGTACTTCTTCATCGTGCCGTCCTGCACGAGGTCGGTGCGGTGGGTCAGCACCGTGATCGTGCCCTCCACCTTCGCGGGATCGGACGGCTTGGTGGCCGCTTCCCCCGTGGCCGACCCCCCTCCGCCACACCCCGCGACGGTCAGCAGCGCGGTGGCAAGCAGCGCGGCGCTCAGCGGCTTCCTTCTCATGTGCCCAACTCCTTTCAAGGGTTACGGCTCGGGCCCCAGCGGCTGACCCGCACTATGTCAGCCCGTCGTGAACCGGTAAAGCTCCGATTTCCGCCGTGATACCCAATCGTTACCCGTGTCGGAGCCGGACCTCCGCCCGAGCTTCTCGGGCAAGGGGCGAACGGCGCCGCCCTGATCGACTCCGGCTACTGGACCGGTTAACCACCGGCGGGCTAGGTTGAGGCGCGTTGCACACGATCAGGGCGTGAGCCCGTCCGATGGGAGCCGCTGATGAAGGACGTCGTCCAGCTGACAGAAGGCTGGAGCCTCAGCCACGAGGGAGCACTCCTCAAAGCCCGGGTCCCGGGCTGTGTCCACACCGATCTCCTCGCCGCGGGCCTCATCCCCGACCCCTTCCTCGGCACGAACGAACTGGACGTGGCCTGGGTGGGCCGGCGCTCCTGGACCTACACGCGCTCCCTGGCCGCCCTCCAAGAGGGCCCGGCACCGCACGAACGCGCCGACCTGGTCTTCGACGGCCTGGACACCGCCGCCCACATCACCCTGGACGGTACGGAGCTGGGGCGCACGCGCAACATGCACCGCTCCCACCGGTTCGACGTCACCGGCCGCGCCGGCGAGCTGCGCGTCACGTTCGCCTCCGCCTACGAGGAGGCCGCCGCCGTCCGCGAAACGACCGGGAAGCGGCCGAACGTCTACCCGGAGCCGTTCCAGTACATCCGCAAGATGGCCTGCTCCTTCGGCTGGGACTGGGGGCCGACCGTGGTGACGGCCGGCATGTGGCGCCCAGTGCGGATCGAGCGGTGGTCGACGGCGCGCATCGCCCGGGTACGGCCGCTGGTCACCGTGGCGGGAACCCGCGGACGCGTGGAGTTGCGCGTCGACCTCGAACGCACCGCCACGGGCACGGGGCGGCCGCTCGTCGCGCACGCCGCGGTCGCCGGGGTCCAGGCGCGCGCCGAGACCACCGGCGATCACCTCACGCTGGTGCTCGACGTACCGGACGTCCGGCTCTGGTGGCCCCGCGGGCACGGCGAACAACCGCTCTACGACGTCGAGTTGACGCTGGAGGACGAGGGCGCCGCCTTGGACGCCTGGCGGCGGCGGATCGGCTTTCGCACCGTCGAGATCGACCGGAGCCCCGACGAGCACGGCACCGGCTTCACGTTCGTCGTCAACGGCGAGCGGATCTTCGTACGCGGTGTGAACTGGATCCCCGACGACGTACTGCCCTCCCGCATCACCCCCGAGCGCTACCGCACCCGCCTGCGGCAGACCGCCGACGCCAATGCCGACCTCGTACGCGTCTGGGGCGGCGGCATCTACGAGGACGACGCCTTCTACGACGCCTGCGACGAACTCGGCCTCATGGTCTGGCAGGACTTCCTGTTCGCCTGCGCCGCCTACCCGGAGGAGCAGCCGCTGCGCGGCGAGGTCGAGGCCGAGGCCCGCGAGAACGTCGTACGCCTCATGCCGCACCCCTCCCTGGTCCTCTGGAACGGCAACAACGAGAACCTGTGGGGCTTTCGCGACTGGCAGTGGGAGGAACCCCTCGCGGGAGACTCCTGGGGGGAGGGCTACTACCTGGGCCTCCTGCCGCGCGTGGTCGCGGAGCTGGACCCCACCCGGGCCTACAGCGCGGGCAGCCCCTGGTCCGGCTCCTGGGAGCACCACCCCAACGACCCCGACCACGGCACGTACCACTCCTGGGAGGTGTGGAACAGACAGGACTACACCGAGTACCTGGCGAACGTGCCGCGCTTTGTCTCCGAGTTCGGCTGGCAGGCACCCCCCGCGCTGGCCACGCTGCGCCGCGCCCTGCCCGGCGAAAGCCTCGCCCCCGATTCCCCGGGGATGCTCCACCACCAAAAGGCCGAGGACGGCAACGCCAAACTGCGGCGCGGCCTCGAACGCCATTTCGCCCCGCCCGAGGGCGACTTCGACCGCTGGCACTACCTGACCCAGGTCGTCCAGGCCCGCGCCGTCGCCACCGGCATCGAACACTGGCGCGCGAACTGGCCGCGCTGCGCCGGCACGATCGTCTGGCAGATCAACGACTGCTGGCCGGTCAGCTCCTGGTCCGCGATCGACGGCGACGGCCGCCTCAAACCCCTCCACCACGAACTGCGCCGCGTCTACGCCGACCGGCTCCTCACCCTCCAGCCGGGCACCGACGGCCCCGACGTCGTCCTCGCCAACCAGAGCGCCGAACCGTGGACGACCGAGGTCACCCTGCGGCTGATGCGGGCCGACGGCACCCTCACCGCCCGCACCTCGCTGCGAGTCACCGCGCCCGCCCGGACCGTGCTGCGGCTGCCCGCCCCGTCCGAGGTGACGCCCGCGCCCGGCAGCACCAAGGAGTACCTGGTCGCCGACGCCGACGGCCTGCGCGCCCTCCATCTGCCCGTACGCGACAAGGAGTTCGACTACCCGACGCCGCGACTCGACATCGCCGTGGAGACCGTCGGCCAGGACCAGAACACCGTCGACGTGGTGGTGAGCGCCCACACCCTCGTCCGCGACCTGCTGCTCCAGCCCGACCGCGTCGCCCCCCACGCGAGCGCCGACCGCGGCCTGATCACCCTCCTGCCGGGGGAGCGCACGCGCATCCGCGTCCATGGCGCGGACGGCGCGGGCGCCAACACCTTCCGCAAGGCACTCTTCTGCGTGGAACCGGCGTGAGTGCCCCCACCCAACGCGTCACCATCAAGGACGTCGCGGCCGCCGCCGGCGTGTCCAAAGGGGCGGTGTCGATCGCCTTCAACCACCGACCTGGCCTTGCCGAAAGCACCCGGGAACGCATCTTCGCCGCCGCCCGGGAGTTGGGCTGGGCGCCCAACTCCTCCGCCCGCAGCCTGTCGACCCAGCGCATCGACACGATCGGCCTCGCCCTGTGCCGGCCGGCCAGGCTGCTCGGCCTCGAACCCTTCTACATGGAGTTCATCTCCGGCATCGAGAGCGTCCTCGCCGAACGGTCCTGCTCCCTGCTGCTCCGACTGGTCAGCGGCCTGAACGAGGAGATCGCCCTCCAGGAGGCCTGGTGGCGCGAACGGCAGATCGGCGGGTCCGTCCTGGTGGACTTCCACCGGGACGACCCGCGGGTCGAACCGCTCCGGCGGCTCGGCATCCCCGCGGTGGCGGTCGGACACCCGGACCTGACCGGCGGCATTCCGTCGCTGTGGACGGACGACGCCACCGCGATGGCCGAGGCGGTGCGCTACCTCGCCGCCCTCGGCCACCGGCACATCGCCCGCGTCGGCGGCCCGCCCGGCCTGGGACACAGCGCCATCCGGGAACGGGCCTTCCAGGACACCCTGCACCAGCTCGGCCTGGGCCCCGGCACACAGATGACGACGGGCTTCGCCGGCGAGGACGGAGCCCGTGCGACACGCTCGCTGCTGCTGCGGCCCGAGCGGCCCACCGCCATCGTCTACGACAACGACATCATGGCGGTGGCCGGGCTCGGCGTCGCCGCCGAGATGGGCGTCGCGGTTCCGGCCGACCTGTCCCTGCTCGCCTGGGACGACTCCCAACTGTGCCGCCTGACCCACCCGACGCTGTCGGCGATGAGCCACGACGTGCACGGCTTCGGCGCCGAGGTCGCCCGCGAACTGTTCGCGGTCATCGCCGGCCGCGAGGTGCGGCCGCACCCCGTGCGGACCCCGTCCCTCACCCCCCGGGCGTCGACGAGCGCGCCCCGCGCCCCGCGGAGCTGAACCCTCGGCCCACCACCGGCGCGCCTCAGCGGGAGCGGGGCGGGCCGGTGCTCGCGCGGGGCACCAGCCGGGCGGCGGGCACCTGTTGGTCCCGGACCGGCTCCTGGGCGACGGCGGCGAGCAAGGTCCGCGCGGCGCAGGCCCCGTACTCCGCGATGTCCCGGGTCAGCGCGGTGAGCTGCGGGCGAACCGCCCGGGTGAACGGCGAGTCGTCCCACGCCACCAGGGACAGGTCGCCCGGCACGTCCAGACTCAGCTCCTGCGCCACGGACAGACCGGCGACCGCCATGATGTCGTTGTCGTAGACGATCGCGGTGGGCCGCTCCCGGCCGATGAGCAGCCCGCGGGTCGCCCGCGCCCCGCCCTCGCCGGAGTAGTCGGTGTGCACCACGACGGGCTCGGGCAAGCCCGCCTCGCGGCAGCTCGCCGCGAACGCGGCGTCCCGCACGGCGGTGTGCGCGAGCCCGGCGGACCCCGCCACCCGCGCGATGCCGCGGTGCCCCAGCGCCGCCAGATACGCGACCGTCTCCCGGACGCTGGCTCCGTCGTCGGACCAAACGACGGGCACGCCCCCGGCCGCCCCCGGCGGGCCCAGCGCCACCGCGGGCAGGTCCATCGCCGTGAGAGCGGGGCCGCGGGCGTCGTCGCCGTACAGGTCCACCAGGAGCGCGCCGTCCACGCGGCCCTCGCCCCACCAGCGCCGGTACAGCTCGATCTCGTCGTCGTGGCTGGTGACGGTCTGGAGCATCAACGCGATGGAGCGGGGCGCGAGTTCGGCCTCGATGCCGCCGATCAGCTCCATGAAGAACGGTTCGACGCTGAGGGTGCGAGGGGGTCGGCACAGGGCCAGGCCCACGGCGCGGGCCCGGGCGCCGTTCAGGGCGCGGGCGGCGCTGCTGGGCCGCCAGCCGACCTCCTGGGCGATCGCCTTGATGCGGGCGCGGGTCTGCGCGGAGACGCCCGGCTGGTCGTTGAGCGCGTAGGAGACCGCGACTTTGGAGACTCCCGCCCGGCGCGCGATGTCCGTGATCGTCGGCCGTTTCATGCGCCCTCCCGCTGTACCGGTTCCGTGCCTCGGCGGCCGACCTTACCGGTCCGCCGCCGAGGTGCGCTCATCCGGCCGGGGGGCCGGTTCAGGCCGTGGTGCAGGCCTTGCCGTCGAGGGTGAAGGCCTTCGGCGGCGTGTTCGCGCCCGTGGAGGAGCCGTTGAACCCGAAGCTCACCGTGCCGTTCGCGGGGATGGAGTGCGTCCAGGGCTCGGGGGTGGCCCGGACGTCGGCGCCGCTCTGGACGGCCTTCGCGTTCCACACGGAGTTGATCTTCTGCTGTCCGGAGAAGGCGAAGGCGAGCTGCCAGCCGTCGATCCTCTGGCCGGAGGTGTTGCGGATGGTGATGTCGGCGTTGAACGTGCTGCCCCAGTCGCTCAGCCGGTAGGAGACCGCGCAGGAGCCCTGCCCGGGGCCCGTCCCGCCGAAGACGCCGGCCTCCTTGGCGGTGGCCCTGATGCCGTCGGCCCCCTCGAACAGGCGCCTGCCCCAGGCCGTCGGCCGGCTCGGGTCGAAGTCCTGCACCAAGTCGAGGTACTCCACCCCGCTGCCGTTGCCGCTCCAGGACCATCCCAGGTAGCCGATGCCGAGGGACTGGGCGCTCGCCATGATGGCGTCCTCGTCGGGGTTCCCGTCGGAGTGCATGTCGCCGAACTCGCCGACCACGAGGGGCAGTTTGGCGGCGGCGAACCGGTTGAGGTAGGAGCTGACCTCGGCCGGGGTGTCGAAGACGCCGTACATGTGGATGTCGAACAGGATGTTGTGGTCGGGATCGGCTGCCAGCACGCCGGCGGCGTTGTCACGCATGGTGAAGGCCCAGTCCTGGCCCCAGTTGGGGGCGTCGACCATCAGGGTGTGGTCCAGACCCGCGGCCCGCAGCCGGCCGACGGCCTTCTTGGTGTCGTCGGTCCAGGCGGCGTAGCCGGTGTTGCCGTACGGCTCGTTGCCTATGTTGACCAGGACGTACTTCTCCTGGCCCACGAGGGCGTCCTTGACGCCGAGCCAGTAGTCGACGGCCCTGGACAGGGGCACCGCGGCACCCGCCTCGCCGTACCCGGTCGTGTCATGGGCCTCCAGGACGCAGATCAGCCGGTTCTTCTTGCACTCGGACACGACCCGGGCGACGTCGGCGGTGTCGTTCCTGGCCCACTGGTCCCCGGTGCCGAGCACCACACGCACCGTGTTGGCACCCTTGGCCTTGATGTCCTTCAGCGCCTTGTCGGTCGTGTCCGGATACCAGGTGTGCGCGTGGTTGACGCCGCGCATCACGAAGTCCCGGCCGGTGGCGTCGAGGAGCCGCCCGTCCCGGATCCGGAAGCCCGGCGAGTCGGCGGCCGGCGCCGGCGGGGCGGCGCCGAGGAGTGCGGCACAGGCGGCGAGGAGGGCCCCTGTCGCGACGGCGGCTCGTATACGTCTCATCTGCTGCTCCTGCCTCGATGGGGCACGCCGACTTCCGGGCAGCCCGCTTCCGCAGCACAATTTCGTGTACGGAACCGGTTAAGTCAATGTGAACGCCAAGAACCGTTTCCACGCGTTCCCCGTGACCGGGCCGACTTCCCGGGCAGTAGGCACTCCGGTGGGGCCCGGATACTGGAGGACCTGCGCAGCTGAACGCGAGGAGAGGTGCCCGATGACGAGGGAAGTCATGAAGAGAACAAGCCACCGACCGGACCCGTCCGTGCCCTCGGCGCCGACGGATCCGTCGGTGACCGAACGCAAGCAGCGGATGCGACGGCGTCTGGAACGGTTGATCGGCATCGCCGCGACCGAGGGCAATGCCCTGGTCCCGCTGCGCAACGGCGACGAGATCTTCGCCTCGATGCTGGCGGCCATTCGCGGGGCCGAGTACACCGTGGACCTGATGACGTTCGTCTACTGGCGCGGGGAGATAGCCCGCCAGTTCGCCCACGCGTTGGCCGACCGGGCCCGCGCCGGAGTGCGGGTGCGGCTGCTCCTGGACGGTTTCGGCAGTCGTCTCATCGAGAAGGACCTGCTGGACCTGATGGAGTCCGCCGGGGCCGAGGTGTCGTGGTTCCGCAAGCCTTTGTACCTGTCGCCGCTGAAGCAGAACCACCGCTGCCACCGCAAGGTGCTGGTCGTCGACGAGCACACGGCGTACACCGGCGGGGTGGGCATCGCCGAGGAGTGGTGCGGCGACGCGCGCAACGAGAACGAGTGGCGCGACACCCACGTCCAGGTCCGCGGCCCCGCGGTGGACGGGATCGCCGCCGCCTTCGCCCAGAACTGGGCCGAGTGCCACGACGTCCTGTTCGACGACCGGGACCGCTTCACCGGCCACCAGCCGCACGGCGACGCGATCGTGCAGGTCGTGCGGGGTTCGGCCAGCTTCGGCTGGCAGGACATGCAGACCCTCGTCCGCGTCATGCTGGAAACGGCGCAGCAGCGCTTCCGCCTGGCCACCGCCTATTTCGCGCCCGACGCCTACTTCATCGAGCTGCTCTGCGCGGTGGCCCGGCGGGGCGTCGAGGTGGAGATCCTGCTTCCCGGCCCCCACACCGACAAGCGGGTCTGCCAGCTGGCCGGCCAGCGCCACTACGAGGATCTGCTCACCAGCGGCGTGAAGATCTACCAGTATCAGCCGACGATGATGCACGCCAAGGTCATCACCGTCGACCAGGTCGCCTCATTGATCGGCTCGACCAACTTCAACCGCCGCTCCCTCGACCACGACGAAGAGGTCATGCTCGCCGTGCTCGACGAGAACTTCACCGCCACCCTGGACCAGCACTTCGACGAGGACCTCCAGGTCAGCGAGCGGATCGAGAAGGCCCGTTGGCAGCACCGCCCGGCCACGCAACGGCTGCGCGAGGTGGCCGTGGCACCCATACGCCGATTCCTGTGACCCGCGAGCCGCCCGCGTCACTCCGTGGCGGCTCAGGACAGGGTGCGCACGAAGACGTCACCGATCAGGTTGGTGTCCTCGGGGACCAGACCGGGGTGGTAGGAGTCGAAGACGGCCGTCGACTCGTCCGTGCTGAGTGCGGCCCGGCCCACCGTGACGGGCTTGCCGTCCTGTCCCGGCGAGAGCAGCTCCTCCTGGCCGGTACGCGGATCGCGCAGGATCAGCCCCAGCGTCCTGTGCTCGGCGTCGGCCGTGTTGAGGAGCACCTTGGAGCCGTTCGCCGACAGGTCCGACAGCAGGGTGACATCGGTGGGGGAGTGGCCGTCGTAGCGCTGGAGCGCGCCGGTACGCAGGTCGCGGACGAAGGCGTTCCAGGACGTACCGGTGTCTCCGTTCGGATCGGTGCCCGGGACCAGGTTCGTGGCCACCGAGCTGAAGCCGACCTTGGAGCCGTCGGCGCTCAGCACCGGAGAGAGCGCCGACCTGTCGGCCGGTGACCCGTCGTACGTGACATCGGCCTGTTCGGTCCGCCCGGTCACGCGGTCGTACACCAGGATGTCCGCCTGGTCGTCGTCGGAGGCCCCGGAGTAGCCGACCCGGTAGGCCACTTTGCGGCCGTCGGCGCTCAGGGAGACGTCCTGGCAGTCGCGTTTCGTGGCCGGCCCGGCCCGCCACAGGCGCTGGGTCCCGCGGTCCATGAGCATGATCCGGCAGCGGGACACCCCGTTCTCGTCGGCGGCGGTCTTGGCCACGAAGGCGACGTACCGTCCGTCCGCGCTGAGCGGGGCGGCGCCGTGGTCCGCGCGGAAGCCGCCCGGCAGCTCGGGCGCCACGGGTTCGACGCGCCCGGAGCGCAGGTCCATCACGTGGACGGAGTACTTCTGCGTCGTGGCCGAGTACGAGGTGAACGTCAGGTGGTGGCCCGCATCGGAGAGGCGTGGTGCCATCGTCGACTCGCCCGGCACCACGACGCGCTTGAGGGGCGCACCGGGAGCCGTCCGGTAGAAGACGTTGTTGGGCATAACCGTTCCCGGCAGCAGGTTGGTCGCCGACGACATGAAGGCGACGACCCGACCGTCCGCGCTGACGGACGGATCCACCGAGTGATAGTTGCCGCCGGAGCCGTCGGGCGCCACGCTGATGCGTTCGGTGCGCGGGGTCCGCTCGTCGCTCGCCGCTCCCGCGGGCCAGGTCAGGCAGGTGAGGGCGGCCGCGAGGGCGGCGGTCGTCGAGATGCGTAAGGCAGGTCTCATCGGGCGGTTCCCCTTCGGGAGAGTGTGGGGTCGAGGACTCGGGTGAGGGCGCGCTGTGGTGCGCGGGGCTGACGCGATCAAAGCGCGGAGCACGCGCGGGGTCAACGCATGCGTGGACGAATTTCGGCGCGGGCGCCGAAGGCGAAAGCTCCCCCCTCCTTTCCGTCTGCCGAAACTCTTGTTCCACAATCCGGGCTCGTTTATGGTCGGCGTCCCCGGCTCGGCCGCCCCGCGTGGCCGGGCCTTCCCTGTGCGAACACGAAGGAGTGTGCGGTGGCGCAGCAGACGTGGCAGGACGGGTCGTCGCCCGACGAGGACGGCGAGATGCCCGGCGTGGATCGTCGCGGGTTCGTCGTCGGGGCCGGACTGGTCGGAGCCGGGAGCCTGTGGGGAGCCGCCGGAGCTGCACCGGCGGCGGCCGCCGGGCGCGAGGGCGCCCACGGCACCGAGGACGGTCACCGCCGGCACGACACCTTCGGTCCCGAGGACCTCCGTGCCAAGCGGCTGCTGCTCGTACCGGACGTCGTCCTGCTGCCCGGAGGACCGGTCAAGGACCGCGCGGTCCTGGTCCAGGACGGAACGTTCCGGGCCGTCGGACCGGTCCGCGAACTCGCCGACGCGCACCGGAACGCCCGTACGGTACGGCTCAAGGGCCATCTGCTGATGCCGGGTTTCGTGGACGCCCACCACCACCTGACGCAGAGCTTCGGCAAGGCGCAGGCGTTCGGGCAGCCGTCGGAGATCTTCAAGACCGTCTGGGAGCCGCTGGAACACGCCCTGGACGAGGAGAGCGCCCACCTGTCGGCGAAGCTCGCCGCCCTGGAGGCGCTGCGCGGCGGGTTCACGACCGCCGCCGACGCCGGCACCCGCGCACCCGTCGACGTGGGCGTCGTCGCGAAGGCCGCCGAGGAGGCGGGGCTGCGCTGCGTGTTGGCCAAGGTCGTCTCCGACGGCAAGGGCGGCAAGGAACACCTGGAGCGCTTCCAGGGCTCGCGGCTCATCCACCCCTCCCTGGCGATACCCGTCCCCGAGGACGCCACCGCGGAGGTGCTGAAGAGGACGGCGGAGCTGTGCGCGGACGCCGGCGCGGTCTTCCAGGTCCACGTCAACGAACACCTGGCCGCGGTGGAACGCTCGCTCAAGAGCGTGGGGCGCCGCCCGGTGTCGTACCTGCACCACATCGGCGCCCTCAACTCCCATACCCTGGGCGCCCACGCCACCTTGCTCACCCCCGACGAGATGCGCATGCTCGCCGACACCGGTGCCGCCGTCAGCTACAACCCGGTGGCCAGCGCCTGGAAGGGCAACGCCGTCGCGCACGCCCTGATGTGGCAGAGCATGGGCATCCGTTTCGGCACCGGCACCGACGGCACCCGCGGTGACGGCTTCCGCCTCGTGGATGCCGCCGAGAGCGCCCAGCGCCTGACGTACGGTCTGATGTCCGGCGACTCCTCGTGCGGCGCCGGCCGTGTGTGGCTCGCCCATGCCACCGCCCTGAGCGCGGATGCCCTCGGGCTGGGCAAGGTGACCGGCGAGATCGCCGTCGGCAAGGCCGCCGACTTCCTCCTCGTCGACCTCCGGGTGCCCGAACTCACCCCGTCCTACGACCTGTCGTGGGAGCTGGTCCGCCTCTCGGGCCGGGACCAGATCACCGCGGTCGTCGTGGACGGCAAGCTGCGGCTGTGGCACGGCTGGCCCACCGACTGGGACGGTCCCGCGCTGGTCCGCGAGGCCGCGGAGGTGGGGCCGAAGGTCGTACGGCGCGCCCGCATCCGACGGGTGGACCCGGACCCGGACGGCGCGGCCCGCCACCCGCGGCGAGCCCGCAACTGACCTGCCGGCCATGGTTCCCGGACCACCCTTTTCCGGGCCACCCCTTGTACGGGCCGTCTCCGGAGAGACGTGTCGCCTCCGCGCGGCGGGCGCGCGGAGGCGGACTCGACGGGGGTCGGGAGCGCTGCCCCCGGAGGATCTGTCAGACGCCCGCGATGCTCTGGATCCAGGAGCGGTACGCGGTCACGTTCGTGTACGCGGTCGTGGTCTGGCGGTCACTGGTGGAGGCGACGCCGACCTGCGCGCCGTTGGCCATCATCGGGCCGCCGGAGTCGCCGCCCGCGGTGATGCCGTCGCCGCGACGGGCGCAGATCGCCTGCCCCTGGTAGGCGTCGCGGCAACCGCCGGTCACGACGACGTTGGCGACCTTCAGGAGCCGGGACTGGCAGTTGATCTCCGAACCGCACTGGGACGTCGCTCCCCAGCCGTACACCTGCACGGTCTGGTTCACCGAGACGGAGCCCGGGGTGCCGAGACGGGCGTAGGTGCCCGCCACGGAGCGGTCGAGCTTGACCAGGGACAGGTCCGCCCCCGAGTGGGTGTAGACGCTGACGCCGTTGGCCACGGTGCCGCCGGACGTCTGGTCGAGGCTGCCGATGCGGAACGAGAGGCCGCCGCCGCTGACGCAGTGCTTGGCGGTGAGGATCCAGGTGGGGGCGATGATCGAGGCGCTGCAGGTCTGCTGGCCGTTGGAGAAGAGCCGGGCCGCCCAGGGGGCGTTGCCGGCGTAGCCACCGCCGATGATCGGCTGCCGGCCCTCGGCGGACGCGGCGACGGGCGCGGCGGCGGGGGCGTTGGCCGGGGTCTGGGCCGCGGCCGTGGGGGCCAGTCCCAGAACGGCGAGCGCGGTGGCCGCGAGCGCGGGGACCAGTCTGGATATACGCATGTTCGTCTCCATCGTGTGGGGGTGAGACGTCCTGGATGAGGACAGCGCTGCATACCTATGCAGACGCGGCGCGCGCGGCAGAGGCGGGGTTGCTCATGACGCGTGCATGCCATCGCTGGCATGGGTGAATGTGGCAGAGGAGTTGCCGGTGGCGCAAGAGGTTGGCACGGCAATTACCGCCGAGGGTTGCGGAAGCGGCGCATGCGTAGGCTTGCGATCACCCACATGATCAAGCAGCGACAGTCGCGGCGAGGCCCCGGGGCGGATGGCGTACGACGCGGTGCGGGCGCTCGCCATGCTCCGGTGGTAGGAGTGAAAGCACAGGTCCCGGGCACTCGCGGAGAAGGAAACGACGCAGTGCCCAGGGCCCGACGCAGAAGGACCCTGAGCGAGTTCCACGAGTTCCCCAAGGAAAGGTGTCATCCGTGTCGCAGGTCGAGGAATCCATCGAAGTCGACGTTCCGGTCCGTACGGCGTACAACCAGTGGACCCAGTTCGAGACCTTCCCCGAGTTCATGGACGGTGTGGAGCGCATCGAGCAGCGCTCCGACAAGCTGACCCACTGGGTGACGAAGATCGGCGGTGTGGAGCGGGAGTTCGACGCCACGATCACGGAGCAGATCCCGGACGAGCGCGTGGCCTGGACCACGGTCGACGGGCAGGCCAAGCAGGCGGGCGTCGTCACCTTCCACCGCCTGGACGAAGCGCGCACCAAGGTCATGTTGCAGATGGACTACGACCCCGAAGGGCTCGCCGAGACGGTGGGCGACAAGCTCGGCTTCGTGAAGCGGCAGGTCACCGGTGACCTGAAGCGGTTCAAGAAGTTCATCGAGGAGCGCGGCGGCGCCGAGACGGGCGCCTGGCGCGGCCAGGTCTGACCGCCCGCCCCCTCCGGGTACGCCCACGCGAAGGGCCCGTCCGCGCTGTACGCGGACGGGCCCTTCGTGGAGCGCCGGGCAGGCCTTGCACCTGCATTTCCCCGCAGGAAGCGGGGCGTCTTTCCTTGGACCACCGACGCGTGAGTGCTCACCGCGACCGCGGCGACCAGTTCAAGATCTACTATAGCGCATCGTGGTAACCCGTCCGGACCACGGCCTGTGCTCCCGGCCCGCCCCCGGCACCACCCCGACCGATGGGCGATTTGCCGGTCTTTCCGGTTAGGCCTAATTTTGCGTGGATACAGCTTTTTCTCGGGCGACAAGAGGAGAAAAGCTCCATGGTGAAAGGCCTTCCGCGGGGACTTCCGCGGGGAAAGGCCCGCCATTCCCGTGGGCCGGAGGCGGACACCGCGCGCTCGTCGCGTTCGGCGACGGACCGGATGGCGCGCACCTTGCTGCGCCGCCGGAAGAAGGCGCTCAGTGCCGAGGACGTGATGGTCTCCGACCGCCCCAAGGTGCGACGCGCGGTGACGGCCGCCGCGCTCGGCAACACCATGGAGTGGTTCGACTTCGGTGTCTACGCCTATCTGGCGGGCACGATCGGCAAGGTCTTCTTCCCGTCCAGCTCGCCCGGTGCCCAGGTCGTCGCCACCTTCGCCACCTTCGCCGCCGCCTTCCTCGTCCGTCCGCTGGGCGGCCTCGTGTTCGGCCCGCTCGGTGACCGCATCGGCAGACAGCGGGTGCTCGCCGCGACCATGATCATGATGGCCGTGAGCACCTTCGCGGTCGGCCTGCTGCCCTCGTACGCCTCGATCGGATTTGCCGCCCCGCTGCTGCTCCTCCTGTGCCGGCTGGTCCAGGGCTTCTCCACGGGCGGCGAATACGCCGGCGCGACCACCTACATCGCCGAGTACGCGCCCGACCAGCGGCGTGGATTCCTCGGGAGCTGGCTCGACTTCGGCACCTTCATCGGCTACTCCCTGGGCTCCGGCCTGGTCACCGTCCTCACCCTGACGCTCGGGACCGACGGCCTGGAGAGCTGGGGCTGGCGCATCCCCTTCTTCGTCGCGGGACCGCTCGGACTCATCGGCCTGTACATGCGCGTGAAGCTGGAGGAGACGCCCGCCTTCCAGCAGGAGGCGGCCTCCGCCGCGGCCGAACGGGAAGTCAGCCACCGGCGGGGCGAGAGCGACCCCGTCGAGCAGGCCCGCCAGTCCGGCAAGGGCCGCCTCAAGGAGATCTTCACCCGGCACTGGCAGGCGGTGCTGATCTGCATGGGACTGGTGCTGCTCTACAACGTCACGAACTACATGGTGACGTCGTACCTCCCCACGTTCATGACGGTGACACTGGGGGAGAGCGACACCACCGCGCAACTGCTGGTGCTCGCCACCATGCTGCTGGTGGCGCTCGCCATCACCACCGTGGGCCGCAGTTCGGACCGGTGGGGCAGGCGCCCCATGTTCATGGCCGGCAGCATCGCCCTGATCGTGCTCGCCGTCCCGGCGTTCCTCCTCATCCGCGAAGGCGGCATCCTCATGCCCGCCTTCGGCTGCGCGATCCTCGGCCTGCTCCTCGTCTGCTTCGCCGGCACGGCGGCGGCCACCCTGCCCGCCCTGTTCCCCACACGTCTGCGCTACGGCGCCCTGTCCATCTCGTACAACATCTCCGTCTCCCTCTTCGGCGGCACCACCCCGCTGCTCGCCTCCTACCTGGTCGACACCACCGGTAACACGCTGGTGCCCGCCTTCTACCTGATGGTGGCCGGTGCGATCGGGCTGGCGTCGACGTTCTTCCTGCACGAGACCGCCGGACGGCCGCTGCGCGGGTCGGGGCCCATGGTGGAGACGCCGGACGAGGCCCGCGAGATGGTGGCGCGCAGCCGCGCGGAGGCGGGGCGCCACGCGCGGGACGTCTGGCTGCGCCTGTGGCACCCGCGTGGCGGGCGGGGCCGCGGCAGCGGGCCGGGCGGGCGCGAGAAATGACGCGGGGTCCGATCTCGTAGGGCTCGGATCTCGTAGGGCTCGAATCTCCTAGGGCTCGGACGGAACGCTTAGCCTCCGAGGGCTCTCTGACTGTCCGTACGGCCTGACTACCTGTACGGCTGTGGCCCTCCACGAGGAGTTGTTCTGCGTAATGCGTCGCTTTCATGCCCTGTTGCTGACCGCCTTAGCGCTGGTCGCGGGCCAGGTGCTGTCCTCCGCCCCGGCCTTCGCCGTCATCGGCGGGACCAAGAGCACCTACGGCCCGTGGGCGGTACGGATGCTCGTTGACGGCAAACCGGCGTGCACCGGGACCGCGGTCTCCCGGCAGTGGATCCTTACCGCCTCGCACTGCTTCTACGAGCAGGCGCGGCCGGTCCCCGACCGGCGGATCTCCTTCCGGGTGGGCAATCTGGACATGCGCAGGGGCACCACGGTCCGGCCCCTGCCCGGCAAGCGCGTGGGCAGCGCGCACGCCGACATGATGCTCGTCAAGGTGCCGCCGATGAACGTCCCCACGGCGCGGCTGTCCACGGTCGGCGTCCGCCGCGGCCAGGTCGTGCGGCAGTACGGGTGGGGCGCCACCTGCACGACGGACGAGAGCGCCTGCCAGTCGCCCGTCCTCAAGCAGTCGGACCTGAAGGTCGTACGGGCGGACGACCCCATGTGCGCGGGCCACACCGCGCCGGGCGGCCCCGACTTCTGCATGAAGAAGGTGAAGGGGATCCCCGCCGGGGGCGACTCCGGCGGCCCGGTGATGACGGTCGGCCCGCGCGGCGCCGAAACCCTCGTCGGTGTCTTCAACGGCTCCGACCGGGAGAAGAGCGCCGAGGCGGGAGAGGTCTCCCAGCAGCTCTCCTGGATCCGCTCGGTCATCCGCCGCTGACGCCCCCGCGGCCGCGGGCCGCGGTGCGCCGGGCCGGGTTCACCCGCCCGGCCGCACCGCGGTGGCGCACCGTTTCCGCCTCTCGGGTCAAGGGCAACCGCACCCTATGGACCACTCGAAAGCGCCGGTACTCGAAGCTCTGGCCGCCTACCACGCCGAGGGGCAGACCCCCTTCACCCCGCCGGGCCACAAGCAGGGGCGCGGCGCCGATCCACGGGTCCGTGAGGTCCTCGGGGACGCGGTGTTCCGCTCGGACGTCCTGGCGACCAGCGGCCTGGACGACCGGACGTCCTCCCGAGGCGTCCTCGAAAAGGCGCAGGCCCTCATGGCGGACGCCGTCGGCGCGGAGCACACCTTCTTCTCGACCTGCGGCAGCTCCCTGTCGGTCAAGTCGGCCATGCTGTCCGTGGCGGGACCGCACGAGAAGCTGCTCGTCGGGCGCGACGCCCACAAGGCCGTGGTCTCCGGGCTGATCCTCTCCGGCATCCGGCCCATCTGGGTCGCCCCGCAGTGGGACCCCGAACGGCATCTGGCACACCCCCCGTCCGCGGAGGCGTTCGAGGCGGCCTTCGCCGAGCACCCGGACGCCAGGGGCGCCCTCGTGACGACGCCCACGCCGTACGGCACCTGCTCGGATCTGGCCGCCATCGCGCAGGTCTGCCACCAGCGGGGCAAGCCGCTCATCGTGGACGAGGCCTGGGGCGCCCACCTGCCCTTCCACCCCGACCTGCCGACCTGGGCCATGGACGCCGGAGCCGACGTCTGCGTCACCTCCGTGCACAAGATGGGCTCCGGCCTGGAACAGGGTTCGGTCTTCCACCTCCAGGGCGACCTGATCGACCCCGAGGTGCTCAAGAGCCGCGAGGACCTCCTCGGCACCACCAGCCCCTCCGTCCTGCTGTACGCCGCCCTCGACGGCTGGCGGCGCCAGATGGTGGAGCACGGCCGCGCCCTCTACGACGACGCGCTCGCCCTCGCCGCCTCCCTGCGGACCCGGATCGCCCGCATCGACGGGATGCACGTACACGGCCGGGACGACTTCTGCGGGCCCGGCCGCGCGGCCGACATGGACCCGCTCCAGATCATCGTCGACATCACCGCGCTGGGTACGACCGGCTATCGGGCGGCCGACTGGCTGCGCGAGCACCACCAGATCAACCTGCACCTGTGCGATCACCGCCGCATCAGCGCCCAGCTGACCCACGCCGACGACGAGGACTCCGCCCAGACCCTCCTCGCGGGGCTGCGTGACGTCGCCGCGCACGCGGACGAGCTGAGGCCCGCGGAGCAGGTCGAGGTCCCGGACCCCGAACAGCTGCGGCTCGAACAGGTCCAGCTCCCGCGCGACGCGTACTTCGGGCCGACGGAGCAGGTGTCGTGGCAGAAGGCCATCGGCCGGATCACCGCGGAGATGCTCACCCCGTACCCGCCCGGCATCCCCGCCGCGCTGCCCGGGGAACGTCTCAACGCCGAGGTCGTCCGCTACCTGCGTACCGGCGTCGACGCCGGCATGGTCGTGCCGGACGCCGCCGACACCGAGGTCAAGAGCGTGCGGGTGGCCGTCGAGGACTGAACCGCGGCGGCGGCCCGGCGCCGTGCCGCGACGACCGGCGGCACCTGCGGGGACGCCGGTCCTCCCTCACCGTCCTGCCGCCGCCTTCCGGCGGTGGCAGGACCAGGCCCGCTCGGGCACATCCGTACGGAGCAGGACGTCGGCCGCCGTGCTCGCCAGCGCGTACGCCGCCGCCAGCATGACCTCGCGACCACGCGGCCCGGCGGCCGCCGCGGCGAACTCAGGCGTATGGTCCGAGCCGTCGGGCCCCATGATGGCCACGAACGGATGGATCGCGGGTACCCGGGTGCTGACGTTGCCGATGTCGGAGGACCCCAGATAGACCCCCGCCTCGGGTTCCGTCAGCCGGATGCCGGCCCTCTCCAGGTGCCCCGCGAACAGCCCGGAGAGCACGTCGTTGTCGCGGAAGTGCTCGTAGCGGGCGGCCACTTCGGCGACCTCCGCCTTCGTCCCGGTGGCCAGCGCGACGCCCTGGGCGCATGAGCGCAGCTCCTCCACCAGGTCCGCCAGCGCGGAGGCGGTCGCACCGCGCAGACCGAACAGCCCTTCCGCGTACTCGGGCACGATGTTCGTCGCCCGGCCCCCCTCCGTGACGATGCCCTGGACGTGCGAGCCCGCGGGCAGCCGCCGGTCAAGGACGCCGAGCGTGTTGAACAGCTGGATCAGCGCCCCCAACGCGTCGATGCCTTCCGTGGGGTTGCCCGTCGGGTGCGCGGCCCTGCCGTGGAAGCCGATCCGTACCTGCGCGCTCGCCGTCAGGGGCGCCCACGACCAGTCGTACACGCCCGGGTGGAACATCAGCGCCGCGTCCACCCCGTCGAACAGGCCCGCCGCCACCTCCGCGACCTTGCCGCCGCCACGCTCCTCCGCCGGTGTCCCGACCGCCAGCAGGGTCCCCCCGGCCTCACCGAGCGCGGCCCGCGCGGCGAGGGCCGCCCCGAGGCCCGCCGCCGCGATCAGATTGTGCCCGCAGGCGTGCCCCAGCTCCGGCAGCGCGTCGTACTCCATCAGCAGGGCGACACGCGGGCGCCCTTCGGCGGTGGCCGCCGTGCCCGTACGGGCGACGAAGGCGGTCGGCAGCCCCGCGGCGCCCCGCTCCACCCGGAACCCCTCCCGTTCCAGCTCGTCCGCCAGGAGCCGGGCGGCGCGATGCTCCTCGTAGGCGGTCTCCGGTTCGCCGTGCAGCGCGAGACTCACCTCCCAGAGCCGGTCGGCACGGGCGGCGACCTCCCGCTCGACGCGGGCGTAGACGGAATCCATGTCCATATCCATGTGCGGGGGGTGTGACACACGACCTCCTCGAACCGAACCTGCGCGGTTCCCGGGCAACGACACGGGACGTGTTCCACGGATGCCCGGAGCCCACACGGGAACGGGATCAGGCTCTCGGCGGCACTGCGCGGCGGGCGGTGCGGGCAGGCGTCCGGGGCGTTCCAGGTGCCGAAGCGCGGTGAAGCGATCATGATCGGGCACGTGAAGGAGATGCCGGATGTATCAGCACCCGTGATCAAACTGGTGCGGCGGACCACCGAACCCGTCGCGGCGCAGACGCTGCGGTCCACGGCCGCCGCCGTCATCTCCTTCGGTGTCGCGCTGAAGTTCCTGCCCGCGCAACCCGCTCCGCTGACCGCCCCACTGACCGCTCTCCTCGTCGTCCAGGTCACCCTCTACGCGACGCTCACCACCGGAGTCCGGCGGGTGAACTCCGTCGTCGTCGGGGTCCTCATCGCCATCGGGTTCACCGCCCTGGTCGGGCTGACCTGGTGGAGCCTCGGTCTGACGATCTTCACCTCGCTGATCATCGGCCGTTTCGTGCGGGTGAACGAGTTCGTGCCCGAGGTGGCGATCAGCGCGATGCTGGTCCTCGGCGTCTCCCAGGCCGCGTCGGCGGCCTGGCACCGGGTCCTGGAGACGCTGATCGGGGCCGGCGTGGGCCTGCTGTTCAATCTGCTGTTCGCGCCCCCGGTGTGGACGCAGTCGGCGGGGACGTCCATCGACGGGCTGGCGCGCGGGATGGGCCAGATGCTCCGCACCATGGGCACGGAGATCGCCGGGGGCCACCTGCCCTTCCCGCACGCGGCCGCCCGGCTGCACGAGGCGCGGCAGCTGGACCACGACATCGTGGAGGTCGACGCCTCGCTGCGGCAGGCGGAGGAGAGCCTGCGGATGAACCCGCGCGTACGGGAGGGGCTGCTGTCCCGGGTGGTGCTGCGGACGGGGTTGGACACCCTGGAGATCTGCGCGGTGGTGCTGCGGGTGCTGACGCGAAGCCTGACCGACCTGGCGAAGTTCCGTACGGAGGAGTCACTGTTCCCACCGGACGTGTCGGCCGACCTCCAGAAGCTGTTCGAGCAGATGGCCGAGGCCCTCGAGAGCTTCGCCCGGCTGATCACCACCCAGGTGGCGGCCAACGCGGAGGAGGCCGAGGAACGGCTGACCGCCGCCCTGGCCGCGAGCCGGGCCACCCGGGACCGGGTCGCCGACCTGCTGCTGGAGGACGTGCAGGAGCACCCCCGGCAGTGGCAGCTGCACGGCGCGCTGCTCGCCGAGATCGACCGGATCCTCGACGAGCTGGACCTCGACAAGCGCACCGAGCGCCTCATGCAGGAGCTGGACCGCCGCTCGGCGGAGCTCAGCGAGCGCCATCCGCGGCTCGCGGCACTGCGCCGGCGACTGCGCGGCGAGAGCGGCGCGGAGCGACGACCGGCCGTGGAACCCTGAGTCGGCTGACGGGCCGGCGCTTCCTCTGTGTGGCGGCGGGGCTTCCCGCGCCGGACGCTCGCCGAGCCGTTCTCCCGGCTGGCCGTCCGCAAGCACGGTTCACCACTCCACGAGATGATCCTCCGTCAGTAACCCACCGTGCTCGGGCCGCAGTTGTTGTGTCTGTGGCGCGGCTTCAGCTATGGATCATCGACATCAGCAGCTGGTGGCTTTCGCCGTCGGCGGCCACCACAAGTCCGCGGCCTGTCTGTCCGATCGGGGCGCCGTCGATCCCGGTGACCACGCAGCCGGCCGCCTGGCACAGAGCGATGCCGGCAGCGAAATGCACGCTCCCTGACAGGTCGGCGCCATCCGTTACGTATGCGGCGCGCTTGCCGGCGGCGACCCAGGCCAACGCCAGAGTCGTCGACACGACCCGGGGCCGGAACCGTGCCACGAACTGGTGCTGGGCCAGCAGGTCCACAGCCCGGAAGCCGGGCGCGCTGGGGAACGGCGGATCCAGGTTCATGTCCACGAGTCGGGTGGCGGACGAGGGCACCAGCCGGGCATCGGCACCATGGTGTCGCACCCAGGCGGTCACCCCGTCGGTGAAGAAGACCTCGCCACTGAACGGATCGGCCACTGCGGCCGCACCGCCGCGCAGCGCCACGTTGACGGCCACGAGCATGTTGCCGACGGCGTAGTTGAGCGTGCCGCACAAGGGATCCACCAACCACTGGCGCGCCGCCCCGGCGGCACCCCGCTGTCCGCCTTCTTCACCGAGGACACCGTCGTCGGGCCGGGCAGCGTGGATGATGCCGAGGATCCTCTCCTCCGCGCGGACATCGGCTGCGGTGGCGAAGTCCCCGGCACCCTTCTCCGTGCGGGCGAGCCGCTGGCCGTACAGGTCGCGCACCACGTCCGCACCGGCACGTGCCGCAGCTATCGCTACTCCGACGTCGTCGAGGCCCGCATACGAGTTGATCACGCTACGCAGGATATCGGCAGCCGAGGCTCAGATCTCTGTCTGCTGGCCCAAGGCCTGTGCCAGGACCGGTGGTTGACGCCACTTGCAGGTCGGTTCTGACTCCACCCGGTGCGGGGGAGACCCGACGAGGCGCCATGGAGATCGGCCCGCTCAGACGCAGATCACGATCTTTCCTCGGGTGCGTCCGCGCTCGGCGTGCGCGTGGGCGTCGGCGATCCGCTCCAGGGGGTAGACCCGTTCGATACGGGGTGTGTAGCGGCCTTGTCCGCCCAGTTCCGCCGCCGCGGTCAGGAGAGTGGAATCGTTCTCCGCGTTGACCACATGCGTGCCCAGGCGCTGCCCGCCCGCGTGGTCGGCGACCGTCGCGACGCGCTTCGGGTCGCCCGCGATCGCGACGAGGTCGTCCAGGGAGCCGGAGGCCGCGGTGTCGAGCACGATGTCGACGCCGTGCGGAGCGAGGGTGGTGAGGCGCTGTGCGAGGCCGGGACCGTAGGTGGTGGGAACGGCGCCGAGAGAGGTCAGGAACTCGTGGTTGCGTTCACTGGCTGTCCCGATCACCGTGGCACCTCGCGCCACCGCGATCTCGACCGCCGCGCTGCCCACGCCTCCGGCGGCGCCCTCGACGAGAAGGGTGCGCCCCGCGAGGGAGCCGAGCGCGTTCAGTCCCCCCATCGCGGTCACGGAGGCGAGACCGGCACCAGCGGCCTGCTCGTCGTTCCACGTGGTGGGGGTGTGCGCCCAGGCCGAGAGGACGAGCAGCTCCGCGGTCGCGCCGGTGACACCGCCCAGCCCGAAGACCCGGTCGCCGATGCTCACCCCGCGCACCCCGTCGCCGATCTCGTCGACCACACCGGCGCCGTCGCGCCCGGGAATGGCGGGCAGCTGAAGGGGAATCAACTGGTGCAGGGCGCCGGCGCGCAGCTTCCAGTCGATGGGATTGACGCCGGCCGCCACGACCCGGACACGGATCTCACCGGGCCCGGGGTGGGGGTCGGGGGCCTGCTCGATCACCAGAGTCTCCGCTCCGCCGTATTCGTGGAACCGGGCTGCGCGCATACGGATCTGCCTCACTTCGACGGGCCGGAATGACGTCTTCGTCCGACGCTCGTCACTCTAAAACCTGACGTTGACGTGAGGTGCAAGTCCCAACTGCCGCCCGGCTGGAGGAGGGGGGCACGGGCGGGTGGGGTCGCCGAGCGGGCGGGGGCGAGCATGGAGCCGGTATTGCTAGCCTGAACCTGACGTCGACGTGAGGTACGAGCGGGAAGGGAGCGACCTGCGTCATGCGCATCGGACAGCTCGCCAGACGGTCAGGGGTCAGCGTGCGGGCCCTGCGCTACTACGAGGAACAGCGGCTCCTGGAATCGGCGCGGACGCCCGGTGGGCAGCGGGACTATCCCGACGAAGCCCTGGAGCGGGTCCAGCTCATCCAGGACCTCTTCGCGGCCGGCCTCTCCAGCCGTACGGTCGTCGAACTCCTGCCGTGCGTGAGCACCGGCGTCGCGACCCCCGCCATGCTCGACCAGCTCATCACCGAACGCGACCGCATCGCCGCACGCATCCAGGACCTGACCCGGGCCAAGACCAAACTCGGCCGCGTGATCGAGAACGTGACCGCGGCGAAGGTGGCGCAGGACTGACCAACTCGCCGCGAGGGGTAAGGCTCCGTACATCGCTTCAACCCGTTTGCAGGAAGAGGCGTGCGTACCGCAGCGGCTTCAGGCCGCGGAGGCCGCGAGTGGGCAGAATCGTTCACGTGGAAGCACATCAGTCACCGGAGAAAACCCCCGACGGCCACTTCGTCGTCATCAAGGGTAGGAAATGGCGGGCGACCGACCCGCTGATCCCCGAGGAGACCGCCGCTCGCCTTCGCCACCACCTCATGGCGGCTCGCCGCGCGGTGCGCTCCGCGACGACGGCGGGCGACACCCACGCGGAGCGGGCCGCGCGCGCACGCGTGAACCAGGCCAAAGTCGCTCTGGGCGAACGGGCCACCCCCTGGTGGGAGCAGTCGCAAGACGAACGCCGACAACGCTGGGAACAGGGGCTGGCACGCCTCGACGCAGAGGAGCAGGGCTGATCGGGCGCAGCACGTACACCAAACGAGCCGCCCGGCGGCTTAATGGCTGGGTTGGTCGCATCCGTCCCGTGGGGCGAAGGCGGCGAGGGCGTCGGCGTCGGACGCGCGAGCGTGCAGAAAGTAGTCTGCCCACTCGGTGATTCCTGGATAGGACGACTCCCGGCTGAGCTGGGCGGCTGCGGCCCGAAGGTCGAAGTGCGTTGTGCGCAGCTCTACGCCCGGGCCCAGAAGGGCCCAGTGTGCTCCAGTTCGTCCGTAGGGCATGCCGATGCTGCCGGGGTTGATCACGAGCCGGCCGTGGGCGAGGCGGACGAACGGCATATGGGTGTGGCCGCAGACCACGGTGCGGATGTCAGTGTCGAGTCCGCTGAAGACTTCCTGCCAACGGTCGAGGCGGGAGTCGACCAGGACGACCTCCTCGTCGTCGCGAGGGGTGGCATGGCAGAACAGCACCCTTCCCAGGCCGTGCACGGGGAGCGTGAGTGAGCGTGGAAGCGAGTCGAGAAGGTCGAGATGCTCCTCGCGGAGTTGCTCGGCTGCCCAGGGGGAGATCGGGTCGGGGATCGTGTCACGTTGTCCCCGGCGCAATTCGAGGAGTTCACGGTCGGCGTTGCCGCTGATCCAGCTGACGCGGTCACCGAGGCCGACCAACCGATCGAGAACCTGAGTCGGTTGCGGACCGGCGGTGATGTCACCGGTGAGCACGATGCGATCGGCGGTACTGACGTCGGGTTCGGCGAGCACGGTCTCCAGGGCCGGCAGGACTCCGTGAATGTCGGACAGGACGGCTACTCGGTTCAGCATGCTCACCACTGTGGGGTGTGGACAGCCGAGTGGTGTGATCGTTCGCCCGGGGCGTACTCCAAGACAGGGGCGGGCGGCGCCGGCGAAGAGGTCGGCCGTTCGGGCCGTCCGTTCCTCTCACCCGTCACGCGAATCGCCCCTGGTAACGTACGCTCTGCGTTTGCGTCGTAACAGAAAGTTGCCAACTGCTACTGCCTTTCCGTCCCTTCGGCATCGCGGCGCGCGTTCTCTCCTGTGACGGAGTGGCCTTGTGGAGGAGAAGATCGTGGAAGCCCAGCACGCTCTGCCGGTCAACGACCCGGTCAACGACCCGGCCGTCGGCGCGGCCGCATGACGGCGGCCTCGCGCCCTCGCCCGGCCCATGTACACATCCAGAGCCGGGAGTGCGACCCGGAGATCCTGAAACGGCTGGCCGGTGCCGCGTACTTTCCGGAGCGGCTGCTCGGTTCGGCGATCATCGACACGGTGTGCCGGTCCGACGGCGACCTCCTGTACGTCGCCGCCCCGCGAGTGCTGGACGCCGACGAACAGGTGGGCTACTACCTGGGACTGCTGGGCGCCGACTGCGGTGAGGCGCGGGGCCGGGTGCGCATCGTGAGCCTGGACGACGCGGGTTCCCGATGGCTGAGCGAGAAGGTCCTCGACGCGGAGAACCCCCAGGCCGCACAGGTCCGTGCGGCCATCCGCGCTTTCGTGAACGACCGTCAGCGCGCCGGTGCCGACGTCCGGCTGTGTTACTTCGAACCCTCGGCACCGCTGGAGCGCTACGCCCGCGAGCTGGGAGTCCCGGGCGACCAGCCGCATTCGTCCCACATCCCGCTGGGCTCCAAACACACCGGCCGCAGGATCTTCGCCGAGGTCGGCGTGCCCGTCCCCGACGGTTCCCCCGCCCCCTGCGACACCCTGCACGGCCTCGCCGAGGAAGTGGCGCGGATGGTACGGGCGGGGCACCGTACGGTAGTCGTCAAACTCGACGACCCCGCCTCCGGAGCCGGCCTCGGCAACGCGCTCCTCGACCTCGACGACGTGGAACCCTCACTCGGCGCCGCTACGGACGATGCCACGCTGGTCCGACGCCTGCTCGACGTACTGCCCCGGGCCACCCTGGTGGACACCAACATCACCTGGGACGACTACGTACGCACCCTGGAGCGGACCGGCGCCGTCGTGGAGGAGTGGATCCAGGACGACACCCTGCGTAGCCCCAGCTTCCAGGGCAGGATCACCGACGCGGCCGAGGCCGAGGCGGTCTCCACGCACGACCAGGTGCTCGCCAACCACGGCCAGAGTTACGTCGGTTGCCGGTTCCCGGCGAGCGCCGAGTACCGGCACACGCTCATCGACTACGGGTTGCGCATCGGCCGGGCGTTGCGGGAGCGGGGAGTGGAAAGGGGCGACTACGGGGTCGACTTCCTGGCCAGGCGGACCGGCGACTCCTGGCAGCTCCTCGGATGCGAGATCAACCTGAGGTCCACCGGCACCAAACACGCCTTCGGCATGGTCACGGGACTCCTCGGGACACGCGCCACGCCGGACGGCCGACTGGTCGTCAGCGGCCCCGCGCCCCACGGCGGGCCCGGGGAACAGGAGCGGGTGTACGAGGCATCGGACAGCATCATGGACCCCCGTTACAAAGGGCTGCGGCCGGCCCAGCTCATCCGAGCCGTCACGCGCTCGCCCCTGGCCTGGGACCCCGAGCGCGCGACGGGTGTGGTGCTGCACATGATGAGTCCCACCGCCGAGGTGGGGAAGTTCGGCGCCGTGTGCATCGGGGCCGACCAGACCGAGGCCGCGTCCCTCATGCGGAAGCTGCGCGAACTGGCGGACTCCCTCGCCGCAGAACCGCGCCAGGGGCTGCCGGTCGGACGTTCCCGCCGGTAGCGGCTGCCGGACGGGGGCGGGAAACGTCCCCCGGACGGGGCCCCGGGACACAGCCCACCCGCCCGCACGGGCCGCTCCCGAGCCCCCCGCCCCCTCAAGCGTCGAGCCGAATCCGCACCCTACGGTTCTGGCGGCCCTTGCTCTCCACCTTGGTGACGGTCACGTGCCCCACCTGACGGGTGGACGCCACATGGGTGCCGCCGTCGGCCTGGACGTCCAGGCCGACCACGTCGACCACGCGGACCTCCGGCAGGTCCGGCGGCGCCACGAACTGGGTGCGGACCAGATCCGGGATCACCTGCGCCTCATCCCTGGACAGGACCCGGACCACGATCTGCCGGTCCGCCTCGATCTCCGCGTTCACCGCGTCCTCCAGGCTCTGCTTGAAGCCGGGCGGCACCTCGGGCAGGTTGAAGTCCATCCGGGCCTCGCCCGGCTGCATGTTGCCGCCGGTCACCAGCGCTCCGAAGTCCCGGAACACGGTGCCGCAGAGCACATGGAGGCCCGAGTGCGTCCGCATGAGAGAGCTCCTGCGCCCGTCGTCGAGCGCGCCGGTGACCTGGGTGCCCGCCGGGGGCACGGGATCTCCGGGGGCGGGCAGCAGGTAGAGGTCGTCGCCCTTGCGGGTGCCGACGACACGGGTCTGGACGCCCTGCCAGATCAGTACGCCGTGGTCCGGCGGCTGACCCCCGCCGCCCGGGTAGAACGCGGAGCGGTCCAGGACGACCCCCGCTTCCGGATCGGCCGGGTCGGACCACAGGACGGTGCACTCCCATTCCCTGAGTGTGGCGTCCTCCCAGTCCAGACGATGTGTGCGGCCGTGATGACTGATCCCCATCGATGCTCGGAGGCGCGGCGCCCGTCGAGCGGGCCCGCCCCCCTCTCCTTTCCGTGTTCCTGTGCTGATCCGCCGGTGCGAGATGCGCACGCTGCATACCGAGAAGGCCCCGCCGTGGTTACGCCTCGCAGGTCACCACCAGAGCCTGACGAGCGCGGCGCTCCCCGCACCCAACGCCACCACCAGCAGGAAAGGGGCCCGCAACAGGGCCGCGACGAAAGCGACACCGAAGCCGAGCGCACGGGCGTCCAGCACGAGACGCTGGTCGGTGGTGAAGGTCTGCACCGCGACGAGAGCGGCGAGCAGCCCCACGGGAAGCAGCGCGGAGATCGTCTGCACCTGCCGCCGCTCCAGGACCGAAGCCGGTACGTACAGCCCGGCGAGCTTGAGGAGGTACACCCCCGCCACCCCGAGGACGATCGCGGTCCACATCAGTTCTCACGCCCCTGTTCGCCGGCCCCGCTCTCCGCCGCGTCCGCGCGGCGCCGCCTCATCAACAGCCCGGTGACGCACGCGACAAGACCCGCCACCAGCACCGGCACCCCGGCGGGCAGGACGAGCGTGGTGGCGACGGCCGTCACCGCCGCGCCCACGGCCACCGCCCACAGGCGCGGCCCCCGCAGCCGGGGCATCAGGAGCGCGATGAACGCGGCCGGCGACGCCACGTCGAGGCCGAGGACCGCCGGGTCGGGCAGGGCCTCGGCACCGATCGCCCCGGCGAGCGTGGCCAGGTTCCAGAAGACGAAGACCGCCACGCCCGTGCCGTAGAAGGCCAGCCGCGACGCGCGCTCCGTCGGCCGGCCCATCGCCATGCCGGCGCTCTCGTCGAGGACCAGGTGCGCGGCGAGCACCCGTCGCGCGCCGCGCACCCGCAGCAGCCGGGACAGCGACAGGCCGTACAGACTGTTGCGCACCCCGAGCAGCGTCGCCGTGGCGGCGCCGGTGAGCGCGCTGCCTCCCGCCCCCAGGACCCCGATCACCGCGAACTGCGACGCTCCGGAGAACATCAGCAGCGACAGTACGCAGGACTGCGCGACGGTGAACCCGGCCGTCACCGCCAGCGCGCCGAACGAGAGCCCGAGGGCGCCGACGGCCAGCCCGACGCCGACCGAGTCACGCAGCAGCGCGCTCCGCTGCCGGGGCCAGTCCGCCTCGGTCTCCCCGGGGGTCTCGACCTCGGTGTTGCTCACCAGCATCACGTATCCCTGTCCTGCACCGCTCTCGGAGCCTCCACCACCACTTCGAGTTCGGTCCGCGCCTTCGCACAGGCCGCCACGGCTTCCTCGGCGGTCTGTGCCCGGGCGATCACGAACCCAAGCCGATGGTAGGCGTTGCGCGCGGGCCCCACCCGCTGTTCCGGCGAGGCGGTCACCGTCACCTGCTGGACGCCCTCGACCGCGCGTGCCGCCTCGACCCCGTCCACCCGGGCCAGGATGCCGGACCTGTCCGTGACAAGGAACTGGATCGCCGCGACGCCGTCCGGTTCGGGCACGGGGTGCGGCTCACGCCCGAGTGCGATCCGCAGTTGCTGCTCCTGCATCCGCAGCCCGGTCGTCAGCCGGACCAGTTCGGGGATCATGCCGCCGGCGGGACGTGCGTTGATCTCGATCACCACGGGCCCCTCGGCGGTGAGCCGTATCTCGGTGTGCGCGGCGCCGTCGGTGAGACCCACGGCCTCCAGGGCGCGCAGGGCGGCACCGGTCAGGTGCTCCGCCGTGGCCCGGGGGAGCGGGGCGGGGAAGACATGGCCGCGTTCGACGAAGTACGGGGGCCCGGCGAGGTGCTTCTCCACGATGCCCAGGCAGTCGGTCTCACCGTGCCGGCTGATGGTCTCGACACTGAACTCGGGCCCGTCGAGGTACTCCTCCACCAGGACGGCGCCCGCGGTGCGCTGACCGCGTACGTTCCTCTCCTCGGCCAGAACGACCCGGGCCTGGGCAAGGGCCTGCGACACCTGAGTACAGAGCAGCACATGGTTCGAACCGCTGTCGTCGACGGGCTTCACGACGCAGGGCAGGCCGGTGCGGGCCACGGCCTCGGTGACCGCCTTCTCCAGGTGTTCGCCGGCGGTCACCACGGCGAAGCGGGGCTGCCGGATGCCCGCGTCGGCCAGCCGCCGCCTGCTGCGGGACTTGTCCCGGCAGACGGCCACCGCGTCGGCCGGACTGCCCGGCAGGCCCAGCCAGTCGGCGATCTCGGCGGTGGGGGAGAGGTAGAAGTCGCTCGTGGTGGTGATCCCGGCGATCTGCTCCCGGCGGAACTCCCGCAGGATCGTGCGCCGCAGCTCGGGCAGGGAATTGGTGTCGCAGGTGATCACCTCGGCGCCGGTGTCCGGCAGGCCCCGGTACCGCGCGGGGTCGTTGGTGAGCAGGGTGGGGCGCAGGGCGAACTCCTGGGTGAGTTCGAGGGCGAGCATCCCGGTGCCGGTGGTGTTGGACTCGATGAACAGCAGCCGCTGCCCGTCGTCCGAGCGGTCGATGTCCGCGGCGCGGGACCAGGTCTCGCTGACGTCCCCGGCCCGCGCCGAGATCGGTGCGGGGGACGACGACCTGGGCAGCGCGTCGAGCTCCTGGGCGGCCCAGTACGCGTCGTCGTAGATGGTGTCGACGTACCGGTCGCCGCGGTCCGGGAGGATGCCCACGATCCGGGTGCCGGGCTCGGCGTGCGCGGCGACGTGCCGCACGATGTGGTAGACGGAGCCCGAGGTGTTGCCCGCGAAGATCTGCTGCTCCCGGGCGAGTTCACGGGTGGCGGTGAGCGCCTCCCGGTCGTTGAGCCAGTGCACCTCGTGGATGAGCCGTCGGTCGAGATTGCCGGGCAGCAGGCTGTTGCCGAGCCCGCTCTGCCGCCGTCCCGGCCGGTCGGGCTGGCCGAACAGGACGCTCCCGACGCTGTCCACGCCGACCACCTTGAGATCGGGCATCGTCCTGGACAGTGCGCGTGCCGTGCCGCAGAGCGACCCGCCGCTGCCCACGGACCCGACGAGGACGTCGAAGTCACCCAGGTCGTGGCGTAGTTCGGCGGCCAGCGCGCGGTACGCGGCGGGGTTGTCGGGGTTCTCGTACTGTTCGGGCCAGAACGCGCCCGGAAGGTCGGCGCGCAGCTGGTGCAGGAGTTCGAGTCGGGCGCTCTGCCAGCCGCCGCCCGTCATCGCCTCCACGATGTGCACCTCGCAGCCGAGGGCGCGGAGCTTGGCCAAGGTGATCCGGTCGATCCGGGGGTCGGTGACGATGTGGACGTGGTGCCCCAGCGACGCGCCGACCAGGGCTACGCCGAGGGCCATGGTGCCGGAGGAACTCTCGATGATGGGCGCGCCCTCGGCGAGGACGCCGCGCTCGCGGGCCCGCAGGATGATGTTGCGGGCGACGCGGTCCTTCATCCCGTACAGGTTCTGGAACTCCAGCTTGAAGTACACCTCCACGCCGTCCGCCGCGTCGACGGCGGCCCGAACCAGCGGGGTGTGACCTATGGCGTCCGTGACGCTCTCAAAGAGCATGTTCGTCTCCAGCGTGGCCGGCGGGGTGCGTGGCGGGTGAGGGTGCGGACGCGTCCGCGCCCAGCGAGCGGAAGACGCTGACGGTGCCCGGCAGTTCGGCGCACCAGGCGCGGGCCCGCTCGATGCGCGCCGGGTCCTCGTCGCGGGCCTCGCCGAGCAGGATGCCGAGGTAGGTGCCGCTGTGCGCGATCACCAGGCCGAGGCCGCCGACCTCGCGGCAGATCTTCCTCATGCGGTCGAAGCGGAAGTCGGGCTGGGGTCCCAGGTGGAGTTTGGCGCCGAGGGTCGTGATACGTCCTACGGTGGCCAGGTCGCCGGAGCGGATCGCCGCGGACAGGCCGTCGAGCAGGGACGCGTACCTGTGCCGTGTACGCCGGTCGGGGGTCGGCGCCGCGCGGTTGAAGCGGACCGTGTCGACCATGCCGCCCGCGTCGTGGGCGATCACGGTCAGCGGCGGGAGGAAGCCGAGGCGCTCCCGCAGGCGCACCTCACGGTGGTGGTAGCTGACGATCCCGGAGTACATGACACCGTCGGAGGGTTCGATGCCGCGCAGGAACTCCTCCGTCGTCTCCTCGTCCAGGTCCTCGCCGAGGGCGTCGGCGACGGCCCGCGCCGTGGCGACCAGGTCCGCCGAGGAACTGGCGAGGCCCTTGCCCTCCGCGAGGCCGCCGCTCAGTTCCAGGGTGCCGCCGACCTCATGCCCGTAGGCGCGCAGCATGCGGGTGGCCAGCAGCCGCGACTTGGCCTTGCCCGGCGGGTGCACCGAGACGCCGCCGCCTCCCGCGGCCGGCCTGAAGACGGCGGTCGACCAGGTGTCGAGGGGAAAGGTCACCAGGAAGCGCTGCGCGTCCGGCAGCATCCCCTGGAGCAGCTCGCCGAAGGTTCCGTTGGCGGCGCCGAAGCCCGCGTCTTTCAACACTGCTGTGCCCTCCCCCCGTCCGCCGTGCTCAGGCGATGCCCAGCCGGCGGTCCGTCTCGGTCATGGAGTCCTGTACGCGCCCTTGCCTCGTGTCCCATGCCGTCGCCGTGTCCCGCCAGCAGTCCGCCTGCGCCGCGAGCAGTTCGCGGACCTCGGCGGGCCGGGTCGAACCGGAGGAGCGCTTCTGCCGGATGCTCGCGGAGACGTCGAACGCCTGCGCGAGCGCCTGTTCGGGTGCGCCCAGTTCGTGGCCGTGCTCCTTGGCGACCCGCTGGAGCAGGTCGGGGCGGAGGTCCTGGGGCGCCGCCCCCTGTTCGAGCGCGGCGAGGATGTACGCGCCCGCCACCACCTGTGCCGTGCGCCAGGGCACCCCCTCGTCGAGCGTCAGCCGGTTGGCCAGGGTGAAGCCGCCGTAGTAGTCGCGGGCGCAGGCCGCGGACATCCGGTCGGTGCGGAAGCGCAGCTGCTCCATGACGGCGGTGGCCAGGGCCAGGGTGGAGCGTGCCGTCAGGAAGGCGGGCAGGATGTGGGCGCCCGCCTCCTTGGACACCTCGACCGAGTTCGAATACGCCGTGTTCCGCTGCCCGGTGAGGGCGTCGACGTGGAACGCCGCCAGGTGCCCGGTCCTGCCCCGGATGCGTTCGAGGAGGGGGAAGTTCTTCTTCTGCGGCATCGCCGAGGAGATGCCCGCGTAGGCGTCGGGCAGGTCGATGAAGCCGTACTCGCTGCCGCCCCAGGCGATGAGGTCGGTGGTGAAGCGGCTCAACACCGTGCCGAACTGCGCGAGTTCACCGGTGATCCGCAAGGCCCAGCCCCGTGAGGCCACCGAGACCAGGGCGTGCGGCTGCGGCCCCGCGAATCCGAGCAGTTCGGCGGCGCCCTCCCGGTCCCAGTCCAGCTCCTGGCCCGCCATCGCGCCGGCGCCCAGCGGGCAGCGGTTGATCTCGTCGTAGGTCGCCAGCAGCCGCCGGGAGGCTGCCACCACCTCTTCGGACAGGGCCGCCAGGTAGTAGCCGACGGTGATGATCTGGGCCGCCTGGCCGTGGGTGTACCCGGGCATCACCGTCTCGGTGTGCTTCGCGGCCACCCGGTGCACGGCCTGGCCGAAGGCCAGCAGGGACCGTGCGGTCATAGCCAGTTGGTGGCGGGCGAACATGACCTGCGCGCAGGCCTGGAGGTCGTTGCGGCTGCGGTCCACGTGCCAGGCGGGGACCGGGGAGGCCAGGTGGGAGTCCACCTGGCGCTCGATTGCGAAGGCGATGTCGGACATGTTGCGCTCGGGGTCGGCGGTGAGCGTGTCGGCGGTGACCCCCTGGAGGGCCAGGCCGATGCGGCGGGCCTGGTCCGGCGTGAGGATGCCCATGCGCCGGTACTCGACGGCGAGGACCTTCTCGATGGCCACGTACCACGGCAGGAGGTGTTCGACCTCGAAGGCGAACTGCGGGGCGAGCACCTCGTCGTGGAGCAGCCGGTGGGGCCCGGAAGCGATCCGTCCGGTCAGTGGTGTGTCCAAGGGGCTACCGGCTCCTCTTGCGGAGGGTGAAGGCGAGGCTCTCGTGCTCGTGGAAGTAGGGGCGGTACCCGGCGTGCGGGGGCTCCATCCAGCGCAGTTGCTCCACCGCGCTCACCTCGTCGCTCAGCCCGCACGCGGCGAGGTAGGCGTCCAGGTCGGGGCGGTCGTAGAACTTGCAGTAGAAGTCGGCGTGGTCGCGGTACTCCTTGGGGCCGATGGCGACCATGCCGGGGTCGGCGACCTGGCAGTCCCCCATGGTCCACATGTTGGCCACGATGTGGCCGCCGGGCCGGCAGACGCGGTGCAGCTCCTGAAGCGCCTTCTCCGGTTCGGTGAGGTGACCCAGCAGGTCCCAGCAGAAGATGCCGTCGACGGAGTCGTCGGGCAGCCCGGTGGCGAAGACGTCGGTCTCGTGGAAGACGACGTTGTCGGCGGCGGCCTTGGCGACGACCGTACGGGCGATGCCCATGGCGTTGAGGGAGGTGTCGCCGGCGAGCACCACCGTGGCGGCCTGCGCCAGCGGCGGCAGGTTGCGCCCGTCGCCGCAGGGCAGGTCGAGGACGACGAAGGCCGAGTGGTCGGCGAAGAGCTTGGCGGCGTTCACCACGTAGGGCACCGGCGGGTCGCCCCAGAGGTTGGCGTGCCCGTCGAGGCGGTAGGCGTCGTTCCACTGCCCCTTGGCGAGCTCGTCGGCGGCGGACACGGAATTCACAGGCACGATGTCTCCTTGGGCGCGGGGCGTACGGGGTCATCCGCACGCTGTTCTCGGGTGAACTGGCCGAACATGTCCGTGACGCAGCGATGGGCGTCGACGAAGGCCCGGGAGTAACCCGGGGTGGGGATGAGGTGGTTGTAGAACGTGGCCCCCTCGGTCAGCGGGCCGATCAGCCAGAGCCGCCGGTGGCTTGTGCCGTCCGGGCCGACGGGGTGCAGTGCCTCGTCGACGTCGGCGGTGGCGACCCGGTCGCTGCCGGGCAGGAGCGGGCTGAGCACCCGGCGCCGGTGCAGCGAGCGCACCAGCGGGCTCGCCGATGCCGCCAGGGCGGGCCAGGGCGCGTTGCCCGCGCACAGCCAGTCCACGCTCTCGTGGTGCGGCTCTTCCAGGCGGGTCGAGGCGAGCGTCCAGCGGCCGGCGTCCTCGCCCTGTCCCGGGGCCACGAGAGGGGCGGGCCCCAGGGGGAAGCGGACGATGCCGGCGTCGGCGAGCGCGAGGAGCTCGGCGTAACGTTCCTTCTGGGGGCCGACCACGGCGCGGTTCATCAACGGCACCGTGCGGCACAGGAACTCTTCGAGTGAAGAGCCGGTCAGGCCGCGGAAGTTGACCGCGTCGCGCAGGATGTCGCGCACCTCGCGGACGGCTTCCAGGGCCGCCTTGACCGGACTGAGGGTCAGACCCTTGTCGGCCTCGGCGAGATCGTCGCGCACGGTGTCGGTGAGCCAGCGCTGGTACGAGGCGCTGTCCCGCCGGTCCATGGTCGCGGAGGGGTCCCACAGGGCGGTCGGATCGAAGACGCCGTGCACCTGGTCGAGCAGGTCGAGCGCCGCGGTCAGTTTGCCCGAGGCGGTCGCCTGGACGAGGTCGGCGGCCACCGCCTCCTCGGCGGCCGGCCCCTCCTCGACCAGGGTCCGGCAGCGGTGGTAGGCGATCCGCATCTCGCTCATCAGCAGCGGCAGGAGCCGCTCGTCGAAGTCCAGCGGGCCGGCCGAGCGCAGCGAGGCCACGACCTCACGGGTGAGGGCGACGGGCTGGAAGCGGCTGGTCATCTCCGGGCGCCTGGGCCGCACCCGGAAAGGCATGCCGGACCGGGAGTACAGCACAATGCGCGGCTCGGCCCCACCGGCCAGATAGCGGACCCGGCCGGATTCCCGCGAGAATGTTCCGCCTCGCCCGACCGTCAACGCGGCGACCGTGTCCATGGCCGAAAGGCCGAATCCGCCGACGGCCACCGAACTGCCCGGTTCCACGGCCGCCACGCTCTCCGGCAGCGGATAAGGATCGGTCACGCGACGCAGTACCGTCCCCGGATTTCCCCGCAGTTTTCCCGGCCGTTCATTGCCGACGTGCCCGAGGGTGAGAAAGGCGAAGTCCGTCTCGATGAGCGTTCCGTCCGCGAGAGTGATTCTCGTGGTGTCGGTCTCCTCGTCCGGTGCCAGGTCGACCGCCGCGGAACGGTGCAGTCGTATGCGTACGTGGTCAGGGGCCAGGCGGCAGGTCCGCTCGAAGAACCACCGCAGGTACTCGCCGAGCACCCGGCGGGGCAGGAAGTCGTCCGGCGCGATGGCGCGGCCCGTCGTGCTCACCGTACGGCCGTCCGGGCCCAGTCTCAGGCCGCGCTCCGTGACCCACTCGTACAGCCCCGGGCCTTCCTGGGCGCTCTCCGCGCCCACGGACTCCTTCCCCGGGAACATGGATATCTCGCCGCAGAGAGTATTGAGGAGGAGATAGTCGGGCTGATCGGTCGCGTGCAGCCCTTGCCCCGAGGAGAGGGGATCGATGACGTCCACCCGCACGGCGGAGAGGGAGGCGGAATTGCGCGCCAGAGCGACGATCCGTTCCAAGACACTGCACCCTCGGGACCCCAATCCGACAATGCACACCCTTAACTCGGCCGCCACTCAAACCCCCGTAATCTGGAATACCGAGAAGTAACCGAATATCGAGAACCTGGCCGCCCCACCGTACACACCGGACTCGTCGGCGTTCAATGACGCGATCGAAATTAGGCGCATTCGACGCCCTCGACCGGGAGATGATCTATGTCGTCACCGTAAAGCCGACACAGTCAGCGGATACTTCCGGTCCTGCGCGCCGAAAGCAAGTACTCGGATTCGGCCAGAGTGGCTTCCCGCCCCTCTTCGGCAGGGCCCAGCGGTCTCTTTCGCGAGGTCATAGCGGAATGCACGGGTCTTCCCGGAGTCGCCCGCCCGCAGGCGAATCCGGCCATACCCGGGCCGAGGGGGGCCGGGGGCGGCGCGCGGGTTCCGCCGTTCGTGGCGCGCCCCCTACCCTCCCGACTTGTCCCCGCGCCAGTGGGCAGTAACGCACCACACGAGACTCCGGGAGCAACGTTGCCATCGATGCCACGCAGACATTTCCTCCAGAGCGCCGCGGGCACGGCGATCGCGGGAGTGGCGGTGCCCGCCGTCCCGGCGGCCGTCGCGGCCGCCGCCCCCCAGGACGCCGCGGAGCGGACCGTCCGACTGCGCTTCACCGCCACCACCAACGGCGCCGCCACCCCGGCCCGCCAGCGGTTCCTCGCCGAGGTGCAGAACGTCCTGTGGTCGTTCGCCGACGACGGCCGGCCCGCCATCGCCCTCACCCCGCCCGACCTCGAACCCACCCGCCCCGCCGTCTCGCCCGACGGCCGCCAGGTGGCCATGGCCTGCTTCAAGGGCGGCCAGTTCCACATCTGGGTCATGGCCGTGGACGGGACGGGACTGCGGCGGCTGACCGAAGGGCCCTGGGACGACCGGGGCCCCGCCTGGTCCCCGGACGGCTCGAAGATCGTGTTCTCCTCCGAGCGCGGCGGAGACCCCGTCAAGGGCAGCCCGTACCGCATCTGGACCGTCGATCCACACGGCGGAAAACTGACCCAACTCACCGGCCTGAAAGGGCAGTCGGGGCCCGGGCAGGATGTTCCGTACGAGGACTTCGACCCCACCTGGTCCGCCGACGGCAGCCGGATCGTCTTCGTGCGGGGGAGCCTCGACCAGACGGTGCTCAGGTCCAGGACGCTGGCGGCCGTGCCCGCGGTCGGCGGGCCCGTCACCGTCTGGCACGCCGAGAGTGAGCCGGGCAACCTCCAGGTCCCGGTCTTCTCGCCCGCCGGGCGCAGCGCCTGGCTGCGCACGGTGCAGCTGGTCGGGAAGTTCGAGCAGGTCATCCTGGTCGTGGACGGGAAGCCGGTCCCCGTCGACGGGGAGATCGCCGTCGCCCCGCCCCGCTGGCTCGACGAGGAGCGGCTCCTGCTCACCGTCGACGGACAGTTCCAGATCGTGCGCGCCCGAACGGGCGGCAGCGGACACGTGCTGCCGTTCGACGCGACGCTTCCCGTCGAGCGGCCCTCCTACCGCGTCAAGAAGTACGATTTCGAGCCGCGCGGCACGCGGAAGGTGCGCGGCATCCAGCAGCCGGCTCTCGCCCCCGACGGACGCTCCTTCGCCTTCGTGTCGCTGAACACCCTCTGGGTCCAGCCGATGTCGAGCAGCGGAAAGCCTCGGAAGGTCGTCAGGGCGCCGGCTGGTTCCTATGTGCAAGGGCCCACCTGGAGCCGGGACGGGCGTTCGCTGCTGTACGTGGACGACCGCGACGGGCTCAATGCCGTGCGCCGCCATGACCTCGCCACCGGCAAGGACACCGTCCTCGCGCCCGGCGGCCGCGTCCACGGCGCGCTCTCCCCGGACGGGACCCGGCTCGCCTGCCTCGACATGGCCGGCAATCTGCTCGTACGCGACCTCGGCAGCGGCACGGAGAAGGTGCTCGCCGCACCGATGGGCGGCGGCGGGCTGCCGGGGCCGCCCAGCTGGTCCCCCGACGGGCGGTACGTGGCGTACTGCGACCGCAACCGCCTCAACCTCCGCTTCCGCGAGGGCTACAACCTCATCAGGGTCGTCGACGTCACGACCGGAGCCTCCCGGCTCCACCCGCTGGCCCCCTTCGCCTCGCTCTCCGACCGGTACGCGTCGGGGCCCGCCTGGTCACCGGACGGCAAGTGGTTCGCCTGCGTCAGCGAGTCCGCGCTCTGGGTGCTGCCCGTGCGCCCCGACGGCACCCCGCACGGCGAACCCCGCCGCCTCGGCGACGAGGGCGCCGACCACCCCTCATGGTCCGCCGACTCCACATCCGTGCTCCATCTCGCGGACGGCGAAGTGAAGTTGACCCCGATCGACGGGGGCGGCGGACGCACCGTGCCCGTGCGAGTCAGCTATCGGCGCTCCACGCCCGTCGACACCCTCGTCCACGCCGGACAGCTCTGGGACGGCACCGGGTCCAGGCCCCGCGACGACATCGACATCCTCATCCGTGACGGCCGCGTCGCCGCCGTCGAACCGCACCGCGCCGGGCGCCGCGCCACCCGCTTCATCGACGCGTCGGACCGTACGGTGCTGCCCGGGCTCTGGGACGCGCACACCCACCCCTGGCAGTACACCTACGGGGCCCGCCAGTCCGCGCTGGAACTCGCGTACGGCGTCACCACCACCGTCTCGCTCGCCGGATTCTCCTACGAACAGGCCCGGTTGAGGGAGGACGTCATCGCCGGCAGGCTCGCCGGGCCGCGCCTGCTCACCACCGGCGAACTGCTCGACGGGCCGCGCGTCGCGTACTCCATGGGCCGCGCGCACCGCACCCCCGAAGGTCTGCGCCGCTCCTTCGCCCGCGGGGCCGCGCTGGACTGGGACTTCGTGAAGACGTACGTCCGGGCGCCGTTCGCGTACATGGCGGCCGCGGCCCGCTTCGGCCATGGGCTCGGGGTGCGCTCCGGCTCCCACCTGTGCTCCCAAGGGGCGCAGAGCGGCCAGGATCTGACGACGCATCTGTCCGCCACGGAACGGACCGAGTACGGGCACGGCGCCACCTCGGGGAACCGCACCCACCAGGACACCCGGGAGAACTACACCCACGGCCGCTTCAACCTGGTGGCGACGCCGTTCAGCGCCCTGCCGGCGATCCACGACCACCCGGACCTCGTCGACGACCCCCGCGTGACCGAGATGATGCCGCCCTGGGACCTGGCCACCGTCCGCGCGCAGGCGGCCAAGGTCCCCACGGACGCGGAACGGCTCATCCTGCGACGGGAGGTAGCCTCCTACCGGACGGTCGTGAAGGAGGGCGGCCTGATGGCGATCGGCACGGACACCCCGCTGACCCCGGTCGGCCTCCATCTGCATCTGTCCCTCCGTGAGCTGGTGGCCCACGGTTTCAGCCCGACCGAAGCCCTGCTGAGCGTGACCGCGGCGCCCGCGCGGGTCTTCGGCGCCGAGCGTGACCTGGGCTCGGTGACGGCGGGGAAGCTGGGAGACCTCACGATCGTCGACGGCGACCCCTTCACCGACTTCGCCGCACTCGTACGGGTCACCCAGGTCCTGGTCGGCGGCCGGCTCCATGAGCGCGCCGAGTTGGCGGCGCCCTACAAGAAGACGAAGGCGCCGAGGGATCGGGCGCCGGGCGCCCCGGACTGGAGGGCGGTGGGGGAGCAGATGCGCAGAGACGGGTGCTGCGAGTGACGGGGACGCCCCCGAGCCGAGCCCTGAGGGGAGGTGGCCGGAGCTCCTACCGGATCAGGTCCAGTTTGGTTTCGCGCAAGTAGGCGCGCACCAGAGCAGTGCCGGCAGCGCAGCGTACGTTGCGGTGGCAGTGCGGACAGTGCCGCACGTGCTGGGTGTAGGCCTCGTAACTGCGCTTGACTGCCGGCGTGCTGAACATCTGTCTCCTGTACCGTCCCTCGTCGGCGCTGTCGCCGTGGCTGGTGTGGGTCCATCCGTCGGACCGAGCTGCGTATCGGGGGCCCGCCGGCGGACGGGCGGGCTACCCGGCGGCTTCGGCGGCGCGGCCGAGGTGCGCCGGAAGGTGGTCCAGGCGCTCGTAGAGGGCGCGTACGAGGCGGGCGAGGTTCTGCGCCCCGGCCACCGTGGTCCGGTGCCGTGGGGACAGGCGCCGCTCGGCTTCGCCGAGCAGGGTCTCGGTCAGGGTCCGCGGGGCGCCGCTCTTCGGCAGGCGCGTGCAGCGCTGCCGCAAGTCCTGGACAAGGGCGCGGGCATGGTCCGCCAGCAGCAGCGTGATCTGTTCGCAGTCACGGGGCGCGGGCGCCGCCTGGGGTGCGGACCAGGCGAGTACGGCCTGGACGAGTGACAAGTACGGCTCCCGGTCGAGTGGCGATGCTTCATGGAAGACGTCGGGCACGGTCGGTGCCGAGTGTGGGGTCATCGCAATCTTCCCGCAGGCATTTCGGGGTCTGGGCCGCGCAGTTCGGAAGAGCTAATATGCCGTCGGCCCCCTTCTGCTGCAAGTACATCTGCAATTGCATCGGCAATAACGGTCGCGCGGCGGCCGATTCGCGCCACGGCGAGGCAGGGGGACGTTCCGGGCCGAGGCCGATCACCCAGCAAGGAGAAGATCAGGTGAACGCACCGTCCAACGGCATACGCGCCAGCGCCATCGAAGGCGCGGTATGGCGTAAGAGCCGCCGCAGCAACCCCAACGGAAACTGCGTTGAACTGGCCGTTCTCGCCGACGGCGAGGTGGCGGTCCGCAACTCCCGGCACACGGACGGGCCGGCGTTGCTCTACACCCGCGCGGAGATCGCGGCCTTCGTCCAAGGCGCGAAGGACGGCGACTTCGACGACCTGGCCGGGCTCGCTTGACGCATATGTCGGCCGGATAGTCACCATCACTGTACGGACGGTGGCGGCGGTGCGAAACTGAGTGCTCATCCGACCAACACGGGAGCCAGCATGGCAGCCGCGCAGCCGGGGCGTGTCCCGCCCCCGCGCCGTCACATCGAGCATCCCCGGGGCGGCCCGACAGTTCTGCGGATCGTTCTCGGCACCCAGCTCCGCCGGCTGAGGGAGGCCGCCGGCATCAGCCGGGAAGCCGCGGCGGACGCCATCCGGGGCTCACACGCCAAGATCTGCCGTCTGGAACTCGGCCGCGTCGGCTGCAAGGAACGCGACGTGGCCGACCTCCTGACGCTCTACCGCGTCACGGACGAGAAGCAGCGCGCCGAGTTCCTGGCGTTGGCCCGCGGGACCAGCACGCCCGGCTGGTGGCATCGCTACAACGACGTACTGCCCGGCTGGTTCGAGACACTCATCGGGCTGGAGGAAGCGGCCTCCGTCATCCGCACCTACGAGGTGCAGTTCATCCCGGGCCTGTTGCAGACCGCGGAGTACGCGCGTGCCGTGTGCCGGCTCGGCAACCCGCAGGCGTCGGAGGCGGAGATCGAACTGCGGGTGGAGTTGCGGATGCGGCGACAGGCGCTGCTCACCGCACCCCATCCGCCCCGGCTGTGGGCGGTGCTGGACGAGGCGTGCCTGCGGCGTCCGCTCGGCGGGTCCGACGCCATGGCGGCCCAGCTGCGGCATCTGCTGGAGATGGCGCGGCTGCCCAACGTCACCGTGCAGATAGCCCCGTTCAGCCTCGGCGGACACGCGGCGGCGGGCGGGCCGATCACGATCCTGCGCTTCCTGGAGCCGGACCTGCCCGACATCGTCTACCTGGAACAGCTCACCAGCGCGCTCTACTTGGACAAGCGCGACGACGTCGACCACTATCTCGCCGTCACCGACCAGCTCAGCGCGCAGGCCGCGTCCCCGCGCGCCTCCCAGGCCATGCTGGAAGACCTGATCAAGGCGGCGGAGAACGCGTGAAGGACGCGGCAACAGGCGTGTGAGGGACGCGGCGGGGGCGGGGGAGCGTCCCGTCGAGCAGATCCGGCTACTGCTTGCGGGCGATCCCGCCGTACTCGATCCACTCCATGGTGAGCTGCTTGGGCCCGACATCTCCGTCGGGCTTCCACGTCGAGACCTCCACCAGGCCGGGCTCCAGAACCTCCAAGCCCTCCAGGATCGCGCCGAGTTCGGCCGCCGTGCGCACCCGCCCCCACTGGCCCTGGGTGCTGACCCGCATGAAGTCGGTGACGAAGTCGCGGGTCTTCTGGTCCTCGCTCACCAGCTGGCACACGACCAGGAAGCTGCCGGGGGCCAGACGGTCCGCGACCCGCCGGATCAGCCCGGCGGGGTCGTCCTCGTCCGGAATGCAGTGGAGCACGGACACGAAGAGCGCGGCGACCGGCTGAGTGAAGTCGATCAGGCGCTCGACCTCGGGGTGGCTCATGATTCCGTCGGTGTCGCGCATGTCGGCCTGGATGACCGCGGTGTTCTCGTTCTCCTCCAGCAGCGCGCGGCCATGGGCCAGCACGATGGGATCGTTGTCGACGTACACCACGCGGGAGTCCGGGGCGACCCGCTGGGCGACCTGGTGGACGTTGTCCTGCGTCGGCAGCCCCGAGCCGTGATCGAGGAACTGCCGTATGCCCTGCTCCTGCGCCAGCCAGCGCACCGCCCGCTGCAGGAAGCGGCGATTGTTGATCGCCAGGACCCGCGTGCTCGGCACGACCTTGTTCAGTTCCTCGCACGCCGCACGGTCCACGGCGTAGTTGTCCTTGCCGCCGAGGTAGTAGTCGTACATACGCGCCACGCTCGGGATGCTGACGTCGACGGTGCCGGCCTCTGGTCGTATGTCCTGGCCCAATTTCCGCTCTCCCGTCATTCGTTCACTCCATGCCCGGCCCCAAGGGGGGTGCCGCGACCGGCCGTTCACGCCATCTGGCCGGACCGGGTGGGCAGGCAGGGCCTCAACATACCTACTCACCGCACCAGTTGCAGCCCGCACCCCATAAGTCGGTACGCGCGGTGGGGCGCGGGCGCCGTGACCGGCTCGCCTTGCGGTACTTGCGGTACTTGCGGTACTTGGGATGCGCGTCGCCGGGGATACGTGCTCGCTCAGTGCGGCGTGGCCCTGTCCGGCGTGCGCGAGGCTGCTCAGCCCATCCGCTCGGCCAGAAACGCTTCCCAGGTGCGGGTGCCCGACATGCCGTCGTCAGCCGCCAGGTTCTCCCCGGCGCGGTACGCCCGGCCGACCTTCCCGGGCAGGGGGACCGGCAGCAGCGGGCGCCGTTTGCCTGCCGCCTTCAGGTAGTCACGGACCAGGTCGCCCAGCCCGTACACCTGGGGACCCGAGAGGTCGGCCACCCTGCCCGCCGGCCGGTCCAGCGCCAACTCGGCAAGGCGGGCCGCGACATCGCGGGCGTCCACCGGCTGCCAGCGCATCTCGCTCGGCGCCGGGACGACGGGCAGCTTCCCCATCTTCTCCGCCACCGTCAGCGCCAGGTCGTGGAACTGCGCCGCCCGCAGCGTCGTCCAGGGGATGCCCGACTCGGTGACGGCCCGCTCCGCGCCCAGCTTCGCGCGGAAGTAGGCCAGCGGGATCCGGTCCGCGCCGACCACCGAGATGTACACCAGATGCCGCACCCCGGCCGTGCGCGCGGCGCGCACCAGATTTCCGGTGGCCTCGTCGTCGCCCTTGGGGCCGCCCGCGAGGTGCAGCACCGTCTCGACGCCTTTCAGCGCGTCGTCCAGTCCGGTCCCCCGCAGCAGGTCGCAGCTGCGGTACTCGATGCCGGGCGTTGACGCGCGGCTGCTGCGGGCGAGGACGCGGACGGGGTGGCCCGCCGCGCGCAGCAACGGTACGACGTGGCTGCCGAGTGTGCCCGTACCTCCGGTGACGAGGATGGGGGAAGGCGTGGCGTTCATCGTTGTCTCCCAGGTGAGCGACCTTGTGTCGTACTGCCATGACGGACGGGGCGGCCAGAATGTGACGGGCCGGATGAAGTCCGTGGGAGACATGCCTGGGAGAGACCCCGCGAACCACCGGGCCTACGCGCGCCGCGGGGCCGCCGCCCGCACGGGTCGCGCTCACGCTCGCCGCTGTTCGGCGGCGACCTACGTGGACCCCTCACCCACTTCGTGTGCCTCGTCGTCCGGAAGTTCCACCGTCGTGACCACGCGGGTCAGGGACGGCCGCCGAGGGGCCGAGCCGAAACCGAAACGGACCGGGGGGTGCACGGCTTGCAGCCCGCCGAGGTCTTCACCGTTCCACTCCGCTCGCGCCGACATGATGGTGCGCAGGTCCCGCGCGGCGTACCACTCGCGGCGCCCCGCCCCCGCGCTGCCGCGTGTCCGGACCCCCGGCATCAGCAGGCGCGCCGGGAGATCGCAGAGCGCGGCCCAGCCGGGGCGGGTCGCCAGACGGCCCGGGACCAGTCTCAGCACGCGGCCCAGCGCGGTGGAGCGCCCGGGCGTGAACGTGGCCCGCAGCGGTCCGGCTGTCACGGTCCACTGATCATGCCCTGGTTCCACCGCGACCGGGCACACGATGACCTCGTCGAACCGGTAGGTGGCGGCAACGAACCGCGCCACGCGCTCGGACGGCGCCAGCAGCAGGCGCCGGCCGTCGGCCCTCTCCACCATGACGTCGGCAAACGGGCCCATGGGGGACAGCGGCCAGTACCCGACGACCAGGCGTACGCCCGAGGCCGTGCCGAGACCGGCGATCCACCCGTCGAACCGCATGCGCCGTGCCGTGCTCATCGGCCCCGCCCTCACTCTCCCGGTGTCACGCCGGATGCCCGCGGGCCACGCTTCCACGCTTCCAAATCGCATCGTGCCACTGGAGGACGGTGGCCGCCGTCACACGGCGGCAGCGGGAGTATCCGGGGCTCCCTGGTCGCCGCTGTAGAGGCACAGTCCGGTCAGTGGGTGGGGCAGAGCCACGATGTCGCGAGGCTCCTGCCCGGTGGCAGGTCCGTCGGGCAGGGGGACGGCCCGGATGTGGCCGTGGAGGTCGGAGACGTAGGCGATGCCCGCCTCGGCGTCGACGGCGAGGCCGATCGCCTCCTCGAACCCGTCGGCGAGGATCTCCGGAGCTTCCCCCGGGCTCCGGGGTGCCGGCACGCGGGCGCGGTTGAGGGTGTTGCCGGCGGGGGCGGCCCCGCGGTCGGTCCAGTAGAGCCGGTCGCCGGCCAGGTGCAGGTCGATCGGCTCGGGCAGGTCGTCCCACAGCACCTCGATGTCGGTCCGGCTCGCCGCGCTCTGCCCGGCGGGGATCTCCAGTCCGGCGCGGAGGATGCGTCCCTTGCCGCCCTTGGCCGGGCCCTTCTGCGTCCAGTACAGGTGCCCTCGCGCGGGGTCCACCGCCACGCCGACGCATTCCCCCATGATCCCGTCCTCGGCGGGGTTGACCACGAGGTCGGTCAGGCCGGTGCCGTCGCCCCGGACGCGGCTGACCCGGTGCCCTTCACGGTCGCTCCAGTACAGCGTGCCGGCACCGTCGGACGTCAGCTGCTTGCCGGTGGTCAGCGCCCCCGGCGGGACGACGTCACGTCGCAACCCGCCGGTGAGGTCCATCGCGTGGACACCGCCGTTGGGGCGGGAGAAGTCCTGACCGGCTTCGCCGGGGACGTCGGGATCGCTCAGGGGCGCGCCCATGGTGGTCCAGTAGACGGTGGCCGCGTCCACGACGATGCCGTCCGGAGCCGGGCCGGCATCCTCGCAGAGGGTGTGCACCCGGCCGTCCGGAACAGTCACACGGAGCACCTTCCCGGGGACGATCTGCAGTGCGAGCAGTGCTTTGGTCATGATGGTCGTCCTTGTTCCGTCGTTCGTGTCCGGCCCTCGCTCCAGGGGCGACTTCATCGCCCCTGCGTGTCCTGGGAGGGGAGGTGCGGCCAGCCCAGCGGCTCCAGGACGGCACGAGTGCGGTCGTCCCGCCGGGCCGCGAGGTGTGCGTAGGCGGTCTCGCCGGTGCCGTAGGCCTGTTCGACGGCGTCGAGGACCTCGCCGGTCCGGGCCGGGTCAGGGCGGCCGGCCTCGAAGGTCAGCTGCGAACCGACGTGCTCCACGAGGTGGCGCATGCCCGCCGGCCCGCCGCCCAGGACGCCGCTCTCGAACGGGCCCGTCACGGCCCAGCGCAGACCGAGTGAGGCGCGGACCAGGTGGTCGAGGTCCGGCACGTCGATCACGCCCTGCTGCACCAGGTAGGCCGCCTGCTCGTTGAAGACCTTCTGCAGTCGATTCCCGACGAAGCCGGGGATCTCCTTCTTCAGGCGGATCGGTGACTTGCCGAGGCCGCGGTAGACCTCCAGTGCCCGGTCGACGGTCGTCGCGGCCGTCCGCGGTCCGGGGACCACCTCCACCAGCGGCATCAGCTCCGGCGGGTTGAACGGGTGCCCGACGACGATCCGGTCGGCCGCCGGATTGCCCCGGGCGATGACCGAGGGCAGCAGGGACGAGGACGAGGAGGCCAGCACCACGTCGTCACGCGTGTGCGCGGCGAGCGTCGCGAAGATCTCCCTCTTGACCTCCTCCCGCTCCGGGCCGGCCTCCTGCACGAAGTCCGCGCCGCTCACCGCGGCCACCAGGTCGGCGGTCGCCGTCACCGGCCTGCCGGCCAGCTCGCGCTCCACCAGCTCGCCCAGGTCGGGCCGGGGATCGCTGACACGTACCTCCCAGCCGGCCGCGTCGAACAGACGGGCCCAGGAGATACCGATGACACCAGCGCCGACGATCGTCACGACCGACATGCACATCACCCCAGAGGGACGGCGGAGAAGAGAGGGCTCGGATCCCGCCCCACGCATTCCGGTGGGTGGTTTCCGCTGTCCAGTGGACACCTCGCCGCGAAGGTCTGTCCAATATATGATCTGGTGGTGAGTGATATCCCTGGCAATATCAGCCTGTCCCGCCGACTGCTCGAACAGTTCTTGGTGGTCGTACAGGAGAAGCACTTCGGCAGGGCCGCCGAACGGCTCGGCATGAGCCAACCGCCTCTCAGTCAGTCCATCCAGCGCCTGGAACGGACCGTGGGAGCGCGCCTGCTCGACCGCGGTCCCGGCGGGGTGCGGCTGACGTCGGCCGGCGAGGGTTTCGCCGTCGACGCGCAGCGGCTGCTCGACCTGCAGACCGCCGCGGTCGCCAGGGCCCGGCGGGTGGCGTCAGGCCTCGGGGGAGAGGTGCGGGTCGGGTACGTGAGCCTCCTGAGCTACCTCTACCTCCCCGCGATGTTGCGAGCCGCGGCGGCGCAACTGCCCGACCTGCGCATCCATCTGCAGCACGATTCCTCGGCGGGCGTCGTCGACCAAGTACGGGGCGGGACACTCGACCTCGGATTCGTCCGCGACCCGGCCCGGCTTGCCGACGACCTGGTCAGCACCGTCATCGCCACCGAGCGGATCGCCGCCGCCGTGCCCCGCGGCCACCGCCTCGCCGGGGCGGACGGGATCGACCTCGCCGAACTCGCGGACGACGACTTCGTCCTGCCCGACCCGACCGCTCTTCCCGCACTGGCCGAGCAGGTCCATGTCGCCTGCCGCGAGGCGGGGTTCACCCCACGCGGCGTGGCGGTCGCCGACGACCTCAGCGGCCTGTTCAGCTACGTCGGCGCAGGCCTGTGCGTCAGCCTCGCCCCCGAAGGCCTGCGTCACCTCACGTTCGCCGGGGTACATCTCGTGCCCCTCCGCGGACGGTCCGGTCACCTCGACACCGTCGTCCACGCCATCCACCGGGCCGACGTCGACCCGGCGGTGACCCGCCTCCTGAACGTGGCCCAACGGGCCCATCCCGAAGGGCAGTGATCCGTCCTCGTCTTCACCGGTGCGAGGGACCGTGCTGATGCCGGTTCACTGCTGACGAGGGGTCAGAAGTAGCTGGGTCACTCGGCGCACCATGGCCACCGCCTCGCCGCCCCTTCCTTCGGCGTCCAGCCGCAACTCCGTATTCGACGCCAGGAGAACCGCGTTGATCTGGAACGCGGCGAGTTCCGCGTCGGGTTCTGTGATCTCCCCTGAATCAGAGGCGTGGCGCAGTTCGTCGGCGAGCAGGGACCGCCAGTCGCGTTGGCTGCGGAACAACGCGTCACGTACCGGTCCTGGCCGGCTGTCGAAGTCCGCCAGGTTGGCGGCCCAAAAACAGCCTCCTGGGAACAGGGGAGCCGTTGCGTACTCGATCCATGACTCGATCAACGCCTGGAACCGCGCCGCGCCGCGGGGCACGCTCCTCGTCGGGCGCACCACCGCGTCGTCGAACACGAGTCGTGCGCACTCCACCGCCGCGACCTGCAAATTCTCTTTCGTGCCGAAGAGGGTCTGTACACCGCTCTTGCTGGCACCGAGGTCACCGGCCAGCCGACCGAAGCTGAGCCCGGCCAGCCCCTCCAGCGAGGCCAGGTCCACGGCATGGCGCAACACCGCCTGCCGGGACCTCGCGCCTTTGAGCAGCCGCCGGTCCGACGTCATGGCGTCGGCCGCCCGAGGCGCGGTACCGGGAGGGGCAAGTCGCTGTTCACCTTCGTCCATCGCGCCATCTTGGCAGACGCCTTGCACTTTACGTACGTACGACCGTACGTTGACGTTTCACGCACTGAGAGAGGGGTCCTCTTGGACGGCCGTCGCATGTTCGAACTGGCGAAGGCGCTCGCAGACACGAAGAGCCGACAGGACATACCGGCATCCATGAAGCTCTTGCACCGTGAAATGACGTTGTCCGCACCGGCGTTGGGGGCCACTGCCCACGGTCCGGCCGCGAACGAGAGGGCGCTTGGGCGGTTCTTTGCCGCCTTCCCCGATTACGCGGTGGTCCTCGACGGGCACGCCGACGACGGCTCGTCCCTGGTGTGCTGGGGCACGGTGAAGATGACCATGACGGGAAACCGGTTCGGTGTGACCCCCAACGGCAGACGCGCCGAGCTGCCGGTGTTCATCCGGTTCTCCTTCAGGGACGACCTGATCGCGAGCGAGCACTTCTTCTTCGATCTGTCGGAACTCTGTGCTCAGTCCGGTGTTTCCACGGACACCGTCCGGCGGACCCTGTTCCCGCCGACCCGCCACACCTGAAAGGGCATTGCGACATGGCCACAGACCCAAGAGTGAAGGACGTCGGAGAGATCGAAACGACTCACCTCTTCGACATGGTCGTCGATCTCCACCCGAGGCAGGACATGGGTGAGGGCCCACGCGGGCGGAGGGTCCACTTCGGTTCGGCCGGCGGCACCTTCGAAGGGCCGAGGCTGAGGGGTGACGTACTGCCCGGGGGCGGCGACTGGGCGGTCTTCCGTCCGGACGGAGTGATGGTGCTCGACGTCCGGCTGACACTGCGCACACACGACGGCCAACTGCTGTACATGACCTACGGCGGCAGATGGGTCACCCCGCCCCACCTGCGCGCCGATCTGGCCGAGCCCGCCAAACGGCATCAGGTCGACCCGGAGAGCTACTACTTCCACACCAATCCGCTCTTCGAGACAGGAGCGCATCAGTACATGTGGCTCAATGACATCGTCTGCGTGGGGACGGGTTACGTGGTCGAGGGTGGTGTCGCCTACAAGGTCTCGGCGATCGTCTGAGGCCTGGGCCGCGAACCCGGCCGCCTCGCTCAGGGCCGTCCGCTGGGCCGAGGGCGCGTCCACTGACCTGACGGCACATCCAACTGGTTGGGCGGACCGCTCGACGATGTGTGTATCCCACCCGGCGTGGCGCGGATCTGAGAGGGCGTACATCTTCAACGCCCTTGTGAGGAGAGCTCCGTGACGACTGCTGAATTTCCGGACCAGGACGACGAGCAGGCGGCCCCCCGAGGCCGCAGGCGCAAGCTGATGCTGCTGGGCGCCGTGCTGTCCCTCGTGGCCCTGACGGCGGCCCGGCGCAGGCGCTGAAACCCGGGGGCCAGGATGGCTCTGGCTCCGGATCATGACTCTGGCTCCGGACCGCCCTCAGTCGGCCGGAGCTTCGTCGGCATGGGCGATGAGCCCCGCCGCCACCACTGATGCGACGACGTCCAACTGGGCGCCGTCCATCGGGCTGGGCAGGACCAGCAGGGCGAGGAAGAGCGGGCCGCCCAGCAGCATGTGTGCCAGCGCGGGATCCGGTGCCCGGTGCAGTTCGCCGCGCTGCAGGGCGCGCTCGATGATCGCGGCGAGGTCCCTGCGCTCCCGGGCGACGAAGGTGTTCCGCAGCCGGGCGGCGAGTTCGGCGTCGCGGGACATCTCGGCCAGGAGCGCGGGGATCACCTCGCGGGCGGCGGGGCTGGAGAGACGTTCGTGGATGACGCGGGCCATCGCGCGGAGATCGTCGCGCAGCGAGCCGGAATCCGGCGGGGGCTCGATGTCCATGCCGTGCACGGCGGCCGCGAAGAGCAGTTCGGCCTTGGAGCCGAACCTGCGGTAGATGGCGGCCTTGCCCACCCCCGCGCGGGCGGCGGTCGCGTCCATGGTGACGCGGGTGTAGCCGGTCTCGGTGAGGAGTTCGCGCGCGGCCAGGAGGACGGCCTGGTCGATCTGGCTGTCCCTGGGGCGTCCCATGCGTGGTGCTTGGCTCGGCATGACCTCAGTATACGATACCGGAGTTCCGAAACTGCGGTACTGTAAGTCGTGAGGGCCTGGATCGCCCGTCCCGGCCACGCAGTCGAGGAGGAACCATGCTGAAGCGTGCGCAGGCCACGGATGGCGCGGGAGCTGAGGGGCCATGACCGGGCGTCTGGACGCGTGGCTCCCCGTGAGCCACTGGAGCACTCGACACGACCGTTTCGTCGCCGCGCCGCCCGCCACGGTCTCCCGGGCCGTCCGCGAGGTGCGGGGGCATGAGATGCGGCTCGTGCGCCCGCTGGTCGCGGCGCGCAGTCTGCCCTCCCGACTGCTGCGCCGGGGTGCCGGGCAGCGGGCGGCGGCGGACGCCGACACGCTGAGCGCCATGCGGCAGTTGGGCTTCATCGTCCTGGACGACGTGCCGGACGCGGACCTCGTCCTGGGCTTCGCCGGCCAGCCGTGGAATCCCATCGTGTCCAAGGCAGTGGTCCCCGGCCTCACCCCGGCCGACTACGAGACGTTCGCACGGCCCCACTTCGTCAAGGGCGCCTACGCGCTGTGGACCGAGCCCGAAGGCACCGGAACGCGGCTGATCACCGAGACCCGGGTCTACGCCATCGACGAGGGGGCGGCGCGCCGCTTCCGCCCGTACTGGCTGATCATCGAACCGTTCAGCGCCCTGATCCGCCGCGACTGGCTCGCCGCCATCGGCCGCCGTGCCGAGCGCGCGGCCCGCACGGACTGCTCCCGCGCCACCTGACCACGGCGCCGGCGCGCTCCGGTGCACGCCGGACTCCGCGGCCCCGCGCTGTATCCAGCTCCCCGCCCCGCGGATCTCCATGAACGACAGGCAACTGTCGCTCCCTGTCCGGGCGCGGTACCCGCACCACGAAAGAGAGATGACCGTGGACCGTTCAACCGTTCACCGGCACCGCTGGAAGATCCTGGCCGTGCTGTGCATGAGCCTGGTGCTGATCGGCCTGGACAACCTGATCCTCAATCTGGCGCTGCCCAAGATCCAGACGGATCTCGGGTCGAGCAGCACCGAGATGCAGTGGATCGTCGACTCGTACACGCTGGCCTTCGGCGGTCTGCTGCTGCTCTGCGGCAGCCTGGCCGACCGGTTCGGGCGCCGCCGCCTGCTGATGGCGGGCATGGTGCTGTTCCTGACGTTCTCGTTGGCGGCCGCCTTCTCCACCGACTCCACCACGCTGATCGCGGTGCGCGCGGCCATGGGGGCGGGCGCGGCGATGATCATGCCCGCCACCCTCGCCATCATCAAGGACGTTTTCCCGGCCGAGGAGCAGGCCAAGGCCATCGGCATCTGGGCCGGCACGGCAGCGCTCGGCGTGCCGCTCGGCCCCGTGGTGGGCGGCCTGCTGCTCGACCACTTCTGGTGGGGCTCGGTGTTCCTCATCAACGCGCCGGTCGTGGTCGTGGCCCTGGTCGGCGGCGCCCTCCTGATCCCCGAGTCGCGCAACCGCGACCGCTCCGGCTCGCTGGACCTGCTCGGCGCGCTGCTGTCGGCCGCCGGACTCGCGGCCCTCGTCTACGGCCTGGTGGAAGCCTCCAGGAACGGCTGGACGGACGGGATCACCCTGGTCTCGCTCGCCGTCAGCGTGACGCTGCTATTCGGCTTCGCGCTCTGGGAGCGGCACACCCCCTTCCCGATGCTCTCCCCGGAACTCCTGCGCGACAAGCGGTTCAGCGGCTCGGCGCTGGCCATCACCGCGATCTCCTTCGGCATGTTCGGCGCGCTGTTCGTGCTCACCCAGTACCTGCAGTTCGTGCTGGCCCATGAACCGCTGGAGGCGGGGCTGCGCCTGCTGCCCATCGCCACGATGATCGTCGGCGCCCCCCTCAGCCCGCGGCTCGTGGAGCGGATCGGCCTGAAGGCCGTGGTGGCCCTGGGACTCTCGCTGATCACCGCTGCTCTCCTGCTGACGGCGGGGGCAGGGACCGACTCCGAGCCCCGCATCCTGTGGAGCCTGGCGTTCTTCGGCCTCGGAATGGGGCTGGCCATGCCGGCCGCGGCCGACGCCATGCTGGCCGCCGCCCCGTCCGGACAGTCCGGCGCCGGCTCCGCGGTGACCGACGCCTCCATGCAGGTCGGCGGCGCCCTGGGCATCGCCGTCATCGGCAGCGTGCTCTCCACCTCCTACCGCGACGCGCTGCCCGCGCTCGACAAGATGCCCGCCGAGGCCGCCGACGCCGCGTCGGACTCGGTGGGCGCCGCCGGGGGAGTGGCCGCCGAGATCGGCGGCGAACGGGGCAGTCAGTTGCTGACCGCCGCCCATGAGGCCTTCGTCGAAGGCCTGGGCGACGCCATGCTGATCGGCGCCGGGGCCACCGCACTCGGCGTGGTCGCCGCCCTGCTCGTCCTTCCACGCAAGGCAGCCAGGAAACCGCCCGCCGTCGGCACAGACACCACGCCGGACGGGGCGGACACGGGCACCGGCCTGACGGCGAGCGGAGCGGCGCGCCGGGAGGCGGCCCGCCCCACCTGATTCGGCGGAGCGCCTTGGCCGACCTATCTGAATCGGAGTAGAACCTGATGTCTGTCCGGAAAGCGATCATCACGGGCGGTGGCATAGGCGGGCTCACGCTCGCGGGCGCCCTCACGCGCCGCGGCATCGACGTGACGGTGCTGGAGCGGGCGGACGCGGTGCGCGCCCGCGGCCTCGGCTTCACGGTGTGGCCCAACGCCACCGCGGCACTGCACAGCGCGGGGCTCCTCGACGCGGTGCGGAAAGTGGCCGAGCCCATCACCTCCGCGACGCTGCGGGTCAACAGCGGACGGAAGCTCACCGTCATCGACATGGCGAGCTGGGGGGAGCGCGTCGGATTCCCCGCGCTCAGCGTCACCCGGCCCGAACTGCTCACCGTCCTCGCGGACGCGTGCGGGGCCGACATCCGCTTCCGCTGCGAGGTGGCCTCGGTGACCCCGCAGGGCGGCGTCCGGCTCACCAGCGGGGAGGAGCTGCGAGCCGACGTCGTCGTCGGGGCCGACGGTGTGGGCTCGGCGGTACGCCGCTCCCTGCTCCCCGCCCACCAGAACACGCTGGACCAGCCCATGATCACCGGCTGGCAGGGAGTGGTCCCCAGACCCTGGCCGGGCGGCATCGCACTGGACATGATCTTCGGGCCGACCGGAGCGGCCGGCATCCTGGGCCTTCCCGGCGACCGCACGTACTGGTTCCTGCAGGCCCCGACCGTCCGAATGCCGACCGACGGATCGCCCTACACCGAGGGCTGGTCCCCGGTGATCAAGGAGTTGGTCGCGGCCACCCCTGCGGACTCGTTGTGGCGGGACGACATCCGGGACCGCAAGCCGGTCTCCGACTGGGGGCGCGGAGCGGTCACGCTGCTCGGCGACGCCGCCCACACGATCATGCCGAACCTGGGCCAGGGCGCCTGCCTGGCGATGGAGGACGCGGCAGTACTCGCCGTGCGCCTCGCGGCGGCCGGTGAGGCGACGGCCGCGCTGCGCGACTACGAGAAAGCACGCTTCCCCCGGGTTCGCGGCATGTACGTCAACGCCCGGCGCGCCGCCCGCATGCAGCGCCTCTCTCCGTTCGTACGGGACGGGCTGCTGTCCGTCGCCCCGTTCGCCCTCAGCCGCATGTTCACCGGCCCGGGCAGGCCCATCCCGGGGCTCGCCCCGTAGCCCGCAAGGACCGTGCTCTCCACCCACCCGGTGAAGGAACACCTCATATGAAGGAACACCTCATGGCGAAGCCCGAACAGACCGAACAGACCACGAGCCCCGGACAGACCGCGCAGCCTGAACGGGAGGAACTGAAGGAGCTGGCCGCCCACATCGCGGACCGGGTCTGGAACCACGCCGATCTCGGCGCCATAGACGAGTACTTCCTGCCGCACTTCGTCGGCCACTTCCCGGGCCTTCCCGACGTGTACGGGCCCGCGGACTTCAAGAAGATGGGCGCAGATCTGCGCAAGGCGCTGCCCGACCTCCAGGAGCGGATCCTCGTGCAGGTCCAGGAGCGCGACCGCGTCTTCATGCAGGCCGTGCTCACCGGCACGCACCGGGGCGACCTGATGGGCATCCCGCCCACCGGCGTGGCCACGGTGCTCACCGAGATGATCATTCTCCGTTTCGAGGGCCGGAAGGTCGCCGAGCTGTGGCAGCAGGCCGATTACATGGGCGTGATGGAGCAACTCGGCGTGGTGCCGCCCAGGGACGCGGGTCCGCTCGGCCAGATCGCGCACACCTTCAAGCTCATGGGCCGGTTCGGCGTCCTCAAGGCGAAGGACGCACTGCGGCAGCGGTCCGCCGCGTGAAGCGCCGGCCCCACAGCTGACCCGTGAGCCGCACCGTCGGCCATGGAGACCACGGACATCACGAACATCACGGCATCACGGAGACCACGCAAGCGCACGGGGCGTGAGGCCCCGGCGGAAGGAGCACGCCACCATGACCAGCACCACCTCCTCTTCGGGACAGGCCGCGGCGGCCGAAACCGTCCCCGGCCGCCGCGAGCCGAAGGACGCGGCCCATGAACTCCTCGAGCGCTGCTGGCGCGTCAAGGACGTGACGGTGCTCGACGACATGGCCGACCCCGCGTGCACGTACACCCTGCCCGGCCACCCGCGCCTTGACAACAAGCAGTTCCTCGACCTGATGCAGCAGATATGGCGGGCCAAGCCGGACCTGCGCATCGACCTGCTCGACATGATCGCCGAAGGCGAATGGGTGGCCAGCCGGGTGCGGTTCAGCGGGACCCAGACCGGAGAGCTGCTGGGCATCCCGCCGACCGGCCGCTTCGTGTCCATCGACGAGATGATCCTTGAGCGCTGGGACGAGCATGGACGCCTGCTGGAGTTCCACCAGGAGGCGGACTTCGTCGGCATGCTGACCCAGCTGGGCGTGGTCCCGCCGAAGGAGGCCGGCCCGCTCGGTCAGCTCGCCCACACCTTCACCAGCGCCGCACGGTTCACCTGGCTGCGGCGCAAAGCCCGCCGCACCGGCGGACGTCAGTAGGGCCCGAGGCGTATCCCGGGACGTCCCGCGCGGATCTCTACCTGAGAGACCGGTCGCCGAGCCGGCCGTGAAGACCAGCGAAGCACCTCGATCCCTTGGGAGAGTCATGCCGACGAAGGAACCACCCGCCACCGAGGACGACTACGACGTCATCGTCGTCGGCAGCGGCCTGGGCGGCCTGGCCGCCGCCGCCTTCCTGGCCAAGTTCGGACGGCGCGTCCTGGTGGCCGAGAAGGCACAGGGCATCGGCGGCTACGCACACGCCTTCCGGGCCGGTGAGCGCTACTACGACCCGGCCATCCACGTCGTGCCCGGCGCCGCCGAGGGCGGCACCATCGACGTGCTGCTGCGCTACCTCGACGTGCGCGAGATGTGCGAGTTCGTCGAGTCCGACGCGCTGTACCGGGTGGTGATCGACGACGACGTGCTGGACGCGCCGTTCGGCTCCGAGGCATTCATCGCCGCGCACACCGCGCTCTTCCCGCACGAGGAGGCCGGCATCAGGGGCTTCTTCGGGCTCTGCGAGAAGTTCCTCGAGGAGGCCCACCAGGTGCCCCTCCAGCTCTCCCCGCAGGAACTGGGCGCGGCGGTCGAAAAGTTCCCCACCCTCTTCGGGAACCGGATGTCCACCCTCGGCGACGTCATGGACCGGTTCATCGAGGACCCGCGCTGCAAAGCCTTCTGCAGCGCGGGCTGGCCCTACATGGGACTGCCGCCCTCGCAGCTGTCCTTCGAGCTGTTCGCCCGCTTCCTCTACACCCAGATGCACGGCCTCTACCACTGCAAGGGCGGCTTCCAGCACCTCGTCAAGGCCTTCACCACGGCGATCGAGCGCGACGGCGGCAAGATTGTCACCAACTCCGGCGTCGAGAAGATCGTGGTGCGGGACGGCCGTACGGAGGGCGTGGTCCTGGCCGGCGGGCAGGAACTGCGCGCACCGGTCGTGATCTCCAACGCGGACGCCACGCACACCTTCCACGACCTGGTGGGCCTCGAACACCTGCCGAAGGCGTACCACCGCAGGCTGCGCTCCCTCAAGGGCTCCATGTCGATGTTCGTCGTGTACGCCGCGACGACCTTGGACATCGCCGCCGCCGGCGGCGCGCACGAGACCTTCATCTACGACAGCTACGACCACGACGCCAACTTCGCCGGCTTCTCCGCGGGCGAGGCCCCGGCCACCGTGGTGGTCGTGCCCACGCTCCTCGACCCGAGCCTCGGCCCGCCCGGGGAGCACCTGGTCACCTCGACGGCACTGGCTCCCTACGAAGGCCCCGAGCCCTGGGCCGAGCTGAAGCCGAAGCTGGAGGCGAAGTACCTCGACCTGATCGAGCGGCTCTATCCGGGGTTCAAGGACAAGCTCACCTTCGTCAGCAGTTCGACGCCGCTGACCCTGGAGCGCTTCACGGGCAACCACCGCGGCGCGGCCTACGGCTGGGAGAACACCCCGGCACAGGCCGGCAGCAAGCGGCTCACCTACCACACCCCGATCGAGGGCCTGTATCTCTCCGGTCACTGGGCGCAGGCGGCCAGCGCGCTCCGGGTGATCGTCTCCGGCAGCCACACCGCCCAGCAGATCCTGCGCGCCGACGGTGTCACCGACGTCGGCCCGGAGCTGTGAGCCGCGGGCCATCCGCGGCCCGCACCGCATCGCACCGACTCACCGTCCTGGAGGACCTCATGTCCCGCCCCGCCTTCATCGACACCCAGACCGCCGCCAACTTCGACGGCTCACTCGACAAGGCCTACTACGAGATGGCCCGCCGCTACATCGAGGAGGTCTGGGACAAGAACAACGCCGAGACCGAACGCGAACTGCTCGCGGCCGACTGGCAGGACCACATGCCGCTGCCGGGCTGCCCGCAGGGGCCCGCCGGACACCGCGCCGCCGTCCAGTTGATGCACGACGCCTTCCCCGACCTGCGCTTCTCGCTCGACGACGTGACCATCATGGGCGACAAGGTCGTCGACCGCTGGACCGCGACCGGCACCTTCCGCGGTGAGCTGTACGGCTTCCCCGGCACCGGCAAGCGGATGACGATGACCGGCCTCGACTTCCACGTCGTGCGCGACGGCAAGTTCGCCGAGCTGTGGCACGAGGAGAGCACCGCGTCGATGGTCGAGCAGTGCGGGATGGCGCCCGAGCCGGGCAGCGGCCTCGGCACCATCCTCAAGCTGACCTTCGGCAACATCCTGCACGTCGCCAAGCACAAGATCCGTACCCGTTGACCCCGCCACACCAGCAGAGCGAGGCACCATGAGTCCGACTTCGAGCGGCCGCCCGCGCCAGGCCCCGGGCCCGCCGGGGTATCCGGTGGTCGGCTGCGGCCCCGACCTCGTCCGTGACCTGGTCGGCACCTTCACCCGATCCTGGCGGGAGTACGGCGACATCGTCCGCTTCCGGCTGCCGGGCAAGCGCACCCTCTTCCTGCTCGCGCACCCGGACCACATCAAACACGTCCTCGACGACCGGCAGCCCAACTACCCCAAGGACCCCTTGTCGGTCGGCAAGTTCGAGCCCTGGGTCGGCCAGGGCCTGTTCACCAGCAACGGCGAGTTCCATTTCCGGCAGCGCCGGCTCGCCCAGCCCGCCTTCAAGGGATCCCGGATCTCCGGCTTCGGGCCCGCGATGGTCGAGGCCACCAGCGGTCTGGTGCGGGAGTGGCGGGGGCGCGCCTCCCGCGAGGAGACCTTCGACATCACGCCGGAGATGTTCCGGCTGGCACTGACGATCGTCATGCAGACGCTGTTCAGCACCGATGTCAGCGACCGGGCGGGAGAGCTGGCCCGCGCGGTGCGCATCTGCAACGCCTACACCAATGTGCGGTTGCAGCGCTTCGTGGAGCTTCCGCAGTCACTGCCGAGCAAGGCCCGCACACGGTTCCTGCGGGCGCGCTCCACACTCGACTCCTTCGTCTACGGGCTCATCGCCGACCGGCGCAAGGACCCGGCACCCCCGGACGACCTGCTGACCCGCTTCCTGAACGCGCAGGACGACCAGACCGGCGACCGGATGTCGGACAAGCAACTGCGCGACGAGGTCGTCACGATGTTCCTCGGCGGATACGAGACGACCGCGCTGTCGCTGGTATGGGCGTTCTCGCTGATGTCACGGCACCCGGAGTCGGAGCGCAAGGCGCGCGCCGAGGTCGCCGAGGTGTGCGGGGACCGCGCGCCCGCGGCGTCGGACCTGCCCAAACTGCGCTACCTGCGGGCCTTCTACCAGGAGGTGCTGCGGCTCTACCCGTCGGTGTGGACCATGTCGCGCAGTCCGGTCGAGGACGACGAGATCGGCGGCTACCACATCCCCGCCGGCTCCCAGGTCTTCATCAGTCCCTACCTGATGCACCGTCACCCGAAGTTCTGGGAGAACCCGGAAGGTTTCCGGCCCGAACGGTTCGAGAAGAGCGCGACCGGCGGCGCGCCGCTGTACGCGTACATCCCCTTCTCGCGCGGCCCGCGGCTGTGCCCGGGATCGTCCGTCGCCGTCCTGGAGGCGCCGCTGGTGATCGCCCGGATCCTGCAGGACTACCGGCTGACACTGGCCGGCGGGCACGTCTGCGAGCCCACGTCCAATGTGTTCCTGTATCCGCGCGGCGGCATGCCGATGCGGCTGCAGCACCACAAGGCAGCCGTCGAAGGAGCCGTGTGATGCCGGGGCGAAGCAGTACGGACACGCGGCGGCGCCCGCCGGGTCCGCCGGGCCTGCCCCTGCTCGGCTCCGCGCTCGACTTCCGCCGCAACCCCTTGGAGACCTTCGTCAGAGCCTGGCGGGACCACGGCGACTTGGTGCGGTTCCGGGGACCGGTGCCGGTGGTGCTGGTCACGCACCCCGACGACCTCAAGCACATCCTGGCGGACAACTTCGAGAACTATCCGCACCCCGACGACTTCAACCGCAAGGTCGGGGTCTCGGTCGGCCAGGGCCTGGTCACCACCGAGGGCGAGGTGTGGCGCGCCCAACGGCGCACCGTCGCACCGACGTTCCGCAGGGAGCCGCTGGAGCGGTTCGCCGGCGTGATGGTGGACAGCACGCAGCGGATGCTGGACCGGTGGGACGGACTCGCGCGGCGCGGCGAGTCGATGGACGCCAGGACGCAGATGCAGAGCCTGACGCTGGAGATCCTGGCCCGGTGCCTCTTCCAGGCGGACTGGTCACGTGACGCGCTGGCGCTCGGCTCGGCGGTCGCCGTCCAACTGGAGCACATCAACGCCAAGTTGATCGCCGTCGCGGACATCCCCGAGAAGGTGCCGACCCCGCGCAACCGCCGCTTCACCGCCGCCCGCAAGCTGCTCGACGAGACGGTGTACCGCCTGATCGCCGAGCGCCGTGCCGGACCGGCCGACGGCGAGGCACAGGACCTCCTGTCGATGCTGATGCGCACCCCCGACCCCGAGACGGGCCGGCTGATGACGGACGAGCAGCTGCGCGACCAGGTGATGACGCTGTTCATCGCCGGGCACGAGACGGTGGCCGCAACCCTGTCGTGGATCTGCCATCTGCTCTCCACCCGCCCCGCCGAGACCGACCGGGCCAGGGCCGAGGTCCTCCAGGTACTGGGGGGCCGGCCACCGACGATGGAGGACCTGCCGCAGCTGAAGTACCTGAAGCTGTTCATTCAGGAGGCGCTGCGCCTCTATCCGCCCCTGTGGCAGGTGGCGCGGATGCCGCTGAAGGACGATGTGCTGAGCGGCTATCACATCCCCGCCGGGTCCTTCCTGCTGCTCAGCACGTACATCACGCACCGCAATCCGGAGTTCTGGGACAACCCCGAGGGGTTCGACCCCGAGCGGTTCACCCGCGAGCGCTCGGCGGGCCGGCCCCGATACGCCTACGTGCCCTACGTCGGAGGTCCCCGCAACTGCGTCGGGATGGCCTTCGCCAACATGGAGCTGACCATCGTGGTCGCTTCCCTGCTCCAGCGGTTCCACCTGGACATGGTGCCGGGGCACCCGGTGGTGATGCAGCCGGACATCTCGCTGCGCGCCAAGCACGGCATCCGGATGACGCTCCGTCCGGTGACGGACCGCGCCCCCGGGGCGATCACGGCACCGGACGTCGCACTGCCGGACGTCACCCCGCCCGACACCGCGGCCCGCTGCCCCTACCGAGCAGTGGAGGCGGGGAAGGAATAGCCGGAAGTCTGCGATGCGTCGCGCGCCGGGCCGCCCCAAGGGCGGCCCGGCCAGACGCGTTTGCCGTCTGTTCCCAGCCGCGCGCCGGCCCGCCCTTTCCCAGGTTAAGAGGGAACCATTCCGGGGTGGATTGCGCCTAAGTAAGCGTTGACACTGCGCCTTGTGGCCGCCGTATAGTTGATGCCTGTAGTGGGGAACTGTGGCTTGAACCTGTTCCTCGCGTGAGAATGACGGGGGAGAAATGGAAGGCCTTGCTCTGCATGAACTCGTAGACGATTGTCTGGATGGGAACCAGGAGAGCTGGAACCGCATCGTCGACCGCTACACACCGCTGATTTGGGCCATCGCCCGCGGACACCGGCTGTCCGCTGCCGACTGCGAGGACGTCAGCCAGACCACCTGGATGCGCGTCATCCAGCACCTGGGGAAGCTGAGGGATCCGGAGAAGCTGGCCCACTGGATCTCCGTCTCGGCCCGCAGGGAGAGCCTCAAGCACATCCAGAAGGCCGGCCGGAGCACGCCGATGGAGGACCCGGAGGTGTTCGACCGGCCACGGCCGTCGGCGAACCAGCCGGAGGAGACGGCGCTGGACCGCGAGACCCGTGACGAGGTGCTTCTCGCCTACTGCTCCCTGTCGCCCAAGTGCCAGGCGCTGCTCGGCCTGCTGGTGGCCGAACCACCGATGTCCTACGACGAGGTGAGCGCCACACTGGGGTTGGCCCGAGGCTCCATCGGGCCCATGCGCGGGCGCTGCCTGCAGCATCTGCGGCGCGCCCTGGAGCGCGAGTCAGGCCGCACGGAACAGGCCAGAAAACTCTTCGACTCCATCAAGAAGATGGGCCTGCGGGCATTCGCCGAGGAGAGCGGCTCCGAACTGCGGTCAGCGCCCCGGTGCAGCCGGGTATCGACCGGCTGAGCCGGAAGGCCGGTCGTCGAGTGCGACCGGCGACTCCTCGTCGTCCATCGGGCCGTCGCTCACCGCGCGGTCATCCATCGCACGGTCATCCATCGCACCATCGTCCATCGCGGCTGCAAACGCTATGAAGGGAAAGAGGGCCTTGGCCTTCTCGGCCGCCGCCCGTGAGGGTATCCCGAGGGCATCTGAGAGTTTGCCCAGCGCCGCATCGTCGGCGTTTTCATCGGCGTCGTGCACCCCGGTCACCTCCACCATTTAGTTCGCTCCTTAACTAGATGGAGAGTAAAGGAAAGTCCCGCGAACCACAATACCGACCGGTATTTCGTTCGCGGGACTCGCCCCTTCCGGCCACCCCTCGGTATGCAAGGGCGAAGTCCGTCAGGCTGGTATCCGCAATTCCGGGGCCAGGGCCCGGAGCAACCGCTCGACGCGCCGGATCTCACCCGCCGGATGGCAGACGGCCTCCGGGAGCGTGGTGCGGCAGAAGCCGCTCAGCACCCGCCCGGGGCCCGCTTCGACGAACGTCCGCACACCGCTGCCCTCGATCGCCCGCAAGGTGTCCGACCAGCGCACCGCCCCGGCCAGCTGACGCCGCAGCAGGTGCTTGGCCTCGGCTCCCGAACGTATGCGGGCCGCCGTCACATTCGCCAGCACCGGCAGTACGGGGTCCGAGAACGCGACCTGATCCAGCTCGGCCGTGAACTCCTCCTCCAGCTCCCTCATGAGGCTGCAGTGGAAGGGCGCCCCGACCCTCAAGAGGACCGAGCGCTCCGCACCTTCCGCCTTGGCGGCCGCCATCACCGCGCGGACCGCCTCGCGCCGGCCGGACACGACGTGCTGCGCCGGGTCGTTGTAGTTGGCGACCTCCACGATCGCGCCCTCCCGCTGCCGTATGTGAGCGCAGAGCTCTTCGACCTGCTCCGCCGACAGGCCGATGACGGCCGCCATCGCTCCGGCCGTACGCTCGTTGACGCCGGCCATCAGCTGCCCCCGCCGGCGGACGAGGCGCAGGGCGTCGGTCCACTCCAGCACCCCGGCGCAGACCAGCGCCGCGTACTCGCCCAGGCTGTGCCCGGCCACCACGGACGGGGCGATGCCGTGGCCGCGCAGCACGTCCAGGACGGCGATGCTGGTGAGGAAGACGGCGGGCTGGGTGATGTCGGTGGACACCAGGTCCTCGGCGGAGCCCTCCAGGCACAGCCGCGACAGCTCGAACCCCAACAGGTCGTCCGCGGGGCGGTAGTAGCGCTCCAGCAGCTCCGGGTGGCGTGCGACCAGATCGCTGCCCATGCCGGGCCGCTGGGAGCCCTGCCCGGGGAAGAGGAAGGCGATGTCATTCATGAGTACCTCCGTGGATGTCCGGCGCGCCGTGTGCGACAGGGGGGCCGGCGCGTGGTCCGCGCCGGCCCCCTTTCGACCCGCGGCCGAGCGTGTCATCGCAGGGACAGGAACTGCCCTTGGTGGTAGACGAGCGGATCGGCCCGCTCGGCGAAGCCGATGCCGGTGACCTCTCCGATGAAGACGCTGTGGTCGCCCGCGGCGACCTCCTGGGCCACCCGGCACTCCAGATGGACGACGGCTCCCTCGAGCACCGGGACGCCCTTGTCACCGATGCGGTGCCGTACGCCGGCGAAGCCCGCGGCGCCCAGCGGCCGTCTCGACGAGGCGAACCAACTGGCCAGCTCTGACTGCTCGCGGCCCAGCACGTTCACGGTGAAGACACCGGTGGCGCCGATCGCCCGGGCCCCGCGCGAGGTGTGGGCCAGGCAGACCAGCAGCATCGGCGGTTCCAGGGAGACCGAGGCCAGCGAGGAGACGGTGGTCCCGTGCGGCCCGTCGGGGCCGCACGAGGTCACCACGGCCACACCGGTGAGGAACCTGCCCATGGCCTGCCGGAACCGTCCGGCGACCACCCCGCCGATGGTCGCTTCGGCCACGGTCGGCTGGGGGCCGGTAGGGGACGTCATGGCGATTCCCCTCAGCTCGCCGGAGCGGCCGCGGTCCAGTCCACGACGGCGCCCGCGTAGATCCACTTGGTGGACTCGACGCCGACCAGCATCAGCCGGTCGCCCGGCTTGACGCGGCCGGTGCGCCAGGCGTCGTCGAGGAAGAGCGGCACCGCGGCACAGCCCACGGCCCCCATGGTGGAGAGGCTGTCGAAGACCTTCCCGTCGAGCGCCTTCCACTCGGCGGTGTCCAACCCCAGCTCCTGGAGGGCGTCCAGCATCCAGCCGACATTGCCCTCGGGGATCAGGCACAGGTCGATGGACTCGACGTCCACCTTGCTGCGCCGCAGGGTGGCGCTGATCGCGTCGGTGACCATCACGGGTGTGAAGTCCCCGGCACCGACCACGTCGACCTTCAGGTCGACGAGCCGCTTGGCCTTGAGCTGCTCGTGGATCGGAGCGTGGGTGCCGCCGCCCACCGAGTGGATGCCGGCCTTGCGGTCGCCGCCGATGGCCTCCATCGCCGCGCCGAGCAGACCACCGGACCCGGCGGCCCCCTCGGCGCGCAGCACGATCGCCCCGGCGCCGTCGCCGAACATGTAGACCGGCATCCGGTCCCGCATCCGGATCTTGTACGGGTCCTTGCCGAGGAAGATCGGCGCCAGTACGGGAGAGATGGCCTCGCTCCCGATGACCAGCGCGGTCTTGTAGACGCCCGACTCCAGGTACATCCGGGCGACATCCAGGCCCTGGACGACCCCCGCGCCGCCCGAGCGGATCTCCAGCGTGGCGCAGCGCACCAGGCCCAGACGCTCCTGGACCATGTTGACCAGCGGCGGCAGCGGATAGTCCGGGGTACCGGTGGCCAGGATGATCAGATCGATGTCGCCGGGCTCCAGACCGGCCGAGTCCAGGGCCCGTACGGCGGCCTTGTGGGCCATGTCCGAGTTGTTCTCGCGGTGTTCGCCGGTGGCCGGGTCGATCATCCAGAAGCGGCGCTCGATGGAGAGGCCCTCGCGCACCTCGTCCGGCAGCGGCCCGACGAGGCGTGCGATCTCGTCGGTGGAGATCGGCTCACCGGGCTGATAGCCGCCGGTGCCGATGATGTGGACTGCTGCGGTCATCTGGTGTGTCCCCCTCAGACCGCGGCAAGCGCGGCGCGGTGCTCGACGAGCCCGACCAGGTTCTCGACGGTGAACAGGCCCATGACCTGGGTGGCCTGGAGCTTGCCGGCGAGTTCGTCGGTGTCGATCTGGGGCATGACCTTCTTCAGCTGGGCCAGGCCGACGGCGGAGACGATCTCGTTCTCGTCGCCGAACTCCTCGTCCGGTATGCCGCCCTGGACGTAGGCGGCCAGCTCCGCCGCCTGGATCTTGATGCCGAGCGAGCGCTCCAGGCGGAAGAGGATGTCGAGCAGATCGATCGACTCCGCGCCCAGGTCGTCCAGCAGGGTGGCCTCGGGTACGACCTCGTCGGTCTCGGCGCCCAGGGCGTCGATCACGGCTTCGGTCACGGCTTCGACGATGGTGTTGCGGTCCATGGATGGTCCTCCGGGACTCAGAGATTGCGGAACTGAGAGATGCAGGTGCGGCTTGGTGTTCTCGTACTGTCAGATCCGCCGGCGGGGACCGCGGATACACCGTGATCAGCGGGCCCAGGAAACGGGCGCCGCCGCCGGTGCGGAGCGCGGCACCGGCCAGGGGTCCGTGCGGCGCGCCGGCCTCGGGCGCGCGGGGGGCGCGGCCGGCGCCGTCGCCAGCCGGAGCGCCACCAGCACCGCGCACAGTTCCTCGGGGGTGGGGCGCCCGCTGACCACGGTCAGCTCCACGGGGCCGCTCACTGCGGCTGGTTCCCGTGCTTGCGCTCCACGAGCGGCACGTACTTGGCACGCAGCAGAGTCAGCGAGCGGATCAACACCGCCCGGGTGTCGCGTGGGTCGATGACGTCGTCGACCAGGCCGCGCTCCGCCGCGTAGTAGGGATGCATCAGGGTGCGTCGGTAGTCCTCGATCACCTCGGCACGCTCCGCCCGCGGGTCGTCGGCCGCGGCGATCCGCTTGCGGAAGACGACGTTGGCGGCGCCCTCCGCGCCCATCACCGCGATCTCGTTGGTGGGCCAGGCGAAGGACAGGTCGGTGCCGATGGAGCGGGAGTCCATCACGATGTACGCGCCCCCGTAGGCCTTGCGCACGATGACCTGGATGCGGGGGACGGTGGCATTGCAGTACGCGTACAGCAGTTTGGCGCCGTGCCGGATGATCCCGCCGCGTTCCTGATCGGCCCCCGGCAGAAAGCCCGGCACATCCACCAGCGTGACCAGCGGGATGTTGAAGGCGTCGCAGGTCTGCACGAACCGGGCGCCCTTCTCCGAGGAGTGGATGTCCAGCACGCCGGCCATCCGCATCGGCTGGTTGGCGATGACACCCACCGTGTGCCCGTCCAGCCGTGCCAGGGCGCAGACCAGACTGGTGCCCCAGCCCTCGTGCACCTCGAAGAAGTCGCCGTCGTCGACGATCTCCTCGATCACCCGGCGCATGTCGTACGCGGCCTGCGGGTCGACCGGGACGATGTCGAAGAGCGCGTCGCCCGGGCGGTCCGCCGGATCCTCGGGCACCTCCGCCGGCGGCATCTCCCGGTTGTTGGAGGGCAGTAGGGACAGCAGATGGCGCACGTCCTCGAAGCAGGACTCCTCGTCGTCGTGGGCGAACGCGGCGAGGCCGGAGACCTGGGCGTGCATGTCCGCGCCGCCCAGTTCGTCCTGGGTGAGCTTTTCGCCGGTGACGGCCTGGACCACGTCGGGCCCGGTCAGGAACATCTGCGAGGTGCCGCGCACCATGAAGACGAAGTCGGTCAGCGCGGGGGAGTAGGCGGCACCGCCCGCGCAGGGGCCGAGCACCACACTGATCTGCGGGATGCGTCCGGAGGCCCGGACGTTGCGGCTGAAGATCCCGCCGTATCCCGCGAGCGCGGTCACCCCCTCCTGGATGCGGGCCCCGGCCCCGTCGCACAGCGAGATCAGCGGGACGCCACTGGCCTCGGCCAGATCCATCACCTTGTGGATCTTCTGGGCGTGTGCCTCACCGAGCGCACCGCCGAACACCCTGAAGTCATGGGCGTACACCAGGACTTCCCGGCCGTGCACCCGGCCCCACCCGGCGACGACGCCGTCGCCGTGCGGGCGCCTGCGGTCCATGCCGAAGTCGGTGGCACGGTGTCGGCGCAGCGGCTCGATCTCGGTGAACGACCCCTTGTCCAGCAGGTGTTCGATCCGCTCCCGGACCGTCAGCTTGCCCTTGGCGCGCTGACGTTCGGTGGCGGCCGCGTCACCCGCGTACAGCTCCTCCTTGATGATCCGCAGTTCGTCCGCCCGCTGCTCCATCGTCTCGCGCGGCAGCTCGCCGGGGTCACCGGAGCGCAGCGCGGTCTCTTCGGGGCTGCTCATGGCCGCCCCAGACCCAGCGCGGTCATCGCGCCGCCGTCCACATTGACCAGCGAGCCGGTCATGTACGAGGACTCGGGGCCGCTCAGGAACCGGACCACGTCCGCTATCTGTTCGACCGCGCCGAAGTCGCGCATCGGGATCTGCTTCTTGATGGAGCGGCCGGTGGCGCCCTCCGTCAGGCCCGCGACCAGATCGGTGGGGGCGAAACCGGGCAGCACCGCGTTGACACGGATGCCGAAGCGCGCCGACTCCATGGCGCAGCAGCGGGTGAAGGCGTTCACCGCGCCCTTGGACGCGGCGTAGTTCGACTCGCCGACCCAGCCCCGCTCGCCCATGACGGAGGAGACATTGACGATGACGCCGGTGCCCTTGCTCATGAAGTGCGGCAGCACGGCCTTCGTGCAGTGGAAGACACCACCGAAGTTGACCTTCATGACGTCCAGCCAGTCGTCCATCCCCATGCTGAAGACGAGCGCGTCCTGGGCCACCCCGGCGTTGTTGACGAGGATGTCGAGGCCGCCGAGGTCGTCGATGCTCTGACGGACCATCTCCTCGGCGGCGGCAGGGACCGCCACGTCGCCGTGCACGGTGATCGCGCGCCCACCTCCCGCCTCGATCTCGCGGGCCAGCTCCTTGGCCGGGCCCTCGGAGCTGCGGTAGTTGATGGCGACAGCGGCGCCGTCGGCGGCCAGCCGGCGGCAGACGGCGGCACCGATGCCCCGTGCACCGCCGGTGACCAGGGCGACCTGTCCTTGGAGCTTCATCGGGCTTCTCCAGATGTCGTAGTGGTACGGCGTTCCTCCGCGCCGCAGCGCGCGGCCAGCGACACATGGGAGCCGCCGAGCGAGGAACTGTTCAGCAGCACCGGGCGGCGGTCGAAGCGGCCCTGGTGCAGGGCGAGCGCCAGCGTCAGCGCCCCGCCGACGCCCATCGGCTCGCCGAGGACGGTCTTCGGCGCGTGCAGCCGCGGGACCTTGTAGGGGTGGAACAGCCGCCGCACGGCCCGGCTCTCGGCGGTGTCGGCGGCGCTCAGCCCCGCCGAGGCGAGCCAGACGGCGTCCACCCCGGTCGGGGCCAGACCGGAGTCCTCCAGGGCCGCGCGCATGGCACGCTCCAGACCCCGGCCGCGCGCGTCCCAGAGCCGCGCCCGGCTGGCGTCGGACGCCATGCCGTGCCCCAGCAGCTCGCCGAGAAGGGTGGTGCCGCGCGCGATGGCCGCCGAGCGCCGCTCCAACACGAAGGCGACACTGCCCTCGGCGAGCGTGAACCGCCCGTCGGCCGCCTCGCCCGGCCTGCGCCCGGAGGCCGCGCCGAGGGCCGTGTAGGCCCGGCCCACCTGGTCGGTCAGCGTGTCGGTGACCGTGCACACCAGGGCATCGGCGTGTCCGGCCGCCAGCAGATCGGCGCTATAGGCGAGCGCGGCGGCGCCGGTGGCGTGGCCGACCGAGAGCGTCGACGTCGGGCCGCGCAGCCCGAGATGGAGCGCGACCTGCCCGGCCGCCTGGTTGTAGACGGTGTTCGGGAAGACGGACGGGTCGGCGGCCGCGGGCCCCTCGGCGAGCAGCGGGGCGGTGAACTTCTCCATCGCCTCCATCGGTCCCGTACCGGTGCCGAAGATGACGCCGAGCGCCTCGGCCGCCGCGCTGCCGGGCTCGAAGCCCGCGTCCGCGAGGGCTCTGGCGGTGGCGGCGACGGAGAACTGGGCGAGCCGGTCCATCCGGCGCCGCTCTCGCTTGGTCAGATAGGGGCCGGGGTCGAAGTCGACCCGGCTGCGGCGCAGTCCGTCCTCCCACTCGACCGGGCACTGGCCGCGGGTGTACGCCGACCAGACCTCGGCCGCCGTGGAGCCGGCCGGGTTGAGCAGTCCGACACCGGTGATGACCACGCGGTCGGTGTGCGGCCGCGGCGGGCGGTGGCCGTCCGCCGTCCTGGTCAGCACCAGGGAGGCGTTGGCACCGCCGAAGGCGAAGTTGTTGGAGAGCGCGGCACCGGTGTCCAAAGGCCTGGCGCGGCCCGGGACGTAGTCGAGCGGGCACTGGGGATCCGGCGTGCGGTAGCCGGCGGTGGGCGGCGCCACCTGGTCGGCCAGCGCCCGCGCCGTCACGATGGCCTCGGCCGCCCCGGCGGCGCCGAGCATGTGGCCGATCATGGACTTGGTGCTGGAGACCGGGGTACGGGCCGCCTGCTCCTCGCCGAGCGCGCGCCGGATGGCGTTGGTCTCGGCCGGGTCGTTCTTGGGGGTGCCGGTGCCGTGTCCGTTGACGTAGCCGATCTGCTCCGGGCCGATGCCGGAGAGCCGCAGCGCCGACTCGATGGCCCTGGCCGCGCCCCGGCCCTCGGGGTGCGGGGCGGTGGAGTGGAAGCCGTCGGCGGACAGGCCGTAGCCGGCGATGTCGGCGACGGCGGTCAGCCCGTGCTCACGGGCGAAGCCGGCGCGCACCAGGACGACCATGCCGCTGCCCTCGCCGAGCGAGAGTCCCTGCCGGCCCGCGTCATAAGGCGTGGCGGACTCGGGCGACAGCGACTGGAGCGCGTTGAACCCGGCGAAGCAGACGTCCGAGAAGGCGTCACTGCCGCCGGCGAGCACGGCATCGGCCCGGCCCGCGCGCAGCAGATCGGCGGCCAGCCCGATCGCATTGGCACCCGAGGCGCACGCGGTGTTCACGGCGAGCACCGGGCCCCGCAGCCGGAACGCCGCGCCCACCGACTCGGCCAGCGCCTGCGGCGTCACCAGCAACGCCAGCTCCGGGTCGGGGACTTCACCGTCCCGTACGGCTCTCAGCCACTCCCGTCCCGCGAGCAGCCCGGCATTGCAGGTGCCGAGCACCACACCGAACCGCTCGGGGGCCACCAGCCCGGTGGGCAGCGCCGCCATGGCCTCCTCTGCGGCCACCAGGGCGAGCTCGATCGAGCGCTCGCGGAAGCCCGCCGGATGCCGGTAGCCGCGCGAGGGCTCCACCGGATCGGTCACCTCGCCGCCGAGCTTGGTGTCGAGCCCGTTCATCTCCATGGCCTGTACGGGGCGGATGCCGACCTGCCCCTGCCGCGCACCGTCCCACAGGTGCCGGGCGGTGGGGCCCAGCGCCGAGATCGCGCCCACGCCCACCACGGTCACACCGCTGCTGCCGTGCTGTGGTGTGCTGTCGTGCTGTGGTGTGCTGTCGTGCTGTGGTTCCATCGTCAGTTCCCCCTCTGAGCCTGCTCGGTGGGGGCGCTCAGTACGAGCGCCGTCTGCTGCCCCTCGAGCCCGCGGCCGATCGCCACGGTGTGCCGCACCCGCGCCTCGCGGGCCTGCCTGCTCACCCAGTCCATCCCCGCGCACTGCGGGTCCAGCCGGTCGAGGCCGAGCGTCGGCGGCAGGGCCGAGCCGTCGACGGCCATCGCGCAGACCGCCGCGTTGAGCGCCCCCGCGCCCGCGACGAGGTGCCCGGTCGCCGGCTTGACGCTGCCCGCCGCCGTGGCGGAGCCGTGGCCGAAGACCCGGGTCAGCGCCCGGGCCTCGGTGCGGTCGCCGAGCCGCGTCGCGCACCCGTGGGTGGCCACGTAGTCGACGTCGCCGGCGTCGACCCCGGCCTCACGCAGCGCCCGCCCCACCGCGGCGGCCAGTGGCTCGCCGTCCGGGTGCGGGGTGACCAGGTCGGGGTCCTGGGTCGCGCCGAAGCCGCCGATCTCCGCGTACACATGGGCGCCGCGGCGCCGTGCGGACTCCCGCTCCTCGAGGACCAGGAAGGCCGAGCCCTCACCCAGCACCGAGCCACTGCGCTCCACGTCGTACGGACGGAAGGCGCCCGCCTCATTGCGGGGGGTGAGCACCCCGAGGCCGTCCATCTTGGACATCACCCACCAGGACGCGGCGTCGTCGAAGCCGCCGGCGATCACCACGTCGGACTCCCCGCGGCGGATCGAGCGGAAGCCGCGGGCGAGCGCCGTCACTCCGACGTCGGCGGTGCCGTGGTAGTAGGAGTTGGCGCCCTTGAAGCCGTGGGCATGGGAGAGGTGGAAGAGCGAGGCGGACTGCAGGCCCTCCACGAAGTACAGCGGGTAGAAGGCGGACGAGGCGCGCTCGCCGAGCTGCCGCAGATCCGCCCGGCCGTCCTCGCGGCGGCCCGCCAGGCTGCCGTTCAGCAGATGCTCCGGGTTGGAGATCTCCTTGTTGCCGCCGACGAACACCCCGGCCCGCTCCGGGTCGTACCCCGCCTCCGCGAGATCCAGCCCGGCGTCCTCGACCGCGAGCGCCGCGCCCGCGATGGCGAGCTGGTCGTTGCGCGTGGTCATCCGCAGGGACTTGCGGGGGGCGTACCGCGTGGGCTCGAAGTCCGCCAGTTCGGCGGCGACCCGGGTGGTCAGCGAAGAGGGGTCGTACCCCTGGATCGGTCCGATGCCGCTGCGTCCGTCGAGCAGCGCCTTCCACGTCTCGCCCCGGCCCTCACCGAGGGCGGTGAGCACTCCGATGCCGGTGACGGCCACCCGCCTCATGCCGCCACCTCGCTCTTGTCCGGCTCGGCCAGCTTGTCCAGGCGGAGCCCGCGTACGGTGGTGATGTCCCGGCCGGCCACGCTGACCCGCGCCTTGACGGTGACGGACGACGCGGTCGCCTCGATCACCTCGACGCTGATCTCCAGCCGGTCTCCGGGCTCGGCGAAATGGCGGTAGCGCACCCGCCGCGCCGCGCCGAGCGCCCAGCGGAAACCCTCGGGCAGCTCGGGAGCGGCGAGCCGGGCGGCCCGGACGATGTCGTCCAGGATCAGCACACCGGGCAGGACCGGGAACCGGGGGAAGTGCGTGGCGAACACCTGCAGGGTGCCCGGGACGTTCCGGGCGGCGACGGCGCGCTCGCCCTTCACCACATCGAGGATCTCGTCGAACGCTGTCATGCTGCCCTTCTTTCGCTCGGAGCCGCACTCGGCCCGTCCGCCGGCCGGCCGCTTCGTCCGTCGTCCGCTCCTCGGCCCGCTCCGGACGCGGCCGCGGCCCTGACCACGAAGCAGGCGTTGGTGCCGCCGAACGCGAAGGCGTTGACCAGGGCGGCGCGCACCGGGCGGCGCACGGCCCGGTTCGGCACGTAGTCGAGACGGAGCCGGGGGTCGGGGCGGTCGAGGTTGATGGTCGGCGGCACCAGGCCCTCGCGCAGGGCGCCGAGCGCGGCGATCAGATTGACCCCGGCCGCCGCCGAAGTGAGGTGCCCCGTCATGGACTTGGGGGAACTCACGCACAGCTCGCGGGCGTGTTCCCCGAAGAGCTTCTCGATGGCGAGGGTCTCGCTGGCGTCATTGCCGGGCGTGGAGGTTCCGTGCGCCGCGATGTAGTCGATGCCTTCCGTGCCGAGGCCCGACTGCGCCACCGCGTCGCGCATCGCGGAGATCGCGCCGCCGCCGTCCGGCGGTGAGTCGGTGATCCTGTACGCGTTCAACGACGTTCCGTAGCCGACGATTTCGCCGTGGATGCGGGCACCGCGCGCCACCGCGCTGTCCCAGTCCTCCAGGGCCGCGATGACCGCGCCCTCACCGAGGACGAAGCCCGAACGGTCGGAGTCGAAGGGGCGCGAGGCCCGCTCGGGCCGGTCGTTCCAGCGGTCGGTGATCGCGCCGAGCAGCGAGAAGCCGAGGACGTCCATCCAGGTCGTCAGCGCGTCGAAGCCGCCGGTGAGCATCTGCGCGCACTCGCCCTCCTGGATACGGCGGTACGCCTCGCCGATCGCATGCGCGGCGCCCGCGCAGGCGGTGGAGACGCTCACCATCGGGCCGCGGCAGTTCCCGGCCCCGGCGACCGCGGCGACTCCCACGTTCTGATTGCGCAGCAGCACGTCGCCGGGGGCCTGCCGGTACAGGTCGTGGAAGCCGCTCGTGCTCAACTGGTGCGACATGTCGACCAGTTCCTGGAGCGCGGGCCTGCCGACCGTGCCGGCCACGACCACCCCCCGGTCGTGGGGATCGGTGGCGTCCCAGCCCTCGCCCGCGTCGGCCACCGCTTCCTGGGCCGCGGCGAGTGCGAACAGCGCGGCGCGCGAGAGATGGCGCCGCTGCCTGGCGGGTGCCACCCTCCCCGGGTCGAAGTCCTTGACCTGTCCGGCGATCCGCACCGGGAAGGTCGAGGCGTCGAAGGTCTCCAGAGCACTCACGCCGCTGCGGCCCTCGGCGAGCCCCTGCCAAGTGCTCGCGGCGGTGTTGCCGAGCGGGGTGACGGCGCCGACGCCGGTGATGGCCACCCGCCGCACCGGCTCCGCCCGATTCGTCGTTGCCGCCGGGCCAGCCGGCCGTGTCCGGTTCATCGGCGCTCACCGCCGGCCGGCACCCGGGTGAGCCGCTCCATCGTCCGCCGCGTGTCCTCGGGGTCCTCCAGGTCCTCCGCGGGCAGCAGGGCGCACATCACGGCCTCGGCTTTCATCACCGTCCTGCCGTCCACCGACGCGGTGCCGGTGAGGACCGCCGTCTCGTCGCCCATGGACTCGACCGTCCCCTCCAGGATCAGGGTGTCCCCGGGGCGTACCGGCTCGTGGAAGGAGACCTCGTCGACCGAGAGGAGCGCGGCGCGGCGCCGCACCCCGGTGGTGGCGATGATCAGCCAGGTCCCGGCCTGGCAGAGGGCTTCCAGGATCAGCGGCTCGGGCATCTGGGGGCCCCTGCCCTCGTCCCGCCAGAAGTCCTCCAGCCACGAGGTCACTTTGCGGGCCCGGATGGCGCGCCCCGCATCCCAGGTGTCGATTCGGTCGATCAGATGGAAACGCATCGTCATCCTTCGTCTAGGAACATCACGGCGTGGGCGATGGCGTACGCCCCGCTGTGCGAGAGCGAGACCTCGACCGAGGCGGCCCCGGCCTTCGCCGCCCGGTCCCCGGCGCCGCCGGACAGCCGCACGCGGGGGCGCCCGAGCGGGGTGTTGACCACCTCCACGTCGGTCCAGCGGGTGCCGGGACCGAGCCCGGTGCCGAGCGCCTTCAGGACGGCTTCCTTGGCGGCGAAGCGTGCCGCCAGAGAAGCGAGGCGGTTGCGTTTGCCGGCGCAGTAGGCGCGCTCACGCCCGGTGAAGATGTCCTCTTCCGCGGCGGGATTGTCCGCCAGCAGCCTGCGGATCCGGTCCACTTCGACCAGATCCACCCCGACCGCGATCCGTGTCGCCACGCCACCCATCCCCCGTCAGTTGTTCCGTTCCGGCACTGCCCCTGAGAGATCCGGGCCGGGACGCCGCGGATACATCGGTGTACGGGTGTATCCAGGGCACGTGGTGGGCGATCTGTGGTGCGTGATGTGTGGTGGGGGAGTGAAGTCGCGGACGGGCGGGGGCGGGGTCGATGCGCATCGGCGAATTCAGCAGACGGGTCGGTGTGCCGATTCCGACGATCAAGTACTACCTCCGGCAGGGCCTGCTTCCCCCGGGCGTCCTGACCAGCCCCAACCAGGCCTCGTACGGCCCCCGTCACGAGCACCGGCTCCGGCTCGTACGCGCGCTGAGCGAGCTGGGCGGTGTCCCGCTGGCCCGGGTACGGGCGGTCCTGAAAGCGATGACGGAGCCGGACCCGTCGCCGCTCGGGGTGCTTCGCGCGCTACGGGAGCAGGACAGCGGGCCGGACCGCGAGCGGAAGCCGGTTCCGGGGCATCACCCCGAGCCCGAGCCCGAGCCCGAGCCCGAGCCCGACCCCCACCCCGACGCCGGTCCCGAGCACGACCGGTCCCGGGCGGTGGTCCTGGAGACCTTCACCCGCCGTGGATGGCGTACCTCCCCGGACGCCTCCGACGTACGGAAGCTGACCACCGCCGTCCTTGCCGCCCGGCGGCTGGGGCACGCGGACCTGGCGACGGCGGCCCTGGACGCGTACGCGGACGCCGGTGAGCGGACCGCCCGCGTGGAGGCCCGGTACATAGCCGAGGGCCGCGACCCGCGGCAACGGGCGGAGCGGGCGGTGATGGCCGCGCTCCTCGGCGAGGCCCTCCAAGCCTCGGTCCGCAGACTGGCGCTGGAGGAGGCCGTACGTGCCCCCACCCGGTAACCGCGCAGCACATCTCGCCGGCCACGCCCGACGCCGAGGCCGAGGCCGAGGCCGCCGACGGTCACCCACCCGGCTTCGGCACCGAGATTCGATAGGTTGCGCGGAAAGCACCCGCACCCTCCCGAGGACGTCGAGATGAGCAGGGCAAGACTGGTCGAGATCCCGGAAGCCCTGGCGTCGTCGTACGCCCACGCCTTCGGTGAGGAGGGGCAGGGCTGGACCGCCGCCCTGCCCGCGTTGGTGGCGGACTTACTGGACCGCTGGGCGCTGACGACGGACGGCGCACCCGCGTCGGGGGAGGCCTCGCTGGTGCTGCCGGTGCTGCGCGCCGACGGCACCCGCGCCGTCCTCAAGCTGCAGACACCCCGCGAGGAGACCTCCGCCGCCATCACAGGGCTGCACATCTGGAACGGCCGCGGAATCGTGCGGCTGCTCGACCACGACCCGCAGAGCAGCACCATGCTCCTGGAGCGGCTGGACGCGTCCCGTTCGCTGGCCTCGGTCGAGGACGACGACGCCGCCATGGGCGTACTCGCCGGGCTGCTGGCCCGGTTGGTGTCCGTCCCCGCGCCGCAGGGGCTGCGCTGCCTCGGTGACATCGCCGAGGCCATACTGGAAGAGGCACCGCGCGCGGCGGCGGCGCTGGCCGACCCGACCGACCGGCGGCTCCTGAACCACTGGGCGTCGGCGGTGGCCGAACTGGCCGGCGACCCCGGTGACCGGATGCTGCACTGGGACCTGCACTACGGCAACGTCCTCGCCGCTGAGCGTGAGCCCTGGCTCGCCATTGACCCGGAACCGCTCGCCGGCGACCCCGGCTTCGACCTGTGGCCCGCCCTGGACAGCCGGTGGGACGACATCGCGCCACAAGGGGACATGACGCGCGTCGTGCGCCGCCGCTTCGACCTGCTGACCGAAGCCCTGGGTCTGGACCGGGCGTGCGCGGCCGGCTGGACGTACGGCAGGCTGCTGCAGAACGCCCTGTGGGACATCGAGGACGGCCGCACCGCCCTCGACCCGGCCGCCGTCACCCTCTCCGAGGCGCTGCGGAACCACTGACCCCGGCCGCACCCGGGCCCGTGCACCTCGGATGAACCGGTGTATCAGCGGCCGGCCTGCCCCCCACCGGGCCGGTCCTCCCCCTGACCGCGCCTACCCCCTGACGCCCGGCGCCCGCTTCGTGCCGAGGGACACCAGATACCGCCCGTCGTCCTCCGGCAGGTTGCGGTGGACGACGTCGGAGAGCGAGCGGGTGGCGCGCAGGATCGCCAGGCCCTCCGCGGAGAAGGTCTGCGCGGTGAAGAGCCGCGGTGACAGCAGCGGGTTCGTCAGGGCCTCGGAGAACGAGTCGATGCCGATGATCCGCCCGAGCAGATTGCCGAAGAGGCTGCCGTGCCGGGCGTCCTCGGCGAAGAGGCCGACGTACAGGTCCAGGTCGTCGACACCGCCGTACATCTCGTGCAGCGCCTCGCGCACCACCGGGTCGCCCGACACCTGCCGCAGATCGCTCACGCGGGGAAAGCCGAAGTGCTCGCGGTAGTCGTTGTACGAGGCCACGTCCAGCTCGCGGCCGACCTCGACGCTGCGGGCCTCGATGGGCAGCAGCAGCGGATCGGTGTTGAACAGGCTCATGCGCCCGGCCGGCTGCCGGGAGAGGTCGTCGAACAGGGGGCCCATGCCCCGCTCCTCGACGATCCGGCCGTTGGCGAGCGTATGGAGCAGGGGAACGTCCCGGCCGGCGATGCGGTACGTCGACGGGATCAGGCTGTGCCAGCGGTACACCAGGCTGAACTCGATGGTCGACCAGTTCTCCCGGTGCCAGCTCGAGCGGACCGTCCGTGTCGGGTCCAGGACGAAGCGGAAGTGGAACGGGGTCAGGTGGTTGATGTACTCCTCCAGGACCAGCCGGATCGTCATCACCACCAGGATGTTGCGGGTGGTCTGGAAGACCCGCTCGTCGTCCCAGGCGGGGTACGCGCGCGCCAGCAGCCCCGCGATCCTGTTGTGCTCGCGCAGGAACAGCACGTTGACGAGCATCGGGCCGATGTGGGCGTGCGCCCGGTCCCCACCGGTCGCGAAGACGGTGTCGCGCAACGGCTCCGGCACGTCCTCCCAACGCACCGGCTTGAGGAGTTCGAACTCCTTCTTGATGCGTCCCTGGTCGCACAGCAGCGGCGGGAACTCGCCGCCGCCGACCGTGCGGCTCTTCAGCCGGCCGCCCTCGAACTCCCGCAGACACGCCGTCACCTGCTCGGACGCGCCGTACAGCTGCACCAGGTCGATGGTGTGCGGCGAGTCGGTGCGCCGAGGATCACCGCCCAGACCGTGCCCCCGCAGGAAGCCGTCCGTGAACCACTGGGCGAAGGCGGGCAGCAGGGCGGTCGACCGGGGGCACAGCTGCCCCGGCCCCGCCCTGCGGAAGAGTTCGGCCGCCCGCTGCGGTGCCGGTCGCCCCGGGTGCGGGGAGGTGTCCGGGGGCAGGTGCCGGCCGACGTACGAGCGGTCCGTCAGCGAGGGCCATGACGTGTACGGCGCCATGGTGCTGAGCGGGTTGGGCCGGGGCGGGGCCTTGAGGACGGCGACGTCGGTGAGCAGGGCGTTGGTCTTGAGGTGCAGCCACCGGTTGCCCTGCACCGCCCGCCACAGCGGCGCGTAATGGGTGAGGACGTGGGCCTCGACGCGGTTGCGCAGGCCGTCCCGGGAGGGATCACGGTCGTCTTCGCCCGGCGTTCGGCTCCGGCGCGGGATGGTGGTCATCTGGTGCCTGCTCTCCGGTCGGCGGCTGGGGGACGCCCGCACGGTCAGGACGGGGCCCCCGTGTCCGCCGTCACGGTGTAGTGCTGCGGATAGGGCGTGCCCCCGTAGTCCAGCGCGCGTTCGGCGCCGGGCAGCGGCCGGACACCGGGGCGCAGGAGCACCCGCCGCACCATCTCGGGGAGGATCGCCCGGGCCGGATACCGACCCACGCACGCGTGCGCCCCGTGGCCGAGCACCAGGTTGTGCACGGGCGTCCGGTCGGGCCGGAAGGCGTACGGATCCTCGACGACCGTCTCGTCGAACATCGCCGACGCCAGGTGCGCGTGCACCACGGTGCCGGGTGCGAGGCGGGTCTCGCGCGGGGTGCCGGCGGCCAGCACGTGCTCGCGCACGCAGAGCCGTGGCGTCGACGGGACGAAGGGGTGGAAGCGCAGTGCCTCCCAGACGTAGCCGTCGAAGGCGGTGGTGTCGTCCGCGGCGGCCGACCGCTCGGCGCGGGCCAGCTCCTCCGGACGGATCGCCAGTTCCTTGAGCGCGGTCGCCGCGCACTGGGTGGCGTTCTGCTGGTAGCCGATCAGGTAGCCGACGAGCTGGTGGTTGATCCGTTCCTCGTTCATCGGCCGGTCCGCTCCCGGCGGCAGAACCGTGCGCAGCATCCGGGTGAGGACGTCGTCCGGCACGTCGTGGCCGGGGTCCGCCGACAGCGCGGCGACCCGGCGGCGGATCACCTCGGCCATCAGCTCGTGCAGTTCCTTGCCGGCCGCCACGCCGGCGGCGTGCACCTCGGGGTCCCGGTCGGGGTTGACGAACACCGCGCGCTGCACGCGCTGCGACAGCAGGTGCAGGTCCTCCTCGGCCACGCCGGTGAAGCCCAGGTACTCCTGGGCCACCCGGGCCGCGACCGGGGCGGAGAACTCCTGGATGTAGTCGAACGTCTCCCGCCCCGCGGCACGGGCCGACGCGATCGCCCGGTCCAGGGCGTCGTCGGCGAGGCGCGCCGTGATCCGGCGCACCGGCAGGAAGTCCCGCGCGGGCAGCATGAGCTGGGCGTGCGCGCGGTCGTGCCAGTGGAGGTCGGCGCCGTCCCGGGCCAGCATGAACGGCCCGTGCAGCGCCTCCTCCAGGAGCGGGCCGTACACGCCCACGGTGAAGACGTCGGGCGTCGACAAGACCTCCACCACATCGGTCATCCGGGTGACGAAGACGCCCGCGGGCGTGGCGAACACCGGGCGCGCCGCGCGCAGCTCGCGCAGCACGGCCGGACCGTCCGCCTTCATGCGCTCCCGCAGGAGGGCCACGCGCCGCGCGGCGTCGCTCTGCGGGATGGTGTCGTACGCCGCTAGAAACTCCATGGGTGCACCCAGACGTGGCGGGGCGCCGCGGACCGCGGTCGCCGGCGGATTCGCTCTCAATTACGGCACGGAGTCCCCGAGCCCGCACCACGACCGGGTCACCGGTGTGAATATGCCCGGTGCCTGCCGGGCGGCGCCGCGTGCCGCCGCCCTCCATCCCCGACCGCGCCCCAGCATGGACCAGGACCGAACCCGCGACGGCAGGAGGCCGCACGCATGCTGGGACCAGGGCAACCACCGGGGACGTGCCCCCTGCCGGCGACGCCTGTCGCCCGCGCCCGCCGGAGCGCCGGAGCACCGCGGTGACGGCCACCCACGCCGCCGAGGCGGACGGGCCGGCGCACTCGGGGCCCACGGCCGGCACCGTCGCGGTCACCGGGGCGGAGTACACCGGATATCTGCTGGGCATCATCGTGCTGCCCTTCGTGGTGCTCGCCGCGGCCCTCCCCGTCGCCTGGGGACGCGGGGCGGGCGCCCTCGATCTGACGCTCGCGGCCGTCATGTACGTCATCTCGATCGCGGGCATCTCGACCGGCTACCACCGGCACTTCACCCACCAGTCCTTCAAGGCCGCACGCCCGCTGCGCATCGCCCTCGCGCTGGCCGGCGGCATGGCGATGCAGGGACCGGTCGCCCTGTGGGTGGCCGAGCACCGCCGCCACCACCAGTTCTCCGACCGGCCGGGCGACCCGCACTCGCCGTGGGCGTTCGGCACCGGGCGCCGTGCCCTGCTGAAGGGCCTGTGGCACGCGCAGATCGGCTGGTTCGCCCGGCGCAGGCGCGCGGACCTCGCCCACTACGCGCCGGACATCCTGAACGACCCCGACATCAGCCGGCTGGACCGCTGGTACTGGGTCACCGTCACCGTCTCGTTCGCGCTCCCACCGCTGATCGGCGGCCTGTGGACCATGTCCTGGTCCGGCGCCGCCACCGCCTTCTTCTGGGGCAGCCTGGTGCGCTACGCGGTCGTCCACCACGTCACCTGGTCGGTCAACTCCGTCGCCCACGCCTTCGGACGACAGCACTACCGCAGCAGGGACCAGTCGCGCGACGTCCGCTGGGTGGCGCTGCTGACCTTCGGTGAGGGCTGGCACAACCTCCACCACGCCGACCCGACCAGCGCCCGCCACGGCGCGCTGCGCGGACAGTTCGACGCGACGGCCGCCCTCATCCGGCTCTTCGAGCGCAACGGATGGGCCCACGACGTGCGGTGGCCCGACAAGGAACGGCTCGCCGCACGCCGGCTGTGACCCACGATGGAGTGAACGGCGGGCCCTGCGCGCGTGTCGTGATCACGGGGCGACTCCGGCGCAGCGGTGGGGTGGTAGGCAAGGACCCGTCCCGCACCGCCACGCGCCGCGCACCCGCGCCGTCCACCGGCCCCCGCCCCGGGGGCCGGTGGACGCGCGCTCGCACCGCGTGGGGCCGTGCCCCCTCACGCCCCGGAGGTTCCGTTGCACGCGTACGCGCGCACGCGTGACGTCGCCGTCACCGGCATCGGCCTGCTGTCACCCGCCGGAACCTGCGCCGAGAGCTCTTGGGCCACCCTGGTGCGCGGTGTGTCGGTGGCCCGTACCGACCCCGTCCTCGCCGGGCTGCGGACCGACTTCTCCTGCGCCGTTCCCGACTTCGGGGCCCGCACACGACTCGGCCACGCCACGGCCCGGCGCCTGGACCCGTACGCCCAGATGGCGGTGGTCGCCGCACGCCAGGCGGTGGGCGACGCCGGCCTGGATCCCCGGGAGTGGCACCGCGACCGCGTCGCCGTCGTCCTCGGCGTGGGCAGCAACAGCCTGCACTCGTACGAGAAGCCCTTCCGGCTGCTCCACGAGGACCGCGCCGACCGCGTCTCCCCGTACCAGGTCACCCGCAGCGTGCCCAGCATGGCGGCGGCCGAGGTCGCCCTGGACCTCGGGGCGCACGGCGTGAACTTCACCACCAGCAGCGCCTGCGCGTCCGGGGCGACGGCCCTGGGCACGGCGCTGGACCTGCTGCGGGCGGGGCGCTGCGACATCGTGCTGGCCGGCGGCAGCGAGTCGGCCCGCAGCCGGATGACGACCACGTGCTTCGGCCAGATGCGGGCCATGTCGTCCCGCCGGTCCGATCCCGGCACCGCCTCCCGCCCCTTCGACGTCGAACGCGACGGTTTCGTGCCCGGGGAAGGGGCCGCCGTGCTGATCCTCGAACGTCCCGAGGACGCCCACCGGCGGGGCGCCCGTGTACGCGGCTACCTCGCGGGCTACGGGGCCACCGCCGACGCCCACCACCCGGCCGCGCCGCACCCCGAGGCCAGGGGCGCCGAGGAGGCGGTGCACGCGGCGTTGCGGGACGCGGACTGCGCGTCCGGCGACATCGACCACGTCAACGCGCACGCCACCTCCACGCCGCTCAACGACCTCACCGAGGCACGCATGCTGCGGCGGCTCTTCCGGCACGACCCGCCGGTGACGGCGAACAAGAGCGTCATCGGTCATGCCCTCGGCGCCGCGGGCGCCATCGAGGCGGCGGTGACCGTACTGACCCTCCAGCACGGTCTCGTCCCGCCGACGGCCAACCTGCGCCGCCAGGACGCGGCGGCCGAGCTGGACGTCGTCTCGGGCGTGCCCCGGCCGGTACGCATGCGCACAGCGGTGAGCACGTCGTTCGGCTTCGGAGGCCAGAACACCGCGCTCGTGCTGCGCGCGCCCTGAGCCGGGCACCCGCAGGGGGTCGGCCGTGACCCGGTGGGTGAACAGGCGCAGCGGCGCCCGTCACCTCGGGCGAAGGCGGGCCCCGGGTCCGGCACCGGCCCGGGCGCCCGCGGACCGGGCGGTGTGCCTGCCCACCAGCACCGCGGCCGCCGCCAGGTCGTCGGCGGCCTGCCGGCAGCACGCCGCCTGCCGGTGCAGGGTGGGCACGCACCAGTCGGGCACACCGGGGCGCCCCTCCAACAGAGCCGCCTGCTCCAACAGGCGCGCCCCGGCGCCGGCCAGCCTCTCGGCCTCGGCCCGCAACCGGGCCTCGTACCGGGTGGGTCGGTCCTCGTGGCGTACGGCGTGCACGGCCATGGGCTCCCTCGCTCTCCTCGTCCCTCTCCGTCCCCGCTCCATCCCTCGGCCTCAGCGCGGCAGAGCCGCTCCGGAACCGCGCCGCGCCTGGTACTGCGGCGTGCTCAGTACGCACAGCGGGCGGGCCCCGTCCAGCCCCAGGGACCGCAACTGGCGCACCAGCGGCTCCTGCTGACCGCCCCCGTCCGGCGCGCAGCGCAGCCGCACCCGGGGGGCCGCGTGGAAGCGCTGGCGTCCGACACAGTGCACCAGCGACCGCAAGGTCGCCTCCGCCGTGCGCCCGTAGAGCACCGAGTCCATGTGCGGAGCCGGCACGTGCGGCCCGAGGCTGCCGGTCAGCCGGACCGGTGGCTCCGCCGTGGCCCCGCCGGGCCGCGCCGCCTCGTCCAGGGTGACGTGCAGCCGGTTGCCGGTCAGCCGGACATCGATCTGGGCGCGCGTGACCGGCTGGCCCCACAGCTCCCGGCTCGCCGCCTCGGCCTCCTCGGTGGTGACGGCCAGGGCAGTCACCTGCCGTCCCGTGCGCCGGGTGTCCGCCCGGCGCAGCAACTCGGCCAGCACCTCGTGACTCCGGGGCCGCCACAGGTCGTTCACCAGTACCGCCAGGCTCAGCTCGTTGTACGCGCCGAGGCTCACGCAGCGGTGCTCGTACGCGGAGAGCGCCACCAGAACACGCCGGCCGACCCGGCTCGGGCTCATCCAGGAGGCGTCGGCCAGCAGCCGCGCCGCCCTGTCGGGCTCCACGGCGAAGAAGGCCACCACGCTCGTCGAGTCGTAGTACAGCACCGGGGTCTCGACCGGGCCCGCGGCGGTGGCGGTCCGGGTCACCGGCACCGCCATCAGGGGATAGCCCTGCGGCGGGTTGGCCCGGTCCGTGAGATGGAAGACCTGCGAACGCACCACCGGCCCCTGGTAGGGCGACAACGCCTCGTCGATGTCCCGGCGGGCGTCCGGCAGGTCCTCCTCCAGGTTGGCCATGTACCTGCCCAGCGAATGGCACAGCGGGAACTCGTGGTTGGCGTCGACGTAGTCCACCTCGTACCAGTCCGGGTGCGGCGTGAACACCGCGCCGGAGCCCGCGCCCCGGCCGTCGAGCGTGGGCACGAGGTCATGCTGGTTGGTGACGCTCGCCACCCACGTACGAGGGTCCGCGGGCTTCTTGTTGTCGATGGGGGAGCCCACCGCCACCATGTGCGTCACCCGGAACCGCCGGCAGAAGGCGCTGTTCTGCGCCAGGTTCATCAGGGCGATGCCGCCCTCACTGTGGCCGATGAGGGCGAGCTCGGCGCCGGCGGGCAGCCCGTACTCCTCCACGGCCAGCAAAATGCCGCGCGTGTAGGGCGACTCGGGGTCGAAGAGATTGCTCCAGGCGCCCACGAAGTCCTGGGGCGAGTCGTTGCGCGGCTTGCCCGGCGCCATGCCCGGGGCATGCAGCACGTGCCGCACCACACCGTCCGGGCCCCGGACGTCCTGGATCAGGACCCGGCCATCGGTGCGCAGCAGATCGATGTTGCGGAGGAACCCCATGAAGGAGCCCTCCTCGGCGAGCGACCGGCGGTCCTCCTCGTCCAGCTCCACCGGCACCGCCGCGCCCTCACCGGCGTCGAAGGCCGCCAGATGGCGCGCGGAGATCCCGAACCACGGATCCGCGTGCAGCGCCTCGCCGGTCGCGATCTGCCAGCCGACCTCGTCGTTGAGAGGGTTCTCGTCGAGCAGCGCCCGGATCGCCGACAACTCCGCGAACAGAGGCGCGATCGTCGACATCGCCCGCTCCGCGCCCTTGTCCTTCATCAGCGCCCGCAGGGCGCGCAGCGCCTCCACGTCCCGGTCGCCCGTGACGGCGTCCATCAGGCGCCGCATCCCCGGGTCCCGCCCGAGCTCCGGATGCTCCTCCAGCACCGCGGCGGCACGCAACCGCAGCGACGTCACGGCGACCCGGTTCGCGAGGCTCTCCCCTCCGCACACCTCGCCGGCCTGGCCCATCCGTTTCAGCCACCCGCCCGCGGCCCCGAGCGCGAACCCCAGGCCCGAGGGCCGGGTCAGTGCCCGTACCAGCGCACCCTGCGCCGCGAGGCCACTGCGCGGACGCCGCGCGCTCGACCGGGTGAGCCCCGGATCGGCGAGCACGGCGCAGGCCTCGGCGGCGGCGCCCCGGATGTCCGTGGCGCTCCGCGACACCTCAAGGGCCGCCTCGCGCAGCAGACGCGCGGTGGCGACGGCGTCGGACCCGTCGGGGCGCTCCGCGCCGGCGTGGGGGTGAGTCGCCATGACGGCCCTCGCAGAAACGTGAAAACGGGCCGACCGGCTCGACCCTGTCCTGGGGACGATGATCGTGCCTTCCCCACCCCCGCGCATCCGGGCGACCCGGCGCCCTCCGGTCTCCGCGCCCTCCGGTCTCCGCGCCCTCCGGACTCCGCGGCGTCCGCCGGTGCGCCGGACGCGCGGCCTCGCGTCGTCAGGACTCCAGTACGTCCACGTGGTCGCCGACCGCCACCACCAGGACCCGGGTGTCCGCTCCGGTGGAGCGCCAGCGGTGCCGGACGCCCCCGGACAGCAGCAGCGTGTCCCCGCGCCCCAGCCGGTGGAGCCGGCCGTCGGCCTCCACCTCCACCGAGCCGTCCGCCACGTACATCAGTTCGTCGTTGCGGTGCCGGAACTCCCGGTCGGCCTCGTGCTCGCCGACGAACTCCAGCGCGTGCAGCTGATGGCGGCCGCGCACCACCGGGCGGACCCGCGCCTCCCGGTCGAGGCCGCTGTCCTCGGCGGCCCACACGACGTCGACCGTGCGGGTCTCGTCGGAGGCCGCGAGCAGCTGCACCGCCGTGGTGCCCAGCGCGTCCGCGATCCGTTGCAGGGAACGCATACTGGGCCGCGCCCGGTCGTTCTCGATCTGACTGAGGAACGGGGAGGAGAGCCCACTGCGCCGCGCCACCTCGGCGAGCGTCAGGTCGAGTGCCCGCCGCCGGCGGCGTACGGCGGCACCCACCCGCGGTGTGTTCGCGGCCTCCATGGTCTCCCGTCCTCCTCGCGCGGCGCCGTTCTGCCTGGTCGACGACGCGTACACGCACCTTACGCGGCCCGCGGCCGGCCTCCGGAGGGGGTTTCGCACTGCCGACACATGCCCGTCACACTCCGTCTCTATCGTCAAAGTCAGTTGTTCTCATCAAAGAAACTTTGACGCGAGGAGTTGGACGTGCCACCCGTCGACCAGAATTCACGCCGCCGCCGCCCCACCGGCCTCATCGCCCTCGACGAGAGAGCCGCGTACGACGGATACACCCTCTACGCGCCGCTCACCGGCACCGGAGAGGTCTACCTCATCGACCTCCACGGACGGACCGCCCATCAGTGGCACCTCCCCTGGCGCCCCGGTCGCCACGCCCGGCTCCTCACCGACGGAACACTGGCCTACAACGGCGTGCTGCCGGGCGAGGAGGCGCTCTTCCCGATGTGGCACAAGTACCGGGGAGGCGTCATGGTCCACGCCGCCCCCGACGGGACCGTGCTCCGGGAACACCGCGACCCCCTCCAGCACCACGACGCCCACCACCTCGACGACGGCGGCATCCTGTACACCGCCCTGGAACCCCTGACAGGAGCCGAGGCGGGAGCGGTGCGAGGGGGAGTGCCGGGCTCCGAGGCCACGGGCGGCATCGTCTGGGCCGACACCATCAAGGAGACCGGTCCGGACGGTGAACTCCGGTGGTCCTGGCGGGCGGCCGAGCACCTGGACCGCGAGGAGTTCCCGCTGCACGAGGCCTACGCCCGCGAACACTGGCCCCTGATCAACAGCGTCACCCCACTGCGGGACGGCAACATCCTCGTCAGCCTGCGCAGCGTCTCGGCCGTCGTCGTCATCAGCCGCGACACCGGCGAGGTCCTCTGGCGGAGCCGCCCCGGCACGGTCAGCCAGCAGCACGCCCCCACCGAACTGGACGACGGCCGGCTGCTGGTCTTCGACAACGGCGTCTTCCGGCCCGGCCACGACGTCCCCTACTCCCGCGTCATCGAGATCGACCGGGCCGACGGCGACATCGCGTGGGAGTACCACGACCCGGCCCGCGAGTTCTTCTTCGCACCCTTCATGGGCTCCGCCCAGCGCCTGCCGAACGGCAACACCCTCATCACCGACTCTCCCTCCGGGCGGCTGTTCGAGGTGACGAAGGACGGCTACTTGTGCTGGGAGTACGTCGTCCCGCACTTCGCCGGATACGCCGAGAGCGAGGTCCGGGGGCTGTTCCCGTCCGAGCCCAACGCCGTCTTCCGCGCCTACCGTTACGCCGCGACCGATATCCCCTGGCTGGGGGCGACAGGATGACGGCCACGCCCACCCCCGCCACCGACGCCACCACCGCCCGGTCGGCCGACGTGGTCGACACGGTGGACGCCAGGGTGCCCTTGCGGCGGCTGGTGCCCCTGTCGGTCCAGCACGTCCTGGCGATGATCGCCGCCCCGATATCCACCGTGTTCCTCGTCGCCGGCACCCTGAAGATGCCGCCGGGAGCGACCGCCTCGCTGCTCAGCGCCGTCCTGCTGCTGTGCGGCGCGGGCACCCTGCTCCAGTCCCTCGGCGTGTGGCGGATCGGCGGGCGCCTGCCGTTCGTCATGCTGCCCGGGGGCGCCGCGACCGCGCTGTTCCTCCAGATCGCGCAGGAACACGGCGCCCCCACCGCCGCCGGCGCCGTCCTCCTCGCGGCGGCCCTGCTCCTGGCCGTACTGCCGCTGTACGCCCGTGTCGTCAGGCTCTTCCCGCCACTGGTCATGGGCGTGACCGTGCTGCTCATCGGCATCGCGATGATCCGGGTCGCCGCCGGCCTCGTCACCGGACCGGACGGCACCGGCGAGCCGCGCACGGTGCTCCTCGCCGCGCTCACGGTCGCGGCCACCCTCGCCGCGTACGTTCTCCTGCGCGGTGTCTGGCGGCAGACCTCCGTCCTCATCGGGATGGCGGCGGGGGCCGTCGTGGCAGCGACCACCGGTCTCGGAACCTTTGCCCCCGCGGCCGGAAGCGGCTTCGCGCCGCCCGCGTTCCTGCCCTTCGGAACGCCGCGGTTCGACCTGGTGGCCGCCCTGCCGCTGCTCGTGTTCAGCCTCACCACGCTGGCCGAGATCACCGGACAGACCGTGCTCAACAGCGAGACGGTGGGCCGCACTCCCGCCCCCGAACGGGACGTTCCGCGCGTCGCCCGCGCGGACGCCCTGGTCTCCCTGGCCGGCGGGCTGTTCGGCACGTCCCTCATGGTCACCAGCGCCGAGAACATCGGCATCGGCCGGCTCACCGGGGTCCGCAGCCGCTTCGTGACCGCCGGGGCCGGAGTCCTCCTGGTCGCCCTCGGCCTGGCGACACCCCTCTCCCGGGCGCTGGCCGGCATCCCGGCGGCCGTCGTGGGCGGCTCCGCCCTCGTCGTCTACGCCGTGATCGCCGTGCTGGGCATCGAGATGCTCCGCCGCGCCGACCTGTCCGGCACGGGCACCGGCACCATGACGGCCGCGCTCGCGCTCACCGCGGGGCTGCTGCCGCTGCTCAGCCCGCATCTGTACGCCGGATTCCCCGCCTGGGCCCGTACGGTCCTGGGCAACGGCGTCGTCGCCGGCACCCTGACGGCGGTCCTCCTCTCCGCACTGCTCGGCCGCTTCCGCCCCGGAAAACCCGCCGTTGCGCTGCCGAGCGGGGGCGTTCGAACACCGCTCGACGCCAGCCCGTCGGGCACTTGACGCACACCGCCCCAGCACCCGACCTGGACCGGGCCGCTTCGACTCGGTCGACGAAGGAGTGGCGAACTTTCTCACGGTGACCCTGCCGCCGCGGGGACCGAGCGCGGCGCGACTGGTGGGGGAGTGCCGTGAGCACGACGTGTTCGCGTTACCTGTCGCCGATGCCCCCGCCGTACCAGGGACGGACTGTCCGGATCGCCGGCCGCGACACGGCGGAGAACGCGCGGATCGTGGCGGAGTGCCGAAGCGCCCTGGACGCGCGGAACGCGCCGGCCGCCGTGCCGGCGGGCGCGCCCGGGCCGGCCTCCCGGTGACGACGGTCGCCGCTCTCGTGCCGTACCTGTGCGGGGCGCCCCCGCCAAGGACGCCGACCGGTGGCTGCCCGGGGCCCCCACCCTCACCTCTCGGTAGCGGTCATGGAAGTGCAGGGCGGCTCCTGTTCCGGGGCCTTCGGGGAGGGGGCGGGGGATCTGCCGGGGTCCGGCGGGGGGCTCGTCGAGTCGGAGGGGCAGGGCTGTGTAGGTGATGGGTCGGTGGGCGTGGGGGAGGGGTCCGGGGTCGGGGAGTCGGACGGGGTGGGCTCCGGCGGCCGGGTGGGGTCCGGTTCCGTCGGGGTCGGGGATGGCCGCGGTGAGGGCGAGGACGGTGCCGGGTGCGAGGGTGTGGGGGTCGGGGTGGGCGTGCCGGGGTCCGGGCCGATGATGACGCCGCCGTCGCCATCCTTGCCGTCGCCCCCGCGACCTCCCTTGCCCCCGCGGCCGCCCTTGTCGGCCGGTGACGTGGCCGGCGTGTCGCCGCCGGCCCCGGGTGACGTCGGGATGACGCCCTTGCCGTCGGGCACGGCGTGCGTACCCCTGCGGTAGAACTCCAGCCAGGAGCGGACCAGTTCGAGATAGGGACGCGACTGGTTGTAGCTGAGGACCGCGCGGTCGAGGTCGGCGGGCCGGCTCAGGTCGCGGCTCCCGGCGCACAGGTAGTGCCCGGCGGCCAGGGCCGCGTCGAAGACGTTGTTGGGGTCATCGCGGCCGTCCCCGTTGCCGTCCGCGCCCCACCGCGCCCAAGTCGACGGCAGGAACTGCATCGGCCCCACCGCGCGGTCGTACACCGTGTCGCCGTCGTGGACGCCGCCGTCGCTGTCCCGGATCAGGGCGAAGTTCCGGCCGTCCAGTGCCGGGCCCGTGATCCGGCCGAGCGTGGTGCCGTGCCGGTCGACCGCGCCGCCGCGCGCCTGCCCGGACTCCACTTTGCCGATGGCGGCGAGCAGTTCCCAGGGCAGCGCGCAGCCGGGGTCCGTCCGGGCAACGGACCTCTCCGCGGCGCGGTACGCGCGCAACACCGTCCCGGGGATGCCGGCCGCGGCACGCTCCGGGGTCCTCCGCTCGGTGCGCGGCGGGGCGTCGGAGGACGTGACCTGCGGCGGGAGTTCGGTGTGGTACGAGCCGTCAGCGGGCGGGGCGAGTTCCGCGTACGGCGGGTCGGGGGCCGGGGCGGGCCGGTCGTCGGCGGCCGGACGGGCGCTCACGTGCTGCGGGAGCACTCCGGGGGCCTGGGAGGCGGTGAGCGCCGCCACCGCGCTCACGGCGATGGCGGTGGTCCGCAGACCCCTGCGGGTCCGGACGGGCAGGCGGCGGGCGCGGTGTTCGGGCATGGGCACTCACTCCCTGGTGGTGGGGCACGGGCGGGTTCAGCGGCGGAAGGTGTCGATGCGTGAGACGAGCCAACGGCCGTCGCGCCGCTGGACGTCGACGGCGAACATCGCCCCGGCGTAGGCGCCGTCGTCCCGCGCCTTCTTGTCGCCGGCCGTGCTGACGCTGCTCTGATCGGCGTAGACCAGGACGCGGGCCCGGTCGCCGTCGATGCGTTCGACCGCGCTGTCGGTGACCGTGGTGGTGATCACCGCCTTCTGCTTGTCGGCGCGGGCGCGGACGGCGCCGAGCAGTTCCCGGTGCTGGGCGACGGCACCTCCCGTCAGCCATTTCTTCGCTGCCTTGTCGAAGGCGCCGGGATGGGCGTGGTCGTACGAGAAGAGTGCCGCGACGGCCTTGGTCGACTGGCCCTTGATCTCGCTGGTGCGCGCGGTGTCGGACAGGGCCGTGTTACGGGCGGCCGGGTCGTCGCGGAGCGCCTGTGCGCGGGCGTGAGCCCAGCCGGCGAAGCCGCCGAGGAGCAGGGTCAGCAGGCAGAGGATCGCGAGCGTGCGGCGGGGCGGGGGCGCGGGATCGAGGGGGGACGGCGTTTCGTCGCGGGCTGCCTGCCGGGGGCGGGTGAGCCGCACCTTGTCGCGCCGGTCCTCGCTCCCCTTGGCGGCGCCGGCGGCGACCGGGGCGGGCGGAGTGCGGTCGCGGGAGTGGGAGGCGGCGGTGGGGGCCGGCGGGCGGCGGGCCTCGCGGGTCTGGCGGCGGCGTGCGTTGTTCAGGTGGTGGCGGGTCGTCGGCATCGTGTGTCGTCCTCTCCTCGGCCGGTCAGCCGGTCGGCGTGCCGCCGACCGGGGCCTGGCCCAGGGCGCTCAGCTTCCAGGTGCCGTCGGTGCGGGTCAGTTCGCCGAGCATGCGGCTGTCCTTGTCGGTGCGCTGCGCGCCGGGCGCCTTCACCGTCACCCGCAGCGCGACCAGCACTCGGGCCCGGCCGGCCCGGTCGTCGAGTTCGGTGAGGGCGCCGGAGAGCACCTTCGCCGTGGTCACGGTCTTCGCTTCCCTGACCCGGTCGGCGAACTCCGCGCGGCCGCCCGCCAGTTGCTCGCGCAGCTCGCCGGTGGTGGAGGACTCCCAGAGGTCCAGGCCGCGGTCGAGGCTGCGGTGGTCCAGGGTGTTGAGGTTCTGCACGGCCTGCTCACCGGCGGTGAGGGCGGCGTCGCGCTGCTCGGCGTACCCCGCGGAGCCGGCGTGGGCCGCGTCGTACCAGTCCCGGCCCGCCCACGCGGCGAAGCCGCCCGCGAGCAGAGTGAGCGCGAGGGCGAGCCCCGTGACCGGCAGCGCTCCCGGCCGGGCCGGGCCGCTGGTGCGGCGTCTCATCCGTGGTCCCCTCTCTTCGCGCCTTCGCGCTCGCTCAGCGCGTCTTGATGTCGACGATTCGCCACTGGTCGTCCTCCCGTCGCGCGGTCACCGTGAGCTGGGCCGCCGCGGAGGTGGTGCCGGCCTTGCCGCGGTGCGAGATCTGATCGAGGAAGACCAGCAACCGCGCGCTGTCACCGTCGAGTTCGATCACCCCGGTGCGGACCGCCTGGGTGCTCAGGGTGACGCGCCGCGCGGCGACGTCCGCGCGGATCCGCTCCATCAACTCCGTGTACTGGCGCTGCGCCCGCCCCGCGAGGACGGACCGCGCCGCGCGTTCGGTGGCCTCCAGACCGTCCGGCGTGTACGAGAAGACACGGGCGAGGGCGTTGTCGACGTCACCGGCGACCCGGGTCGTCTCCTCGGCGTCGGTCAGCGCGCGGTTCGCGGCGGACGGGGTGGACCTCGCCTGATGGGCGCCGTAGAAGAAGCCGCAGCCGGCGAGGACGAGCAGCGCGGCGCACACCGCGGGGACCAGCCGTCCGCCGAACCCACGCCAGCGCGCTCGGCCGCCGCGCACGCCCGCGGTCTCCTCCCGCGAGGCACCCCGGCCGGGCTCGGTGCCGGGGGCCGGGGCGGCGTTCGCGGTCGGCTCCCCCTGCCCGCCGGGGGCCGGGGTGGTGCTCGTGGTCGCGTCCCCCTGTCCGCCGGGGGCCGCGGTGGCGTTCGTGGTCGCCTCCCCTTGTCTGCCGGGGGCTGGGGCGGCGTTCGTGGTCGGCTCCCCTTGTCCGCCGGGGGCCGGGGTGGTGCTCGTGGTCGCGTCCCCCTGTCCGCCGGGGGCCGCGGTGGCGTTCGTGGTCGCCTCCCCCTGTCCGTCGGAGGCCGGGGTAGCGCTCGCGGTCGGCTCCCCCTGCGCGCCGGGCGCCGGGGTGGCGTCAGTGGTCGCCTCCTCCTGTCCGCCGGGGGCCGGGGCGGCGTTCGCGGTCGGCTCCCCTTGTCTGCCGGGGGCCGGGGCGGTGCTCGTGGTCGCGTCCTCTTGCCCGCCGGGGCCCACGTCCGGCCCGGTCCGGTCGGTGGGCGGTCCGTCACCCGGGCCCCGGTGGGCCCGGGGCCGTCCGAGGTGCGGCAGCCGTGTCATCGGCCCTCGCCCTCCTTCGCCGTCCGCGCGAGCGGTACCGCGCTCAGTGCCTTGACCTTCCACTCGCCCCCGCCCGTGCGGGCCAGCACCGCCTCCAGGCGCTTGCGGTCGACGGTCGGCCGCTTGCCCGCGCCGGGGGTGACCTCGACGCGCACGGTGGCGACGAGTTTGGCGGTGCCCGCGCGCGTGTCGAGGGCGGTGAGCGCGGCCTCGGTGACCGCGCCCCGCGCGGAGGCCCCCTTCCGAGGGGCGGTGGCGCCCAGTTCCTCCCGCAGCGGACCGGTCGAGGCGGCACGCCAGTCCCGGATGCCCGCCTTGGCCCGCCGCCGGGACGAGGCGTCGAGGGTGTTGAGCACGGCGAGCCGCTCGCGCCCGTCGGCCAGCGCCTCGTCGCGAGCACGGCCGTACGCGAGCGAGTCGTCGCCCCGTGCCTGCGCGTACGTCCACGCCCCGGCGCCGCAGAACGCCAGCGCCAGCGCGAGTCCCGCCCCGGCGACGACCCGCACCCGCCTCATCGGCCCGGCTCCGCGCCGAGCAGCCCCGGCAGCCCGGTCGCTCCGCCGCCGCCCGTGTCCGGCAGGGCCAGCGCGCCCGGCAGGCCCGCGCCCGACCGCGACGACGCCCCACCCCTCGTACCGCCTGCTCCGGGCGAACCGCCCGACGGCAGGGAGCCCGCCCTGGCCGGGTCAGGCACCGCGCCACCCCGTGGGGCGTGGGCGGACCCCCGTACGTTGACGCCGCTGCCGGCCGGAGCCGTGCAGGACGCGCCGGTGTTGAGGGCGGGGGCGGTGCCGAGGTCGAGGCCGGTGCGGTAGCGGGTGCCGCCGTAGCCGTCGGTGCAGGGCAGGGGCTTGAAGAAGGTGACGGCCAGGCCGAGTCTCATCTTTCCTCCGTCGACGGCGGTGGCGCCCGCCGAGACGGCCGCCGGATATCTCACGAGGAGTTCCTCGATGCCGCGCTGCCGGGTGACGGCCACCTCGGAGGTCGTGAGCAGGTTGGCGAGGACGACGCCCAAACTGGGGTCGAGATCCCGGAGCAGCCCGCTGACCTGCGTGGCGGCGTCCGGTGTGACGGTGAGCAGACGGCGCAGGTCGGCGTCGGAACCCTTGAGGGTGCGGGCGAGTTCCGTGGCACCCTCGGCGAAGCCGCGGATCGCCCCCGCCTCCTCTGCCTGGGTGCGCAGCACGGTCTCACCGTCGGTGAGCAGGCGGCTGGTGGTGGGCAGGTTCCGGTCGGCGGCCTCGATGAAGGCGCTGCCGTTGTCGAGGAGCACCCGCAGGTCGTCGCCGCGCCCCTCGAAGGTCTTGCCGAACTCGTCGACCACCGTGCGCAGTTCCTCCAGCGGAACGGACCGGACGAGGCCGTCCACACTGGTGAGCACGTCGGTGACGGGCGCCGGCACCTCTGTCTCGGACCGGGCGATCCGGGTGCCGTCGACGAGGTGGGGGCCGGAGTCGCTCTCGGGCCGCAGGTCGATGTACTGCTCGCCGACCGCGGAGAGCCCGGCCACCACGGCCCGCGTGTCGGCGGGGATGCGGGGGGCGGACTTCTTGATGCGCAGCTGGGCCACCACCCCGTCCGCGGTGAGGTCGATCGGACCGACCCGGCCCACTGAAACGCCCCGGTAGGTGACGTCGGAGTGGGTGAAGAGGCCGCCCGTGCGCGGGAGTTCGACCCGCACCGTGTAGTAGTCGGCGACGCCCACGTACCGGCCGAGGTCCGCGTAGCGGAGGCCGAGGAAGCCGAGGACGAGGACGGCGATGAGCAGGAAGGCGAGGTTCTTCAGACGTATGGCGAGGGTGATCATCTCTGTGCGCCTCCGTCCCCGGGGTCCCGGGTGGGCGTCGGTACGGACGGCAGGGGCAGCGGCGCCGACGGCGAGGGCGATGCCCCGCCGCCGGGCCGTTTGCCGGGCGCGGCGCCCCGGGGCGTGCCGGTGGGCGAGGGGGTGCTCCGCGGCACGAGGGGCGGGATGACCTGGGTGCCGGGGACGGCGGTCATGTGCAGATACACGTTGAGGTAGTCGCCCTTGATTCCGTTGAGCACCTCGTCGGTGAACGGGTAGGTGAGCAGCACCTGGAGGGAGTCGGGCAGGTCGCTGCCCGCGTCGGCGAGGGCCTTGAGGGTGGGGGCGAGCGCCTTGAGGTCGGCGACCATGTCGTTCTTGCTCGCCTTGACGGTGGAGACGGCGACGCCGGACAGCCGGTCCAGGGAGCGCAGCATGGTCAGCAGTGAGCCGCGCTGTTCGTGCAGGGTCTTCAGGCCGGGGGATAGGTCGGTCAGGACGGTGCTCACGTCGTCCTTGCGGCCGGCGAGGGTGGTGGCGAGCCGGTTGACGCCGTCGAGGGCGTCGGTGATGTCACCGCGGTGGTCGTCGAGGTTCCCCACGAGCTCGTCGACCCGCTTCAGCATGGAGCGGACCTCGGGTTCGCGTCCGCCGAGGGCCTTGTTGAGCTCCCGCGTGATGGTCTTGAGCTGGTTGACGCCACCGCCGTTGAGCAGCAGGGACAGCGCGCCGAACACCTCCTCGACCTCGGTGTTGCGGCCGGTGCGGGAGAGGGGGATGACACCGCCGTCGCCGAGGTCGCCCCCGGCGGACGACTTGGCCGGCGCGACGAGACTGACGTACTTCTCGCCGAGCAGACTGGACTGTTCCAGGCGGGCACCCGCGTCGCGCGGCAGCCGGACGTCGCCGTTGATCTCCATGGTGACGCGGGCCGACCATCGGTCGTCGTCGAGGCGGATGGCGGTGACCCGGCCGACGGCGACGTCGTTGACCTTGACCGCGGCGTGCGGCACCAGGCTGAGGGCGTCGGCCAGTTCGGCGGTGACGGTGTAGGGGTGTGAGCCGAGGTCGGCGCCGCCCGGCAGGGGCAGGTCCTCGATGCCGTCGAAGCGGGGAGCGGTGACGGTGAACGCGCCGAGGGCGAGCGCGAAGCCGAGGCCGAGGGCGAGCAGGCCGCCGAGGCCCATGCCGGCGGCGGCCCCGCCGGTGAGCACCCGGCGCCCTGCTGTGCGGTGCGGGGGCTCGACGCGATCCGCCTCGGCGGTCTCCACCTGGTCCGCGCCGCCGGTCTCGACCGGCCCCGACGCCCGTCCCCGGCGCCGTACGACGCGCTTCACCGTTCTCCCTCCCCCGAGGTCGCAGCAGAGGCCGAAGCAGAGGCCGAAGCAGAGGGAGAGGCCGAGGGCGGCTCCGGGGAGCCGCCGCCGGTCGCCGGCAGGGGCAGCAGGGGGCCGCCCATGCTGATCTCATTGAGGTCGGCCCGGCCGTCGATCCTGCCGGTGCCGGTGTCATAGGCGCCGACCAGGTTGCCCGCGGCGAGCGGCGCGACGTCCAAGGCCTCGGCCAGCGAGGCGCGCCGGCGCACCAGGGCCCGGGTGAGGGGCACGAGCCGCTCGACGTTCCCCTTCAGCTCTCCCCGGTTGTCCTTGATGAAGGTCTTCACCCGGCGCAGGGCGGTGCCGAGTTCCTTCAGGGCGCCCGCGAGGTCGTCCTTGTTGTCGGCGAAGTAGCCGACGACGGTGTCCAGCCGCTGCTGTGCCGTGCGTACGTCGGTGTCCTTGCCCTTCAGCATGGTGGTGAACGTCTGGAGGTTGCGCAGGGTGGCGAACAGGTCGTCGCTGGAGCCGTCGAGCGTCCTGGTGGCCTTGCCGAACTCCTCGATGCTCTTGCCGATGGCCGCGCCGTTGCCGTCGAGGTTGGCGGCACCGGTCCTCAGCAGCCCCGACAGGGCGCCCGCGGAGTTGGCCCCCTCCGGCCCCAGTGCCTTGCTGAGGTCGGTGATCGACGCGTAGAGCTGGTCGATCTCGACGGGGGTGCGGTTGCGGGAGGCGGGCAGTACGGCGCCGTCCGCGAGGGCGGGGCCGGCGCGGTAGGCGGGGGTGAGCTGGACGTAGCGGTCGGCGACCACGCTGGGCGCGACGACCAGGGCGCGCGCCGACTTCGGCACGCGTACGCCCTCGTCCAGCGCGAGTTCGACCTGGACCCGGGTGCCCTGGGGGTGGACCGACTCCACCTCACCGACCCGGACGCCGAGGACACGCAGGTCGGAACCGGCGTAGATGCCGACGGCACGGTCGAAGTAGGCGGTGATGCGGGTGCCGGTGGAGTCGAGGACGCGCACCGCGACGAGTCCGGCGGCGACCACGGCGAGGGCGACCACGGCCGCGAGGAGTTTCCTCCGCGTGGCGAGGTGCTTCCCCCGCGTGGTGAGGTGCTTTCCGTGCGCGGCGAGGAGTCTCGGGCGCGCCGCGAGGAGTGTTCCGTGTCTGCTCATCGCTCACCGCTCCTCCGGGCCGCCGCCGACTGCTCGGGCGGCATGCACGACGTCTTGGGCCGGGACCGCGCGGGCAGGTAGTCGCGCGGCACCACCCCGCACAGGTAGCTGTCGAACCAGCGGCCGTTGCCGAGGGTGTTGCCGACGAGCCGGTAGTAGGGGCCGACCAGGGCGAGCGTCTCGTCCAGCCGGCTGCTGTTCTTCTCCAGGACGGTGGTGACCCGGCCCAGCGCCTTCAGGGTGGGGCCGAGCTGCTTGTCGTTGTCGTCCACGAGGCCGGACAGTTCGGTGCCGAGGGCGCGGCTGCCCTTGAGCAGGGCGGTGATGGCCTTGCGCCGGTCCTGAAGTTCGCCGAGCAGGGGACCGGCGTCCTCGATGAGCGTCTCGAAGCTGGACTTGTTGTCCTTGAGCGTCTTGCTGAACTTGGCGCTGCCCTTGAGGAGTCGGGCGAGTTCACGGTCGCGCTTGGAGACGGAACGCGACAGGTCGGACAGGCCGGTCGCGGCCTTGCGGACGTGGGGCGGCGACTTCTCGAAGGTCCGCGAGATGGTCTCGAAGCTCTTGGCGAGCTGGCGGGTGTCGAGGGCGTCGGCGGTGGAGCCGAGGTCCTGGAACGCCTGGGTGACGTCGTACGGAGAGGTGGTCCGGGTCCGCGGGATGCGGCTGCCGGGGTCCTGTGCCGCGCCGCCGAGCGGGTCCAGGGCCAGGTACTTGTCGCCCAGCAGCGTCTTGATGGCGATGGCGGCGGTGGTGCGGTCGCCGAGCCAGGCGTCCTCTACCTCGAAGGTGACCTTCACCCGGTCGCCGTCCAGGGCCACGCCGGTGACCCGGCCGACCTTGACGCCCGCGACCCGCACCTCGTCGCCCTCGTCCAGGCCCGCCGCCTCGGTGAAGTCGGCGCTGTAGGCGGTGCCGCCGCCGGTGAGGGAGAGCCGGTCGGCGTTGTAGGCGAGGACGGTGAGCAGCGCCAGCAGGAGCAGGCCGACGACGGCCACGGCGACGGGGTCGCGGTCCTTGACCGGCTTGAGGCGCGGCGCGCGGGAGCGGCGGGGCGCGGGGGCGGGGGTGTCGCGGCGTCCGGGCCGCAGGAGGAGGGTCATGCGCCGCACCTGGCCTCGGTGACGGCGATGCCGGTCGGCGGCTTCGCGCCGGTGGAGGTGGTGACGCCGTCCACGCGGGCCTCGCAGAGATAGAGGTTGAACCAGGAGCCGTACGAGGAGAGCCGGCCCAGCGCGGTCAGCTTGGCGGGGGTGCGGGCGAGGAAGTCCTCGATCTGCGGGGTGGCGTCGCCGAGGTTGTCCGAGAGCCGGCCCAGTTCGCGGAGGTCCTTCTTCAGCGGGGCGCGTCCCTCCTGGAGGAGGTCGGCGGTCACGGTGGTCAGGTCGCCCATGGCGGTGACGGCCTTGCCCAGGGGCTTGCGGTCGTCGTTGAAGCCGGTGACGAGCTTTTGGAGGGTGCCGACGAGGTCGTCGAAGTCGCTCTCGCGGTCGTTGAGGGTGGTCAGGACGGTGTTGAGGTTCTTCACCACCTTGCCGACGACCTGGTCCTTGGCGGCGAGCGTCGTGCTGAGGGAGCCGACGTGCCGGATGAGGCTGTCGACGGTGCCGCCCTCGCCCTGGAGCACCTGCACGATGGAGCCGGCGAGTTCGTTGACGTCCTTCGGGGAGAGGCCCTCGAAGAGCGGCTTGAAGCCGTTGAAGAGCAGGGTCAGGTCGAGTGCGGGGGTGGTCCTGTCCAGCGGGATGGTGTCGCCGGCGTCGAGCATGCCGGTGAGGTCGCCGCTGCCCCGCTCCAGGGCGATGTAGCGCTGGCCGACCATGTTGAGGTACTTCACGGCGGCGGTGGCCGACGCGGGCAGGGTGCGGTCGTCGCGGACGGTGAAGGTGACCTGCGCGGTGCGCCGGTCGACGACGCGGACGTCGGTGACCTCGCCGACCTCCACCCCGGAGATGCGGACGCTGTCGCCGTCGGTGACCCCGGTGGCGTCGGTGAACAGCGCCTTGTAGGTGAGGCTGTCGTCGCCGACTCCGCTGCCGGCGACGCTCAGCCCGAGGACGGCGGTGGCCAGCGCGGTGACCACCAGGAAGGCGAGAGACTTCAGGACCGGGCCGGTCAGCGGGCGGCGCCGGGTGGGGGACGTCATCGCAGGGTCACCTCCGTGCCGCGCAGGGCGGGGCCCGCGAGCAGACTGCTCCACTCGGGCAGCTCGGTGGGGGCCTTGCCGGCGGCCGGTGCGAGGAGTTCGTTGACGAGGTCGTTCTCCTGCGGGGAGTTGGCGGGCCCGAGGTCCTGCCCGGCCGCCGCGGGGACCTGCACGGCCGGTTTCCCGGCGAGGCCGAGATAGGGCACGGGGTAGCAGCGGGGGCCGCCGTCCGCGTCGTACGAGGGGGTGTCGCGGCCGGGGCGGTAGGCGCCGCGGGAGGGCACGGTGGTGACGTCGACGCGCAGGCCGGGCCGGTCGGTGCCCTTGCCGAGGGCCTTGTCCATGGCGGGCACGAAGTCGGCGAGGGTGCGCAGGGTGCAGGGGAAGGCCGAGGAGTACTCGGCGAGCAGTTCCAGGGTGGGCCGGGAGGAGGCGGAGAGCCGGATGATGTTGTCCTCGTTCTGCCGCAGGAAGGCGGTCAGGTCCTCGGCCGTCCCGGTGGTGGCGCCCAGGGTGGCGGACAGCTCGCTCTCCTTCTCGGCCAGGGTGCCGGTGGTGGTGGTGAAGTCGGCCAGGGCCGTGAGGATGTCCGGTGCGGCATCGGCGTAGACGTGGCTGACCTTCACCAGGTGTTTCAAGTCGCGGTTGAGGGTCGGCAGTTGGGGGTTGAACTCGCGCAGGTGGGAGTCGAGGAGGGTGAGGGTGTCGCCCAGCCGGCCGCCGCGCCCCTCCAGTGCGCGGGAGACGGCGGAGAGGGTGGCGGAGAGCTTCTGCGGCTGGACGGCGGTGAGCATCGGCAGCACGTCGTCGAGGACCTGCTGGAGCTCCACGGCGCTCGTGGAGCGGTCCTGCGGGATGACGGCGCCGGCGGCCAGCGGCCGCGCGGAGGGCGAGGCGGGCGGGACGAGGGCGACGAAGCGCTCCCCGAACAGGGTGGTGGGCAGCATCTGGGCGCGCACGTCGGCCGGGATCCGGGTGCGGGTCCCCGGGCGCAGGGCGAGGGTGAGCCGGGCACCGTCGTCGGTGGCGTCGATCTCACGGACCTCGCCGACGACGACGCCGCGCAGCTTCACCTCGGCGCCCAAGTGCATCTCGTTGCCGACGGCGCCCGTCTCCACGACCACCGGGTCGGAGTCGGTGAACCGCTTGTCGTAGACGGCGACCGAGAGCCACACCAGCAGGGCCGGGACCACCAGGAAGACCACTCCGGCGAGCCGGCGGCGCGCGGTCGCGCCTCGCGCTGCGCTCATGTCAGCCCGCCACCTTCACGGTCGTGGTGGCGCCCCACAGGGCCAGCGACAGGAAGAAGTCGGTGACGCTGATCAGCACGATGGCGTTGCGCACCGACCGCCCGACGGCGACACCGACCCCGGCCGGGCCGCCGGAGGCGCGGTAGCCGTAGTAACAGTGGGCGAGGATCACCATCACGCTGAAGATCAGCACCTTCAGGACGGAGAGCAGCACGTCCGTGGGGGAGAGGAAGAGGTTGAAGTAGTGGTCGTACGTCCCCCGGGACTGGCCGTTGAAGAGGACCGTCACGTAGCGGGAGGCCAGGAAGGAGGAGAGCAGCCCGATTGCGTAGAGGGGGATGATGGCGACAACGCCGGCGATGATGCGGGTGGTGACCAGGTAGGGCAGGGAGCGGATGCCCATGCCTTCGAGGGCGTCGACCTCCTCGTTGATGCGCATGGCGCCGAGCTGCGCGGTGAAGCCGGCGCCGACGGTCGCGGAGAGGGCGAGACCCGCGACCAGAGGGGCGATCTCGCGGGTGTTGAAGTACGCGGAGACGAACCCGGTGAAGGCCGCGGTGCCGATCTGGTCGAGCGCCGCGTACCCCTGGAGTCCCACGACGGTCCCCGTGAACAGGGTCATCGCGATCATCACGCCGATGGTGCCGCCGATGACGCCGAGGCCGCCGGTGCCGAAGGCGACCTCGGCGAGGAGGCGCTGCACCTCTTTGAGGTAGCGGCGCAGGGTGCGCGGGATCCACAGCAGGGAGCGCACGTAGAACAGGAGCTGGTCACCGGAGCGGTCCAGCCAGACGAACGGGGTGGCCACGGTCCTCAACCCCCCTTCGGCGGTACGAGTTGGAGGTAGACGCCGGTCATCACCATGTTCACGAAGAAGAGGAGCAGGAAGGTGATGACCACGGACTGGTTGACGGCGTCGCCGACGCCCTTGGGGCCGCCGCGCGGGTTGAGGCCCCGGTAGGCGGCGACGACGCCCGCGATGAATCCAAAGACCAGCGCCTTGAGTTCGCTGATGTAGAGGTCGGACAGCTGGGCGAGGGCGGAGAAGCTGGAGAGGTAGGCGCCGGGGGTGCCGTCCTGGAGGTAGACGTTGAACGCGTAGCCACCGAGGATGCCGACCACGGAGACCAGGCCGTTGAGCAGGACCGCGACCCCCATCGTCGCGAGGACGCGGGGCACCACCAGGCGCTGCACGGGTGAGACGCCCATGACCTCCATGGCGTCCAGCTCCTCGCGGATGGTGCGCGAGCCGAGGTCGGCGCAGATGGCGGAGCCGGCCGCGCCCGCGATCAGCAGGGCGACGATCAGCGGGCTGGCCTGCTGTACGACGGCCAGCACGCTGGCGCCACCCGTGAAGGACTGGGCGCCGAGCTGCTGGGTGAGCGAGCCGACCTGGAGGGCGATCACGGCGCCGAACGGGATCGAGACCAGGGCGGCGGGCAGGATGGTCACGCCGGCGATGAACCAGAACTGCTCCACGAACTCGCGGAACTGGAACGGCCGCCGGAAGATCGCCCGGGCCACTTCGGCGGCGAGCGCGAAGAGCCGGCCGGTCTGCCGCAGGGCACCGGTGATCATGCGCCGCTCCCGGCGGCCGGCATGGGCAGCGTCGGGGCGGTGGAGCCATGGGTGCCGGGCGCGCCACCGGTGGGGGAGGCCTGGGTGCCGGTCGCGCCACCCGTGGGGGAGGCGGCGTACGTGCGCTCGATGGCGGTGCGGGCGGCGGGCGGCAGCCGGTCGAGCATGCCGAGGACCCGCTCCCGGCGGCGGGCGACGGCGCCGCGCGGCGGAAGACCGGGGGAGGGCTCCAACTGGGGGACGATCTCCCGGGGGCCGTCCGCGCCCCGCGCTCCGGCGGCCTCGGCCGCGAGGGTCGCGGCGTCCTTCTCCTCGGACATCCCGATCGGGCCTTCGCGGCGGCCGGACAAGAACTGCGCCACGACCGGCTCCTCGCTGGTGAGGAGGACTTCGCGCGGGCCGAAGGTGACCAGTTCGCGCCGGAAGAGCATGCCCATGTTGTCGGGGACCGTGGCGGCGATGTCGAGGTTGTGGGTGACGATCAGCATCGTCGCGTCGATCTGCGCGTTCAGGTCGATCAGCAACTGGGAGAGGTAGGCGGTGCGGACGGGGTCGAGCCCCGAGTCGGGTTCGTCGCACAGGATGATCTGCGGATCGAGCACGAGCGCGCGGGCGAGCCCGGCCCGCTTGCGCATGCCGCCGCTGATCTCACCCGGCAGCTTGCCCTCGGCGCCCAGCAGCCCCACCACGTCGATCCGCTCCATGACGATGCGGCGGATCTCCGATTCCTTCTTCCTGGTGTGCTCGCGCAGCGGAAAGGCGATGTTGTCGAAGAGGGACATGGAACCGAAAAGGGCGCCGTCCTGGAACATGAGACCGAACTTCTTCCGGGTCTCGTAGATATCCCGTTCCGGACTGTTCACCATGTCGACGCCATCGATGAGGACGCGGCCGCGCTCTGGCTTCAGCAGCCCGATGAGCGACTTGAGGAACACCGTCTTTCCGGTACCGGAAGGACCGAGCATGACACTGACCTCGCCGGCCGGCAGCGTAAGGCTCACGTCCTGCCAGATCTTCTGCGTGCCGAAGGATTTGGTGAGGCCTTCGACCACCACTTCGATTCCCATGTCACCTCCAAAGCGGCGGACGGCGGCGGAGTTCGGATGAGGGGCGCGGAGCGCGGGATGCGGGACAGGGGCCGTGTGCGGCTTCTGGGGCGGAGCACCGCACGGCCTGGAGATCAGCGCCTGATCCGGCACGCTACGGCTGAGTAACCTGAGCGGGCAAGAGAGGATCCGAATTTCGCCGAGGTTTGAGTCGAGCCACCGCGGTCTTTGTCAGCGCGGCGACAAAGACCCGGCCCGTTCTTGTCACTCGGTGAGCAGTGGCGGCCTCGGCGGGGGAGGGGGAGCAACATCAACTGCTCCCCGAGTGCGTCCGCTGATTTTGGCCACAGCGGCTTTCTTAGCAGCGGATGACTAAGCGGGGGCCCGGACTGCTCACCTGGGGAACAGGCATTTCCCCTTCTCGAAAGAATCATGGTCAACAGCATTGTTCGGCTAAGTTTCCCGCAAGTAACGTCATGGCTCGCGGTCGAGGATTTCCGAGCCGCGGACCGCCTCTTCCTCCGCTTCACCAGCACGGGCGCGGTCCCCCTCTGCCGGTCAATCCACAAGGGAGTCCCCAGTCATGAACAAACCCCTGGCAAGAATCGCCGTCGCGGCGGGCGCGGGCACCGCCGCGTTCGTCATGGCCGTCGCCCCCGCCTCGGCCGTGCCCTCCACGGTCTGGACCGTCACCCCCTCACCGTCCAACTTCGCCGCGGCCAACAGCGGGAACATCGTCCTGACCGCGAACATCCCGATGACGTGTACGACGTCCAGCGCCTCGGGCACCATGGCCAGCGCCACCGGCAACCCGGCGACCGTGGCCAACATCAACGCCATCAACTTCGGCACCAGCGGCTCGCCCTGCACCAGCGTCCTGGGGAACGTCACGACCACCGCGACCACTCCCTGGACCGTCGTCGCCCAGGACTACACCGCGTCCACCGGCGTGACCAAGGGCTACATCGGCAACGTGAAGGCCAAAGTGACCGCCGGCGCCTGCGTGTTCAACGTGCAGGGCAAGGCCACCGCCACCTACACCAACTCCACCGGCATCCTCGCGGTCGCCAGCGTCAGCGGCGACCTGGCCGTCACCTCGGCCTCCGGCTGCGGCACCGTGGTCACCACCGCCACCAAGCCCACCTTCAAGGGCAACTACGCGGTCAAGGTCGCCGGCACGACGACCATCCCGCAGATCGTCGGCTCCAACCCGTAGCCGACGCACGGCCCGCCGCCGCCCGGCCGGGGACCTCGGCCGGGCGTGCGGGCCGCCGCCGGCCATTTCGGACCGTGGGACGACCCGAGCGGAGTGACACATGACAGGCCCCCCGACCGCCGTCCGACGGACGGCCCGCGGTCGCGCCCGCGGCGCGGCGATCGCCGCGTTCGTCGTGCTGGCCGCCACCGTGCCCGCGGCGGCCGGGGCGTCCGGGACCCAGCAGATCGACGCCACCCTGCCCTACGTATGCCTGTTCCCCTCCGGCAAGCATGCCGCGACGGTACGGATCTCGGCGGCCCTGCCCGAGCGGGTGGCTGCCGGCGAGCCGATCGAACCCGCGGACGTGACCACGGCCGTCGTCCTGCCGGAGCCCGCGGTGGCGGACCTCTCGGCGCTGCACGCGGCCGGCGTACGGGCGGCGACCGGGCTCACGGTCGGTGTCACCCAGGGCGAGGCCACCGCCGAGGCGGCCTGGCGCGGCGGCACGGAACCCACACCCCTGCCCCCGACCGGGCCGCTGACGCTGACCGCGACGGGCGACGTCCCCACGGTGACCGGTCAGAGCGCCGGCGAACTGACCCTGACGGCCCGTGACTTCGCGCTGGACCTCACCTTGACCACCGCGGACGGCGGCGCCCCCGACCCTGCCTCGGTGACCGTCGACTGCACCCTCGCCGAGGACGCCCCGGACGGGGGCGCACTGGCCGGAGTGCAGGTCGGCACGGACGAGGACGACGACCCCGGCACCCCGAGCGGATCGCCGTCCGGCTCTCCCTCCGGCACACCGTCCGCCTCCGGCACACCCGGGCAGCCGGGCGAGGAGCCAACCGACCGGCCGGGCGGGCACGCCCCGAAGGTCACCGAGCCGGGCCGGCGCGGTGTCGCCGCCGACCGCCCCGCGCCGACCTGCAAGTACGACGAGAAGTACCCGGCCGGACCGATGTCGTTGAACGCCTACATCACCGGCTACTCCAACGTGAACAAGCTCGACGGCGCCGCGCTGATCCCGCCGTTCTGCACGCTCATCACCCAGGGCGAGCCGCAGTTCGTGTTCTTCCCCGACTACAGCGGCGCCACCATCACCCAGCACTCCACCGCCGACCTCTACCACCGGCAGCGCAAGCAGACCCAGCCCTTCGAGGCGACCTTCCTGACCTTCGACTTCACCCCCACGACGGCCACGATGGTGCTGGAGCAGACGGGCCCGATGACCATCGACTCGCACGGCACCACCGACTTCGTGTTCACCAGCACGGACACCTACGTCCGGGCGCCGCTCGTGCTGCGGGTGACGTCGTTGAAGGTCAACGGCACCCCGCTGGACGTGGGAGAGAAGTGCCGGACCAAGGCGTCCCTCGCCTCCCCGGAGCCGGAACCGGCGAAGTTCCCCGGCGACCACCTGGTCCTGCACGGCCGGGGCGAACAGACCACCGGCCAACCCGCGACCGGCTATCTGCTGCTGTCCGGCGGCCCGCTGACCGGCAAGGTCACCATCCCCGCCTTCACGGGCTGCGGCACCGCCGACGGCGAGGACCTCGACCGTCTGCTCACGGCCGCGGTCTCCGGTCCGGACAACTACGTCAAACAGATCCAGGGGCAGACCTGCTTCGTCTCGGCCGATGTGCTCAACCCCGACGAGTGCACCGACGACGCGCAGCCCCGCAAGATCCCCGTAGCCGAACGGTGATTCCCCCCGCCCCCCGTGTCCCTGACTGCGTGATCCCCACCCCCGCAACTCCCCGACCCGAAAGGCCACATGATGCGGATCTCCCTCGGCGCCAGAGTCGCCACCACCGCCACGGCGCTCGGCACCGCGCTCGGTGTCCTTACCTCCATGGGCACCGCCACCGCGGCCGCCGCCGTGCCGAACGGTGAGTGGGCGCCCTTCACCCGCTGCCCCGTGGACGCCCCGGCGATGCTCGCCGCCGACGGCCTGGACCGCACCCCGCAGTGCGTGGTCTCCACCTCGCCCAACGGCTCCATCAAACTGGGCAGGACCACCGTGCCCACGGGAAAGACCAACCTCCAGATGGGTGTCGTCCAGAACTCCGACGGCACCAGCACCGTGGTGGCCCCGCCCGGCGGCGCCCTCGTGGCCGACCCGGCGACCGTCCCCGGAGGGCTGCTGGGACTGATGTGCCCGAGCGACATCCCCGTGATCACCGCCATCTGCGTGCAGCTCGACAACAGCTCCCTCAACAAGATCACGGCAACGGTGGAGTCCGTCGGCGCCCCCTACGACTTCGACCAGACCGCCGGCATCGTCACCGACAAGCCGATCGTCGCCCTCCCGGTCCGCATCCACCTGGAGAACCCCTTCCTCGGCAGCAAGTGCTACATCGGCACCGCCGCCAAACCCATCGTCCTGCGTCCAAAGAACCTCCAGTTCCCCGAGTTCGGCATGTCGTTCTTCCACGGTGACGGCACCGTCGCCGAGGACGGCGAGATGAGCCGCGTCAACCTCACCGGCGCCCAGCAGAACGACAGCACCTTCGCCGTGCCCGGCGCCGACGGCTGCGGGCTCGGCCTGCTCGGGCTGGTCGACGCGGCGGTCAACGCCAAGACCGGGCTGCCCTCCGCCGCCGGAAAGAACAGCGTGACGCTCAACAACACCCAGACCCACCTCGCCGGCCTGAACGCCCCCGGCACCTTCGCCCCCGACGCCGGCAAGCGCCTCGCGAAGAACTGGCACTCCGCCGTCGACTAATGGCCGCGCGACGGCGATTCTCAGTCGTCCCGGCAACCATGTCCCGCCCCACCGCACCGATGTGTGCACGAACTGTGTACGTCCCACCGAACTTGATTTAGCTTCAACAGCCCAGACACACGTCTCCTCAAGTCCGGTCGCGTGCCCCTCCCGCGAAGGAGCGGAGCACACGACCGGTGCACCGTGGGCACCGAAGAGCAAGGGACGGCACTCATGCCTTCAACCACGCGACCACCCGAAGTCGGTGAGCCGCTGGAACCCCTCCCCAAGGAATTCGCGGCCTTCATGAGACCGGAGTTACCCGGCCTCATGAAGGAGATCGGCGCCGAGGTCACCCGCGCCTACCCCGTGTACGGCCGGCTCCTCAACGGCCCCAACGCCGAACCCATCCGCCAGGGCCTCGAACAGGCCCTGTACGCGTTCGTGGACCGCGTCGCCGACCCCGGCAAGAACGCCGTGCTCCGCGACCAGCTGCTGCGCAAGTTCGGCCGGGTGGAAGCCTACGAGGGGCGCGCGCTGGAGACCCTGCAGGGGGCCTACCGGCTCGGGGCCCGCATCGCACTGCGCCGCGCCAAGGCGCTGGGCCGCCAGTACCGGCTCTCCCCCTCCCTCATCCTCGCCTTCGCCGACGCGCTGTTCGCCTACGTCGACGAACTGGAGCAGATCTCCCGCGAGGGCTACGCCGAGGTGCAGTCCCGGGCCTTCTCCGAGGTGCCGGCGCGGCGCCGACGGCTGCTCCACCTCATCCTCGCCGCCCCTCCGCTGCCCCAAGCGCTCCCCGGGCTCTGCGAGAGCGCTGCCTGGCAGCTGCCCGCCGACGTCACCATGATCGCGCTGCGCCCCCCGGTCCCCGTACACCTGGAGGCGGGGCTGGCCGACGACATCCTCTTCGACCTGGACGTCCCGCAGCCGCACCTGCTGGTGCCCGGCCCCCTCACCCCGGAGCGCCTGGCGATGCTCGACGCGACCCTGGAAGGCGCGCACGCCGTGGTCGGGCCGACCCTGCCGCCGGCCCAGGCCGCCGACTCCATCCGCTGGGCCCGCCGCATGCTCCACCTGATCGACGAAGGCGTCGTGGCCGATGGCCCCCTGGTCCGCTGCGACGACCATCTGGTGACGCTGTGGCTGCTGTCGGACCCGGCCCTCGTGACCCACCTGGCGGCCGCAGAGCTGGCCCCGCTCGAACATGTGCCGGCCAGTCGCCGTGACCGGCTCGTGGAGACCCTGCGCGTGCACGTCTCCACGCGTGCGCCGGCGGAGCAGGTCGGCGAGATGCTGGGCGTGCACGCCCAGACCGTCCGCTACCGCCTGCGGAACCTGGACGTCCTGCTGGGGGAGCGCCTCACCGACCCCGACCACCGCTTCGCCCTTGAGGCCGCCCTGCGCGCCGTGCACCTGCTCTCCCGCAACGCCGAGAAGTAGCGGGCGGGCCATCGGCCGCGGCCCGCTCGCGCTGACATAGTGCTGTTATGCGCGTACTGATCGTCACGGCGGGGAGTTGGGGCGATGTTGCTCCGTACACCGGCTTGGGGGTGCGGCTGCGGGCCGCGGGGCACGACGTGGTGCTCGCCACCCATGAACGGTTCCGGCCGGGGGTGACGGTCCATGGGCTCGGGTTCCGGCCCCTGCCCGTGGACCCGCGCGCGGAACTGGCCTCCGCGGGCGGGCAGGGCCTGGCCAGGGCGATCAGCGCGCCCGTGGCGATCGCGCGGCTGATGCGGATGGCGAAGGCGTTCATGCCGAGGCTCGCGGCGGGCGTGCACGACGCCGTGCGGCAGGGCGCCGACGTGCTGGTGAGTTCCACTGTCACCGACCCGATGTGCGCGGCGCTGGGCGAGGGGCTGCGGCTGCCGAACCTGAGCGCCTACCTGCAGCCGATCCAGCCCACGGCGGCCTTCACGCCCCTGGTCGTCGGGGCCCGCTCGTTCGGCTCGTACGGCAACCGCCTGAGCGCCCAGGCCCTCTGGGCGGCCACCGATCGGATGTTCGCCCCGGCCGTCCATGACCTGCGGCGCGAACTCGGGCTGCCGCGCGGCGGGTTCGCCGGACCGCTGGGCCTGCCCCGCGGGCGCGGCGTCCTGCACGGCTTCAGCCCCCAGGTCGTCCCACGCCCCGGGGACTGGCCCGAGGGACATCGGGTCTGCGGGTACTGGTGGCCCGAGACCCCACCCGGCTGGCAGCCCGAGCCCCGGCTGCTGGACTTCCTCTCCGCGGGCCCGCCGCCCGTCTTCGCGGGCTTCGGCAGCTTCGTCGCCGCGGACGCCGAACGGCTGAGCACCCTGGTCGCCGAGGCGATGCGCCGGGCCAAGGTGCGCGGGGTCCTCCAGGCGGGCTGGAGCGGCCTGCACGCCGAAAGCGACGACCTGATCACCGTGGGGGAGGTCCCGCACACCTGGCTGTTCCCCCGGACTGCCGCCGTCGTCCACCACGCCGGCGCCGGCACCACCGCGGCAGGCATCCGCGCCGGTGTCCCCGCCGTGCCGGTCCCGGTGCAACTGGATCAGCACTTCTGGGCCGCACGCCTGCACGGCCTCGGTGTCTCCCCGCGCCCGCTGCGCTACCAGCACCTGACCGCACGGCGTTTGTCCGACGCGATCACCAGCGCCGTCCACGACTCCGCGCTGCGCGGCCGCGCCCGGCGCCTGGCCGCGTCCATCGCCGAGGAGGACGGCGCGCAGGAGGTTCTCGACGCGGTCGAGCGGCTCGGGTGACGATGCGCGCCGCGCTCCAGCTCACCGCGCCGGTCTCCCGCCGGGAAGCAACCGCACACAAGCACGCCCTCCCAAGCCGTGCAGGGTCAGCCGGTGTAGGTCCATGACCAGAGCGCTGAACCGGTGACCACCGGACACGCCACAACCCCCGTCAGCAGGAGGCGACTCGCCCATGACAGACGGCGGACGCCGGGAGCGAAGCCGCCCCGGCACCGAGGGACCGTCCGGGGGGATTCGTCGGCGGGCCTACTTGCCATGCCGTCGGCGGTCCCGACGGACGTACGCGGTGAGCAGGGCGATGAAGAAGATCGCGGCTGCGGCCGCGAGCCACATGTGCCAGGGCTCGCCTTTCGGCCCTGCCAGGAGAAACGATTCCGAGGTCGACGTCATGGGTGGCTCCTTGCTTGTCACTGGCCCCTGCGGCGGCGCAGGTAGTCCCGGAAGCTCGCCGACTGCATCCAGCCGCCGAGGATCACCACGGCGACGACAACGACGACCAGAATTGCTTGAGCTGGAGTGCTCACAACCGTTTTCCCCTCCGAATGCGGGGAGAGGCTTGTGCAGCACTCTCCCCGCCGCCCGATGTCAGATGATTGCCTACAGGAGACCCTTGACGAGTCCCTTGCCTACGTCGTAGGCGTCCTTCAGCTTGCTCCCCTGATCGAGTTTCTCGCCGAGGCTTTCGCTCACGTAGTCGCTGACGAGCTCGATGCCCACGTCAGTGGCGCAGCCCGAAGCGGCGGCTCCAAGAGCGCCCACTCCCGTCTCCGACACGCCCGTGTAGGCGCCGACCACGACCCCTTGCACCGCGCCTTGCGCGCACGTCTTCCCGTAGTCCCCGATCGACTTGAGGCCTTCGGGGTCGATGCGGTTGACGGGGTCGCCCTCGGCGTAGAGGTAGGGGTTCTCCTCCTGACCCGACGGGTCGGGGCTGTTGAAGCGGCCGACGTTGGGGTCGTAGTAGCGGGCCCGGAAGTGGTACAGGCCGGTGGGGTCCTGGTAGCCGGCGGTGAACCGGTAGGGCTGGGTGACCTTTTCGCTCGTCGACCGGGCGACGCCTCGGGGGCTGTACGAGTAGGTGTTGACCTTCGTACCTGCCTCGTCGGCGACGGCCACGACGGAGCCGAGCGCGTCGGTGAGGTAGAAGTAGGTCTTGCCGTCCCGGGTCATGGAGGTGAGTGTGCCCCCGGGTTCGCGGTTGAAGCCGGTGTCGACGCCGCCCGTGGAGGTGGCGGAGAGGCCGAGCGGCCCGTTGTGGAAGTAGGTGTCGCCGAGCTTGATGCGCTCGCTCTGGTCGGTGGAGCCGTACTGGCCCGCGTACGTCTTGCCGGCGACGGTCAGCGAGGTGAGCTGGCTGTGGTCCGACCACTTCTCGCCGGTCCGGGTGCCCTCCGGGGTGGAGGCGCCGGCCGTCTCGTTGCCCTCGAGGTCGTAGGACCAGTTCGTCGCCGAACCGTCCTTCTCGGTGATCTGCTGGGCGTCGTTGATGGTGTACGTCGTACCGCGCGGGCAGCCCTTGTCGGTGCCCTGGCTGGTGAGGTTGCCGGCGAGGTCGTAGCAGTACTGCCAGGACGCGTTGAGGGTGGTGCCCTTGTTCTCGGCGGCGTAGGAGAAGCGGCCGGCACCGTCATAGGTGTAGTTGGTCTTCGTGCCCGCGATGGCGTCGGTCCTGGTGCGGATCTTGTCGCCGTCGGTGGTGGCGTCCGTGCCGTAGCCGTAGGTGTAGGCCAGGTCGACCAGGGTGCTGCCCTTGGCGGACTTGGCCGTGATCTTCTTCGGGCGGCCGGAGTTGTCGATGTCGACGGTCTGCACGGTGCCGCCCGGGTAGGCGGTCTCGGTGCGCACGTCGTTGCGGTTGTACTTGTAGGAGGTGACCTTGCCCGAGGGGTCCGTCAGCTTGTCGAGCTTGTTGACCTCGTTCCAGGTGTAGTCGACCTTCCCGGCCGGGTCCTGGTAGAAGTCGACGTTGCCCGCGGGGGTGTAGGCGAGCAGGGTCTGGGAGCCGTCCTGGAGGGTGCGGACGGTTTCGCGCTGGAGCGGGTCGAAGGCGTACTTGATGGTGCCGGTGGAGTCGGTGCGCTGGGCGAGGTTGCCGTCGCCGTCGTAGAAGTAGCGGACCGTGTCGTTGGTGGTCGAGACGGTCTTGACCCGGTCGAGGTTGTCGTAGACGAAGACCTTCTTGATGCCCCGGCCATCGGTGAGGGTCTCCGTGCGCCCGAGGCTGTCGTAGGTGTAGGTGGTCTCGCCCAGCGGCTTGGGGGGTGTGACCTTGGTGAGGTTGCCCTTGGCGTCGTAGGTGAAGGACGTCTTGACCGTCTTCGTCGACGACATCTTCGTCTCGGCCGCACACCGCTGGCCCTCGAAGCCGCCGCAGGTGGGGGTGGCGGGGTTGTAGGTGTAGGAGACGCTGCCGCCGCCCGTGCCGGTCTGCGCGACCGACTTGGTGTTGCCGGCACTGTCGTAGGTGAAGGAGGTCTTCTCGCCGTCGGCGTTCGTGGAGTCCTTGGGCACATCCCCGCCGGCGATGGTCTGCCAGCTCGCGACCGCCTTGCCGCCGGTGGGGGACTGCACGCTCTCCAGGTTGTTGCGCGTGTTGAACCCGTAGTCCCGCACGTTGCCGAGGGTGGTGCCGGTGCCCATGGCGTCGGTGGTCGTGTCGATGTTGTGGTTCGCGTCGAACTTGGTGGAACGGCTGCGGATCAAGGCATCAGTGACCTCGGTGACCTGGCCGTCACCGTCGTGCTTGTACTTCGTCGGGTGCTTCTCCGGGTCGGTGACCGTGGTCGTGCCCGCCGCCGTCGGCGAGGTGGTGTCGTAGGCGTAGGTCCAGGTGGGGCCGGTGTGGCCGGTGCCGTTCAACTCGGTGGCGCGCAGCATGGAGGTGACGCGGTTGGCGTCGTCGTAGGTGAAGACGGTGACGCGGCCTTCGGCGGTGGTGATTTTGGTGAGGCGGTTGGAGGTGTCGTAGCCGAAGGTGGTGGTCTTGCCCTCGGCGTCGGTGGTCTTGTGGAGGTTGCCGTCGGCGTCGAGGTCGAAGACGGCGGTGCGGCCGGAGTTGTCCTTGGCCTGCCACTGGGAGGCGTCGGTCTTGAGCAGGTCGATCCAGCGGCCCGAGCGGGTCTCGGTCAGCTTGAAGCCCTTGTGCTCGTCGCCCTCGTCGTGCTGGGTGACGGTGATGGTGCCCTTGTTCTTGTCGGTGACCTTGGTCAGCGTGCCATGCTCGTCGTAGGTGTCCTTCGAGCCGGACTTCCAGTTGGTGAGCGTGTAGGTGCCGTCGGCGTTCTTCTTCAGCTCCTTCGAGTAACCCTTGGGGGTGGTGAAGGAGCCGTCGGTGGCCTTCTTGAACCGCAAGGTGTCACCGGAGGCGTCGTAGAGGACCACCTCGTCACTGAGGACCTGGAGGTAGCGCTCGTACTGCTGCCACCAGCGCTGGGAGACCTTGCCCCACGGCGCTTCCAGCGAGTTGTAGGTGCGGGCCAGGGTCAGCTGCTGGCCGACGCCGGCGACGGAGAAGTCGGTGGCCGCCAGCATCAGGTTGCCGGTGGAGAAGTTGATCCGGGCCGTCAGCGCGTCCGTGATGGCGAAGTCGCTGATCTTGTGCCACGGCACATCGCCCTGACCCTCGGGCACAAGAGCGGGAATCTCCTGCTGGAGGGAGCGCGCCGTACTGCCCTCGGCGCGCTTCTTCTGCTGCGCCCGCCAGGCGGCCACCCGGCGCGAGGGCGCACGTTCGGCTTTCGGCGCGACGGGCTTGTTCGAACCGACCTTCACCGCGGGCATCGAGAACGACGGAGCGTCCTTGCCCCACGCCGAACCCGGCTCATCGGCGGCCACCGCGGCCGTGGCCGGCAGCAGGGAGAGGGTCAGGGCGCCGGTGGCCAGAGCGGCGGCGGTGGCGAGGCTGGTTCTAGTCCGGGCACGCGAAACACGCGCACCGACGGTGCGTTGCGACAAGGATTTCCCCCACAGGAAGACACGTCTCGCCAACCCCAGTGGTCACGAGAGGCCCACAACCTGTCACAGGGCCTCCACAATCGGCCCCTCACTTCCCGCGAACACATGTACTACACGGGAGGGAACCGGCCGCTTCTGTCAGCGGCAGAATCCCTACAAAAGGCGCTGTTCAGCTTCGACTTCGTGCCGTTCCTGCCCTCTGCTCGTTCAGAACACGGCCGAAATTGATCGTGTCGGTCACATGGCAGAACCGGAGCGCTGGGGTGGGGTGAGCGATCCACGTTAAATCCAATGCTGGTTTCAGCGTGCGCTGGGGATAGGGTGCGGTGTGGAGGTGAGCTCTGTGCCTACTGAGGACGAGCTGTTCAGCGCCGTGGACGCGCTGCTGGAGGAGGTCGCGCAGGACGACCTTCCGTCGCCGGAAGAGCGCAAGCGTCTGCGGGAAGCCGCCGGGATAAGCCAGGAACAGATCGCGAAGGCCCTGAAGAGCCGGCGGGAGACCGTCGGGAACTGGGAATCGGGGGTCACCGAGCCCCGGCCACCGAAACGGGCCGCCTACGCCCGGCTCCTGGAAGGCCTCGCCCAGCGCTTCCCCGCCCAGGGCGACAACACACCCGCCGCAGTTGGGGCGTCGGCGGACCCTGCCCCGGCGGTCCCGGAGGCGGTCACCGACCCGGGGGCCGGACCAGAGCCGACGCCCCCGGCGCTCCCCGCCACCCCGCCGGCGCGCCCGGCGCCAAGCCGCTCCGCCAAGCCGGCGACCGCGTCGTCACGGCGCCCGGGTGCGCAGTCGGCGGTGGCGAAGAAGACCACGACGGCCGCCCCCGCCGACCCCCGCTTCGAGAACGGGCCGCTCGCCGTGATCGACTGCGAGGACGGACAGGTGTCGGCGTACTGCGTCGGCGGCCTGGTCCTGGACGTGCCCGCCAAGTCCCTCCCGGCGCTGGTCGACTGGACGCTGGCCGAGGCGAGGCTCGGGCAGGCCCGGCTGCACCGCAACGGCCGTGACGCCGACCCGATCCTCGTCCTGACCGCGTCCGCCCTGGAGCGCTACGGCCTGCCCGCCGACCTGTCGGAGCAGGAGCGGCGCCACGGACGGCTCGCGGACAGCCACAAGGTGGTCAAGCAGATCGCCAGGGCCGGCCTCCAGCTCACGCAGCGCGGACTCGGGCCGTGGGCCCGCGTCTTCCGCGAGCCCGAGGGGTCGCAGCGGCGCTGCGTCCAGCTGTGCGTCCTGCCGTGGAACGCGCTGGACACCCGGGAGTGGGGCAGGAGGGACGACCCGCGGCTGCTGCTGACGATGCACCCGGCCGACCTCGCCCGCTACCTCGGCCTGTACGCGGCGCGGGTGATGACACCGCGCGGCAGCACCGCGACGACCGGCCTGGAGCTGATGGTCGCGCTGCGCCCGCCGACCCGGGCGGAGAAGGACCCGGCCACCGGCGAGTTCAAGCGGGCCTTCAACGACGACGCCCTCACCGCCCGCTACGACGTGGTGGAGTGCGAGGTCCCCGACGAACACCCGGTGCTCCGGGGCAGGTTCGCCCGGCACCATCTGCGCACCCCGGCGGAGATGCTGATGGAGGAGCCCTACGACTGGTGCCGGCCGCTGACCGACGAGGAGTGCGCGAACCAGTTCCTGGTCGCCATCGACATCAACATGTCGTTCGCCGCCGCCGCGAACGGGCTCACCGTCGGGCTCGACGGGCCGACCCACCTGAAGGACGACCCGGCGTTCGACGCGTCGCTGCCCGGCTCGTGGCTGGTCGACCTCTCCCACGTCGACCTGTCCCGCGTCCCCGTGAACGGACGGACCATCGACGGGGACCGCCTCCCCAGCCCGTTCACGCCCAAGGGCGACCGGCCCGAGGGACCGGCCTGGTACGCCACCCCGAGCGTCGCCTACGCGGTGGAGCTGGGTTTCGACGTGGCGCCGGTCGAGGCGTACGTCCGTACGCGGACGGGCCGCTATCTGGACGCCTGGTACAAGCGGCTGCGCGACGCCTACATCGAGACCATGGCGGACATGGGCGTCACCGGCGGTCTGGGGGGCGAGGAGTTCCTGGCGGCGATGGCGCGGCGCAAGCAGGTCGATCCGACGATGGCGTTGCTGGAGACCGCGATCAAGGCGACGGCGAAGGGCGGCATCGGCAAGCTCCGGCAGCGCAGCCGGGGCCAGGTGCCGTACTACGAGGAGTACCCGGCGCTCAAGCGGGAGACGTGGCGGCCCGACATCCGGGCCGCCGTGCTGGCCAATCAGCGGGTGGGCCTGCACCGCAAGCTGATGAAGACGGCGGCCGCCGCCGACCTCTACCCGGTCGCGATCGGCACCGACGCGATCGTCTACCCCTCGCCCGGTCCGACGCCGTTGGACATCCTGCCGCTCACCCCCGAGGGCAAGCCGGCGCCGGGCACGTTCCGGCTGGGGGTCTCGCCCGGGATGGTCAAGCACCAGGGCACCCAGACCGTCCTGTGGGCGGAGCAGCAGTTCGAGGAACACGGCGGGGTGTTCAACATCGCCAATCTCGTCAAGACCGACCAGAGCGCCGGAGAAGGGGAGTAGCAGGTCATGGCCGACTCCGTCGGGGACAGTCTGGACCGCGCGCTGGAGTCGGCGTTCACCCGCCGCATCCCCCAGAGCGCCCAGGCGCAGATGAAGTACCTCGTCAAGCAGCTCAAGGGCACCCAGGCCGCCGCCCGGACGCTCGGGATCTCCCAGCGCACGGTCGAGCGGTACGTCGCGGGCAAGCTCAAGCGGCCTCGCCAGGAGCTGCGCGCCCGCCTGGAACGCGAGGTCAAGAAGCGCTGGCAGCCGCAGATCCGCGCGAAGGCAAGGAAGAAGGCGGCGACCACGGACGGCCTGGTGCTCTCCACCCGTGCCCGCTTCGGCTTCGAGGCCGCCGCGGGCACGACCGACGACGCCCGGATCCGCGACATCACCCAGGCCCTGCCGCCCCAGTGGGCCGACCGCCTCTTCACCGCCCGCGAGCAGGGCGCGAGCGAACGGCAGCTCCAGCAGATCGCCGCCGACGGCCTCGCGCAGATGTACTTCCGCGCGAACGACTCCCGGGCCCAGGGGCTCGGCGTGGAGTTCAGCGACGTGGAGCAGCTCGACATCGAGCTGTGACCCTGGCGGCACCTGGCCCGCACCGCCACGCGGCGCGCGGTCGTCAGGCGACCTTCGGGGCCGCCCGCATGCCGATGTACACGCACGCCGTGCCGTCGGCCAGGGTGGCGAAGACGACCGGCATCCAGTCGGCGCTGTAGGCGCCGCTGCCGGGCCCGGCGAAGACCATCGGGGAGACCGGGGTGAGGTCCATCTCCAGCGGCGGCGAGAAGTCCTTCATGCCGTCGACGAAGGCGTACACCAGGTGGGCCGTGCCGCCCTGTTCGGTGACGGTGATCTCGACGCCCTCGCGCTTGTACGTGCCGCACAGCGGAGCGAGGTCCACCACGGGTGGCTCGGCGGGCGGCGCGAAGGGGGTGGGCATGCGCACCCCGGCGAGCTCGCCGAGCAGCTCGTCGAAGAGGTCCGCGTAGAGCTGGCGGGCGTCGCCGCCGTTGGTGAGCAGGACGAGCGCGACGCCGGCCGAGGGCACCACGCGCAGGAAGCCGTACTGGCCGATGGAGGCGCCGTCGTGCCCGAAGCCCGGGATGCCCGACCAGTCGTACAGCGTCCATCCGAGGCCCCAGCCGTCGGCGCTGACCGTCCACTTGTCGGGGACGTCCACCTCGCGCTGCCGCATCGCGGCGACGCCGCGCGGGCTCAGTACCTGGACCCCTTCGGGGCTCTTGCCGTTCTCCAGGTGCATCCTGGCCAGCCGGGCCACGTCGCCGGCGCTGGCGAGCACCCGGCCGTAGGGGCCGGCGGAGCGCGGCATGAGGTCCCACGCCGGGGCGGGGGTGGGTTCCTCGCCCAGCTCCCCCAGGTGACCCATCGCGGTGCGGTGGGCGAGCGCCTCCTCGGGGAGCGTCATCGTGTGCGTGAGGCCGAGCGGGGCCAGGAGCCGTTCCTTGAGCGCCTCGTCCCAGGTCCGGCCCGTGAGGACCTCGACGATGCGGCCGAGCACGTTGTAGCCGAGGCTGCTGTAGGAGACGGCGGTGCCGGGCGGGCAGTCGAGGCCCACGTCCTTGGCGGCCTCCACGTAGCGGGCCAGGCAGTCGTCGCCCCGGCCCGAGTCGTAAGTGAAGTCGCAGGTGAGTCCGCTGGTGTGGGAGAGCAGTTGCCGCGTGGTGATGGTACGGGTGGCCTCCTCGTCGGCGACGACGAAGTCCGGCAGCACGTCCCGTACCGGGGCGTCGAGGTCAAGCGCGCCCGAGTCCACGAGCTGCATGATCAGGGTGGCGGTGTAGATCTTGGCTAGGGAACCGAGCTGGAACACCGAGTCGGGGGTCGCGTCCACTCCGGTGCCTCGGTGCAGGACACCGCTCGCCAGTTCCTGGACGTCCCCGTCGACAAGGACGGCCAGCGTGGCCCCCGGGACGTGGTGGGCGATGCGGAGTTGGTCGAGCCGCGCCTGCCAGTGACCCAGGTACAGCTTGCGGCCCTCGGAGTCCCGGGTCCCCCAGTCGCCCTTGGCCGACCAGGTGCCCCGCGCGTCCCAGCTCAGGTTCTTCGGCATGACTGCTCCCTCGGTATGCGAATGACGTTCTCCCGCTGCGAACACTGTACGCATAGGGGTGCGGCGTTCTCAATGGTGGGGGCTGTATGCGGGCGCTTCCGGAGTGCGCGCCGGCCCGCGCGGTGCAGGGTTACGCGCGGTGCGTACGGCGTACCCCTTTGCGTACGTCATGAGCTAGGGTGACGGGAAAACGAGAAGAAGGGCGTGGACCCGCATGCAGCAGGCCGGCCAGCAGCCGATCCCCTCCGTATGGACCCGCCCGCGCCGTCGGCGGGAACCGCTGACCCGCGAGCGCATCGTGGCGGAAGCCGTGCAGCTGCTGGACGCCGAAGGAATCGAAGCGCTCAGCATGCGCGGCCTCGGCAACCGGCTGAATGCCGGGGCCACCTCGCTCTACCGCCACGTGGCCAACCGCGACGAGCTCATCGAGCTGGTCGTCGACGAGGTCTACGGCGAACTGCGCATCCCGGCGGCCAGGGATGAGACCGAGTGGCGGGCCGCCGCCGTGGACGCCGCCCACAGCCTGCGGGCCATGGCGCTGCGCCACCCCTGGGTCGCCTCCGTGCTCGGTCAGGTCGGTCTGTCCCACCTCGGCCCCAACGCGATGCGGATGGCGGACCAGCTGCTCGCCCTCTTCGAGACCGCCGGCTTCCCCTCGCACGAGACCGACCGGGCCATGAGCACCCTCGTCTCCTACGTCATCGGCATGGCCACCTCCGAGGCCGCGTACCTGTCGATGATCGCCCGCAGCGGCAGCACCGAGCGGGAGTGGGTGGAGAGCCTGCGCCCGGCCCTCGAAGAAGCCACCCGCGATCATCCGCGCCTGGCGGAAGGCCACGCGGCCCAGCGGGACAAGGACCCCGCGAAGGTGCGCGACGAGAGCTTCGACTACGGACTCCAGTGCACCCTCGACGGGCTGACGGCCCGCCTCGCCCACGACAGGTCCGCCTGACACTCCGCGCCCCTACGGCGGACCGGCCCCTCGGGATCGCCGCTTGTCGATGTCGACCGTCTCGATGCCGTGGTCGACGCCGAAGTGGGGCGCCCGCTAGGACCTCGTCGCCCTCGCGCAGTCGTCCCCGGAGGACCGGACCCGCCCGACCGGCGCGCTGCGGTCGTACGGGTCGACCTCCGCACCGGACTCGTCCGCCCGGCGGTCCTTGCCGAAGGGCGGGACCAAGTAGCCCGTGGGAGCACCGCAGCCGCCGTTGGTCATGTCGTACTTGTACGAGACGATCGAGAACGTGCCCGGCTCGGTGCTGACCTTGGCAGGGTCGTCCCAGCTCAGGACCAGCTCGCGCCGGACGATCGTGCGTACGATCTCGTCGTCGCCACCCGCTTTCGCGCGCATCACCGGGTAGACGAAGGTGACGTCGGCGGTCACCTGGAGCGCGCCGCGCTCACCCTCCCGGTAAGTGAGTCGGCCCCGGGTCTTCACGACGTCACCGACCAGCTGGGTGCGGGAGGGCTGGAAGCGACTGAACAGGAAGAGGGGATCGCTCTTCTCGCTCGGAGTTCGGAAAGCGGTTCTCAGAAGGCGCTGCACGTCCTTTTGGTGCGGATTGATCAGTGAGATCGCCTTCTCGGGGCGCTCGCCCCGCAACACCCCGCGGTCCAGGCCCGACGCGACGAGGAAGTCCCGGCTGCGGGCGAGGGCCCGCTCGACCTCGGCCGCGCCCATCCAGCCGACCGCCTCGGCCTTCGGCACGCTGATCCCCGCCGCTCCACTCGCCCAGCGCGCCGCCGGTGAACCGCGGAACGGCTCCCGCAGCGTGGGGCGCCGGGCCGCCTCCGCCGGGGGCGCCTCGGTCGGTCGGGCGGTCTCGGCCGCCACCTGCGGGGACTCGGCGCCGGCGAACAGGTCCACTGTCCGTCCCGGCGCGAGCGCCACCACCAGCACCACCAGCGACCCCACTACCCCGGCCACGTACCAGCCAGTGCGCCGCTTGGGCCGAGCGGGCGCATGGGTGCGCCAGCCCTCCAGGTCGCGGCTGGGCTCAGCGCGCAGCCGCTTCGCCACGTCCCGGGCCCGCGACGACGGCTCCTTGGGCGCGTCGGCCACCCCCGCCACCGACTCACGCAGGAACCGCGCCCACTCCTCGTCGGACCTCGACGAGCCGTCCGGCTCCGTACCCGCGCCCATCCCCAACCCCTCTGACCATGCGTAGACCGCGACCCACTCGTCTGGGACGCGTCCGCATGATGACACGGAGCGCGGACAACGAAGCGGGCCGGGTGACCGAGCCCTTCACGCAGAGGGCTGACCTCTCCCGGGCCGTCCTTACAGGCGTGCCTCGCGCTCCACCTTGCGTCGATACATGTCACGCGTTGCCGAGGTGACGATCCCGGCGACGAAGGCGGCCGGGCTGCCATAGAGCAAAGGAGGACCCACATCGGTCATCCAGTCCCCGATGGCGAGACACGTGACAACGTCGATATAGCAGAAGAGAAACAGTGCCCCTGCCCCGAGCTTCGTCATCGGCCCCCCTCTGATCACAGCTCTCTCGCTTGCAGCATGCCCGGCCCGTTACCGCCCGACACAGTCCAGGGCGGCCCGCGGAGGACCACGCGGTCACGGCGGCCGCGTCCGCCGCGACCGATGAGTTCGTGGTTCCCGACCGGTCCACGTATGTGAAACCCAGGAAAGGACACCGTCATGTCTGAGCTTCTCGTCGACTTCATCACCTCCCTCGACGGCTACGCGTCGGGAGAGGGGTGGCCCGGCTTCTGGGGCCTCGAAGGCCCGGAGTACCTCGCATGGCTCAGTGAGCAGCCCGAGGCCACCTACCTGATGGGATCGAACACCTACCGCCTGATGTCCGGCTTCGCCGCGGGCGGGGTCCCGAACGGACAGGACGAGTTCAGGCCCGAGGAAGAGGCGTCCGTCGACGGACTCACGCGCGCGTCCAAGGTGGTGTTCTCCTCCTCGCTCAAGGAGCCACTGACCTGGGCCAACTCCACGCTCGTCCGTGACGACGCCGTCGAGGCGGTCCGCGCGATGAAGTCGAGCGGCTCGGGGCTCCTCAGCACCATCGGCAGCCTCAGCCTGTGCCGGTCCCTGCTGCGAGCCGGACTCGTCGACCGCTTCCGGGTCGTGCTGTTCCCGGTGATCACCGGGGCCACGGGCCAGGAACGCATCTACGACGGGTATCCGGACGTCGCCCTCGACATGACCGAGCACCGCACCTTCGACGGCCGTATCCAACTGGTCGAGTACAAGCCCCGCGTACTCGACCACCCGCCGCTCGGCGCCCCTGCGTGACGCGGGCCCCCTACGTCATCGCGCGTGCGCCCACGGGAGCAGCTCGGGCGAGTCACCGAACAGACGGGGGGCTCGTACGTCCAGATGCGCGGGGGCGTCCTGCCTGGCCGGTTCGAGGGCGAGAGTCTGTACACCGTCCTGCTCCGCCGCGACGGCGTCGTCGGTGTGCTCGCGGAAGCCCGCGAAACGGTAGGCCACCTCCATCATGCGGTTGCGTTCGGTGCGCCGGAACCCGGCGGTCAGCAGGACCCCGGCGCGGGCGGCCTCGTCGGAGAGCCAGCGCAGCAGCGCCGCCCCCACGCCGAAGGACACCACGCGGCAGGAGGTCGCGAGCAGCTTGATGTGCCAGGAATCAGGGCGCCGCTCCAGCAGGATCACGCCGATCGCGCCGTGCGGGCCGAAGCGGTCGACGAGCGAGGCGACGAGCACCTCGTGCTCCTCGTCGGCCATCAGGGCGCGCAGGGCCTGATCGGAGTAGTGCACGCCCGTCGCGTTCATCTGGCTGGTGCGCAGGGTCAGCTCCTCGACCCGGGAGATCTCCTCGTCGCCGGCCCGCTCGATGCGCAGCTCCAGGCCGAGCGAGCGCAGGAACTCCTCGTCGGTGCCCGTGTGCTCGGTGCGCTCGGCCTCCCGCCGGACACCGGCCTGGTACATCTGCCGCCGCCTGCGGGCGTCGCCGGTGACGACGGCCGGGGTGAACTCGGGGCGGCCGGGCAGGCCGAGGGCCTCCTCCGCCGGATAGCAGCGCACCTCGGGCAGGTGGAACTCGACCTCGGCGCGCTCGGCGGGCTGGTCGTCGATGAAGGCGATCGTCGACAGCGCGAAGTTCAGCTCCTCGGCGATGGCCCGTACGGAGGCCGACTTGGCGCCCCAGTTGATGTGCGGCAGCACGAAGTACTCCGCGACGCCCAGCTTCTCCAGGCGCGCCCAGGCGTGGTCGTGGTCGTTGCGGCTCGCGACGGCCTGGAGGATGCCGCGCGAGTCCAGTTCGGTGATCACCTCGCGCAGGCCCTCGTGGAGCACGACCTCGCCGTCCTCCACGAGCGTGCCGCGCCACAGGGTGTTGTCCAGGTCCCACACCAGGCATTTGATCGTCGGCCGCGCCTCGTTCGGCTGCCGCGCTTCGGTCGTCACCGGCTTCACACCTCCCACAACGTCACCGTCCACGCGGCGACCGGACTGTTGCTCAGGACGAGGACGTGCCCCCCGGGGCCGACCTCACCGGAGGCGAGGAGGCGGTCCAGGTTCAGGACCACGTCCATCGGGCCGAGATGGCCCAGCTCCGCCAGGTGGGTGGCGCAGACGGGGTGAATCTGGAGCCCCAGCGTGGCCTTGTAGAAGTCGAAGGCGCTGGAGGTGACGTTCTGCATCAGGGTGGCGGCCACGTCGTCCTTGCCGATCCCCGCGTCCGCGAGCACCTGGTCGACGAGCCTGCCGAGCCTGGTGCGGCTGTGCATGGCCAGCTCGAAGGAGTAGCGGTCGTTGTCGTCGCACACCTCGCGCCACTGCGACCAGGGGCTGTTCTTGTACTCGACCTTGAACAGGTCGTGGAAGGAGCTGTCCGCCTCCATGCGGTGCGCCTTGAGCAGCGGCCGGCCGCCGCGCACCAGCGTCATGGCGAACGCCCCGTCCCCGATCACCGTGACGGGGCGGCGCACCCGGTCGGCGGCGGTGGGCCGGCTGCCGTAGGTGAGCAGGACGCTCCGCCGGGACGGGTCGCCGTTGAGCAGGTCCCTGCCGAGCGCCCAGGCCGCCGACGAGCCGGCGCAGCCCAGACCGTCGACGGTGAAGGGGAAAATGCCGGTGAGCCCCGCGAGATGGGCGATCTTGCCCGCGTCCGAGCCGATCAGCACGTCCGGTGCGCGGGAACCGATGTGCAGCATCAGATCGGGGTCGCCGGGGTGTGCGGCGAACAGTTCCCGGCAGGCCCGCGCGGCGAGTTCGGTCGGCTCGGTGTCGGGGAAGACACCGACCGACTTGATGCCGGCCTGCCCGGCGAACCGCAGTTCCTCTTCGGTCAGCCTGGCCAGCTCGGGCAGGTCCTCGACGGCCACGCGCTCCTCGGGCAGCAGGCAGTGGATCGCGCCTATTCCTATGTCTTCGCCGGCCGTCGTCATGCCACACCCTCCAGCGCGCGCTCGGCGAGGATCAGCTGGCAGATCTCGTCGCTGCCCTCGATGATCTGCATCAGCTTGGCGTCCCGGTAGGCCCGGGCCACCGGTTCGCCGTCCACCGACCCCGCCGAGGCGAGTACCTGCACCGCGGTGGCGGCGGCGTGTGCCGCGTGTCCCGCGGCGACGTGCTTGGCGAGCACCGCCTCGCCCGACAGCTCGGGGGAGGCGCTGTCCCAGCGGTCGGAGGCGTGCTCGCACACCCGGGTGGCGGTCTGCTCGGCGACGAACAGCTCCGACAGGTGCCGGGCGATGAGCTGGTGCTCGGCCAGCGGCTTGCCGAACTGCTCGCGGCGGCGGGCGTGGGAGGCGGCGGCCCGCAGGCAGCCGCGGATGATGCCGACGCACCCCCACGCCACCGAGAGGCGGCCGTAGGTGAGGGCGAGGGTGGTCAGCAGGCCGAGCGACTGGCTCGTGCCCGAGAGCACACGGGACGCGGGCAGGCGTACGCCGTCGAGGACCACGTCCGCGTGGCCCGCGGCGCGGCAGCCGAGGGGCTGGGCGACGGGGCGCACCGTGACACCGGGGGTGTCGGTGGGGACGACGACGGCCGCCGCGCCCTCCTGGTAGCGGCCGAAGACGACGACCACGTCGGCGTAGGCGGCGGCGGTCGACCAGACCTTGTGCCCGTTCAGGACCACCTCGTCGCCGTCGTCCGCGATCGTGGTGGCGATCGCGGAGAGGTCGCTGCCGGCCTGCGGTTCGCTGAACGCCACGGCCGCCAGCGAGCCCGAGGTGAGCCGGGGGAGCTCCGCCGAGCGCTGGCGGCGGGTGCCGAAGCGCTGGATGGTCCAGGCGGCCATGCCCTGGGAGGTCATCACCGACCGCAGCGAACTGCACAACGCCCCCGCGTGTGCCGTCAGTTCACCGTTCACCCGGCCCGTCAGACCGTGACCGCCGTACTCGGCGGGCACCTCGGCGCACAGCGCGCCCTTGGCGCCGAGCCCGCGCAGCACCTCCGGGGGGATCGCCCCCGCCAGGTCCCACTCCGCGGCCCGGTCGGCGATCTCCGCACCGATCAGGGCCGCGAGTTCGTCACTCACCGGAGCCCGCTTCGGCGAGCCGGAGCACCAGGTCCGTCATGGCGTTGACCGTACGGAAGTTGTCGATGCGCAGGTCGGGGCCCTCGACGGCGATGCCGAAGGTCTTCTCGACGTGGACCACCAGCTCCATGGCGAACAGGGAGGAGACCCCGCCGGTCGCGAAGAGGTCGGTGTCCGCCGCCCAGTCGGTCTTGGTGCGCTCCTCCAGGAACCGCCGCAGCTCGGTCCTGACGTGCTCCGCCGACAGGGGAGGGGTGGTGGTGGGCTCGCTCATCTCCGTGCTTCCTCTCAGGGCTTCTTGTGGACGAGGGTCAGGCCGTCGGCGACGGCGAGCATGGAGATGTCCACGCGCTCGTCGTCCCGCAGCAGGGCGTTGAGTTCACGGATGGCCAGGGTGTCCGGGTCCTGTGCGGCGGGGTCGACGACCTTGCCGAAGAAGAGGGTGTTGTCCAGGACGAGCAGCCCGCCGGGGCGCACCAGGGTGAGCGCCTGCTCGTAGTAGCGGACGTAGTTGGCCTTGTCGGCGTCGAGGAAGGCCAGGTCGAAGCCGCCGGGGCCGTGCTGCGCACGCAGGTCGTCGAGTGTCCGCGCCGCGTCGCCGAGCCGCAGGTCGATCAGTTCCCCGACCCCGGCCCGCTCCCAGTAGCGCCGGGCGACGGCGGTCCAGCGTTCGCTGATGTCGCAGGTGACGACCTTGCCGCCGGGCGGCAGGGCGCGTGCCATGCACAGGCTGCTGTAGCCGGTGAAGGTGCCCACCTCCAGGACGCGGCGCGCCCCGGTGACCCGTACCAGGAGGGCGAGGAGCTGGGCCTCCTCCGGCAGGACCAGCATCGCCTGGAGCATGGGCATGCCCGCGGTCTCGGCGCGCAGCTCGCGCAGCACGTCGTCGTCGCGCAGCGACATCTGCCGTACGTAGTCGAGAAGCGTCTCGTCGACGGCGAGCTGACCGGCCATCAGGAAAGCACTCCCGTATAGGTGTAGAAACCCTTGCCGCTCTTGCGGCCGTGCTCGCCCGCGGCGACCTTCCGCAGCAGCAGCTCGCACGGGCGGCAGCCTTCGTCGCCAGTGCGCTCGTGCAGTACCCGCAGGGAGTCCACGAGGTTGTCGATGCCGATCAGGTCGGCGGTGCGCAGCGGCCCGGTGCGGTGGCCGAGGCAGTCCTGCATCAGGGTGTCCACGTCCTCGGCGCTCGCCCTGCCCTCCTGCACGACGCGGGCCGCGTCGTTGATCATGCGGTGCAGTACGCGGCTGGTCACGAAGCCGGGGCCGTCGCCGACGAACACACCGCGCCGGCCGAGCGCGGTGAGGAGCCGCCCGACCGAATCCGCGGCCCGGGGCGAGGTGCGCGAGCCGCGGATCACCTCGACGGTGCGGATCAGATACGAGGGGTTCATGAAGTGGACGCCGAGCAGGGCCTCGGGGCGCGGGAGCTTCGCGGCCAGTTCGTCCACCGGGATGGAGGAGGTGTTGGTGATCAGCGCGGTGTCCTGACCGACCGTGTGGCTCACCTCGGTCAGTGCCGCGATCTTCAGGCCGGCGTCCTCGGTGATCGCCTCGATCACCACGTCCGCGTCCGCGCAGTCGGCCGCAGAGGCACCCGTGACCAGTTCGGCGCGGGGCTTCCCGGAGAGGACGCCCATGAGCTGTGCGGTGCGCAGTTCGCGCTCGATCCTGGCCGGGGCGTCCGCCCGCTTCGCCGGATCGGTCTCCACCAGCACCACCGGGACGCCGTGTTCGAGGGCGAGTGTGGTGATGCTGACCCCCATCACGCCGGCGCCGAGAACGGCCAGCCGCGGGGTGGGATCTTCCTCTGTCACCGCGTACCTCCCCATGCCAGGCGGTTGACATACATGAATGGTTCGCTCGGGAAGCGGGTATGGGCGTCCGTCCGGCACGCGCAGAACGCGCGAAGATATCGCCGTGTGGCGCCAGCGCGTGTGGCGCCAGCACGGCGGAATTCTTCATTCCGGAAACTCGGGTACCGGTCGGCGAGACGCTCGAAGGGTCGCAATGCGACGCCGCGTTCCTTCCCCTCGATCCGACGCCGCACGACCGTAGCATGATTGTTCCCCGGTGGCGCCAGGGGCCAATGGCCCCTGAATCCCCCGGACTCCGCCGTGAATGCCGGACGGCCTGCGGCTTCTCTCTTTTTTGCGGCTTCTTCATTCTTCGGTGAATATGTCGGGGGCAGGTGGGGAATAGGTTTCCCGGTTCGGTCCGCACGCCTCGCCGCGGTGCGGATCGTCCGTCTGTCGACGCGCGTGAGGGGGAGGGGAATGTGCGGCAGAGGCCTGCGGCAAAAGCGGTCCAAGCTCCCGCAGTTGGGCGCAATCGGACGGATCGGCGGGCGGGCGCGCGCTACGGACGGTGGGCGCACCGACAGGGCCGGGTCACCCCGGGTCGGCCGGGTCACGATGCGGTTCCTGTCCGGAAACCATCGCCCGGAAGACCCCCGGACACGACGGAACGGAAGCCTCCGGAGACGTGGTTTTCGCTGGCCAACGAGGGTTCGGAACGGTTTAGTTGAATAGCTGATCAGGTGCGGGCGCATAAATGATCACGCGGTTGCCGCTTCTGGATATCAAGTGTTAGATTTCAGTTGACCGATGAAGCTGACGGGGGGTCGAGCGCTGGGCATGCCTACGGACAGTGATGCAAGTGGAGTCGATGGCCGCCGCCTCGCACTTCGCCCGGTCAGTCTCGTGACAATTGGTCCGGACAATCCCATGACTGATGCCTCCCCGCACCGGCAGGCACCCTTTCCGTGCGCACGTGAGTTCCGTCTCATGTAGGCCGACCGCGAGCCGACACTCTTGATCGGTGCTGAATATCTTCAGCCCTCATTGACGAATTGTTCACCTTGGACCGCGCCGCATTGTGGCGCGGTGCTGTGGGCCGCCCTAATTCGAGCCGCAAGGCACCCGGATGAGACGAAGGTCTATGGACGACAAGCGTGCTCTTCTCCTGAAGCTGCTGGCATCCGTGCGGCAACAGGCTGCTCCCGCCACCGCGTCGCGACGCCCCACCGAGGACATCGCGGTCATCGGCCTCGCGGGGCGCTATCCGCGGGCGCGGACACCGGACGAGCTGTGGCGCAACGTCGTCGAGGGCCGCAACTGCGTCGGCGAGGTGCCCGCGGACCGCTGGGACGTGGACGCGCACTACCACCCGGACGCCAAGGACGGGCGCGCCTACAGCAAGTGGGGCGGCTGGCTCGACGACGTCGACAAGTTCGACCCGCTGCTCTTCCAGATCTCTCCCTCCGACGCGCAGGAGATGGACCCGCAGGAACGTCTCTTCCTGGAGACCGCCTGGGCCGGCATCGAGGACGCCGGGTACCGCCCGCGCGGGCTGGGCGAGCACGGCGCGGTGGGTGTGTTCGCCGGGGTGATGAACAACGACTACGAATGGCTGGCGGGGCACAGCAGCGCCTTCGGCGAGCACACGCACGCGCGCTCCGCCCACTGGTCGATCGCCAACCGCGTCTCCTACGTCCTCGACCTGCGCGGGCCGAGCCTGACCGTCGACACCGCCTGCTCCGCGTCGCTGACGGCCATCCACCTGGCCTGCGAGAGCCTGCGCCGCGGCGAGTGCGCCATGGCGCTCGCCGGTGGGGTCAACCTCATCCTGCACCCCATGCACCTGCGGATGCTGGCCGACCGTCAGATGATCTCCCGCGGTGCCGAGTGCCGCAGCTTCGGCGCCCACGCGGACGGCTTCGTCGACGGCGAAGGGGTCGGCGCCGTCCTGCTCAAACCCCTGCGGGCGGCCGAGGCCGACGGCGACCGCGTCTACGCGGTGCTCAAGGGATCGGCGATCAACGCCGGCGGCAAGACCAGCGGGTACACCGTGCCGAACCCCACCGCCCAGGCCGAGGTGATCACCGCGGCCCTGCGCCGGGCGGGCGTCGCGCCGGACACCGTCGGCTACGTCGAGGCACACGGCACCGGCACCCCCCTCGGCGACCCCATCGAGATCGCCGGACTGCGTGCGGCCTTCCGCCCCGACGCCGACGGCAGCGCTGCCCCGGGCGGCTGCGCGATCGGCTCCCTCAAGTCCAACATCGGGCACCTGGAGTCGGCGGCGGGCATCGCGGGCCTGACCAAGGTGCTGATGCAGCTCAAGCACGGCGTCCTGCCGCCGTCCCTGCACTCGGCGGAGCTGAACCCCGACATCGACCTGACCGGCACCCCCTTCCACGTACAGCAGGAGGCCGCGCCCTGGCACCGCCCCGTGCTGCGCGACCAGGACGGGCGAGAGACACACGGGCCGCGCCGGGCCGGCATCAGCTCGTTCGGCGGCGGCGGGGCCAACGCCCACTTGATCGTCGAGGAGTACCTGGCACAGCCGGCCGAGCCCGGCACGTCCGCGCCCGAGAAGTCGCCGGAGGAACTGATCGTCCTGTCCGCGCTGAGCGAGGAGCGGCTGCGGGCCTACGCGCGTGAGCTCGTCGACTTCCTCGACCGGCGGCCGGGCACGGGGCAGCCGCTCGACGAGTGCGTCCGGGTGGCCGCCGACGTCCTGCGGGTCCAGCCGCGGGACCTCGACGCCGATCTCGAACTCGCCGAGTACGGGCTCGGCGCGGCCGAACTGGCCGTGCTCAGTGAACGCCTCGGCCTTCCGACGACCGTCACCGACCGGACCACCCTGCGGGAACTGGCCCGTGCCGGGTCCGACCCCGCGCCGTCCCTCGCCGACGTCGCCCACACGCTGCGAGTCGGCAGGGAGCCGCTCGACGTACGCCTCGCCTTCCCCGCCCGTGAACTGGCCGACGTCCAGGCCGTGTTGCGGGATGTCGCGGACGGCGTGGAGAGCGGCATCGCATTGCACGACGCGGCCCGCGGCCGCCGCGCACTGGCGGCCGACGCGGCCGATCGGCTCGCGCGCGCCCTGAGCGACGGTGACCTGACCGAGGCCGCCCGGCTGTGGACCCAGGGCGCCGAGGCCCGGTGGCCGGACACCGGCGGCCGCCGCATCGGCCTGCCCACGTACCCCTTCGCGCGCAAGCGGTACTGGATACCCGAGCCCCCGCGGGCGGCGGAGCCCCTCCGGGACGCGCTCGCGCGTACGGGCCCCCGGGAGACGCGCACCGAGCCTCAGGAGATACGCGCCGACGCCGCACCCGGCGCTACCACGTCCGCCGTGTCGACGACGCGCGAGGACGCCCCGGAGCTGGGCTTCTACCAGCCGGTCTGGTGCCCGCAGGAACGTCCCGGGCCCGCGCACCGCACCACCACCGCCGAAACCGCCGCCGAGGGCCCCGAGGTGGCCGTCCTCACCGCCGGGGAACCCGGCCCGCTCGCCGAGGCGTTACTCCGCCACCACCCCGGCGCCCGCCTCCTGCGGCTCGACCGCGAGGACCCGGCCACCCTGCTCGCCCGGCCCGTGCGGCACCTGTACCACCTCGGCGGACTGCACCGCCCCGACAGCCTCGAAACCGCGCTGCGTGACGGGGTGCTCGCCCTCTTCCGCAGCCACGGCGCCGGCCCCCGGATCACCGTCGTCACCGCCGGCGCCCACGACGACAACCCCCACGCGGCGGCCATCCTCGGATACGCCCAGGTCCTCGCCGCCGAATGCCCCCACCTCGACCTCACCTGCGTCGACATCGAGGGCACCGACACGGCGGACGTCCTGCCCGCGCTCCTGGCCGAACCCCCGCACCCGGCGGGCCGCGCCGTCCTGCTGCGGGCCGGCCGCCGCCACGTCCGGCAGCTCGTGCGCACCCCCGTACCCGCGCCGAGGCGCCCGCCCTACCGCACCGGCGGCACCTACCTCATGGTCGGCGGCAGCGGAGGCATCGGCCGGGCCCTGTCCGAAGAGCTCGCGCACCGCCACCGGGCCCGCATCGTGTGGATCAGCCGAGGCGAACTCGACGCCGAACAGCGCGCCACCGCCGACCGCGTGCGCGAGGCCGGGGGACAGCTGCTGCACCTGCGGGCGGACGCGTCCGACCCCGCGGCGCTGCGCGACGCCGTCGCCGAGGCCCGACGGCGGTTCGGCGCCCCGCACGGCGTCTTCCACGCGGCCATGACGTTCAACGCCAGCACCATCGCCGAGCTGACCGAACCGGAGCTGCGGGCGGCCCTCGCCGCCAAGGTCGACGGTGCCCTCGCGCTCGTGGCGGCGCTGGGCGACGAGCCCCTGGACTTCCTCGCGCTCTTCAGCTCGGTCGGCTCCTTCGTCAGCGCGGCGGGCAACGCCGCCTACGTGGCGGCCAGTTCCTTCCTCGACTCCTACGGGCGCCACCTCGCGACCCGGCTCCCGTATCCCGTACGGGTGGTGAACTGGGGCTACTGGGGGCGGGTCGGCTCCGGGGCGCAGCCCGGGCTCCAGGAGGTGTTCCGCAGGACGGGCGTCGCCGAGTTCACCGTGCGCGAAGGCCTCGACTGCCTGGAGCGGGTGCTGGCCGAAGGCCCCGTCCAGGTCATGCCGATCCGCGCCGACGCGCGGGCCCTCGCGGCCCTCGGCCACCGCGTCTCGCCGCTCGGCGAGCGGTTCACCGCGCCCGCACCGGCCGGGCCCGGCGCCGACGCCGTCATCGAGGGCTACGACCGCCTCTCCGCGCTCTGCGAATCGGCGCTGCTCGGCGTCTACCGGCGGATGGGCGCCTTCCCGCGCCAGGGCGAGCGGGACACCGTCACGGCGCTCGCCGACCGGCTGGGCATCGTGCCCAAGTACCGCCGGCTGCACGCGGCCCTGCTCAACATCCTCGCCGACGCCGGGCACCTGAGCGTGCGCGGCGACGCCGTGGAGGTCCTCGCGGCCGACGCGGACCCGGACACGGACGGCACCGGTGGCACGAGCGTCGAGCACGCCGAGCGCGAGCTCGACCGGATCGCCGCCGACCATCCGGACATCCGGGCCACGGTGGAGCTGACCCGGCTGTTCCTGCGCAGCTATCCGCAGGTGCTGCGCGGCGAGACCGGTGCCACCGAGATCATGTTCCCGAACGCGTCGATGGACCTCGTCCAGGACTTCTACCGCGGCAATCCGCTCACCGACTCCCTCAACGAACTCGTCGCCGAAGCGGTCACCGACCACGCCCGGCAGCGCGTCGAGGAACTGGGTGCGGGCGAGAGGCTGCGCGTCGTCGAGTTCGGCGCCGGTACCGGAGCGACCACCGAGCGCGTGCTGCCCGCCCTCTCCGGCTGGGCCGACCGGGCGGAGTACGTCTTCACCGACATCTCGCCGCAGTTCCTGGAGAGCGCCGAGCAGCGGTTCGGCACACGCCATCCGTTCACCCGGTTCCGTACGCTCAACCTCGAACGCGACCTCGCGGAACAGGGCCACACCCTTGGCAGCGCCGACATCGTCGTGGCCACCAACGTCGTGCACGCCACCGGCGACCTGCGCGCCACCCTGCGCAAGGCACGGGAGCTGCTGCGTCCCGGCGGCAGACTCGTGCTCAACGAACTGACCGCGATCCGCAGCAGCATCACCGTCACCGGCGGGGTCCTCGACGGCTGGTGGGCCTTCACCGACGAGGAACTGCGCATCAAGGACGCGCCCCTGGCCACCGCGCAGACCTGGCAACGGCTCCTCCTGGAGGAGGGCTTCGCCGACGCCCTCGTCCTGGACCGGGGCGCCCACCTCGGCCAGCACGTGATCATCGGTGTGAACGCGGGCGCCGGCCATCGCGCACCGGTGAGCGCCCCGGACAGGACCGTGCCGCCCGCCGCCTCCTCCTCCGGCCGCGGCCCACTGGACACGCTCCGCGGCATCGTCACGGCCACCCTCAAACTGGACGAGCCCCTCGACCCCGACCGCCTCCTCGCGGACTACGGCTTCGACTCGCTGAGCGGCATGAAGATCGCCGCGGTGATCGAGGAGGACCTGGGCGTCCGGCTACGGCTGAGCGACCTCCTGGAGCACGCCACCCTGCGCGAGCTGAGCGACCACATCGGCGAGCTGACCGGCGCGGTGCCCGAGAGCGTCGCCCCGGCGGCACCCCTCCGCTTCCCCCTGTCGGCCGGCCAGCGCGCCCTGAGCGTCATCGAGCAGACGGCGCCCGGCACGTACGCCTACAACCTGCCGCTCGCGTTCTGGCTGGAACCGGGGACCGACCCGGCCGCCCTCCGCGAGGCGCTGCAGACCATGGTGGACCGCCACCCCCAGCTCCGCGCCCGCCTGGACGGCGACCACCAGATCGTGGAGGCACGACAGCAACTCGCCTTCACGGAGAAGCGGTTGGACACCTCGTCCGTGGACGCCGTGCGCGAGGCGGCCAGGGAGTGCGTCCGCGAACCCTTCGACCTGGGGCGCGGGCCCCTGCTGCGGGTCACGCTCTTCACCCTCGCCGATGCCCGGCACGTGCTGCTGCTCACCTTCCACCACATCGTCTTCGACGGCCTGTCCATCGCCGTCTTCCTGCGCGAGCTGTCCGCGTGCTACCGGGGACAGCCGCCCGCCGTCGAACCCCCCGCCACCTTCGCCGACTTCGTCGACTGGCAGCGGGACCTGCTCGGCTCACCGCGCGGCGAGCAGCTGCGCGCGTACTGGCTGCACCGGCTCTCCGGCGACCTGCCCACCCTGCAACTCCCCTTCGACCGGCCCCGCCCGGCGGTGCCCGGCCACCGAGGAGCCTCCGTCGAAGGGCGCCTGGAGGCGGCAAGCGTCCGGGCGGCACGGGACCTCGCGGGCGAGGAGCGGACCTCCCTCTTCTCGGTGCTCCTCACCGTCTACACGACACTCCTGCACCGCTACTCCCAACAGGACCGCGTCCTCATCGGCACCCCGGTGGCCGGACGGCCCTCCGCCCGCTACGCCGACGTCCTCGGCTACTTCATGAACATGGTCGTCCTCAAGCACGACATCGCGGACGGCCAGGACTTCCGCGGCCTGCTGCGCCAGGTGCGGGACACCACCCTGGAGGCCCTGGAGCACAGCGACTACCCGCTGCTGAGCCTCGCCGAGGAGCTGCGCGCCTCGCGCCTGTTCGACACCGCCTTCTACTTCCAGAACTGGGTCGAGGACGACACCGACGTCCGCCCGGTCGCCGGCGTGTTCCACGGTGTCCATCAGGAGGGCGAGTTCGACCTCACCCTGGAGGTCGTGGAGGAGCGCGAGGGCGCCCGCTACTGCCTCAAGTACGACCCGGACCTCTTCGACGAGGACACCGTGCGCGGGATCGGCGAGCACTTCCGCCTGCTGCTCGACTCCGCCCTCGCCACCCCCGACCGCGAGCTGGGCGCGCTGTCCCTGCGCAGCCCCGCCGACACCGCCCGCGCCCAGGAGCGGCAGCGGCTCACGCGCCGCGACTTCCCTGCCGACCGCGTGCTGCCCACCCTCCTCGCCGAACAGGCCCTGCGCACCCCCGACGCCGTGGCGGTGACCGACCGCCACACGGCGCTGACCTACCGCGAACTGACCGCGCGCGTCACCGCGCTGGCGGCCCGCCTGCGGGGCCGGGGAGTGGCGCCGGGACGCAACGTCGGGGTGCTCGTCGACCGGTCCGCCGACATGCTCGTCGCCCTGCTCGGCGTCCTCGCCGCGGGCGGCGCCTACGTGCCGCTCGACCCCGGCTACCCGGCCGAACGGCTGCGGTACATGGCCGAGGACGCCGGACTGCACCTGCTGATCACCGGCCCGGGGGTCCGCGTCGACCTCGGCGCGCCGATCCTGGCCATCGACGCCGATGACACGCCCACGGGCGTCCCCGAGACGGGTGAACTCCCCGCGCCCGGACCGGACGACACCGCGTACGTGATCTACACCTCGGGCTCCACCGGCCGCCCCAAGGGCGTCCAGGTGCCGCACCGGGCGCTGGCCAACCTGCTCCTGTCCATGGCCGAGGAGCCGGGACTGACGGACAAGGACCATCTGCTCGCCCTCACCACCGTCTGCTTCGACATCGCCGCGCTCGAACTGTTCCTGCCGCTGATCACCGGCGGCCGGGTGGAGATCGTGCCCGCCGAGGTCGCGCGGGACGGCGTCCTCCTGCGCAAACTTCTGGAGTCCAGCCCCGCCACCGTCGTCCAGGCGACCCCCGCCACCTGGAAGATGCTGCTCGCGGCCGGCTGGACGGGAGCACCGGAGCTGAAGGTGCTGTGCGGGGGAGAGGCCCTGGACCAGGACACCGCGGAGCTGTTGCTCGCCCGCGCGGGCCAGGTGTGGAACATGTTCGGACCCACCGAGACCACCATCTGGTCGGCCGTGTGCCGGCTCAACCCCGGCGAGCGCGTCACCATCGGCCGCCCCATCGCCAACACCGGCCTGTACGTCCTCGACGCGCGGGGAAGGGCGGTGCCGCCCGGGATGCCCGGCGAGCTGTACATCGGCGGCGCGGGCCTGGCCACGGGCTACCTGGGCCGCCCCGAACTGACCGCCGAACGGTTCGTCACCCTCGACGGCGAGCGCCGGTACCGCACCGGTGACCTGGTGCGCGAACTGCCCGACGGCCGCATCGAGTACCTGGGCAGGCTCGACGCCCAGGTGAAGGTGCGCGGCTTCCGGATCGAGCCCGGCGAGGTCGAGGCCGCGCTGCGCGCGCAGGACGGCGTCCGTGAGGCCGCCGTCGTGGCCCGGCCGGTGGGCGGCGAGAACGTGCTGCACGCCTTCCTCGTCCTCGACGCGGGAGCCACCGCTCCGCCCCGCGAGGCGCTCGCCGAGCGGCTGCCCGCCCACATGGTCCCCGACGTCCTGGTGGAGCTGGACGCCCTGCCCCGGACGCTCAACGGTAAGGTGGACCGCGGCAGACTGGGCCGGGCACCGCTGGCGGAGTTGCGTGGCGAGGCGTCTGCGCCGGAGCTGCGCGACCGGGCGTCTCTGCCGGAGCTGCGCGGCGGGGCGCCGACGGGCGAGCCAGGGGGCACGGGTGGAGCGGCCGCGCGCCTGACCGAGGCCGCCGCCCGTACTGCCGCCGCCGGTACCGCCGCCCGTACGGCTGCCGCCCGCATCCCCGAGCTGAGCGGCCTCATCGCCGACATCCTCGACACGGACCCCGGGCAGATCCCCGCCGACGTACCGCTCGGCCGGCTCGGCATGAACTCGATCAGCTTCACCGTCCTGAGCACACGCGTCAGCGAGCGGTACGGGATCGAGGTCCTGCCCACGCTGTTCTACCGCCATCCGACCGTCGCCGCCGTCGCCGCGCACCTGAGCGAGGTCCTCGGGGACACCGCCGATGCCACCGCCACCGCCACCGCCACCGCCGCCTCAGCCGCCGAGGAAACCCCCGCCGGAACCGCACCGGCCGAGGCCGTGCCCGACGCAGGCCGTGCCGCCCCCCGCGGCGGCGACGTGGCCATCGTCGGCATGGCCGGACGGTTCCCCGGCTCCGCCGACCTCACGGAGTTCTGGGACCACCTGGAGCAGGGCAGGGACCTCGTCACCGAGATCCCCGGCGACCGCTGGGACTGGCGGGCGCACACCGGCACGTCCCGTTCGCGCTGGGGCGGCTTCCTCCCCGGCGTGGACCGCTTCGACGCCGCCTTCTTCGGCATCTCGCCGCGCGAGGCCGAGCTGATGGACCCCCAGCAGCGGCTGCTCCTCGAAGTGGTGTGGACGGCGATGGAGGACGCCGGGTACCGCGCGAGCGACCTCGCGGGCAAACGCGTCGGCGTCTTCATCGGCACCACCAACTCCGACTACGCCGAAGTGCAGCGCGCAGGCGGCAGGTCGGCCGAGGCGCACACGCTCACCGGCGCCGCGCTGTCGGTCATCCCCAACCGTGTCTCCTACCTCCTCGACCTGCGCGGACCGAGCGTCGCGGTCGACACCGCCTGCTCCAGCTCGCTCACCGCCGTCCACCAGGCCGTCGGCGCGCTGCGCGAGGGCAGCTGCGACCTCGCCGTCGCGGGCGGCGTGAGCCTCATCCTCGACCCCCGCCTCTACGACGCCCTGAGCCGCAACGAGATGCTCAGCGAGGACGGCCGCTGCAAGGCCTTCGACGCCTCCGCCAACGGCTATGTGCGGGGCGAGGGCGTGGGCGTCGTCGTCCTCAAGGACCACGCGCGGGCCCGCCGCGACGGCGACCGCGTCGCCGCGGTGATCAAGGCCGTCGCCGTCAACCACGGCGGCCGCACCACCTCCCTCACCTCGCCCAGCCCGCACGCGCAGGCGGAACTGCTGGTCGAGGCCTACCGCGCGGCCGGCGTCGACCCCCGCACGGTCGGCTACATCGAGGCGCACGGCACCGGCACGGCCCTCGGCGACCCCATCGAGATCAGCGGCCTGACCGAGGCCTTCGAACGGCTCGCCGGGGACGGCGCGGCGACCGGAGCCGAGGGCCCGCGCTGCGGCATCGGCTCGGTGAAGACCAACATCGGCCACCTGGAGGCCGCCGCGGGCATCGCCGGACTGCTCAAGGTGGTCCTCGCGCTGCGCCACCGGACCATCCCGGCCAGCCTGCACTTCCGCGAGCGCAACCCCTATCTCGACCTGGACGGCGGCCCCTTCGAGATCGTGGACACCACCCGGCCGTGGCCCGCGCCGCCCGCCGCGGACGGCGCGCAGCCGCTCCGCCGCGCGGGCGTCAGCTCCTTCGGCTTCGGCGGCGCCAACGCCCACGTGGTGATCGAGGAGGCCCCGGCGGGAGCGGACGCCGCGCCCGCCGACGACAGCACGGACGCGGAGCTGTTCATCCTGTCGGCGCGGACCGAACGGGCCCTGCGGGCACAGGCCGGGCGGCTCGCCGCGCACATACGCGCCGCGCAACCCGCGCCCGCCGACGTCGCCCACACCCTGCGCGTCGGCCGCGAGGCCATGGACGAGCGGCTGGCCTTCGTGGCCCGCGGCCGCGCCGAACTCCTCGCCCGTCTCGACGCCTGCGCCGAGGGCCGGGACCCCGAGGGCGCGCTGCGCGCCCGGGTCGGCGCGGCGCAGCGCCGCACCGCCGCCACGCGGGGCAACGCCTGGCGGGAGTTCGTCCGGGCGCTGTCCGCCGACGGCGACCTCGAATCGCTGGCCCGGCTCTGGACCGACGGCGCCGACGTGGACTGGTCCTGGCTGCCGCGAGGGCGCCGCATCGGGCTGCCGACGTATCCGTTCGAGCCGACCCGGCACTGGGTCGACGCCGCCCCCGGCGCCCCGGCCGCGGCCGCCGCACGCCCCGCGTCGTCGGCGCTGCTCGACGAGAACGTCTCGACCTTCGGCGGGACCGCCTTCGCCAAACACCTCACCGGCGCGGAGTTCTACCTGGCCGACCATCGGGTCGGCGACGAACTCGTGCTGCCCGGCGTGGTCTACCTGGAGATGGCCCGGCTCGCCGGCGAGCGCGCCCACGGCACCGCCCTCGTGCGGCGCGTCGACGAGATCGTCTGGGCCGCGCCCGTCACGCTCCCGCCCGGCGCCTCGCGGGACGTCCGAGTGGTGGTCGCGCCCTCCGGCGCCTTCGAGATCACGGGCGAGCGTCCCCACGCGAGAGGCCGCCTGATGTTCGGCCAGGACGGCACCGGGCAGGACACGGCGCCCGCGCCGATCGACCCGGCCGCCGTACGCGCCCGGTGCGGCGAGCGCAGGACCCGCGAGGACTGCTACGCCTACTTCGCGGACCTCGGCTTCCGGTACGGTCCCGCCTTCCAGGTCATCGAGGAACTGGCCCTCGGCGACGGCGAGGCCCTGGCACGGCTGCGCCGTCCCGAGGTCGGTGACCACCGCTTCCACCCCTCGCTGCTCGACGGAGCCCTGCAGGCCGCGGGCCACCTGGTGCGCGGCACGACGGCACACCTGCCGTACTCGATCGGTTCCGTACGCCTCTTCGGTGAGCTGCCCGCCGACTGCCTCGCCCATGTCGTCGCGGTGGAGGGCAGGACCGACGCCCAGGTCTTCGACATCAGCCTGACCGCGCCCGACGGCACGGTCGTCGCGCGCGTCGAGCGGTTCACACTGCGGGCCGTGCCGGACGCCGGGCGCGACCTGCCCGGGGCCGCCGAGCGCGCCGTGCTCGCCTTCGAGCCGTACTGGCAGGAGGCACCGGCCGCCACCGCGCAGGCCGAGCCGGCCGGGCCGCTGGCCGTCATCGACGCCGGGGACGGCTCCGCCGAGGCCCTGCGCGACGAACTCGCCGTGCTCGCCCCGCGCCTGGACGTCGTGCTCGGCGCCCGCCCGGAGGCCTCGCACCTCGTGCACCTCGCCGCGGGCGGGTCCACCAGCGACCTCGAAGAGGCGCTGCGCGCCGGCTTCCACACCGCCCTCGACGTGTGCCGGACCCGGATCGCGGAGCACGAAGGGCCGCTGCGCTACCTGTTCGTCCACCAGGACCGGGCAGGAGCCGCAGGGGCGGCGCACGCCGCGCTTGACGGGTTCGCCCGCTGCATCGGCCAGGAACACCCCGACATCCGGATGAGCGTGCTCACGCACACCGGCTCGCCCTCCGCCCGCGACCTCGCCGAGCTGGTGCTCGCCGAACTCCCGGCCGACGCGCCGGAGGTACGCCACGACGGGCACCGCAGGCTCGTGCGCGCCTGGCGCGAGAGCACGCTCCCCGAGACGGGCGACGCGGCCTCGCCCCTGGCGGCGACCGGGGCGCACCTCGTCACGGGCGGCACGGGCAAGCTCGGCATGCTGGTCGCGGAGCGGATCGCCCGGCACCCGGGCGCCGGAGTCGTCCTCATCGGCCGGTCCGACCCGGCCGAGCCGCTGCCCGAGGGCTGGCTGCACGTCCGGGCCGACGTGAGTGTGCGCGCGGACGTCGAGCGGGCGGTGGCCGAGGCCAGGCGCCGGTTCGGCCGGATCGCCGGCGTGGTGCACGCGGCCGGTGCGCTCCGTGACGGGCTCGTCCTCCACAAGAGCCGTGCGGACGCCGACGCGGTGCTCGCGCCCAAGGTGCGCGGCCTGGTCCACCTCGACGAGGCGACCCGCGCGCACGCCCCCGAGTACTTCGTGGCGTTCGGCTCGACGGCCGCGGTCTTCGGCAACGTCGGCCAGAGCGACTACGCGTACGCCAACAGCTTCCTCGACCACTACCTGGAGCGGCGCCCCGGCGGCGGCCTCGCCGTCGACTGGTCGCTGTGGCGCGACGGCGGCATGTCCCTCGCCGCCGACGCACGCGAGGCCATGCGCCGCGAGTTCGGCATGGAACCGCTGCCCGCGCAGGCCGCGCTCGACGCCCTGGAGGCGGCCCTGCGCGGCGGCGCCTCCCGCCTCCTGCTGACCGCGGGCGACCGCGCGCGGATCGGCGAGGTGCTGCGCGGCACCGCGCGGCCGCCGCGGCCCGCGGCCGCGCACCCCCGGGCCGAGGACACGGACAGCGGCGACCTGCGCACGCCCATGGTCGCCTACCTCCGCGAACTCCTCGCCGAGGAGCTGAAGATGGCCCTGGAGGACGTCGCCGAGGACGAGGCCTTCGACCACTACGGCGTCGACTCCCTCCTCGTGCTGAGTCTGACGCGGTCACTGGAGGAACGTTTCGGGCCACTCTCCAAGACGCTGTTCTTCGAGTACCTGACCATCGGCGAGCTGGCCGACTTCCTGGTCGCCCAGCACCCGGCCGAGGCGCGCGCCTTCCTCGCGCCCGCCGCCCACGGTGTCGCGCCCGCCGGGGACGACACCTCGGAAACGGCCCTCACCCCCGCGCCCGCCCCGTACGCCGCCCCGCCCGCGCCGCTGCCCGAACGGGACGACGACGACATCGTGATCGTCGGAGTGGCCGGCCGCTACCCCGGGGCCGACGACCTCGGACAGTTCTGGCGCAACCTGCGGGAGGGCAGGGACTGCGTGACGGAGGTCCCCGCGGACCGGTGGGACCACGACCGGTTCTACGACCCCGACCGCGCCACCCCCGGCAAGACGTACGCCAAGTGGGGCGGCTGGCTCTCCGACGTCGCCTCCTTCGACCCGATGTTCTTCCGCATGTCCCAGGTGGAGGCGGAACACATCGACCCGCAGGAGCGGATCTTCCTCCAGACGGTCTGGCACCTCCTGGAGGACGCGGGCACCTCGCGCGCCGCCCTCTCGAAGGTCCGCACCGGCGTCTTCGTCGGCCTGATGTACGGCCACTACCAGCTCTACGGTGTCGACGAGGCGCTGCGCGGCACCGGGGCGGCCACCTCGTCCTCGTACGCGTCGGTGGCCAACCGCGTCTCGTACTTCTTCGACTTCGACGGCCCGAGCATCGCCCTGGACACCATGTGCTCGTCCTCGCTCACCGCCCTGCACCTCGCCTGCCGGGCGATCAGGGACGGCGACTGCGACGTCGCCGTGGCAGGCGGGGTCAACATCTCCAGCCACCCGCTCAAGTACCTCCAGCTCGCCAAGGGCGGCTTCCTCTCCACCGACGGCCGCTGCCGCAGTTTCGGCGAGGGCGGCGACGGCTACGTGCCCGCCGAGGGCTCGGGGGCCGTGCTGCTCAAGCGCCGCTCGGCGGCCGAGGCCGACGGCGACCGCGTCCTCGCGGTGGTCAGGTCGACGGCCGTCAACCACGGCGGGGCGGGCAAGGGCTTCAGCGTGCCCAACCCCAAGGCGCAGGGCGTGCTGATCGGCGAGGCACTCGACCGGGCGGGCCGCACCCCGGCACAGCTCGACTACCTGGAGGCGCACGGCACCGGCACCTCGCTCGGCGACCCGGTGGAGATCACCGGCCTGGTCCGCGCCTTCCAGGGACACGACCTGACGGGCGTACGCATCCCCATCGGCTCGGTCAAGTCCAACATCGGGCACGCCGAGTCGGCCGCGGGCATGGCCGCGCTCACCAAGGTGCTGCTGCAACTGCGCCACCAGGAACTCGTGCCCTCCCTGCACGCCGAACGCCTCAACCCGCACCTCGACCTGGACGCCACCCCCTTCCGCCTCCAGCGCGAGCGGGCGCCCTGGACGCCGCGCGTCGACGCCGCGGGCCGACCCCTGCCCCGTACCGCCGGCATCAGCGCGTTCGGCGCGGGCGGCGGCAACGCCCACGTGATCCTGGAGGAGTACGTGTCCCCGACGCAGCCGCCCGCGCAGGAGCCGCCGTACGTGTGCGTGCTCTCCGCGCGGGACGCCGAGCGGCTCGACGAACACATCGCTCGCACGGCCGACTTCCTGCGCGGCGAGGGACGTGACACCCACCCGGCCGCGATCGCCGCGACGCTGCGCACCCGCGAGCCGATGGCGCACCGCCTCGCCGTGGTCTTCGACGCCGTGGACGACCTCGCGGACGCCCTGGAGGGCCACCTCGCGGGGGCCGACTCGCCGCGCGTCATGACCGGCACCGCGAGCCGGTCGGCCGCACCGGCCACCGGCCGCGGCGCGCCCGAGCTCGCCGCGGCCTGGGTGCGCGGCGCCCACGTCGACTGGCCCGGCGGCGGACCCCGCGTCTCCCTGCCCGGCTACCCCTTCGCCCGGGAGCGCTGCTGGCTGCCCGCCGCCGACGCCGTGCGCCGGCCGCCCGTCACCGAACCGCGCGGTGAGGTGGTGCTCTCCACCGAGACGCCGGTCATCGCCGGCCACCGCGTCCAGGGCCGCGCGCTGCTGCCCGCCCTCGCCTACCCCGACCTCATCGCCAAGGTCTTCCGCGACCACGGGTACGCCGTGGAACGGCTGACGGTGCGCGACCTCACCGCGCTGCGCCCGCTCGACGTCACCGACGGGCCCGTGACCGCCGAGATCCGCTGCGCCCCGGCCGGCGAGGGCCGCTGGCAGGTCACGGTGGGCGACGGCGAGCCCTACGCCACCGCCGAGGTGGTCCTCTCCGATGCCCCCGCCTTCCGCGACCGGCTCGACGGCCATCCGCTCGGCACACCGGCCCCGCTCGCCGAGACCTACGACAGGGACAGCGGCAACGGCCAGCACTACAGCGGCGCCGCGCGCGCCGAGGGCACCGTCCGCGCCGATCAGGAGCGGTTGACCGCGGAACTGCGGGCTCCCGGCGGCGACTTCCTGATCCACCCCGCCCTGCTGCTGGCCGGCGCGGTCGCGGCCGGTTCGCTGCTTGACACCGACGGCCAGGCGTTCCTGCCGCTGCACATCGGTTCCTTCCGCACGGCGGGGCCGCTGACCGGCGCCTGCACGGCGCGGGTGCGGCGTGCCTCGGTGAGCCGCAGGGGCGAGGTCGCCCGGTTCTCCGTGGACTTCTTCGACCCCCGGGGACGCCAGGTGGCCGAACTGACCGAGCTGTCCAGCAAGGCCGTGTCAGGGGTGTCCACCCCGGCCCGGACCGCCGCTTCCGCCCCGGCCGCCGCGCCCGAGGCCGGCCACGTCGAGGACTTCCTGCGCAGGCTGCTCGCCGAACGCCTCGGCACGGACGCGCGGTCGGTGCCCGTCACCGCCGGCTACTACGAACTCGGCCTGGAGTCCGCGCAGGTGCTCGGCCTGGTCGAGGCCGTACGGGAAGTGGTGGGGCAGGAGCTGGAACCCACGCTGCTCTTCGAGTACACCACCGTGCGCGACCTGGCCGCCCACCTCGCGGCACGCTTCCCCGACGCCTTCGGGGACCCTGCCGGGAACCCCGCCGCGAACCCCGTCGGACCCACCGCCCGGAGCACGGCCGCCGACACCGGTACCGACGCAGGCCCAGGGGCCGGCACGAACCCCGAGACCGGCACCGGCACGGGCACCGGCCTCGCCCGTGTCCGGCGGGACGCCGTCATCCCGCCCGCACCCGCGCCCGCCGCCCTCCCGGCCCAGGAACTCGACCGCCTGATCGCCCGCCAGGTGCTGCTCCGCCTGTGCGCGACCGGGCTCTTCACCGACGCCCGCACCGAGTCCGTGGACGGAATCGCGCGACACCTCGGCGTCGTCGACAAGTACCGGCGTTGGCTCGACGAGGCCGCCCGGCTGCTGACCGCCACCGGTCTGACGCGACGGCACGGCGACGTCCTGGAACTCGCGGGGGAACGGCCCCCGGCCCACGACGCCGCGTGGGCGGCCGTGCGCGAGCGCTTCGCGACCGACCCCTACTGGGACGCGCAGCTCTCCCTCGTCCAGGAGTGCGTGGAACGGCTCCCCGAGATCCTGTCCGGCGCGCTGCCCGCGACCGACGTGCTCTTCCCCGGCGGCTCCATGGCCAGGCTCACCGCGGTCTACCAGGGCAACGCCGTCGCCGACCGGCTCAACGACGTGGTGGCCGAGGTCACCGCCACGGCGGTGCGCGAACGCCTCGCGCGGGACGCCTCGGCCACCGTCCGCGTCGCCGAGGTCGGCGCGGGCACCGGGGGCACCACCGCCGCCGTCCTGCCCCGCCTCGACCCGTACGCCGACCACCTGGAGTACTGGTACACCGACCTCTCCCCGGCCTTCCTCGACCAGGCCGAACGCCGCTTCGGACCCGGCAGGGACCATCTGCGCTACGGCCGTTGGGACGTCACCGCGCCCGGCGCCGGCGAACGGCTCACCGGCGGCGACTGCGACGTCATCGTGGCGACCAACGTGCTCCACGCCACCCGCGACATCCGCGCCGTCCTGCGCAACCTCGCGGCGGCCCTGCGCCCCGGCGGCGTCCTCGTCGTCAACGAGGTCACCCGCAAGTCCGCCGTCCTCACCCTCACCTTCGGCCTCCTCGACGGCTGGTGGCTCTACGACGACGAGGACGTACGGCTCCCCGGCGCACCGCTCCTGTCCGCGTCCCGCTGGCAGGAGGTGCTGCGCGACACCGGCTACGGCGAGGTGTGGCGGCCGGTCGCCGAGCCGGACGCCTTCGGCGAGGTCTTCGTCGCCCAGCGGGGCCGGGGCGAGGTGGCACCGCCCGAGGGCACGCGTCTGCTCGTACGGCGGTGGGAGCCCGCTCCCGCCCTCGCGGGCCGCGCGCCGGCCGCCGTGGCCGTCCTCGGGGCGGGGCCGCACGCCGCCCGGCTCGCCGACGCCCTGCCCGGCGCCCGCCTGATCGCCTCCGCGGCCGACGTGGACGACCGCTTCGACGCGCTGGTCGACCTCGGCGGGCTCGGCCTCGACGACTGGCTGCCGGTGCTCCAGCGCATGGCCGGACACGAGGCGCTGCTGCTCGGCGTCGGCCCGGGCGACGCCCGCGCCGGGCTCTACCGGATGCTGCAGAGCGAGTACGGGCGCGTCCGCTCCCGCTACTTGGAGGCCGACCCCGCGGACGCGGAGCTGGCGGACCTCGTGGCGCGCGAACTGGCCGAAGGCGGCGACGACACCGAGGTCACCTACCGCCGGGGAACCCGGCAGCGGGCCGTCCTCGAAGCGCTGCCCGCCGCCGTGGGCGCCCCCGTCGACTTCCCCGCGCACGAGCCGCTGCTCATCACCGGCGGCACCCGCGGCATCGGCCTCGCGCTCGCCGGGCACGCGGTCAGGGAGTGGGGCGCGAGGACCCTCGTCCTCACCGGGCGCGAGCAGCTGCCGCCGCGAGCGGAGTGGGAACGGCACGGCTCGGACACCGCGCTCGGCCGCAAGCTCGCCGGGCTGCGCGCGCTGGAGCGCGACGGGGTCCGCCTGAAGGTCCTCTCGCTGCCGCTGGGCGAGGACGCGGGCGCCGTCCGCACCGCCTTGGACGAGATCCGCGGGGAGTTCGGGCCGATCGGCGGGGTGCTGCACGCCGCCGGACTCGTGGACCGGGACAACCTCGCCTTCGTACGCAAGCCGGTCGAGGCCGTGCGCGCGGTGCTCGGCCCCAAGACGGCCGGGGTCGACGCCCTTCTCGACACGCTGGCCGGCGATCCGCTGCGGTTCTGCGTGCTGTTCTCCTCCGTCGCCTCGATGGTCCCCGCCGCGGCCGTGGGACAGAGCGACTACGCGATGGCCAACGCCCACCTGGACGCCGTCGCCCGCCGCGCGCCCCACGGGCTGCCCGTGGTGAGCGTGGCCTGGCCGAGCTGGCGGGGCGTCGGTATGGGCGGTGAACGCCCGGGACCCGGCTACCGGGCCACCGGTCTCGGCGAACTCTCCGAGGCGCAGGGGCTGCGGCTGCTCGACCACATCCTGTCCACCGGGGCGGGCCCCGTCGTCCTGCCGGCGATCGTCGCCCCGGAGTGGACGCCACGGGAACTGCGGGTCCGCGCGGCCAAGAAGCCGGCCCCCGCGGCCGTGCCCGCCACGAACGGCACGGCGCGCACGGGCGGTGGTACGGACGCCGCCGAGCAGGCCGAGGCGTGGCTGATCGGCCTGCTGGCCGACGAACTCGGTTTCGACCGGCTCCGCTTGGCCGCCGACGTGCCGATCTCCGACTACGGCACCGACTCGATCATGATGGTCCAGATCCTGCGCAAGGTCGGCACCGAACTGGACGTCGACCTCGACCCCTCGGTCCTCGTGGACCACCCCACCGTGGAGTCCTTCGTCGGCTGGCTCACCACCCATCACGGGCGGGCCCTCGCCGCGGCCTTCGGCGACACGGCACCCGAGGCCGCCTTCGCCCCGGCACCCTCGGCCTTCGGCGGCACGACATCCGCCGCCGCCCAGGAGCGCTCCCCGGTCACCGTCACCGTGCCCGCGGAGCGCCACCGGGCGCCCGCCGACGCCCCGTACGACATCGCCGTGGTCGGCATGTCCGGCCGCTTCCCCGGCGCCCCCGACCTCGACGCCTACTGGCGGCTGCTCAGCGAGGGCCGTTCGGCGATCGCCCCCGTGCCCGCGGGGCGCTGGGGCAGCGCCACCGGGTACACTGCGGGCCTGCTCGACCTCGACGGGTTCGACCCCGGCCACTTCCACCTCGCCGACGCCGACGCCGCCGCCATGGACCCGCAGGCGCTGCTGCTCCTCGAAGAGACGCTGTTCGCGCTCTGCGACGCGGGCTACGCCCCCGACGAGGTGAAGGGCCGCGACATCGGCGTGTACGTGGGCGGGCGCACCCGGCACGCCCCGGACGAGACCACCCTCGCCCGCAGCCGCAACCCCGTGGTCGCCGTCGGCCAGAACTACCTGGCCGCCAACCTGTCGCACCACTTCGACCTGCGCGGCCCCAGCACGGTCGTGGACACCGCCTGCTCCTCCGCGCTCGTGGCCCTGCACCACGCCGCCCAGGCACTGCGCTCCGGCGACATCGAGGCCGCCGTGGTCGCCGGCATCACGCTGCTGCCCGACGCCGGCGGGCACCGCCTGTTCGACCGGCGGGGACTGCTCAACACCGGCACGGAGTTCCACGTCTTCGACCGGCGGGCCCACGGCTTCACGCCCGCCGAGGGCGTCGGCGTCCTCCTGCTCAAGCCGCTCGCCGCGGCCGAGGCGGCCGGCGACCGCGTGCACGCGGTGCTCAAGGCGGTGGCCGTCAACAACGACGGCAGGACCGCGGGCCCCGCCACCCCCAACCCGGGCGCCCAGCGCGGCGTCATGGCCCGCGCCCTCGCGAAGTCCGGGGTCACCGCCGACGACGTCACGTACATCGAGACCAACGCGGCCGGCTCCCAGATCCCCGACCTGATCGAGCTGAAGGCCATCGCGGCCGTCTACCGCGACGGTTCCGACAAGCCCTGCTCGCTCGGCTCGGTCAAGCCCAACATCGGCCACCCGCAGTGCGCGGAGGGCATCGCCGGGGTCATCAAGACCGTCCTGATGCTCCGCAACCGCGCCATCGTGCCCTTCCTCAGCGGGCAGCAGCCCCTGGAGCACTTCGACCTCGCCGCGACGCCCCTGCGCTTCGAGCGCACGCTGGTCCCCTGGCCCGACGCCCCGCTCGTCGCCGCCGTCTCCAGCTTCGCCGACGGCGGCACCAACGCCCACGCCGTCCTGGCCGGACGGGAGGCGACAGGGGCCGGGCGCCGCGAGCCGCTGGAGCGCCCGCGCCTCAGGCGGCGCCGCCTGCCCGCCGCCGGCCCCGAGCGCTTCGCGATCATCGGCATGGCCGGGCACTACCCCGGCGCGGACGACCTCGCCGCGTTCTGGACGAACCTGAAGCACGGCAGGGACAGCGTCCGCGAGGTGCCGGCGCGGCGCTGGACGCCGGGGGAGGGGGACGGCTCGCGCTGGGGCGGGTTCCTCGACGACGTCGGCCGTTTCGACGCCGACTTCTTCAGGATCTCCCGTCCCGAGGCGGAGATCACCGACCCGCAGGAACGCTGGTTCCTGCGCACCTGCTGGGAGGCCATCGAGGACTCCGGGTACACCCCCGCCGGGCTCGCCGAGCCCAAGGGGCCGGACCGGCGGCGCGCGGTCGGCGTGTTCGCCGGAGCCATGCACAAGGACTACACGCTGGTCGCCGCCGAGGCGGACGCGCCCGTGCCGCTCAGCCTCAACCAGGGGCAGATCGCCAACCGCGTCTCCTTCGTCTGCGACTTTCACGGCCCGAGCATGACGGTCGACACCCTGTGCTCGTCCTCCCTCACCGCGGTGCACCTCGCCGTGGAGTCACTGCGCCGCGGCGAATGCGAGGTCGCCCTCGCGGGCGGCGTCAACCTCTCCCTGCACCCCGGCAAGTACCGCACCTACGGCGCCGTCGGCATGCACTCCTCCGACGGCCGCTGCCGCTCCTTCGGCGAGGGCGGGGACGGCTACGTGTCCGCCGAGGGCGTCGGCGCGGTCGTCATCAAACCGCTCGCCGCCGCCGAGGCCGACGGCGACCACATCTACGCCGTCATCTCCGGGACCGCCGTCAACCACGTCGGTGCCGTGAGCGGGTTCAGCGTGCCGAGCCCCGTCGGACAGGCCGCCGTCATCTCGGCGGCGTTCGACGCGGCGGGCGTCGACGCCCGCTCCATCGGCTACCTGGAGGCGCACGGCACCGGCACCTCCCTGGGCGACCCCATCGAGATCCGCGGTCTGACCACCGCCTTCGGCCGGCACACCCAGGACCGCGGTTTCTGCGCCCTCGGCTCGGTCAAGTCCAACATCGGGCACGCGGAGTCCGCCGCCGGTGTCGCGGGCCTCACCAAGGCGGTGCTGCAACTGCACCACCGCACCCTGGTGCCCTCCCTGCACGCGGACACCGTGAACCCGCTGCTCGGCCTCGACGAGACGCCCTTCAGGCTCCAGCGCGCCACCGAGGCGTGGCCGGCGCCGCCCGAGGGGCCGCGCCGCGCGGGCCTCAGCTCCTTCGGGGCCACCGGAGCGGGCGCGCACATCGTCCTCGAGGAGTACGTGCCCCTCGCCGACGCCGTGCCGTCCCGCGCCCCCGAAGCACCCGTCCCCGTACCGCTGTCGGCGCGCACCGAGGAGCAGCTGCGGCAGCTCGCCGCGCGGCTGCGGGACGCGCTGACCGACGGCCCGGCCGGGCCGCTGCGCGACATCGCGTACACCCTCCAGGTCGGCCGGGCCGAGTGGCCCGTGCGGGCGGCCTTCGTGGTGCGTGACACGCTCGAACTGGCCCGCCAGCTCGGCGAGTTCGCGGACCACGGGGTGCGTCCGGTGCTCGGTGACGGTGAGCCGCACGAGGTCGCGCGACGGTGGGCGGACGGTTCCGCGGTGGACTGGAACGCCCGCTACGGCGAGGACCGGCCGCGCCGGGTGGCGCTGCCGACGTATCCGTTCGCGGGGGAGTGGCACTGGGTCCCCACGGGCGGGGCCGCCGCCGACGCCCGGGCCGTGGAGGCACCCGTCGAGGCGCCCACCGAGGTGCCCGTCGTGCCGCCGAACGGGCTGCTGAGCGTGGTGCGCTGGACGGAGGCGCCCGTCGCGCCCGCCGCCGGGCCCACGCCCCGCAGGGTCCTGATCGCCGCCGACGATCCGGGGACCGGGCTCGCGGGGGCACTGGCGGCGCACTACAGGCGCGTCGGCGCCACCGAGGTGATCGAACGGCCGCTCGACGACCCCTTCGCCCTGACGGGGACGGCACCCGATCGGGTCTTCCTCGTCAGCGGTCCAGGCCAGGGCGCCGGCGCCGACTCGGCCGGGCCCGAACTGGCCCTGCTGCGGCTGGTCAAGGCCGTCCAGCGACTCGACGGCGCACGCACGGACCTCTGCGTCGTCACCCAGGACACCCAGTTGGTCGCCGGTGAGCCGAGCGCCGCGCACGGCGCGGGCCTGGCCGGTCTCGCCTACTTCGTGGCGCGTGACTCCGGCCGCTTCGCCGTACGCAACCTGGATGTGGCCGGCGCCGACCTGCGCACGCCCGAGGGCCGTGCCGCGGTGGCCGCCCTGGTGGCCGGCGAACCCGCCTCCCCGGCCGCCGACCTGGTGGCGCTGCGGGGCGGGCGGCGCCACCGGCAGCAGACCGCACCGGTGCCCCCGGCCGAGGCCGCCGCACCGGGCCTGCCCGGCATCCGGCCCGGCGGCACCTACGTGGTGGTCGGCGGCAGCGGCTTCGTCGGACGCGTCGTCAGCCGCCACCTCATCGACCGCTACGACGCCAAGGTGGTCTGCGTCGGACGCCGCCCGCAGAGCGACCCCGCGGTGCGCGAGGCGCTCTACGGCGACCGCGTCGGCTATGTGCAGGGCGACGTCACCGACCCGCGCCAGGCACGGCGGGCGATCACCGAGGCCAAGGGGCTGCTCGGCGAGATCCACGGCGTGCTGTTCGCGGGCGCCACCCGCATCACCGGGGCGCCGGGCGCCCTCGCGGACCTCGGCGAGGAGGAGTTCCGGGCCCACTACGAGATCAAGGCGGCGGGCGCGCGGAACGTCTACGAGGCCGTGGCGGACGAACCGCTCGACTTCCTCTGCTACTTCTCCTCGGCCCAGGCCTTCTCCTTCGGCGGCGCGGGCACCCACGCCGCCTACGCGGCCGGCATCACCTCGGCCGACGCCTTCGCCAGGGCCGTCGCCCCCGGCGCCGCCTTCCCGGTCGGCATCGTCAACTGGGGAGCCTGGCGCGCCTCGTTCGGCGAGGCCGCGCGGGACTACCCGACGCTCGGCTTCCTGGACGACGACGAGGGGGCCGCCTGCTTCGACACGGCCGTGCGGCTGCTGCGGGCGGGCCGCCACCGACAGGTCATCGGGATGCGGGCCCCGGCGCCGGTCACGGCTCGGGGCGCGGAGCGGAGCGGGGCCGCCGACGGGCGGCGACCGAGCGGGCCCGTCGCCCACGACCGGCGCCCCGAGCTGCGCGGCCTGCTCGTGGCACGCCTCGCGCGGACCCTGCGGGTGCCGAAGGAGGAGCTGTCGCCCTCGACGGCCTTCGCCGACCTCGGGGTCGACTCGATCACCGGCTCCACCTTCGTCGCGGCCATCGCCGAGGAGCTGGGCATCGAGCTCAACGCGGCCGCCCTGTACGAGTTCTCCTCCGTGGAGCGGCTGGCCGACCACCTGAACGACCTGCTGGCCCCGGCACCCCAGGAGCCACCGGCACCCCACGAACCACCGGCGCCCCAGGAGCCACCGGCGCCATCAGCGCAACCGGAACCGCCGGCGACCGCGCCGGACGACCTGATCGTGAAGTTGGAGGCACGGTTCGCGGCAGGAGAGCTGTCCGCCGCGGAAGTGCTCGACCTGCTCGACGCAGAGCTGGCCACGAGGGAGCAACGATGAGCAGCGCTAACTTCCGCGACATCCTCGACGGGTACGTCAAGGGCGCGGTCGGCGCGGAGCAGGCACGCGGTCTCCTCGACGCGCGCCGCCAGGACCAGGGCGAGGACCGGGACCGGGCGCCGGAGGTGGCGGCCGACGCCGCCGACCGCCCCGACCGTTCGCGGATGCTGGACATCGCCGTGGTCGGCATGGCCGGGCAGTTCCCGGGAGCGCCGGACGTACGCGCGTTCTGGCGCAACCTCACCGAGGGCCGCGTCGGCTACGGCGAGCTTCCCGACCACTACATCGCCCCCGACGACCCGGCGGGCTACCGCTGGGGCGGCGCCCTCACCGAACGCGACCACTTCGACGCGGAGTTCTTCGGCATCCGGGCGCACGAGGCCGATCTGATGAGCCACAACCAGCGGCTGCTGCTCCAGGAGAGCTGGCACGCCCTGGAGGACGCCGCGATCGACCCGACGTCGCTCGCCGGCTCCCGTACGGGCCTGTTCATCGGCGCCGAGCCGACCGGCTACCCGCACGAGTCGTTCACCGGCGCCTCCGACGCCCTGGTGGCCTCCCGACTCTCGTACTTCCTCGACCTGCGCGGCGCCGCCCTCGTGGTCAACACGGCCTGCTCCTCCTCCCTGGCCGCCGTGCACCTGGCCTGCCAGAGCCTGCGGTCGGGCGAGTCGTCCCTGGCGCTGGCCGGCGGCGTCAACGCGGGCCTGGACGCGCGCGGCCTCGACCTGCTCGTGGAGAGCGGCGCGATGTCACCGAGCGGCGAGTGCCGCACCTTCGACGCCGACGCCAACGGCACCGTCTACTCCGAGGCGGTGGCCGTCCTCGTCCTGAAGCGGCTCTCCGACGCGGTGGCCGACGGCGACCACGTCCACGGAATCATCCGCGCCACCGGCATGAACCAGGACGGCGCGAGCAACGGCATCACGGCCCCGAACGGCGCCGCCCAGGAGGAACTGGTCCTCGACGTGTACCGCCGCTTCGGCATCCCCGCCGAGCGCGTCGGATACGTCGAGGCGCACGGCACCGGCACCGCGCTCGGCGACCCGGTGGAGGCCAACGCGCTGGTACGGGCGTTCCGGCGGCTCACCGGTGAGCGCGGGTTCGCCGCCCTCGGCAGCGCCAAGGCGCACATCGGCCACACGGGCGCCCCCGCCGGGGTCGTCGGCATGATCAAGGTGCTGCTCTCGATGCGGTACGGGCGCCTGGTCGGCATGCCGACGCTGCGCGACCTCAACCCGCTGATCGACCTCGCGGACTCCGCGTTCGTCGCCGACGCGGCGGCCGGCCCGTGGCAGCACCCCGACGGCCTTCCGCTGATGGCCGCGGTGAACTCCTTCGGCCACAGCGGGACCAACGCGCATGTCGTCGTCGAGCAGTACGTGCCCGCGCCCGTCGCGGGGCAGGGGCAGGGGCGTCGCGAGGACACGTCGCCGCAGGTCGTGCCGCTGTCGGCGCGTACCCCCGAGCGGCTGCGCGCGTACGCGAAGAACCTCGCCGCGTACCTCGCGGACGCCACCACCTCCGCCTCTGCCGTCGCCGGCCCGTCCGCCGCGCGTGCGGTGGAGCCGGCGCGGGTGTGCGCCGTGGTGGCCGACGTCCTGGGCGTGGACGCCGAGGAGATCGACCCGGACGAGCCCCTCGACTCCTACGGGGTGCGGCCCGAGCAGTTCGGCCGCATCGGCGAGGCACTGGACGCCGGGTTCGGCGGCCACATCGACGGCGATGCCCTGCACGAGGGCAGCACGGCGGCCGAACTGGCGCGGCTGGTCGACGCGGGCCGGCACACCGCCCAGGACGATCGCCCCGAGGGCGCGCCGCCCTCACTGGCCGATGTGGCACGCACCTTGCAGCTCGGACGCGCGGAACTGGCGGCGCGGGCGGCGCTCGTCGTACGGGATCTGGACGAACTCGTCACCGCCCTGCGCGCGCTGGCCGAGGGCACCGAGCTGCCCGACAACTGCTGGCTGGGCGAGGGCGACGGGCGGTCCGACGTCGCGCGGCTGTTCGCCGACGACGAGCTGCGCGAGGCCGTGGGCAAGTGGCTCGAACGCGGCAAGCTGACCCGTGCCGCCGAGCTGTGGGTGCGGGGCGGCCCCGTGGACTGGGCCGTACTGCACCGGGGCGGCACGCCGACGAGGATCCCCCTGCCCGGTTACCCCTTCGCCGAGACCCGCCACGGCATTCCCATGACCCCGGTGGCTCCCGCTTCCCGTCCCGCTCCTGCGCCCACGCCCGCTCCCGCGTCCGTGGCTGCTCCGGTGGCCGTCGCGGCGGCGCCCGTGGAGGAGCCGGTGCCCGCCGGGCGGACGGAGCGGCGTCCCGAGCGGCTGGCGGAGGCGGTGGAGCAGCGGATCGCCCTGATGGCCACGGAGTTGCTGGGCGGCACGGAGGGCGACGGCGAGATCGACCCGGGCGAGCAGCTCGACCGCTACGGCATCGACTCCGTCACCCGCACCCGCCTGAACCAACTCCTGAGCGAGGCGTTCCCGGCAGCGTCCCGCACCCTGTTCTTCGAGTTCGCCAAGGTCGAGGGCGTGGCCGGGCACCTCGTCGAGCGGTTCCCTGATGCCTGCAGGGCGTTCCTGGGGTGGAGCGGGGAGCCGGTGTCCGCGGAAGCGGCCAGCGGGACCGGGCCCGTATCGGCTTCCGGGTCGGACGAAGCCGGCGCGCCCGCGTCGGTCGAGCGCGATGAGGTCACCGCCGCCCCTGCCACCGCTTCGGTGGATGTTGTCGCCGACACCCCCGCCGACGCCGACGCCGACGCCGACACTCCCGCCGACGCCGAGACCGCGACGGTCGTCGATCTCGGCCTCGACGACTTCGACGGTGCCATCGCCGTGATCGGCATGAGCGGCACCTTCCCCGACGCCCCCGACCAGGACAGCTTCTGGCAGCTGCTCATGGAGGGCAGGAGCGCCGTCACCGAGATACCCGGGCGCCGCTGGGACTGGCGCGAGCACTACGACCCGCGGCCCGAGGGCGCCGACGTGGTGCGCAAGAGCCACTCCAAGTGGGGTGCCTTCCTCGACGGGTTCGACGCGTTCGACCCCGCTCTGTTCGGCTTCACCGAGCAGGAGGCCCGCAACACCGACCCGCAGGTGCGCCTCTTCCTCCAGGAGTGCTGGAAGGCCCTGGAGGACGCGGGCCATGCCCCGTCGAAGCTCCCCGCCGACGTCCGGGGCCGCATCGGCGTCTTCGCGGGCGGCGCCAAGCACGGCTTCACGCAGCTCGGCGCCGAGGGGCGCCTGGAGATGCCCCGCACGTCGTTCGGCGACATGGTCAACAGGGTGTCGTTCCAGTTCGACCTCGGCGGCCCGAGCAAGGCCGTGGACACCGCCTGCTCCTCGGCCCACGTCGCCCTGCACGAGGCGGTCGAGAGCCTCCGCTCCGGCCGCTGCGACCTGGCGCTCGCCGGGGCGGTGAACCTCTACCTGCACCCCTCCACGTACGTCGAACTCGCCACGGTGGGGCTGCTGTCCGACCGGGACGACTGCGCGTCCTTCGGCGCCGAGGCCGCCGGGATCGTCCCCGGCGAGGGCGTCGGCGTGGTGCTGCTCAAGCCGCTCCGGCACGCGCTGCGCGACGGCGACCCGGTGCACGCGGTCATCCGCGGCAGCGCCGTCAACCACAACGGCCGCACCATCGGCTTCACCAGCCCCAGTTCCCAGCGGCAGGCCGAGGTGATCCGTGCGGCACTGCGCGACGCCCGCGTGGACCCGCGCACCGTCGCCTACGTGGAGGCCACGGCGAACGGCTCCGAGATCGGCGACGCCGTCGAGATGACCTCCCTCACCCAGGTCTTCGAGGACCGGCGGGACGCGCGCGGGCCGTACCGCATCGGCTCGCTGAAGCCCAACATCGGCCACGGCGAGGCGTCCGCCGGCATGGCGCAGCTCTTCAAGGTCGTCCTCGCCCTGCGGCACCGCACGCTGCCGCCGACCCGGCTGCCCGACGAGTACAACCCGGCCATCGACATCGACCGGCTCCCCTTCGAACTGTCCGACACCCCCGTGCCCTGGGAGCAGGTCACGGTCGACGGCGTCCCCGTACCGCGCCGCGCCGGGATCACCGGCCTCGGCGGGGGCGGCACCAACGCGCACGTCGTCCTGGAAGAGGCGCCCGAGCCGGCCCGCCGCCCCCGGTCCGCCGGGCGCGGTCCCGTCCTCTTCGTCCTCTCGGCGCACACGCGCGAACGCCTCGACGCCTACGCCGACCTCTGGCTCGACTTCCTCGGGCAGCGGCCCGCGGCCGCCCTGGCCGACATCGCGTACACCCTCCAGGTCGGCCGCACGGACCTGACCCACCGTCTCGCCGTCATCGCCTCCGGCGCCGAGGAACTGCGCGGGCACCTGACCCGGTGGCGCCGGGGCCGCCCCGGTGACGCGGTGTTCTCGGCCACGGCCGCCCGGGTGGACGCCTCCGGGCTCGACGCCGCCCTGCGCGAACGCGACCTCGCCCGGGTGGCGGACCTGTGGGTGCGCGGCGCGGTCGTGGACTGGGCCGCACTCCACGCGGACGCGGACGTGGACACGGACGGCGACGCGGCCGGCAGCGGGAGCGGCAATCCCGTACGGGTGCCGGGGCTGCCGACGTATCCGTTCGAGCGCAGGATCTGCTGGGTCGACGCGCCCGCTCCCGCCGCACAGGAGCAGACCCCCGCCCCCGCCGCCACCGAACACCCCTTCGTCACCTCCCGCGTCCAACTGGCCGACGGCAGCAGCGTGTTCAGCGGCGAGGTGTCGCTCACCACGCACCCGTGGATCGCGGACCACGCGGTCTCCGGCACGGTGCTCTTCCCCGGCACCGGCTTCGTCGAGATGGCGCTGCACGCCGGCCGGACGCTGGGCTGCGGACGCCTTGAGGAACTCACCCTCGAGGCCCCGCTCACCCTCACGGAACAGGAACAGGAACAGGAACAGGAACAGGAACAGGAACAGGAATCGGGCGGTGTCCGGCTCCAGCTCGTGGTGGGGGCGCCCGACGCCACGGGCAGCCGGCACCTGGAGGTGCACTCGCGGCCTCTCGCCGACGACGGGGCGGCACAACAGCGGCCATGGACACGGCACGCCGCCGGACTGCTCGCATCGGACGACACCGACGCCGGCGCCTCGGACGACACCGAGGCCGGATTCGCGCGGGAGGCGTGGCCGCCGGCCGGCGCCGAACCGATACCGGTGGACGACTACTACCAGGTGATGGCCGACGCCGGGTACGCCTACGGTCCCGCGTTCCGCGGGCTGCGCGCGGTCTGGCGGCGCGACGACGAGGTCTTCGCCGAAGCCACGCTCGACGACGCCCCCGACGCGGCCCGCTACGGCCTGCACCCCGCGCTGCTCGACTCCGCCCTGCACGCCATGGGCTTCGGCGGCTTCGTCCGGGACGGCGGCGGACTGCTGCCCTTCTCCTGGACCGGCATGCGGTTGTTCGCGGGCGGCGCGGCCTCGGTACGGGTGCGGCTCACCGGCGCCGGTACCGACGCGGTCTCGGCCGCGGTCGCCGACACCGCGGGCAGGCCGCTCGCCGTACTGGAATCGCTGGTGCTGCGCCCGTTCACCGGTACCTCTCGCCAGCCCGAGCCCGTACGAGCCGCCGCCCTGCCCGACGAACTGCTCCGCCTGGAGTGGACGCCGCTCACGCCGGCCGACGCCGCCGAGGGTGCCCTGGCCGTGGCGGGACCGGACGACCTCGGGCTCCGCGAGGCCCTGCGGGACGCGGGCGTCGACGTGGCGGACGAGGCGGAGAACTCGCTGCTCTCCCTGGGCGCCGGACCGGCGGCCGACCTCGCGGCCGGGATGACGGCCGCCACCGCGCGCGCCCTCGACCTCGTGCGGACCTGGCTGAACGACGAGAGCCGGGCCACGGGACGCCTCGTCGTCGCGACCCGGCATGCCGTCTCCACCCACGTCGGCGAGGACGTCGAGGACCTGGCACACGCCCCGGTGTGGGGCCTGCTGCGGGCCGCCCAGGCGGAGAACCCCGAGCGGCTGCTCCTGGTCGACGTGGACGATGATCGGACGTCCGCCGCCGCACTGCCCGCCGCGGTCGCGTCGGCTCTCGCCGCCGGTGAGTCGCAGCTCGCCCTGCGCGCGGGCCGGGCCCTGGTGCCCCGCCTCGTCCCGCTCGGCTCGGACGGCACGCTCGTACCGCCGGGGGACGGCACCGCATGGCGCCTGGACACCAGCGGCGCCGGCACGCTGGAGAACCTCGCCCTGCTGCCCTGGCCCGCCGCCGACGCCCCGCTCGGCCCCGGCCAGGTGCGGATCGAGGTGCGCGCGGCCGGCCTCAACTTCCGTGACGTGCTCGGCGCGCTCGGCATGTACCCCGGCGAGCTGACGCTCGGCGCGGAGGGCGCCGGAGTCGTCCTCGACGTGGGCGCCGACGTGCGTCACCTCGCCGTCGGCGACCGCGTGATGGGCCTCTTCCCCAGCGGCCTCGGCCCGGTCTGCGTGGCCGACGCGCACACGGTCGTGACGATGCCCGACGGCTGGTCCTACGAACAGGCCGCGGCCGTCCCCGTCGCGTTCGCCACCGCCTACTACGGCCTGGTCGACATGGGGGGCCTCAGCTCCGGCGAGTCGGTCCTCGTGCACGCCGCCGCGGGCGGCGTCGGCATGGCCGCCGTGCAGCTCGCCCGCCACCTGGGCGCGGAGGTCTTCGCCACCGCGAGCGAGGGCAAGTGGGACGCCGTACGCGCCCTCGGCGTACCCGAGGACCACCTCGCCTCCTCGCGCGACCTCGGCTTCGAGGAACACTTCCGTGCCGTCACCGCAGGGCGGGGCGTGGACGTCGTACTCGACTCGCTCGCCCGCGAGTTCGTCGACGCCTCACTGCGGCTGCTGCCGCGCGGCGGGCGGTTCGTGGAGATGGGCAAGACCGACATCCGGGACGCGGCGCAGGTCGCGACCGAGCACTTCGCCGTGCGCTACCGGGCGTTCGACATCGTCGACGCCGGGCCGCGCCGCATCGGGGAGATCCTCGCCGAGATCGTCGGCCTCTTCGAGCGGGGCGTCCTGAGCCACCTGCCCCGGCGCGCCTGGGATCTGCGGCGGGCGCCCGAGGCCTTCCGGTTCATGAGCCAGGCCCGGCACGTCGGCAAGATCGTGCTGACCGTGCCGCGCCGCCCGGACCCCGCCCGCACCGTCCTGATCACCGGCGGTACGGGCACCCTGGGCGGCATGCTCGCCCGGCACCTGGTGACCGAGCGCGGCGCCCGGCACCTGCTGCTGCTCGGCCGGCGCGGCCCCGATGCGCCCGGAGCGACCGAGCTGGCCGCCGAACTCCGGGCGGCGGGCGCGGAGGTGTCCGTCGTGGCCTGCGACGTCGCCGACCGGCAGCGGCTCGCGGAGGTGCTCGCCGCCCTCCCCGCCGAGCACCCGCTCGGCACCGTCGTGCACACCGCGGGGGACCTCGACGACGGGGTCTTCGACGCGCTGACCCCCGAGCGGCTCACCCGGGTCCTGCGGCCCAAGGCCGAGGGCGCCCTGAACCTCCACGAGCTGACCCGGGAGGCCGACCTCGCCGAGTTCGTGATGTTCTCCGGCGCGGCCGGCGTCCTCGGCAACCCCGGGCAGTCCAACTACGCCGCCGCCAGCTCGTTCCTGGACGCCCTCGCCCAGCACCGCAGGGCGCAGGGGCTGCCGGGCATGTCACTGGCCTGGGGGTACTGGGAGCAGGCCACGGGCCTCACGAAGCACCTGAGCGAGGGTGACACGGGCCGGATGGCCCGCGGTGGGCTGCTGCCCCTGCCCTCCGCGGATGGTCTCGCCCTGTTCGACCTGGCCCGGGGCGCGGACGAACCCCTCCAGGTCCCCATGCGCCTCGACCTCGCGGCGCTGCGCGCGCAGGCGGAGTCGGGGGAGGGCCACCCGCTCCACCGCGCCCTGCTGCGGGACGCGCCGCGGACGGCCGCGGTCACCGCCGACTCCGCCCGGCCGGACAGGGGCATCGACGGGCTCGCGGATCTCTCCCCGGACGACCAGCTCACGCTGCTCCTCCAGCTGGTGTGCGAGATGGTCGGCTCGGTCCTCGTAACTGACCCGGCCACCATCGGCCCCGACACCGGCTTCGTCGAACTGGGCCTGGACTCCCTGACGGCGGTGGAACTGCGCAACCGCCTCAACCGCGTGACGGGCCTGCGCCTCCCCGTGACCCTCGTCTTCGACCACCCGGCACCGGGACCCCTGGCCGCGTACCTGCGCCGCCGCCTGACGAGCGGGGGCAGGGGCGGCAACCGGCCCAAGCCGACGGGCGAGGCCGCGACCGGGGCGACGGCCGGGGCCGTGGTCGGGGTGACGGCTGAGGAGACGGCCCAGGCACAGCCGGTGGCCGAGCCGGCACCTACCTCGGCACCAACACCCACCTCGGCACCCGCTTCCGCCTCCGCACCGGCCTCCGCCTCTGCCTTCGCACCCGTGCCGCCATCGGCCGAGCCTGCGGCGACGACCCCGGCCCCTGACTCCGCCCTGGCCCCGGCCCCGGACTCCACCCCCGCCCAGGCCCCCGCCCCCGGGCCCGCCCCCACCCCCCTCACCGACCACCCCCTCCTCGCCTCCGCCGGTCTGGAAGACCTCGGCGCCGTGCTCGACTTCGGCTGCCGGGACGTGGCCTCGCTCGTCGGGCTCGCCGGCGCGCACCCCGCGCTCATCGTGCACGGCGTGACCTGCGACAAGGAGCTCACCGACCGGGCCCAGCGGGACCTCGGCCGGCGCGGTCTCGACGGCCGGGTCGGGCTGTTCCACCGGAGCGGGCCGCTGGACCCCTTCCCCGGCCAGTACGACCTGGCGTACGGCATCGACGCCGGCTACCGGGTGCAGGACAAGCAGGCGCTCCTCGCCCGGCTCGACGCGGCCGTCGTGGACGGCGGCCGACTCCTCCTGGCCGACTACCTGTGCACGCTCAGCGGCGACCTCGTCGACCCCGGCGCCGGGATCAGCGTCCCCACCGCCGCCACCTGGGCCGAGGTCTTCGCGCACAACCGCTTCGTGGTCGAGGAGACGCACCCCGACGACTCCGCGGCGCACACCCCCGACCCCGACCTGGCGGAGCCGCTGCGGCGCGGCTGGATCGCACGCCGCCTCTTCCACCTGCGCAAGGCGGCCTCCGGCAGCACGGAGGACCGCCTGCGGACCAACCGGGCACACCTGGCCGAGACCACCGCGCCGCCGCGCGCCCCGCGGAGCTGAAGGAGATACGAAGTCAATGTCGCCCCACGTCAAGCAGGCGCTGTCGGAACTCGCGGCCCGTGTCCTCGACCTCACCCCCGAGCGCGTCTCCGGTACGCCCTTCGATCAGCTGGGCCTCGACCTCGCCGCGGCCGTGGCACTCACCGAGGAGATCAACTCCCGGTTCGGCACCACGCTCCCGACCAGCGCGGTCAGCGAAGCCGGTGACCTCGACGGGCTCGCCGCACGCATCTCGGACCGGCTCGCCCCCGCCACCCCGCCGGAGGCCGTCGCGGTGATCGGCATGCACTGCCGCACCGCGGGCGCGAACAACCCCGACGAACTCTGGCAGGTGATCGCCTCGGGCGAGGACCGCACCACCGAGGTCGACGACCCCGTGGCGCTCGCCCTGCTCGAGGAGCACTTCCCGGACGCCGCCGCGCCGCGCTACGGACGGATGGCCGACAGCGACCGCTTCGACCCGGCGTTCTTCCGCATCGCCCCGCGCGAGGCCGCCGCGATGGACGCCGCCCAGCGCGTGCTGCTCGAATCCTGCTACCACGCGCTGGAGGACGCCGCCCAGGACGCCTCCGCGCTGCGCGGCCGCGCGGTCGCCACCATCGTCGGCAGCACCGGCCTCGCACCCCAATCGGAGTACTCCGCGCACGCCCTGATGGGCGCCGACACCAGCATCATGGCGGCCCGCCTCGCCTACCAGCTCGACCTCAGCGGCCCCGCGATGACGGTCGACACCGCCTGCTCGTCCTCGCTCGTCGCCGTCGACATCGCCCGCAGGCTGCTCCTCGACGGCGAGTCCGACCTCGCGCTCGCCGCGGGCGTGTACGTCGCCAACCATCCCGGGACCTTCGTCACCATGGAGGCCCTCGGCACCGTCTCGCCGGGCCGGGCCTGCCGCCCCTTCGACGCCGACGCGGACGGCATGCTCGTCGGTGAGGGCGTCGGCACCCTCGTCCTCAAGCGCCTCTCCGACGCGGTGCGCGACAACGACCGGATCCTCGGCGTCATCCGGGGCAGCGCCACCAACCAGGACGGCCGCACCTCCGGCATCACCTCGCCCAGCTCCGCCGCCCAGAGCGCGCTGCTGCGCGACGTCTACCGCCGCAGCGGCGTCGACATGGCCCGCCTGCGCTACGTGGAGGCGCACGGCACCGGCACCAGCCTCGGCGACCCGATCGAGGTGCACGGCCTCACCGAGGCGTTCGCGGAGTTCACCGACCGCAGGCGGTTCTGCGCCGTCGGCTCGGTGAAGGCCAACATCGGGCACACCATGGGCGCCGCCGGTGTCCTCGGCGCCATCAAGGTGCTGCTGTGCATGCGGCACGGCAAACTGCCCCCCGCGGCGAACTTCCGCACCGAGAACAAGCACGCCGACTTCGACGAGAGCCCCGTCTACGTCAGCCGCGAACTGGCCGACTGGGACCGCGAGGCCGATCAGCCCCGCGTCGCCGGCGTCAGCTCCTTCGGCTACAGCGGCACCAACGCGCACATCGTCATCGAGGAGCACGTGGACACCCGCCCCGCGGCCCTGCCCACGCCCGAGCGCCGGATGGTCGTACCGCTCTCCGCCAAGAGGGGGGACCAGCTCCGCGAGAAGGCCGCCGCGCTGGCCGCCCACCTGCGCGCGGCCGAGCCGGATCGGCTCGCGCTCCGGGACGTGGCGTACACCCTGCAAGTGGGCCGCGAGGCGTTCGCCGAACGCGTGGCCGTCACCGCCACGTCGACGGACGAACTGCTCACGCGCCTCGACGCGTTCGCCGACGGCGCCGCCGCGGTGCCCGGCACCTACAGCGGCCGGGCCGCCGAACGCCGCCCCGCGACCCGCCCCGCCGGCCGCGACGTCGACGAGTACGCGGCGGCCTGGGTCACCGGAGCCCCGGTGGACTGGCCCCGCCTGCACACCGGCACCGCGCCGCGCCGCGTCGCCCTGCCGGGACACCCCTTCGCCCGCGAGGTCTTCCCGCACGCCTGGGCCGACGGCACCGCCCAGGGCCCGGCGGACCGAGGCGGCGCCCGTGCGGCGGCGGCGGCGAACGCCGTGCCCTCCGTCCTCGCCGACCTCGACGCCGCTGCCGCCGAGCACCTGCGGTCCGACCCGGCCGCCGCGGACCTGGAAGCCGCGCTGCGCTCCGACGTGATGGTGCGCGAGCTGACCGGCGTCTGCCGCAGGATGCTCTTCGCCTCGCTGCGCCGCATGGACGTCTTCGCGGCGGCGGGCGAGCGCTACACCGAGGCGGAACTGGTGAGCCGGCTCGGCGTCGTGGACGAGCACGCGGCGCTCTTCCACGGACTGCTCGGCGTCCTCACCGAAGGCGGCTACCTGCGCGCCGAGGGGGAACACCTGCTCACCACCGACCTCGTCGCCGAACCCGGCCGGCTCACCTGGGACGAGAGCGAACTGGCCCGCCTCAAGGGCGAAGTGACCGCCGAGTACGCCGAGATGGACGGCTACTTCCACCTCCTGACGCTCTGCCTCGAAGAGATGCCCGACGTCCTCACCGGCCGCAAGAAGGCGCACGAGGTGCTCTTCCCCGGCGGCTCCTTCGACGCCGTGGAAGCCGTCTACCACAGCGACGGGGACACCAACGGCCTGGTGGCCGGGCTCGTCGCCCGCTACGTCCGGGCGCGGCGCGAACGCGACCCCGGGGCCACCCTCTCCGTCCTGGAGATCGGCGCCGGCACCGGCGGCACCACCGCCAAGGTGCTGCCCGCGCTCGACGCCTCCGACGGGCGGCTCAGCTACGTCTACACCGACATCTCGCGCGGCTTCACCCAGTACGGGCGCAACCAGTACGGCAAGGACCACCCCTACGTCACCTTCGCGCCGCTGGACATCGAGTCGGCGCCCGTGGAGCAGGGCTTCGAAGCGGGCAGCCAGGACCTCGTCCTCGCCTGCAACGTGCTGCACGCCACCCGCCGCGTCGACGACACCCTGGCCCACGCCCGGCAGCTCCTGCGCCCCGGCGGCGTGCTCATCCTCCTGGAGACCACGCGGGCGCAGGACTTCTTCACCCTCACCTTCGGGCTGATGGGCGGCTGGTGGGCCTACGAGGACGACTGCCGCATCCCGGGCTCCCCGCTGCTCAGCGTCTCCCTGTGGCGCCAGGCCCTGGAGCGCGGCGGCTTCCGCGCGGTCCGCGCCCTGACGCCGGCCCCCGTGCGCGAGGACCAGGCGTACCAGGCCGTCGTCCTCGCGGAACTGGAGGGCGCACGGGAGGCGGGGGAGCCCGTGCGGGCGCTGCCCGACGCCCCGGCCCCGAGCGCCGCGCGCCCCGTGGCGCAACCGCCCGCCGAGGCCGCCGGCGCCGCCGAAGCCGGTGCGGCCGTCGCGGCGGGAGCGGCGGCGGGTGAGCCGTCCGGCGGCCCGCTCCAGGAGCTGGTGGCCGACGCGTGGCGCGACGTGCTCGGTGTCACCTCGGTCCGCCCCGAGGACGACTTCCAGGAAGTGGGCGGCGACTCGATCCTGGCGACCCAGATCATCTCCCGCCTCAAGAGCGGCTTCCCCATCGAACTCGACCTCGGTGAGCTGTTCCAGGCCCGCACCCTGGCCGACATGGTCCAGATGCTGGAGGCCGAGCTGATCGAGCGCATCGACGAGCTGCCCGAGGAGAGTGTGACCACCCTGCTCGCGTGAACCGGACCGTACGCCCGCCGCTCGCGTGAAACGGCGAGAGCCAGGACACCGCCGAGACCACCAAGGAGTTCCCCCGCAATGTCCCGCGAAGATCTCGCCACCTCGCGCAAGGCGCGGCTGTCCCCGCAGAAGCGGGCCCTGCTGGAGAAGCTCAGCGGCGCGGCCCGCACGTCCGGGACCACCCGCATCCCGCGCCGCCCCGCCGACGACCGCCCGCCGCTCTCCTACGCCCAGCGCCGCCTGTGGTTCCTGGACCAGATGGTGCCCGACAGCCCCGCGTACAACGTCCCGATGAGCTTCCGCGTCCGCGGGCCGCTGCGCCGCGAGGTCCTGGAGCGGGCCGCCGAGGAGGTGGTGCGCCGGCACGAGTCGCTGCGCACCCGGCTGCCCAGCGAGAACGGCGAGCCGTGGCAGGAGATCGTGGACGACGTCAAGGTCCCCGTCGAACTCGTCGACCTCACCGACGACCCGGCGCGGCTCGACGCGCTGGTTTTCGAGGCGGGCCGCCGGCCCTTCGACCTCGCCACGGGCCCGCTCCTGCGCGTCACCCTCTACCGGCTCGCCCCCGAGCTGCACGTGGTCCTGCTCAACGCCCACCACGTGGTCGTCGACGGCTGGTCGCTCGGCCTGTTCTGGCAGGAACTCTTCACGCTGTACGAGGCGTTCGCCGCGGGCCGGCCCTCCCCGCTGCCCGAACTGGCCGTGCAGTACGCGGACTTCGCCGTCTGGCAGCGCGAGTACCTCTCCGGCGACCGCCTGGAGAACCAGCTCGCGTACTGGCGGCGTCAGCTGGGCGAGGGCACGGAGAACCTGGAGCTGCCCCTGGACCGGCCCCGGCCGCCCGTCCAGACCTTCGAGGGCGGCGACCTCAGGGACGTCTACCCGGCCGCCCTGCGCGACGAGCTGCAGGCCCTGTGCCGGCGCGAGGGCGTCAGCCTGTTCGTCGTGCTGCTCGGCGCGCTCAACGTCCTGCTGCACCGCTACACGGGCCAGAGCGGCATCCCCGTCGGCTCACCGGTGACCAACCGCACCCACGTCGACATCGAGCCGCTGATCGGCATGTTCGTGAACACCCTCGTCTACCGCACGGACATGGCGGGGGACCCCGACTTCCGCGAGGTGCTGCGGCGGGTCCAGGAGGTCGTCAACGGCGCCCAACAGCACCAGGAAGTGCCCTTCGAGGTCCTGGTCGACGCCCTGCGGCCCGAGCGGTACCTGTCGCAGAACCCGCTGTTCCAGGTCTGCTTCAACTTCCTGCCCGCCCGGGAGCTGAAGCCGGGCGACGAGCTGGTCATCGAGGCCATCGAGGGCGTACGGATCGCCACCTCCAAGTTCGACCTGTGGATCAGCGTCGTCGACTGCGCCGACGAGCTCCTGGTGGAGGTGGAGTACAACCGCGACGTCTTCGAACCGGCCACCGTGCGCCGCCTCATGGACGCCTTCCGTGTCGTGGTTGAGGCCGCGGCGGCCCGGCCCGACGTCGCCGTGTCCCGGCTGCCCGTGCTGCCCGACGCCGACCGCCGCAGGATCGTCGAGGAGTGGAACGACACCGCGCAGGCCTTCGACGGCGCCGAGCGCTGCCTGCACGACCTGATCGCCGACCAGGCCGCCCGCACCCCCGACGCCCCCGCGGTCGTCTTCGGCGGCCAAGAGGTGACGTACGCGGAACTGGACCGCCGCGCCAACCGCCTCGCCCACTGGCTGCGCGGCCGCGGCGCGGGCCCCGAACGCACCGTCGCCGTCTGCGCCGAGCGCTCGATCGAGCTGGTCGTCGCGCTGCTCGGCGTGCTCAAGTCGGGCGCCGCGTACGTCCCGGTCGACCCCGACCACCCCGCCCGGCGCCGCGCCTTCATGCTCGACGACGCCGCCCCCATGCTCGTGCTCACCCAGGAGCACCTGCGGGCCGGGCTGCCGCCCACCGAGGCGGGGGTGTGCGCCCTCGACGCCGACTGGGCCCGCATCGCCGAGGAGCCGGAAGGACCGGTCGCGCACGGGGCCGGCCCCGACACGCTCGCCTACATGATCTACACCTCGGGGTCCACCGGCGAGCCCAAGGGCGTCCTCAACACCCACCGCGGCATCGTCAACCGGCTGCTGTGGATGCAGGACCGCTACCGCCTGGACGCCACCGACCGGGTGCTGCAGAAGACACCGTTCAGCTTCGACGTCTCGGTGTGGGAGTTCTTCTGGCCGCTGCTGGCCGGCGCCACCCTCGTCGTCGCCGGCCCCGACGAGCACAAGGACCCCGCCAGGCTCGCCGAGGTCATCGGCGCCGAGCGGATCACCACCGCCCACTTCGTGCCCTCGATGCTCCAGGTCTTCCTCGGCCAGGAGGAGGGCGCCGACGGCCTCGCCGGACGCTGCGCGGACCTGCGGCGCGTGGTGTGCAGCGGCGAGGCGCTGCCGTTCGCCCTCCAGGAGCGGTTCTTCGCCAAGCTGCCGGGAACCGAGCTGCACAACCTCTACGGACCCACCGAGGCGGCCGTCGACGTCACCGCCTGGCAGTGCGTGCCCGGCGACGAGCGCGGCGTCGTGCCCATCGGCCGCCCCATCGCCAACACCCGCGTCCTCGTCCTGGACGAACGGCTCAACCCCGTACCGGTCGGCGTCGTCGGCGAAGTGCACATCGGCGGCGTCCAGGTGGCCCGCGGCTACCACAACCGGCCCGAACTGACCGAGGAGCGCTTCGTCCCCGACCCGTTCGGCGCGCCCGGCGAGCGGCTGTACAAGACCGGCGACCTGGCCAGGCTGCTGCCCGACGGGGCGATCGAGTACCGCGGCCGCGCCGACTTCCAGGTGAAGGTGCGCGGCATCCGGATCGAACCCGGCGAGGTCGAGGCCGCCCTGACCCGGCACCCCGGCGTCCTGGACGCGGCCGTCGTCACCCGCGAGGACCCGCGCGAGGCGGGGCACAAGCAGCTCGTCGCCTACGTCGTGCCCGACACCGCGCCCGCCGCGCAGGCGCCCGGCGACGACGAGGACCCGATGGCCGAGCGTGTCGCCGAGTGGGCGGAGGTCTTCGACCAGGCCTACGCGCGGGGCACGGGGGCGCGCGAGGCGGACTTCAACATCGTCAGCTGGAACAGCAGCTACACCGGTGAGCCGCTGCCCGCCGAGGAGATGCGGGAGTGGGTCGACGGCACCGTCGAACGCATCCTCGCCCTGCGCCCCCGACGGGTCCTGGAGATCGGCTGCGGCACCGGCCTGCTGCTCTCCCGCATCGCCCCGCACTGCGAGAGCTACCACGGCACCGACATCTCCTCGGCCGCCCTGGACTTCGTGCGCACCCGGCTGCTCGCCGAGCGCCCCGACCTCGCGGGCGTCACCCTCGCGCACCGCGCCGCCGACGAGAGCGCGGGGCTCGACGAGGAGCCGTACGACGTGGTGATCCTCAACTCCGTCGCGCAGTACTTCCCCGACGGCGCCTACCTGCGCAAGGTCCTCGGCCAGGCCCTGGACAGCCTCACCGGGGACGGCGCCGTCTTCGTGGGCGACCTGCGCAACCTCGCCCTGCTCGACACCTTCCACACCGACGTCGAGCTGAGCCGCGCCACGGCGAAGCTCCCCGCCGGCCGCCTCCGCGGACGCATCGCCCGCCGGATCCGCCAGGAGCAGGAACTCCTCGTCCACCCCGCCTTCTTCACCGCCCTGCGCGAGGAGCGGCCCGCCATCGGCGGCGTCGACATACAGCTCCGCCGGGGCCGCCACGACAACGAACTGACCCGCTACCGCTACGACGCCGTCCTGCGCGTCACGGCACGGGACCCCGCCTCCGACACGGACGTCCGCACCCTCGACTGGGCCGACGCCGCCGGCCTCGACGAGGTCCGCCGGCGCCTCGAACAGGAGCGGCCCGACGCGCTCGTCGTACGCGGCGTGCCCAACGCCCGCCTCGCCGCCGTCAACGCCCGGCGAGCCCTGCTGCGCGACAAGGACGCCGAGGAGATCGTCGGCGAACTCGTCCGCGACACCCCGACCGGCACCGCCGGCCACGTGGACCCCGAGGAGTGGTGGCGCCTCGGCGCCGACACCGGCCTCACCGTCACGGTCTCCTGGATGCCCGACACCACCGACGGCAGCTACGCGGTCCTGCTCAGCCGCACCGGCACCCACCACCTGGACCTGCCCGACCCCCGGCGGGCCGGACCCCTCACGAACGACCCCGCCTTCGACCGCGCGGGCGCCGAACTGGTCCGCGACCTGCGCCGCTTCCTCAAGGACAGTGTCCCGGACTACATGGTGCCCGCCGCGTTCCTGCCGCTGCGCACCCTGCCGGTCGGCGTCAACGGCAAACTCGACCGCGACGCGCTGCCGCCGGTGCCGGAACAGGGCGACACCGACGGCGCCGCCGCCGAGCCCACCACCCCCACCGAACACGTCCTCGCCGAACTGTGGGCGGAGGTGCTCGGCGTGGACGACGTGGGCGTGCACACCAACTTCTTCGAGCTGGGCGGCGACTCCATCCACACCATCCACGTCGTCGCCAAGGCCAGGCAGCGCGGCCTGGAGTTCGCCCCGCAGCTCGTCTTCCGGCACGGCACGATCGCCGCCCTGGCCGCCGCCCTCGACGAACGGGCCGCCGCCGACACCACCGCCCCCGAGCAGCGGGCCGCCCCCGGGCAGGACGCCGACGCGGCGCTGCGCGAGCTGTCCGAGGCCCCCGGAGTGGTCGACGTCTACCCGCTCTCGCCCTTCCAGCAGTGGGCGCTCGGCGAGTGGCGCGAGCGCCCCGAGCCCGGCCTCTTCCTGGTGCACCGCATGCAGTTGCTCCAGGTCTCCGCGTTCAGCGAGGACGTCTTCGTCGACTGCTTCCGCCGGCTCATCTGCGAGCACCCGCTGCTGCGCACCACCTTCGCCTGGGACGGCCTCGCCGAGCCGGTGCAGGTGGTGCACGAGGACGCCGCCCCGGAAACGACCTTCGCCGACTGGCGCGGCCTCGCGGGCCCCGAGCAGGACGCCCGCCTGGAGACCTACCTCGCCGCCGACCGGGACCGCGGCGTCGACCTCGGCACCGCCTCCGCACTGCGCTACCTGGTCGCCCTGCTCGACGCGGAGACCGCGCTCGTCGTGGTGAGCCTGAACTACTTCTGCCTGGACGGCTGGAGCTTCGAGATCGTCACCGACCGGCTCCAGGAACTGCTCGACGCGGCGGCCACCGGCCGCACCCCGGCGCCCGCCCCCGCACGCCTGCCCTTCAAGGAGTTCGTCGAAGGCGTACGCGCCCTGCCCGCGCGGCCCGCCGAGGAGTACTGGCGGCGCGCCCTCGCCGGCCTGACCCGGCCGACCGCCCTGTCCGAAGGCGTCCGCGCCCTGCTGCCCGCACAGCCGGCCGAGAAGGGCTGCGCCCGTCAGATCATCACCCTCGACCGGGACACCACCCTCGGCCTGCGCCGCCTCTCCCAGCGCGCCCACCTCCCGCTCAACGCCCTGTTCCAGGGCGCCTGGGCACTGGTCAACGCCGCGTACACCGCCTCCGACGACGTCACGCACGGCGTGCTCCTCGCGGGGCGCTCCTCACCGGTCGCCGACCCCGACGCGCTCTCGACCATGGTGGGCCCCGCCTTCAACATCCTGCCGTTGCGCACCCGCCTCGACCGCGAGCGCGACGCGGGGTCCTTCCTCAAGGACGTCCTCGGCGCCCTCGTGGAGATGGGCGGCCACGAGACGACGCCCCTGGACACCGTCCTCGGCTGGAGCGACCTGCCGCCCGGCACGCTGCCCTGCGAGAGCTACATCGTGTTCCAGAACGTCGGCGTGGACACCATGGAGCGCTCGGGCACCGCCTTCTTCGTCTCCAAGATGGGCTTCCCGCTGCGCCTCGACGTCTTCCCCACCAACGTCGTCACCGTGCACCTGTCCTACCACCGCGACCAGGTCACCGACGCCGCCGCCACCCGGCTCCTGCTCGGCCTGCAGAACGTGCTCGAAGCCATGCTCGACGGCCTCGCTGGGCCCGTGGGGGAACTCGCCGACGCCGCCCTTCGCGAGCGCGCCGCGCCGCCCGGCCTCGGCGTCTTCCACGAGGGCGAGTTCCGCGTCGCCGACATACGCGAACAGCAGGGCGGTGAACGCGTTTGAACCGCCCCGTCGTCTTCCAGTTCTCCGGACAGGGCTCGCAGTACAGCGGAATGGGAGCGGCCCTGTACGAGAGGGAACCGGTGTTCCGCCGCGTCATGGACCGCCTCGACGCGGCGGCGGCCGACGAGCTCGGCGAGTCCGTGCTCGCGGCCCTGTACGCGCCCGGCCGGGGCCGCGCCGAACCGTTCGACGACATCGCCTTCACCCACCCGGCGATCGTCATGGTCGAACTCGCCGCCGCCGAGACCCTCATCGCGGACGGCATCGAGCCCGACCTGCTGCTCGGCGCGAGCCTCGGCGAGTTCACCGCGTCCGTCCTCGCGGGCGTCCTGGACGCCGAGGAGTGCCTGCGGCTCCTCGTCCGCCAGGCCGCCGCGCTGCGCGCCGCGCCGGGCGGCGGCATGCTCGCCGTACTGGACGACGTGGCACTGCACGCACGCGTGCCGCTGCTGCGGGAGCGCACCGAGGTCGCCGCCCGCAACTACCCGGGGCACTTCGTCCTCTCCGGCGCGCACGAGGACCTGGTGGCCGCCGAGGAGGAGCTGCGGGCCCGCAAGGTGGTGTGCCACCGCGTCCCCGTCCCGTACGCCTTCCACTCGCGCCGGATGGACCCCGGTGAGCCGCTGTTCCGCTCCGTCATGGCGGGGGCCGAGCTGAAGGCGCCGCGGCTGCCCGTCGTCTCCTGCGCCACCGGCGGCGAGGTGGACCGCGTCACGGTGGACCACCTGTGGCGGGCGACCCGGCTGCCCATCGAGTACGCGGGAACGCTGGCCGCGCTGGAGCGGCGCGGCCCCTTCCAGTACGTGGACCTCGGCCCCTCGGGCACCCTGCACAACTTCACCCGCAACGGCCTGCCCGCGACCTCGCGCTCCCGGTCGCTGCCGCTGCTCAGCCCGCTGGGCGACGACATCCGCTCCCTCGCCGCCGTGCGCGCCGCCGTACCGGCCACCCGGCGCCGGGCGCTCCCCGCACCCCCCGCACTCCCCGTATCCAAGGACGGCGTCATGAAGGTGTACGGATTCCCGGGCCAGGGCAGCCAGGCCAAGGGCATGGGCAAGGACCTCTTCGACGAGTTCCCCGAGCAGACCGCGCTCGCCGACTCGGTGCTCGGCTACTCGATCCGCGAACTGTGCGTCGAGGACCCCCGCCGCGAGCTGAAGCTGACCCGGTTCACCCAGCCCGCCCTCTACGTCGTCAGCGCCCTCGCCTGGCTGCGCGAGCAGCGCGAGAACCCGGCGCCGCCCGACTACTTCGTCGGGCACAGCCTCGGCGAGTACGTGGCGCTGTTCGCCGCCGGAGCCTTCGACTTCGAGACCGGACTGCGCCTGGTCGCCCGCCGCGGCGAACTGATGAGCCGCGCCGACGGGGGACGGATGGCGGCCGTCCTCAAGTGCGACCTCGAAACCGTCGAGCGGGCCCTGGCCGAGCACGGCCTGACCGCGCTGGACATCGCCAATCACAACGCCCCCGGCCAGTTCGTGCTGGCCGGGCCCACCGAGCAGATCACCGCGGCCAAACCGGTGTTCGAGGGGCTCGGCGCGCACTACGTCCAGCTCAACGTCAGCGCCCCCTTCCACTCCCGCTACCTGCGGGAGACCGCCGGGGAGTTCGGCCGCTTCCTCGCGGGCTTCACCCTGCGCGATCCCGCCGTGCCCGTCGTCGCCAACGTGGACGCCCGGCCCTACCGCCCCGGCGAGGTGGCGCGGCAGCTCGCCCGCCAGATCGCCTCGCCCGTGCTCTGGACCGACACGATCCGCTACCTCATGGGCAAGGGCGACTTCACGTTCGTGGAACTGGGGCCGGGGCGGGTCCTCGACAAGCTCGTCACGAAGATCAGGGCGGAGGCGGAGCCCCTGGTGCTGGAGGCGGAGCCCGCGGTGGCGGAGGCGGAGCCTGTGCCTGTGGCGGCGGGGCATGCGGCTGTGGAGGCCGAGCCCGCCGTGGCGGAGGCGCAGCCCGCGGTGGCGGAGGCGGAGCCCCCGGTCGTGGCGGCCGAGCCCGGGAGGGTGGAGCCCCGGGTCGTGGCGGCCGAGCCCGTCGGGACCCGGGCCGGCGGCGGCCCCGCCGCCCTCGGCGCCGCCGCGTTCCGGGAGCGCTACGGCCTGCGCTACGCCTACCTCGCGGGAGCCATGTACGGCGGCGTGTCCGGCGCCGACCTCCTGGTGCGGCTCGGCAAGGCGGGCGGCATGGGCTTCTTCGGCACCGCCGGGCTCCCCCTCGACGAGGTCGGGACGGGCCTGGACGCGGTGCGCGCCGGGCTCGGCGCCGACGGGCCCTACGGCGCCAACCTGCTGCACCAGCACACCGACCCCGACCGGGAGTCGGTCCTGGTCGACCTCTTCCTGCGCAAAGGCGTGCGCACCGTCGAGGCCTCCGGCTTCCTGCGGATCACCCCGGCCCTGGTCAGGTACCGGCTCAGCGGCGGGCGGGTGCTCGCCAAGGTGTCGAGCACCGACATGGCCGCCGCCTTCCTCGCGCCCGCCCCACCCGCGCTCGTCCGCGAACTGGTCGACGCGGGCCAGGTCCGTGAGGACGACGCCGCGCGGTACGCGAACCTGCCGCTGGCCGATGACCTGTGCGTGGAGACCGGCTCCGGCTGGTACGACGCCGTCGGCAGCCTGACCACGCTGCTGCCCGCCGTGCTCCGGCTGCGCGACGCCGCCGCCGGACCGGGGCCGCGGGTGCACGTCGGCGCCGCCGGCGGCATCGGCAGCCCGGAGGCGGCCGCCGCCGCGTTCCTCCTCGGCGCGGACTTCGTGCTCACCGGGTCCATCAACCAGTGCACGCCCGAGGCGGACACCAGCACGGCGGTCAAGGACCTGCTCCAGTCCCTGGACGTCCACGACGTGGCCCTCGCGCCCGCCGCCGAGATGTTCGAACTCGGCGTACGCGCGCAGGTCGTCAAGCGCGGGGTGTTCCTGCCGGCGCGCGCCACGAAACTCCACGACCTGTGGCGCCGCCACGACTCGCTCGACGCCCTCGACGCGCCGACCCGCCGGCAGATCGAGGAGAAGTTCCTGCGCGCCCCGCTCACGTCCGCCTCCCGGGCCGGCGACCCCAAGCGGCGGATGGCCGACGCCTTCAGGAGCTACCTCGACCGCGGCTTCGAGCTGGCGCGCCGCGGCGAACCCGGCAGGACCGTCGACTACCTGATCTACTGCGGGCCCGCGATGGGCGCGTTCAACTCCTGGGCGCGCGGCACCGTCCTGGAGTCCTGGCAGTCGCGGCACGTGGATGCGATCGCCGAGCAGCTGATGACCGAGACGGCGGCACTGCTGCGCCGGCGCGCGGCCGCGTTCGCCGCGCTCTGAGCCGAACGGACCACCCGCCGAACGGACCGCACGCCGAACCGGCCACCCGCCGAACCGCCGCACACCGGGCCGCAGCCGCACTCCGAGCCGAACAGGGCCGAGCAGCAAGGGAAGAGGGAACGACCGTGAGTTCGCACGACGCCACCGAGGTGTCCGGGAACGACATCGCCATCGTCGGCATGGCCGGGCGCTTCCCCGGCGCCGACAGCGTGGGGGAATTCTGGGAGCTGCTGCGCGCGGGCCGCGAGGGCATCACCCGGTTCAGCGACGAGGAACTGGCCGACGCCGGCGTACCCGCCGCGCTGCGCGCCGACCCGGCGTACGTACGGGCCCACGGCGTCCTGCCCGACGTCGACCTCTTCGACACCGGCTTCTTCGAGTTCACCCCGGCGGAGGCCGAGGTCATCGACCCCCAGCAGCGCCTCTTCCTGCAGAGCTGCCACACCGCGCTGGAGGACGCCGGCTACGACCCGCGCCGCTACGACGGGCTGATCAGCGTCTACGGCGGCGCCGCCATCAACACCTACCTCCAGCAGCACGTCCTGCCGAGCATCGACCAGACCGCCACTTCCGACCACTTCAAGGTCATGGTCGGCAACGACAAGGACTTCCTCGCCACCCGCGTCAGCTACAAGCTCGACCTGCGCGGACCGAGCTACAGCGTCCAGACGGCCTGCTCGACCTCGCTCGTGGCCATCCACCTCGCCTGCCAGGGGCTCATCAACGGCGAGTGCGACATGGCGCTGGCGGGTGGCGTGACGGTCAAGCTGCCCCAGACGCGCGGCTACCTGTACGAGGAGGGCGCGATCCTCTCCCCGGACGGCCGGGTCCGCACCTTCGACGCCCAGGCCGGCGGCACCGTCCTCGGCAACGGCGTGGGCATCGTCGTCCTCAAGCTCCTGGAGGACGCGCTCGACGCGGGCGACACGATCCACGCCGTGATCAAGGGCACCGCCACCAACAACGACGGCTCCCTCAAGGTCAGTTACGCCGCCCCCGGCAAGGAGGGCCAGGCGGCCGTCATCGCCGAGGCGCACGCGGTCTCCGGCACGGAACCGGAGAGCATCTCCTACGTCGAGGCGCATGGCACCGCGACGCGGCTCGGCGACCCCGTGGAGGTGTCCGCGCTCACCGACGCGTTCCGCCGCGGCACATCCGACACGGGCTTTTGCGCCATCGGCTCCCTCAAGTCCAACGTCGGCCACCTGGACGCCGCCGCGGGCGTCGCCGGAGTGATCAAGACGGCGCTCATGCTGCGCCACCGCTCCCTGGTGCCCACCCTCAACTATGAACAGCCCAACCCGGCCATCGACTTCGCCGCCACCCCGTTCTACGTCAGCACCGAGACGAAACCCTGGACGGCCGAGGGACCGCTGCGGGCCGGGGTCAGCTCGTTCGGCATCGGCGGGACCAACGCGCACGCGATCCTCCAGGAAGCCCCCCAGCAGGACCCGGGCGACCCCTCCGCGCGCGAGGAGCAGCTCCTGCTGCTCTCCGCCAGGACCCCCACCGCCCTCGACGCCCTCACCGACGCCCTCGCCGACCACTTCGAGGCCGCCCCCGGCACCGACCTCGCCGACGCCGCGTACACCCTCGCGATGGGCCGCCGGGCCCACCGTCACCGCCGCGCCGTGATCTGCGCCGATTCCGCCGAGGCGGTGCGCGCCCTGCGTGCACGCGAGGAGCCCGGCTGCGCGACCGGTCAGGCCGAAGACGCCGCCGAGCAGCGACTGTTCACACCGGACCCGGAGCTTTCGGGCCGCACCCTGCTGGACGCCGTGCGCACCGCCTGGCTCGACGGCGCCGAGGTGGACTGGGAGGAGTTCTACGCGGGTGAGCGGCGCCGCCGTGTCCCGCTGCCCACCTACCCCTTCGAGGGCCGCAGGGTGTGGCTCGAACCGCCGTCGGACAGCGCGGGCGCGGACGCCGTCAAGGGCCCGCATCCGCTCATCGGCGCCAACGTCTCGACCCTGGCCGAGCACCGCTACGCCACCACCCTGACCGGCGACGAGTTCTTCGTCGCCGACCACCGCGTCGACGGCCGGGCCATCATGCCCGCCGTCGGCTACCTGGAGATGGCGCGCGCCGCGGGGGCGCTGTCCCTGCCCACCGGGGCGCGCTCCCTCGCCAGGGTCTCCTTCGAACGGCCGCTGTCCTTCCCGCGCGGACCGCGCACCGTGCACGTCGAGCTGACCCCGCACGGGGACGGAGCACGGTTCGCGATCACCGACCCGGCCGGGACGGCGGCGGGCGAGCCCGAGATCTACGCCCGCGGCGAGCTGTCCGCCACGGCCCCCGCCGACGCCCCGCCCCCGGTGGACCCGGCCGCCCTCACGGCGCGCTGCCCCGACCTGCTCGCCGCGGCCGACCTCTACGGCCTGCTGCGGGCCCGCGGCCTCGACTACGGCCCGGCCATGCGCTCCCTGCGCGAGCTGCGCCGCGGCGACGCCGAGGCACTGGGCGTCCTCGAACTGCCCGCCGACGCCTTCCCGGCGGGGGAGCGGGACACGGACGACTTCGTCCTGCACCCGTCGCTGCTGGACGCCGCGCTGCACGCGGTGGTCGGCCTGCTCGCCGCCCGGGAGGACGAGGGCACCACTTACCTGCCGCTGGCGCTCGGCGGCCTCGACGTGTTCGCGCCGCTGCCCCGGCACTGCCTCGCCCACGTCACGCTGCCCGCCCACGGCGGCGGGGAGAAGCAGACCAAGGCGGACATCGACCTCCTCGACACCGAGGGACGCCTGCTCGCCCGCCTGCGCGACCTGTCCGTACGCACCCTCAGGAACGGCCACGACGAGCCCGGGACCGCCCTCTTCGCCGGCGTCTGGCAGCCGGCGGCATCCGATGCCCCGGCGGCCCCGCCCGCCGGCCCGCGGCTCCTCCTCGCCCACGAGCCCGCCCAGCGCGCCGCGTTGCTCGAAGCGCTCAGGGACGCCGGTGACCCGGACCCCGCGGTGGTCCTCGCCACTCCCGGCGAGGAGTTCACGCGGGTCGACGACGACCACTACACCGTGCACCCGCACAGCGAGGCGGACTTCGCCGCGCTCCTCGACCGGCTCGCCGGAACGGGCCGCACCCCCGCCACGGTGCTGCACACCTGGTGCGCGGCCGAGGTCGGCCACGACCTCGACGGCCCGCGCTCGGTCTTCGCCCTGACCAAGGCGCTCCTCGCCCGCCGTGGCGGCGACCGCACCGCGCTGCTGGTCGCCCATCGCACCGACGCCCACGGCGCGGACCCCGCCGAAGCCGCCCTCGCGGCCTTCGGGCGCACCGTCACGCTGGAGAACCCGCGCCTCACCCACCGCCTGGTCGGCCTGGACGCCGACACGGCGCCGCTTCCCGCGCTCGTCGACGAACTGGCCCGCCTGGACGACGGCGAGAGCGAGACCCGGCACAGCGGCGGTGTCCGGCACGTGCGGCGCCACCGCCGCCTGGCCCGCACCGAACCCCCGGCCGGGACCGCCACCCCGCCGCTCCAGGACGGTGCCTGCCTGATCACCGGCGGCACGGGCAGCCTCGGCCTGGCCCTCGCCGAGCACCTCGCCGCGCGCACCGGGGCCCCGCTCGCCCTGCTCGGCAGGTCCGCGCCCGCCCCGGCGGCCGCCGAGCGCGTCGAGGCCCTGCGCGCGGCCGGACACGACGTCACCTTCCACCGGGTCGACGTCACCGACGAGGCGGCCCTGTGCGCGGCCGTCGAGTCCGTCCGCGCCGAGCACGGGGCGATCCGCGGGGTCGTGCACGCGGCGGGCACGCTGGACGACGCCTATCTGCTGCACAAGAGCTGGGAGGAGTTCACCGAGGTCGTCCGCCCCAAGGCCCTCGGCGCACGGCTCCTGGACCGGCTCACTGCCGAGGACCCGCTGGACTTCTTCGTCTGCTTCTCCTCCATCGCCGCGGCGTTCGGCAACGCGGGCCAGAGCGACTACGCGTACGCCAACGCCCACCTCGACGCCTTCGCCGAGCGCCGCCGGGCCCAGGTGGCCGACGGCAGCCGCTTCGGCCGCACGCTCTCCCTCGGCTGGCCGCTCTGGCTCGCGGGCGGCATGCGCCAGGACGAGGACGCCGTCCGGGCGCTGCGGCACCGTACGGGGCTGTCCCCGATGGCCACGGACGCCGCTCTCGCCGCCTTCGACCAGGCGCTGCGGCACGACGGCGGAGCGCTGCTCGTCGGCCACGGCGACCTGGCCCGCGTCGCGGCGGCGCTCGAACCCGCCCCCGTACGCCGCTCCCGCGCGGCCGGGGGAGCGGGGGAGGCCGAACCGTCCGGCACCGATCTGGCCGCGTGGGCCGCCACCTTCCTCAAGCAACTGCTCGCCGAGCGCACGAAGCTCGACGCGGGGGAGATCGACCCGCGCGTGCCGTTCGACCGCTACGGCATCGACTCGCTGGTCATCACCCAGCTCAACGCCGAACTGGAAAAGCACTTCGACGAGCTGCCGAAGACGCTGTTCTTCGAGTACGCCACGCTGGAGGAGCTGGCGGAGTACTTCGTCGCGGAGTACGCCGGGCGGCTCGGGGAACTGGCGGCAGCGCCCACCGGCCCGGCGGGCACGTCCGCACCGCCCGCGAGCACCTCGGCCGACCGCGCGGAGACCGGGTCGGCGCTCCCCGCCCGGACCACGGAACCGCACCGGCCCGGCCCCGCCGAGGCCGACGACGCCGTGGCCATCATCGGCCTCGCCGGCCGCTACCCCAAGGCCGACGACCTCGACGAGTTCTGGGACAACCTCGCCGAGGGCCGGGACTGCGTCACCGAGATCCCCGCCGACCGCTGGGACCACGGCCGCTACTTCGACCCCGACCCGTCGGCCGCCGGCCGCGCCTTCTCCAAATGGGGCGGCTTCCTGCGCGACGTGGACCGCTTCGACCCGCTGTTCTTCGGCATCTCGCCGCGCGAGGCGGAGCTGATGGACCCCCAGGAACGCCTGTTCCTGCAGAACGCCTGGCACGTGTTCGAGGACGCCGGATACCGCGGGGACGAGCTGACCGGCCGCCCGGTCGGCGTCTTCGTCGGCGTCATGTACGGCGAGTACCAGCTCTACGGCGCGGCCGACGCCGAGCGCGGCGGGATCAGGGTCACCGGTTCGTCGTTCGCCTCCATCGCCAACCGCGTCTCGTACACCCTCGGTCTGAACGGGCCGAGCATCGCGCTCGACACCATGTGCTCGTCCTCGCTGACCGCGATCCACCTGGCCTGCGAGAGCCTGCGCGGCGGGGAGAGCGAGATGGCCGTCGCGGGCGGGGTGAACCTCTCGCTGCACCCCTACAAATACGTCTTCCTCAGCCAGGGCCGCTTCGTCTCCGCCGACGGCAGGTGCCGTGCCTTCGGCGCCGGGGGCACGGGGTACGTGCCGGGCGAGGGCGTCGGCGCGGTGCTCCTGAAGCCGCTGGCCGCGGCCGAGCGCGACGGCGACCACGTCTACGGGGTGATCAGGGGCCACGCCGTCAACCACGGCGGCAAGACCAACGGGTACACCGTGCCGAGCCCGCACGCCCAGGCCGACTCCGTGCGCCGCGCGCTGCGCGGGGCGGGCCTCGAACCCGCCGACATCGGCTACGTCGAGGCCCACGGCACCGGCACGTCCCTGGGCGACCCGATCGAGATCGCCGGGCTCGCCAAGGCCTTCGGGGCGACGAAGGCGGACGGCCGGCGGTGGCCCATCGGCTCGGTGAAGTCCAACATCGGCCACCTCGAATCGGCGGCCGGGATCGCCGGACTCACCAAGGTGCTGCTCCAGTTCAAGCACCGGCGCCTCGCGCCCTCGCTGCACGCCGACGAGCTGAACCCGAACATCGACTTCGGGCGCTCCCCCTTCCTGGTGCAGCGCGAGGCCGCCGACTGGCCCGCGCCGGCCGGTGAGCACGGCCCGGCACCGCGCCGCGCCGGACTCAGCTCGTTCGGCGCGGGCGGCTCCAACGCCCACCTGGTCATCGAGGAGTACCAGCGGGGCCCGGAGCGCCCCGAGCGGCCCGTCGCCGCCCAGCGCTTCCCGCGCACGCTGGTCTTCCCGCTCTCCGCACGGGACCCGGAACGGCTCGCCGTCTACGCGGGCCGCGTCGCCGACTTCGCCGAACGCGAGCACGTACGCGCCGAAGACCTCGCCCACACCCTGCAACACGGCCGGACGACCATGGCCGAACGCCTCGCCGTGGTCGCCGACGACGGCGCGGCCCTCGTCAGGGCGCTTCGCGCCTTCCAGCAGGGCGCACCGTGCCCCGGCCTCGTGACCGGCGCGTCCCCCGGTCCCGAGCAGCCGACCGAACACGACCCTGCCTACAGCGTCGCCGCGCGCTGGACACGCGAGGGGTCGGCCGACTGGAGCGGGATCGCCCCCGCGGGGCCGAAACCCCGCCGCGTCCCCGCGCCGGCCTACCCCTTCGCCCGCGAGCGCCACTGGGTGCCCGCCGCCGACCGGAGCACCGCCGACGCGCCCGCCCGCCTCCACCCGCTGCTCGACGCCAACGAGTCCACCCTCGACGAGATCCGCTTCCGCCGTACCTTCCGGGCCGGCGAACCGCTCGTACGCGACCACGTCATCGAGGGGCGGGCCCTGCTCGCCGGTGCGGTCTGCCTGGAGATGGCCCGCGCGGCGGCCCGTCTCGCCGGTCTCGACGACGCGCTCGGCCTGCGGGACGTGCTCTGGGGCCGGCCAGTGGTGATCGAGGACGGGCAGAGCGTCGACGTGCACGTCGGCCTGACCCGCACGGGCGGCGGACCGGAGCGCACGGACGGCGAACTGGCCTTCACCGTCTGGACGGCACAGGGACAGACAACCGGGCGCACCGTCCACGTGCGCGGCACGGTGTACGCGAACCCCACCGGTCCCGCCGCGGCCCCCACCGACCTCGCCGCCCTTCGCGCGAGCTGCCCCGAGGTCAGGGACCGTGCGGCGGTCCAGGCCGCCTACCGGGGCGCCCGCTTCGCCTACGGGCCGGCCTTCGACGTCATCGAGGAGGCCAGGTTCGGCGACGGCGGCGCCCTCCTCACCCTCACGCTGCCCGAGCAGGACGGCGCCTCACTGCTGCCGCCCGCCCTGCTCGACGGCGCGCTGCGGGCCTGCCACTGGGCGGCTTCGCCGTCGCCGCAGGAGAGCGGGAGCCTCGCGGTCCCCTTCCACCTCGGCGCGCTGGAGATCCGGACACCGCGGCCGCTGCCGCGCAGGTGCCACGCGCACGCCGTGCCCGCCCGGCAGCCCGGAGCCGCCGACCAGGGGCAGTTCGACCTGCGCATTCTCGACGACTCGGGCGCCGAACTGGTCCGCATCGACAACTTCACCGGCCGTCACCTCGCCCAGCAGGAAGCCCCGTTCTTCTACGAGCAGGTCTGGCAGGACCAGGCCCTCGTGGCGGGCGCCGCTCTCCGCGCCGACGCCGTCCTCGTCCTCGGGGACGACGACGAGGTGGCCCGCGGCCTCGCGGGGACAAGCGGCGGGCGGCGCGTCATCGACGTACGCGTGGCGCCGCGGTTCGCGAGGACCGGGCCCGACCGGTACGCCGTCGACCCCGCGCGGCCCGGCGACTTCGAGCGGCTCCTCGCGGACCTGGCACACGACGGCGTCCGCTCGCTCGACGTCGTGCACCTGTGGGGCCTGGGCGCCGAGCCCGTCGCCTACGGGCGCGAGGGGGACTCCGCCGAGGCACAGGCCGCGCTCGACGGGGCCTTCGCGCGCGGACTGCACTCCCTGCGCTCCCTCGCCCTCGCCCTGGACGCCGTCCGCCTCCCCGGCCGGGTGCGCTGCGCCTACGTACTCGCCGACACGGGACAGGGGCAACGCCCCGACCAGGAGGCCGTGGCGGGCTTCGCGCTCTCCCTCGCCGGGGTGCTGCCGCGCTTCGAACTGTTCACCGTGGCCGGCGCCGGCGGGCCGGAGCTGCCGGCCCTGCTGGACGCCGAGCTGGCGCAGGGCGGCCGTCCCACCGGGGCGGAGGTCCGCCACTCGGCGGCGGGCCGCCAGGTCCGCGTCCTGCGCAGGGCCGACACACCGGACCCCGGAGCCGCCGTCCCGCTGAAGCGGGGCGGGACCTACCTCGTCACCGGCGGCACCGGCGGCATCGGACGCGAACTGGCCCGCCACCTCGCGTCCACCTACCGGGCGCGGCTCGTGCTGGTCAGCCGCTCCGCAGACCGGCCCGCGGCCCGCGAAGCCGCGGACGAACTCGTCGCGCTCGGCGCCGAGGTGCTGCTCGCGGCGGCCGACACCGCGGACGCGGCGGGCATGCGGGCCGCGGTGGCGCGGGCCAAGGAGCGCTTCGGGCATCTCGACGGCGTCTTCCACCTCGCGGGCGCCGCCGACCAGTGCTCGCTCCTGGAGGCGGACGCCGCACGCTTCACCGAGCTGCTGTCGGTGAAGGCGCACGGCGTCCGGCTGCTCGACGCGCTCACCGCCGACGAACCGCTCGACCTGTTCGTGGTCTTCTCCTCCATCGCCTCGGTCGTCGGCGACTTCGGCGCCTGCGCCTACGCGGCGGCGAACCGCTTCCTCGACTCCTACGCGGACCTGCGCGACCGCCGGGTCCGCGAGGGCCGCGCGGCGGGCCGCACCCTCTCCCTGGCCTGGCCGCTGTGGCGCATCGGCGGCGTGGACGCCCTGATGGGGGAGGAGGAGCGGGCCGGCTACCGCCACCGCACCGGCATGCGGGAGTTCACCGGTGAGGAAGGGCTGCGCGCCCTCGAACTGGCCTGGCGCACGGGGCGGGCCCGGCTCGTCCCCGCCATCGGTGACCCGGAGGCCGTGGACGCGGCGCTGGCACCACGCGCGGCGGGCCCGACCGCGCCCGCACGCCCGCCGCACACCCCGGCGCCGCTCGCGACGACGCACGGGAACAGCACCGCCGACACCACGCGGCCCGCCGCCCCCGCCGCACCGGCCACCACCCCCACTCCCGCCCTGCTGGACCGCATGCGGGACCACGTGCGCGCCCTGCTCGGCAACGTGCTCGGCCTCTCGGCGGAGCGCATCGACGACCACACCACCCTGGACGCCTACGGTCTCGACTCCGTCCTGGTCATGGAGACCAACCAGCACCTGGACCGGGACTTCCCCGGCGCCCGCGGCACCCTGCTCTTCGAGTACCGCACCGTGCACGACCTCGCCGCCCACCTCCTGGACGAACACCCCGACGCCGCCCGCCGGCTGTTCCCCGAGGAAGCCGCGCTCCCGGTGCCGCCGACCGCCGCAGAGGCACATCCCGTGGCCGCCGCCGAGGCGCGCCCCGCAGCCCCCGCAGCCCCCGCAGCCCCCGCAGCCCCCGCCGCGCCCCCGCGGCAGCCCGCGGGCGACGACGACATCGCCATCATCGGCATCGGCGGCCGCTACCCGGACGCCCGGAACCTCACCGAGTTCTGGGAGAACCTGCGCCGCGGCCACGACGCGGTCACCGAGATACCCCGCGACCGCTGGGACGCCGACGCGCACTTCGCCGCCGACCACGCGGCCCCCGGCACCAGCTACGGCAAGTGGGGCGGCTTCCTGGCGGACGTCGACGCCTTCGACTCGCTGTTCTTCCGCATCCCGCCCTCCCAGGCCAAGCTGATGGACCCCCAGGAGCGCCTGTTCCTGGAGGCCGCCTGGTCGGCGCTGGAGAACGCCGGCTACCCGCCCTCGCGCCTGCCGCGCCCCCGCTTCGGGGGACAGGGCCGCGACGTGGGCGTCTTCGCGGGCGTGATGTGGGGCGACTACGCCCAGCTCGCCGCCGAGGAGGCCGCGCGGGGCCACCACCACACGGTCCTCGCCAACCGCTCGGCCATCGCCAACCAGGTCTCCTACTTCGGTGACTTCCGCGGCCCGAGCGTCGTCGTGGACACCGCCTGCTCGGCCTCGCTCGTCGCCCTCCACCAGGCCTGCGAGAGCGTCCGCAGGGGAGAGTGCCGCTACGCCGTCGCGGGCGGCGTCAACGTCTCCGCGCACCCCTCGAAGTACGCGCACCTGAGCCGGATGCGGATGCTCTCCACCGACGGCCGCTGCCGCTCCTTCGGCGCCGGCGGCGACGGCTACGTGCCGGGCGAGGGCGTCGGCGCGGTGCTGCTCAAGCGGCTCTCGGAGGCCGTCGCCGACGGCGACCACATCCACGCGGTGATCAAGGCGACCGCGGTCAACCACGGCGGCCGCACCGGCGGCTACACCGTGCCCAACCCCCAGGCGCAGCAGGCCCTCATCGAAGAGGCACTGGACCGCGCGGGCATCGACCCGCGCACCATCGGCTACGTCGAGGCGCACGGCACCGGCACCGCGCTCGGCGACCCCATCGAGCACACGGCCCTGCGACAGGCCTTCGCCGACGCCACCCGCCGACCGGGCACCATCGCCCTGGGCTCGGTGAAGTCCAACATCGGGCATCTGGAGGGCGCCGCGGGCATCGCGGGCGTCACCAAGGCCGTGCTCCAGCTCTCCCACGGCCAGCTGGTGCCCTCGCTGCACTCCGAGGAGACCAACCCGATCATCGACTTCGACCGCTCACCGTTCCGTGTGCAGCGCGCCCTCACCGACTGGGCGCGACCCGTCATCGAGACGGACGGGGTCAGGATCGAGCAGCCGCGCAGGGCGAGCGTCAGCTCGTTCGGCGCGGGCGGCACCAACGCGCACGTGATCCTGGAGGAGTACCGCGCCCCCGAGGAGCGGCCCGCCGCCCCGCCGTCCGGTCCCCAACTGCTCGTGCTCTCCGCGCGCAACCCGGAGCGGCTGCGCGCCTACGCCGCCGAGATGGCGGCCCATCTGCGCCGGGAGCGCCCGGCCCTCGCCGACACCGGCCACACCCTGCGCGTCGGCCGCGAGGCGCTGCCCGAACGCCTCGCCTTCCCGGCCTCCGACATCGACGACGCCGCCGACAAGTTCGCCGCCTTCGCCGTCGGGGAGAGCGTCGCCTCCGCGATCACCGGTAACGCCGACCAGCACACGGCGCTGGCCGAGGTGTTCACCGACGGCGCGGGCCCGGACTTCCTGCGCACGCTCGCCGCTGCCGGCGACCACACCCGGCTCGCCCGGCTCTGGGTCTCCGGCGCCTTCGCCGACTGGACGGCACTGGACGAGTTCGCGGCGGGCGGCGGCCGCACGCTCCCGCTGCCAAGCTACCCGTTCGAGCGCCCGCGCCACTGGCTGCCCGTCACCCGCAGGGAACCGACCGAGACCCCCGCGCCGCCCCAGCAGGCGGATCGGCCGACACCGCCCCGAGCAGCGGACACCACCCTGACCCTCGCGCCCACCGACCCGGTCGTACGCGACCACGTGGTCGGCGGCCGTGCGGTGCTGCCCGGCGTCGGCCACCTGGACCTGGTGGCCCACACCCTGGGCGCGGACGCGGCCCGGGTCTTCAGCGACGTGCGCTGGCTCGCCCCGCTCGTGGTGGCCGACACCGGCACCGACGTCACCCTCGCCACGACGGAGTCCGACACCGCCCAGGCACTCGACTACCGCCTGACCGCACCCTCCACCGGCGACGCCCCCGTGTACTCGCTGGGCCAAGTTCTCGCCACCGCCCCCGAACGCCCCGACCCCCTGCCCCTCGACCTGCTCAAGGCGGACTGCCCGCACCCGGTGAGCCACGAGGAGCTGTACGAGGGCCTGCGCCGCCAAGGCCTGCCCTACGGCCCCCACTTCCGCCGCGTCACCCAGGCCTGGACCGGTGAGCGCACCGCCCTCGCCCGACTGCGCCGGCCGCGGGAGCACTCCGGCGCGGCCGGCCGGCCGCTGGACCCCGGCACCCTCGACGCGGCGCTGCACCCCCTGGCCCTGCTGCTCGCCGACGGCGGTGCGCCGGGCCGGCCGCTGCTGCCGTACGCCGCGGACCGGGTGGAGCTGCACGCGGCCCTGCCCGACGAAGGCTGGTCCCACGTCCGCGACCTGGGCGCGCGGCGGTTCGACGTCACCGTCACCGACACGGACGGCCGGGTGTGCGTACGCGTCCTCGGCCTGGCCCTGCGGGAACCGAAGCCGGAGCCGTCCATCGACTACCGGCCCCGCTGGGCGGTCGCGCCGCCCGCCGTCACGGACACGGCCGCGCCCCGGGCGGTGCTGACCGTGGCGGGGGAGGGCTGCGCGGCGTTGGCGGACACCCTGCGCGCCGCCCACCCGGACGCCGAGCACCTGCGGCTGACCGTCGGCGACGGCGGCCTGGACGAGCGCGCCACGGACGCACTCCTGGCCCGCGCCCCGCACCTGGACCTGGTGTACTTCCTGGGCGTCGGCGGACCGCGCGAACCGGTGGACGACAGGGCCGGGCTGCACGCGGAGCAGGAGCGCGGCACCGTCTCGCTGCACCGGCTGGTCCGCGGCCTCGACCGGGCCGGCCTGCTCGACCGGCCCCTGGCCCTGAAGGTCCTCACCGCCGACGGCCTGCCGCTCGGGGACGACGACGCGCTGCGCCCGGCGGCCGCCGGGCTCATCGGCTACTGCGAGGTCGCGGCCAAGGAGTTCCCGCAGCTCACCGCGGCCTGCCTGGACGTGCGCGGCGGTGAACTCGACACGGCGGCGGCCGCGCTGGTCCACGAGCCGGCGCGGGCCAAGGTCCGTGCCGTGTCGCTGCGCGGCGGCGTACGGCGCGTCCGCGCGCTCGAAGCGGTCGAACCGGCCGCCGCCCCGACCCGCTTCCGCGAGCGAGGGGTGTACCTCGTCATCGGCGGCCTCGGAGTGCTCGGGCGCGACACCGCCCGGTATCTGGCCCGCGCACACCGCGCCCGCCTGGTCCTCGTCGGCCGCGCCGCGCCGGACGAGCGGCGCCGCGCCGACCTCGCGGCACTGGAAGAGCTGGGCGCCGAGGTCTCCTACGTACCGTGCGACGCCGGTGACCCGGCGGCCCTGCGCCAGGTGATCGACGAGACCAAGGAGCGCTTCGGCGCGCTCCACGGCGTCATCCACTCCGCGATGGTGCTCGTCGACAAGCCCATCAGGGAGCTGTCCGAAACCGAGCTGCGCACCGCCCTCGACACCAAGGCGGACACCGTGTGGAGCATGTTCCGCGCCCTGCGCGGCGAGCGGCCCGACTTCGTGCTGCTGTACTCCTCCGCGGTCACCCTGGAGGGCAACCACGGCCAGGCCGGATACGCGGCGGGCTGCCACGTCGCCGACGCGTGGGCGCTCGCCGCGGCCCGCACCGCGCCCTACCCCGTGCGCACCGTCAACTGGGGCTACTGGCACGCCGCCGGCGACGCCCACCGGGAGCGCGTCCTCGACCGCTTCGCCGCCGCGGGCATCCGGCCCATCAGCGCGGCGGAGGGCATGGCGGCCGTCGAACGGGCACTGTCGGGCCCGCTGCCGCAGACGCTCGTCGTCAAGGCCGACCCGAAGATCCTCACCGGTCTCGGCGTCGACCCGGACACGGTGCTGAGGGCGCAGCCGCACCGGCCCGCCCCATCCGCCCCCATGACCCCCGGCCGCGCGGTGACCGGCGCGGCCGGCCACGGCGGCGCCGCGGCCACGGACATCGAGACCTTCGCCCGACGGCTCCTCGTCGGCGCCCTGCGGACCATGGGCGTCCTGCGCGATCCCGGCGAGCGGCACACCCGCGACGGGCTCCGCGTCCGCCTCGGCGTCGCCGCCGGGCAGGAACGGCTCCTCGGCCTCCTGATCGACGTCCTGCTGCGCGGCGGCCACCTCCGCGCCGAGGGCGCCGACTTGGTCACCACCGCCGCGCTCGACGATCCGGAGCTGCGCCGCTGCCTCGCCCATCCGAAGGAGGTTGCAGCCGAGCTGACGGCACGTCATCCCGAGACGGAGGCCGTGGCGACCCTGCTGCTGCGGTGCGTCGACGCGCTGCCCGACGTACTGACCGGACGGCGCGGACACATGGAGGTGCTCTTCCCCGGCGGCTCACTCGACCTGGTCGAGGCCGTCTACGCGGGCGACCCCGTCACCGACCGGTGCAACGAGCAGGTCGCCGACACGGTGCTGCGCTACGTACAAGAGCGCCTGCGCGAGCGGCCCGGTGACCGCGTCCGTGTACTCGAAGTCGGCGCGGGCACCGGCGGCACCAGCGCCCGCGTCCTGCGCGCCCTCGGGGAGGCCGGACTCGGCGACCACGTCGCCTACCTCTACACCGACGTGTCCGACGGATTCGTGCGGCACGGCCGCAAACGCTTCGCCGCCGACCACCCCTTCGCCGACTTCAGGGCCCTGGACATCGAACGCGACCCCGGGGAACAGGGAGTCGAGACCGGCGCCCACGACCTGGTGCTCGCCACCAACGTCTTCCACGCCACCGCCGGCATCGACCGCACCCTGGCCCACACCAAGCGGCTCCTGGCCACCAACGGCGTACTGGTGCTCAACGAAGGCGTGGAGCTGCGCGACCAGATGTCCCTGATCTTCGGCCTGGCCACCGGCTGGTGGCTGTTCGAGGACGCGGAGTACCGGCTGCCCGGCTCCCCGCTCCTTTCCACCACGGCCTGGCGCGATGTCCTCGCCCACAACGGCTTCCGCCGCGTCACCGAGGGACCGCGCCCGGACGGCGGCACCCATCAGTGCGTCCTGGTCGCCGAGAGCGACGGCTTCGTGCCCGCGTCCGTACCGGCCGCGCCCGCACCGGCGGCGCCGGCACCCCGGGCCACGGGCGAGGACCCCGCCGCGCGGCCCGCCGACGCCGACGCGGTCGGTGGAGCGGAACGCCGGGTCAAGGAGGTCTTCGCCCGCGTACTCGAAATGCCCGAGAACCTTCTCGACCCCCGGGCCACCTTCGAGAACTACGGCGTCGACTCCCTCGTGGTCCTCAGCCTCACCAAGGAACTGGAGCGCGAGTACGGGCCGCTGCCGTCCACCCTGCTCTTCGAGCACATCACCATCGAACGCCTCGCCCGCCACCTGGCCACCCTCGGAGCCGCGAAGACACCTGCACCGCAACAACCCGCTCCCGAGCCGCGGCCCGAGACCGGTGCGGGGCCACTGCCCGGCGGTACCGAAACCGCGGCCGGGCCCGAACCCGGTATCGAGCAGATCGTCGACAGCCTCTCGGACGCGGAGGTGGACCGCCTGCTGCGCCAGCTGAGCAGCGTCCTCGAGGACCAGGAGGAACAGCGATGACCACACCCTTCAGCGCCGTCCTGATCGGCGAGGAGCCCCTGCTCGCCGAATGCGGCGAGCACCTGCTGACGCGGGGCCACCACGTGGCCGCCGTGGTCGCCGAGGACCCGGGGCTGCGCCGCTGGGCCGCCGGGCACGGGCTGAGCGTCGTCGATCCGGGCCGGGGCCTCGCGCAGCGGCTGCGTCCGCTGCGGTTCGCCTACCTGTTCAGCATCACCAACCTGCGGATGCTGTCCGACGAGGTCCTCGCGCTGCCCGAGCGGATGCCCGTCAACTTCCACGACGCGCCGCTGCCCCGGCACGCCGGCCTGCACGCCACCAGCTGGGCGATCCTGGAAGGCGCCACCGAGCACGGCGTCACCTGGCACGTCATGGAGCGCGAGGCCGACACGGGCGACGTGCTCAAGCAGCGGGCGGTGCCGGTCGGCCCCGAGGACACCGCGTACACCCTCAACCTCGCCTGCTACGAGGCCGCGGCGGCCAGCTTCGGCGAACTCGTGGAGGAACTGGCCGCGGGCACCGAGACCCGCACCCCGCAGGACCTCACCCTGCGCACCTACCACGGACTGCACGACGGCCCGCCCGACGGCGGCCTGTTCTCCTGGCACCGGCCCGCCGCCGACCTCGGCGCCCTGGTGCGCGCCACCGACCTCGGACCGCACCGCAACGCGTTCGGCCTCGCGCTCCTCGCCCTCGGCGAGCGCCTGTTCGCCGTACGGAAGGCGGAGGTCACCGAGCGCCCCTCCACGAGCCCACCCGGCACCGTGGTCGCCGTCGACGGCCCGGCCGTGACCGTCGCCACCACCGACTTCGACGTACGGCTGAGGGACCTGGCCGACCTGGACGGCGACCCGTCGGCCGTGGCGGGACTGCGTCCGGGCGACCGGTTCACGCAAGGGGACGACGCGGCCCGCCGGCAGTGGGCGACCACGGCCCGCGCCGCGCGGCGCCACGAGAGGCACTGGCTGCCCCTCCTCGCCGACCGGGCCCCCCTCGAAGTCCCCTGGCCGGCCGCCCCGGAGCCCGCCGCGCCGTCCGGCGCCCGCGACCTCGCCCGCGCCGCCGTCCCGCCGGACATCCCGGCCGGGGACCCCGACGAGGCCAGGGCCTGGCTGCTCGCCGTACTCCTGCGGTTCCTCGGCCGGATGGCGGGGGAGGACGAGGGCGGCTTCGACGTGGCGCTGCGCCTCACCGCGGACACCACCGGGCCCCTCATGTCCGACGTGCCCTTCCGTGCCCCCGAGGCCGGACAGGGCCGTTCCCTGGCGGCTTTCGCGGAAGAGGTCTCCCGACGGCTCACCGAGCAGGCCGGGCGGAGCGCCCCGCTGCGGGGAACGCACCTGCGCCTGCCCGGCCCCGGCGGACGAGCGGCGCTCGCGGCGAGCGCGCTGCCGGTCACCGTGGACCTGAGCGACGGCCACGGCACCGCGCACCGCCCCGCCGGGCCCGCCCTGACCGTACGGATCGGCGGGCCCGGTGCCGTGCCCCGCGCCGTCGCCTTCCTCCCGGCGGACGAGAGCAGGGCGGCCGCCGCCCACCAACTGGCGGCACGCTTCGAGCGGTTCCTGCGCTCGGCCGCCGAGCGGCCCGACGAGGACGCCGGACTGCTTCCCCTGCTGTCCGGCGACGAGAGCCGCCTGGTGCTCGACACCTGGAACGACACGGCCGCCGACTACCCCGCCGACCGCTGCGTGCACCAGCTGTTCGCCGAGTGGGCGGCCCGGCGGCCGGACCAGCCCGCCGTCCGGTTCGGCGACACGGTCCTCACGTACGGCGACCTCGACCGCCGGGTCAACCGGCTCGCCCGCCGTCTCACCCGCCTCGGCGCGGGACCCGGCACCCTCGTCGGGGTCTTCCTCGACCGCTCGGCCGACCTGATCACCGGGCTGCTCGCGGTGTTGCGGACAGGCTCCGCGTACGTGCCGCTCGACCCGGTCTACCCGCCCGAGCGCATCCGGCACATGCTCGACGACTCCGGCGCCGCCCTGGTGCTCACCGAACCCGCGCTCTCCTCCGCGCTGCCCGCCGACTGCCCGGCACAGCCGGTGGAGATCCACCCCGGCGAGGAGGCGCACGAGGCGCACGAGTCGGACGTCGAGGAGGACTTCCCCGACCGCGCCTGTGCCAAGGACCTCGCCTACGTCATCTACACCTCCGGCTCCACCGGCCTGCCCAAGGGCGTCAGGGTCGGCCACCGCGCGCTGACCAACTTCCTGTGCTCCATGGCCAAGGAGCCGGGGTTCGGCCCGCGGGACTCCCTGCTCGCGGTGACCACCGCCTGCTTCGACATAGCGGGACTCGAGCTGTACCTGCCGCTGGTCACGGGCGGCGAGGTGCGGGTGGCGCCCGCCGAGACGGCCGCCGACGGATTCGCGCTGCGCGCGCTGGTCGAGGCGTACCGGCCGACCGTCATGCAGGCGACGCCCGTCACCTGGCGCATGCTGATCGGCGCGGGCTGGCAGGGCGAGGCCGGGCTGACCGTCCTGTGCGGGGGCGAGGCGCTGCCCGGCGACCTGGCCGCCGAACTGGTGCGGCGGGCGGACCGGGTGTGGAACATGTACGGACCGACCGAGACCACCATCTGGTCCTCCCTCGACCGCGTCGAGGCGGGCTGGCCGGTGACGATCGGCCGGCCGCTGGCCAACACGCGGATGTACGTGCTCGACGAGCGGCTGCGGCCCGTGCCGCCCGGCAGCCCGGGGGAGCTGTACATCGGCGGTGACGGGGTGGCCGACGGCTACCACGGCCGGCCGGACCTCACCGCGGCCAGGTTCCTCGACGACCCCTTCGCACCCGGCCGCGTCTACCGCACGGGCGACCTGGTGCGGCACCTGCCCGACGGCCGCCTGGAGTATCTGCGCCGGGTGGACGGCCAGGTCAAACTGCACGGCTACCGCATCGAGCCCGGCGAGATCGAGACCGTCCTGCGCGACCACCCCGCCATCGCCCAGGCCGCGGTGGTGGTACGCGACGACGAGCCGGGCGGCGACAGGCTCGTCGCCTACACCGTGACCGAGGGGGACGCGCGGGTCCCGGACGCCGCCGAGCTGCGCGCCCACGTACGGGCGCGGCTGCCCGCGTACATGGTCCCGTCGGCCGTCGTCCCGCTGCCCGCGCTGCCGCTGACGCCCAACGGAAAGCTCGACCGCAGGGCCCTGCCCGCCCCGCACGGCGCGGCCGTCCTCGACAGGCCGTCGGCCGAAACCGCGCCGCGTGGCGCGCTGGAGCAGCAGATCTCCGCGATCTGGCAGAGTGCGCTCGGCCTCGCGGAGGTCGGCGCCGACGTCAACTTCTTCGACGCGGGAGGCGACTCGCTGCGGCTGACCCACGTGGTGGCGCGGCTTCGGGCGGAACTGCGCCCCTCGCTCAGCCGGCTCGACATGTTCCGTCACCCGACGATCCGGGCGATGGCCCGCCACCTCGCCGAGGACGGCGCCCCGCCCCGGCCGCCGGAGGGCGGACGGCACAAGGGCGGCCGGGACAGATCGCTGCTCGGAGCGCGCCGTCGCAGGTCCGGCGCCGAACGCTGAGCCCGCCGCAGGCCGCAGGGCCGACACAACCCACCAGGAGGCACCGTGGAACCCACCATCGTCCGCTGCAAGATCTGCTCGCTCAAGGACGGGCACCCGGGGGTCGTCCTCGACGACCAGCAGGTGTGCAATCTCTGCAACCTCGATTTCGCGGGTGACCTGATCGTCAACTACAAGTACACCAACGAGGTGTTCGCCGAGTTCCAGGCGGCGCCGCCCAATCCGCGCGGCGAGTTCGACTGCCTCTTCATGTACAGCGGCGGCAAGGACAGCACGTACATGCTGGACAAGTTCGTCAACGAATACGGCAAGCGCACGCTCGCCTACACCTTCGACGTGCCCTTCGAGAGCACGCACGCCGCGCAGAACATCAAGCTGGCGCAGGAGAAGCTGCCCGCGACGTTCGTGGTGGACGCGGACGACGACAACATCAAGAAGATGATGCGGGACGTCTTCAACCGGCCGCGCCCGAAGAAGCCGGGCCAGTACCTCGACGAGAAACTGCCCTGCGTCTCCTGCCGCACGTTCTTCGTGATCCGCGCCATCCTGTACGCCTTCCGCGAGCGCATCCCCTACATCGCCCTGTGCGCCGATCCGCAGCAGATCCTCACGATGGAGTCGAACGTCAGGGAAGTGGTGCGCGGCTTCTACAAGTCCTTCGGGCCCGAGCTGGCGAGCGAACTCTTCGACGGCGAGATCGAGGAGATCCTCTTCGCCGAGGACGACGAACTCCCCAAGATCGTGTTTCCGTTCATCGCCATGCGGCACGACTACGACCCCGACCGCATGGTGGCGGAACTGAAGGAGAAGGGCCTGTACGCCTCGTCGCCCATGGAGACGCACTGCACGCTGTTCCCCCTCCTGAACTACTACTCGTTCAAGAACTGGGACTGCATGTTCTACAAGCTCAACGCGTCCAGCTACACGCGCGCGGTGAGCCGCAACAAGGACTACGACCGTTCCACCTTCAGCATCAAGTTCCCGCGCTCCCTGAACCTGCCCGAGGTCGAGGAGAAGCTGAAGAAGGTGGTCCTGGAGATAGCCGCGGGCGAGGGGGACCGCGAGGAGCATCGCGCCGCGCTGGTGGAGCTGTTCAAGCAGATGGACACCACCGACGACGGCGCGCGGTTCATCGCGGAGACGTTCTTGGACATGCGCGCGGTCGCGGCGGACCTCGGTATCAAGGTGGGTTGAGGAGAAGACATGAACGACCAGCGGACAGAGCAGCAGGAATTCGAGGCCCGGGACTCCGACATCGCCGTCATCGGGTTGGCGTGCCGGTTCCCCGGCGCCGACACCCCCGACGCGTTCTGGCAGGTGCTGAGCGAGGGCAGGGAGACCCTCACCTACTTCACCGACGAGGAGCTGCGCGCGGCGGGCGTCGGCGAACACCTGCTGAACGACGACCGGTACGTCAAGGCCGGGCAGGTGCTCGCGGACGCCGACACGTTCGACGCCGGTTTCTTCGGCATCACCCGGGACGAGGCGGAGCTGATCGACCCGCAGCAGCGCCAGTTCCTGCAGTGTGCGCACGAGGCCCTGGAGACAGCGGGCTACGACCCGCGCCGCGGCGAGCAGCAGATCGGCGTCTACGCCGGAGTGGGCCTCAACACCTACCTGCTGCACAACCTCGGCGAGCGCTACCGCACCGCGTCCTCCGTGGACCGCTACCGCATGATGATCACCAACGACAAGGACTTCGTCGCCACCCGCACCTCCTACAAGCTGAACCTGCGCGGCCCGAGCGTCAGCACCAACACGGCGTGCTCGACCTCGCTGGTGGCCGTCCACCTGGCCTGCCTCAGCCTCCTCTCGGGGGACTGCGCGATCGCCGTCGCGGGCGCCGCCCACATCCAGGCCGACCAGGGCGAGGGCTACCTCCACCACGAGGGCATGATCTTCTCGCCGGACGGCCACTGCAGGGCCTTCGACGCCAAGGCGCAGGGCACCGTCATCGGCAACGGCGTGGGCGCCGTGGTCCTCAAGCGGCTGAGTGACGCGCTGGCCGACGGAGACACCGTGCACGCCGTCATCAAGGGCACCGCGATCAACAACGACGGCTCGGACAAGACCGGTTACACCGCGCCGAGCGTCCAGGGGCAGGCCGCCGTCATCGCCGAGGCCCAGCAGATCGCCGAGGCTGCCCCCGAGTCCATCTCGTACGTGGAGGCCCACGGCACGGCGACCCCGCTCGGCGACCCCGTCGAGATCGCGGCGCTCAACCAGGCCTTCGGCCGCGAGGGCGGCACCCTCGCCCCGCGCTCCTGCGCGATCGGCTCCGTCAAGACCAACGTCGGCCACCTCGACACGGCCGCGGGCATGGCGGGCCTGATCAAGACGGTCCTGATGCTGCGGCACCGCACGCTGGTCCCCAGCCTCCACTTCGAGTCCCCCAACCCGGAGATCGACTTCGCGGCGGGACCCTTCCACGTCGTCACCGAGACCCGGCAGTGGCCCGAGGGCACCACACCGCGCCGAGCGGGCGTGAGTTCCTTCGGCATCGGCGGCACCAACGCCCACGTCATCGTGGAGGAGCCACCCGCCCTCCCCTCCGCTCCCGACGCCGAGGACGCCGGGCCCCGCCTCCTGGTGCTCTCCGCCAACACCCCGGCCGCCCTCGACACCGTTGCCGCCGAGCTTGCCCGCCGGCTCCGCAAGGACCGCGGCCTCGCCCTGTCCGCCGTGTCCCAGACCCTGGCGCTCGGCCGCCGCGCGCACCCCTACCGGCGCGCACTGGTCGCCACCGACGTACGGGACGCCGCGCTCGCCCTGGCCCTGGGCGACGCCGACCGGATCCTGACCGCCGACCCCACCGACGAGCGGCCCGTCCTGGACCTGGCCCCCGGCGGCGCCGAGCCGGGACACGCCTCGGCCCTCTACGAGGGGACCGCCGCCTTCCGCGAGCACTACGACCGCTGCGCCGCCGAGCTGGGGACATCCGCCGACGAACTGCTGGGCGCGCGGAGCCCGGAGGCGGACTTCGCCGTCCAGTACGCCACGGCGCGGACCCTGGCCGGCTGGGAGATCACCGCCCCCGTGGTCGCCGCCGACCGCACCGCGCTGCCCGACGCGGCGCTGCGCCTCCTCGAAGGGATCGGCGCGCAGCACGCCGCCGGCGCCGGGCGGCCCGGCATCGCCCTGCTGCCGCAGGGGCCGGCGCCCGTCGGCGCCGAGTTCCTGCTCGCTCTCGTCGGGCGGCTGTGGACGGCGGGCGAGGACGTCGACTGGGCGGCGTTCCACGAGGGCGAGCGGATACGCCGGGTGCCGCTGCCCACCTACCCCTTCGAGCGCGTACGGCACTGGATCGAGCCGCACGGCGGCACGGCACCGGCCGCAGAGCCGACCGCGCGGACGCTGCGGGACCGCTTCGCGGGGGCCACGGACGCGCAGAAGAGCGCGCTGCTCACCGAGTTCATCCGCCAGGAGATCGCCGCCGTCCTGGGCGCGCCCGACCCGCGGACCGTGGACCTCGACACCAATCTGTTCGACATGGGCCTGGACTCGCTGATCCTGATCGAGGTCATCGCCAAGCTCAGCGAGGAACTGGCCCACCCCGTGCGCTCGTCGGCCTTCGTCGAGTACCCGACGGTGCGCTCCTTCGTCGCCGACCTCAGCGGCGAACTGGGCATCGCCCCGGACACGGCGGCCGCCGCCCCCGCCGCCGCCTCCGAGGGCCGTGTCTCCCGCAGGGCCCAGCGGGCCGCCGCGCGCCGCCAGGGCGGCGCGCGGTAGCCGGTACGGCGACGCGCGGAAGGCGGTGCGGGGCGGCTGGGCCGGCGGGCTCAGCCGCCCCGCACGTCCGCGACCCGCACCGCCGTGCCCGTCACGACGCTCCCGGGGTGCGGGCGGTCAGCCGCAGGCGCAGGCGGCGCGGCTGGTACACGGTGGCGAGCGGGACGGGGCGCACGTCGACCCCCGGTTCGCAGGTGACCCGCCACTTGCTCAGGATGGTGGCGAGCGCCAGCGTCGCCTCGGTACGGGCGTAGAGGTCGCCGATGCACTTGCGGGCGCCGGTGCCGAACGCCATGAACGACTGTCGGGCCTGCGGCGTCACCCGCTCGGGCAGCCAGCGGTCGGGGTCGAACTGGCGCTCCTTGGGGAAGGAGGGCGCGTCGAGCGCGACCGCCGCCGGGCTGAAGACCACGGTGCTCTGGGCGGGCAGCCGCAGCCCCGCGACGTCGAGTTCGGTGGTGGTCAGCCGGGTGAAGAGCCAGGCGGGCGGGTACAGCCGCAGGGTCTCGGTGATGATGCGGTCGGTCAGCTGGAGCCGGGCGACGTCGTCGAACTCCGGTGCCCTGCCCGCGAGGACCTCGTCGATCTCCGCGTACAGCTCCCGCTCGATCCGGGGGTACTTCGAGAGCAGGTAGAAGATCCAGGTGAGGGTGGCCGCCACCGTCTCGGTGCCGGCCGCCATCACGGTGATGACCTGGTCGTGGATCTCCCGGTCGCCGAGCCTGCCGCCGTCCTCGTCGCGGGAGTCGAGGAGCGCGGAGAGCAGGTCGTCGTGGTCGACGCCGTCGCGGCGGTAGTCGTCGATGAGCGTCTGGGTGGTGCGGTGCAGGTAGTCCAGGTTGGCGCGGTAGCGTCGGTTGCCCGGGCCGGGCAGCTTGCGGACGGCCGCGGGCAGGAACATCTGCCGGAACAGCCCCTTGAGCACGGCGTCGAAGGCGCGCTCCACGCTGTCGGCGAGTTCCTTGCTGACCGGCGTCGAGTACAGGGTGCGGCCCACGGTGCGCAGGGCCATGCCGTACATCTCGGGGAAGGCGTCGACCACCAGGCCGTCGCTCCAGCGCTCCGCGCTCGCCTCGATCTCGGCGTGCATCGCCGACGCGTACCGCTTGAGCTGGGGGCGGGTGAACGCCGACTGCATGAGCCTTCTCTGCCGCCGGTGGTCGGCGTAGGGGCAGGTCACCAGGCCGTTGCCCGCGATGTCACGGGCGCGGTCGTAGAAGATGCCGCCCTTGTCGTACTCGTTGTCGCTGGTCAGGACGTGGCGCAGGAGGGCGGGATGGGTCGGTACGTGGGCCTCGGTGGGGCCCAGGCGTATCTTCACCAGGTCGCCGTGCCTGGCCAGCGAGGACATGAACTGCAGCGGACGGCGCATCATCTGCCAGGCGTGCCCGACCAGGGGCACGGCTCCCGGTGCGGTGCCCGCGACGAAGGTCTGCTGCTCGGTCCGGGTGGTCTGCTGGGCCATGGGGTTCTCCTCGGGAGGGTCGGGCTCGGATGGTGGTCTGTCAGCGGACGCTGCCGAGTTCTTCGAGGAACCCCTGGCGGCTCGCGGCCAGCGCGAACTCGGCGTCGTAGCGTCCCGATGAGCGGTGCCAGTCGTAGGAGCCGCGGATGACGGGCCGCACCGCGTCCAGGCGGTAGCGTTCGACGGCCTCGCGCTCGTCCGCGGAGAGGGAGAAGGCGTCGCAGACCTTGGGCAGGATGCTCTCCAGGAGCAGGAACTCCTCCAGACGTACGCGCACCTCCTCCTGCATATGGGCGATGCTGCGGCTCTTGGGCCAGCCGTGCTCGCGCATCAGGATGAGGACCATGTTGTTCAGCTCGCCGCGTGCCTCCTCCTTCTCCAGGGAGGCGATGTCGTTGAGCAGCAGGTTGACGTCGACGGCGATCCGCAGCATCGCGGACATCACGGCACTGTCGAAGACCCGGTGCGGCACCTCGAAGTGCCCGGTGGCCTCGGCGAGGTCGACGGTGGGCTGCACGCCGATCGTGTGGCGGCGCATGGCGAGGTAGCTGCTCGCGGAGTCGCAGGGGGTGGCGTCCCGGCGGCCGTGCGCCTCGTCGACGTAGCCCTGGAAGTAGTTGCGCCAGTGCCGGGCGCTGCGGGCACACCACTCCTTCGACATCCCCTGGCAGGTGCGCCGCCAGACGTCGGCGAAGCCGTGCGCGATCAAAGGCGCGGAAGCGGGCAGCGGTCCGTCCAGGGCGGCGGCCACGACGTCGGTCAGCTGCTTGGTCTGCACCGGGTCCTCGCCGCGCGGCCCGTCGAAGAGGTCGTCGAAGAGGAAGAACCAGGACATCAGGTCGACGCCCAGGTCGAGGTCAGCGCCGCTGGTCGAGGGGTAGAAGCGGGAGGCGAGATCGGCGTAGCCGCCCTTGCGGTGGCGCTCCGCGGCGGCCTCGCTGGTGATCAGGCCGAAGGAGCGGGGCCATGCGATGTGTTCGGCCTCGGCGCGGGCGTAGTCGGGGCTGCGGCGGCCGGGCAGCGGTATGGAGAAGTCGACGTCCTGGGGCATGGGGACTCCCTGGGCTGTGGAACAGGGCACGCGGAGGTGCTCGGGGGATGAGGGGGCACCGGGGCGGCGCTGCCCCTGGTGTCGGGTGTGCGTACGGAAGTGCGGCGGGGGGCGGGGACGGAGCGGGGGAGGGGGCGGCCGGGGTTCAGACCTTCCGGTCGACGACGAACCGGCCGAGCGCGACGAGTTCACCCCGTGCTCCGGCGTCGAGGTCGACGCCGCCCAGCGCGTCCTCGGCCAGCGCCATGCGCCGGGCGGCCTCGGCCAGCGCCCAGTCCCGGCCGCCCGCGCCCTCGATCAGGCCGGCCACCCGCCGCAGCTCCTCCTCGTCGGGGTCGCCGGAGGTGGCGAGCCAGGTCGCCAGTTCGTCGCTGAGCGGCCCGTCCTGGTTCAGGGCGTGGCTCACCGGCAGGGACTTCTTGCGGGAACGCAGATCGGAGTGGACCGGCTTGCCGGTGACCGCCGGATCGCCCCAGATGCCGAGCACGTCGTCGACGAGCTGGAAGGCGATGCCGAGATGGTCGCCGTAGAGCGCGAGGGCGTCCACCGCCGCCTCCGGCGCCCCGGCCAGTACGGCGCCGATCGCGGCGCTCGCCGACAGCAGCGAGCCGGTCTTCCCGGCGGCCATGTCGAGGCACTCCTCGACCGTCACGTGCCTGCGCTGCTCGAAGCCGAGGTCCTGGACCTGACCGCGGATCAGGTGCCGGGTGGTGCGCGCGAGGAGCCGGGCGGCGGGCGCCGCAGCCGGCGAGCCGCTGTCGAGGAGCACCTCCTGGGCGAGCGCGAGCATGGCGTCACCGGTCAGTATGGCGCTGGAGGGGCCCCACAGCTTCCACACCGTGCGCCGGTGGCGACGCTCCTCGTCGCCGTCCATCAGATCGTCGTGCACGAGGGAGAAGTTGTGCACCAGCTCCACGGCGACGGCGCCGGGCAGGGCGACCTCCGGCGGTGCGCCGACCGCCTCGGCCGACAGGAGCGCGAGCGCCGGCCGTACGGCCTTTCCCGGGTCGGCGCTGGTGGGCGCGCCCCCGGCGGTGATCCACCCGAAGTGGTAGGCGGCCTGGTGGCGTGAGCGGCGGTCGAGCCGGTCGACGGCGGCCCGCAGGGCCGGGGTGAGCGTGACCCGGCTGTGGCTGAGAAAGTCGGGAGGGGCGCTCATGCGGCGACCTGCGCGCGCCAGGGGGCCGTCGGGTCGTCGAAGATGCTGACGACCTGGCGCATGACGCGCCGTTCGGCCGGGTCGAACGCCTCCTTGGCGTGGATGGTGCCGAGCTGGTCCCACATGACGATGTCCCCCGGCTGCCAGGTGTGGGCGTAGGTGAACTCGGGTCTGCCCGCGTGCGCGAGGAGCCCGTCGAGCAGCTCGCGGCTGTCGTCGGGCGCGAGATCCACGATCCGCTTGGTGTTCAGGGTGCTGACGTAGACCGACTGGCGGCCGGTGCGCGGATTGCGGGCGATCAGCGGGTGGATGGTCGAGGTGCCGTCCTCGGGCTGGATCTCCTCGGTTCGCTCACCGAGGGACACCTCGCCCTGGAGCTGCTCCTCGATGGTCTCCTCGTACCCGGTGCGCAGGGCGTGGCGTACGCGGTAGGAGTGCAGGCGCCTGCGCTCTTCGAGCGACAGCGACTCGTACAGGGCGTACATGTCGGTGAAGAGGGTCCGTCCACCACCGGAGGCCGGCACTTCCAGCGCTTCGAGGAAGCCGACCTGGGAGACGCGGGGACGGAAGGAGTAGTCGGTGTGCCAGTCCATCCACGCGGCGTCGCCGACGCCGATCTTGCGGCCGTCCTCCACCAGGTTGGAGACGATCAGAATCTCGTTGTGGTCGGGGTGGGCACCGCTGGTCAGGCCGGTCTTCGGGATGTGCCCGAAGTGGCGGCCGAAGGCCAGGAACTCCTCGTCGGAGGGCCTTGGGTGGCCACGGAGGACGAGGACGAGGTGCGCGTCGAGCGCCGCCCGGATCTCCTCGGTCCGGGTCTTGTCCATGTCGCCGGTGACACGGACGCCGTCCACGACGGCGCCGAGTGCGGCGCCGGGTATCGGCGTGACGTCCATGGGCGTTGCCGCCTTTCGCAGAAGGGTCGGGTGGTCAGCGCAGTTCGAGGCCGGCGAGGTCGCCCGCCGCGCGCCAGCGCCTGAGGATGTTGACGAACTCCACCGAGCCGCCGCCGTAGCTGGAGTTGAGCCGGGGCATCGCGCTCGGGTCGCCCTCGTTGTTGTAGAGGCCGGGGGTGCAGTTCTCCAGGAAGTCGAGGTCGTTGCTGGCGAGCCGGAGGATCTCCTCGACCCACTCCTTCTCGGCGGCCTCCGACGCCTCCACGACCCGGTGTCCGCGCTCCTCGACGCTCTTGACGATGTACGCGAGGTGCCGGGTCTGTTCGCCCAGCATGTAGGCGATGTTGACGTGCCGGCCCGCCTGGATCTTGGAGAGGATGAAGCAGTTGGGGAAGCCGTTCACCTGGAGTCCGTGCAGGGTGCGTGCCCCGTCCGCCCATTTCTGCGACAGCTTCACGCCGTCGCGGCCGACGATGTCGTACCCGGCGCGCTCGGTGTAGGGGACGGCGAACTCGTGCTCATAGCCGGTGGCGAAGATCAGGCAGTCGACCGGGTACTCCCGGCCGTTCGCGACCACCCCGGCCTCGGTGAGCCGTTCCACGCCCCGCCCCTGGGTGTCGACGAGGGTGACGTTGGGCCGGTTGAAGGTGTGGAGGTAGCCGTCGTGGAAGCAGGGCCGCTTGCAGTACACGCGGTAGTACGGCTTGAGGGCGGCGGCGGTCGCGGGGTCGGTGACGACGCTGTCGATGCGGGCGCGCAACTCCTCCATCTTGAGGAAGTCCGCCCGCTCGGCCGCCAGCGCCCGCTCCTTCGGGTCGCCCCCCGTGTCGCCGGTCGGCAGGATCGCGGCGGCCAGTTTGGCCGTGGTCTGGGTCCAGCGGTCCTGGACCAGGTCCTCGTCCTGCGGGATGCCGGAGGTCAGGGCGTGGAAGTTCTCCATCCGGTGCTGCTGCCAGCCCGGTTGCAGGCTGTCCGCCCAGTCGGGCGGGGTGGGCCGGTTGCCGCGCACGTCGACGGTGGCGGGGGTGCGCTGGAAGAGGACGAGCCGCTCGGCCCACTCGGCGAGGTGCGGGGCGAGCTGGATGGTCGTCGAGCCGGTGCCGATGACGCCGACCGTCTTGTCCTTCAGCCCGGTCAGGCCGCCGGTGCTGTCCCCGCCGGTGTAGTCGAAGTCCCAGCGGCTGGTGTGGAAGGAGTGCCCGGCGAACGTCTCGAGGCCCGGCACGGCGGGGAGCTTGGGGCGGTGCATCAGGCCGATCGACATGGCCACGTACCGCGCCCGGAACAGATCCCCGCGGTCGGTGCTCACCAGCCACCTCTCGGCGGCCTCGTCCCAGCGCAGTTCGGTGACGGCGGTCTGGAAGAGGGCGTCGCGGTAGAGGTCGTACTGGTGGGCGATCCGCTGGAGGTGGGCGAAGATCTCGGGCCCGGTGGAGTACTTCTCCGTGGGTATCGTGCCGGTCTCTTCGAGCAGCGGCATGTATATGTAGCTCTCGACGTCGCAGCGCACGCCGGGGAAGCGGTTCCAGTACCAGGTGCCGCCGACGTCGCCCGCCTCGTCGATCAGCCGGATGCGGTCGAGGCCGGTCTCCTGACGCAGGCGGGCGCCGGTCAGCAGGCCGCCGATGCCGGCGCCGACGACGGCGACGTCCACCTCGTCGATGACGGGCGGGCGCTCCCGCCGCTCGGTGTACGGGTCGCGCGCGTAGCCGCTGAAGTCGCCGCGCGCGAACTGGTAGCTGCGGCCGGCGCTGCGCTTGTCGCGTTCCTGGCGGTACTTCTCGCGCACCGCCTCCAGGTCGATGGTCAGTGTTTCATCGCTTCGGTCGTCGCTCTCGGCGTGTGCCACAGCTCCTCCTCGGGGGAAGGGGGCGGAAGGGAGACATGACGCCATACGTCGTCGAACTGATCACGCAGCCGCAGCGGGGCGTCGGAGTTGCTGAAGAGGTAGAAGCGGTCGGAGCCGAGGGCCTCCCACACGAGTGAGGCGACGTCCTCGGCGCTCACGGAGGTGTCACCGCCCGCGCCGCGCGGCGCGGTCAGGCCCTGGACCATGGGGGTGTCGACCCGTCCCGGGCACAGCACCGACACCCGGATCGGGGTGTCCCGCAGATCGGCGCGCAGGCTGCGGGCGACCGCGAGGTCGGCGTGCTTGGAGGCGGCGTAGGCGGCGCTGCCCGCGCCGACGGCGAAGGCGGACATCGAGGCGGTGTGGATCAGGTGGGCGGACCTGCCGCGCTCGAGGAGCGGCGGGATGAAGGCGCGGGACACCAGGACGTGCGCCCAGTGGTTCGCCTCGAAGACCTGCCGCATCCGCTCCAGCGGCACCTCCCACAGGGGCTGTCCCACGGGGCCGAGGACCCCGGCGTTGTTGCAGACCACGTCGATGTCGCCGAGCACGTCGAACGCGGTGTCCGCAAGGCGTGCGACGGCGTCCGGGTCGGTCAGGTCGGCGCTCACCGCGGTGACCTTCGCGCCGCGCGCCGTGAGTTCGCCGGCCCGCGCGCGCAGCGCGTCACCCGCGACGTCCGCCATGACCACGGCCATGCCGGCCCGGGCGAAACGGGCGCTGAGGGCGAGTCCGATGCCGCTGGCGGCGCCGGTCACCACGGCTGTGTCCGTCCGTAACTGCACTTGGCTGCCTCCACTCCTGTGCGCGGATACGCCGAAGGACGGCGCGCCGCTGCCTGCGAGAGGGTCTGGGTCAGTACGCGTCGTGCACGGGGTGCGGCGTCACCTGGGGTCGGGGAGTTTCAGGCTGATCACGAGGACGATCACCGAACAGCACGCGAGGAGGGCGAGGACGGCCACGGCCGCCGGCATCGTCGACTGCCAGTCGGCCATGGACAGATAGAGGGTTCCGCCCACGGTCGCGCCCAGCGCGGTCGCCATCTGCTGGCTGGTCACCAGCACACCGCTGCCCATCCCGGCCTGGGCCGTGGGTACGTCGGCGAGGATCATCCGGAACAGTGTCGGCCCGGTCAGCGCGGCGCCCACGCCGTAGAGGCCGATCCCGACGAGTACGAGCGCCAGGGAGGGGTGCGGCCAGCCGAACCGGATGACCAGCGCGAGGAGCAGCAGGCCCGCACTCTGGACGCAGGCGCCCAGGGTGACGATGCGGGCGCCCAGGGCCGCCGCGATCTTCGGGGTGAACAGGGTCACCGCGAAGAACGCCACGGCGAACGGCGCCAGGCCGCCGCCGGATTCGAGGCCGTCGAAGCCGAAGTGGCCTTGCGCGACCAGTGCGTAGACGAACAGGAAGGCGCCGAAGCCGGCCGAGAACGGCACCATGGCCGCCAGGCCCCTGCGCATCCCCGGGTGGGACAGGACCGTCGGGGACAGCAGCGGTGAGCCGCCTCGCGCCTCCAGGCCGCGTTCGGCCCGGGTCAGCGCCAGCGCACTCGCCGCGGCGACCAGGAGCAGTGACCACAGCCACAGCGGCCAGCCCAGGTCGGGGCCCGCCACGACCAGGGTCAGGACGCAGACCATGGTGAGGCCGAACAGGGCGGTGCCCTTGGGGTCGAAGCCGGGCTTGGCGTCCGCCTTGGTCGCGGGGACGCGCCGGACGGCGAGCAGCGCGGCCACCCCGATCGGCACGTTGATCGCGAAGACCGCTCGCCAGCCGATGCCCGCGACGTCCAGCGAGACGAGGAGTCCGCCCAGGATCTGTCCGACGACCATGCCGAGGGCGGCGGTCGCGCCGTACATGCCGATGGCGCGGGCGCGCGCCTGACCCTGGGTGGCCGCCTGGATCGTCGCGAGCACCTGCGGTACGAGCATGGCGGCGGCGGCGCCCTGGAGCAGCCGGGCGGCGACGAGGAACTCGATCGTCGGGGCGAGTCCGCAGAGCGCCGAGGTCAGGGTGAACGCGGCGAGTCCGTAGGCGTACAGGCGGCGCCTGCCGAAAGCGTCGCCGAGCCGGCCGCCGAGCACGAGGCCGAGGGCGTAGGTGAGGCCGTAGCCGGACACCACCAGTTCCAGTGCGGCGGGGCCGCCATGGAGGTCGTCGCTGATGGGGTTCAGCGCCACGTTGACGATGGAAGCGTCCACGATGGACAGGGCGTAGCCGGTGAGCACCACCACGAGGGCGATGCCGGTGAGCCCCGCGGCGTCCGGCTCCGTACGGGCAGAGGGCTCCGGGGCCGCGTCGGACCCCTTGACGGAGGGCAGGCCCTCGCGGTTCGTCATGCGTTGTCTACCCGGGCTTTCGTGGGGGACGGTTGAGGCGCGTGCGGGGGTGAGTCGGTCATTCGGCGGTGGCGGGAGTGCCGGTGATCTTCGACAGGATGCCCTTGGAGGCGTCCTTGGCGGACTCCGGCCAGGGCGTCATGGAGTTGAACCCGCGGTGCGAGGTGGCGGGTTGGATGCGGGTGTCCATCGACATCCGCATGCCGGCCGGGGCCACGGAGACGTTCGGGATGGACTTGTGGCACATGAAGGCGTGGAAGAGGAGCACGTCACCCGGTTCCATGGGCGAGAACAGCAGCTGTTCGTCCGCGTCGAACTCCTCGGCGGGGATGCCGCGCACGGGGTGGCCGAAGCGGCGGAAGTTCTCGGTGACGACGTGCTCGCGGGGGCCCCTCTTGTGACTGCCGTCGGCGAGGGCGACGCCGCCTATGGCGGGGCTCGTCGGGAGCAGCGGTATCCAGGCGGTGCGGAAGTCCTTGTTGGGGCCTATGTAGAAGCCGTCCTGGTGCAGCGGGGTCAGGAAGCTCGGCTCCGCGGAGCCCGCGGCGGAGGGGTAGTAGCGGATCGTCGTCGACTTGAAGACGAAGACGGGCTCCCCGAAGACCTGCTCCCACAGCTTGACGGTCGTGGGGTGGTTCCACAGCTCGTCGTACTTGACGTACTCGTGCATCGCCACCTCGTCGACCGCCTCGAAGGAGTCGATGGCAAGGGTGTCGAGCGTGGTGCCGGGGGCGGCATGGCCGAGTGCGATCAGGCCCTGGAGCATCTGCTCGGCGGCGGTCCGCACCAGTTCGCGGTCCAGGGCGCCACGGAGATAGAGATAGCCGTGCTCTTCATAGAAGCGGTCGAGGGCCTCACGGTCGTCGAGAAGAGGCGCGCAGTCGACGTAGTCGCTGAAAGTGTCCGTCATGGTTCCTTGTCCTCGTGATAACTGGCGCGGGGGGAAAGGAGCGTCACACCTCCGGGCGGACCGACGGCTCGAATCGATGGACCAAGAGCCTATATAGCCCGGCGATGCATTTCCAGCCCTCAAATTGCCTGAGGGATCGTCAACTCACTTGCGGGATGCCGTGTTCGTTTCGTTCGACGGTTTCCGCTGGCGGGTGTGCGACGGTTCTGCCGATACCGCTCAGAAGGTCACCGGGATTTCGTCGAACCCGCCGGTGATCCGGTGCTCCTGCCACCGCAGGGAATCCTCGGGGACCGCGAGCCGCAGGTCCGGCAGCCGTTGGAACAGCCTCGCGAACACGGCGGTCAGCTCGATCCGGGCCAGCGTGCGGCCTATGCAGTGGCGGGCGCCGTGCCCGAACGCCAGGTGCGACTTGGGCCTGTCCCGGTGCAGATCCAGCACGTCGCCCGCGGGGTAGGCCCGCTCGTCTATGTTGGCCGCGCCGATGGCGAGCTTCACCGCGTCCCCGGCCCGGATCACCGTGTCGCCGACGGTGATGTCGCTGTGCGCGTAGCGGGGTATCAGCGCGTTGGACCCCTTGCCGCCGACGCTCAGGCGCAGAATCTCCTCGACCGCGGCCGGTGCGAGGCCGGGGTCCTCGATGAGCTGCGCGCGCTGGACGGGGTTGCGCAGCAACAGCAGTGTGCCCAGGTCGATGCGTACGATGGTTGTCTCGTAGCCGAACAGCAGCACGGCGCTGCCCAAGTCGACGATCTCCGTGTCGGACAGGGTGCCGCCCTTGGCGGTGATCAGCTCGGAGAGGATGTCGTCGCCCGGTTCGGCCCGCTTGCGCGCCACCAGCTCCATCATGTAGTCGACGACCTTCTTGAAGGTGTTCGCCGAGTGCTGGTCGTCGCTGTGGTCGAAGGTGCCTCTCGCCCACTGGCCGAACCGCTCCCGGTCGGCCAGCGGCACGCCGAGCAGATCGCAGACCACCATGGTCGGCAGCGGGAACGACAGCGCGCGGTGCAGGTCGATCGGCGGGGAAGAGGCGGCCAACTCGTCGAGCAGCTCGTCCACATGGTGCTCGATGCGGGTCTGCATGCGGCGCATCCGCTGCGTGGTGAACAGCGGGACGAGCAGCTCGCGCATCTGCCCGTGCCTGGCGAGTTCGGTGTCGCAGTCGTCCCCCGCCATCAGCGCGACCATGAAGCCTCTGGCCGCGCTCTGGGCCGACTGCTCGCGGTCGGGATTGCTGAGACGGAGCCTGCGGTCGGCGAGCAGGGTGCGCACCTCGTCGTAGCGGGTGACCAGCCAGGCGTCCTCACCGGCCGCCCGCACCTTGGTGATCGGCCCCTCCTGCTGCAGTGCGCGCATTTGGGGCGCGATGCCCATGACGGACGGATTGTCGAACGGTAGCGTCGGGAGTTCCTTCATGCGGGCATGCTCATTTCCCCGAGGGCCTCCCGCATTCTTCTGGAAGCACCCCGGATCGACAGCAAAGGCAATTTCCTGGACAGGCCGACGGCGCCGGCGACGCCGAGTCGCGGAAATGTCGGAGCAAGACGCGCCATTGCGCCATGGAAAGCTGGTGCGGACCGCGTACCCCTCGCGAGGCGCCGACCATCAATGCGTCAACGAGATTATATAAGTGTGCGCTATTTTTCTAGGGTGACCACGTGGCCGCCCGACAGCCCACAGGGCCACCTGGACGTGCGCACGCCCGGCTCAAGACCCCGCCGCGGCGGCGGCTCAAGCCGGGCGCACCGCCGACGGCCCCCCGGCCGCCGGCACGCACTAGAGCGAGGTGCCGACCTTGAGCGCCAGGTCGATGAGGCGGTTGGAGTAGCCCCACTCGTTGTCGTACCAGCCGACGACCTTGACCTGCGGCCCCATGACCCGGGTGAGACCGGCGTCGTAGATGCAGGAGGCCGGGTCGGTGACGATGTCGGAGCTGACGATGGGCGCCTCGGTGTAGGAGAGCAGCCCCTTGTACGCGCCGGCGGCGGCCTTCGCGTACGCCTCGTTGATCTCCTCGACGGTGGTGCGGCGGCTCGTGGTGACCGTCAGGTCGGTGACGGACCCGGTGGGCACGGGGACGCGCAGCGCGAACGCGTCGAGCCGGCCCTGGAGTTCGGGCAGGACCAGACCGATGGCCTTGGCCGCGCCGCTGGACGTCGGCACCACGTTGATCGCCGCCGAGCGGGCGCGGCGCAGGTCCTTGTGCGGGGCGTCCTGGAGGTTCTGGTCCTGGGTGTAGGCGTGGACGGTCGTCATCATCCCGTACTCGATGCCGACGCTCTCGTGCAGCACCTTGGCGAGGACGCCGAGGCAGTTGGTGGTGCAGGAGGCGTTGGAGATGATCGCGTGCCGCTCCGGGTCGTACGCGTCGTCGTTGACGCCGAGGACGAGGGTGACGTCCTCCCCGTCGGCCGGCGCGGCGATGATCACCTTCTTGGCGCCGCCGTCGAGGTGCGCGCGGGCCTTCTCGGCCTTGGTGAAGATGCCGGTGGACTCGATGACGACGTCCACCCCCAGGTCGCCCCAGGGCAGTTGGGCCGGGTCGCGCTCGGCGAGGACCTTGACCGTCTTGTCGCCGGCCCGGATCGCGCCGGGCTCGGCGGTGATCTCCTCCGGGAAGCGGCCGAGGACCGAGTCGTAGGCCAACAGGTGGGCCATGGTCGGCACGTCGCCCAGGTCGTTGACCGCGACGATCTCCACATCCGCGCCCCGGGCGGCGACCGCCCGGAAGACGTTCCTCCCGATGCGGCCGAAGCCGTTGATACCTACACGAACAGTCATGCGTTCCTCTCACGACGGTTGGGGGGTTCCACGGTGAAGAGAGGGCAGCCGGGCATGTCGCGGCGCGCCGCGGCGGCGGCCACCCAGAACACCATAAGCAACTTCTGTAAGTTATCAATACATCGCCACTCCGCAAGCTATAGGCTCCCCGCGTGCGTGCCTCCGGGAACGACCTGAATGTGGCTCAGTTCATCGACGTCGTCGAGGAGTTCAACCGTTTCTACATCCGCCTGCCACGTCGGCGAAACCACGCGTTCAGCACGCTGTCGGTGCTTGACGCCCTGGCCTGCGCCGACCGCCCGAAACGGCTGACCGAGCTGATCGCGAGCGAACAGCTCAGCCAGCCGGGGCTCACCCAGCTGGTCAAGCGCCTGGAACGCGACGGCCTGGTGGAACGCGGACGTGACCCGCGCGACGGCCGCGCCGTTCTGGTGCGCATCACCCAGAAGGGTCGGGAGGTCGGCGAGTCGCGGCGCGGGGAACGGACCGAGCAGCTGACGCCGCTGATCGCGCTGCTCACTCCGGAGGAGCGCCGCGCGATCGCCGGGGCACTGCCCGCGCTGCGGCGCCTGACGCGGCTCGGGCGGGACGGCGCCGGCGATGCGGTCGGCTCTGCCGGGGCGGAGGGGCGCTGGCGCCGCCCGGCGGGGTGAGCGCCGCTCCGGGCCCGCGAGGGCGGACGCTGTGGGTATCCGAGCCGTGACTCCCGCGCTGTGTCAGGCCGGGTGCCCTGCGCTGATGTCGCCCGCGTCGTACAGCGTGAGCACGGCCCGGCCGTCCCGCTCGTCCACGCTGGCCTTGGTGTGGGCGGCGATCGGATCGAGCACGAAGGCCACGTGGTCGCCCCCGTCGTACCGGTCGTGGACGCGCCCGGTGAACCAGGCGAGAGCGTCGGTCAGGACGATCGCGCCCTCCGCCCCTTCGGACCACGCCAAGCCGTCGAACTTGTCGGTCTCGGCGCTGCATGCGGAGCCGAAGCGTTCGGCGAGGTCGAGCCGGTTCTTCGGCAGTTGGTGGACGGTGAGCGTGTCCGCCGCCAGGGCCAGACGGTAGGTGTGGTTGGCCTTGGAGAGCCACACGGAGAAGCGGACGGGGCTCAGTGAGCACTGGCTCGCGAAGCCGACCAGACAACCGGCTCGCTGTCCGTCAGCGGCCACCGTGACCACGTACACGGCGGGATCCGCGAGGGCGGTGAAGGCCGCGAGGTCCTTGTCGTTCATGTCCACCTGTCAAAGATAAGCTCGGTCGCCGTACTGCACGGACACGGGGGATGGCATGAGCCAGGCGCTCTACAAGGAACAGTCGTGGAATCCACTGGCGCGGACCGTCGAGCTGACGGAGGAATCCCTGCGTCGAGGCGGCAAGGTCACGCCGCTGAGCGAGCTGAACCTGCCGGCCATGGCGGACGCGTTCCAGCGCGGCCAGTGGCTCGGAGGCGGCGGCTCGGAACGTCCCCTGGACCAGCTGGCCGCCGACAGCGGCCCCGTCCCGGTCACCCGCGTCACCGGTACGGCCGTCCCCGTGAAAGTACGCCAGGCGGCCGAGTTCGCCCGGCAACTCGGATCGTTGGCGGTACAGCACTGCGGCGGGCCCGAGCGCGTGCGTGCCCTGGCGGAGCAGGCGCGGGCGGAGGACGTACCGCTGTGGATGGCCCGACGGTACGCGCATGGGCCCGCCGGCCAGGTGAGCGTGGCGGTGGACCGCCGACTGGTCCGCGTGGACGTGTGGGGGCCGGGCGTTCCTCGCGTACGGATACGGGCGCCGCGCGGTTTGCTGAGCAGCACCGCCGACCAGGCGCAAGGGCTGCGGATGAACGTCGGGGACGTATCGGCCGTTCTCGTCCTGCGCAAGAAGCTGCGCAAGGCCAAGAGCCATGTACGGGCGCGGCTGCCCCACGGGGTCTATGAGCTGCGACGGGCGGACTCCAAGAGTTCCTGGCTGCTGCGCGACGAGCGGCGGGTCGCATCGATACAGCGACCACCGCGCCGCCCCGACCTCGAACCCGGCACGGTGCTGCTGCCCCTGGCCGCCGTGCACTACGAGAGCACGGACCCCCTCGACACCGTCATGGCCCAGGCCTTCGCGGTGACCTTCGGCCTCGGCGACAACACGGGCACGGCCCGCTTCCGGCTCCGACGCCCGCACACCGGCCCCGGCGAGCCGGTCGCCACCGACGACGCATGGGACCGTCCCTGGTTCAGCAACCTGGGCAGTGGTGGTGATGACAACGAACCGGGCGGCGGCGACGGCTGGGGTTCCGACGGCGGCGACGGGGGAGACGGCGGGGATGGCGGGGACGGGGGCGGTGACGGAGGCGGGGGAGACTAGGGCCGGTCCGGCGGCTCGGCCCGGACAGCCCGTCGTCGCTGAAGCTCTCTCCCGGAGAAGGCGCTGGGCGGCGCAGGCGAGGCCCACCGATAAACGCCTCGACAGCGGGCACGGTGATCGGGGACGCTCTGCGCGATGACCACAATCAACGACACGCCGCCCGCATGGGACGAGCGTACCCAGCTCACCACGTTCCTCGACTACGCACGGGACACCGCCCGCGCCAAGTGCGCCGGGGTCTCCGCGGAGAACGCCCGTAAGGCGCTCCTGCCGGGCTCACCGCTGATGACCATGAGCGGAGTGATCAACCATCTCCGCTGGGTCGAGTACTACTGGTTCCAGGTGATCTTCCTCGGCGAGGAGGACCGAGCTCCCATGACGGACGAGGATCCCGACCGCGAGATGCGTATCGCCGTCGACTTCCCGCTCACGCAGTTGCTCGACGAGTACGCGGAACAGAGCGCCCGCTACCGCGAACTGGTCGCCGCGAACGACCTGGACAAGCGGGCCGAGGGAACCATCCGCAACGGCCTCCACGTCGACCTGCGCTGGATCCTTCTCCACCTCACCGAGGAGACGGCCCGCCACAACGGCCACCTGGACATTCTGCGCGAGATGCTCGACGGCACGACCGGCTAGCAGGGGGCGGAGCCACAGTCGGGCCCGGCCCCGGCCCAGGCGGGGCCCGCCGGCGCCGGCCGGTTGTCGGTGGCGGCTGGGAAGCTGATCGGATGAACGGAGACGAGCAGCTGCTGAACGGCCGCGTCTACGGCGCGGAGCACGACGACCCCTGTCCCGGCCCGCTCCCGCACCGGACCTACGCCGTACTGGTCGGCGGTCCGCTGGACGGCCTCTTGCTGGACATCCACGGCTGGCGGACCGAGGACGTCGACGCCGGCGTCGCCCTGACCACCGAGCTCTCCCGCTGGCCCGGCGGCCGCGCCCTGTACGACCCGCGCCCCGGCGAGCCCCGCCGACCCGGGCCAGGCGTCAGTTGCCGCCTCCACTACTCCGGCGACACACCATGACGCCCGTCGACACGGATGTTCGCGCCGAACGCGCGCAGGTCCTTCCGCGACCCCTCATGCCAGGCGCTCGCCGCCACACTGCCCTGGTGGCACGGCCGTTGGAAGGTGCCCGCGACGGTGTGCAAGGGGCCGTCAACCACGTGGCGGCCAGGAGGGCGGTCCCCCTGTTCCGCTCCTCTTGGCGGAGGGTGGTCGGGCGGCGGAGAATGTGGGACCGGGGGTGGATGGCATGTGGGTGGGCTGTGCGCTTTTTGTCTGGTGCCTGGTGGGGTGGGCGGCCCTGGGCGTCGTATTCGCTCGCAGGCGGCTGCGGCTGCGGCTGCTGCCGGTGGCGGCGTCTCCGGGGCCGGTGGAGCTGCCTCTCTACGAGCTCGCGTTCCTGTGCGGAGGGCGTCGACGGGTGGCACAGGCCGCGCTCGCGGTTCTGTGGCGGGCTGGTCTGATCGGCGTCGAGAACGACCGGATCGTCCTGACCGGGACCGCCGCCACTGCCACGGAGACGTACGACCCTGTCGAGCAGGCCGCCCTCGCGGCTTGCCGACCGGGCCGGTCCGTGCGGCCGAGGAGGGTGGAGAAGCGGACGAAGAGGAGTGTGGCCGTCCGCAGGATCGGTGACGCCCTCGCCCGGAAAGGACTGATCGTTCATCCGGCACGGCGTGCCCGAGTCGAGACCTGGCTCAGCACCCTCATCCTCCTGGCCGAGGGGGCTGCCTTCTTCGCCATGGCCGCACTGGTGGTCTGGGAGTCGGGCCACAACGACCAGGCGGGCATGGCCTCTGCCGTTGCGGCCGGCGCCGTGCTCCCGGCCGTGCTCACCCTGGCCCGGTCCGGCGCACAACCGCTGCCCACCGGACCGACGGACGAGGGGCGGCGGGTCATCTCCGAGCAAGCAACTCCGGCCGGAGGGACTTCTGATCACCAAGGCCCGCAGACTTTGTCCGCCCTCCGCCGTGCGGCAGCTCTGCGCGCAGTGGCCATCCACGGTCCGTCCAGCCCCGGCATGCCGCTCGACCTCGCTCGGGTCCTTCGCCGAGCCGAACCCTCGACCTGGCGACCGGACGACCCGGCCGGACTGGGCGGCCTCTAGACCGCTGAGCCGGCCACAGCTGTAGGTCTGGGGCCAGGGCAGCTGGTCCCACCGGTTCCGGCCGGCTCCTGCCGGGCCGGACCGGTGGTGGCTCAGGGGCTGTGGTCAGGGGCTTGTCAGCATGGGCAGGGTGGCGAGGTGTTCCTCGGGGACGGAGAAGGCTTCGGTGAGGGCCGGCAGGCAGGGAGCGAGCCGGGCGGTGAGGGCGTGCCGGGTCCGGGGCAGTGCGCGGACCTGTTCGGCGCTGAGGGCGCCTTCGGCCAGGAGGAGTCCACTATGGGTTTGCACCTGGTTGAGCAAAAACAGGACGTACAGGTCGTTCAGCGCCGCCCGGGCGTGGGCGTCGGTCGTGCGGGTGAGGGCTGCGGCGAAGGCGTCGGCAGCCTGGCCGACGGTGTAGGCGTCGGCCAGGCTCAGAGCGGCGGCGGAGGCGTTGTTCCAGCGCGCGAGCGCGTCGCCGGGCTCACCGCGTCGCAGATCGTGCCGGGCGCTCGTGTGCCAGTGGCGCTCGGCGGTGGTGAGGCCCCGGCGCAGGAAGTCGGGGTCCTCCAGGCTCTCATGGCCGGTTGCCTTCGGGGGCCGGGGAGCGAGAGTGTGCCCAAAGATCATCTCGGCTGCGGCCTTGCACCAGATCGCGAGGTTGTCTCCCTCCGCGGTGATCGCTCCGTCCGCGTTGGCGGAGTACTCCGCCAGCCCGTTCACCGGGAACAGGGCGCGGGCGCCGCAACGCTCCCGGCTCTCGATCATGATCTCCCGGGCCTGCCAGGTGATCCACCCTTTGGCCAGGGCCACGAGCCGCTCGCTGTCGGCCTGTTCCCCGGGTTCGTGGGTGATCCAGCGTGCGGTGACCGTGCGGTGGAGGAAGGTCATCGCGTAGGCGGTGGCCACCCGTTCCAACAGGCGGGAGTGGTGACTGCGGTGCGCGGCCAGCGGAACACGCCGGCCCGCCACCGGGCCGGAGATGTGGCGGGTGTGGGCGTAGCGGACGGCGATCGCCAGTGCCGCCCGGCTACCGCCGACCGCGCTGGCGCTCATGCACAGCTTCCCGACCGTCACCCGGGCGATCGCGTGCAGGAACCGTTTGCGCGCGCTGCCCACGGTGCTGGTGAAGCTGCCGTCCGCCAACAGCCGTCCGTGCTCGCCCTGGAGAAGCGCGGAACGCGGCAGGCGTACCTGGTCGAAGCTGGTGGTGCAGTGGTCCACCGGACTGCCGACGCGTTCGGGCAGTGCGGTCACGGTGATACCCGGCAGTGTTCCATGATCGTCGCTCAGCGGGACGAGGAACAGGAAGACGCCTCGATCCTTGCCGTCGGCCAACAGCCGGGCCGCCACCACCGCGCTCTTGGGCCCCCCGGCCCCGCTGGTGTTGGGCATGTACTTCTGCGCCCCCTCGTTCGGGGTGTGCAGCACGAACTCCTCGCGCTGACGGTCGTAGCGGGCCCAGGTCTCCAGCGCGGCCGCGTCGTTGCCATGGGCGCGTTCGGTGCACAGGAAAGTGCCGGTGCGGGCCAGGCCGGTGAAGGCGCTGAGGTCACGCGGCGGTGAAAGGCGGTCGTCGAGCAGGCTTCCGAGGAAGAGGTTGTAGTGGATGCCGGCCACCGTCGCCGTCGCACCGTCCACCACCGCGGTCCACTCGTGCAGAGCGGCCAGTGCCCGCGGATCCTGCACCAGGGCCTCGGGGCGGAGCAGTTCGTCGTTGAGCGCCCGCAGCCGCTCGTAGGAGAGCTGCCACCGCTCTTCGGTGCCGGCATCGGCGCGGTGACGGAACAGGTCGGCCGAGATGGCCTTGCGCCATATCTCGTGGACGTCGACACCCTCGGCAAAGAGAACGTCGCTGAGTCGTGCACTGTCGAGGTCCGGGTGGGAGTCGGCCGCAGAATGAGTGTGAGTCGTCATGTCCGGACCAACGACCCGGGCCGGTGAACGGACACCGCTTCGGACACAAGAAATGATCAAAAGCGAGGGCGGCAAGGGGCCGGGCGCCGGGCAGGCCCCGGAAGAGGGCCTGCCCGGCGCCCGGTGTGCACGGAGCCGCCGTCAGCGGGGCGTTACTCGAGCAGCTCCGCGTACGAACCCATGGCGAGCGCGATGTCCGCCTGGGCCCAGAACCGGTGGTACGTGAACGTCGGCGCCGCCCCGCCGGCCAAGTACGCCTCGACCTTGGACCAGTTGGGGTCGTCCTTGTAGAAGGAGCGCAGCGAGGAGAAGGTCGACGACGAGTCGATCTTGTCACCGTTGGGCATCGTGCCCGTCCAGCCGCTCGGCACGTAGACCGGGTCGTCGAACCGGCTGTAGTCGGCCCGGGTCTCGGGCACGGCGATGCCAAGGGCGTCCTGGTTGTGCTCCCACATGCCGTCGAGCAGCGCCTTCGCGGTCGTCTTCGCCCGTGTGTCACCGGACTTGGCGGCGTAGTACGTCAGGGTTTTCGCGTACGCCGCGGCGACACCGACGTCGTCGGTGTAGTCGGCGACAGTGACGTGCAGGTCCCTGTTGGCGCCGGGACTCGAGGCGTTCCAGGTGTCGGGCTTGCCCGACCACTGGAGCGTGGAGGGGATCCGGAACGTGCCGTCGGGGTTGATGGTCGTCTTGGACAGGGCCCAGTCGACCCACTTGTCCAGGACCGCCTTGGCGTCGGCGTCACCCGACTCCTTGTAGTACTCGGCGACCCGCTCCATCGACCACGCCTGGAAGCCGAACCACTGGTTCGACGGTGGGTCGTGGTAGACCGGCGCCTCGTCGTAGTACATGCCGTAGAACGTGGGCGTGCCCGACGGCGGGGTGCTGTAGCTGCCGCCCCAGCTGTTCGTCGCGCCACCCGCGATGGCGCCCTCGTTCGACTGCAGCCAGCGGTAGAACTCGAGCTGTCGGTCCAGCGACTTGGCCCAGTCCGCCTGCCCCGTCGCCGACTTGGGCTTCAGATCGGCGGTGGAGGACAGCGCGTACGCGGCGAGCGGGTTCTGGTAGCCGCCGTGCGTGTGGCTCGACCCGATGCGCCAGGACCAGCCCGCCGAGGTGTCCGTCGCACCGCCCCAGGCGTAGTACCAGGACATCAGGTAGTGCGAGGCGTCCTTGCCGGTGCCGGCCGGGCAGGTGGTGGGCCCGACACAGTTTCCGATCTTCTTGAAGTACTTGTCGTACATCGAGTACCGCAGGTAGTCGCCCATCTTGGCGGCCTTGCCGACGGTCGCCGAGACGTCGGAGGCCTTGCCCTGCTGTTTGGCCCACACGTTGGCCCAGTAGGCGGCCTGCACCGCACGGGCGTCGGCATCCGGGGCGTTGGTGAACTTCCACTGCCTGGCGTAGGAGGCGTCCCCGGTGAACAGGTCCAAGTACCCGTTCTTGCCACCGTACTTGAAGGCGTCACAGGTCGGCTGCGGCACCGTCTCCCACACCGACTCCTGCGCGCCGCGCTGGAAGGTGTTGATGTAGGAGGGGCCGGTGGCAGTCGGGCCCGCCTCGCACTTACCGGGTTCGTTGCCGTAGCCGTAGACGTTGTCGACGTCCTGCAGCCAGTGCATGCCGTAGATGTCGTCCGTACCGTAGGCGCTCTTGAGCTCTGCCGCGATCGGGTCGCTGCCGGCGGAGACCGACGGGTCGAGCTTCGCCGGGTACTGGGACGGCAGGTCGTGTTCCGGCGCGTACGTCGCGGGCTTCGAGGCGTTGTACGAGGAGTTCGTCGGCTGGTCGGCGTGGGTGGGGATCATGTACTTCTCCATGAGGCCCCACGCCCCGTTGAACTTCGACCAGTCGCCGCTGACCTTGCCGTACATCGCCTGGAGCCACAGGAGGTAGCTGTAGGCCTCCGACGTCGTCTCGTGGCCGTGGTCCGGGGCCTCGACGATCAGCGTCTCGACCGAGTGGTAGGGGATGCCCTCCGGTGAGAAGTAGCCGTTCGCCGGGTTGGTGATCTTCCCGTAGAGATCGAGGAAGCGGGCATCGTACGTCTTGGACGCGGCGAGCTGCGTGACGGTGACCGTGGCCTTGGTGTGGCCCGGGGCCGTCACGCCGAAGGTGGCCGCGCCCGTGCCGGAGGCGTCGGCCGTGACGGTCACTTTCTGCGCCGTGTTCCAGTTCGACGGCGTGAAGGTCAGGCTCGCGCCCGAGGCCACGGACAGTCCGGAGTTGCCTCCCGTGCGGGCCGTCGTGACCGTGACGTCGGCTGTCGGCTGCGTCGACAGCTTGACGTTGAAGGTGCCGGACTTGCCCTGCTGGACTCCGAGTTGTGAAGGAGTGGCGACCAGGGCGGGGCCGGCCGCGACGGTGATGCCGACCGGTGTCGACTCGCCGGAGGCGCCCTGGCTGTCGTACGCCTTCGCGTACAGGGAGTGCGTCCCGGCCTTCAGGTTGTCCGTTCTGAGTTCGTACGGTGCCGTGGTGTCCGTGCCGAGCAGGGTCGTGTCGTCGTAGAACTCGACCTTGTCGACGCTTGCTCCGTCGGCCGCCGCGGCAGTGGCGGCGAGCGGGACGGCGTCGCCGGCCGAGTAGACGGCGCCGGCCTTCGGGCTGGTGAGCACCGTGATCGGCGGTTGATGGGCGCCCGCACACGTGACGCCGTTGACCGCGAAATCGGTGGGCACCGCATTCGTGCCGCTGTAGGTGAATTGCGCGCCTGCCGTGGCAGCGGCACCGGGCGCGATCTTCGCGTTGTACGAAAGGCTTTTCGCGGTGATCGCTTTACCGGACTGCGACCAGGTCGCATTCCAGCCGCTGGTCAGTTTCTGGTTGCCGCTGTGGGTGTAGGTGAGGGTCCAGCCGTCGATCGCCGTGGTGCCGCGATTGGTGATCGTCAGATCGGCGGTGAAGCCGGAACCCCAGTCGTTGGTCTTGTAGTCGACGCTGCATCCGACCGCCGCCGCGTCGGCGGTGGCGGGAAGAGCGGCGAGGGTGGCGAACGGTAGTGCCAGGGTGGCCGCGACGGCGGTCCACAACCGCCGGGCCCGTCTTTGTGGCATGCCCTGGTTCCTCCTTGGGTTCCGGAGAGTGAGGGGGGCGTGGTGCTGGGGGGATACAACATGTGAACCAGTGGGAGCGCTCCCAAGGATGGGGATGCGGGAATTAAGGGTCAAGAGGCTTGAAGAGTCGAATTGATTCGACAGCGGGAATTCCCGATCCCCCTATTGCTCAACAACAGTTGGTTCTCTACAGTCCACCAGCAACCAGTGGGAGCGGTTCCATCAGTCGACGCGCCGGCCATGTGCCGGTCGCGCCCGAGCTGCGAGGAGTCGCTCATGCGCCACCCCCCGCGTCACGCGTTACACGCAACTTTGCTCGCGTGCGTCGTCTCGACGGCCACGCTCGTCCCCATGACCGACGCCGCGTCCGCGGCCGCCCCCGCGTGCTCGGTGGAGTACTCGATCACCAGCCAGTGGGACAGCGGCTTCCAGGCCGCCGTGAAGGTCACCAACAACGCTGCGGCCAAGGACGGGTGGAGCCTTTCCTTCGCCTTCGCCGACGGGCAGAAGGTCACCCAGGGCTGGTCCGCGAAGTGGTCCCAGTCCCAGGCGACCGTGACCGCCACCAACGAGTCCTGGAACGGTGCGCTTCCCTCCGGTGCAAGCGTCTCGGTCGGGTTCATAGGGTCGCGGTCGGGTGCCAACACCGCCCCGACAGTCTTCAAGCTGAACGGCACGACCTGCGACATCGACGGCACGGACCCCACCGACCCGGGCGGCGAGGGGAAGGCCCCCGCCCTGAAGGTCTCCGGGAACAAACTCGTCGACACCTCCGGTGCCACCCGGCGGATCCTCGGTGTGAACCGCTCCGGCGCCGAGTTCATGTGCGTACAGGGCTACGGAATCTTCGACGGCCCGGTCGACGACGCATCCGTCGCGGCCATCGCCGACTGGAAGGCCAACGCCGTCCGGATCCCGCTCAACGAGGAGTGCTGGCTCGGCCTCGACAACATCAAACCCGAATACGGCGGCGACAACTACCGCGCCGCCATCAAGGAGTTGGTCACCAAGGTCAAGGCCCACGGCATGACGCCCATCCTGGAGATGCACTGGTCCTACGGCCGGTACACCGGGAACTCGGCCGGCTGCGCCGACGTCCACGCCACCTGCCAGAAGCCGATGCCGGACGCCCGATACGCTCCCGACTTCTGGGCGTCGGTCGCGAGCACCTACAAGGACGATCCGACGGTCGTCTTCGATCTCTTCAACGAACCCTATCCGGACCGTGCCACCTCGAACACAGCCCAGGCGTGGGCCTGTTGGAAGGACGGCGGCACCTGCCCCGGCATCGACTACGAAGTCGCCGGCATGCAAGACCTCGTCGACTCCGTCCGTGCCACGGGCGCCAAGAACGTGATCCTCGCGGGCGGCCTCGCCTACTCCAACGACCTCGGCCAATGGCTCGCCCACCGGCCATCCGACCCGGCCGGCAATCTCGCCGCGGCCTGGCACGTCTACAACTTCAACACCTGCTCCACCGAGAGCTGCTGGGACTCCACGCTGGGACCGGTCGCCGCCCAAGTACCGCTGGTGGCGGGGGAGATCGGCGAGAACACCTGCTCGCACGGGTTCATCGACCGCGTCATGAAGTGGTTCGACGACCGCGAGCAGTCCTACCTCGGCTGGACGTGGAACACCTGGGACTGTTCCTCCGGCCCGTCCCTGATCAGCTCCTACGACGGCACACCGACAGCCTTCGGGACCGGCCTGCGCGATCACCTGCGCACCGTGAACGGATGACCGCCTCACACCGCCCAACCACCTCACACCGCACGACTCTCCTCATCTCGGAAGGGACACCGCACACCATGAGCCGCATCACATCGAGAGCCGGCACCGCCGCGCTCACCGTACTCGCCCTCACCGGCGCCGCCAGCGCGGGCACCGCCGTCGCGCAGCCCGACGCCGTGTCGGCGGCGCCGGCCTGCAGCGTCGACTACAAGGTGCAGAACCAGTGGGACAGCGGCTTCACCACCGCCGTCACCGTCACCAACAACGGCGCCGCGGTCAACGGCTGGAACCTCACCTGGTCCTACGCGGGCAACCAGAAGGTCACCAACGGCTGGAACGCCGACATCAGCCAGGCCGGGGCCGCCGTCACCGCCAAGAACGCCTCCTACAACGGCTCCCTGTCCACCGGCGCCTCCGCCTCCTTCGGCTTCAACGCCTCCTACAGCGGCAGCAACGCCCTGCCCACCACCTTCAAGCTGAACGGCGTCACCTGCAACACGGACACCGATCCCACGGATCCCACCGATCCCCCCGGACCTGGTGGCCGCGTCGACAACCCGTACGCCGGAGCGAAGGTGTACGTGAACCCGGAGTGGGCCGCGCACGCCAAGGCCGAACCCGGCGGCGCCCGCATCGCGAACCAGCCCACCGGTGTCTGGCTCGACCGCATCGCGGCCATCAACGGTGTCGGCGGCGGCATGGGCCTGCGCGACCACCTCGACGCGGCGCTCGCCCAGAAGGGCAGCGGCGAAGAAGTCGTCCAGCTCGTCGTCTACAACCTGCCGGGCCGCGACTGCTCCGCCCTGTCCTCCAACGGCGAACTGGGCCCCACAGAGATCGACAAGTACAAGAGGGACTTCATCGACCCCATCGTCGCGATCCTCGCCGACCCCAAGTACAAGGATCTGCGCATCGTCACCTCGATCGAGATCGACTCGCTGCCCAACCTGGTCACCAACGTCTCCGGCCGGCCCACGGCCACGCCCAACTGCGACGTGATGAAGACCAACGGCAACTACCAGAAGGGCGTCGGCTACGCCCTCGACAAGCTCGGTGACATCGGCAACGTCTACAACTACATCGACGCGGGCCACCACGGCTGGCTCGGCTGGGACGACAACTTCGGCCCCTCCGCCGAGTTGTTCAAGGCGACCGCCTCCGCCAACGGCGCGAAGCTGTCCGACGTCCACGGCTTCATCGTGAACACGGCCAACTACAGCGCACTCAAGGAGGACCACTTCGCCATCGGCGACACGGTCGCGGGCAAGTCGGTGCGCGAGTCCAAGTGGGTCGACTGGAACCGCTACACCGATGAGCTGTCGTACGCCCAGGCCATGCGCACCAAGCTGGTGTCGCTCGGCTTCGACCAGAACCTCGGCATGCTGATCGACACGTCCCGCAACGGCTGGGGCGGCACGGCCCGGCCCACTGGCCCCGGGGCCACCACGAGCGTCGACACGTACGTGGACGGCGGGCGCTACGACCGCCGCATCCACCTCGGCAACTGGTGCAACCAGTCCGGCGCAGGACTCGGCGAACGGCCGCAGGCCAACCCGGCCACGGGCATCGACGCCTACGTGTGGATGAAGCCCCCGGGCGAGTCCGACGGCTCGAGCAAGGCCATCGACAACGACGAGGGCAAGGGTTTCGACCGCATGTGCGACCCCACGTACACCGGTAACCCGCGCAACAACTACCACATGTCCGGAGCGCTGCCCAACGCACCAGTGGCCGGCCACTGGTTCTCCGCCCAGTTCCAGGAGCTCATGAAGAACGCCTACCCCGCGCTGTAGGCACCCTGGAATCCGCCGGGGCCTGGGAGGGAACGCTCCCCAGGCCCCGGCGGCCCGCCGCGGGCCCACGAAGCGGGTACCAGGTAGACAAAGAACAAGCTCAGCGGACACCCCCGCCAACATGTCCCCTGTCCGGAGGATCTGCAGAGAGACGGGGCGAAACTGTCCCCATGGATCTTCTCTCACTGCGCTGCTTCCAAGCCGTGGCCCGCCATCAGCACATCAGCCGCGCCGCACAGGAACTGCGCGTCGCCCAGCCGTCGGTGAGCCGCACGATCAGTCGGCTGGAGTCGGAACTCGGGGTCCTGCTGTTCGATCGACAGGGCCGTCGGATACGGCTCAACGAGCACGGCGCGGCGTTCCTGCGGCGAGTCGACCGGGCCATGGCCGAACTGGACGACGCGCGGCGCGAGATGGCGGATGCCGCCGGCCCGGGACGGGTCGCCATCGCCGCGGAGACGTTGATGCAACTGGCTGAGGTGCTGGCCGCCTTCCGGGCGCACAGCCCCGGCGTGAAGGTGCGCCTGCTCCAGGCCTCGGCCCAGTCGATGCGGCGCCATCTGGCCGCCGCCGAGGTGGACTTCGCCCTCGCGTCGCAGCCGCTGGCCGGTCCGGGCCTGGACTCTGTGACGCTGCTGCGGGAGGAGGTGTTCCTCGCCGTGCCGTACGGTCACCGCCTGGCGGATCGGGAGCACGTCACGGTGTCCGAGCTGGCCGAGGAGGAGTTCGTCAGTACACGCGCCGGCCATTGGCAACGCGTGCTCCTGGAGGCGCTGTTCGCCCGTGAGGGCCTGCAACCACGGGTGATATGTGAGGGCGACGAAGCCGCGGCCACGCCGCGGCTCATCGGGACCGGCCTCGGCATCGGCCTGATGCCCGCCGTCGCACGACGTGCGATGGGCGAACACGAGCTTGTGGCCTGGGCGCGCCTCGACACCCCGGACGCCCACCGCACCCTCAGCCTCGTGTGGCGTCGGGACGCCTACCTCTCGCCGGTGGCCAAGACGTTCCGTCGACTGGCCGTCGACCACTTCATGCCTCACTCGTCATGAACACATGACACAACTGGTCGTGGAAGGCATGAACGGAAGTCTCTAGCGTCGGGTTCACCCACCGGACCCTGATCCCCTCGAACGGGAGCGCTGAAATGTCACGGCAGCACGGAGCACCGACCCCCTTCACCAGTTACGTCGAGGCCGTCCTCGACACCTTGTCCACCGCCCCGCAGCGCACCGTCCTCACGGACGCGGAGGGGCGCACGACCAGTGGCGGCGACTTCCGCGACCAGGTGTACAGGCTGGCGGCGGAACTGCGACAGCGCGGAGCGGTCGTCGGCATCACGGTCGCCCTGCTCACCGGCAACACCGTGGAAGCCCTGATCGCCCGCTACGCGGCCAACCTCGCCGGCGCGCGAGTGGTCTGCCTGTACGACGGCATGAGCGCACCGACCATGGCGAGCATCCTGACCAGCGCCGACTGCCACATGCTCCTGGCGGACACGCGACAGCGGCATCTCGCGGAGGAACTGCGGCAGGAGCCGCTGCCATCGGCGCAAGGACTCCCCGTGCTGTTCCTGGGGCCGAGCACGGACGGCGAGGACATCCTGGCCCAGGCCCTCCGGCACCCGGCGAGACCACTGCCGTCGCCGGTGGGTCCGGACGACGACTGGCGCATCGGCTACACCGGAGGCACCACCGGAGTGCCCAAGGGCATCCGCATGACGCACGGCCCCCACCGCAGCGGGATCGAGGCCCGGCTCACGGACGCCGGTGACCCGCCGCGATTCCTGGCCTGCACCCCGCTGGCCCACCTGGCGGGGCTCCTGGTCGACGGCACCCTCCGCCAGGGCGGATCGGTGGTACTGCGCCACGGTTTCGAGCCCGCCGACGTACTGGCCACCATCGAGCGCGAACGCATCACCCACACCTGGCTGTTGCCGCCGCTGCTGTACCAACTCCTCGACCACCCGGCGCTGACCGCCACCGACCTGTCGAGCCTGGGGCGCGTCACCTACGGTGGCACCGCTGCCTCTCCGGCCAGGCTGCGCCAGGCGGCAGCGGCTCTGGGCCCCGTGCTGTACGGCTGGTACGGGCAGGCCGAGGCCCAACTCATCACCGAAACGGGCCCCGACGAACAGGAGATGACCGGACCTGACGGACATCTGACCGTCGGCAGAGCCCTGCCGGGCGTACACATCGATGTCCGCGACGCCGACGGCGTCTCACTCCCCACCGGGAGCCGCGGTGAGGTACTCGTCCGCTCCCCCTACGCGATGCAGGGCTACTGGAAACAGCCCGAACTCACCGCCCAGGTGCTGCGCGACGGCTGGGTGCACACCGGTGACGTCGGCTATCTGGACGACAAGGGCTATCTCTACATCGTGGACCGGCTCAAGGAGATGATCGTGGTCATCGGCGGCCACGTCTACCCCGCCGAGTTGGAGGAGTTGCTGCTGAGTCACCCCGCCGTCGCCCAGTGCACCGTCTTCGGCGACCGGGACGACGAAGCAGTCGAGCACGTCCACGCCGCCGTGGTGCCCACTGCCGGACACGAGCCCGACCTGGCGGAAATCCGCGAGTTCGTCACCGCCCGCAAAGGCCGGCTCTACGCCCCCGAAGCACTCCACGTGCTGCCCGTCCTCCCTCTGACCGCGGTGGGCAAACCCGACCGCCAGCGTCTGCGCGCGCAACTGAAAACCCGTCCTTGAACCCCGGCGGAGGGAACAGGCGATGCAACAGAAAGCCGCACTGGAGGAGCCTGTCGTGGTTGTGCTCGGAAAGCTCCCGGTGACGGGGGGAACCGACCGCGGCGAGTACCGTTTCGCGAAACGCAATGCCACCCACCTGCGGCTCGACACGACCAAGCAGTCCCTGCCCCCGATGGTGCATCCCGAGATCACCATCGTCTGGACCGACTCGGCCGACGCGGGCAAGCTTGCGGGTGGCCGGATCAGATCCGAAGCTGTGGCGGCATGACGACGGGATGAAGACGTCACCGTCATTGAGATCCGTCATCCTGGCCACGTACGGAATGATCGGAAGGGGAAAGACATGAAGTGGACTCCTCGCCGGGTCGCAGGCCTGCTGACCGTGGGAAGCGTGGCTATGGCACTCCTCGTCGGCCCGACCGCCGCCGCCCAGGCGACCGAACTCACCCCCCAGTGCACCGGCGGCTGCGCCCAGTCCACACCGGACGGCTTCCAGGTGTCCTCCACCCCAGAAATCCTGAGCACCGACGGCAACTGGGAACCCCACTAGGCTCACCCGTCACATCACCACCCGAGGCGCCCTACCGAACTCTCTCTGGTAGGGCGCCTCTGCCCTTAAGTGGGAAGGTCCCCGCTCCGGTCACTGGCTGCGAGTCGACGCCTGCCCCGATACCCCGGTACCCCAGGGCTCGGTGACTCGCTGCTCCCGTTCGCGACTGAAAACATCGACGCGGTTACGTACAGCGGGCAGACCTGGTGGTGCGGGCGTCGGCCAAGGTGGCGGTGATACTGCCGGAGATCGAGCGCCGCCCCGAAGCCGCGCACGACCTGGTCCCGGTGGCGTTCGTGTTCGCGGACACCACCGAGGTGAAGGAGGGCGACCGCCGCTACTGGGCACCGCACCGGTACGACCCCCTCCACCTGAGCGGCAAGTCAGAGCCTTGCGCTCATCATGCAGGCTGTTCGACTGATGGGGACGGGGGTCAGGAAGGCTTGACCGCCGAGACCGGGGTGACGGTTACCTTGTCGTCGCACTCGGCCCACACCCCGTCGTTCAGGGCGACCTGGTGCTTCCCGGAGCGCGGCAGCCCGATGACCATCGTCGGATACGCCTTCGGGGTCTTGCCCGACTTGCAGTAGCCGTCGCCCTCGCCCTGGACCTGGACGAAGGTCAGCTTCACCCATGCCTTGCCGTGCGGCCGGACCTTCACGGTGGTCGCCCTGCCGGTGGGGGTGACCTTGAGCGGGGTGTTGTGGGAGGGGGAGCCGTTGCCGGCGCCCGCGACCGTCGGGTGGCCCTTCAGGACGCACGTCTTCCCGGAGAGGTTGGTGAACCGCACGACCGCCGCGCCGGTCCCGGTCCCGACGGGCGGGTGGGCGGCCTGCCAGGCGCTGACCTGGAGAGCGGAGGCCCGGCAGGCGGGCGGCGGGGTGGAGGTGGTGGTGCTCGCTGCCATGGCGGTGCCGGGCAGGATGCCGGTGACCGCCGCCGCGACGGCGGTGACCGCCGTCGTCGCCAGAGCCGCCCTGCGAATGCCGTTGCTGTGACGCATGCTGTCGTCCCCCTGAGTCGTCTCGTCCGCGGGTTTCGGTCGTTGATTGTTGACCCGCGGTACGAGTGGTACGTGAGAGCAGATAGGGCAGGAGAGCGGCAGGGTTCCGAGCGGCGATCACCTGTGACAGAACGGTGACGACAGGCTGCACCCATGCAGATGGCCCCCAGGGGCAGACAGAAGCACCTCCAGCGCGCCACGAGTTTTACGCTCGTTGAGCTCTGCCTGGTCGTGGAGGTCGGCGTCGACGTCGCCCGCGACGCCTCCGGCCGCCGCTGACGCCCTCTGGCCCGCTGACACCACGCTCGACCCGATCTTCTCCCACCGACGTTCCCCACCTCCCGTCACCGCCACGGTGAATTGGGCTGTCCGCGGGGGAGCGCCGAGGCCGGGACCGTTACCGCGTCCGGACGTTGTAGGTCAGGTGCGTCACCTTTGGGGAGGACTCCGTACGGACCGCGTCCAGGGCCACGCGGCCTGCGTCCACGCCCTCGAACAGGCGGATTCCGGAGCCGAACAGCACCGGTGACAGCGCGATCGAGAACTCGTCGACCAAGCCCGCGTTCACGTACTCCAGGATCGTCGCGCCGCCGCCCGCGATGCGGACGTCGCGGTCGCCGGCGGCCTCGCGGGCCTGGTCGAGCGCGGCCTCGATGCCATCGTTGACGAAGTGGAAGGTGGTCCCGCCCGGCCGCTTCCAGGGGTCACGCTTCTCATGTGTCACGACGAAGACCGAGGTGTGGAACGGCGCCTCTTCCGGCCACATCTGCTCGCCGGCGTCGAACATGCGCTTGCCCATCACGCTCGCGCCGGTGCGCTCGAATGTCTCCCGCACGATGTCGTTGTCGCGCCCCTCCTCGCCGCCCTCGCCGAGCTTCAGGTTTTCTCGGAAGAACCGTTGCGGGAACACCCACTGCTGCAGTTCCATCCACTGCCGCCCCATCAGCTCCTCGGGAGAATCGGGCGCTATGAAACCGTCCAGCGACATCGACACGCTGAAGAACACCTTCCCGGCCATCAGTCCTCAGCTCCCTTCCAAAGGGTCTCGGTGACGTAAGCAGCCAGGTTGCTCAGGGTCTGCTGGCCGGCCTCGATCGCGTGGTACTTCTCGACCGCCTCGTCCCGCTGCTTCTTGGTGGGGAACACGGTGTGCATCTCGATCCGGGTCGCCGTGCCGGCGGGCTCGAACGTCAGGACCGACTCGAAGGCGTTCGGGTCGTTGCGGGTCTCACCGTGGAGCATCGAGATCCGTTCCGACGGGGTGATCTCGGTCCAGGTGATCCACTCCTGGTAGTCCGTCCCGTCCGGACCGTGCATCACGAAATCCCACTCTCCGCCGACGCGAAACTCGAATGCCTGCGTGGTGGTGGTGAACCCTTCCGGACCCCACCACCGCGACAGGTGTCGGACGTCGGTGAACGCCTCGAACACCAGCTCCCGTGGGGCATCGATGATCCGGGAGATGACAGTCTCCCGGTCGGCTGTCGCCGACCGCGTTGGCGTTCCTCGTTCTGTCGTGCTCATGAGCTACTCCGCTTTTCGTGTCTGCTTGAGGTCCTGTACGTAGGCGTCCAGTCGGTCGAAGCTCTCGTTCCAGAACTGCTCGAAACCGCCCGTCCACTCATGGACGGGCCGCAGCCCGCCGGCGTGCAGGCCGTACAGGCGCTGCTTGCCCGCCTTGCGGTCGCGCACCAGCCCGACCTCCCGGAGCACCCGCAGGTGTTTGGACGCCCCCGGCTGGGTCATCCCCAGCTCCTGAGCCACCTCGGTCACCGATCGCTCACCCGCCCGCAGCAACACCAATATCTCCCGGCGCTGAGGCTCGGCGATCGCGTTGAAGACGTCCGACGTCGTCGCTGCTCGTGCCATGAACAAAATCATATTCCGATATCGGCATGCGTCAAGCTGTCGGGAGTGAGGTGCTGGCGGGCCAGGTGAGCGTGCCGCATGCCTGTGTGCCCATGGAGCTGGCGGAGCCTGGCTACCGTGCGGCGCTGCAGCTGCTCAGCTTGTCGTTTATGGTCCGGCGTCGAACGCGGCTCGAACTTGGTCGGTGTTTTCGCAGTTCAGCAGACATGAAGGTGGCCTTCGTCTGATCCTG
>NZ_JBVISC010000001.1:946866-1380701 GCF_055575715.1 Streptomyces sp. NPDC034037 | reverse complement strand
AGATCTGGAAGCCCGGTAACGGGTGGAGGTGACTGGTACTAATAGGCCGAGGGCTTGTCCTCAGTTGCTCGCGTCCACTGTGTTGGTTCTGAAACCACGAACAACCCCGTATGTCGGGCCACGACTGCGGTGCGGTTGACAGTTTCATAGTGTTTCGGTGGTCATAGCGTGAGGGAAACGCCCGGTTACATTCCGAACCCGGAAGCTAAGCCTCACAGCGCCGATGGTACTGCAGGGGGGACCCTGTGGGAGAGTAGGACGCCGCCGAACTAATTTTGATAAAGCCTCAGGCCCTGGACATTGTCCGGGGCCTGAGGCTTTTTTGCGTTCAGGGAGTTTCAGTTGCACCCCGGGGCGTTCCTAAAGGCGGCCGGCTGCCTTCAGAGAGAGGTATGCGTCGGCCAGGGCGGGAGCCAGGTTCTCGGGGGTGGCGTCCACGACGGTGACGCCGTGGCGGGTGAGTTGTTCCGCCGTGCGGTTGCGTTCCGATCGGGCCTGAGCCGTTGCTGCCGCTTCATACACCGCTTCCGCCGTTCCGCGTGCGGAGGCCATTTTCTCCAGGTGAGGGTCGGCCACGGAGGCGACCAGGACCTTGTGTCGCCTGGTGAGGCGGGAAAGCACGGGCAGGAGCCCCTCTTCGATGGGCGCCCTGTCGAGGCTGGTGAGCAGCACGATCAGGGAACCGCGGGGCGCTGTGCGCAGGGCCGTCGACGTCAGGCCTCGGGCGTCGGTCTCCAGGAGTTCCGGCTTCAGCGTCGCCAGGGCGTTGACCAGGGAGGGAAGGACGTCCCCTGCTGAGCGGCCCTGGACGAGGGCGCGTACTCGGCGGTCGTACGCGAGGAGATCCACGCGGTCCCCGGCCCGGGAGGCCAGCGCGGCCAGGAGCAGCGCGGCGTCCATGGAGGCGTCCAGGCGCGGGGTGTCGCCGACGCGGCCCGCCGAGGTGCGGCCCGTGTCGAGGACGAGCAAGATGTGCCGGTCGCGCTCCGGGCGCCAGGTGCGGACCGCGACGGCGGACTGGCGGGCCGTGGCGCGCCAGTCGATGGAGCGGGTGTCGTCGCCCGGGACGTAGTCGCGGAGGCTGTCGAACTCGGTGCCCTGGCCGCGTGTCAGCACGCTGGTGCGGCCGTCGAGTTCCCGTAGGCGGGCCAGTTTGGAGGGGAGATGCTTCCGGCTGGTGAAGGGCGGCAGGACACGCACCGCCCAGGGGACCTGGTGGGAGCCCTGGCGGGCGAAGAGACGCAGGGGGCCGTACGAGCGGATGGTCACGCGGTCGGAGTGGTGGTCGCCGCGACGGGTGGGGCGCAAGGTGGTCGTGACGCGGCGGCGTTCCCCGGCCGGGATCGTCAGCTGGTGGCGGGGCTCCGTGCCGTCGGTGCCGGGCTGCCGGCTGCTCGGGGGCCAGGCGTCGCGGAGGTGGGCGCGCAGGGGGCGGGCCGAGGGGTTGGTGACGGTGAGTTCCACGTCGGTGGTCTGGCCCAGGCGTACGGAGGTCGCTCCGGAGCGGGTCAGGGTGAGGCGGCGTACGGGGGCGGCCAGGGCGGCGTCGCAGGCGCAGGCCAGGGCCAGCGGCGTGTTGACGGCGAGGATGCCGGTCCAGCTGGGGTCCCAGAGGCCCACGGGGAGGCTGCCGAGGGCCGCCAGGAGGGCCGCGCGTCCGGTGAGGGCCATCAGCGGGGCACCGGGACGCGGGTGAGGGTCGCGTTGATGACGGAGTCCGCGGTGATGCCCTCCATCTCCGCTTCCGGGCGGAGCTGGACGCGGTGGCGGAGTGTGGGCAGGGCGAGGGCCTTGACGTCGTCGGGGATGACGTAGTCGCGGCCGGTGAGCCAGGCCCAGGCGCGTGCCGTGGAGAGGAGCGCCGTGGCGCCTCGGGGGGAGACGCCGAGGGTGAGGGAGGGGGATGCGCGGGTCGCGCGGCACACGTCCACCACGTAGGCGGTGATCTCGGGGGAGACGGAGGTCTCGGCGACGGCTGTGCGGGCGGCCTCCAGGTCGGCGGGGCCCGCCACGGGGCGTACGCCGGCGGCGCGCAGGTCGCGGGGGTCGAAGCCGTCGGCGTGGCGGGTGAGGACGTCGATCTCGTCCTCGCGGGACGGGAGGGGCACCGTCAGTTTGAGGAGGAAGCGGTCCAGCTGGGCTTCGGGGAGGGGGTAGGTGCCTTCGTGCTCGACGGGGTTCTGGGTCGCCGCGACGAGGAAGGGGTCGGGGAGGGGGCGGGGCGTGCCGTCGACCGTGACCTGGCGTTCCTCCATCGCTTCGAGGAGCGCGGACTGGGTCTTGGGCGGGGTGCGGTTGATCTCGTCGGCGAGGAGGAGGTTCGTGAAGACCGGGCCCGGCTGGAAGGAGAACTCCGTGGTGCGGGCGTCGTAGACGAGGGAGCCCGTGACGTCGCTCGGCATGAGGTCGGGGGTGAACTGGACGCGTTTGGTGTCGAGTTCGAGGCTTGCGGCGAGGGCGCGGACGAGCAGTGTCTTGGCGACCCCCGGGACCCCCTCGAGCAGGACATGGCCGCGGCAGAGAAGGGCGACGACGAGGCCGGTGACGGCGGGGTCCTGGCCGACCACGGCCTTGGAGATCTCGGCGCGCAGGGCTTCGAGGGAAGCGCGTGCGTCGCGGGGAGCTCCGGCGGGCCCGGTGGCGGTGGCGGGCCCGTTGTCAGTGGTCGGGTCCATCATGAGTGGCGTACCTCACTTTCGAGGGCGTCGAGTCGGTCGACCAGGGCGATGAGGGCTGCGTCGTCGCCCGGTGGCGGACCGAAGAGAAGGGGGTGTGGGTCGTGGTCGAGGGCGCGAAGGCGCGTGGACAGTGCCGGGATCAGCGTCTGTGGCGTGTGGGCCTGGGCGGGGGGCACGCCGACGAGGGGGGCGAGGCGGGCACGGGTGGCGGCGCGCAGGGCCTCGGCCGCGCGGTCGCGGGCGTTCGCCTTGGCATACAGGCGGGCCCGGCCTTCGACCGTCTCTGAGGCGCGGATGGCGACGGGCAGGCGTTCGACGACGAGGGGGCCGAAGCGGCGGGCGCGCCACAGGGCGGCGAGTACGGCGGCGACGGCCAGTTGCAGGGTGCCCCATCGCCAGCCGGAGGGGATCAGGTCGAAGAAGCCGCGGCGCTCGGAGTCGGTTGCCGTCGCGTCGTCGGCGAGGGAGGGCAGGTACCAGACCAAGTGGGGGCGGGAGCCGAGGAGTTGCAGGGCGAGGGAGGCGTTGCCCTGCTGGTCGAGGCGGTCGTTGTAGAGGATGTCGGGGGCGCCGAGGACGACGGTGTCGCCCTTTCCGTGGGGGGCGGGGAGATGGAGCAGGCTGGGCAGGCCGTCGCTGGGGTAGCAGGCCTCGGCGTTCGGGGCGGAGGTGTCGTAGCGGATGCCGCCGATGTCGGCGGGGCCCGCTCGGCGGGCGGCCGGGAGGGAGCAGGCCGGGGAGAGGGTGGAGCGCTCGGCGGGCGTGGCGTGCGCGGTGACCCCCGGGGCGAGGGCCTTGAGGGATGGAGTGCCGGGGGTGACGAGGACGGTCCGGCCCCCGGAGTCCTTGGTGGCGGTGCGCAGGCGGGCGCGCCGGCCGTCGGTGAGCAGGTCCGGGTCGGCGACGAGGAGGGTGGTGTCGGGACCGGCCGCTGCTCGGGCCGCTCGGTCGGTGGTGACCACGCGGGTGGACACGCTCTGCTCGGCGAGGAGTTCGGCGAGGGCCCGGCTGCCGTGGGGGGCGGCGGAGCGCGGGTCGAGGCGGCCGTGTTCGCCGCCGGAGCGGAGGGCGGCCATGACGACGGCCGCCGCCAGGAGGGCGAGCAGAGCGAGGACGACGCCCCGGGAGCGGCTCCAGAGCTGACCGGGCGTGGACGCGACCGAGGTGGAGGACGTGGGGGCGTCGGGCTGCCGCGGCTCGGTGGGGTCGGGGGAGCCGTCCGCTCGGTGGCCCTCCCGGTGTCGCTGCTCGGTGGTGGGGCGTGCGGCGGCCTGAGGTGGCTCGGTGGGGTGGGGGGAGTCGGCCGCTCGGTGGCCCTTCGGGTGTTGCTGTTCGGTAGCGGGGCGTGCGGTGGCGTGGGGCGGCTCGCTCAGGCCGGGGGAGCCAGCCGCTCGGTGGCCCCCCGGGTGTTGCCACTCGGCGGCGTGGGGCGGTTCGGTCGGGTCGGGGGAGCCGGTCATTTGGTGGCTCCGTGGGGGGTGCTGGGCGGGGTGGGGTGGGTGTTGGCGGTCAGGGTCGGCTTGGTGTGTTCCAGGTCGTGGTCGAGTTCGGTCAGGCGGAGGTACGCGGGCTCGTCGGCGGTGCGGCCGCCGTACGTGACGTCGTCGAACTCGTGGGCGGCGGCGCGCAGTCGGCCGGTGTGGGCGGGGAGGGTGCGGCCCGCTTCCGCCGCGGCCTCGTCGGCGGTGCGGCCGGGGCGCGGGTCGAGGAGGGCGCGTTCCTCCAGGGCGCGGACGAGGGCGCGCATGCGTTCCTGGACGGCCTGGTTCCAGTGGCCCCGGGCGGCGTGCGCGGCGGCGGCCGCTCGGTGTTCGGCGGCGCTGCGGGGGCGGTCGTCGAAGAGGGGCGGCGTCCCGGCGGGGGTCCGGGTGGGGGTGCCGAGGCGCCACCAGAGGGCGACGCCGAGGAGTACGGCGGCCAGGACGATGACGAGGAGGCCGAACCCGCCGCCCGGGGTGGCCCCCGAGGCGGCGGTGAACAGGTCGTCGACCCAGGACCAGAAGCGGTTCAGGGCGCGCTGGAGGACGCCGGGGTCCTGCTCGTGGTACATCGGCTTGGACAGTTCGCGCTCGGCGGCTTCCCGCGCGGGGTCGCGGGGGATCGTCACCGGCGGGTCGTCGCCGGCGCGCGGCAGGAGCGGTGCCGCTCCGAATCCCATGAGCGTTGCCCCCGCCGCGGTCACCGCATCAGCTCCCCGGTGTGCCGGACGGGCCGGGGCCCTGGCCGGGCAGACCGGCGGCGCGGGCGAGTTCGAGGTCGAGGGCCTCGCGCCGGATCCGCTGGTCGATGTAGAGGAGCACGGTGACGCCGGCCGTGATGGGGAACGTCAGCATGGAGCCGATCACGGAGCCGACGCCGCTGATGATCAGGAACGTCCAGCCCAGTTCGCCGGTGTGGTCGAGGAAGCCGGTGATGCCTTCGCCGCTGAGCGCGCCGGCGAGGAAGGTGAACGGGATGACGATGATCGACGCCACGATGTTCGCGATGACGGCGGCGAGCAGCTGGATGCCGAAGACGCGCCACCAGGAGCCGCGGACCAGCTTGGCGGAGCGGGTCAGGGACTTCCGGACGCTCTGCTTCTCCAGCATCAGCGCGGGGGAGGCGAGCGAGAAGCGGATCATGAGCCAGATGGCGGCGACGCCCGCGGCGAGGCCGCCGAGGACGGCGAGGCTCGCCCCGGCGTCGGAGGCGCCGCCGACCGCGATCAGGAGGCCGGGCAGGATGCCGACGGCGATCACCGTGGCGCCGATGAGCGGGATGAGCAGGGTCAGGCCGAACAGCTTCGCCAGCTGGGGGCGGGAGTCCTGCCAGGCCTCTGCCGCCGTCACGGACCTGCCGAGCACCGCGCGGCTGGTGACCATGGTGAGCAGGGCCGTGGCGACGATCGTGCCGAGCAGGGTGATCACGAGGACCACTCCGGAGTTCAGCATGGTGTCGCCCATGGCGCGGGTCAGTTCGCCGACGGTCGCGCTCGGGTCGTCGAGGGCGTCGGTGTCCACCGACTCGTTCAGGACGAGTCCCTGGAGGAGGACGACGACGATCTCCGTGAGCACGGCGACGGTCAGGGAGATGCCGAGGACCGTGCGCCAGTGGGCGCGCATCGTGGACACGGCGCCGTCGAGGATCTCACCGACGCCGAGCGGGCGGAGCGGGATGACGCCGGGCTTGGCGGCGGGCGGCGGGCCCTGCCAGGCGCCCCAGCCGGGGTAGCCGCCACCGGGACCGCCGGGGGCTCCGGGGCCTGCCGGGGGGCCGCCGTGGGGGCCTTGGCCCCATCCCCAGCCGCCGCCCTGGCCGGGCGGAGGGGGCGGAGGCGGCGGGGTCGGGCCGGAGGTGCCGGGCGGGGACCATGCGGCGGGCGGCGGCTGCTCCTTGGACCACTTGGACGGGCCGCTTTGGCGGCCTGCGTCCGCGGGCTCGGCGGCGTCCGGCTTGCCGGTGTCCGGCCCGTCGGAGTCCTGTCCGTCGGAGGGGGCGGATCCGGGCGAAGCCCAGCCCGGAGAGTCGTTCATCGTCGCTCCTTCACGGTGCCCGTCCGCGGGTGCGGCGGCAGGTTGCCAGCCATCGTGCCACGGGGCACCGGCGGGGTGACCGGGTGCCGCAGGGGTGGGACACCCCCGGACAGCGGCGGGACACCTTCACGGGACACCTTCAATTGTCCGCCGGGTACGGGGCAGACTGGGCGGATGGCTGATCAGTACGCGCAATCCGGCGAGGACATACGGCCGACCGAGGCCCCGACGATTCCCGCGATCCGCTGGGAGGAGCCACCCGAAGGCCCCGTACTGGTCCTCCTCGACCAGACCAGGCTGCCGGGCGAGGAGAGCGAGCTGGTGTGCACCGACCCACCGGCTCTGGTGGAGGCGATCCGCGCGCTCGCGGTGCGCGGGGCACCGCTGCTGGGCATCGCGGGGGCGTACGGCGTCGCGCTCGCCGCGGCCCGCGGTTTCGATGTGGACGAGGCGGCGGACGCGCTGGCGGGGGCGCGGCCCACCGCGGTGAACCTCGCCTACGGCGCCCGCCGGGCCCAGGCGGCCCACCGCACGGCCGTGGTGAGTGGCGCGGGGCCCGAGCGGGCGGCCGGTGCCGCGCTGGAGGCGGCGCGGGCGCTGCACGCCGAGGACGCCGGGGCCAGCCGGCGGATGGCGGCCCACGGCCTGGCGCTGCTCGACGAGCTGCTGCCGGGCGGCGGGCACCGGATCCTGACGCACTGCAACACCGGGGCGCTGGTCTCCGGTGGGGAGGGCACGGCGTTCGCGGTGGCCCTGCGGGCGCATCGGGCGGGGAGCCTGCGCAGGCTGTGGGTGGACGAGACGCGGCCGCTGCTCCAGGGGGCGCGGCTCACGGCGTACGAGGCGGCGCGCAACGGCATGGCGTACACGCTGCTCACGGACAACGCGGCGGGTTCGCTGTTCGCGGCCGGGGAGGTGGACGCGGTGCTGATCGGTGCCGACCGGATCACGGCCGACGGTTCGGTGGCGAACAAGGTGGGGAGCTATCCGCTGGCGGTGCTCGCGCGGTATCACCACGTGCCGTTCATCGTGGTGGCGCCGGTGACGAGCGTGGACCTGGACACCCCGGACGGAGCGTCGATCGAGGTGGAGCAGCGGTCCGGCCATGAAGTGACGGAGGTCACGGTGCCGCATGTGCCGATGATCGGGACGGAGGCAGGAGGCGGTATCGCGGTGGCCCCGTTGGGGACGCAGGCGTACAACCCTGCGTTCGACGTGACACCGCCGGAGCTGGTGACGGCGATCGTCACGGAGGAGGGGGTCCTGTCGCCGGTGACAGCGGAGGGTCTCGCGGAGCTGTGCGGCAGGCGCGCGGGGTGACCGTCGGCTGACCGGATGCCCCGGTGCCGGGCAGGGCCCCGGCTCCGGGCCGGTCCGGGGCCGTCCGACGGGAGGGGATGGAGCGCGGGGGCGGGGGCGGAGTGCGGGAACGGCGACGCGCTGCGGGCGGCGGCGGGACGGTGCCGGGGCGGGCTCGGGGAGGCCGGCTCAAGATCGGGATCGTCCCGGCGGGTGCCGTGGCGGTGCCCGGCCGGGTGCTTCTTGGCTTGTTTCGTACCCCTGATCCGGCCGGTTTGCTGTCGGTCGGCTCGGGGCGAGGTGTCACGGGTGGACCCGCCCGGCGTCCGTTACCGACCTCGGCCGCGGTCGGCCACCGCAGACAGTGATGCCCCGATACGACTATCGTCACAGGTCAGTGACCTCTCTCACCAGCACCCCAGTCACTGTTACGAGAATGGGATGATGTCAGGCATGAAGGGACGAGTCCTTGTCGTCGACGACGACACCGCACTGGCCGAGATGCTCGGGATTGTGCTGCGTGGTGAAGGTTTTGAGCCGTCGTTCGTGGCTGATGGCGACAAGGCGCTGGCCGCCTTCCGGGAGGCCAAGCCCGATCTCGTGCTGCTCGATCTGATGCTGCCGGGCCGCGACGGCATCGAGGTGTGCCGCCTGATCAGGGCGGAGTCCGGGGTGCCGATCGTCATGCTCACCGCCAAGAGCGACACCGTGGACGTGGTGGTCGGTCTGGAGTCGGGGGCGGACGACTACATCGTCAAGCCCTTCAAGCCGAAGGAGCTGGTGGCCCGGATCAGGGCGCGGCTGCGCCGCTCGGAGGAGCCCGCGCCGGAGCAGCTGGCCATAGGTGACCTGGTCATCGACGTGGCGGGGCACTCCGTCAAGCGGGAGGGGCAGTCGATCGCGCTGACGCCGCTGGAGTTCGACCTGCTGGTGGCGCTGGCGCGCAAGCCGTGGCAGGTGTTCACCCGCGAGGTGCTCCTGGAACAGGTCTGGGGCTACCGGCACGCGGCGGACACCCGGCTGGTGAACGTGCACGTGCAGCGGCTGCGCTCCAAGGTCGAGCGGGACCCCGAGCGGCCGGAGATCGTGGTGACCGTCCGGGGTGTCGGTTACAAGGCCGGACCGAGCTGACATGTCCCGGGACAGTTCCTCCTCGGCGCCCGGCGGTGCAAGGGCTCGTTCGGGGCGGACTGGACCGGCGCGGCACGGGTCACGGTTCGGGCGGCTCGCCGACGGCGGGCTGCTGTTGCAGGGCGGCGTGCAGGGCAGCCCCGTGCTGCGGCTCTTCGCCCGCTGGGTGCGCAGGCCGCTGCTGCCCGCGGTACGGCTGTGGCGGCGCAACATCCAGCTGAAGGTCGTCGTCACGACCCTCCTGATGTCGCTCGGCGTGGTCCTCATGCTGGGCTTCGCCGTGCTCAGCTCGGTGAACAACGGCCTGCTCAAGGCCAAGGTGAAGGCTTCGCAGAGCCAGGCCGACGGCGGCTTCCGGGCCGCCCAGGACAGTGTCAACGCCGCGCGGCAGAGCACCGAGCAGGGCCAGGGCCCCGACGGCAGCACGGTCGACGGGCGCAACGCCGCCATGTGGATGTCCGACCTCGTCGAGCAGCTGTCCAGCGGTGGCCAGAACGCGTTCGCCGTGGTGACGCTGACGTCCACGAGCGACGCGGGCAGCGTCCGCGGTTCGCGGGCCTCGGGCGGTGTGGAGCCGATCCTGAGCGTGCCGGAGGAGCTGCGCGGGCAGGTCGACAAGGGCTCCGAGGTCCTCCAGGCCAATACGCGCATCGTCTACGACGACGGACGGGAGCCGCAGCCCGGCCTCGTGATCGGCAAGCGGCTCAACGACCTCAACGGCGATCCGTACCAGCTGTACTACCTCTTCCCGCTGACGCAGGAGGAGGAGTCGCTCAACCTCGTCAGGACCACCCTCGCCACCGCCGGGCTCTTCGTCGTCGTGCTCCTGGGCGCCATCGCCTGGCTGGTGGTGCGCCAGGTGGTCACGCCCGTGCGCATGGCCGCGGGGATCGCCGAGCGGCTGTCCGCCGGGCGCCTTCAGGAACGTATGAAGGTGACCGGGGAGGACGACATCGCGCGGCTCGGTGAGGCGTTCAACAAGATGGCGCAGAACCTCCAGCTGAAGATCCAGCAGCTGGAGGAGCTGTCGCGGATGCAGCGGCGGTTCGTGTCCGACGTCTCGCACGAGCTGCGCACGCCGCTCACGACCGTGCGGATGGCCGCCGACGTCATCCACGAGGCGCGGGTGGACTTCGATCCGGTGACGGCGCGCTCGGCGGAGTTGCTCGCCGACCAGCTGGACCGGTTCGAGTCGCTGCTCGCGGACCTGCTGGAGATCAGCAGGTTCGACGCGGGGGCGGCCGCGCTGGAGGCGGAGCCGATAGACCTGCGTGAGGTCGTCCGCAGGGTCGTCGGCGGCGCGGAGATGCTCGCCGAGCGCAAGGGCACGCACATACGGATCGTCGGGGACGAGCAGCCCGTGGTCGCGGAGGCCGATGCCCGGCGCGTGGAGCGGGTGCTGCGCAATCTCGTGGTCAACGCCGTGGAGCACGGTGAGGGCAAGGACGTCGTGGTGCGGCTCGCCGCGGCGGGCGGCGCGGTGGCGGTCGCGGTGCGGGACTACGGCGTGGGCCTCAAGCCCGGCGAGGCGACCCGGGTCTTCAGCCGCTTCTGGCGGGCGGACCCGGCACGCGCGCGTACCACCGGTGGTACGGGCCTCGGGCTGTCCATCGCCCTGGAGGACGCCCGGCTGCACGGCGGGTGGCTCCAGGCGTGGGGCGAGCCGGGGGGCGGCTCGCAGTTCCGGCTGACGTTGCCGAGGACGGCGGACGAGCCGCTGCGAGGTTCGCCGATACCGCTGGAGCCCGACGACTCGCGGCGCCACCGCGGCCTGAACGACGCCGGGCTGCCGCTCGGGGGCGGCAACAAGCTCGCGACCGTGCCCGCCCAGCCGTCCGCCGTCTCCGAGAGGGTGTCGCCGTCCATGCCCGGCAAGGGCCCGATGGCCCCCCGGTTCGCGCGGACCGGCGCCGTGGACCCGACGGCGCTGCCCGGCAGCGGCTCGCGGGTCGTGCCACGCAGGCCGGTGGACGACGGTGTGCCGGACGGAGACGGCGCGCCGGACGGAGACGTGGTGGCAGGCGGTCCCGAAGCGGCCGCGGAGGCACAGCGCCCGGCGGGTGATCCGCGGCAGGCGGCGCCCGAGGGCGAGGCGGGTTCGGCGAAGGATGGGGAGAGCACGCGTGGGCGCTGACCGACAGGCACGCGTGGGCGCCGACCGGCAGGGGCGCGACCGCCGTGGACGCCGGGGGCGTCCGCTGCGCACCGGGCTGCTGCTGGGCGGCTGTGCGGCCCTCCTGGCCGGCTGCGCCGCGATGCCCGACAGCGGGAACCTGGAGTCCGTGGACGCCTCGCAGCGGCCCGACTCCCGCCCGCAGGTCCGGGTCTACGCGATGCCGCCGCGCGAGGGCGCCCGGGCCGTGGAGATCGTGCAGGGCTTCCTGGAGGCGCTGACCAGCGACGATCCGCAGTTCGCGATGGCACGCAAGTATCTGACGAAGGACGCGTCGAAGCACTGGAACCCCGAGGGGTCCACGACGGTGCTCGCGGACGGCCCGAACACCGACGCGGGCAACGCGGGCAACGACGTGGAGGGCAGCCGGCGGTTCGCGCTGACCGGCCGGCAGGTCGCACGGGTGGACGAGCAGCACGCGTACCGGCCCGAGGAGGCGTCCTACAGCCAGAGCGTGCACCTGAGCCAGGTGCGGGGGCCCGGGGGCCGCAAGGAGTGGCGCATCGACAAACCGCCGCCGGGAGTGGTGCTCGGCGAGTCGGACTTCCAGCGCATCTACCGGTCCGTCAACAAGTACTACTTCGCGGGCCCTTCGGGGGCGGGCGCGAACGGCCGGACGGGTCTCGTCGCCGACCCCATCTACATCCGGCAGCGGATCGATCCGCTGACGCAGACGGTGAAGGCGTTGCTGGCGGGGCCGACCAACTGGCTCGACCAGGTGGTCGAGTCGAGGTTCCGCAGCGGTACGCGGCTCAAGGACCCCCGGGCGTCGCTGACGCCGGACGACCAGAACCGGCTGACCGTGCAGCTGAACAAGCAGGCCGACGACGCCAGCCAGACGCGGTGCCGGGAGATGGCGGCGCAACTGCTGTTCACCCTCCAGGACCTGACGCCCTCGGGGGTGGAGCAGGTCACGCTCCAGAGGTCCAACGGTTCGATGCTCTGCGTCCTGAGCCAGAACCACGCCCAGAGCGTCGCGGCGCACCGCGGCGCGGAGCGGCCCGACTACCAGTACTTCATCGACGAGAAGCACCGCCTGGTGCGGATGCCGGCCAATGCCGGGAGCACCGCGGACCCGGAGCCGGTGAACGGCATCCTCGGCACCGGCGACCAGCCGCTGCGCTCGGCGGCGGTCTCGCGCGACGAGAAGCGGGCCGCCGGGGTGTCGCTCGACGGGAAGTCGCTGTACACCGGGTCGCTGTTCCTGGAGGACACGCTCGGTAAGGCGCAGGTGCGCAGCAAGGCCAAGGCGGAGGAGGACCGCCTCTCCACGCCCAGCTGGGACGGCAGGGGCGACCTGTGGGTGGCCGACCGCGACCCCAAGCGGCCGCGGCTGCTCTGGCTGGAGCGGGGCGAGGGCCACGCGGTGCAGGTCGAGGTGCCCGGACTCGACGGGCGTATCGAGGCGGTACGGGTGTCGGCCGACGGCGTGCGCATCGCACTGCTGGTGGAGAAGGACGACAAGACCTCGCTGTGGATCGGCCGGGTGGAGCGCGGTGAGCGGGGCGAGGGCGAGCGGCCGCGGATATCGGTGCTCGACCCCACCCAGGCCGCGCCGCGGATGGAGCGGGTCACCGCCATGTCCTGGGCCGGGGGCAGCCGCCTCGTGGTGGTCGGGCGGGAGTCCGGCGGGGTGCAGCAGATGCGGTACGTCCAGTGCGACGGGTCGGTGCTCTCGGGCACCACGCTGCCGGGGCTGACGGGCGTCAAGGAGATCGCGGCCTCCGAGAGCGAGCAGCAGCCGCTGGTGGCGCACTCGGACGACGGGATCGTACGGCTGCCGGCGGGATCGCAGTGGCAGACGGTGGTCAAGGAGGGGTCGGCTCCGGTCTACCCGGGGTGAGGGCGGCCCCGGCGTGGGGGCGCGGGTCGCGGGGTCGGGGGATCGCGTGAGAGTTATCCACAGGCGCTTGTCCACAGGGCTGGTGGCGCCGGTCGCCCGTTGGCACAGTGGGGTCATGCGGGGGTGGTGGCGGGATCTGACCGACCTGGTGCTGCCGGCCGAGTGCGGGGGCTGCGGACGGCTTCGCGCGGTGCTGTGCGCCGAGTGCCGGGCGGCGCTGTGCGGGAGCGTGCCGTGCCGGGTGCGGCCGGTGCCCGAGCCGGACGGACTGCCGGTGGTGCACGCGGCGGCGCCGTACGCGGACGCGGTGCGGGCCGCGCTGCTCGCGCACAAGGAGCGCGGCGCCCTGGGGCTCGCGGGACCCCTGGGCGAAGCGTTGGCCAGAGCTGTGCTCGCCGGTCTGCGGGCGGAGGGCGGGAAACGGGGTGATACGGGCGCGGGTTCCTGGGTAGACGGCACGCACGGTGGCTCACAGGGGCGTGCGGTGCCGTTGTCGCTCGTCCCCGTGCCGTCGGCGCGTGCCTCGGTGCGGGCGCGTGGACATGACCCGGCGCGGCGGATCGCGCTCGCCGCGGCGGGTGAGCTGCGACGAGCGGGGATCCCGGCGCGGGTGCTCGCGGTGCTGCGCCAACGGCGTGCGGTGGCCGATCAGTCGGGGCTCGGCTCCCGGCAGCGGCGGGCCAATCTGGCGGGCGCCCTGGAGGTGACCGCCGGGGGCGGCCGACTGCTGGCGGGGTCCGGCCGGATCGTGGTCGTGGACGACCTGATGACCACCGGCGCCTCATTGGCGGAGGCCGCGCGCGCAATACGTGAACAGTACAGAGAAAACGGCATGCGGCCGGAGGTCGGTGCGGCCGTTGTCGCCGGGCCTCCGGATTCTTTCGGAATAAACCGGAACTGATGGAGAAGTTGTGTCGTTGCAGGTGGTGAGAGGACTGATACACCTGAATGGAGGTACGTAGCAGTAGAGGGTGACGACATCCGTCCGGGCGAGATATGTTCGGTTGTGAGGAATGGCGAACGCCGCGCCTCGCATATCGGAATGCCGGTCCATGCCGGTCCAAAGGGTTCGCGGATCTTGGATTCGCGCAATCACCCGGACCGGTGGGGTGGAGATCTTGCCCGCGGGGGAGGAGGAGGTGGACGTCACCGAGTCCGAGGCCCCGGAAGTCACCGGGGTCTGGTGCAAAAGGGAGATGCTCCGCCGCTGAAGCGGAGCGATCCGGGAACGGAGTTCTGCGTGGACATCGTCGTCAAGGGCCGCAAGACCGAGGTGCCCGAGCGGTTCCGCAAGCACGTGGCCGAGAAGCTGAAGCTGGACAAGATCCAGAAGCTCGACGGCAAGGTGATCAGCCTCGACGTCGAGGTGTCCAAGGAAACCAACCCGCGTCAGGCCGACCGTTCCGACCGCGTGGAGATCACCCTCCGCGGGCGCGGACCCGTGATCCGCGCGGAAGCCGCGGCGGCCGATCCGTACGCGGCGCTGGACCTGGCCACGGCCAAGCTCGACGCCAGCCTGCGCAAGCAGCACGAGAAGCGCCACAACCGGCGTGGCAACGGCCGGCTCTCGGCCGCCGAGGTCGCCGAGCGCGTCCCGGATGCGGCGACGCTCAACGGGGACGGCACCCTCGCGCGTGACGAAGAGCCCGACGGTGTACCGGTCAAGAAGATCGGCTCGCTGGAGATCCAGGGCGAAGGCCCCCTCGTGGTCCGCGAGAAGACGCACGTCGCGGCCCCCATGTCGCTCGATCAGGCGCTCTATGAGATGGAACTGGTCGGACACGACTTCTACTTGTTCGTCGACTCCGAATCCAAGGAACCCAGCGTCGTCTACCGGCGGCACGCCTACGACTACGGCGTCATCCGCCTCAACACCGACCCGATGGTCGCCAACGCCGAGACGGCCGGTGCCGGTGGGGCCCTCGGCGGCTGACCCGCCGCCCCCCTGACCGCCGTCATGGTGCCCCTGGAGCGCGTGTGCGCCCCCCAGGGGCACCCTCGTGCGACCAGTGCGCGCACCGCACCGGCTCCGGACGTGAAATCATGGGCCCGCCGGTCAACCGGCGTGCTGCCGCCCGGGGTTGGCGCAGCACCGGCACAACAGGCCACGGCCTTCATGGGGGAGGAACGATGGCGGACAGCTTCGGACCGATGCGTCACGAGGATGCCGCGGACGGCATCGGCATCGGATCGGAGGCGGGCACCCCGCGCAAGGAGCCCATTCGGGTCCTTGTCGTGGACGACCACGCCCTCTTCCGCCGCGGCCTGGAGATCGTCCTCGCCGCCGAGGAGGACATCCAGGTCGTCGGCGAGGCCGGCGATGGCGCCGAGGCGGTGGACAAGGCCGCCGACCTGCTGCCCGACATCGTGCTGATGGACGTCCGCATGCCCAAGCGCGGCGGCATCGAGGCGTGCACCTCCATCAAGGAGGTGGCACCCAGCGCCAAGATCATCATGTTGACCATAAGCGACGAGGAGGCGGACCTCTACGACGCGATCAAGGCGGGCGCCACCGGATACCTCCTCAAGGAGATCTCCACGGACGAGGTGGCCACGGCGATTCGCGCGGTGGCCGACGGGCAGTCGCAGATCAGCCCGTCGATGGCCTCGAAGCTGCTCACCGAGTTCAAGTCGATGATCCAGCGCACCGACGAGCGCAGACTCGTGCCCGCGCCGCGCCTGACCGACCGTGAACTGGAAGTCCTGAAACTCGTCGCCACGGGGATGAACAACCGCGACATCGCCAAAGAGCTGTTCATCTCCGAGAACACCGTGAAGAACCACGTGCGCAACATCCTGGAGAAGCTGCAACTGCATTCCAGGATGGAGGCCGTGGTGTACGCGATGCGGGAGAAGATCCTGGAGATCAGGTGAGGGCGCGCACCAGCTCGGCCGTCAGCTCCGGACGGTTCACCCGCTCCACCCGTACGGCATCGCAGCCGACCCAGGACGCCGCCTCCAGGAGCGCCTGGGCCATCGGCGCCACCGCCTTCGGGGAGTCCAGCGAGACCTGCCTGGCCACCAGCGTGCTGCCCTCGCGCGCGGGGTCGACCCGGCCCAGGAGCCTGCCGCCGGCGAGCAGGGGCATCGCGAAGTAGCCGTGTATCCGCCTGGGCTTGGGCACATAGGCCTCCAGGCGGTGCGTGAAGCCGAAGATCCGCTCCGTGCGCGCCCGCTCCCAGATCAGGGAGTCGAAGGGGGACAGCAGCGTCGTGCGGTGCCGGCCGCGGGGGGTCGTCTCCAGCGCCTTCGGGTCGGCCCAGGCCGGCTTGTCCCAGCCCTGGACCGTCACCGGCACCAGACCCGACTCCGCGACCACCGCGTCGAACTGCTCGCCCTTCAGGCGGTGGTAGTCGGCGATGTCCGCGCGCGTGCCGACGCCCAGCGCCTCGCCGGCCAGGCGCACCAGGCGGCGCAGGCACTCCGTGTCGCTCAGGTCGTCGTGCAGCAGCGCGTCCGGGATGGCGCGCTCCGCCAGGTCGTACACCCGCTTCCAGGAGCGGCGCTCGGTGCACACCACCTCGCCGTACATCAGCGCGCGCTCGACGGCGATCTTCGCATCCGACCAGTCCCACCACTCGCCCTTGTTCTTCGCGCCGCCCAGCTCGGTGGCGGTCAGCGGGCCCTCGGCGCGCAGTTGTGCGACGACCTGGTCGTAGGCGCCGTCGGGCAGGTCGTGGTGCCAGTGGGGGCGGGTGCGGTAGGCGCGGCGGCGGAAGGCGAAGTGCGGCCACTCCTCGACGGGCAGGATGCACGCGGCGTGCGACCAGTACTCGAACGCGTGGGTCTGCGTCCAGTACGCCGCCTCGACCGTGTCGCGGCCGACGGCGCCGAGGCGGGCGTAGGGGACGAGTTCGTGCGAGCGGGCCAGCACGGAGATCGTGTCGAGCTGGACCGCGCCGAGGTGACGCAGCACGCCCCGCACACCGGAGCGGCGGTCGGGTGCGCCCAGGAACCCCTGGGCCCGCAGGGCGATGCGGCGGGCTTCGTCGGCGGAGAGGTCGATCACGGGGCGCGGCAGGCTCGTCATGGTCGAAACGATAGGCGGCGGCACTGACAGCCGGGCGGGGATCTCGACCCCTCAGGTTCGCGCCGGCAGGTAGGGCCGCGCGGACGGCAGACCGAGGTCACCGGGGAGCAGGGCGCCCACCCAGCCGTCCCGGAGGGTGCCCTTGTTCAGCAGGCTCGCACGGAGCACGCCCTCGACGGTGAAACCGGCCTTCTCCACGACGGCCCGCGACCCGTGGTTGCCGACCTCGGCGCGCCATTCGAGGCGCGGGCAGCGCAGTTCGGTGAAGGCCCAGCGGGCGAGAGCGAGCACCGCCTCCGTCATGTAGCCCTGCCCCCGGTGCTCTTCGGCCGTCCAGAAGCCGACCTCCCAGGCGCCCGAGTGCGGGTGGTGCAGGCTGGTCGCGGCGAGCAGCGGGCCGCCGTCCCGGGGCCGTACGGCGAAGGTGTACTCCGAGTCGCCCCGCCAGCCGTCGGGGACCATGCGGTGGACGAAGTTCTCGGCGTCCACGCGCGCGTACGGCGAGGGAATGGTGGTCCAGCGCTGGATCTCGGGGTCCTGGCAGGCCGCGTGGACCTCGTCGATGTCGCGCGGGGTGAAGGCGCGCAGGCTCAGGCGGTCGGTCGTGAGGGTGACGGGCTCCATCAGGAGATGATGCGGGGGGCGCCGTTCCGGGGGCCAGTGTTTTTGCCGGCCCGGTGTGGTCAGCACGTACCGGCCGCACATGCCACCCGGCACCTTCGGCGCCCCTCGGCCGTTGACCTCAGAGCAGACCTCCCGGCGCGGGCGGGTCCTCGCATACGATGACCGTTGCCCGACGAGTAAAACCGACCATGCCAGGCCCGACCGGCAAGGAGACCAACCCCCGTGTCCGTCCTCTCGAAGATCATGCGTGCAGGCGAAGGCAAGATCCTGCGCAAGCTGCACCGCATCGCGGACCAGGTCAACTCCATCGAAGAGGACTTCGTCAGCCTCTCCGACGCCGAGCTGCGCGCGCTGACCCAGGAGTACAAGGAGCGATACGCCGACGGCGAGACGCTCGACGACCTGCTGCCCGAGGCCTTCGCGACGGTCCGTGAGGCCGCCAAGCGCGTCCTGGGCCAGCGGCACTACGACGTCCAGATGATGGGCGGCGCCGCGCTGCACATGGGCTATGTCGCCGAGATGAAGACCGGTGAGGGCAAGACCCTCGTCGGCACGCTGCCCGCGTATCTGAACGCCCTGTCAGGCAAGGGCGTCCACCTGATCACGGTCAACGACTACCTGGCCGAGCGCGACTCCGAGATGATGGGCCGCGTCCACAAGTTCCTGGGCCTGAGCGTCGGCTGCATCCTGGCCAACATGACGCCGGCCCAGCGCCGTGAGCAGTACAACTGCGACATCACCTACGGCACGAACAACGAGTTCGGCTTCGACTACCTCCGCGACAACATGGCGTGGTCGCAGGACGAGCTGGTGCAGCGCGGCCACAACTTCGCGATCGTCGACGAGGTCGACTCGATCCTGGTCGACGAGGCCCGCACGCCGCTGATCATCTCCGGCCCCGCCGACCAGGCCACCAAGTGGTACGGCGACTTCGCCAAGCTCGTCACCCGCCTCACCAAGGGCGAGCCCGGCAACCCCCTCAAGGGCATCGAGGAGACCGGGGACTACGAGGTCGACGAGAAGAAGCGCACCGTCGCCATCCACGAGTCCGGCGTGAGCAAGGTCGAGGACTGGCTGGGCATCGACAACCTCTACGAGTCGGTGAACACGCCGCTGGTGGGTTACCTCAACAACGCCATCAAGGCCAAGGAACTCTTCAAGAAGGACAAGGACTACGTCGTCATCGACGGCGAAGTCATGATCGTCGACGAGCACACCGGCCGTATCCTCGCCGGCCGCCGCTACAACGAGGGCATGCACCAGGCGATCGAGGCGAAGGAAGGGGTGGACATCAAGGACGAGAACCAGACCCTCGCCACCATCACCCTCCAGAACTTCTTCCGCCTCTACAAGCGCGAGGGCTACGACAGCGGCCTGTCCGGCATGACCGGTACGGCGATGACCGAGGCCGCCGAGTTCCACCAGATCTACAAGCTGGGCGTCGTGCCGATCCCGACGAACCGGCCGATGGTCCGCGCCGACCAGTCCGACCTGATCTACCGCACCGAGGTCGCCAAGTTCGCCGCCGTCGTCGACGACATCGCGGAGAAGCACGAGAAGGGGCAGCCGATCCTGGTCGGCACCACCTCCGTGGAGAAGTCGGAGTACCTCTCGCAGCAGCTCTCCAAGCGGGGCATCCAGCACGAGGTGCTCAACGCCAAGCAGCACGACCGTGAGGCCACGATCGTCGCGCAGGCCGGCCGCAAGGGCGCCGTCACGGTCGCCACGAACATGGCCGGCCGTGGTACGGACATCAAGCTCGGCGGCAACCCCGAGGACCTCGCCGAGGCCGAGCTGCGCCAGCGCGGTCTCGACCCCGTGGAGCACGTCGAGGAGTGGGCGGCCGCGCTGCCCGCCGCCCTGGAGAAGGCCGAGCGGGCCGTCAAGCAGGAGTTCGAGGAGGTCAAGGCCCTCGGCGGGCTGTACGTCCTCGGCACGGAGCGCCACGAGTCGCGCCGGATCGACAACCAGCTGCGTGGTCGTTCCGGACGTCAGGGCGACCCGGGCGAGTCCCGGTTCTACCTCTCGCTGGGCGACGACCTGATGCGGCTCTTCAAGGCGCAGATGGTCGAGCGCGTCATGTCGATGGCCAACGTCCCCGACGACGTGCCGATCGAGAACAAGATGGTCACGCGCGCCATCGCCTCGGCCCAGTCGCAGGTCGAGCAGCAGAACTTCGAGACCCGCAAGAACGTCCTCAAGTACGACGAGGTCCTCAACCGCCAGCGCGAGGTCATCTACGGAGAGCGTCGCCGCGTCCTGGAGGGCGAGGATCTGCAGGAGCAGATCGCGCACTTCATGGACGACACCATCGACGCCTACATCGCCGCCGAGACCGCCGAGGGCTTCGCCGAGGAGTGGGACCTGGACCGGCTGTGGGGCGCCTTCCGGCAGCTCTACCCCGTCAAGGTCACCATCGAGGAGCTGGAGGACGCGGCGGGCGACCGCGCGGGCCTCACCGCCGAGTTCATCTCCGAGTCCATCAAGGACGACATCCACGAGCAGTACGCGGCGCGGGAGCAGCAGCTCGGCTCCGACATCATGCGTGAGCTGGAGCGCCGGGTCGTCCTGTCGGTGCTCGACCGCAAGTGGCGCGAGCACCTCTACGAGATGGACTACCTCCAGGAGGGCATCGGCCTGCGGGCCATGGCGCAGAAGGACCCGCTGGTCGAGTACCAGCGCGAGGGCTTCGACATGTTCAACGCCATGATGGACGGCATCAAGGAGGAGTCCGTCGGCTACCTGTTCAACCTGGAGGTCCAGGTCGAGCAGCAGGTCGAGGAGGTCCCCGTCGAGGACGCGGCCGCCACCTCGCTCACCAAGGACGGCGCGCAGGACGCGGTTCCGGCCGGCGCCGGGGCGCGCCCCGAGATCCGCGCCAAGGGCCTGGAGGCTCCGCAGCGCCCCGACCGCCTGCACTTCCAGGCGCCGAACGCCGAGGGCGGCGTGGACGAGGGCGACTTCACCACGGACGGTTCCGGGGTGCGGTCCGAGGCGGACGGGATGACCCGCGCGGAGCGCCGCAAGGCCCAGAAGGGCGGGCGTCGCCGCAAGAAGTGAGGCGCGCTGTCGCGGTGACCGGGCGTCGACCCGGTTTGGTCAGGTTGCCCCGGGCGGCCTGACCGGGCCGGGCGCGGGCTGGTTCGAGGGGCCGGGGATTTCTCCGGCCCCTTTGTCGTGGGGGACCGGCCCCTTGTCGTAGGTCAGTGGCTCTTCTCCGTCTCCACCGCCGTGCAGCGCCATTTGCGGTCCGGGCCCAGCGCCAGGCGGAAGGCGAGCGCGCGCAGTCTCGGGCCCGCCGCGACGCGGGCGAAGACCTCGTAGGCGTCGGGGTGCGGCTGGTAGTGGCCGATGCGGTGGATGGTGGGGCGGTGGCCGTCCGCGCACAGCGGGGCCAGCTCGGCGAGGCGGGCCAGCTCGTCGTACGCCGTGTTGGCGATGTGGCGGGCCACCCAGTGCAGGGGGCGCTGTCCGCTGAGGACGAGCAGCAGGCGTTCGGCGAAGACCTCCGTGGGGTGCGGGGGCGGCTGCGCCGGGATCGCGCGCAGGGGCCGGCGGGAGTCCCTGCGGGTGGGCGGACGGCCGGTGGGCGGGCGGGACGCCGAGGGGCGGGGACGCGGTCTCGTCATCACCTTGCGCATGGGAGCCTCCTTCATCGCCTGCTGTACCGGGGAGTAACTTCCCGTTGGGGATCTTGTACGGGGGCGGTGGTGGCCGGTGCAAGGGTTCGGCGGCGGCCCGGGGGCGGGCCGGGCGGTTCACCTATCCGGGGGGTCGCGCGGGCCGGTGGCGCCGCGAGCGCGGGACGGCGGCGGGTGAGACCGCGGACGGGCGTGGACGGCTCCCCGGCAGGTGGGGGCAGCTCGATGGGGGACTCACGGACGTATCCTGAAGACCTTCTCCGGCCACGCAGCTCCGTCCGCGGGCGGACACGAATGAAAGCGGTCAGTCATGCGCCTCTACGTTCCCCTGACCCTGTCCCGGCTCGCCGAGGCGTACCGGGCGGGGGAGCTGGCGCCCGGGCCGCTGGTCGCCTACGCCGTGACCCCGGCGCTGCGGGAGTGGTACGTCTCCGACGACATCGAGGAGCTGGAGTACGCGGCGCTGAACCGGGCGGCGATGGCGTCGCTGCGGCTGGTGGCGGTGGACCCCAAGGCGGCGCGGCGGCGGGTCGTGCTGGCGGCCGACGTACCGGACGGGGCGGCCGTCGCCGACCCCGACCGGGGGCTCGACCAGGGGGCGCTGGGGGAGGTGCGGATCGCCGAGGCGCTCCCGATGGGCAAGGTGGCGGCCGTGCACGTGGACGCGCCGGACGCGGAGGCGGACGTGGCCGCGGCGGCGTCCCTGCTGGGCGCCGCGGACCAGGGCGACGACGACGCGCGGTTCGTGGTGGACGGGGTCGAGGACCACGAGCTGCTCTGGTTCGCCACGCAGGAGATTCCCGGGCTGATCGCCTGAGAAGCCGGTTTCGAAGTCCCGAGCCCTTGGCCTCCGGGCAGGTCTCCGCGGGCGTTCGCCGGGCATCGGCGGAGGGTAGATTCGGGGGATGGGGACGCGGCGCGGGGCGCACATCGTGTGGGACTGGAACGGGACGCTCCTGCATGACATTCACGCGGTGATCGAGGCGACGAACGCCTCCTTCGCGGAGCTCGGGATCGAGCCCATCACCTTGGAGCGGTACCGCGAGCTGTACTGCGTGCCGATCCCGCTGTTCTACGAGCGGCTGCTGGGGCGGCTGCCCAGCGACAGTGAGTGGCGCGTCATGGACGCCGTCTTCCACCGGCACTACTGGGCGCGGGCCGAGACCTGCGGGCTCACCGAGGGGGCCGCCCGGCTGCTGGCCGAGCGGCGGGCCGAGGGGCACACGCAGTCGTTGCTGTCCCTGGCCCCGCACGAACACCTCGTACCGCTGGTGCGCAGGCACGGCATCCAGGAGCACTTCGTACGGATCGACGGGCGCACCGACGACTCGCACGCCGGGAAGGCCGAGCGGATGGTGCGGCACCTCGCCGCGCTGGAAGGTGTCGTCGCCGCCGCCGAGCGGGTCGTCGTCATCGGCGACGCCCTCGACGACGCGATCGCCGCCGCGCACGTGGGGGCGCGGGCCGTGCTCTACACCGGCGGTTCGCACAGCAGGGCCAGCCTGGAGTGCGCCGGTGTGCCGGTCGTGGACAGCCTGGGAGAGGCCGTACTCGTGGCGGAACGGCTCGCCGCCTGAGATGTCCGGGCGCTCGCGCGTTCGTACGGCCGTACGGACGCGTCCGTCGTCCTTCCCGGACAACGTGCCCGCCCGGGGCGGCTCCGCCGAGCGGGGCGACCTCGACGGGCGCCACCGCGTACTGTGCAGAGTGTCCAGGTTCTGCCCCTGCTTTTGTACACATACGGCTCATGACGGTTCCGGGGTGCGGAGCGATAGCCTTGTCCCGTGATCAGCGCGATATCCCGCGGAGGCATCGGTGCCTCCGCCCTGCGCCCCGGAAACACGGAGGACATCCGTGCCCGGGGCCTCGCTGACGTCTCTTCGCGGTGCGGCCGAGCGGGCCGGGCGGCCCGCCCAGCGACGGATTCGGCGAATCTGTCGCCGAAACCGCTGAAAATGGCGGAAAGTCGATGGCTGTTTCCGTACCGCCGCCTAACGTCGATGACGGCCGGAGACCCCGGGCCAGGGCGTTATGTCACTTCACTTCCTTCTACGTCGCGCAATGACGCGCGGCAGGAGTCATGAGGACAATGCAGACCAAGCTGGACGAAGCCAAGGCCGAGCTGCTCGCGCGGGCCGCCCGGGTAGCTGAGAACAGCCCGGTCGGGGGGCGCCCGCCGAGCGGTGCACCGACCGGGAAGACGAGCGGGGCCACGCCGGACCAGGACATGGCCCTCGCGTTCCTCCAGCGCTACTACCTGCACACCGCCCCCGAGGACCTCGCCGACCGCGACCCGGTCGACGTCTTCGGTGCCGCCTTCTCCCACTACCGGCTCGCCGAGAACCGCCCCCAGGGCACGGCGAACGTGCGCGTCCACACCCCGACGGTCGAGGAGAACGGCTGGACCTGCAGCCACTCCGTCGTCGAGGTCGTCACCGACGACATGCCCTTCCTGGTCGACTCCGTCACCAACGAGCTCTCCCGGCAGGGCCGCGGCATCCATGTGGTGATCCACCCCCAGGTCGTCGTGCGCCGTGACCTGACCGGCAAGCTCCTCGAGGTCTTCCCCGCGGAGGTGGGCGCCGAGCGGCCGCAGGACGCGCTCGTCGAGTCGTGGATCCATGTGGAGATGGACCGTGAGACCGACCGCGCCGACCTGAAGCAGATCACCGCCGACCTGCTGCGCGTCCTGTCCGACGTGCGCGAGACGGTCGAGGACTGGGAGAAGATGCGCGACGCCGCGCTGCGCATCGCCGACGAGCTGCCCTCCGAGCCCACCGCGGACGACCTGCGCGACCAGGAGGTGGAGGAGGCCCGCGAGCTGCTGCGCTGGCTCGCCGACAACCACTTCACCTTCCTGGGCTTCCGGGAGTACAACCTCACCGACGACGACTCGCTGGCCGCCGTCCCCGGCACCGGCCTGGGCATCCTGCGCGCCGACCCCAAGCACGGCGACGACCACCACCCCGTCAGCCCGTCCTTCAACCAGCTGCCCGCCGACGCGCGCGCCAAGGCCCGTGAGCACAAGCTGCTCGTCCTGACGAAGGCCAACAGCCGGGCGACCGTGCACCGCCCCAGCTACCTCGACTACGTCGGCGTGAAGAAGTTCGACGCCGAGGGCAACGTCATCGGGGAGCGGCGCTTCCTCGGGCTGTTCTCGTCCGCCGCGTACACCGAGTCCGTGCGGCGCGTGCCCGTCATCCGCCGCAAGGTCGCGGAGGTGCTCAAGGGCGCCGGCTTCTCGGCCAACAGCCACGACGGGCGCGACCTGCTCCAGATCCTGGAGACCTACCCGCGCGACGAGCTGTTCCAGACGCCCGCCGACGAGCTGCGCTCCATCGTGACGAGCGTCCTCTACCTCCAGGAGCGGCGCCGGCTGCGGCTCTACCTGCGCAAGGACGAGTACGGGCGCTACTACTCCGCGCTCGTCTACCTCCCGCGCGACCGCTACACCACCGGCGTGCGGCTGCGGATCATCGACATCCTCAAGGAGGAGCTGAACGGCGCCAGCGTCGACTTCACCGCCTGGAACACCGAGTCGATCCTCTCCCGCATCCACTTCGTGGTGCGGGTGCCCAAGGGCGCCGCGGTCCCCGACCTCTCCGACGCCGACATCGAGCGCATCGAGGGCCGGCTCGTCGACGCCGCCCGCTCCTGGGCCGACGGCTTCGCCGAGGCGCTGACCGCCGAGTGCGGCGAGGAGCGCGCCGCAGAACTCCTGCGCCGGTACGGGGGCGCCTTCCCCGAGGGCTACAAGGCCGACCACACGCCGCGCGCCGCCGTCGCCGACCTCCAGCACCTGGAGCAGCTCACCCAGGGCGACAAGGACTTCGCGCTCTCCCTGTACGAGCCGGTGGGCGCCGCGCCCGGCGAGCGCCGCTTCAAGATCTACCGCTCCGGCGAGCAGGTCTCCCTCTCCGCGGTGCTGCCCGTCCTGCAGCGCCTGGGCGTCGAGGTCACCGACGAGCGCCCGTACGAGCTGCGCTGCGCCGACCGCACGCACGCGTGGATCTACGACTTCGGGCTGCGCATGCCCAAGTCCCCGAACGGCGGCGACTACCTCGGCGACGACGGCCGCGAGCGCTTCCAGGAGGCCTTCGCCGCCGCCTGGACCGGCGCCGCCGAGGTCGACGGCTTCAACTCGCTGGTGCTGCGCGCGGGCCTCAACTGGCGCCAGGCGATGGTGCTGCGGGCGTACGCCAAGTACCTGCGCCAGGCCGGCGCCATGTTCAGCCAGGACTACATGGAGGACACCCTCCGCAACAACGTCCACACCACCCGGCTGCTCGTCTCGCTCTTCGAGGCGCGCATGTCGCCGGACCACCAGCGCGCCGGGACCGAGCTGACCGACGGACTCCTGGAGGAGCTGGACGGCGCGCTCGACCAGGTCGCCTCGCTGGACGAGGACCGCATCCTGCGGTCCTTCCTCACCGTCATCAAGGCGACCCTGCGCACGAACTTCTTCCAGCGCACGCAGAGCGGCGAGCCGCACGCCTACGTCTCCATGAAGTTCGACCCGCAGGCCATCCCCGACCTGCCCGCGCCGCGTCCCGCGTACGAGATCTGGGTGTACTCGCCCCGCGTCGAGGGCGTCCACCTGCGCTTCGGCAAGGTCGCGCGCGGCGGGCTGCGCTGGTCCGACCGGCGCGAGGACTTCCGTACGGAGATCCTCGGCCTGGTCAAGGCGCAGATGGTGAAGAACACCGTCATCGTGCCGGTCGGCGCCAAGGGCGGCTTCGTCGCCAAGCAGCTGCCCGACCCGTCGGTGGACCGCGACGCGTGGCTCGCCGAGGGCGTGGCCTGCTACAAGACGTTCATCTCCGCGCTGCTCGACATCACCGACAACCTCGTCGCCGGCGAGGTCGTGCCGCCCTCCGACGTGGTGCGCCACGACGAGGACGACACCTACCTCGTCGTCGCCGCCGACAAGGGCACCGCGACGTTCTCGGACATCGCCAACGAGGTCGCCCAGTCCTACGACTTCTGGCTCGGCGACGCGTTCGCCTCCGGCGGCTCCGCGGGCTACGACCACAAGGGCATGGGCATCACCGCCCGCGGCGCCTGGGAGTCCGTGAAGCGGCACTTCCGGGAGCTGGGCTGCGACACCCAGTCCGAGGACTTCACCGTCGTCGGCGTCGGTGACATGTCCGGCGACGTGTTCGGCAACGGCATGCTGCTCTCCGAGCACATCCGCCTGGTCGCCGCCTTCGACCACCGGCACATCTTCATCGACCCGAAGCCGGACGCCGCGACCTCCTACGCCGAGCGCCGCCGCCTGTTCGAGCTGCCGCGTTCGTCCTGGGCCGACTACGACAAGGCGCTGCTCTCCTCCGGCGGCGGGATCTTCTCCCGCTCCGCCAAGGCGATCCAGCTCAACGGCCACATCCGCGAGGCCCTCGGCATCGAGAACAACGTCGTCAAGATGACCCCGGCGGACCTGATGCGGGCCATCCTCCAGGCCCCCGTGGACCTGCTGTGGAACGGCGGCATCGGCACGTACGTGAAGTCCTCGGCGGAGTCGAACGCCGACGTCGGCGACAAGGCGAACGACGCGATCCGCGTGAACGGCTCGGACCTGCGCGTCAAGGTGGTCGGCGAGGGCGGCAACCTCGGCCTCACCCAGCTGGGGCGCATCGAGTTCGCGCGCGCCGGCGGCCGCATCAATACCGACGCCATCGACAACAGCGCGGGCGTGGACACCTCCGACCACGAGGTGAACATCAAGATCCTGCTCAACGCGGTCGTCACCGACGGCGACATGACCGTCAAGCAGCGCAACAAGCTGCTCGCCGAGATGACCGACGAGGTCGGGCACCTGGTGCTGCGCAACAACTACGCGCAGAACACCGCGCTGGCCAACGCCGTCGCCCAGTCGCCGTCCCTGCTCCACGCCCACCAGCGCTTCATGCGCCGGCTCGGCAAGCAGGGCCACCTCGACCGGAGCCTGGAGTTCCTGCCCAACGACCGGCAGATCCGCGAACTGCTCAACTCCGGCCGCGGCCTGTCCCAGCCCGAGCTGGCCGTCCTGCTCGCCTACACGAAGATCACGGCCGCCGACGAGCTGATCCAGACGACGCTGCCCGACGACCCCTACCTGCGGCGCCTGCTGCACGCGTACTTCCCGAAGGCGCTGCGCGAGCGGTTCCCCGACCAGGTCGACGGGCACGCGCTGCGCCGGGAGATCGTCACGACCGTCCTGGTCAACGACACGGTGAACACGGGCGGTTCGACGTTCCTGCACCGGCTGCGGGAGGAGACGGGCGCCTCGCTGGAGGAGATCGTGCGGGCCCAGCTGGCCGCGCGGGAGATCTTCGGCCTCAGCGAGGTCTGGGACGCCGTCGAGGCGCTCGACAATGTCGTCGCCGCCGATGTGCAGACCCGCGTACGGCTCCACTCGCGCCGCCTCGTCGAGCGCGGTTCGCGCTGGCTGCTCAACAACCGGCCGCAGCCGCTCCAGCTCGCCGAGACCATCGGCTTCTTCAGCGAGGGCGTCGCCCAGGTCTGGGACGAGCTGGCGAACCTGCTGCGCGGCTCGGACCTGGAGTGGTACCAGGGCATCCGGGACGAGCTGACGGACGCGGGCGTCCCCGAGGCGCTCGCCCAGCGCGTCGCCGGGTTCTCGTCGGCCTTCCCGGCGCTGGACATCGTCGCGGTCGCCGACCGGGTGGGCAAGGAGCCCATGGCCGTCGCCCAGGTCTACTACGACCTCGCCGACCGGCTGCGCATCACCCAGCTCATGGACCGCATCATCGAGCTGCCCCGGGCCGACCGCTGGCAGTCCATGGCCCGCGCCTCCATCCGTGAGGACCTGTACGCGGCGCACGCCGCGCTCACGGCGGACGTCCTGGCCGCGGGGGGCGAGGGCGAGTGCACGCCGGAGGAGCGGTTCAAGGCGTGGGAGGAGAAGAACGCGCCGATCCTGAGCCGGGCCCGCTCGACGCTGGAGGAGATCCAGAGCTCCGAGGCGTTCGATCTGGCGAACCTGTCGGTGGCGATGCGGACGATGCGGACGCTGCTGCGTACGCATTCGTAGGTACGCCGACGACGCTGCCGCGTAGGTATGCGTAGGCACGCGACAGGGGGGCGCCCCGGGCCTGGTGGCTCAGGGCGCCCCCCTTACGCCGCTCCGTGGGGAGCGGACCGCGGTGGGTCAGGCGTGTCGTCGGGCTCCACGTCGGGCCCACAGGGGCGTGACCACGGCGATGAGGACGGCGGCGACGCCGATCTGGAAGATGTGCCTGATCCAGTCGATGCCGTTCGTGTCGCGGACGCCGACCGCGGTGGCCAGGGCGTTGCCGACGACGGCGCCGAGGATACCGAGGATGACCGTCAGCCACAGCGGAATGGGCTGACGGCCCGGCAGGACGAGTTTGGCCAGCAGGCCGATGATGAGTCCGGCGATGATGGCCCACAGGAATGACACGTCAGCTCCTCCATCTGTAGACAAAAGCTGTCGGGAATCTGCAAGCCCAGGTGCCCGGGAAACCGCGCCGTATGCCTCCCTTCTTCGGCCGTGTCTTCCCGTAGGTATTCGTGCGCCTGTTCGGGGACGTCCTCGTGCATGACGGGACCGGGAGGGGGAAACTGGGTCGCATGATCGGCTTGGCGGACTTCAAAGTAGGCGATGTGCGGCTCACCCGCCGCATGGCCCACTGGACCTCGCCCCTGGCGCGGCGGGTGCTGCCGGCCGTGGAGTCGGCGGCTGAACACACCAAACTGTGGTGGGGCGCGGCGGTGCTCATGTCTGTGACCGGCGGCCACCGGGAGCGGAAGGCCGCGGTGGCCGGGCTGGCCGCCATGGGGGTCGCGGAGCTGGTGTCCAACGCGGTGTGCAAGCAGCTCTACGAGCGGCGCAGGCCGCCCAAGGAGCTGATCCCCCACGAGGACGTCCACGACCGTCCGGACAGCTCTTCGTTCCCCTCCGGGCACACCGCCGCGGCCGTCGGCTTTACCGCCGGTGTCGCCGGGACCTCCCTGGGGTGGGGCGCCGCCTGCGCGGTGCCGGCGGCGGCGGTCGCGGTGGAGCGGGTGCACTCCGGCGCGCACTACCCCACTGACGTGGCCGTCGGCGCCGTGATCGGCCTGGCCGGCGCCTGGCTCGTCCACCGCACTCCCCGGCTGGTGCTGCGCCACCTGCTGTGAGGGCGCCATTGTCGCCCGCCCCGTGTTCCGGCAGTCCGGCAGGGGGCGGGCTCTTTTCGTGCGCCGGGCCCTGGCCCTGGTCCCGGCCCTGGCCCCTGCGCTGACCCTGGCCCCGCCCCCGCTCCGGCGCCGGGGCAACGTCGGCGGGCCCTGTGGCGTCTTCGTCGGCGGATTCGTGTTGCCGATCAGCGGCAGTGGAGGTAGGGCCGGTCCGGAGTGAGTTCTCCCCTGGACCGATTGGTTGCCTCCGTGGCGCGGAATGGGTGATGAGATTCGCCATACCCCCTTAATTCGGGCATTTGGTCTAAGGTGGGTGAGATTGTCTGACGGAGGTACGAAATCCACAGCGCAGGGAACCGGACCACCCATCGACCGCGGACCACCGAAGGGCCAGCCGTGACCGTGAACACCCCCGAGAACCTCTCCGACGAGCTCGCCGCGCACCTGCCCGAGGCCTGGGCCGCCACCGCGCTGACCGTCGTCATGCCGACGTACAACGAAGCGGGGAACCTGCCGGGCATGGCCGAGGCCCTGATGGCGCTCCCGCTGCCCGGCCTGCGCCTCCTCGTCGTCGACGACTCCAGCCCCGACGGCACCGGCGACATCGCCGAACGCTTCGCCGAGCGGTACGGCAGCGCCCGGATGAGCGTCCTGCACCGCACCGAGAAGGACGGCCTCGGCCGGGCCTACGCGGCCGGCATGACCCGGGCCGTCGCCGAGGGCGCCGCGTACGTGCTCCAGATGGACGCCGACGGCAGCCACCCCGTCGCCAAGGTCGCCGAGCTGCTCGGCGTCGCCCTCGCCACCGACGCGGCTGTCGTCATGGGCAGCCGGTACGTGCAGGGCGGCACGCTCTCCGACGCCTGGGGCGCCCACCGCAAGCTGCTCTCGCGCTGGGCCAACGCCTACGCCGGCACCATCCTCGGCACCCGCGTCCGCGACATCACCGGCGGCTTCAACCTCTGGCGCGCGGACGCCCTGCGCGCCATCGACCTCGCCTCCGTGGACAGCGCGGGCTACAGCTTCCAGGTCGAGATGAAGTACCGGGCGCTGCGCCGCGGCTTCGGCGTCATGGAGGTGCCGATCCACTTCGAGGACCGCACGATCGGCGAGTCCAAGATGAACCTCATGGTGCAGCTGGAGTCCATCGTGATGCCCTGGAAGCTGCGGCTCGACGCGAGGGCGTCCGGGCGGGGCGGCGACGTGCGGGGCGGGGACGTGCGGGGCGGCGCGGGAGTACGCGGATGACGGGGCCCGCGCTGCGGGAGGCGCCGCCCGCCGGGTCCGCCGCCGTCCCCGCGCCCTCGCCCGCGCCGGACCGCGCGCCCGTGCCCGCGGTCGGTCGCCTGCGCCGGCTCTCCCTGGAGGTCATGAAGTTCGGCGTGGTCGGCGGCAGCGGTGTCGCCGTGAACCTCCTCGTCTTCAACCTCCTCCTGCACGGCTTCGGCTCCCGCCCCATGACGGCGACCGTCCTGGCCAGCTGCGTGGCCATGGGCACCAACTACCTCGGCTTCCGCTTCTTCGCCTACCGGGACCGCGCCTCGCGCACCAAGCGGCAGATCGCCCTCTTCTTCGTCTTCAGCGGCATCGGCGTGGTGATGGAGAGCGTCCTGTTCTACGCGGCCTACCGGGGCGCGGGCATGAGCGGCCCGCTCGGCTCGAACATCGCCAAGGCGCTCTCGATCGCCCTCGCCTCGGCGTTCCGCTTCCTGGTGTACCGGACGTGGGTCTTCCAGCACGATGCGCGCCGCCTCTAAAGGGGCCGCCGAAGGGGCCATACGGGCGCCGCGAGTCCTCGTACCGCACGCCGTCGCCCTGCCGCTGCTCGCCCTGATCGTCCTGCTGCTCCTGGTGATCGTCCGCCTGCCGTGGGCGGGCGACCTCGGCATCCACGCGGCGACGATCGAACGCCTGCGCGCCGATCCGCTCGACCCCGGCAACCCGCTGGTCGACGCGGACACCCCGAGCCCCTACTACTCGCCCTGGACGCTGCTCCTTGGCTGCCTGGCCAGGGTGACCGGGCTCGGCACGTTCGTGGTGCTGCGGGTGGCGGCGCTGGTAGGGCTGGCGCTGCTGGTGACGGGGGTGCGGAGCTTCGTCCGTACGTTCAGCACGCGTCCTGGGGCGGTGCCGCTGGCCCTGCTCTGCCTGCTGCTGCTCTGGGGCCCGGGGCTGTTCAACTGGAGCGGCTTCCTCGGCCTCAACTCCCTCGCCCTGACGGTCTCGTACCCGAGTACGTTCGCGCTCGGGCTCTCCTTCCACTTCTGGGCGCTGCTGCGGAAGGCCTTGCCGGGCGCGGGCGTGCGGGCGTTCCTCGGCCTCGGGGTGCTGTGGGCCGTGATCCTGCTGAGCCACCAGTTCACGGGGGTGGTGGCGTCCTTCGGGGCGTCGGCGATGGTGCTGGGGACGCGGCCGTGGCCGTCCCGGGAGGTGTGGGGGCGGCTGGCGTGCGGAGCGGCGCTCGGCATCGCGGTGCTGGCGCTCTGGCCCTACTACTCCTTCTTCGGCCTCTTCGGGGCCGGCGGCCTGGAGGACATCCACCGTTCGCTGTACCGGGGGCTGCTGCCGCACTTCGGTCTGGCGCTGCTCGGTGTGGCGGCCCTGGTGTGCCGGTGGCGCCGGGATCGCCGGGACCCCCTGGTCCTCTTCTTCGCGTTCGGCGCGGTGCTGTTCGCGGCGGGCGGCCTGAGCGGCCACTACTCGTGGGGCCGGGTGCTGCCGGCGGCCCTGATCCCGGCGCAGGTGGCGGCGGCGCTGGAGGTCTTCGAACGGGGCGCCGTCCGCCGTGCGGCCGCCGCGATGCTGGCCGCGGCCCTGCTGCTCGGGGCGTGGACCCAGGCGGGGACGCTCGGCTACGTGGCGCCGCGCGGGGCCCTGCCGGGACCGGTGGCCGCCAAGTACCGGGCGCCCTGGCCGGGCTACGACTGGCTGGCCCCGGAGGTCCGCCACGGCGACGTGGTCATGGCCAAGACCTTCCCGTCCCGCCAGATCCCCGCGTACGGCCCCTACACGGTCGCCCCCGGCTACCCGGACTTCTTCCTCCCGGACCAGGACAAGCGCCTCGCGGCGGTACGGACGTACTTCGCACCGGACACACGACGCGGGACCCGCCTGGCGGTGCTGCACAGGTACGGGGTGCGCTGGATCATCGCCTACCCCACGGACCACGGCCTGCCCCCCGACGACCCCGCCCTGCGGAAGGCCTCCGTGGGACCGAGGGGACAGGTGCTGTACGAGGTGGTGGGGTGAGCGGCTCCGTCGCCATGAGCGGCCTGCCTCCCCTGTGACCAGCCGCCCGCCCGGCCACGGCGTACCGGACGGGTCTCAGCGCAGCACGCTCGCCGCCAGGCGGGCTGTTCTGCGGAGTCGGGGGCCCGTTTTTGCGGCGGCTCGGCGTGTGAGGGGGCGGATGAGGTGGGCCGTTACTCCTACCGGGGTCCAGCGGAGTTGGAGGCGGCCCGTCGCGCGGCCCTCCGGTTCGAGTGTGACCTCGTGGGGGGTCGCGCCGGAGCGGTAGTCGATGCGGGCGCGCAGGGTGGGGAAGGTCAGCGGGGCCAGGAGCAGGGACGTGTTGCGCAGGCCGCCGGAGGTCAGTTGCAGGACCGGGTGGCGGACGCCCTCGAAGCCGTCGAGGGGGAGGGGGGCCCGGGCCAGGTCCAGGCGGGCCGTGCCCTCGAAGACGCCGGGGCGGACGGGGTCCAGGCGGAAGGGGGTCTTCATGCGGCGGTGGCCGGGGGCCACGAGGAGGGTCGCCACCTGGGGGCCCACGGGCAGGCGCAGGCCGGGGTCGTAGGTGCGCACGGTCAGGTCGACCCTGGCGCCGGGTCCCCGCTCGATCCGCGTGATCTCGTGGCGGAACTGCGCGCTCGGGAACGGGCGGGAGTCCAGGCCCAGGTCGGTCAGGTCGAGTTCCGCGCGGGCCGAGGGCGTCTGCGGGACGCGCCCGCCCCAGTACACGCGGCCCTCCGCGTCCATCGACGTCTCGCGCGGCGCCACCCCGTGGCCGAGGCCCCGCGCCGCAAGCTGCGCCTCCGCCAGGCGGTTGTCGCGGACCAGTTGGAGGACGACCCGCTCCGCGCGGGGCAGACGGGCGTACGCGCCGGGGGACAGCCCCGCCAGATAGGGGTTCACGATGTCCGCGAAGCCCGTCAGCCACTCCTCGTCACGGAACGGGAGGTCTCCCGCGTACATCCGGAAGTCGTGCTTCAGGAACTTGTGGTCCTTGGCCTCCTGGAGGGCGCCGTGGCCGCTCGACGTCAGGAAGTCGTCGATCAGGCGCTGCACGTGGACGCGGTCCCGGACGTTCGACAGCTTGTGGCGCTGGTTGGAGATCGACGCCGCTTCGGCCGCCTCGTACGGCGCTATGTACCAGCGGTAGACGGGCTCGGGGATCACCGTGAAGGCCCGCGCGAGGCAGTACGCCTGCGCCGAGAACAGCTGGTCCTCGTAGTGGATGCCCTCCGGGAAGCGCAGGTCGTTGCGGTCCAGGAACGCGCGGCGGTACATCTTGCTGGTCGACAGGTGCTCGAAGAACAGGGCCGGTTCCGCCGCGATGCCGTGCACCGTGCGGCGCTCGGCCACCAGGTGCGGCATCCAGGTGGAGGTGCGGCCCGTGTCCACGCGGATCCGCTCCACCGCGCCCATCGCGAAGTCCACCTCGTGCTCGCGGTGGGCCGCGAGGAGCAACTCGACGGCCCGCTCGGGCAGTTCGTCGTCGCTGTCCAGGAACATCAGGAACGGGCCGCGCGCGATCTCCAGGGCGCGGTTGCGCGGCGCGCTGCACCCGCCGCTGTTCGCCGGCAGCCGCAGATACGTGACGCGGTCGTCCTGCGCCGCCAGCCGCCGCGCCACCGCAGGGGTGTCGTCCGTCGAGTGGTCGTCGCTGATGATGATCTCGATGTTCTCGTGCGTCTGGCGGCGCAGGGACGCCACCGCGCGCGGCAGGCGCTCCGCGTCGTTGTAGACGATCACCGTGACCGTCACGTCGGGTATCGGGGTCATCGCTGCGTCGCCTCCTCGGGCGTCGGGGCCGGGGTGCGCCCGGCGAGCGGGGTCACCGGCGGCAGGGAGTCCTCGCTCTCGCCGAGGAAGACCCGGCGGACGACGCGCTCGGCGGCGCGCCCGTCGTCGTACTCGCAAAAGCGCTCGCGGAACGCCTCGCGGGCCTTGGCGGCCGCCGCGTCGCGCCACGCGCCGGAGGTGAACAGCTCCGTCAACTCCTCCTGCGTGCGCGCCACGTGGCCCGGCGCCTGCGCCATCAGGTCGAAGTAGACGCCGCGCGTCGTCGCGTACGTCTCCCAGTCGTCGGCGTAGACCACGATCGGCCGGTCGAGGTTGGCGTAGTCGAACATGATCGAGGAGTAGTCCGTGATCAGCGCGTCCGCCGCCAGGCAGAGGTCCTCCACCGGGTCATAGGAGGAGACGTCGATGACCCGGCCGCTCTTGCGCAGGCCCGCGAGCGGCGAGGCGGCGCCCCCGTAGAAGTAGTGGCCGCGCACGAGCAGGACGGTGTCCTCGCCCAGGCGGTCGGCGAGGGTGGCGAGGTCCAGGCGCGGGGTCCAGGCGGCCTCGTAGTCGCGGTGGGTGGGCGCGTAGAGCAGGGCCCGCCTGCCCGGCGCGATGCCGAGCTTCTCGCGGATCGCGCGGATGTCGGCGGCCGTCGCGCGGTAGAAGACGTCGTTGCGCGGATAGCCGTGGTCGAGGGACTCGTAACGCGACGGATAGGCGCGCTCCCACATGCGGGTGGAGTGGCTGTTCGCGGAGACGCTGTAGTCCCACTTGTCGACGCGGGCGAGCAGGCTGTGGAAGTTCAGGCCCTTGGCGGCCGCCGGGTAGTCGAGCTGGTCCAGGCCCATGCGCTTGAGCGGGGTGCCGTGGTGGGTCTGGACGTGCACCGCGTCGGGGCGCTTGACGATCGCGTTGGGGAAGTTGACGTTGTTCACCAGGTACTTGGCGCGCGCCATCACCTCCCAGTAGCGGCGGGTGCCGGGCACGACGTGGTCGGTGCCGGGCGGCAGTAGCGGCGCGTTCGCCGCCGAGACGACCCACACCGGGTGGATGTGCGGGGCGAGTTCGGCCAGCTTGGCCGCGATGGCCGCCGGGTTGCACGCCACGCCCCGGTCCCAGTAGGCCGTGAAGACGGCGAGGCGGGGGTCGACCGGGCGCTCCAGGTCCCTGCGGTAGCGCAGGTCGCGGACCTTCACGCCCACCTGGTGCCTGCGCGCGAGCACCGCCGAACGCAGCTTGCGCCGCTGCTGGTTGGCGGCCCGGAACGTGCGGTACTTGGTGTACGCGTCCTCTTCGAGGATGCGGCGCCGCACGCCCTCCAGGCCGGCCGGCCGCTGATACCCCTCGGGGCGCAGGGCGACGGCGGCCCGCGCGGCGCGGTGGAAGAACTCCTCGCGCACCGGCTCGGGCAGCTTCTCGCGGGCGACGATCCGAAGGCAGTCGCCGACCATCACGTCGTAGAGCGCGGTGCGGGGCGCCGCCGGCAGGCCGAGGCCGTCCGCGAGGGCGAGCAGCGACTCGTACCGCGCGATGACGTCGAAGCGCGCCTCGGGCGGGACCGGCGGCAGGCTTTCGGGCCGCAACTCCCGTACGTTGAGGATGACTTGGTCGAGCGTGGCGATCCGGTCCGCGAGGAGCAGCGCGGCGTGCGCGGCGAACGTCTCGTCGTCCCCGGCCAGCCGTTCGGCGTGCGCCCGCCAGAAGTCCGCCCGCAGCACCCGCACGCCCAGCAGCGGCGTGACCCGCAGCAGGTCGGCGCAGTCGGCGAGGGGCAGGTCACGGCGGCCCTGCCGGGCGAGGTGCCCGCCGTCGGGGCTCGGCAGGCCCTGGTGGCGCCACGTCGAGCGGACGTGGTCGGCGACGAGGACGTCCACGCCGTCCGGCAGGGCGGCCACCCGGTCCGCGACCATGCGGGGCGCGCCCGTCGGCACGGTGTCCTTGCTGGGCACGAGGTGCAGCCACCGGCCGGCCGCCCGCTCGGCGCCCGCGGCCCGCGCCGCCGCCTCGCCCGTGCCCTCGGGCAGCGGGACGACGGTGACGCCGGGCCGGTCGGCGGCGGACCGCGCGGCGGCGCCCACCGCGGCGACGACCACCTCGACGCCGGGGGAGGCCTGCGCGGCCAGCGCGTCCAGGCCCGCGCCCAGCCGGCCCTGGACGTCGCGCCCGTGGACGACGACGCTCAGCACGGGCTCGGCGGTGTCACTGCGTCCGGGCACGGCGGTGCCCCCCTTCCGCGTACTCATACGGCGGCCGCCCCTCGGTGGGCGAGCATCCGGTCCACCACACGGGCCGCGGCCCGCCCGTCGTCCAGGTCGCAGAACGCGGCGCGGAAGGCCTCGTACGCCTCTGCGTACGGCTCGCTCGCCGCCTCCACGTCCCGCAGGGCGGCGATCAGGTCGTCGGAGGTGGGGACCAGCGGGCCCGGCGCGCGCCGCTCGAAGTCGAAGTAGAAGCCGCGCAGCCGGTCGCGGTAGTGCTCCAGGTCGTACGTGAAGAAGAGCATCGGACGGCCCGTCACGGCGAAGTCGAACATCACCGAGGAGTAGTCGGTGACCAGGACGTCGGCGATCAGGAGCAGGTCCATGACGTCGGGGTGGCCCGCCACGTCCCACACGAAGCCGTCGCCCGCGCCCGGCACCGGCTCCACGACGTGCGCGTGCGGCCGCACCAGCAGGACGTGGTCCTCGCCCAGTTCGTGCCGCGCCTTCTCCAGGTCGAGGCGCAGGTCCAGGAGGAAGCCGCCCCGGTGGCGCTGCTTGTCCTCGCGCCACGTCGGGGCGTACAGGACGACCTTCTTGCCCTCGGGCAGACCCAGCGCGCGGCGCACGCGGGCGGCGCGCTCGGCGCGGTCGGGGGCCAGCAGGACGTCGTTGCGGGGGTAGCCCGTCTCCACCAGCTCGCCGTCCACGTCGGCGCCGAACCGGAAGGCGCCGCGCAGGATCGGGGTGCTGAACCGGTTCGGGGACAGGAGCATCGTCCACTGGTGGCGCTCGCGGTCCAGGTCCACGAGGTACCGGGTGCTCGCGAAGTGGTCGTTGGCGAAGTCGAAGCCGATGCGCTTCAGGGGTGTGCCGTGCCAGGTCTGGACGATCTGCTGGCCCTCGCGCCGCACCAGCCAGCGCGGGAAGTGCGTGTTGCCGACGAGGTAGCGGGAGCGGGCCATCGCCTCGTAGTACTCGGGGCTGTGCACGCGCACCGCCTTCGCGGTGGCCGGGACCCGGCACTGGCCGTCCCTGACGACCCACAGGTGCTCGACCGGCAGGCCCCGGCGGACCATCTCCTCGTGGAGGGCGCGCGGCGAGTCGCCGTACATCCGGCCGCCGAAGACGTCGTACAGGACGGCCTCGCGCAGCGGCTCGTGGCGGGCGGCCGGGTAGGTCTCGGTGCGCAGCCTCGTCTGCCGGTAGCGGCTGCGCTCGTCGGGGCGCAGCTCGGAGTGGGCCATCAGGGCCAACTGGTCGTACTGGCGGGCCTGGAGCTCGACGCGCTTGCCGTGCGCCTCGACCTCCATGGGGAGGTGGCCGTGGACGGGCGGGGCGAGCTGGACGGCGGTGCGGGTGCCGTCGGGCCGCCGGACGGACGGCCACCAGAAGCCGGCGCGCAGCGGGATTCCGCCGGTGGGGCGGTGGGTGGGGGCGGGGACGAAACGGGCCTCGAAGCGGCCGTCGTCGGCGCGGGCCGGGAAGGTGTACTCGTGGCCCGACCAGGTCTGGCGGAGCACCAGGTCCAGGGCGTGGGCGCCCGGCGCGGGGTAGCTGCCGGTGAGGGTGACGGTGCCGTCGGGGGACACGGAGACGCGGTCGACGAGGGGCTGGACGGGCTGGTCCACGAACTGGAGGTAGCCGCCGGGGCTGCGCCGGGCGTACATGGCGCGGCCGGCGTGCGGGAACTGGGCGCCGGAGAAGCCCTCCCGGTCGTCCAGGACGAGGGCCAGCCGCGTCGACGCGGGCTCGGCACCGGTGTTGCCGGCCTCGGTGCCGGTGCCGGTCACGATCTCCACCGACATGTCCCAGCGGGCGATCGAGCGTTCCGCCTGGGTCGGGCGCAGGCGTTCGTGGTCCTCGCGCACCCGCGTCAGGGCCGCCGTGCCGACCCGGGCCGTGAAGGGGACGCGGCCGTCGCGCGGGACGCCGAGGTCCAGCGGGACGGTGCGGATCGCGCCGGACTCGCGGTGGCGCATGCGCAGTCGGGGCGCGCCGTCGGGGGCGGTGCGCAGGATGCCGCGTACGACGAGGTGGGAGCCCTCGGCGCGGACCTCAAGGGCACGCGCGTGGGCCGTCTCCACGCGGATGGCCAGCTCGCCGTCCTGGATCTGCGGGGCCACCCGGACGTCCTCGGTGACCCAGTGCGCGGGCGGCGTCTGGCCGGAGCCGGTGCCCGCGCCGTGCAGCGGACCGCGCCGGGGCGTCATGCCGGTGCCGGCGACGGCGATCCGCACCCGCCACAGGCCGTCGACCCACCGGCCCCGGCGGCGCAGCCGCGCGGGGTTCACCAGCGCGCCGAAGCCCGCCCAGTCGGCGTGCCGGAACTCCGCGCCCGAGGCGACGGTGGCCTCCGGGTCGATGTGGCTGCGCGCCGGCACGAGCACCGTGCGGCGGCTGCCCTTCTCCTTCAGGATCAGCGACTTGAGGGCCTTGCCCCGCGACTCGGCACCGAGCTGGCGGGGGAACGCCCAGCCGGACAGCCACAGCTTGCCGTCGTGCCAGGCGGCCTCGTCGAGCCGGCTGCGCAGCCGCAGCTCCTGGTCGAGGCGGAGCACCGCGTCCGGCACGGGGACCGTCGGGTCGAGGAAGGGGTAGTCGGCCTGGGGGCGCAGCGTCCCGGTGACGGGGATCGAACCGCCGTGCTCCTTCTCGAACTCCAGCTGCGCGATCAGCTCGTCCAGGCGCCGGTGCACGGTCAGGTACAGCTTCAGCTTGTGCGGCACGGGCAGCGCGCGCACCGCGTCCTGCCCGATCTCGCGCACCAGGCGGCCCACGTGCTCCAGGAACGCCTCCTGGTAGGCGGCGTCCGAGCCGGGCAGCACCTTCCAGAAGAGCGGGAGCTCCTCGGCGAGCGCGTTGTCGTCGTAGACCCGCAGGTGTTCGGCGTACATGGGGTCGTCGTCCACGCGGGCCAGCAGGAACGCGCGCACCATGCGGATCGACTTCACGCGGTCGATCAGACCCTGCGGGTTCGTGCGGTTCTGCGTGATGGAACGCTCGCCGCTCTCGCGCTCGCGCCAGTTGTAGATCGGCTCGCTCAGCACGTCCACGGCGTCCGCGAGGTAGTGCGCGGGGACGCTGACGGGGGCGTCCTCGTACAGCATGGCCTCGGGGTAGGCGAGCCGGTGCTTCTCCCAGAAGGAGCGGCGGTAGACCTTGTTCCACGCGGTGCGGTCGGTCAGCAGCGGGCGGAACCGGGAGACGTGCGTCCGCAGCCGGGTCGTGGCGAAGGGCACGCGGTGCACGGGCGACTGGACGTACCCGGCGGAGCGGAAGCGCGTGACGTTGCCCGCCGCGAAGTCCGAGCCGGTCGCGTCGAGCGTCTCGATGAGCAGCGCGTACGCCGTCGGGGGCAGCGTGTCGTCACTGTCGACGAACGCGAGGTACTCGCTGTGCGGGGACATCTCCCGCACACCGGTGTTGCGGGCGGCGCCCAGGCCCTTGTTCTCCTGCGATATCAGCCGGAAGCGGGGGTCGGCCGCCGCGAAGCGCCCGGCGATGGCCGCGCTGCCGTCCCGCGACCCGTCGTCGACCATGACCACTTCGAAGTCCGTGAAGGTCTGGGCCGCCAGGGACTCCAGGCACTCGTCGAGGTACAGCTCGACGTCGTGGACGGGGACGACAACACTCAGCCGTGGCTGCACGCGCACTCCTTCTGTTGCTAAACGCTCCCATAGTGTAAGGATGCGGGTATTGATGCGACAAAAGGGCTACCTGTCCGGTTTTGGACGGTGGCTCGCGGCGACCCGGCGGGACGGCGACCCGGCGGGACGGCGCGGGCGTCGGCTAGCCCTTGCCGCCGCCCGTGAACCGTTCGTACTCCTTCATGACGTCCGCCGTGGGGCCGTCCATCCGCAGTTCGCCGCGCTCCAGCCACAGCACCCGGTCGCAGGTGTCCCGGATCGACTTGTTGTTGTGGCTGACCAGGAAGACCGTGCCCGCGCGGGCGCGCAGCTCGCGGATGCGGGCCTCGGAGCGCTTCTGGAAGGAGCGGTCGCCGGTGGCCAGCGCCTCGTCGATGAGCAGGACGTCGTGGTCCTTGGCGGCGCCGATGGAGAAGCGCAGGCGGGCCGCCATGCCGGAGGAGTAGGTGCGCATGGGGAGGGTGATGAAGTCGCCCTTCTCGTTGATCCCGGAGAAGTCGACGATCTCCTGGTAGCGCCGCTGCACCTGCTCGCGCGACATGCCCATGGCCAGACCGCCGAGGCGGACGTTGCGCTCGCCCGACAGGTCGTTCATCAGGGCCGCGTTCACGCCGAGGAGGGAGGGCTGGCCGTCGGTGAAGATCCGGCCCCGCTCGACGGGCAGCAGGCCCGCGACTGCCTTGAGCAGGGTGGACTTGCCCGAGCCGTTGGTGCCGATCAGGCCGATGGCCTCGCCCTTGCGGGCGGTGAAGGACACGTTCTTGACGGCGTGCACGGTACGTGTGCCACGCGCCCCGCCGCGCTTGAGGATGCGGCCGAGGGCGGCCGTCGCGGCGCCGCGCCCGGCCGTGGCGCCGGCGCCGTGCACGCGGTAGACGATGTCGACCCGGTCGACGATGACGGTGGGCGCGGGCCCCGGGGAAGTCTCGGTCTCAGCCACGGCCGTACGTCTCCTCTGCCTTCCAGAAGTAGATGAACCCGCCGATCCCGGCGAGCAGGGCCCAGCCCAGCGCCCAGGCCCACACGTGCTGCGGGAGCCGGTCGGCGTGGAAGCTGTCGATCAGCGCGAACCGCATCAGGTCGATGTAGACGGCGGCCGGATTGCACTCCAGGAGGACCTGGACGACGTGCGGCAGGTGCTTGTCCTTCAGGACCGCGTCGATGCTCCACATCACCCCGGACGCGTACATCCAGGTGCGCAGCACGAACGGCATCAGCTGCGCGATGTCCGGCGTCCTGCTGCCGAGCCGGGCCATGACCAGCGCGAGGCCGGTGTTGAAGGTGAACTGGAGGGCGAGGACCGGCACCGCCAGGAGCCAGGACGCCGTCGGCGGCACGCCGAAGCCGAGCAGGATGACGAGCAGCGCGCCCATGGAGAAGAGCAGCTGCTGGAGCTGTTGCAGGCAGTGCGAGATGGGCAGCGAGGCGCGCGGGAAGTGCAGGGCGCGCACCAGGCCGAGGCTGCCCGCTATGGCGCGGGTGCCGGCCATGACGGACGCCTGGGTGAACGTGAAGACGAAGACGCCGGTGACGAGGAAGGGGACGTAGTCGTCCACGTCACGCTTGGTGTCCATCAGGACGCCGAAGATGAAGTAGTAGACCGCCGCGTTCAGCAGCGGGGTCATCACCTGCCAGAGCTGGCCGAGCTTCGCCTGGCTGTACTGCGCCGTCAGCTTGGCGGTCGCGAAGGCGGTGATGAAGTGGCGGCGCTGCCACAGCTGGCGGACGTAGGCGGGCAGGGAGGGGCGGGCGCCGCTGACGGTCAGGCCGTGCCGGGCGGCCAGCTCGGCGGGGCTCATGGGGGCCGCCTGCGCGGAGGCGGGAGGCGGGGGAGCGTCGAGGACCTGGCTCACGTGCGTGGCTTTCGCTCGGGGAGGCTGTGGAGGGCTGCGACACACGTCGGGACGGACCCGTATCGTCGCAACGCCGAGCGTAGGACTCGTCACGTCGGAACGCAACCGTATCGTCGTCGCGCTTTTATGCTGTCCGCATGACGACGAGCAGGCAGCAGGGTGAACAGGCGGACGGCCCCGGGGGCGGTCGGCCCCGCCGCAGGGCGCCCGCCGGGGCCGCCGTGCTCCGCGCGGACAAGACCGAGGCCATCCGGGCCGCCGTCTTCGAGGAGCTGGCCTCCGTCGGATACGCCCGCATGTCCATCGAGGGCATCGCGCGCCGCGCGGGCGTCGGCAAGACGGCCGTCTACCGCCGCTGGCGCTCCAAGCTGCACCTCGTGCTCGACCTGGTGTCGGCCATAGCGGTCCAGGGCCTGCCCGCGCCGGACACCGGCTCGCTGGAGGGGGACCTGCGGCTGCTGTACGAGGTGACCTCGCGCGCCCTGCGCCACCCCGTCGCCTCGCAGGTCATCCCCGATCTCCAGGCCGAGGCGGCCCGCAACCCCGAGATCGCCGAGGCCCTGCAGAAGGCACTGCGGGAGGGGCAGCACGGGGTCGCGAGCGGCATCGTGCGGGCCGCCGTCGAGCGGGGCGAGCTGCGGGCGGGCGCCGACGAGGAGCTGGCCCTCGACCTGCTCTCGGGGCCGCTCTACTGGCGCTCGGTGGTGGTGCGCGCCGACCTGCCCAAGGGCTACCTGGGCAGGCTCGCGAAGGCCACGGCGGCGGCACTCCGCGCGCTCTGAGGCGGCACTTCGCAGTCTGAGGCGGCACTTCGCGCGCCCTGAGGAGCCCCCTTGGCGGCTACTTCGGCGCCGCCCCCGGGTGCAGCCGCGTCCAGCCCGCCCACGCCGACGCGATCATGTCGCGTACGTCGCGCTCGGCCGACCAGGACAGTTCCGCCGCGACGCGGTCCGCCGAGGCCACCACGCGGGCCGGGTCGCCGGGGCGCCGGGCGGTCACCTCGGCCGTGGTGGCGTGGCCCGTGACCTCGTTGATGAGGTCCGTCATCGCGCGGACCGAGACGCCCTCGCCCCGCCCGACGTTGAGGGTGAGGTCCGTGCCCGGCACCGCCGAGGCGAGCCTGCGGGCGGCCGCCACATGGGCCTCGGCCACGTCGGCGACGTGGATGTAGTCGCGTACGCAGGTGCCGTCGGGGGTGGCGTAGTCCGCGCCGAAGATCTTGGGGGCCTCGCCGGCCGTGAGCTTCTCGAAGACCATCGGGACGAGGTTGAAGACGCCGGTGTCGGCCAGCTCGGGCGAGGCCGCGCCCGCCACGTTGAAGTACCGCAGGGACGCCGTGGCCAGGCCGTGCGCGCGCCCCGTGGCACGCACCAGCCACTCGCCCGCCAGCTTGGTCTCGCCGTAGGGGCTCATCGGCACGCACGGCGTCTCCTCGGTGACGAGGTCGACGTCGGGCATGCCGTAGACCGCCGCCGAGGAGGAGAAGACGAAAGAGGGGACCCCGGCCGCCACCACCGCGTCCAGGAGGACCCGCAGGCCCTCCACGTTCTGGCGGTAGTACCGCAGCGGCTGCTCCACCGACTCGCCGACCTGCTTCTTCGCCGCGAGGTGGACGACGCCGGTGATCGCGTGGTCCTCGAGGGTGCGGGCCAGCAGGTCCGCGTCCAGGGTGGAGCCCGTCACCAGGGGGACGCCGGCGGGGACGCGGTCGGCGATGCCGGTGGACAGGTCGTCGTAGACCACGGCCCGCTCGCCCGCCTCGGTCAGGGCGCGCACGACATGCGCTCCGATGTATCCGGCGCCTCCGGTGATCATCCAGGTCATGGTCGTCGCGTCCCGTCCTGTCGTACGTGTGCTCTGTGCCGCCCGCCCCGGTCTGCTCGGCTCCGGGACCCGCAGTCTCGCAGAGGGCGCGTACGGGGCACGTCAGCGGGCGCGCGGGCCGGTGACGGCGCGGACCAGGCGGGCCAGGCGCCGCTTCGCCACCCCGGCCACGCCCCGTGGACCAGGGGCGAGGCGCACGGAGAGGTGGCCCGCCTGGGTGGCGTACGGCTGGACGAGGAGGATGCCGCGCCGGCCGCCCGGCACCACCGTGCGGCGCAGCAGTCCGGGCCCCGCGACGGCGTGCGCGGTCGTCTCGCGCACCGTCCCGTCGGCGAAGCGCACCCGCAGCCGCACGTCCCACACCCCGCCCGCCAGCGAGGCGAGGTCCAGCAGGACCGTGGCCGCCCAGGTCTCGCCGGGCCGCTCGGCGCCGAATGACGCCGTACGGCGCAGGCCCGTGCGGCCGCTGTGCCGGTGGACCAGGTCGACGTCGACGGTGGCGGGACCCGCGTCCGCCACCCGCCCGTACAGCTCGCGCAGCCGCAGTGTGAGCCGGGCGCCGCCCGCGCGCGGACGCAGTTCGCCGTCCACCGCCAGGGGCAGCAGCCGCATGGGCCGCACGAGCAGGTGCTCCAGGGTGACCTGGGGCAGGTCGTCCGCCCACACCGGCGTGGCGTCGGCCGCCCTCGGATAGGGCGGGGCGAGCCGCGCCGGGCGCGCCGCCACCTGCTTGAGCCGGGCCAGGTCACGGGGGCGTTCGGAGGCGAGGACGACGCGCGCGATGACGCGGCCGGGGGCGGGCGCCGCGTCGAGGTCGGCGGCGTCGAACGTCGTCAGGTACGCGCGCGTGAGCGCCCACCACTCGCGCTGGTGCTCCTCGCCGCGCGCGGGCAGTTCGCGGGTGTACATCCGCAGCTCGTGGTCGAGGAACTTGGTGCGGGCCGCCCGCGCGAGCCGCTTGCCGCCGTTGCCGCGCGCGTCCCGCAGGATCTCCACGGACTGCCGGTGGGCCTCCGTGCGGGCCCGCCAGTTGGCGATGCCGGAGCGGTCCAGGGAGATCGACAGCTTGGCGGCGGCGCGGCGCACGTGCCACACGTACACCGTGTCCGGGACGAGCGCGATGCGCGGGGCCGCGGCCAGGACGCGCGCGGTGAAGACGAAGTCCTCGTAGACGAAGCGGCCTTCGGGGAAGCGGATGCCGTGCTCGCGCAGGAAGTCCACGCGGTAGAGCTTGTTGACGCACAGCGTGTCGTGGACGAGGCGGGCGCGCAGCTCGGGCCGGGCGACGAGCCGGGCCCTGGCGTACAGCTCGGGCTGCCAGGGCACGTCGCGCCCGGAGGGCAGTTCGCGGCGCACGCACAGTCCCGACGCGACCTCGCTGCCGTGCCGTTCGGCGGCGGCGAGCAGCGCGGCGGCCGCGCCGGGCGGCAGCACGTCGTCGCTGTCGAGGAACATCACGTACGGCGCCGACGCGGCGTCGATGCCGTCGTTGCGGGGGGTGCCGCAGCCGCCGCTGTTGCTCTCGCGGCGCAGCACCTTCACGCGCCGGTCCCGCGCGGCGAGCCCGGCGAGGAGTTCCGCGCTGCCGTCGCTCGAACAGTCGTCGACGGCGATGACCTCGTGGACGACGGGGCCCTGGGCCAGCGCGGAGCGCACCGCGTCGGCGAGGTGGGCCGCGTCGTTGTAGCCGATCACGACGACGGAGACCCGGGAGGAGCGGGCGTCAGGGGCGGGGGTGTTCAGGGCAGTCGGGAGAGGCAGGATGCGGTCCACGGAGGAAATTTTATAGGTTGCTCGTAATTATCCGATTAGGGGGGCATTCGTCGGAGTGGCCCCGCCCACCCGCGCGAGCACCTCGCCGGTCCGCCGGCTCCAGTCGACGACCACCGCCTCCGGCGGCACCTTCTGTCCGGGGGAGAGCAGCAGCCACCGCACGTCGTAGCGCCGGGCGATCGCCGTGCGCTCCGCGCGGGTGGAGTCGGGGGAGAGATAGGTCCGCACGGCCGCGAGCCGCCGCCGGCGCACGTCCTCGTCGAGCGAGGCGTCCGGCCAGGCGGGGGCGACGAGGTTGGCGCCGTGGCCCGGCACGGAGCGGGTGGGGCGGTAGCCGTCGGTCAGCACCACGTCGCCGGGGCGCATGTGGCCACTCGCCCAGCCGTAACCGGGCCAGCGCGGTGGCTGGTCGAAGCCGATGGGGTCCAGCGCGCGGGGCACCACGGCCCCCGCCTGGATCTGGAAGAACCCCACGCACGCCCCGAGCGCGGCCGCCCCGGCCAGTGCGCCCCGCCGCCACCCCCAGGTGCGCGGCGCCGCCAGCTCGATGGCCAGCGCGAACTGGAGCGGGACCAGGGTCAGGCCGAGGATGCGCCCGTAGGTGTAGTGGCCGCTGAACCAGCCGTAGGCGACGACCGCGCACTCCAGGGCGAACATCACGACCAGCGGGTCCCTGCGGTCCCTGCGCAGCCGCAGCCACAGCGCGGGCAGGCCGAGCAGCGCCAGCCAGAAGCGCTGGGGCATCTCGGTGTAGAGCTGGCGGTGGATCCAGTCCACGCTCTCGTCACCGACCAGCGAGAAGACGCTGAAGTACGGCCACAGCGCCGCCCCGACCACCGCCGTCAGGCCGGTCGCCGCCCACGGCCACAGCACGCGCCCGGACACCGCGAAGGCGACGACGCCGATCACCGCCGCCACCGAGGAGATCGGATGGACGAGCAGGATGAGCCCGCACAGGGCGCCGAGACCCACGTAGGGCCAAAGGCCCCGCTCCGGGTGCCGGGTCAGCGAACCGGCCCACGCCCACGCCCAGAAGGCCAGGCCGATCGCGAAGGTCGAGGGGTAGCCGAGGTTCCCCGTCATCGACATCAGGCCCAGATAGCCGCTCCACCACGCCATCCGGGTGCCCCACAGCAGCACCATCGCGCCCAGTGCCAGGACCGGCGCCCACGGGCGCGGGGTGAGCACCCGCACGAAACGGCCGATGCCGGTGAGCAGCACGAGGAGGTTGAGCGGGCCCGCGACCTTGACCACCTCCCAGCCCGCGAGGCCCGTCGCCCGCGCGAACAGGCCCTGCGCGACCGCGTACGGCGAGTAGTACGCGCTGCCCTGGCCCGGCAGGTCCGCCATCGGGTGCGAGGGGTGCAGGAGGTCCGCCTTCAGGCGCTCCACCACCGCCGCGTGCTGCCCGAAGTCGCAGCACATCGGCACCCGCCAGAACGCCAGCGACATCACCAGCCAGAACAGCCCGCCGAAGACCAGGTACGGCGAGGGGCGCAAGCGGGGGGTGCCGCCGAGGGCCGTCGCGCCGTGGAGGGTCCGGCGGGCCATGAGCGTGCCGCTCACCGCATCAGCCTCTCCGCGACCCGGGCGGCGGCCCCGCCGTCGTCCAGATCGCAGTAGGCCTCGCGGAAGGCCGTGTACGCGTCCGTGTGCCGGGCCGCGATCGCGTCCAGGTCGCGCAGCGCCTCGACGACCTCGCCGGTGGAGGCGAGCAGCGGGCCCGGGGCGCTCGTCTCGAAGTCGAGGTAGAAGCCGCGCACCGTGTCGCGGTAGTGCTCCAGGTCGTAGGCGTGGAAGAGCATCGGACGCCCGGTGTGCGCGAAGTCGAACATCAGCGCGGAGTAGTCGGTGACCAGCACGTCGGCGATCAGCAGCAGTTCGGCCGCCCGGGGGTGGGCCGACACGTCGCGGACGAAGGGCGCGCGGGCGCCCGGCAGCCGGCCCGACGTCAGCGGGTGCTTGCGCACCAGCAGGACGTGGTCGTCGCCGAGCACCGACTCGGCCGCGCGGAAGTCCAGCGCCGGCTCGTAGCGGAACCGGCCCGGGGCGTACGCGAGATGGTCCCGGTAGGTCGGCGCGTACAGCACGATCCGCTTGTCCGGGCCGACGCCCAGCTCGCGGCGCACCCGGTCGGCGACCTTGTGGCGGTCGTCGCCGAAGAGCACGTCGTTGCGGGGCGAGCCCGCCTCCAGGACCTCGCCGTCGTAGGCGAGGGCGCGGCCCAGGTGGGGGGTGGAGAAGCGGTTGGGGGAGACCAGCACGTCCCACTGGCGGGACAGGCCCGGCAGGGCGTCGAGGTGGCCGTGGTCGGCGTAGAGGGTGTCGGTCAGGTCGGTGCCGATGCGCTTGAGGGGGGCGCCGTGCCAGGTCTGTACGACGGTCTGGCCCTCGCGGCGCTCGAAGAACTCCGGCAGGTGGCCCGAGGCGACGATGCGGCGGCAGCGGGCCAGCGCCTCGTACCAGGCGGCGCTGTACTGCTCCACGCCCTTCGCGCCGGCCGGGACGGGGGTCTGCTGGTCGTGCGTGACCCACAGGTGCTCCACCTCGGCGCCGCGCCGCACCAGCTCCTCGTGGACGGCGCGGGGCGAGTCGCCGTCGAGGTAGAGGACGGCGTCCGTCAGGGGCCGCTCGCGGCAGCCCGGATAGTGGGCGGTGCGCAGCCGGTGCTGCCGGTAGGCGCCGCGCTCGGAGCGGGCGAGGACGGACCCCGCCTCGACGAGCAGCCGGTCGCCGAACCGCCGGTCCACCGTGAACTCCCGCCCCTCGACCTCCTGGTGCAGGGGCAGCGCGGCCGCCACCGAGGCGAGCAACCGCACCGGCACACCGTCGTCACGCCGCCGCCCCTCGCCGTGCCCGTCCCGGTCTCCGCCGTGTCCGCCCCGGACCCCGACCTGCCCGCCCCGGTCTCCGCCGTGTCCGTCCCGGACCCCGACCTGCCCGTCCCGGACCCCGACCTGCCCGTCCCGGTCTCCGTCGTGTCCGTCCCGGGCCCCACCGTGTCCGTCCCGGGCCCCGGGCCGACCGTCCCCGGCCCCGCCGGACCCCGTCCCGGTCTCCCGCAGGAAGGCGTACCACCGGCCCTCCCGCAGGGCGCCGCCCCCCGGTGCGAGTACCGCGCGCAGTCGGTCGCCGGTCCGCTCGGCCGGGGCCACCAGCTCCTCGTCGTGGCCGCTGTGCCGCAGGACGAACTCGGCCTCGGGCCAGCCGGCGCCGGTGGCCGACAGCTCGACGGTCAGCGTGCCGTCGGCGCCCCAGGCGATGCGGTCGGCGACCGGCTGCCGGGTCAGTTCCACGACCAGCTGCCCCTGGTCGTTGGCCGTGGCGCACAGCTCGCGCCCGGTGTCCGTCGCGTACCGCCCGGGGGGCAGGTCCAAGGTGGCGGCGAGGGACTTCAACGTGCCGTCGGGCAGCACGAGGTTGGCCTGCCAGCGCTCCCCGTGCGGCGGCTCGACCTCCTTGGGCGCCAGGTGCGGGGTGGGGGCCACCCGCGCCAGGTCGGCGAGCCGTACGCGCACCTCGAAGCGGTCGTCGGCGCGGGCCACCGGGGACTCGACCTCGGTCCCGGAGTGCTTGTGGGTGAGCCGCAGGGCCGTGGGACGCAGCCGCCCGGGCAGGCTGCCGCTCAGCACCACGTCACCCCCGTCGCGCCGATGGGCCTCCACACGGGCCGCGTACTCCTGGACGCGCAGCACGAGCCGGCCCTTGCTGTGGCCGAGGACGAGGCGCAGCCCGTCGTCCAGCTCGCGGACCAGGGACTGCGCCGACCCGCCGTCGGCGGCCCGCACGGCCGAGCGCCGCACGGTGCCGTGGCCGGCGACGACCACGCCGAGCAGCCAGTTGCCGGGCCGCCACCGCCCGCCGGTCCTCAGCTGCTCGGGGTCGATCGTCATCTCGAAGCCGGACAGGTCGTAGCAGTGCAGGCGCTGGCGTGACCGCTCGGTGGCCTCCGGCGCGGCGACCGTCCTCGTCGGCACGCGGCGGAACTCCCGCTTGCTGCGGACCGACTTGAGCAGCCCGGCCTTCACGGAGTGCCCGGGCCGGGTCGCCTCCAGGTTGCGCACGTACGCGTATCCGCTGATCCGCAGCTTCCCGTCGGCGCCCCAGCGCGCCTCGCCGGCCCGTGCCACGACGGGCAGTTCGTGCCGTCCGACGCGCGTCAGCTTCTCGGGGAGCCGGCCGACGCCGGGGTAGGAGGCGCGGCGGCGCACCGTGCCGCGCACGTGGAAGGCGGTGCCGTTGGCCCGTTCGAAGGAGAGCAGGTCGATGAGTTCGGCGGTGCGTCCCTCGCGCACGAGCTGCCACTTGACGCGCAGGTCCACGGGGAGCCCGGCGATCACGGACGGATCGGCGCGGCGCAGGAAGGCGGCGGCGTCCGTCATGAAGGCCGCGCGGTACTCGGGCCCGCCCATCGGCAGCCCCTCCAGGAAGTACACGAAGTCGTCGCGCAGACAGGAGGCGTCGTACGTCTTCCTCATCTCCGGCGCGTGCCGGGCGAGGAAGCCGGAGACGTGCGCGCACGCCGCGATCCGGTCGCGCACGCCCTTGACGTCGGTGCGCCGGCGGGTGATGGAGCCCTCGCGCACGCGCCAGTAGTAGACGTGGTCGCTGAGCACGTCCACGGAACCGGCGAGGAAGTGCGCCGGGATCATCACCGGCGTGTCCTCGTACAGCTTGCCCTCGGGGAAGGCGAAGCGGTGGCGGTCCCAGAAGGAGCGGCGGAAGACCTTGTTCCACGCGACGCGGTCGGAGAGCAGGTCGAGGTCGCGCGTGATGTGCGTACGGGCGCGCTGCTCGGTCAGCCACTTGTACTGCCAGGCCTGGGAGCGGCCGCGCTCGGTGAGCCGCCAGACGTTGCCGCAGGCGAAGTCGGAGCCGGTCCCGTCCAGGCTGGCGATCATCCGCTCGTACGCGTCGTGCGGCACCACGTCGTCGCTGTCGACGAAGGTGAGGAACTCGGCGGTGGGGGACGCCTTGCGCACACCCGTGTTGCGGGCGGCGCTCAGCCCGGCGTTGCGCTGGCGGACGTAGACGAAGCGGGGGTCCCGGGCGGCGAACTCACGGGCGATGGAGGGGCTGGAGTCCGTCGAGCCGTCGTCCACCATGACGCACTCCAGGCCGCCCGGCCCCTCCGGACCACCTGGCCGTCCCGGCCCGTCGATGGTCTGCCGCGCGATCGACTCCAGGCACTCCTCCAGAAACTCCTCGACGTTGTAGATGGGCACGACGACGCTGAGACGGGGCTGCACGGCGACCGGCCTTTCGTGAGAGTACGGGCATATTTATCCCCCTTTGCCCTCCGCCCGCTCCCGACGGTCAGCTTCTCCACCGCCTTCCACCCCAATGAGTGACGGCAGGTCTTCGACAGGCGGTGTCCGGCTGACTACGGTCGGTTGACATGTCGCGCTTCTCGGTTGTCGTTCCCGCCCACCGCGTCCAGGGCTACCTGCGGGAGTGCCTGGACTCGGTGCTCACCCAGTCCTTCGGCGACCTCGAACTGCTCGTCGTCGACGACGCCTCGCCCGACGCCTGCGCCGCGATCGCCGGGGAGTACGCCCAGCGCGATCCGCGCGTGCGACTGATCCGGCTGGCCGCCCACGCGGGCCCCGGCCCCGCCCGCAACGCCGGCGCCGACCGCGCCACCGGCGACCACCTCCTCTTCCTCGACGGCGACGACCTCCTGCTGCCGGGCGCCCTCGCGGCCATCGACGCGGCCCTCACCGGACACGGCGAGCCGGACGTGCTGCTCCTCGGCCACGACCGCGTCGACTGGTGGGACACCGTCCGCCCCGGCGGCACCCCCGACGCGAGCCGGCCCCTGGCGCTCCCCCCGGCCGCCTGGAACCGCGTCTTCCGCCGCGAGTTCTGGCGCGCGCGTCACCTCGCCTTCTCCGAGGGGGCCTACGAGGACGTGGTGCCGGTGCACACCGCGACCCTGCGCGCGGGCGAGCGCCTCGCGGTCCTCGACCGCGGCTGCGTGCGCTGGCGCGAGCGGCGCGGCGGCAGCTTCTCCACGACGCCGGGCCGCCACCACTTCGCCCTCGTCGAGCGGTACGAGGAGCTGCTCGCCGCCGCCGGGCCCGACGACCGCGCCCGGCTGCTGCCGCACGCCGCCGCGCACCTCCTCGCCGTCCTCGACGACCCCGGGCGGATCCGCGCGGGCGACCGGCGCGACTTCTTCCGCGAGGCGGCCCGCCTGCACCGCACCTACGCGCCCGCGAGCACCGAGCCCCGCACTCCCGGCGAGAAGGCCCTCGCCGCCGCCTCCTTCGCCGCCCACGAGGGCCTGCGCAAGGCCGAGTCGCGGCGCCTGCGCGTCACCCGGCACCTCGGGCGGCAGAAGAAGAAGCTGCGCGCCCGCGCCATGCGCGCCGCCTACCGCGCCGACCTGTACCGCTCCCTGGACCCGCACCTCGCGGTCTACGGCGCCTACTGGAACCGCGCCGTCTCCTGCAACCCCGCCGCCATCCACGCCAAGGCCCGCGAACTGGCCCCGCACATCCGGGGCGTGTGGGTGGTCTCCGGACGCCACCAGGACAAGGTGCCCCCCGGGGTGGAGTACGTCGTCGAAGGCTCCCGGCGCTACTGGGAGGCGATGGCGAGGGCCACGTACCTCGTCAACAACTCCAGCTTCCCCGGCGGCTTCACCAAGCGCCCCGGCCAGGTCTACCTCCAGACCCACCACGGCACCCCGCTGAAGAAGATGGGCCTGGACCAGCGCCGCTACCCGGCCGGGACGCACGGCATCAGCTTCCAGAAGGTCCTCGACCACACCGACCAGTGGGACTTCAGCCTCTCGGCCAACCCGCACTCCACGGAGGTCTGGGAGCGCGTCTACCCCTCCACCGCCTACCAGCCGCTGGAGGCGGGCTACCCGCGCAACGACGTGTACTTCACGACGGACGACGAGCAGATCGCCCGCATCCGCGAACACCTCGGCATCGCCGACGACCGGACCGTGCTGCTGTACGCGCCCACCCACCGCGACTACCAGAAGGGCTTCCTGCCCCGCCTGGACCTCAGGCGCCTCGCCGAACGGCTCGGCCCCCGCTACGTCGTGCTCGTGCGCGCCCACTACTTCTACGGCGGCGACGCCGGGCTCGACCCGCACCCCGGCCTCGTGGACGTCACCGGGTACGCGCGCGTGGAGGACCTGTGCCTCGCCGCCGACGCGCTCGTCACGGACTACTCCTCGCTGATGTTCGACTACGCCTGCCTGGACCGCCCGATCGTGACGTACGCCCCCGACTGGCAGGCCTACCGCCTGGCGCGCGGCACCTACTTCGACCTGCTGTCCGGGCGGCCGGGCGAGACGCCGGGGGCGGTGGCCACCACCGAGGACGAGCTGGCCGACCTGTTCCGCGACGGCGGCTGGGACACCCCCGGCACGACGGAGCTGCGCACCGCGTTCCGGGCGCGCTTTTGCCCCTACGACGACGGGCGGGCCGCCGAACGCGTCGTACGGCGGCTCTTCCTGGCCCCCGCTCAGCGTTCGTAGGGCGAGCGCACCGGGAAGTACGCCGTCAGGAACGACCGGATGGCCAGCGCCATCTCCTCGTCCGCCATGCCGCTGTCGGGGGACTCGCCGATGCAGAACGCCGTCCGGTCGCGGTTCTGCAGCAGCCGGCCGAGCCGCGCGTGGTCGGCGCGGTCACCGATGTCCACGAAGTCGTACGAGATGGAGCCGGGCACCGCCCGCCCGGTCAGATACGCGTAGTGCTGGTGCAGCGAGGAGACCAGCGAGTGGTCGCCCACGGAGCGGAAGCGGCTGCGGGCGGTGGCCGCCAGCTCCTCGGGGAAGCGTTCGGTGATCTCCGCCAGGACGCTGCGGCGCAGCGCGTAGGGCACGTGGAAGAAGCTGTGCGTCGTGGTCCTGCCGAACGCGCGGCGCAGCAGCTCGCGGTTGTTCTTCGCCGCCGCCAGATAGCCCTCGTCGTCCGGCGCCAGGGGCAGGGCGGGCACGGACGCGGACGACCAGAAGAAGCGGGCCAGGCCGTTGCTGAGGAAGAAGGTGTCCGGGGTGGTCGGGCGGCCGAGGAACATGTCGTCGTTGAAGTACAGGAAGTGCTCCGACAGGCCCTCGACGCGGTGCAGCTGCGACTCGATGGAGTGCGAGTTGAAGGTCGGCAGGCACGCCTCGGGGTCGGCGAACAGCTCGCGGTGGTCCACGACCGTGAGCCCGGGGTGGTCGTGGTCGAGCCAGTCGGGGACCTGGCCCGCCGTGACGAGGTACACGTGCCGGATCCACGGCGCGTACATCGCCAGGGAGCGCAGGCTGAAGCGCAGCTCGTCGCGGTTGCGGTAGCGCACGGCGCCGTCGTCCGCCGACTCCTGCCCCGGGCCGCCCCGGGCCGCGTCCCGCAGGGCCCGCCACGTCGGGTCGGAGTCGTCGACCCAGGTGTAGACGGCGTCGACGGGGAAGTCGACGTCCTTGACGAGGAGTTCGGTGAAGATCCGCAGGGTCGGATAGGCGCGGTCCCCCACCCGCAGCGTCGCCGTCGGGGTGAGCGAGGGCAGCTCCGCGCCGGCCAGCGTCGTCCCGAACGGCGCGCGGAAGCCCTCGGCGGCCCCGGCGCCGGGCACCCCCGGCGCGGCCCTCGGCCAGAACGCCACCGTGCAGGCGAGGCCCGCGCCGTGCCGCAGCGACAGGGTCGTCGTGGTCACCGGCTTGAAGACCTTGACGCCGGACAGGTCGCCGATGGCGTCGAGGCGCTCGGCGAGGACGGCGCCGGGCGCCGCGTCGCGCGGGTTGACCAGCTCGGCGTAGACGGGCTGTCCGCGCAGCGCCCCGGCCAGCGCCTTGAGGGCGCGGCTCCGGTCGTCGGCGGCCACGGCCAGGGTGTGGGCGGTGCCGTCGGGGGTGCGCACCAGGACGTAGGGCACGTCCTCGGCCTCCAGGGCGGACGCGGTGAGTCGCAGGTTCCACCGCGCCATGTCCGGCGCGAGGACGTCGTCGCGCCGCTCGGCGAGGCGGCCCACCGAGCGGATGACGCGGCCCGTGGTGTCGGCGGCGATGATCTCGTCCTCGCGGGCCCGCTCGTCGGCGGCGGCCGCGGCGTCGAAGGTGTGCGGGGCGGTGGGCCTGAAGCCGCAGCCGCCGGACGCGACACCGAGCGCCACCCGGTCCGCGCGCCCGCGAAGGCGGCGCGGCCGCTCCCGCCCGGCCACGAGCCGCGTGTACAGCTCCTCCCAGCGGGCGGTGACGTCCGCCGAGGAGAAGCGGGCGTAGACGCCCTCGCGGGCGGCGCGCGCGTACGCCCGCCGGGTCGCGTCGTCGCCGAGCAACTCGTCCATGGCGCGCGCGAGTTCGTCGACCTCGCCGGGCGGCACGAGCAGCCCGTCGACGCGGTGGCGCACGATCTCGGCGGGCCCGGTGAGCACGTCGTACGCCACCACGGGCACCCCGGCGGCGAGCGCTTCGAGGAGCACCAGCGGGAACGCCTCGTTGTGCCCGGCGGTCATCAGGCTCAGGCCGGCCTTGGCCCACTCGGCGGCCATGTCCTGGCAGGGCCCCAGCAGTTCGACGCGGTCGTGCAGGCCGAACCCGTCGACCAGGCGGCGCAGGTGGCGCTCGCGGTGGCCGCTGCCGAAGATCCGCAGCCGCCAGTCGGGATGCGCGCCCGCGATCTGCGCGAAGGCGCGCACGGCGTGGTCGACGCGCTTCTCGCCGGTCAGCCGGGCGGCCATCACGATGACCTTGCCCTCGCCGTCCGCGCGCGGCCGGAAGCCGTCCGGCACGGCGTTGGGGATGACGGCCAGCTCGGGCGCGGTGGGCCCGAGGGACTCCGCGATCCAGTCGCGGGTGCGCTCCGTCAGCGTGACGAGGGCGTCCAGGCGCGGCGCGTGCAGCAGCAGCGGCTCGCCGGAGGGGCCGCGCCGCTGGGTGGGGCGGTGCTCCTGGTGGACGGTGACGACGCGCGCGGGCGCCAGCGTCACGGCGGCGGCGAGCAGCGCGGGCGTGGTGCTGACCAGGACGTCGGTGTCGAGCGCGGTGAGCGCGGCGGTCAGCTCGATGTCGGAGAGCCGGTCGAAGGTGTCCTCCCAGGCGGGCCTGATCAGTTCGCTGGGCAGCGCGGCGAGGGTGCGGCACGCGGCGTCGTCCAGCTCCGAGTCCCCGACCGGGCGGGCGGGGGTCGCCGTGCGGTCCACGAGGTAGCGCACGGGCAGGGCGCGCGCCTCGGGGAAGAACGGCTCGGCGCGGGTGCGGAAGACGGAGACGACCTCGACCTCGATGCCGGGGCGCTCGGCGAGGTGCTTGGCCTGGGTGTAGGTGGCCAGCTCGGTGCCGCCCATCTCGTCGCCCCAGCCGAGCAGGTACGTGATCTTCATGAGGTCTCCTTCGCGGGCTCGCGCGTGCGGCCGGTGGGCCCGTCCGGGTGGTCGGCGGGCTCGTCCGTGCGGCCGGTGGGCCCGTCCGTGCGGGGCCCGGCCGGTTCGCGGGTGAGGTCGGTGATGTCCCGGCACGTCACCGCGAAGGCGCCCGTCCCGGTGAAGTGGGCGTGCGCCCGCACCAGCGCGCCGTCGGGCAGGGCGAAGACGCGAAAGGGCGTCGGATAGGCGGCCGAGGGGTCCCGCACGTCCGTCAGCCACCGCCCGAGCGGCAGCCCCGCCACCCGGAAGTCCCACACCCACTGCCCGGGACCGGCCCCGGCCATCGCACCGAGCGGCACCCGCAGCGTGAACGCCGCGCCGCGCCCGGCCACCTCGGCGGGCACGACGACGCCGTCCCTGCGCCGCACGGCCTGTGCGCGCCCGGTGGACAGCGCCGCGCCGACCAGGCGGCCGTGCACGGTGATGCCGTCCCCGCGCGGCTCGAACCAGGCCAGCTCGGCGCGGGGCCGCGACCGGGTGGCCTGGAGCACGGCCCGTCCGCCGCGGGACCTGACGATCCGTACGAGGGTCCCGCTGAGCGGGTCGGGCGCGTACGGCAGCGTCGGGGTCGCGGGCGGCGCGGGCTCCTCGGCGGGCGTCAGGCCCCGTCGTCGTACGCGGCCCTCGGCGTCCCGGGTCTCGACGGTGAGCCGCCACACGCCGTCGCGCAGGTCCCGCAGCGTGGCGGTGGCGGTGAGCAGCGCCGGCCCGGCCGCGTGCCGTTCGAGGACCAGGGGGAAGGTCCGTCTGCGGGCGCCACGGCTGATCAGCAGCCGGGCCCGGTCGGGGGATCCGGCGTCCGGGGCGGCGAGGGCGACGTTGAGCGTGCGGCTGTCGCGGAGCGAGAGGTGCACGGGCGTCAGCAGGGGCTCGGCCCGCACGGCGCCGCGCGCCCGCCCCGCGGCGGCCCGCTCGAACCGGAACCGTGTGCTTCGCGTGGTGGCGCGCAGCCGTCGGACCAGGGGCGGCGGGGGCCCGGGGCGGTGAGGTGACAGGAACCCGATGCGGTGCATTTGCCTACTTTGCCCGCTGTGACCCCGTATGGCCCGCAGCGCGGGCCGTTTCTCCCGCCGGGGCAGCGGAAACGATCCGCTCGGAGCAGTGGGGTGCCGCGTGTCGCCGCGCGGAGTCGAACATCAGGCCGGTCTTGCCTGCCCTGGACGCGGACGGAAGGAGGCGGCCCGGACGCGGGCCGCCTCGATCGCCGTACGCATGCCGCTGGGGGGGGGTCTCCCCAGGCCCCGGCCTATTTCACCGCGCCCGCCATGACACCGGAGACGAACTGCCGCTGGAAGGCGAAGAACACCGCCAGCGGGATCACCATCGAGATGAACGCGCCGGGCGCGAGGATCTGCACGTTGTCGCCGAAGAAGCGCACCTGCTGCTGGAGCGCCACCGTGATCGGCGGGTTCTTGGAGTCGGCGAAGATCAGGGCGATCAGCATGTCGTTCCAGACCCACAGGAACTGGAAGATGCCGAGCGAGGCGATCGCCGGCGCCCCCAGCGGCATCACCACCCGCAGGAACAGCCGCAGTTCGCCCGCGCCGTCCAGCCGGGCCGCCTCCAGGAGTTCGCGCGGGATCTCCGCGAAGAAGTTCCGCAGCAGGAAGATGGCGAACGGCAGGCCGAACGCCACATGGAAGGTGACCACACCCACCGTGGTCTCGAAGATGCCGATCTTGCCGAAGAGTTCGGCGATCGGCACGAGCGCCACCTGCACCGGCACCACGAGCAGACTGACGACCCCGAGGAACCACCAGTCCCGGCCCGGGAAGTCCATCCAGGCGAACGCGTACCCGGCCAGCGAGCCGATGAGCACGACGAGCAGCGTCGCCGGGACGGTGATCATGACACTGGACAGGATCGAGTCGGTGATCGTCTCGTCCTTCAGGAGGTCGGCGTAGTTGTCCAGCGTCATCTGCGAGGGCGCCGAGAACACCTTCCACCAGCCGCTCTCGCTCATGTCCGCCGACGTGCGGAACGAGCCGAGCAGCAGGCCGATCGTCGGCATCAGCCAGAACAGGCCGACCAGCACCAGGAACACCCGCAGCGCGGTGCTCCCCAGCAAGGACGCCACCCGCCCGCCGAGCGACTGCCTGGCCTTGACCACTTCGATCTGGGCGGTCATCGCCTGCCCTCCCGCCGCATGCGCCGGATGTTGAACAGCATCACCGGGATGACCAGCAGGAACAGCAGCATCGCGATGGCGCTCGCCACCCCCGGGTCCTTGTCGAGGAATGCGGAGTTGTACAGCTGGACCGCCAGCACGTTCGCCTCGTCCTTCGAGGAGCCCGGCGGGATCACGAAGACCAGGTCGAAGATCTTCAGTACGTTGATCATGAGCGTGACCAGCACCACCGCGAGGACCGGGGCGAGCAGCGGCACCGTCACCCGACGGAAGACCTGCCACTCGTTGGCCCCGTCCACCCGCGCCGCCTCCAGCAGCTCACGCGGCACGCTCGCGAGGCCCGCGGCGATCAGGACCATCGCGAAGCCCGCCCACATCCACAGGTACGAACCGATGATCGCGGGCGTGATCAGCGACGGGCCGAGCCAGTCCACCCCGTTGTAGGGCTCCCGGAAGTTCGACGCCGGATAGCGCAGCAGGGCCCCGTCGGCGGCCTTCGGCAGCGCGAACGTACCGTCGGCGTTCGCCTCCGTGGAGGCCACCACCTCGCCGTCCTTGACCGCCTCGACCGTGATGCCGGCATAGCCGAACTCCGCCGCGTCCGGGGCGTTGATCTTCCCCCGGCCCTTGCCGCGCGTGAAGTCCTGCCAGGCCGTGCCGGTGACCTTCTCCGGATCGGCCTGCGCGGGCCTGGCCGGCTTCGCGGCGTCCGGCATGGTGTCCGGCGCCACGCCGGTCAGCGGCAGCACCACCGGGGTGCCCGCCCGCACCGGCTCACGGGTGATGAAGGCGCCGCCTCCCGCGCTCTTGAGGGGCGACTTCATACTGGGGTGCGCCTGCGGGAACGCCGAGGACTCGGCGAACGTGTCGTGCACGGTCACCGCCACCGCGTTGGCGACGCCCCGGTCCGGGTCGGAGTCGTACACCAGCCGGAAGATGATGCCCGCGGCCAGCATCGAGATGGCCATCGGCATGAAGATGACCAGCTTGAACGCCGTGCCCCAGCGCACCCGTTCGGTCAGCACCGCGAAGATCAGGCCGAGCGCGGTCGCGACGGTGGGCGCCACGACCACCCAGATCGCGTTGTTCTTGATGGCGGTCAGAATGCTGTCGTCGGTGAACAGCGTCTCGTAGTTGCCGAACGCCGTGAAGTCGCCCGACTTGTCGAAGAAGCTGCGGAACAGCGAGTACCCGATCGGGTAGAGGACGAGCGCGCCGAGCAGCACCAGGGCGGGCAGCAGGAACAGCACCGCCAGGGTCGTGCGGGTGCCGGTCACGCTCTTGCGCGGAGTCGGGGCCGGGGGCGCCGCCTTGGCGTCGCCCCCGGCGTGCACGGACGTCACCGCGTCAGTCCTTGTAGGCCTTGGCGGCGGCCGTCTCCAGCGTCTTCTGCGTCCCCTCGACGTCCTTCGGGTTCTTCAGGAAGTCCTGCAGCGCCTTCCACTCACCCTTGCCCGGCGTGCCGCCGAAGGACTGCGGCGCCTGGTCGGACATGTCGAAGCGGATGTCGTCACCCGCCTTGATGAGCGCCTTGGCGATGTTGCGCTGCACGTCGTTCGGGTACGCGCCCATGTCGAGGTTCTTGTTGGGCGAGAGGAACCCGCCCGCCTCGGCCCAGATCCGCGCGGCGTCCGGCGAGGCCAGATAGGTCAGCAGCGCCTGCGCGCCCTTGCTGTCCTTCAGCGCCACGGCCGCGTCACCGGCCACCACCGCCGGGGACTCGTCGCCCACCGCCGGGAACGGGAACACCTTGGCGTCCGTGCCCACCTTCGCCTTCGTCTCCGAGATCGGCAGCGAGACCATGTCACCCTCGAAGACCATGCCCGCCTTGGGCTGGTCGCCGCCCTTGAACGTCTGCTTCACGGACGCGGGGAACTCCGTCTGGAGCGCGCCGTCCGCGCCTCCCGCCACGAAGCCCTTCTTGCCGAACAGCTCACCGAGCGTCGTCAGCGCTTCCTTCACGGACGGGTCCGTCCACTTGATCTTGTGCTGGGCGAGCCGGTCGTACTTCTCCGGGCCCGCCTGCGACAGATAGATGTTCTCGAACCAGTCGGTGAGGGTCCACGCCTCGGCGCCCGCCACCGATACCGGCGGCACCCCGGAGTCGTAGATCGTCTGGGCCGTCTTCATGAAGTCGCCCCAGGTCTTCGGCTCGCTCACGCCCGCGTTCTCGAAGACCCGCGTGTTGTACCAGACCAGCGACTTGTTGGCCGCCTTGAAGTACACGCCGTACTGCTTGCCGTCGACCGCGCCGAGGTCCTGCCAGCCCTTCGCGTAGTTCTTCTCCAACTGCTTCTGCGCCTCGGCGCCGACCGGCTTGGCCCACTTGTTCGCCACGGCCTGCTCGATCGCGCCGACCTGCGGCAGCATCGCGACGTCCGGCGGCTCCCCGCCCGCCACCTTCGACTCCAGGAAGCTGATGATGGGGTCCTGCGCGGGTACGAAGGAGACCTCGGCGCCCGTCCTCTTCTCGAACTCGTCGAGGACCTTGAGGAACACCTTGCGCTCCGAGCCGCCCCACACCGCGGCCACCGAGACGTTCTGCCCCTCCAGCTTGGGCAGCTCGACCGTGGCCCCGGTGCCCTTGCCCCCGGTCTTCCCTCCCGTCTCGCCGTCGTCCTTGTCGTCGCCGCCGCACGCGGTGGCGGTGAGCGCGAGCGTCCCCGCGACGAGAGCCGCGGCGATCCTGGCGCGTGTACGCCGGTGCTGCGGTGTCCTGCGTGTACTGCGAAGAGTGCTGCGCATCACTGCCCCGTTCTCTTCCCTGGCGAGTCCCGTGCGCACTGGTCTACGCCCGGGCGGGGAGGGGCGGCAAGATGGCCTGCGGTGTCAACTCGAAGATCGTGATGGCGTTGTGACGTCCCGTCACTCTCAGGTACCGGGCTTTGTCACCTCACTGACGACATGAGGCACCAACAGGTCCCGCTCCGGCCGGACATGACTGACGTACCCGCCAACTCACGGGTAACGCCCGCCCCTTCAGGCCATGGGGCCGGGCGCGCCGGACGGCCGGCGGGACGGTGGCGCCGCGAGGTCACAGCAGGGACGGCACCTGCTCCGCCGAGACCGACCGCGCCGCCCGCTCCAGGGCGCTGGCGAGCAGGGCCAGGTCGGTCGGGCCGTTCCCCAGCTCCCGGACGGGCCGGCGGGCCGGCGGGTCCCCCATCCGCTCCCACTCCAGTGGGACGACCGTGGGCCGCAGCGTCGCCGTACGCGGGATGCGTCCGGTGACCCGGCCCGCCTGGAAGGGCGTCGCCCGGCCGTCCGGGGAGCGCAGCTCGCCCCGCCCGGGCGCGGGCTCCTCCGGTCCCGGCACCACCGCGTCGAGGGCCACCCGCAGCGAGGCGCGCTGGCCCAGCTCGGTCTCCGGCATCCGCTCGCTGCGCCCGGTGGTCGCCACGAGGTGGACGCCGAGCCGCTCGCCGTCCCGCGCCACCGCCTCCAGGGCGCGGACGACGGACCCGGCGGCGGGCCGCCCCGGGGAGCCGAGGGCGGGCGAGAGCAGCGCGTCGAAGTCGTCGACGAGCACGACGAGCCGGGGCAGCGGCGGGCCGGGCTCGACCCGCTGCCGCGCCGCGGCGGGCCGCAGCCGCATGGTGGAACCGGACGACACGTCGAGGCCGCCGTCCGCTGCCTGTGCCTGCGCTTCTACGGGGGTCTGGGTTCGGCCCCGCGTATCCGAGGGGGCCTGCGCCCGCCCGGGGGACTGGTCCTGGGCCTGCGTCGGTGCTGCCGCGGAGGTCTGGCCCCGGGGCCGCGTCTGCGCTTCCGAGGGGACGTGCGCCCGCGCGGTGGGCCTGGCCTGCGCCTGCGCCTGCGCCGTCGACGGAGTCTGGGCCTGGGGCCGTGCCTGCCCCGGGGAGGCCTGTGCCTGCGTCTGGGCGGGCACGGAGGGGGAACCGGACGCGCTCGTGGCCCCGGCTCCCGAGACCCTGCCCGCTCCCGTACCCGTCCGGGAGGAGGACTGGGAGCGCTGGCTCACCATCCGTCCCGACACCTCGCGCTGGGTGTGCCACTCGGTGAATTCGAGCCGACCCAGCAGCTCGGCCCGCCGCTTCAGCTCGGCGGCCAGGGACTGCGCGAACTCCCGCATCCGCACCGGGTCGTTGGCCACCAGGTGGGTGGTGACATGGGGCAGGTCCGTACAGGCGCCGAGCCCGGCACCCGGCCGGGCGGCGGCCCCGCCACCGCTGTCCCGGCCGTCCACGAGCACGATGCCGAGCCGGTCGGGCCGCTCGGCGGCGGCCAGGGACGCGGCGACCGAACGCAGCAGCTCCGTGCGCCCACTGCCCGCGGGGCCCTCGACGAGCAGATGCGGGCCGTCGGCGGCGAGGTCCGCGACGACCGGACCGCGCGGGCCCGCGCCGAGCACCGCGAGGACCCGCCCGCCGAGCGCCTCCGGGTCGTCCGCGGCCGCCGCCCACCGCGCCATCAGCGAGGCGGGCGTGGCGCGGGCCAGCCCCAGCTCGTCCAGGAGCCGGGCGGCCTGGGGCAGCGGGGCGGACACGCGCGCGTGCCCCTCGCCGGCCGCGCCGTCCGTCCGCAGCGGCGCCAGGGCCCGGACGAACCGCTCGGCCCAGGCCGCCGACACCGCGTCCACGGTGGCGACGGTGCCGTGCCCGGCGGGGCGCCCGCCGGCCGTCCGCATCAGCCGCAGCGCGGTCGCCACGTCACCGCTGAGCAGCGCGACGGCGCCGCACGCGCGGAAGGCGGGCGAGACGGCGCACGCCGCCTCGTAGGTGTCGAGGACCGGCGAGGCGGGCGAGGCCGCCGCCGTCTCGGCGAGGCACACCACGTGGATCCCGGCCCGCGCGCCCTCACCGGCGAGCCGGACCACGGCCTCGCGCAGCCCGGCCGCACCGGGGTCGCCGTCGACGACGACGACCGTGCGCGAGCCCGGCTCCCGGCGGGCGCCGTCCCCGGCGCGCGCGTCGGCGATGTGGTCGTCCAGGCGGCGGATCAGCTCGTCGGCGCGTGCCGCCGCCTGGTCGCGGTCGTAGGCGAGCAGGAGCCGGCAGTCCTGGCCGTGGGTGGGCCGCAGATGGGGGAGCCAGCCGAGCCAGGCCCACTCCTCGGTGCGCTCGGCGGTGGTGCGGGCCCGGTCCGTGCTGATCAGCACGATCTCCAGGCAGTCCGGGGAGTGCAGCGCGCCGAGCTGGGCGACGACGGCCCTGGCCAGGCCGGTCAGCCGCTCCCTGGGCCCCGCGAGGCCGAGCGCGCCCGCCTCCCGCAGGCTCACGGTGACGGGCACGGCGGGCAGCAGGCCCTGATCGCCGGGCCCCGCCCGGTCGACCGTCCCGAGCCGCACCGCGAGGGCCTCCGGGTGGTCCGGGCCGCGCTCCCACAGCCGGGGGCCGGGGCCGAGCGCCGCGAGCAGCAGGGCGGCGGGATCCGGCCACGACTCGGGCGTGCGCGCGGCGGCGGCCACGGCGAGTTCCTCGGGGGTGGGCTCCGGGGCGCCGAAACCGTCGTCCGCCTCACCGTCGTACGGCTCGTACTCCTCGTACGCGCCCTGGTCCTGGCCGCCGTCCCGGCCGCCGGTCAGGCGACGCGCCCAGGCCGAGAGGCCGCCGCGCCTGCGCAGCCCGCGCGGCACCGTCGTACCGCGCAGCGGCGTCCCGAGGCGGGCGCCCTCGCCGGGGGAGGGCGCGTCGCCGCCGGGCATTCCGTACGCCCCCGGGGTGCCGGCGTGGGTCTCCAGGGACCGGTGTGCCGCGTCGTGCGCCGTCGGGGCGTGGGGGGTGGCGTGGGAGCCGCCGGGGTGGAGGCCGCCGTACGGCCCGGTCGTGCCGTCACCGCCCGCCGCTCCCCAGTTCCCCGAGCCGTACGCGTGCGGGGCGGGGCCGGTGGGGTGGGAGGGGGCGGGGAAGGCGGGCTGCGGGGCCTCGGCGGCCCGCACGCGCACGTGCCCCTCGCCGTCGGGGGCGGTCGCCAGGGTGCCGCCGGTGCCGGCGGCCGTGCCGAGGGCGCCGTCCGTCAGGCGCAGGGCGGACTCGCCGATCCGCAGCAGGGAGCCGGGCGCGAGCGGCACGGGGCGGTCGGTGACCTCCCTGCCGTCCACGGACGTGCCGTTCGTCGAGCCGAGGTCCGTTACCGTGACCCGGCCGTCCGGGGCGAGGGTGACCGCGCAGTGCAGCCGCGAGACGTCGGGGTCGTCCAGCGCGACGTCCGCCTCGGTGGAACGACCGACGCGGATCTGGCCGCCGTGCAGCAGGTGGACGCCGCCCGCGTCGGGGCCCGCCACCACGTGCAACTGGGCGGCCGCGCCGGTCGGTTCGGGGCCCGGCTCGGCGGGCGCGCCCAGGGAGAGCACCGCGCCGTCGATCAAAGGGGGCTCGCCGAGCGTGCACCGCTGGGCGTCGAGGCGCTCGGGGCCCGCGTAGAGCACGAGGGGGCCCTCGCTGCCCGCGACGGTCGTGGCGAGGCCGGAGACCACCGCCGCGAGCGCGGTCCCCGCGGGCGCGGTGACCAGGACGTCACAGGCGCCGGGAACCCCCGGCGCCGCCGTGGGGCGGCCTTGCTGCTCGGTCTGGCCGCTGCGCGGCCCGAGGACGGTCAGCCGGATCTGCATCGCCGTCAGCGGTCCCTTCTGCGCTGGGCGCCCGGCACGGGGACTCGCGCTGTGATTCCCCCCACCGCACACGGGCACGTCGGCCAGTACTGGAGGCATCCTCGCACCTGCCACCGACAACACGCCCGGCGGCCACCCGTAAGTGATCTTGATTGGTCGGCTCTGCTCGGAAAAGTGCCTGCTTGGACCGTTGCGGATATCTGTGGGCCTTCTCCGGGGAAGGTCAATTCGAGAGAGCCCGGCAACCAATGGCCACCGGGACGCGTCTTTCCTCCGAACACCGATCCGGAACGCTTTCGAGGCGCCCGCGAAACACCTCCGGAACGCCTCCGGAACGCCTCCGGGAGGAAAAGGCCGGGCGGAATCGGAGCGGCCGGTGTCCCGGTCGGCGGCACTACAGTGGATCGGAACACCTTCGGACAGCCCCCCGGACAGGACCAGCGTCCGGTCGGGACCAGCCAGACCAGCAGGGAGCGCATGACGTGCGGCCGGTAGGCAGCAAGTACCTGCTCGAGGAGCCGCTCGGGCGCGGCGCCACGGGCACCGTCTGGCGGGCCCGCCAGCGGGAGACCGCGGGGGCCGAGGCGGCCGTTCCCGGCCAGCCCGGCGAGACGGTCGCGATCAAGGTCCTCAAGGAAGAGCTCGCCAACGACGCGGACGTCGTGATGCGCTTCCTCAGGGAGCGGTCCGTCCTGCTCAGGCTGACCCACGAGAACATCGTCAGGACGCGCGACCTCGTCGTCGAGGGCGACCTCCTCGCCCTGGTGATGGACCTGGTGGACGGCCCCGACCTGCACCGCTACCTGCGCGAGAACGGCCCGTTCACGCCGGTCGCGGCGGCCCTGCTGACCGCCCAGATCGCCGACGCGCTCGCCGCGAGCCACGCCGACGGCGTCGTGCACCGCGACCTGAAGCCGGCGAACGTCCTGCTGAAGCAGGACGCCGAGGGCATGCACCCGATGCTGACCGACTTCGGCATCGCCCGCCTCGCGGACTCCCCGGGCCTGACCCGCACGCATGAATTCGTCGGCACGCCCGCGTACGTCGCGCCGGAGTCCGCCGAGGGCCGCCCGCAGACCAGCGCCGTCGACATCTACGGCGCGGGCATCCTGCTGTACGAGCTGGTCACCGGCCGTCCGCCGTTCGGCGGGGGCTCCGCCCTCGAGGTGCTGCACCAGCACCTCAGCGCCGAGCCGCGCCGCCCCTCGACCGTGCCCGACCCGCTGTGGACGGTCATCGAGCGCTGCCTGGACAAGAACCCCGACCGCCGCCCGAGCGCCGAGAACCTCGCGCGCGGCCTGCGGACCGTCGCCGAGGGCATCGGCGTGCACTCCACCCCGGCGCAGATCGTCGCCGCGGAGGGCGTGGGCGCCCTGCTCATGCCGGACCCGGCGCCCGCGCACGTGCCCGACGCCCCGGGCGCGGCCGACCCCACGCAGGTCCTGCCGAACAACGCGGGCTCGTACGACCCGAACGCGGCGACCAGCGTCATGCCCAACACCGGCACCCCGGGCCGCGGCCCCGGTGACGCCGACCCCACGTCCGTCCTGCCCCACCACGGCGCCGCCGACCCGACCGCCGTCATGCCGCCGGTCCCGCCGAACGGCCCCGGGGGCGACCCGAACGAGCCGCACCCCTGGCAGAACCAGATGCGCGCGGCCCGCGACCGCAACGAACAGACGCAGGTCCAGTCCTACCTCGACCCCAGCCAGGACCCGCTGCGCCGCCGCCCCCAGCGGCAGGTCGCCCGGCCCCAGCAGCAGCCGCAGCAGCCCCCGCCCCAGCAGTACGCGCCGCGCCAGCCGCGCGGGCAGCGGTCCCAGCAGGGGCCGGCGCAGCAGCCGTACCAGCAGCAGCCCTACCAGGCGCCGCACCAGCCGCAGCGGTACGCGGCGCCCCCGGAGCCGCCCGCGCCCCAGGCGCCCGCCCCGCGCCCCGCGCGCGAGCCGCGTCCGCCGCGTCAGCGCAGCGCCAACCCGATGAAGATCCCGGGCCTCGGCTGCCTCAAGGGCTGCCTGTTCACGCTCGTCATCCTCTTCGTGGCGAGCTGGCTGGTCTGGGAGTTCAGCCCGCTCCAGGACTGGATCGGTTCCACGAAGGGGTACTGGGAGCAGCTGACGGACTGGTACGACACGGTCAGCGGCTGGATCGGCAAGCTCGGCGCCAAGTAGCGCGCGGACGGTTCTATGGATTTGTCGACATCTGCCGAGTGAAATCCGCTCCCGGAGTGAAGGTTGGCGGCGAGGACGCGTAGTTTTGTCGCCAACACGCATCCGTAGGAGCAGTCTTGACGCGCAAGATCGGCAGCCGGTACACCGCCCACCAGATCCTGGGCCGTGGCAGCGCCGGCACGGTGTGGCTCGGCGAAGGGCCCGAGGGGGCCGTCGCCATCAAGCTGCTGCGCGAGGACCTGGCCTCCGACCAGGAACTCGTCGGCCGCTTCGTCCAGGAGCGCACGGCTCTGCTCAGCCTCGACCACGCGCGCGTGGTCGGCGTCCACGACCTGGTCGTCGACGGCAACGACCTGGCCCTGGTGATGGACCTCGTCCGCGGCACGGACCTGCGCACCCGCCTCGACCGCGAGCGGCGCATGGCCCCCGAGGCCGCCGTCGCCATCGTCGCGGACGTCGCCGACGGGCTCGCCGCCGCGCACGCCGCGGGGATCGTCCACCGCGACGTCAAGCCCGAGAACGTACTCCTGGACATGCAGGGCCCCCTCGGCCCCGGCGGGGCGCATCCCGCCCTGCTCACCGACTTCGGCGTCGCCAAGCTGATCGACTCGCCGCGCCGGACGCGCGCCACGAAGATCATCGGTACGCCGGACTACCTCGCGCCCGAGATCATCGAGGGCCTTCCGCCGCGCGCCGCCGTGGACATCTACGCCCTCGCGACGGTCCTGTACGAGCTGCTCGCCGGGTTCACGCCGTTCGGCGGAGGGCATCCCGGGGCGATCCTGCGGCGCCACGTCACCGAGACGGTGGTGCCGCTCCCGGGCATCCCCGAGGAGCTGTGGCAGCTCCTCGTGCAGTGCCTGGCCAAGGCCCCGGCGTCCCGGCTGCGCGCCTCCGAGCTGGCCGCGCGGCTGCGGGAGCTGCTGCCGCTGGTCGCCGGGATGCCGCCGCTGGACGTCGACGAACCGGACACGGAGCCTTCGCCGGCCGAGGAGGCGTACGAGGAGTCGGCGCCCGAGCCGCGGCAGTCCTCGCCCCGGCGGGGGGCGGTGCCCCTGGTGCGGGGCCCGGCGTCCGCGGACGCCAACCGGGACACGCATACGTCCATGCGGGTGCCGGGGCCCGACGAGCTGGCCGGCGGGGCGCGGGGCACGGCCCGGGTGCCTCGGCCGGCCGGGGCGGCGCGGCCCGGTTCCGCGAAGCATCGGGCGTCCACGCGGCGGCGCAGGATCACGCTCGGCGTGGCGGGGGTCGTCCTCGTCGCGGCGGCGGGGGTGGGGACGTGGGCGGCCACGTCGGGCGACGACGCGACCCCCCGCCCCGGCGACTCGGCCCCACCCACACCGTGAGCGACCTAGCACGTCCTCGGTCCGCCCGCGCCGTGACGGGCCCCGGTACCTTCTCGGCGCGGCCCGCGCCTTGACGGACCCCGGCACGTCCTCGGTACCGCCCGCGCCATGACGTGGCCCGGCGTGCTCCCCGTCCCGACGGGGGACCCGGCGCTGTCCGCGCCGTGATGCGGCCTGCTCGGCTCGACGCGGGTGGGGGAGACCCCTCGCGCCGCCGACCCGGGGCCAGGCAGGAACCTCCGAGGCGCCCCCGCCAGGACCAGCTCGGTTGCCGCAGCCGTTACGCTGGAGTCGTGGCAGTCGTCGATGTATCCGAAGAGCTCAAGTCCCTCTCCTCGACCATGGAGTCGATCGAGGCCGTCCTGGACCTCGACAAGATGAGGGCCGATATCGCCGTGCTCGAGGAGCAGGCGGCCGCGCCGTCCCTGTGGGACGACCCCGACGCGGCGCAGAAGATCACCAGCAAGCTGAGCCACCTCCAGGCGGAGGTCAGGAAGGCCGAGGCGCTGCGCGGGCGCATCGACGACCTCAGCGTGCTGTTCGAGATGGCCGAGGAGGAGGACGACTCGGACACCCGCGCCGAGGCGGAGACCGAGCTGACGGCCGTCAGGAAGGCGCTGGACGAGCTGGAGGTCAGGACCCTCCTGTCCGGGGAGTACGACGCCCGTGAGGCGCTCGTCACCATCCGCGCGGAGGCCGGCGGCGTCGACGCCTCCGACTTCGCCGAGAAGCTCCAGCGCATGTACCTGCGCTGGGCCGAGCGCCACGGCTACAAGACGGAGCTGTACGAGACGTCGTACGCGGAAGAGGCCGGCATCAAGTCGACCACCTTCGCCGTCAACGTTCCGTACGCCTACGGCACCCTCTCCGTGGAGCAGGGCACCCACCGCCTCGTCCGCATCTCGCCGTTCGACAACCAGGGCCGTCGCCAGACCTCCTTCGCCGGTGTCGAGATCCTCCCCGTGGTCGAGCAGACCGACCACATCGAGATCGACGAGAGCGAGCTGCGCGTCGACGTGTACCGCTCCTCGGGCCCCGGCGGACAGGGCGTCAACACCACGGACTCCGCGGTGCGCCTGACCCACCTGCCGACCGGCATCGTCGTCTCCTGTCAGAACGAGCGCTCGCAGATCCAGAACAAGGCGACCGCGATGAACGTCCTCCAGGCGAAGCTCCTCGAGCGCCGCCGCCAGGAGGAGCAGGCGAAGATGAACGCCCTCAAGGGCGACGGCGGCAACTCCTGGGGCAACCAGATGCGTTCGTACGTCCTGCACCCGTACCAGATGGTCAAGGACCTGCGCACGGAGTTCGAGGTCGGCAACCCGGAGTCCGTGTTCAACGGCGAGATCGACGGTTTCCTAGAAGCCGGAATTCGCTGGCGCAAGCAGCAGGAGAAGTAAAAACCGCCGAGAGCGGCTTTATCGACAAGGCAACTGCGGTCAAAGCGACGGCAGTTGCCTTTTTCGTCACAGTCACATCTCCCTACGCCGGTCAACTGCCCCAATATCGGACATCGCGCCCGCAACGACCTTGACGCTGCTGTGAAAAGTGGAAAGGGTGGCGCGCGGTATGCGTATCACTGGGGCGCGTGGGTACTGCGGGGGCTGCTCGAACGTCCCGGCGAACGCCGCCCCGGACGCTGCCTCTCTGACGATTCAGCTACTGGGGGTAGCAACCAGATGACCAAGAAGACGCGGATCCGTGTCGCGCGGATAGCCGCCGGTGCGGTGATCGCCGCCGGCGCCTCGCTGACCGCCGCGGGTGCCGCCTCGGCCCTCGACGTGGGCGTGGACCTCGGCGGGGTGGGCGCCGGCGCCCACGCGGACGACAGCGGCGTCGGGGTGGACGTGGACCTGGAGCCGGGCGAAGAGCCGACGAACGACCCGCCGGTGCCCACCGAGGAGCCGACGGACGACCCGCCGGAGCCCACCGGTGAGCCGACGGACCCGCCGGAGCCGACCGAGGACCCGGTGGACCCCGACCCGACGGACCCGGCCGACCCGACCGACCCGCCCACCTCGGACCCGGGCGGCCCGAACGAGCCCGGCCACGGCAACGGCGGGGGCAACGGCAACGGCGGCGGGAACGGCCACGGCAACGGCGGTGGCAACGACACCGACCCGGCCGGCGGCTCCAACCCCGTCGAGCAGGGCCAGGGCAAGGACAGCCTGACCGACACCGGCTCCCGGCCGGTCGAGCAGGGCGGCAGCAACAAGGGCACCGGTGGCAGCACCGGAGGCGCTGCCCGGGGCGGCAACGGCGAGCTGGCCGAGACCGGCGCCACCGAGACCACCTTCCTGGTGATCGGCGCCGCGACGATGATCGCCGGCGGCATCGGCTTCCGCGTCCTGCCACGCCTCGTCGGCAACCGCGGCGCGGCCGCCTGACCGAGGCGTGAGCCGCGTGACGCACTGAGACGTACGGCACGTACACGACGTACGCAGTGCCGACGTACGCAGTGCGGGTGCGCGCGGCAGGCAGGGCGTGCGTAGCAGGACCTGCGCGAGAAGGGCCCGGGGCTTCAATGAAGCCCCGGGCCCTTCTCGGGTCCGGATTCCTGCCGCTCCGCGATTCTGCCGCTCCGCGTTCGAGCGGCTACGCGGACCGGGCGACTAGCGCTGCGCCAGCAGCGCCACCGCCGCGATCAGGACCACGAGCAGCGCTATCAGTGCCGCGGGATTGAGGCCCGCGAAGGGCCCCTCCTGCTGCATGCGCGCGCGATTGGCCCGGCACACGGGGCAACGGCCTTCACTCACGGGCGCTGCGCAGTTCGCGCATACCAACCGATCCAGGGTCATGCGCTTCTCCTCCCGCACAGTCTCAGCCTGCCCAACGCTACGGGGAACCCAATCGTTCCCCTTACCACTGTGCCAGCTTCCGCGGATTTCGGCGCGGCCCGCCGCCCCGCCACCGTTTCGGGGGTTCCGCACCCCCGTACCAGCGCGACAAACCGCGCAACTGTGGACGCCGACTGCGCTCGCACACCGGGTTCGCGTAGGGTCACGCACACCTACCCCCGGCAACCCGTGGTGCATCCGTGATCCGTTTCGACAACGTCTCCAAGGCCTACCCCAAGCAGACCCGCCCCGCGCTCAGGGACGTCTCCCTGGAGATCGAGAAGGGCGAGTTCGTCTTCCTCGTGGGGTCCTCCGGCTCCGGAAAGTCCACTTTCCTGCGCCTCGTCCTGCGCGAGGAGCGCACCAGCCACGGGCAGGTGCACGTCCTGGGCAAGGACCTCGCGCGCCTGTCCAACTTCAAGGTGCCGCACATGCGCCGCCAGTTGGGCACCGTCTTCCAGGACTTCCGCCTGCTGCCCAACAAGACCGTCGCCGAGAACGTCGCCTTCGCCCAAGAGGTCATCGGCAAGTCCCGCGGCGAGATCCGCAAGTCGGTGCCCCAGGTCCTCGACCTGGTGGGACTCGGCGGCAAGGAGGACCGGATGCCCGGCGAGCTCTCCGGCGGTGAGCAGCAACGCGTCGCCATCGCGCGCGCGTTCGTCAACCGGCCCAAGCTCCTCATCGCCGATGAGCCGACCGGCAACCTCGACCCGCAGACCTCCGTCGGCATCATGAAGCTGCTCGACCGGATCAACCGCACCGGCACCACCGTCGTGATGGCCACTCACGACCAGCAGATCGTGGACCAGATGCGCAAGCGGGTCATCGAGCTGGAGAAGGGCCGTCTCGTGCGCGACCAGTCGCGCGGCGTCTACGGCTACCAGCACTGACGGCTACGCCCCGCCCGTACCATCTGATCCACCTGATCCACTGAAAGGCCGCCATGCGCGCCCAGTTCGTCCTGTCGGAGATCGGCGTAGGTCTCCGCCGCAACCTCACGATGACCTTCGCGGTCATCGTCTCCGTAGCGCTTTCGCTCGCCCTCTTCGGCGGTTCGCTGCTCATGCGCGACCAGGTGAGCACGATGAAGGGCTACTGGTACGACAAGGTCAACGTCTCGATCTTCCTGTGCAACAAGGCCGACGCCGAGCAGGACCCCAAGTGCGCCAAGGGCGCCGTCACGAACGAGCAGAAGGACCAGATCCTGCGGGATCTGAAGAAGATGCCGGTCGTCGACACGGTCACGCACGAGACGGCGGACGAGGCGTACAAGCACTACAAGGAGCAGTTCGGCGACTCCCCGCTGTCCAGCTCCCTCACGCCGGACCAGATGCAGGAGTCCTACCGCGTCAAGCTGAAGGACCCGGAGAAGTACCAGGTCGTCGCCACCGCCTTCTCGGGGCGTGACGGCGTGCAGTCCGTCGAGGACCAGAAGGACTACCTGGAGAACCTCTTCGAGCTGCTCAACGGCATGAACTGGGCGGCCGTCGCCGTGATGGCGCTGATGCTCGTCGTCGCGCTGATGCTGATCGTCAACACCGTGCGCGTCTCGGCGTTCAGCCGCAGGCGGGAGACGGGCATCATGCGGCTGGTCGGCGCCTCCAGCTTCTACATCCAGATGCCGTTCATCATGGAGGCCGCCGTCGCCGGGCTCATCGGCGGCGCTCTCGCCTGCGGCATGCTCGTCGCGGGCCGCTACTTCATGATCGACCACGGTCTCGCGCTCTCCGAGAAGATCAACCTCATCAATTTCATCGGCTGGGACGCGGTCCTCACCAAGCTGCCGCTGGTGCTCGCGATCGGCCTGCTGATGCCCGCGCTCGCCGCCTTCTTCGCGTTGCGCAAGTACCTCAAGGTGTGACGAGTACCCTCGTCGTTCCAGGGCGCCGCATGGTTCAACCAACCGTGCGGCGCCCTTCGTTGTCCTAGACTCACCGGCATGTCAGGTCTCGACCGGTTCGCCGATCGGCTCGCCGTGCCCCCGCGCGTCCGCCGCCTCCGCCGCGGGGCCACGCTGACATTGGTCTTCGCGAGCGTCCTGGTCACCGGCGCCGCCACCGGCTCCTGGAGCGACACGGCGGACGACGGCCGAAACCCGCCGCCCGCCGCGACGCGGCCGGGCGCCGTCGCCCCGCTCGGCGGCGAGGCCGGCACCGCCGAGGAGGCCGCCGACGCCGCCGCCGAGGCGATGGCCGACGGCAAGTCCGCCAAGGACGCCGCCGAGAAGGCCGTCAGCCGCAGCGGGGACCGCTGGGGCTCGGTGTACTCCCACGGGGAGTACCGGAAGTTCGAGCAGGCCCTGGACGGCGCGTACACCGGCGTCGGGTTGTGGGCCAGGCGCGGGGTCGACGGGCGCATCGAGGTCTCCCGGGTCCAAGAGGGCGGGCCGGCGGAGCGCGCCGGGATCCGCGAGGGCGACGGCCTGCGCGCCGTCGACGGCGAGCGCGTCACCGGCCGCCCCGTCACGGAGGTCGTCGCCCTGCTGCGCGGCGACCGCGCGGGCACCCCGGTGCGCCTGGGCCTGACGCGCGGCACGCGCGCGTGGAGCGAGACGCTGCGCAGGGCCCGCCTCTCCACGGACTCCGTCACCGTCACCGAGCTGTCCGACGGGGCCGTCATGATCAAGGTCGCCGCGTTCACCAAGGGCTCCGGTGAGGCGGTGCGCACGGCCGTGCGCGAGGCCCCCGAGGGCGCCGGGATCCTGCTCGACCTGCGGGGGAACTCCGGCGGCCTGGTCTCGGAGGCGGTCACCGCCTCGTCGGCGCTGGTCGACGGCGGTCTCGTCGCCACGTACGACGTGCGGGGCGAGCAGCGGGCCCTGCACGCCGAGCGGGGCGGCGACGCCCACCGGCCTGTGGTGGCGCTGGTCGACGGCGGCACCATGAGCGCCGCCGAGCTGCTCACGGGCGCCCTCCAGGACCGGGGCCGCGCGGTGGTGGTGGGCTCCAGGACCTTCGGCAAGGGGTCGGTCCAGATGCCGAGCCGTCTTCCCGACGGTTCCGTCGCAGAGTTGACCGTCGGGCACTACCGCACCCCCTCGGGGCGGGCGGTCGACGGGCGGGGCATCACCCCGGACCTGGAGGTCGAGCGCGGGGCGAAGGAGCGGGCCGAAGCGGTATTGACTGGCCTCGGACCCCCCTCGTAGTGCGAAAATGGCCGCACTATGGCGAAGGAAAAGGTAAAACGCAAGGCCGCGAAGGCCAATGAGAAGGCCCCCGCCCGCAAGATGGTCGCGCAGAACAAGAAGGCGCGGCACGACTACATCATCCTGGACACCTACGAGTGCGGCCTGGTGCTGATGGGCACCGAGGTCAAGTCGCTGCGGCTGGGCCGGGCCTCCCTGGTGGACGGCTTCGTGCAGATCGACCGGGGCGAGGCGTGGCTGCACAACATCCACGTCCCGGAGTACGTGCAGGGCACGTGGACCAACCACTCCGCCACGCGCAAGCGCAAGCTCCTGCTGCACCGCGCGGAGATCGACAAGCTGGAGTCCAAGTCGCAGGAGACGGGTCACACGATCGTGCCCCTGGCCCTGTACTTCAAGGACAGCCGGGTCAAGGTCGAGATCGCGCTGGCCAAGGGCAAGAAGGAGTACGACAAGCGGCAGACGCTGCGCGAGAAGCAGGACACGCGGGAGACGAACCGCGCGATCTCGGCGGCGCGGCGCCGACAGGGCATCGCCTAGCCGTCCGCCGGGGCCGCGGCCGGGGCCGGGCGCCCGCGGGACCCGCGGGAATGGGCTGGCACCGTCGGGCGTCGGTCACGTACGATGGGCCTTGCTCCGCACGGCAGGAGCACCGGGTCCCCGCTCAGCAGGGGCCCACATTGAAAAAACAACATGGGGATGATCGGTTTCGACAGCGGATGTCGAAGCAGGGGAAGCGTGTCGAGGAAGCGGCAATGATCTCGTAAACCATATGTCGCAAACAATAATCGCCAACACCAAGCGCGATTCCTTCGCCCTCGCTGCCTAAGTAGCGACTCGGTGAAGTGTCAGCCCGGGGCTGTTCCCGACCCGGATCCTGGCATCAGCTAGGGAACTAAACTTCTGGACCCGGTCACGGGGTCCAGGAGGAAATCAAACAGTGACTGGGCCCGTCGGCGACTTGTTCGCGTGATCGCCGGGGCCGAGAAAATCGCAGCGAACTGCACACGGAGAAGCCCTGATTCTGCACCGTTGGACGCGGGTTCGATTCCCGCCATCTCCACAATTCCCATGTGAGGTTGAAGCCCTCTGGCCCCGGCCAGGGGGCTTTTTCCGTGTCCGGCCGCAGCGGGGTCTGTCGTCCGGCGGCGCCTTCCGGGATGCTCCAGGGTCATGAGAAGACCCGTGAGACGCGTCAACCACCGTATGCGCCACTGGATCTGGCCCGCCGTGCTCGCCGTCACGGCGGCCACCCTCTCCGTCGGCTCCCCCGCCGGGGCCGACGCCGACCGCTCGGGGCTGCCCGAGGCCATCGACACCGTCCTCGGCGACCCCCGGCTGGAGGGCGCAGTCGCCAGTGTCGTCGTCGCCGACGCCGCGACCGGCGACGTCCTCTACCGGCACCGGCCCAGCGGACGCCTCATGCCCGCCTCCAACACCAAGCTGCTCACCTCGGCCGCCGCCATGGAGCTGCTGGGGCCCGACCACCGCTTCACCACCGACGTACTGGCCGCCGGCGAACGGCAGGGCCGCGTCCTGCGCGGCGACCTGTATCTGCGGGGCACCGGCGACCCCACGACGCTCGCCGGGGACTACGACCGGCTCGCCGCGCAGGTCGCCGCTTCCGGCATCCGGCGCGTCTCCGGGCGCCTGATCGCCGACGACACCCGCTTCGACGCCCGGCGCGTCGGCGACACCTGGAGCGCCGACGACGAGTCCGCGTACTACGCGGCGCAGATCAGCGCCCTGAGCCTTGCCCCCGACACGGACTACGACACCGGCACGGTCATCGTCGAGGTGGCGCCGGGGGCGAGGGCCGGGGACAGGCCGCGGGTCACCCTGACGCCGAGGACCGACTACGTGGACATCGATCTGCGGGCGCGGACCGTCGCCGGGGGCGGCGCGGACACCCTCGCCGTGGAGCGGCGGCACGGCACGAACACCCTCACCGTCAGCGGCACGGTCCCGGTCGGCGGGGCCACGACCAAGGAGTGGGTCACCGTCTGGGAGCCGACCGGGTACGCGGCCGCCGTCTTCAGGGACGCGCTGGCCGCGCACGGGGTGCGGGTGAGCGGGCCGACCCGGACCGGGACCGCCACGCCCGAGGGCGCCCGGCGGCTCGCCTCGCACGCGTCCATGAAGCTGAAGGACCTCCTGGTGCCGTTCATGAAACTCTCCAACAACATGCACGCGGAGAGCCTCACCAAGGCCATGGGGTACGAGGCCACGGGGCGCCCGGGGAACTGGGGCGACGGCATCACCGCGATCGGTGGCTATCTGAAGACCGCCGGCGTCGACCCGGGCCGGCTGCGCCAGGTCGACGGCTCGGGCCTCTCGCGCAAGGACAACGCCCCGGCCGACCAGTACATCGCGCTGCTGCGTGCGGTGCGGGGCGAGCCGTGGTTCGCGGACTGGTACGCGTCGCTGCCGGTGGCCTGCGGGCCCGGCAAGTCCGTCGGCGGCACGCTCCGCTCGCGGATGTGCGGCACCCCGGCTGCCCTCAACGCCCGCGCCAAGACCGGCACGTTGACGGGCGCCTCCGCGCTGTCCGGCTACGTGACGGACAAGGGCGGCCGCGAACTGGTGTTCAGCGTCATCCTCAACAACCACCTGGCCCCCTCGGTGAAGGCGCTGGAGGACGCGATCGTCGTCACCCTCGCCTCGTCCACGGAGGACAAGGCGGTACCGGTCATGCCCCGTTCGCCGCGCGCGGCCGAACGCGGCGGCCACGGCCAGGACGCCGACCTGGAGTGCTCGTGGCGCAAGCCTGCGCGCTGCTGAGCAACAGGGCGAGGCAGGCGGTCCGACCGCCTGCCTCGGGGGTGTGGCCACACAGGGGTGACCGCCCGGTGGCCGGCCGCTCAGTATCCGGCCGTGAAGCGGCCGCGGGGGTGGCGGGGGGATTCCGTCTCGTCGAGCAGGGCCACCGCCAAGTCCTCCATGGACAGGGAGGACTTGCCCGCCGCGTCCACCAGGAGTTCGTCCCTGCCGAGGCGGAAGCGGGCCGTACGGACGCCCGGTTCCAGGAGCGCCGGGGGGCTCAGGTAGGTCCAGTTCACGGGGGTGTCCGCGGTGCGCAGTGCCTCGTACTGGGCGTTGGAGGCCTCGGCCACGTGGCGCCACGCCGGGGGGACGAACCTCGGGTCGTCGATCACCCGGGTGCCGTCCGTGCCGGGGACCGTCAGGCTGCCCGCCCCGCCGATGACCAGGAGGCGGACGTCCGGGGTGGCGGCGAGGCCCGCCAGGAGGGCCCTGGTGACGGCCGCGTGGTCGGCCTCGCGGCCCGGCGCCGGTCTCGTGGCGTTCACCACGACGTCCTGCCCGGCGGCCAGCTCCGCCACCTGGGCCGGGTCCCCAGCATCGCCCGTGCGGTGCGTGGCGCGGGGGTGCAGTTCGGCGAAGCGGGCCCGGTCGCGGACGACCGCGGTGACCTCGTGGCCGCGGGTCAGCGCCTCGGTGACGACGCGGCTGCCGGCGGTTCCCGCTGCTCCGAAGACGGTGATGCGCATGGGTTCTCCTCGGGTTCGTTTTCGTGTTTGCGTACGTGGCGTGGGCGTGGGCGTGGGTGGTGACGAGGGGCGGGGTCAGGACTTGCCGGCGCGGCGCAGGTTCTGGCCGAGGACGACGCTCGCCAGGACCAGGAGCAGGCCGCCGACCTGCCAGAACGTGAGCGTCTGGCCGAGGAGCAGCAGGCCCGCGAGCGTCGCCACCACCGGGTTGGTCAGGCCGAGGAAGGACACCGAGGAGGCGGGGAGGCGTTCGATGCCGCGGAACCACAGGGCGTACGCGATGGCCGTGCCGATGACACCGAGGTAGGCGTACCCGGCGATGTTGGCGCCGGTGAAGTGGTCGGGCAGGCCCTCCGCGGTGAGGGCGAGGGGCGCGAGGACCAGTCCGCCCGCGGTGAGCTGCCAGCCGGTGAGCGTGAGCAGCGAGACTCCCTCGGGGCGGCCCCAGCGCTTGCTGAGGACCACGGCCAGGGCCATCAGCGTGGTGGCCGCCAGCATCGCGGCGATCCCGGTGGCGTCGACCGCCGCGCTGCCGCGCAGCACCAGCAGGGCGACACCCACGACGCCGACCAGGCCCGCGATCAGCGTACGGCGGGTGGGCCGCACCTTCAGGACGCCGGCCCCGAGGCCCGCCACCAGCAGCGGCATGACCGCGCTGATCGTGGAGGCGACGCCGCCGGGCAGGCGGTAGGCGCCGAAGAAGAGGAGCGGGAAGAACGCCCCGAAGTTGAGCATCCCGAGCACGGCCGCCTTCCACCACCAGTCGCCGCGCGGCAGCCGACGGGTGAGCGCCAGCAGGATCAGGCCGGCGGGCAGCGCGCGCAGGGCGGCGGCGAGCAGCGGGCGGTCCGGGGGGAGCAGCTCGGTGGTCGTCACGTAGGTCGTGCCCCAGGTGGCCGGGCCGATGGCGGCGAGCGCGGCGACGCCGGCGGCGGCCTTGGCCGAGGTGCGGGGCGCCCGGGTGCCGGGGGCCGTGGGCTGCACGGCCGCACGCTGGGCGGCCGGACGCTGGGCGGCGGTGCTGTGGCTGACGGACATGACGGTTCCCCTCGTTGTTCCCCTGAACGCTGTTATTCTCAACGTTGAGATAAATATGGACCAGCGGTCCGCGAACGTCAAGTATCTGAATGTTGAGAGACTCTTCGTTGAGATGCCTGACGCTCAGATGCCTGACGCTCAGATACCGAGCGCTGAGAGAACCCGCCTCAGGAAGAACCCGAAGGAGCAGCACCCCCATGGCCGACCAGCAGCCCACCGACCAGCAGCCCGCCGACCCCCGCCCCGACGCCATCGACGAGCTCCGCTCCCAGTGGCGCCGCGAACGCCCCGACCTGGCACTCTCCGGCCTGGACGCGATGGCCCTGGTGGGCCGCATCAAGCGCGCCGACCACCTGTTGAGCAAGGGCATGAAGAAGGTGTTCGCCGAGTACAACCTGGAGTTCCCGGAGTTCGACGTGCTCGCCACGCTGCGCCGCGTCGGCGCCCCGCACGAGCTGACCGCGGGCGGCCTCCTGAAGACCGCGATGGTGACCTCGGGCGCCATCACCAACCGCCTCGACAAGCTGGAGCGCAAGGGGCTCATCGAGCGCCGCCCCGACCCCGCCGACCGCCGGGCCATCCGCGTACGCCTCACCGAGGCCGGACTCGACCTGGTGGACCGCGCGGTGGTCGACCACATCGCCAACGAGGAGCGCATGCTGGCCGCCCTGACCCCCGCCGACCGCGAGGCGCTGGACTGGGCGCTGCGCCGCCTCCTGGTCTCCCTCGGGGACACCCACCTCGGCTGACCGGCCGCCGCCCCACGCCCCCACCGGCCGCCCACGCCCCTCGGCGGCGGCCCACCCTCACCACCGCGCCCCGCCCCCGGTGAGAGCAACGTTCCCCGCCGGTCACCCGACGCCACAGGACCGAAACGCGCTCTCCCTACCTTCGGGACCGACGCCACCCCGGCCGCGCCGGCCGGGGCCGGTGGGCGCGGACGCGGATGTGGACGCGGACGTGGTTGCGGACTAGCCGTGGAGGCACGTGATGTGGATCGAGCGGTGGGACCCGGAGGACGAGAGGTTCTGGAAGGAGGAGGGGGGCGAGCGCGTCGCCCGGCGGAACCTCGCCTTCTCGGTGCTCTCCGAGCACATCGGGTTCTCCATCTGGAGCATGTGGTCCGTGCTGGTCCTGTTCATGGGACCGGAGTACGGGATCGACCCGGCGGGCAAGTTCTTCCTGGTGTCCATGGCCACCCTGGTGGGCGCCGTCGTCCGCGTCCCGTACACCTTCGCCGTCGCCCGCTTCGGCGGCCGCAACTGGACCGTCATCGCCGCCTCGCTGCTGCTCGCGCCGACCGTCGCCGCCTTCGCGGTCATGGAACCGGGGACCTCCTACACCACCTTCATGGTGTGCGCGCTGCTCACCGGCGTCGGCGGGGGCAACTTCGCGTCCAGCATGACCAACATCAACTCCTTCTTCCCGCTGCGGCAGAAGGGCTGGGCGCTCGGCCTCAACGCGGGGGGCGGCAACATCGGCGTACCGGTCGTGCAGCTCGTCGGGCTCGCCGTCATCGGGGCGAGCGGCGGGCCCCGGGTGGTGCTCGGGATCTACATCCCGCTGATCCTCCTCTCCGTCTTCTGCGCCGCCCGCCACATGGACAGCATCTCCTCCGTGCGCAACGACACCGGGGCGGTCAAGGCGGCGGCGCGGGACGCGCACACATGGATCATGGCGTTCCTGTACGTGGGGACGTTCGGCTCGTTCATCGGGTACAGCTTCGCCTTCGGGCTCGTCCTGCAGACGCAGTTCGGGCGCACGCCGCTGGAGGCCGCCCAGATCACCTTCATCGGCCCGCTGCTCGGCTCCCTCATCCGGCCCGTGGGCGGACGGTTCGCCGACCGGTTCGGCGGCGCCCGCATCACCCTCGGCAACTTCGTCGGGATGGGGGCCGCGACCGGTGTCATTGTGGTGGCCTCCGTCAAGGAGTCGCTGCCGCTGTTCGTCGGCGCCTTCATCGCGCTGTTCGTGCTCACCGGGCTCGGCAACGGCTCGACGTACAAGATGATCCCCGGCATCTTCCAGACCAAGGCGGAGCGCAAGGGGCTCGTGGGCGAGGAGGCCGCGGCCTACGGGCGGCGGCTGTCGGGGGCGGCGATGGGGCTGATCGGGGCGGTCGGCGCGCTCGGCGGCCTCGGCATCAACCTCGCGCTGCGGCAGTCCTTCCAGAGCGCCGGGTCGGGCACGGGCGCCTACGTCGGGTTCCTCGCCTTCTACGGGGTGTGCTCCGTCCTCACCTGGGCCGTATACCTTCGCGGGAAGGCGGCCACGCGGACGGTCGCCGGAGCCGACCAGGACGCGAAGCCGCGGCTCAGCTACGCCGAGGTGTGACGTAACACGGCGGACATCGCCGTGATCCGGGCCTGTCACGCACGATTGACAGGCTCGGTCGTCCGCCGCCCACGAGCCACGAGCGGGACGAGACGAGACGTAACCATGCACGCCACTCCACCACAGCCCAGCAGCCCCTCACCCGGCCCGTCGTCCGGTGCGCGGCCGGCGCACGGACCCCTCGCCGGATTCACCGTGGGCGTGACCGCCGCCCGCCGCGCCGACGAGCTCGGCACGCTGCTCCAGCGGCGCGGCGCCACCGTGCTGCACGCCCCCGCGCTGCGCATCGTGCCGCTCGCCGACGACAGTGAACTGCTCGCCGCAACCCGGCAGTTGATCGACCACGCGCCGGACGTCGTGGTCGCCACCACCGCCATCGGGTTCCGCGGCTGGATCGAGGCCGCCGACGGATGGGGGTACGGCGACGCCCTGCTCGGCTGCCTGCGCGGCGTGGAGCTGCTCGCCCGCGGGCCGAAGGTGAAGGGTGCGGTGCGCGCCGCCGGGCTCACCGAGGAGTGGTCGCCCTCCTCCGAGTCCATGGCGGAGGTCCTCGACCGGCTGCTCGGCGAGGGCGTCGCGGGACGGCGTATCGCCCTGCAGCTGCACGGCGAGCCGCTGCCCGGCTTCGTCGAGGCGCTGGAGGCCGGGGGCGCGGAGGTCGTCGGCGTACCGGTGTACCGGTGGCTGCCGCCGGAGGACCTCGCCCCCGTGGACCGGCTGCTCGACGCGACGGCCGGGCGGGGCGTGGACGCGCTGACGTTCACCAGCGCGCCCGCCGCCGCCTCGCTGCTGGCGCGGGCGGAGGAGCGGGGCATGGCCGCCGAGTTCCTCGCCGCCCTCGACCACGACGTCCTGGCCGCCTGTGTGGGGCCGGTGACGGCGCTGCCGCTCCAGTCCCGCGGGGTGGTCACCGTGCAGCCCGAGCGTTTCCGGCTGGGCCCGCTCGTCCAGCTGCTGTGCCAGGAACTGCCGTCGCGCGCACGGGTGTTGCCCGTCGCCGGGCACCGGGTCGAGATCCGGGGTCACGCCGTGCTGGTCGACGAGGAGCTGCGGGCCGTGCCGCCCGCCGGCATGGCCCTGCTGCGCGCCCTCGCCCGCCGCCCCGGCTGGGTGGTCGCCCGCGCCGAGCTGCTGCGCGCGCTGCCCGGCGCGGGCCGCGACGAGCACGCGGTGGAGACGGCGATGGCCCGGCTGCGTACGTCGCTGGGGGCGCCGAAGCTGATCCAGACGGTGGTCAAGCGGGGGTACCGGCTCGCGGTCGACCCGACGGCGGAGTCCAAGTACGGCCAGTGACCGTCCGGCCTCGGCACCCGGGCCCGGCTCCCAGGGGTCGGCGGCCGCCGGTCCGGCCCGACCCGCGGAACAGGCAACCCCCGCCGCCCCGCGACAAGCAACCGCCCGCCCCCGAAAAGCTGACGCCGCGTCCGATGCGTGCGGTGGCAGGGGTTCCGGACCCGGCGGGGGACGGGCACTGTAGGGAGTACGCGGTGCGCGGCGGCCTCGAACCGGTGGCACGCGGCCGCCCTCACTCACCGGCGACCCCCGAGGCGGTGACAGACGCATGGCGCTGGACACGGCCCCCGCTCCGTACGAGCCGCGGTTCGACTCCGGGCGGAGCTGCCTGGACCTCGTGGCGACCACCCACCCCGTGGAAAGGCTCGGTTCCGTGGCGGGACTGCGCGCCTGGCTCGTGGGCACCGGCCTCGTCCCGGCGGGCACACCCCTGCGCGCCGCGTGCCCCGCGTGGCTCACCGCCTTCCACGAACTACGCGGCCAGATACGGCAGTCGGTCCTCGGCGAGATCGAGCACAGGCCCGCCGCCGAAGCCCTGGAGCGGGTCAACGCCCTCGCCGCCGAGGCGCCCCCGGCCCCCCGCGCGGTCCGCGACGCCGACGGCACCCTGGTCCGCGCCCTGGGCGAGGACCCGGACTGCGCGGCGCTCGTCGCGTGCCTGGCCAGGGACGCCGTGGACCTGCTCACCGACCCCGAGGCCCGCGCCAGGATCCGCCGGTGCGAGGGCGACAACTGCCCGCTCGTCTACCTGGACACCTCGCGCGGACACCGCCGCCGCTGGTGCTCCAGCGAGGTGTGCGGCAACCGCGAGCGGGTCGCCCGGCACCGCCGCAGGGCCGCCCTCGCCCGCACCTGAACCCGCCCTCGCCCGCACCTGAACCCGCCCGCGGACCCGCACCTGAACCCGCGCCGGAAACCGCACCTGAACCCGCGCCGGAAACCGCACCTGAACCCGTGTCGGAATCCGCACCCGATACGCACCCGGTACGGACCCGAACCAAACCCGCCCCACGAGGCGTTGAACGCCCCGCGCCCCGCGTACGTATCCCCGTCGTGAGACCCGCCCGACCCGCCCGAAGGGCGGACACCGGAGGCAGACGTGCGCAAGGATTCCGCCGTGGCCGATGAACGCCGCCAGCCGCCCCGGCACCGACTCGGCCGGCCGGCGGGCCCGGACGAGGAGCTGATGCGCGCGCTCTACCGCGAGCACGCCGGCCCCCTCCTCGCGTACGTGCTGCGGCTCGTCGCGGGAGACCGGCAGCGCGCCGAGGACGTCGTGCAGGAGACACTCATCCGTGCCTGGAAGAACGCCGGTCAGCTCAACCGGGCGACCGGCTCGGTACGCCCCTGGCTGGTGACGGTCGCCCGGCGCATCGTCATCGACGGCCACCGCAGCCGGCAGGCCCGGCCGCAGGAGGTCGATCCGTCGCCGCTGGAGGTCATCCCCGCGGAGGACGAGATCGATAAGGCGCTGTGGCTGATGACACTCTCCGACGCGCTGGAGGACCTGACTCCCGCGCACCGAGAGGTACTTGTTGAAACCTACTTCAAAGGGCGTACGGTCAACGAGGCGGCGCAGACGCTGGGCATCCCCAGCGGCACGGTCCGCTCACGGGTCTTCTACGCGCTTCGCTCGATGAAGCTCGCACTGGAGGAGCGGGGGGTGACGGCATGACCGGGTTCCACGGCCACCAGGGCGGGTGGCAGGACGAGACCGTCCACGAGAGCGTCGGCGCCTACGCCCTCGGGGTCCTGGACGAGGCCGACGCCGCGCGGTTCGAGGCGCACCTCGCCGGGTGCGAGCCGTGCGCGCGGCAGCTGGAGGAGCTGTCCGGCGTGGAGCCGATGCTGGCCGCGCTGGCCGGCTTCCCCGAGGGGCACGGGGGCCACGACGGGCACCGGGATCACGGCGGACACGGCGCCCACCGCGTACCGACCATCGGCGACCAGCGCGCTGCCCGCCCCGGCCCCCGCCTGGCCGACCGCCTGCTCGGCGAGGTCTCGCGCCGGCGCGAGCAGCGGCGCAGGCGGGGTCTGCTCCTGGTCGCGGCGGCGGTCGCGCTGATCGTCGGCGGGCCGCTCGCGGTCCTCGCGGTGACCGGCGAGGGCGGCGGCCCCGAGGACGTCGCGGCCGACCCGCACCCCACCAGCCCCGCCGAGGACGCCTTCTTCCACCACATGGACGAGAAGGCGGGGGCCACGGACCCGGCGACGAAGGTCAGCGCCACGGTCGGCACCGAGAAGAAGGCGTGGGGCACCCACGCCGTCCTGGAGCTGAAGAACGTCAAGGGCCCGCTGAAGTGCTCCCTGGTCGCCGTCGGCAAGGACGGCGCCAAGGAGACGGTCACCAGCTGGTCGGTGCCCAAGTGGGGCTACGGCATCAAGGACAGCCCGGACAAGTGGGCGCGCGGCCCGCTGTACGTCCACGGGGGCGCCGCGATGGACCGCAACGACATCGATCACTTCGAGGTGACCACGTTCGACGGCGACCGGCTGGTCAGGGTCGACGTGTAACCGCGACCGGGTGCACAAGCACGGTCCCTTTCGCGTACGGTGGACGGCTGCTCAACAGGGGCAGCAGCACGCTTGAAAGGGGCCCCGGTGGCCGACGTCAACGCAGTCATGCCGTCAGGCACACGCGACCGTGAGATCAGCGTCGAGCAGGACCATCTCGACCAGGTCTACCGGCGCCTCGAGGAGAAGATCCACGAGGCCGAGTTCCTGATGAACGACGCCGCGCAGCGTGCACAGGTGGGCACGCCCGGCGCGCTCGCCGAGCGCGACGCGCAGGTCTTCCGCGCCGGGGTCCACCTCAACCGGCTCAACAACGAGTTCGAGGACTTCCTCTTCGGCCGCATCGACCTGCTCCGGGGCAAGGACGGCAAGAAGGGGCCCGACGGCGCGTACACGGCCGTCGAGCCCGCCGAGGGCGCCGTCAACGAGGACAACACGGCCGAGATCGCCGAGACGCTGCACATCGGCCGCATCGGCGTCCTGGACGCGGACTACTCCCCGCTCGTCATCGACTGGCGCGCGCCCGCCGCCGCCCCCTTCTACCGCTCCACGCCCGTCGACCCGGGCCGCGTCGTGCGCCGCCGCGTCATCCGCTCCAAGGGCCGCAGGGTCCTCGGCGTCGAGGACGACCTGATGCGCCCGGAGATCACCGCCTACCTCGACGGCGAGCGGCTCCCGGTGATCGGCGACGGCGCGCTGATGGCCGCGCTCGGCCAGGCCCGCGGCCACACCATGCGGGACATCGTCGCGTCGATCCAGGCGGAGCAGGACATGGTGATCCGCGCGCCCGCCGCGTCGGTGACGTACGTGGAGGGCGGCCCCGGCACCGGCAAGACGGCGGTGGCGCTGCACCGCGCCGCCTACCTGCTCTACCAGGACCGCCGCCGGTACGCGGGCGGCATCCTCATCGTCTCCCCGACCCCGCTCCTGGTCGCCTACACCGAGGGCGTCCTGCCCTCCCTCGGCGAGGAGGGCCAGGTGGCGATCCGCGCGGTCGGCTCCCTGGTCGACGGCGTCGAGGCCACGGTCTACGACTCCCCGGCGGTGGCCCGCGTCAAGGGCTCCTCGCGGATGCTGACGGTGCTGCGCAAGGCGGCGCGCGGCGCGCTGGAGGGCATGGCGGCCAGGCCCGCGCCCCCGCGCGACGAGCAGCTGACCTTCGGCGACGACCCGGCGCCCGCGCCCAGGGAGTCCCAGGGCGCCCCCACCCGCCTGCGCGTCGTCGCGTTCGGCCGCCGGCTGGAACTGGACGCGGAGCAGCTCAACCGCATCCGCCGCAACGCACTGGGCGGGACCGCCCCGGTCAATCTGCTGCGCCCGCGCGCCCGCAAGCTCCTCCTGGACGCCCTGTGGTCGCAGTCGGGGGCCGCGGGCCGCCACTCCGACCCCGAGCTGGCCGCCGAGCTGCGCTCCTCCTTCGACGACGACATCACGTCCGAGGACGACTTCATCCGCTTCCTCGACGCCTGGTGGCCGGAGCTGACCCCGCGCGCGGTGCTCGCCGCGATGGGCGACGAGCGGCGCCTCGGCCGCTGGGCCCGCCGCGTCCTTAACCCCGGCGAGGTCCGCAAGGTCGCCCGCTCCCTGAAGCGGGACGCCCTGTCCGTGCACGACGTGGCGCTCCTGGACGAACTCCAGGCGATCCTCGGCACGCCGCACCGGCCCCGCAAGAAGAAGGAGCTGGACCCCCTGGACCTGCTCACGGGCCTCGAAGAGCTGATGCCGCAGCGCGAGGAGACCCAGCGCGAGCGCGCCGAGCGCCTGGCGGCCGAGCGCACCGAGTACGCGCACGTCATCGTCGACGAGGCGCAGGACCTCACCCCCATGCAGTGGCGCATGGTCGGCCGGCGCGGGCGGCACGCCACCTGGACGGTCGTGGGCGACCCGGCGCAGTCCTCGTGGTCGGACCCGGACGAGGCGGCCGCGGCGCGCGACGAGGCCCTGGGCAGCCGCCCGCGCCGCCGCTTCACGCTCACCGTCAACTACCGCAACCCCGCCGAGATCGCGGAGCTGGCCGCCAAGGTCCTGGCCCTCGCGATGCCGGGCGCCCTGTCCCCGTCGGCGGTCCGCTCGACCGGCGTGGAGCCGCGGTTCTCCGTGGTGCGTGACGGCGACCTCGGCGCGTCCGTGCGCGCGGAGGCGGCCCGGCTCCTGGAGCGGGTGAGCGGCACGATCGGCGTGGTCGTCGCGATGAACCGCCGCGACCAGGCGGCCCGCTGGCTCGACGGCCTCGGCGACCGCGTGGTGGCGCTCGGCAGCCTGGAGGCCAAGGGCCTGGAGTACGACGCGACGGTCGTCGTCTCGCCCGCGGAGATCGCCGACGAGTCCCCGGCGGGCCTGCGGGTGCTGTACGTGGCGCTGACACGGGCGACGCAGCAGCTCACGGTGGTCTCGGGGGACCGGGACGAACCGGACGAGCGGGGCGTGCCGGACCTGCTCCGGGATTGAGTTCCCGGGACGGAATTGCCATGCGGGATTCGTTTGTTACCTTGGATGTGGCACCGGCTCGATCCAAGCCCCCGGGCCCAACCTTCGTCGCCACGAGCGACCACTTGCCGCGAGGCGAGCATGGCGGGCCGGTGTCATGAACGTAAGGGGAGAGGCCCACGTCACCACGTGACGTGGGCCTCTTTCTGTTTCCTTCAACTTCTCGTATGGTGGAAACATCTTTCCGAAATCGATCGGACAGCGCGATGTGACCGCCGGTGAACAAAACGTTCTCAATCCGGGGCGACTACCACGTACCCGCTGGTAGGTGCGACCATCGGACGGCAACAGCTACAAGGTGAAAGCAGAGGAAGTCGGCCATGGCAACGGCGCCCAGCGTCTCCTACTCGATGACGGTCCGGCTGGAGGTGCCCGCGAGCGGAACCGCGGTCTCCCAGCTCACCACGGCCGTCGAGTCATCCGGGGGCTCGGTCACCGGCCTCGACGTCACGGCCTCCGGCCACGAGATGCTGCGGATCGACGTGACGATCGCGGCGTCCTCCACCACGCACGCCGACGAGATCGTCGAGCAGCTGCGCACCATCGAGGGCGTGACCCTCGGCAAGGTCTCCGACCGTACGTTCCTGATGCACCTCGGCGGCAAGATCGAGATGCAGTCCAAGCACCCCATCAGGAACCGTGACGACCTCTCCATGATCTACACCCCGGGTGTCGCCCGGGTCTGCATGGCGATCGCGGAGAACCCCGAGGACGCGCGCCGCCTGACCATCAAGCGCAACTCCGTTGCGGTCGTAACGGACGGATCGGCCGTTCTCGGGCTCGGCAACATCGGCCCGAAGGCCGCCCTGCCGGTCATGGAGGGCAAGGCGGCCCTCTTCAAGCGCTTCGCCGGCATCGACGCCTGGCCGCTGTGCCTGGACACCCAGGACACCGACGCCATCGTGGAGATCGTCAAGGCGATCGCCCCCGGCTTCGCGGGCATCAACCTGGAGGACATCTCCGCGCCCCGCTGCTTCGAGATCGAGGCACGCCTGCGCGAGGCCCTGGACATCCCCGTCTTCCACGACGACCAGCACGGCACCGCGATCGTGGTCCTGGCCGCGCTCACCAACGCGCTGCGCGTGGTGGGCAAGGGCATCGGCGACGTGCGCGTGGTCATGTCGGGCGCCGGCGCGGCCGGCACGGCGATCCTCAAGCTGCTGCTCGCGGCGGGCGTCAAGAACGCCGTGGTGGCCGACATCCACGGCGTCGTGCACGCCGACCGCGAGGACCTGGTCTCCGCCGCCGCCGACTCGCCGCTGCGCTGGATCGCCGACAACACCAACCCCGAGGGCCTCACGGGCACGCTCAAGGAGGCCGTCGTCGGCGCCGACGTGTTCATCGGCGTCTCGGCCCCGAACGTGCTGAACGGCGACGACGTCGCGGCCATGGCGGAGGGCGCCATCGTGTTCGCGCTCGCGAACCCCGACCCCGAGGTCGACCCGGCGATCGCCCGCCAGACGGCGGAGGTCGTGGCCACCGGCCGCTCGGACTTCCCCAACCAGATCAACAACGTCCTGGTCTTCCCGGGCGTCTTCCGCGGCCTGCTCGACGCCCAGTCGCGTACCGTCAACACGGAGATGATGCTGGCCGCCGCGGGCGCGCTCGCCGACGTCGTCGCCGAGGACGAGCTGAACCGGAACTACATCATCCCGAGCGTCTTCAACGACAAGGTCGCGGGCGCCGTGGCCGGTGCGGTGCGCACCGCGGCGAAGGCCGCGGGCGTCGCTGTGACGGGTCCCACGTCCGCCTGACCTCGGCGCGTCGCGGGACGCCGGGTCGTAAACGCCCCTTTAGGGTGGCGGACCATGGCCCTGCGGCCCTGTGGAGGGTGCCGGATTGGCTTTCCCGCCGCAGGTGGGGGCAGGATGCGTAATCGGGCGCGAGGGTCTGACGCAAGACCCGGGTCCGGGGACTGTCCGAGGACCCTGGCAGCATCGGCTTCGATCACGCCTCAACGGCAAAAGAACACGGGAGTACAAACATGAACCGCAGTGAGCTGGTGGCCGCGCTGGCCGACCGCGCCGAGGTGACCCGCAAGGACGCCGACGCCGTGCTGGCCGCGTTCGCCGAGACTGTCGGCGAGATCGTTGCCAAGGGCGACGAGAAGGTCACCATCCCCGGCTTCCTGACCTTCGAGCGCACCCACCGTGCCGCTCGCACCGCCCGTAACCCGCAGACCGGCGAGCCGATCAACATCCCGGCCGGCTACAGCGTCAAGGTTTCGGCTGGTTCCAAGCTGAAGGAAGCGGCCAAGGGGAAGTAAGTAACCCTGAGCAGCTGAAAGGGGCGGTCACCCAGTGGGTGACCGCCCCTTTCGTGTGCGCCGGCCGGCGCACACGCGGGCTGCTAGAGCGCCGTCCTGCCGTTCGGCAGCTCGACCTTCGCGCCGAGCTCCTGGAGCTTGTCCATGAAGTTCTCGTAGCCGCGGTTGATCAGGTCGATGCCGTGCACCCGGGACGTGCCCTGGGCGGCCAGGGCCGCGATGAGGTACGAGAAGCCGCCGCGCAGGTCGGGGATGACCAGATCGGCGCCCTGGAGCTTCGTGGGGCCGCTCACGACCGCCGAGTGCAGGAAGTTGCGCTGGCCGAAGCGGCAGTCGGAGCCGCCCAGGCACTCGCGGTAGAGCTGGATGTGCGCGCCCATCTGGTTGAGCGCGGAGGTGAAGCCGAGGCGCGACTCGTAGACCGTCTCGTGGACGATGGACAGGCCCGCGGCCTGCGTCAGCGCGACGACCAGCGGCTGCTGCCAGTCGGTCTGGAAGCCGGGGTGCACGTCCGTCTCCAGGGCGATGGCGTTGAGCGAGCCGCCCGGGTGCCAGAAGCGGATGCCCTCGTCGTCGATCTCGAAGGCGCCGCCCACCTTGCGGTAGGTGTTCAGGAAGGTCATCATCGAGCGCTGCTGGGCGCCGCGGACGTAGATGTTGCCTTCGGTCGCCAGGGCCGCGGAAGCCCAGGAGGCGGCCTCCAGGCGGTCCGAGAGGGCGTGGTGGTTGTAGCCGCCGAGGCTGTCGACACCGGTGATGCGGATGGTGCGGTCGGTGTCCATGGCGATGATCGCGCCCATTTTCTGCAGGACGCAGATCAGGTCCTCGATCTCCGGCTCGACCGCGGCGTTGGAGAGCTCGGTCACACCCTCCGCGAGGACGGCGGTGAGCAGGACCTGCTCGGTGGCGCCCACGGACGGGTACGGCAGGCGGATCTTGGTGCCGCGCAGGCGCTGCGGGGCCTCCAGGTACTGGCCGTCGGCGCGCTTCTCGATGGTCGCGCCGAACTGGCGGAGCACCTCGAAGTGGAAGTCGATGGGACGGCCGCCGATGTCGCAGCCGCCGAGGCCGGGGATGAAGGCGTGCCCGAGGCGGTGCAGGAGCGGTCCGCAGAAGAGGATCGGAATCCGCGACGAGCCGGCGTGGGCGTCGATGTCGGCGACGTTGGCGCTCTCCACGTGCGACGGGTCCAGGATCAGCTCTCCCGGCTCCTCACCGGGACGGACCGTCACGCCGTGCAGCTGCAGCAGGCCGCGTACGACACGCACGTCGCGGATGTCGGGGACGTTGCGCAGCCGGCTCGGAGCGCTGCCGAGCAGCGCGGCAACCATGGCCTTGGGCACGAGGTTCTTCGCGCCGCGGACACGGATCTCGCCCTCCAGCGGGGTGCCGCCGTGGACAAGCAGTACATCGTCAATGCCGGTGACGGTCATGAATCTCGCGTTCCGATTGGATGGACGGGGGGACCAAGGGGCAAGCGTAATGGCCGTGTACCCCCCTTCCGTAAGGGCAAGGGCGTGCAAAACAGGTCATGAGTTCGCCACAACACGAACCGTACGGAACCGGACACTCCGGGTCACCGCCGCCGCCGTGCGCTCCGGCCGCTCTCATGCGCCCTGAACTGCACCGGTCCCCGTGGGGCCGTTCCCTCCCCGCGCGCGGCGAAGATGCGGGATCATGTGGAGCATGACCGAGGTGTCCTCGCTCACAGGGCGGCTGCTCGTGGCCACGCCGGCCCTGACGGACCCCAATTTCGACCGCGCGGTGGTGCTGCTCCTCGACCACGACGAGGAGGGCTCGCTCGGTGTGGTCCTGAACCGCCCGACGCCGGTGGACGTGGCCGACATCCTGGAGGGCTGGGGCGCGCTGGCCGGTGCGCCGGGCGTCGTCTTCCAGGGCGGCCCCGTCTCGCTGGACTCGGCGCTCGGCATCGCGGTGATCCCCGGCGAGGAGGGCACGCCGTCGGGCATCCGCTACCGCACCGGCCGCGTCGACCCCGTGGGCTTCCGCCGGGTGCACGGCGCGATCGGCCTCGTCGACCTGGAGGCCCCGCCGGAGCTGCTCTCCCCGGCACTCGGCAGCCTGCGGATCTTCGCCGGGTACTCCGGCTGGGGGCCCGGCCAGCTGGAGACCGAGCTGGCGGACGGCGCCTGGTACGTGGTCGAGTCCGAGCCGGGGGACGTCTCCTCGCCCGACCCGGAGCGGCTGTGGCGCGCGGTGCTCCGACGCCAGCGCAGCGAGCTGGCGATGGTCGCCACCTATCCGGACGACCCCTCGCTCAACTGACCGAGGACGCGCTCCGCCCAGCGCTCGTGCGGCGCCCCGCCGGCGTACCGGCGAGGGGTTCGGGGCGGCGGCCGCTGCCCGGAGGCGGCGCGCGTGAGTACCCTTGGCCCTTATGAGCACTCTTGAGCCCGAGCCCGAGCGCGGGGCAGGTACGGGGACCCTCGTAGAGCCGACGCCGCAGGTGTCGCACGGTGACGGCGACCACGAGCGCTACGCGCACTACGTCCAGAAGGACAAGATCATGGCGAGCGCGCTCGACGGCACGCCCGTCGTCGCGCTCTGCGGCAAGGTGTGGGTCCCCGGCCGCGACCCGAAGAAGTACCCCGTCTGTCCCATGTGCAAGGAGATCTACGAGTCCATGGGCGCCGGCGGCGACAAGGACAAGGGCGGCAAGGACGGCGGCAAGAAGTAACCCCCTCCTCCCTCCCCTCCGGGGCCACCCACAGACCCCTCGCCGAAGGGGCGTTGCGCGTGCCGCAACGCCCCTTTTGCGTGCCGCGATCGCGTGACAGCCTTGCGTCGCATGACCCTTGAGCGCCCACCCGTCGCCCACCACCGCCCCGAGGGAAGGCGCTTCGCGCCGCTCGCCGACCTCATCCCGGCGCCCGCACGCGCCGAGGCCGTGCCCGGTTCCCCCTTCACCGCCGGACCGACGACCACGCTGTGGGCGGGCCCCGGCACCGAGTCCACCGAGCGCTGGCTGCGCGCCACGCTCGGCGCCGCCCTCGGCCTGGCGCTGCCCCCCGGCGCCGAGGGCGCGGGCGACTCCGTTTCCCTGCTCATCGACGCCTCCCTGGAGCCGGAGGCCTACCGGCTCACGGTCGACGGCAGCCGCGTCGAGATCCGCGGCGGCGCGGCCGCCGGGGTCTTCTGGGGTGCCCAGACGCTCCGTCAGCTCTTCGGTCCCGACGCCTTCCGGCGCGCTCAACTGCGGCCCGGCGCCCGCCACCCGCTGCCCGCCGCCGTGGTGGAGGACGCGCCCCGCTTCGGCTGGCGCGGCATGATGCTCGACGTCTCCCGGCACTTCATGCCCAAGGACGGCGTCCTGCGCTACCTCGATCTGCTCGCCGCCCACAAGCTCAACGTCTTCCACTTCCACCTCACCGACGACCAGGGCTGGCGCGTGGAGATCAAGCGCCACCCGAAGCTCACGGAGACCGGCGCGTGGCGCGCCCGCTCCAAGTGGGGCCACCGCAACTCACCGCTGTGGGAGGAGCGCCCGCACGGCGGCTTCTACACGCAGGACGACATCCGCGAGATCGTCGCGTACGCCGACTCCCTGCACATCACCGTCGTCCCCGAGGTCGACATCCCGGGCCACTCGCAGGCCGCGATCAGCGCCTACCCGCACCTCGGCAACGCCGACGTGGTCGACACCGGCGCGCTGAGCGTCTGGGACACCTGGGGCGTCAGCCCGAACGTGCTGGCCCCCACCGAGGACGTACTCCGTTTCTACGAAGGCGTCTTCGAGGAAGTCCTCGAACTCTTCCCGTCCCCCTACATCCACGTCGGCGGCGACGAGTGCCCCAAGGTCCAGTGGAAGGCCTCGCCGGCCGCGCAAGTCCGGATCAAGGAGCTGGGCGTCGAGGGCGAGGAGGGGCTGCAGAGCTGGTTCATCCGGCACTTCGACGCCTGGCTCACGGCCCGCGGGCGGCGGCTCGTCGGCTGGGACGAGATCCTGGAGGGCGGCCTCGCCGAGGGCGCCACCGTCTCCTCCTGGCGCGGCTACCGCGGCGGGATCGCCGCCGCCCGGTCCGGCCACGACGTCATCATGTGCCCCGAGCAGCACGTGTACTTGGACCACCGGCAGGACGGCGGCCCCGACGAGCCGATGCCCATCGGCTTCGTCCGCACCCTGGAGGACGTCTACCGCTTCGAGCCGGTCCCCGCCGAACTCACCGCCGAGGAGGCCGCGCACGTCATCGGCACCCAGGCCAACGTCTGGACCGAGGTGATGGAGAACCAGGACCGCGTCGACTACCAGGTCTTCCCCCGCCTCGCCGCCTTCTGCGAGGTCGCCTGGCGCCACCTCCCCGCCCCCGCCGAACGCGACTTCGCCGACTTCGGCCGCCGCATGGAGGCCCACTACGCGCGGCTCGACGCCCTCGGCGTCCACTACCGCCCGCCGGGCGGCCCGTTGCCCTGGCAGCGGCGGCCGGCCCCCGAAGGGCTGACGAACAGTGACCTCGGCCGCCCGATCGAGGGGCCGCCCCCGATCGTGTGAGGTCCCTTCCGGTGAGGTCCTTCCGGGTGCGTGCCCCTTGCCCGCGTGCCCGGTCCCGGCGGCCCCCGCCCCGCCCCCGGGCCGCCAAAAGCCGTGCGAAAACGGCATATCCCCCTGGACCGGGGACGAATGCCTCCTAGCGGACCCCCGCGTCGGGCCCCGCGGAAGATGTGCCAGAGTTGCCACGTCCGGGTGGGGAGCACGTACCGTACGGCGGAACAGGCGGAACGGTGACACGTCGCGGACGGCGAGCACTTCACGTACGCGACGCAGGTGAAGTACACGGCCGGGCATCGGGAAGGGGCAGCCGGTTTTGAGCACGCACGCACCGCAGGCGGCGACACCGCGGTCGGTGAAGCTGCCCGTCACGCTCGACGAGGCCGTGGCGGCACTCGCCGCCATGCCCGCCGCCGTGCCCGTCGCCGGCGGCACCGACCTCATGGCCTCCGTCAACTCCGGACAGCTGCGCCCCGCCGCCCTCGTGGGCCTCGGCCGCATCAACGAGATCCGCGGCTGGCAGTACCAGGACGGGCACGCCCTGCTCGGCGCCGGCCTCACCCACGCCCGCATGGGCCGCCCCGACTTCGCCGCGCTCATCCCCGCCCTGGCCGCCGCCGCGCGCGCCGCGGGACCGCCCCAGATCCGCAACGCGGGCACCCTCGGCGGCAACATCGCCTCGGCCGCGCCGACCGGCGACGCGCTGCCCGTCCTCGCCGCCCTCGAAGCCGTCCTGATCATCACCGGGCCCGAGGGGGCCCGCCGCGAAGTGCCCGTCGCGAACCTGCTCGCGGGCATGGAGATGCTCCGTCCCGGCGAGTTGATCGGCTTCGTGCGCGTGCCCCTGCTGCACGCCCCCCAGGTCTTCCTCAAGGCGACCGGACGCACCGGCCCCGGCCGGGCCACCGCGTCCGTCGCGCTGGTCCTCGACCCCGCGCGGCGCGGGGTGCGGTGCGCGGTCGGCGCCATCGCGCCGATGCCGCTGCGGCCCCTGGAGGCCGAGCAGTGGGTCGCCTCGCTGATCGACTGGGACGGCGAGCGCGGCAGCCTCGTGCCGGAGGCGGTCACCGCCTTCGGCGAGTACGTGGGGGCCGCGTGCGTCCCCGACCTGCCCCCGGCGGCCGACGGCACCGAACAGCCGTTGTCGCCCGGCGTACTGCACCTGCGGCGCACCGTCGCCGCGCTGGCCCGACGAGCACTGGGGAGGGCGCTGTCGTGAGCGACGACCGGAACACCGACAACGGCGGCGGCTGGCAGCCGCACCCGCAGGGTGAGTACGACTCGGACGCCACGGCGTTCGTGCAGCTCCCCGAGGGCATGCTGGACGTCCCGCTCGCCGCGCCGGGGCACGGCTACGTGCCGCCGCAGATCACGGTCACGCCGACCACCGCCGACGCCACCGACCCGGCCGCCACCGGCTCGTGGGTCATGCCCCCCGAGGTCGCGGGCGGCTACGACGCCACCGGGCAGTGGGCCTTCGCCGGCACCGAAGCGGCACAGACGCAGGCGTACGGGCAGGACCAGGGGTACGGGCAGCAGGAGCATCTGGAGCGCCTGGAACACCAGGGGTACGAGCCGTCGGAGCACCCGGGGTACGAGTCCTCGGAGCACCCGGGGTACGAGCAGTCGGAGCCCCTGGGGTACGACCACCAGGGCTACGAGCAGGGTCACAGCCAGGGGTACGGCCAGTCCTACGCGCACCCCGGCGCGGCGCCCTCCTCCGACGTCACCGGGCAGTGGTCCATCCCGGTCGCCGAGGGCGAACTGCCGGACGACTCGGGCGAGTACACGGCGTCCGCGCAGGCCGGCGGCTACCCCTACGGCACGCACCTGACCTCCTGGCCCGGCGGCGGCACGCCGCCGGCGACTCTGCCGGGCGGCGCGCCCGCGCCGTGGGCGACGGGAGCGGGCGCCGGCGCGCCCTGGGGCGAGCAGCCCCAGGAGACCCCGGAGCAGCCCGCCGCGGAGCCTGCCCCGCAGGAACCGCAGGAACCGCGGGAGCCGCGGGAGAACGGGTTCGAGCGCACGACGCTGCTGCGGGCGGTCAGTGTGCCGCCCGCCGGGCAGTCGGGGATCGAGGCGGCGCGGGCCGCGGAGGCCGCGCTGGCCGCCGAAGCCGTGCAGGAGATGGTCGAGACCGTCCAGGAGGCCGCCGAGGCCGCCGAGGCGGCGGAGATCGCCGCGGTGCTCGACGCGTCGGACCCGGCGGAGCAGTTCGAGTCCGCCGAGCAGTTCGAGTCCGCCGAGCAGACGGACCCGACCGACGGCGCCCTGGACGACTCCTTCCCCCGGCCCTTCGCCGAAGCCGCTCCGGAGGCGGCCCAGGAGGCTGAGCCCGCAGCGCTGCCGGAGGCCGCCTCGCAAGCGGCGCCCGAAGCCCCGGACGAGGCCCCCGTCGCCGCCACCCCGGACACGCCCCCGGTGCCCGCCGAGGACGCGCCCGCCGAGCCGGCCGCCACTCCCGAGCCCATCGCCCTCGGGCCCGTCGCCGCTCCCGAACCGGCCCCCGCCCCCGAGCCCGTGGCCGGGCCGGAGCACGCGGACGCGCCCGACGCGGCGGCCGGGACCGCCGAAGCGCCCGCCGAGGCCGTCGAGGCCCCCGAACCGGACACCGGGGCCGGTGAGCACGCCGCTCCGGACGACGACGCGGCGGCCGGGACCGCCGACGCCCCCGTCATCGCCCCCAACCCCCTGCACGACGACCACCCCCTCGGCTCCTACGTGCTGCGCGTGAACGGCACCGACCGTCCCGTCACCGACGCCTGGATCGGCGAGTCCCTGCTGTACGTCCTGCGGGAGCGGCTCGGTCTCGCGGGCGCCAAGGACGGCTGTTCGCAGGGCGAGTGCGGGGCCTGCAACGTCCAGGTGGACGGCAGGCTCGTCGCGTCCTGCCTGGTGCCGGCCGCCACCACGGCGGGCAGCGAGATCCGCACCGTCGAGGGCCTGGCCACCGACGGGCAGCCCTCCGACGTGCAGCGCGCGCTCGCCGCGTGCGGCGCCGTGCAGTGCGGGTTCTGCGTGCCGGGCATGGCCATGACCGTGCACGACCTCCTGGAGGGCAACCCCGCCCCCAGCGAGCTGGAGACCCGCCGCGCCCTGTGCGGCAACCTCTGCCGCTGCTCCGGCTACCGCGGTGTCCTGGACGCCGTGCGCGAGGTGGTCGCCGAGCGCGAGGCGAGCGCCGCCGCCGACACTCCGGCGTCGGCCGCCGAGCGGGCCGAGCAGGGCGACGAGGCCCGCATCCCGCACCAGGCGGCCCCGGGCGCGGGCGGCGTCCACCAAGGCGCGTACGACGAAGGGCCGTACGAAGGGCCGCGAGGCCCCTTCGGCCAGGACGGAGGCCAGGCGTGAGCGACGAGACCACCACCGTGCCCCCGCCCGCCGCCGCGCCGGGCCCCGAGCCGCTGCCGCACGGCATCGGCGCGTCCCTGCCGCCGGCGGACTCCCGGGCCAAGACGGAGGGCACCTTCCCCTACGCCGCCGACCTGTGGGCCGAGGGCCTGCTGTGGGCGGCGGTCCTGCGCTCCCCGCACGCCCACGCGCGCATCGTCTCCATCGACACCCGCCACGCGCTCCAGATGCCGGGCGTACGCGCCGTCATCACCCACGAGGACGTGCCCGGCGAGGCGCTGCACGGGCGCAGGACGCCGGACCGCCCGGTCTTCGCCTCCGACGTCGTACGCCACCACGGCGAGGCCATCGCCGCCGTGGCCGCCGACCACCCCGACACCGCGCGGATGGCCGCCGCCGCCGTCATCGTCGAGTACGAACCGCTCGAACCGGTCACCGACCCCGAGAAGGCCTTCGAGGCCGAGCCGCTGCACCCCGACGGCAACCTCATCCGCCACATCCCGCTGCGCCACGGCGACCCGGAGGCGGCGGGCGAACTCGTCGTCGAGGGCCTGTACCGCATCGGCCGCCAGGACCCGGCGCCGATCGGCGCCGAGGCGGGGCTGGCCGTGCCGCGCCCCGACGGCGGGGTGGAGCTGTACATCGCCTCCACCGACCCGCACGCCGACCGCGACCGGGCCGCCGCCTGCTACGGCCTGGCGCCGCAGCAGGTGAAGGTCGTCGTCACCGGCGTGCCGGGCGCGACCGCCGACCGCGAGGACGCGAGCTTCCAGCTCCCGCTCGGGCTGCTCGCGCTGCGCACCGGCTGCCCCGTCAAGATCACCGCGACCCGCGAGGAGTCCTTCCTCGGCCACGCCCACCGCCACCCCACCCTGCTGCGCTACCGCCACCACGCGGACGCCGAGGGCCGCCTGGTCAAGGTGGAGGCGCAGATCCTGCTCGACGCGGGCGCCTACGCGGACACCTCCTCGGAGGCCCTGGCCGCCGCCGTCTCCTTCGCCTGCGGCCCCTACGTGGTGCCGAACGCCTTCATCGAGGGCTGGGCGGTCCGGACGAACAACCCGCCCTCCGGGCACGTCCGGGGCGAGGGCGCCATGCAGGTGTGCGCCGCGTACGAGGCCCAGATGGACAAGATCGCCAAGAAGCTGGGGGTCGACCCGGCCGAGCTGCGGCTGCGCAACGCCATGGCCACCGGGGACATCATGCCCACCGGCCAGACGGTGACGTGCCCGGCCCCCGTGGCCGAACTCCTCGCCGCCGTACGGGACTTCCCGCTGCCCGAGCTGCCCAAGGACACCCCCGAGAACGAGTGGCTGCTGCCCGGCGGCCCCGAGGGCGCGGGCGAACCGGGCGCCGTGCGGCGCGGGGTCGGCTACGGCCTCGGCATGGTCCAGCTCCTGGGCGCCGAGGGCACGGACGAGGTCTCCACCGCCACCGTGAAGGTCCACGACGGCGTGGCCACGGTGATCTGCGCCGCCGTCGAAACCGGCCAGGGCTTCACCACGCTGGCCCGCCAGATCGTCCAGGAGACCCTCGGCATCGAGGACGTGCGGGTGGCCCCCGTCGACACCGACCAGCCCCCGGCGGGCCCGAGCTGCCGCGGCCGCCACACCTGGGTGTCCGGCGGCGCCGTGGAGCGCGCGGCGAAGATGGTCCGCACCCAGCTGCTCCAGCCGCTCGCCCACAAGTTCGGCATGTCCACCGAGCTGCTCCAGATCACCGACGGCAAGATCACCTCGTACGACGGGGTGCTGTCCACGACGGTCACCGAGGCGCTGGAGGGCAAGGAGCTGTGGGCCACGGCCCAGTGCCGTCCGCATCCGACGGAGCCGCTGGACGAGGCCGGGCAGGGCGACGCCTTCGTCGGCATGGCGTTCTGCGCGATCCGCGCGGTGGTGGACGTCGACATCGAGATCGGCTCGGTGCGGGTCGTCGAGCTGGCCGTCGCCCAGGACGTGGGCCGCGTCCTCAATCCGGCGCAGCTGCGGACCCGCATCGAGGCGGGCGTCACGCAGGGCGTGGGCGCGGCGCTGACGGAGAACCTCCGCACCCCGCGCGGCATCGTCCGCCACCCCGACCTCACCGGGTACGCCCTGCCCACGGCCCTGGACACCCCGGACATCCGCATCGTGAAGCTGGTGGAGGAGCGGGACGTCGTCGCCCCCTTCGGCGCGAAGGCGGCCGGCGCGGTGCCGGTCGTCACCTCTCCCGCGGCCGTCGCCTCGGCGGTCCGCGCGGCGACGGGCCGCCCGGTCAACCGCCTGCCGATCCGGCCGCAGGCGGCGGTGGCGCAGTAATCCCTCGCGGCGCCCGGGGAGCCGGTGGCACCATGGGCGCCATGACCATCTCCGACCCCACCGGTGTCGTCGTCGTCACGGGCATCATGGCGGCCGGAAAGTCCACGGTGGCCCAGGCGTTGGCCGAGCGGCTGCCGAAGTCCGCGCATGTGCGGGGCGACGTCTACCGGCGGATGATCGTCTCGGGCGGCGCGGAGTTCGAGCCGGGGGCCGGGGGAGAGGCGGAGGCGCAACTGCGCCTGCGGTACGGCCTGTCGGCGTCCACCGCCGACGCGTACGCGGCCGCCGGCTTCACGGCCGTCGTCCAGGACGTCATCCTGGGCCCGTGGTTGCGGACGTACGTCGACCTGCTGCGCACCCGCCCCGTGTACGTCGTCGTCCTCGCCCCGCGCCCCGAGGCGGTCGCCGCCCGGGAGGCCGGACGCGGCAAGACGGGCTACGGCGCGTGGACGGTCCAGGACCTGGACACGGGCCTGCGCGAGACCACCCCGCGCCTCGGCCTGTGGCTGGACAGCTCGGAGCTCTCGGTGGGGGAGACGGTGGACGCGATCCTGGCGCGCCTGGAGGACGCGCGGATCGCCTGACTCCGTCGCGGAGGTCGTGGAGGTCGTGGAGGCCGTGGCGGGAATCGAACCCGCGTAACTGGATTTGCAGTCCAGCCCCTCAGCCACTCGGGCACACGGCCGTGCACCGGGTTCCGGTCTGCGAACCCGACCCCTTGAACGTAGACGCCGGCGCCGCCCCCCTCAAGCAAACGGCCGCCCCCGCAACGGGACCGCCACACCCCGTTCACGAACGGGCGAACTCCACCCGCCGCGCGAACGCCTCGAACTCCGGGTACACGCGTCCGCCGCCGTCGGCCTCCCCGTGGAAGCGGGGCGGGTTCCCGCCGGCCGGGCGCACCGGCGTCACCGCTCGGTGATGTGCTGGTCGCGCCCGGCCTGGTAGACCCGGCCGTGGTCCTTGGCGGTGGCCTGCATCCGGACGCTCGCCTCCTGCCCCTGCGGCGGGGAGATCCGGGCGAGCAGGGTGCGCACGGCGTCGACCGCCTCCGGGTCGGACAGCAGTACGGCCATCATCTGCCCCTGCCAGGCCAGGCGCAGGGCCTGCGCCGTCACCTCGTCCTGTGGGGTGCCGGCGGCGGCCAGCAGGGTCGTGCGGGCCTCGTCGAGGTCCCGCGTCACGGCGTCGGCGCCCTCGGGGCGGAAGCGGCGCCACAAGGCGATGACGCCGTCGCGCGCGTGCTGCCACGCGTCGGTGGTCAACGCGCTCACCAGGGTGGTGCCGGCCACCCCCGCGACGGTGACGATCTCTGGATCCACGCCTGTCCCCGCTTCCCCGCTCCCGCTGCGCCGACGCGGCTCAGCGTAGGCAATGCCCGTCGGGGTGACCAGGGTCGGTCGAGGGGGCAAGGGACTCCACTAGGAGAGGGAGTAGAACGGTCTATCTAGTGCCAGGAGGTGGTCGTCACGAGGTGGTCGAGGCAATTTGTCGGGGAGGGGCGGGGCGGGCCGCCCGGCGTCCGCATTGACGAACCAATCCGCACCCGGCAGCGAAAGGGAACCACCCACCCCCTTCCTCGGGGGCCTGCCTGTGACCGGCACGCCGGAGCCGCCACACTCCGGATGAGCAGGGTGGCCCCCGGCACCCATCAAAGGCACCGCACGGCCGAAGGCATCCCGGTGGGCCCCGCCGGGAGGGGCCAGCGTTCCGGCCACGGGGACGGACGCAGGAACGTACGCGTTGGAACGTAAGTGCGAGGGGCGGGACGTCCGTGTGAGACCGGTCGCACCCGCCCCGGCCCCCGCCCCGATCTCACCGGCACCCCGATCCATCACCGGTAAGGTGGCCCGGTTGTCGTACGTACCCGAGCCGTAAAAACCCGGAGACCGTGACTACCACCAGCGCCGCCGCCAACTCCTCCCACCACCTCTCGCCCGCCTTCCCCGGCCGCGCCCCCTGGGGCACCGCCAACAAGCTGCGTGCCTGGCAGCAGGGGGCGATGGAGCGGTACCTCCAGGAGCAGCCGCGAGACTTCCTGGCCGTCGCCACCCCCGGCGCCGGCAAGACGACGTTCGCGCTCACGCTCGCGTCCTGGCTGCTGCACCACCACGTCGTGCAGCAGGTCACCGTGGTGGCCCCCACCGAGCACCTGAAGAAGCAGTGGGCGGAGGCGGCCGCCCGAATCGGCATCAAGCTGGACCCGGAGTACAGCGCGGGGCCGCTCAGCAAGGAGTACCAGGGCGTCGCCGTCACGTACGCGGGCGTCGGCGTGCGGCCGATGCTGCACCGCAACCGCTCCGAGCAGCGCAAGACGCTCGTCATCCTGGACGAGATCCACCACGCCGGTGACTCGAAGTCGTGGGGCGAGGCCTGCCTGGAGGCGTTCGAGCCGGCGACGCGGCGCCTGGCGCTGACCGGTACGCCGTTCCGCTCCGACACCAACCCGATCCCCTTCGTCACGTACGAGGAGGGCAACGACGGCATCCGGCGCTCGTCCGCCGACTACACGTACGGCTACGGCAGCGCCCTCGGCGACGGCGTCGTGCGGCCCGTGATCTTCCTGTCGTACTCGGGCAACATGCGGTGGCGCACCAAGGCCGGGGACGAGATCGCGGCCCGGCTCGGCGAGCCGATGACCAAGGACGCGGTCTCGCAGGCCTGGCGCACCGCCCTGGACCCCCGGGGCGACTGGATGCCGAACGTGCTCAGGGCCGCCGACAAGCGGCTCACCGAGGTCAGGAAGGCCATCCCGGACGCGGGCGGGCTCGTCATCGCCTCCGACCAGGACTCCGCGCGCGCCTACGCCAAGCTGATCCGCGAGATCACCGGGACCAAGGCAACCGTCGTCCTCTCCGACGACACCGGGGCCTCCCAGCGCATCGACGACTTCAGCGCGAGCACCGACCGGTGGATGGTCGCCGTCCGCATGGTGTCCGAGGGCGTCGACGTGCCGCGTCTTGCGGTCGGCGTGTACGCGACCACCATCTCCACCCCGCTCTTCTTCGCGCAGGCCGTCGGCCGTTTCGTACGGTCCAGGCGGCGCGGCGAGACCGCCTCCGTCTTCCTGCCCACCGTGCCCGACCTGCTCACCTTCGCCAACGAGATGGAGGTCGAGCGCGACCACGCCCTCGACAAGCCCAAGAAGGAGGGCGAGGAAGACCCCTACGCCGAGTCCGAGAAGGAGATGGACGAGGCGAACAAGGAGCAGGACGAGGACACCGGCGAGCAGGAGCAGTTCTCCTTCGAGGCGCTGGAGTCCGAGGCCGTCTTCGACCGGGTGCTGTTCGACGGCGCCGAGTTCGGCATGCAGGCGCACCCGGGCAGCGAGGAGGAGCAGGACTATCTGGGCATCCCCGGACTCCTCGAACCCGACCAGGTGCAGATGCTGCTCCAGAAGCGGCAGGCCCGGCAGATCGCGCACAGCAGGAAGAAGCCGGACGAGGAGGCGGACCTCCTGGAGCTGCCCGCCGAGCGGCGTCCCGTGGTCTCCCACAAGGAGCTGCTCGGGCTGCGGAAGCAGCTCAACACGATGGTCGGCGCGTACGTCCACCAGAGCGGGAAGCCGCACGGAGTGATCCACACCGAGCTGCGGCGCACCTGCGGCGGGCCGCCGAGCGCGGAGGCCACGGCGGGGCAGCTGCGCCAGCGCATCGAGAAGGTCCAGGAGTGGGCCACCCGCATGAAGTGAGCCCCGCGGCGCCCGGCCGTCCGGCAGGAGCGGGGCGTTCCGGGTGGGGAGGGGTTGTGCGCAGGGCGTGCGCACGCCCGTCCTCGCGCCCCGCGTAACGGGGCAATGGGGGCGCCGCGGACCTCCCGATGCCCGGATTCTGGACGAAGTCTTCCGCTCAGCGGGACGGCCTCGCTACTGTCCCCGCACACGCACACGCCCCGTGGCAGCGCCGCCGCGGAGCGCAGCCGGTGTTCCGACCGGCGGCCTCTGACGCGCGTCGCCCACGGGACCGGCGGCGCAACCGCCGCGTAAGGAGGTCGCCGACCCTCACCAAAGGAGTGGGCGTCGTGACCGCGGAGACATCCCAGACGCTGGACCGAGGACTGCGCGTCCTCAAGCTGCTGGCCGACACCGACCATGGCCTGACGGTCACCGAGCTGTCCAACAAGCTCGGTGTGAACCGCACGGTCGTGTACCGCCTGCTCGCCACGCTCGAACAGCATGCCCTCGTACGACGGGACCTCGGCGGGCGCGCCCGCGTCGGCCTCGGCGTGCTGCGGCTCGGCCGGCAGGTGCATCCGCTGGTCCGCGAGGCCGCGCTGCCCGCGCTGCGCTCGCTCGCCGAGGACATAGGGGCCACGGCGCATCTGACGCTCGTCGACGGCACGGAGGCCCTCGCGGTGGCGGTGGTCGAGCCCACCTGGACGGACTACCACGTCGCGTACCGCACCGGCTTCCGCCATCCCCTGGACCGGGGCGCCGCCGGCCGCGCCATCCTGGCCGCCCGGCAGGGGCTGGCGACCGACCCCGGCTACGCGCTCACCCACGGGGAGCTGGAGGCCGGGGCGAGCGGCGCCGCGGCCCCCCTGGTCGGGGTGACCGGCATCGAGGGCAGCGTGGGCGTGGTGATGCTGGCGGACTCCGTGCCGGAGCGGGTGGGGCCGCGGGTGGTGGACGCGGCGCGGGAGGTCGCGGACGCGCTGCGCTGAGTTCGGGCGGGCTCCGTCGCCGGCTGCGCCGGGCCCGTCCTCGAACGCCGGACGGGCTCGGTGGCTCCAGGTCGCCCCGGACGTCACGTTAGATTGATCCCGTGGTCTTCTCCCTGCCTCGTTTCACGCGCCCCCAGGTCCTCCTCTTCTGCGCGCTGCCCGTCGCGGCGCTGCTCGCCGTGGCGGGGCTCGCGCCGCTGCCGTACGCCGTGGCGCAGCCCGGGGGTACGGCGAACGTCCTGGGGAAGTACGAGGGCGAGCCGGTCCTGACCATCACCGGCGTGCCCACGCGGGAGACGAAGGGCGCCCTGCGCATGACGACGATCGTCGCGACGGGGCCCGAGATGGACGTGCGGCTCGGCGACGTGGTCGACGGCTGGTTCCGCCGCGACCGGGCCGTGATGCCGAAGGACTCCGTCTACCCGACCGGTGACAACGTGAAGGAAGTCCGCGAGCACAACCTCGGGGACATGAGGAAGTCGCAGGACGAGGCCACCAAGGCGGCGCTCGGCTACCTGAAGGCGAACGGCTTCGACGACACCGGCAAGGTGAAGGTCAAGGCCGACCTCGGCGCGATCGGCGGCCCGAGCGCCGGCCTGTTCCTCTCGCTCGGCATCATCGACAAACTGGACGGCGACGGCAGCGGCGCCGACCTCACGGGCGGCCGCGACATCGCGGGCACCGGCACGATCAACGCCGCCGGCGAGGTCGGCCCGGTCGGCGGCGTCGCCCTGAAGACGCGGGCCGCGCGCCGCGACGGCGCGACGGTCTTCCTGGTCCCGAAGGCCGAGTGCGCCGACGCCCGGGCCAACCGCCCCAAGGGCCTGCGCCTCGTCCCGGTCACCACCCTGAAGGGAACGGTCGAGGCCCTGCGCTCCCTCGCCAAGGGCACCGCCGTCCCGAACTGCTGACCAGCCGCAGCCCCGTTTCGACCATCGCCCAACCGAGCCACGCGCGCAGCCGGGCCCGGGGCCGCCGAACGGGAACGGCCCGCCGTAACTCCTCGGCACGGGTGTGGTGCAGCGCCAGATGGATGTCAGGGTGCACGGTTCGTTCCTTTCAGTCGTCGGCGCCTGTCGGCCGCGTCGGGAAGATGTGGGAGTGGACACGCACCTGGGCCACGTCCGGCGTTCCTTCTTCCGGGGCCAGCGCGCGGTAGCTGTCGATGAGTTCGTGGACCTTGTGACTCAGCTCGGCGGCCAGGGCGGGCGTCAGGTTCAGGGTGAAGTCACTGGTGTCGGCGGCCTCGTCCCAGTCCCGGGACCACTCGTGCCGGGTGGCGATCCACGTGGAGACCTCCTGGGCGCGCTGGGCCGCGTACTCGTGCAGGAGCGTGCTCAGGGCGCCGCGCACTTCGGGGTCCGGGTCGCGGATGAGCACGTCGTCGGTCCTCGTGCCCTGGTGGACCGAGCGCCACCACCGCTCCCGTCCCTTGCCGCGCTCGTGGTCGTCCTCGACGAACCCGTACTCCGCGAGCTGGCGCAGGTGGTAACTGGTCGCGCCGCTCGACTCGCCCAGCCTGGCGGCGAGTTGGGAGGCCGTCGCCGGGCCGTGGAGCCGCAGGGAGGAGAGCAGCCGCATGCGCAGGGGATGCGCGAGCCCGCGCAGCGAGCGGGCGTCGAGGTGATGGATCTTCCGGGGCTGCGGCTGTTCCGTCATGTCCGGCAGCGTAGAGATGCAAAGACTCCGTTGCAACGGTTTTTGCAACGGAGTCTTTGCAACTTCTGCCCGCCGCCGACGAGGGGCCCTCGTTTCCCCTGACGAACCCCTCGGAGCAGCCGCTCCCCGGCCTGTGCTCAGGGGTCCTCGGACGCCTGTTCCACCAGGGGGATGATCCGTAGGGGGACGGGGTTTTCCATGACGATCGCCGTGGAGGCCCGGACGATGCCGGTGAAGCCCACCACGCGGTCGATCACCCGCTGGAGGTCGGCGTTCGAGCGGGCCACCAGGCGGCAGAGCATGTCGCCGTGGCCGGTGATGGTGTGCAGTTCGAGGACCTCGGCGACGGTCGCCAGATGGGCCCGGACGTCCGCGCCCTGGCCCTGTTTGATCTCCAGCGTCGCGAACGCCGTGACGGGGTAGCCGAGCGCGGCGGGATCGACCTCGGGGCCAAAGCCCCGGATGACCCCGTTGGACTGGAGGCGGTCCATCCGTGCCTGCACCGTGCCGCGCGCCACGCCCAGCCTGCGGGACGCCTCAAGGACCCCGATCCGAGGCTCGCGCGCCAGGAGCACGATGAGCCTGCCGTCCAGATGATCGATCGCCATGCGGCCTCCCGGATGGTCATGATGTACAGATAGCCCGCTCATCCTGGCCCTCCGCTGGGCAATCTGACCACTGAAAACGCAAACTATTGCGCACCTTGTCAATCGGGTGGAGCCTCAGCTCATGACTGAGACCAGCACCCACCCCACCCCCGACACCGCGCGTGAGGTCGATCCCTTCCCGGTCAAGGGAATGGACGCGGTCGTCTTCGCCGTGGGCAACGCCAAGCAGGCCGCGCACTACTACTCCACCGCCTTCGGGATGAAGCTCGTGGCCTACTCCGGACCGGAGAACGGCAGCCGCGAGACCGCCAGTTATGTGCTGACGAACGGCGCCGCCCGCTTCGTCCTCACCTCCGTCATCAAGGCCTCCACCGAGCGCGGCCACTTCCTCGCCTCCCACGTGGCCGAGCACGGCGACGGCGTCGTGGACCTCGCCATCGAGGTGCCGGACGCCCGTGCCGCGTACGCGTACGCCGTCGCCCACGGCGCGCGCGGGATCACCGAGCCGTACGAGGAGAAGGACGAGCACGGCAAGGTCGTCCTCGCCGCCATCGCCACCTACGGCAAGACCCGCCACACGCTGGTGGAGCGCACCGACTACGACGGCCCCTACCTGCCCGGTTTCGTCGCCGCGAAGCCGATCGTGGAGCCGCCCGCCAAGCGGACCTTCCAGGCGATCGACCACTGCGTGGGCAACGTGGAACTCGGCAGGATGAACGAGTGGGTCGCCTTCTACAACAAGGTCATGGGCTTCACGAACATGAAGGAGTTCGTGGGCGACGACATCGCCACCGAGTACAGCGCGCTGATGTCGAAGGTGGTGGCCGACGGCACGCTGAAGGTGAAGTTCCCGATCAACGAGCCCGCCATCGCCAAGAAGAAGTCGCAGATCGACGAGTACCTGGAGTTCTACGGCGGCGCGGGCGTCCAGCACATCGCGCTCGCCACGAACGACATCGTGCAGTCCGTCCGCACGATGCGCGCGGCCGGCGTGCAGTTCCTGGACACCCCCGACTCGTACTACGACACGCTGGGGGAGTGGGCCGGGGAGACCCGGGTGCCCGTGGAGACCCTGCGCGAGCTGAAGATCCTCGTCGACCGCGACGAGGACGGCTACCTCCTGCAGATCTTCACCAAGCCGGTCCAGGACCGCCCGACGGTGTTCTTCGAGATGATCGAGCGGCACGGCTCGATGGGCTTCGGCAAGGGCAACTTCAAGGCGCTGTTCGAGGCGATCGAGCGGGAGCAGGAGAAGCGGGGCAACCTCTAGCCGCCGCTCCGGCCGACGCCGCTTCGGTCCACGCCGCTCCGGCGCACCCGGTCACCGGGTGCGCCACTGGTGGTCGGGCAGGAACGTCACGTCGTACCGCTCGGGGACCGTGCCCCACTTGTGGGGTTCGGGGATGAGCGGCTGGTGCGGAAGGCCGTGCTGCCCGGTGGGTGCGCCGAGGTTCTCGAAGAACCGCTCGAAGGTCCCGCCGGGGCCCGCGGCGACGCCGACGACCTGGCTGTGGTGGCGCTCCATGCGGTAGGCGTGCGTGCAGTTCTTCGGTACGAAGCCGAAGTCGCCCGGGGTGAGCAGCTTCTCCTGCTGCTCGCCCTCGGTGTCCTCGACGAAGAGGCGGACGGCGCCCTGGGTGACGTAGAAGACCTCGTGGGTGTCGGCGTGCACATGGGCGGGGATGAGGTCGCCCTTGGGCCCCTCCACGGTGAAGAAGTTGAAGGTGTTCTCGGTCTGCTCGCCGCCCGCGTAGACGGTGATCAGGTCGCCGAACAGATGGGCCCGGTCGCCCTCGCCCTTCTCGATGAAGTAGGGCTTGCCGGGGTTCGCCGGGATGCGGGAGGCGGACCGGTGGCGCGTGGCGTACTCGATGGTCATGGAATGCTCCGGAGGAGTCGGGACCGAACGGGATGTCAGGTAGCCTGACACTGCCGGGTGCCGGTGAGCAAGCCGGTGAGCACATCTGCGAGGAAGCCATGCCGTCTCCCCAGCGCGACCTGCCCCAACTCCTCGGCGACGCCCGCCGCTGGTTCGAGGAGGGGCTCTCCGCGGCCATGGCCGCCGCCGGGGCCGCCCCCGTCTCCCCGACCCAGGTGCAGCTCTGCTCCGTCCTGGACGACGAGGGCACCACCGTCTCCGAACTCGCCCGGCGCATGGGCGTCACCCGCCAGACGGCCCACCAGGCCGTGCACGGCCTCGTCGCCGCCGGCGTCCTCGAACAGATCCCCGACCCCGCCTCCGCCCGGCAGCGCCTGATCAGGCGCACCCCTGCCGGCGCACGCGCGCACCTCCAGGCCAAGGCCGCCCTCGCCCGCCTGGAAGAACACCTCGCCGAACGCATCGGCGAGGACCTGGCCGGCGCCCTGCGGACGGCCCTGGAAGCCCCCTGGGGCCCGCCGCCCGCTCCGGACTCAGCTGCCCGCTGACGCCGAGGAGGCCCCCGCCGATGCCCCGCGAGGCGCCGTCCGCCGCGCCGGAGGGCTCGGCAGCGGCGGTGGTGGAGGCGCGTCGGCCGGCGCGTACATCTGCGCCGGACCGCCCTCCGGCGGCTCGCCCAAGGCCTCCAGGGCGCCCTTCGCCTCGGGCGCGGCGAGCGGCGAGAAGTAGGGGTTGATCCGCAGCGCCTCCCCGATGTGCCGCCGGGCGGCCCCGTAGTGGCCGAGCTGCCGCTCGATCTCCCCCCGGTGATAGGCGAACAGCGCGTTGCCCGGGCCCTTCTCCGTCGCCTTGGTGGCGAGCTTCAGGGCCGCCTCGCCGTCGCCGGCCCGGTGCAGCGCCCAGCCGAGCGCGTCCGCCGTCGCCGGGCCGCCGTGCCGCTTGTACTCCGCCGTCAGCCGCTTCACCGCCGCGTCCGCGTCGCCGTGGTCCGCCTCGAACAGGCCGAGGATCCGCTCGTTGTTCACGCCGCCCGCGACCTCCTGCCGCACGCGCGCCCGCAGCATGTCGTACTGGGCGCGCGCGGCCGGCCGCAGCCGCAGCGACTCGTACAGCTCGCCCAGCTCCAGGGCGTACTCCGGCAGCGGCTGCCTGGTCAGCGCCGAGCGGTAGGCCTGCAGCGCCTCGGAGGTGCGGCCGAGCGCCGCCAGCGCGCGGCCCCGGCCCGCCAGCGAGGCGTGGTGGTCCCGGTCGGCGGCGAGCGCCGCGTCGAAGTAGCGCAGCGCCTGCGCCGGTTCGCCGCGCTCCCAGGCCAGCTCCCCGACGCCGTGCAGGCACGCCGCCTTCTCCGCGGGGGTCTCGGCGAGCGCCACCGCGTCGGACAGGGCCGTGTTGGCGTCCTCGCGCCAGCCGCGGGCGCGGTAGACCTGACCGGTGCGCGACCTGACCCAGGCGCCGGAGCCCAGCTTCCGCAGGGAGTCCAGGGCCTTGCCGACCGCCTTCGCGTCACCGAGCCCGGTGTAGGCCTCGATCAGCGGGGGATACGCCGTCCACCGTGCGGGCGCCTGCCGCACCGCCTGCTCGCCCCACCCGCGGGCCGCCCGGAAGTCGTGCCGGGCGTTCGCCAGGGCGGCGAGCCCCGTCAAAGCCTCCGCATTGCCCACGGGCCGCACCTTGAGCGAGGTCCGCAGCGCCTGTTCGGCCTTCGGATACGAGGCGAAGTCCGCCGTGCGCAGCCCCCGCGCCACATACGCCGAGCCGAGCACCGCCCAGGAGTGGTCGTCGCCGGGGTGCGCCCGCAGATGCGCCTCGCGCTCCCGGATGAGCGCCGTCAGATCGGGCAGCGCGGCCGGCGCCCCCGCCCCCACGGCCAGCTGCGCGCGCCCCGCGGGCCCGAGCGTGCGCGGCGCCGGCTTCTCGTCGTCCAGCGGCACCAGCGCGTGGGCGGCGCCGAGCACCACGGCCCCCACCGCCGAGGCGACCAGCACGCGCCGTAGCGACGAAGGCCTCCCGGGCGGCCTCGCGGGCTCCATCAGGGACGTGGAGGGCGTCAGGGAGGACCGGGACCGGTAGGATTTCATGACGCTCACTGTGCGTCAATACGAAGATCACATCCCGGCGCGCCGAAGGCGTCGCACACGGGTTCACACCGATGGCCCCGGGTGCGAGGCTGTGATCATGAGCCGCACCCTCGTCGCACTGCTCCAGGAGGGACTGCCCGCCGAGGCGGTCCTCACCGATCCGGACGTCACCTCCGCGTACGCCCACGACATGGCGAGCTTCTGCGCGGCGGGCACCCCCGCCGTCGTGGTCCTGCCGCGCACCGTCGAGCAGGTCCAGCACGTCATGCGCACCGCCACCGAGCTGCGCGTCCCCGTGGTGCCGCAGGGCGCCCGCACCGGCCTGTCCGGCGCCGCCAACGCCAGCGAGGGCTGCATCGTGCTGTCCCTGGTCAAGATGGACCGCATCCTGGAGATCAGCCCCGTCGACCGGATCGCCGTCGTCGAACCGGGCGTCGTCAACGCCACGCTGTCCCGCGCGGTCGGCGAACACGGCCTGTACTACCCGCCGGATCCCTCCAGTTGGGAGATGTGCACCATCGGCGGGAACATCGGCACCGCCTCCGGCGGCCTGTGCTGCGTGAAGTACGGCGTCACCGCCGAATACGTCCTCGGCCTCGACGTCGTCCTCGCCGACGGCCGCCTGATGAGCACCGGCCGCCGCACCGCCAAGGGCGTCGCCGGCTACGACCTCACCCGCCTGTTCGTCGGCTCCGAGGGCAGCCTCGGCATCGTCGTCCGCGCCGTCCTCGCGCTGCGCCCCCGGCCGCCCCGACAGCTGGTCCTCGCCGCGGAGTTCGCCTCCTCCAAGGACGCCTGCGACGCCGTCTGCGCGATCATGGAAGGCGGGCACGTCCCGTCGCTGCTCGAACTGATGGACCGTACGACCGTGAAGGCCGTGAACGCCCTCGCGCACATGGGCCTGCCCGAGACCACCGAGGCCCTCCTGCTCGCCGCCTTCGACACCCCGGACCCGGCGGCCGACCTCGCCGCCGTCGGCGCGCTCTGCGAGGCCGCGGGCGCCACCCAGGTGGTCCCCGCCGAGGACACCGCCGAGTCCGAACTGCTGCTCCAGGCGCGGCGGTTGTCGCTCACCGCGCTCGAAGCCGTCAAGGGCACCACGATGATCGACGACGTGTGCGTGCCGCGCTCCCGGCTCGCGGACATGCTCGCCGGGGTCGAGCGCATCGGCGAGAAGTACGGCCTGACCATCGGCGTCTGCGCGCACGCGGGCGACGGCAACACGCACCCCACCGTCTGCTTCGACGCGGCGGACCCCGACGAGGCGCGGCGCGCCCGCGAGTCCTTCGACGAGATCATGGCCCTCGGCCTCGAACTCGGCGGCACCATCACCGGCGAGCACGGCGTCGGCGTCCTCAAGAAGGAGTGGCTGGCACGCGAGATCGGCCCGGTGGGGGTGGAGATGCAGCGGGCCGTCAAAGCGGCCTTCGACCCGCACTCGCTCCTCAACCCCGGCAAGCTGTTCTGACCCGTCCCCCGCCGAACCCCGCGCGACGGCGCCCCCGTGGCCGCACGGCTCACTCACCGTCCTTGGCATCGTCCGCGGGCCACGACTCGCGCGGCCAGAGCTCGTCCACCCGGCCCCCGGTGGGCGCCAGCAGCTCCGTGAGGCCGTCGTCAATGCCCAGCCGATCGCTCTCCGAGCCCGGCGGCACCACCCGCAACACCCGCTCCAGCCACGCGGACACGGCGCCGGCGGGGGCCTCCAGGAGGGCCTCGCCGTCCGGTGAGCTGAGCGCCATCAGCACCACGCCCCGGCCGTCCGTCCGCGTCGGCCAGACCCGCACGTCCCCGTGACCGCACGGCCTGAACACCCCCTCCACCAGCAGCTCGCGGGCGAACGTCCAGTGCACGGGGTTCCGCGAGCCGATGTGGAAGGCGATGTGGACGGCGTAGGGATCGTCGGTGCGGTAGGTGAGCCGGGCCGGGACGGGGATGATCCGCTCCGGCGAGAGGATCAGCTTGAGTTCGAGCTCGCGTTCCACCACGGAGTGCATGTCGGTGCGCTTCCTTTCCTCGGAGGGGCCCGGGGAGCGGACCCGTACGAGTGGAGAGCGCGTGGCCCCCCGGAGCATTACGCGGGTTCGCGGGATTTTCTTCCGGTGTCTTTCACGGGCCGCTCCCGAGCCGCCATCGCGGGGAGCGGGGGCCTCGCGGGGAAAGTGTGGGAAGCGTGCCCGGAAAGTGGTCCGTAGGGCGGGAGCCGCCCGGTGACCCGCGGAGGTCTGATAGATGTGGACCCCTCACACGACCCCCGAGCAGATACGGGACGACGGACATGAGCGCCCCAACTCCGGCCCCAGGCGACGAGCGGCCCCGCGAAGGCTATTACCCCGACCCGTCCATCCCCGGATACGTCCGGTACTGGAACGGCGCCGCCTGGGTGCCCGGTACGAGCCGCCCCGCGCCGTCCGACGGCGAACCCCTGCCGCTCCCGCCCGGCGCGGGCGCCGCCGTGGCGCCCCCGGTGGAGGAGACGGGGCCGCACTTCTTCGACGAGGACCCGGGCGCGCCGTCCGGGCCCGCGTCCGCCTGGCAGGCCGACGCCGCACGCCAGTCCGGCCTCGGCGGCGAGCAGGAGCGCCGGATCTCGTGGGGCGCGGGACCGGGCGGGGCCGACCCGCGCGTACCGAGCGAGGCGGCGCCCGGCCCCGCGCGGGGCGCGAGCGGTCCCGGCGCGGTCACGAGCCGCGCCGCGGAGCCGGGGGCCGCGGCGTCCGAGGCCTCCACCGCCGATGCCGGCGCCCCGAACTCCGGCGCCCCGAACTCCGGTGCGTCCAAGCCGGCCTCCGCCGAGGGCACCGTGACGTTCCGCCGCCCCACGGGCCCGGTGAAGTCCGCCGGGGTCCCCGCCCCCGCGACCGGCACCGACGGCACCATGGCGATCCGCGCCATCCGCCCCGCCCCGGAACACCACCCCGACCGCGGCGCCGCCGGACAGACGCCCGTACCGCCGCAGGCTCCCGTGCCACCGCAGTCCTCGGTACCACCGCAGTCCTCCGCACGGCCGCAGGCTTCGGTGCCGCCCCAGGCCTTTGCACCGGCGCAGACCCCGGCGCCGCACCAGCCCGCCCAGTCCCACCAGCCCCCGCACCCCCAGCCCAGCGCAGCGCCCCCGCAGAGCGGTGCGGGGGCGCCCGTCACCGCGGGGCCGGGCGGTGGCTCGGCCTCTTGGGCGCAGCAGGTGCACCAGCTCGCGGGCGGCGCCCCGGACCCGGCGCGGCAGGGCGAGGGACAGCCGGTCGTGCCGTGGAAGCCGGTGGCCGAGGACCCCTTCCTCGCGCTCGCGAGGAACCAGGCGTCGGCCCGCCCCGCGGGGCTCGGCAGGCGTCTGGTGGCGCGGCTCATCGACACGGTCGCCCTCGCCGCCGTCACCGGGGCGGCGGCGCTGCCGCTCGGCGCCAAGGCCGCCGACCACATCGACAGCAAGATCGACGCGGCGAAGCTGTCGGGCGAGAAGACCACGGTCTGGCTGCTCGACGGCACCACCGCCGGCTGCCTCGGCCTCGTCCTCGCCGTCGTCCTCCTCTTCGGCGTCCTGTACGAGGTGCTGCCCACCGCCAAGTGGGGCCGCACGCTGGGCAAGCGGGTGTGCGGCATCGAGGTGCGGGACATCGAGGAGCACGAGACGCCCACGTTCGGCGCGGCACTGCGGCGCTGGCTCGTCTACAGCGTGCCGGGGTTCCTGGTGATCGGTGTCGTCGGCGTGCTGTGGTGCCTGGTCGACAAGCCGTGGCGCCAGTGCTGGCACGACAAGGCGGCGGGCACGTTCGTCGCGGGGTAACCCGGTCGGCCGCTCGCCGGATGCGCGGGCCGGGCGGGCGCGGTCGACTCGGGCCATGAGCACCGAACCGCCGCGGAACCCGTCGCCGGACGACGACCCCTTCAAGAAGCAGCCGCCGGGTGAGCCCCCGCCGGGCGGTGGCTCCCCCTACGACACCCCGCCCCCGGGCGGCGGCGCCCCGTACGGGAACACACCCCCGGGCCCCGGCGGCTCTCCCTACGGCGTCCCGCCCCCGCCCGACGGCGGCGACCCCTATGGCGGCGGCGGCCCGTACGGGGGAGGAGGCGGCGGCCCCTACGGCGGCGGACCCGGCGGGTTCGGCGGCCCCGGCGGTCCCGGCGGGTACGGCGGGCAGGATCCGCTGGCCGGCATGCCCCCGCTGGCCGACAGCGGCAAGCGGGTCCTCGCCCGCATCATCGACATGATCCTCGTGGGCATCGTCGTGTGGCTGTTGTCCTGGCTGTTCAACACATCCGAGTACGACGTCGACCCGGACAAGGTGAACACGGGCCGGTCATTCGGCCAGTCCCTGCTGGCCGCCGTGCTCTACCTCGCGTACGACACCGTCATGATCTCCAGGACGGGGCAGACGCTCGGCAAGAAACTGCTCGGGATGCGCGTCGCGAACCTCAGCGACGGCGCCACCCCGAGCACGCAGACCGCGCTCGTCCGCGCGGCCGTGCTCTGGCTGCCGTTCGCGTTCTGCTGCGCCTGCATCTGGACGGCGATCTGCGGCGGCTGGAGCTTCTTCGACAAGCCCTACAAACAGGGCCTGCACGACAAGGCCGCCAAGACGGTGGTGGTCGGCGTCTGACGGAACGCACCCGGTGCGGCGGCACCACGACCGGCGGGCCCGTGACTCACGGGCCCGCCGTTTCGCGTACGGACTCGGCGAGCACGGCGCGCTGCGCGGGGACGCGTCCCGAGGCGGCGGCCCCGGCGGGCGCCTCCGACACGGCCGCCTCCGACACGGGTGTCTCCTGTGCAGGCGTCTCCGGTGCGGGCGCCGGCACCGTCATCGCCACCAATAAGCCGAGGCCGAGCGCGGCCACCGCTATCACCGCGACACCGGTCACTCCCGAACCCGTCTGGGAGAGCAGCAGCATGGCGAGCGTGGAGAAGACGACGGTCACCGAACCGTAGGCGATCTGTGCGGTGGTCGGACGTGGCATGGGACGAGGCATGACGTGATCCGTCCTCGGCAGTGATCCCCCCACGCGCTGGCCGTGGGGGCGGATGCGGATATGGGTACCGATCTTCGCGAAGCAAAGGGTGCACGCCGGTGCCGTCCCGGGAAGTGCCGTCCCGCGTGGTGGCGCACCGTCGATTGACCCTATGACGCTGCATGCCCGACGGGAACGGGCGGTAAGCGTGACCTAACCCACGGTGCCGGAGCACGGGGGGCGCACGGGTTCACGACGTCCATCAAGTGGACGGTGCGGCGCGCTTGTTCGAACGTACGGTGAGCACGTGCCCGGTGTCCGGATAGCGGATCCGCAGGTCGCATAGTGCACTTGGCCTGTTCAAGTCAAGGTCTGTCTTTTCTCCCGCACTTCCGGTCGAATGTCGTCACTTGTGACGCGTACATCGCGCGCGGACCTCCCTTCCGACCGGGATCTCGGTCCGCCATTCGCGCGGGCGCGTGGGGAGGACATTCATCAAGTGACAGTCAGAACACGCACGTTCAGGGCAACGGCGGTGGCCGTAGCGGTGGCCGCGGCGGCCGCCACGTACTCGGTGTCGACGGCCGCGGCCGCGCCCGGGGACGGGGCGCCGGGTGCGGCTCCCGCCGTCGACCGGCAGGACCCGTCGCGCCTCAAGGCACAGGTCGACCACGACCTCGACGGTCCGTTCAGCAAGCAGCAGGCGCAGCAGCGCAAGGCGGCGCTCCAGCAGGTCATCGAGGGCGACGCCAAGGTGCAAAAGCGCGGCGCCTCCAAGGTCGTCAAGCTCGACGACAAGAAGTACGTCGAGCTGGGCCGCGAGAAGACCGACAAGGTCTTCACGATCCTGGTGGAGTTCGGGAACAAGGTCGACGACACGACCATGTACGACCCGGACGGCCCCGAGGGCCCGGAGCAGCCCGTCAAGAAGTACGGCGGCAAGCCCGGCCCGCTGCACAACAAGATAGCCAAGCCCGACCGGGCGAAGGACAACAGCACGGCCTGGCAGGCGGACTACAACCGCAAGCACTTCGAGGACCTGTACTTCGGAGAGGGCAAGGACAGCAAGGGCAACGCCAAGCACTCGCTGAAGACCTACTACGAGAAGACCTCCTCGGGCCGCTACTCGGTCGACGGTGCGGTCTCCGACTGGGTCAAGGTCGACTACAACGAGGCGCGCTACGGCTCGAACTACTGCGGCGACACCAACTGCGCCAACGTCTGGGACGCGGTCAAGGACGGCGTGACCGCCTGGGCCAAGGCGCAGAAGGCCCAGGGCCGCACCGACGCGCAGATCAAGGCGGACCTGGCCAAGTACGACCTCTGGGACCGCTACGACTTCGACAACGACGGCGACTTCAACGAGCCCGACGGCTACATCGACCACTTCCAGATCGTCCACGCGGGCGAGGACGAGTCGGCCGGCGGCGGCGCCGAGGGCAAGAACGCCCTGTGGGCGCACCGCTGGTACGCGTACGGCAACGACGCGGGCCGCACCGGCCCCGGCAACAACAAGGCCGGCGGCACCCAGATCGGCGACTCGGGCATCTGGGTCGGCGACTACACGATGCAGCCGGAGAACGGCGGCCTCGGCGTCTTCGCCCACGAGTACGGCCACGACCTCGGTCTGCCGGACCTGTACGACACCAGCGGCAAGGGCGAGAACTCGGTCGGCTTCTGGTCGCTGATGTCGGCCGGCTCCTGGCTCGGCACCGGCAAGGACGCGATCGGCGACCTGCCCGGTGACATGACCGCCTGGGACAAGTTCCAGCTGGGCTGGCTCGACTACGCCAAGGCGAAGGCGGCCACCACCTCCGAGCACAAGCTGGGCGTCTCGGAGTACAACACCCGCCACCGCCAGGCGCTCGTGGTCGACCTGCCGAAGAAGGCCGTCACCACCAAGATCGTGAAGCCCGCCGAGGGCTCCAAGCAGTGGTGGAGCAACCAGGGCGACGACCTGAAGAACACCCTGACGCGCTCCGTCGACCTGACCGGCAAGGCCAAGGCCGACCTGTCGCTCCAGGGCTGGTGGGACATCGAGGCCAACTACGACTACCTCTACACCGAGGTCTCCACGGACGGCGGCGCCAACTGGACGCCGGTCGACGGCACCGCGGACGGCAGGCCGATCACCCGTGACGCCGGCGACAAGCCCGCGCTGACCGGTGTCTCGGGCGCGTACAAGAAGCTGGTCTTCCCGCTCGACGCCTACGCCGGCAAGAAGATCGACGTCCGCTTCCGCTACTCCACCGACGGCGGCGCGGGCGGCAAGGGCTTCGCGGCCGACGCCATCGCGATCACCGCGGACGGCGCCAAGCTCTTCGAGGACGGCGCCGAGGGCGACGACAACGGCTGGGCGACGAAGGGCTTCTCGCGCATCGGCGAGTCCTTCACCAAGAAGTACGACCAGTACTACCTGGCCGAGAACCGCCAGTACGTCTCGTACGACAAGACCCTCAAGGTCGGTCCGTACAACTTCGGCTTCTCGACCACCCGCCCCGACTGGGTCGAGCACTACCCCTACCAGACCGGCCTGATGGTCTGGCAGTGGGACACCTCCCAGAAGGACAACAACACCAGCCAGCACCCCGGTGAGGGTCTGATCCTCCCCGTCGACGCGCACGCCAAGCCGCTGAAGTGGAAGAACGGCGACCTGCTGCGCAACAAGATCCAGCCGTACGACGCGCCGTTCAGCAAGTACGCGACGGACGCGTTCACGCTGCACAACGCGGACGTCGCGCTGAAGCTCAAGTCCCAGAAGGGCGTCCCGGCCTTCGACGACCACAAGGGCACCTACTGGTACGCGTCCAACCCCACCGGAAGTGTCAAGGTCACTGACACCAACACCAAGATCCAGATTCTGAAGCAGCCGAAGGACGGCTCTTCGATCACGGTCCAGGTGGGCCCCGCCAAGCGCTGATCCAGCGTTAGTGCAGGTCAAGCCATGATCGGCCGTCGCCCCCTAGCGGGCGGCGGCCGATCGTGTTTAGGTGCGTGCTGTGTACTTCTTATTGACGGGGGTGTGATCCGGCATGTCCGCAGGAGGTTTCTGCAAGCTGCCGAACGGCAACGTGGTGGTGGCACTGACCCTCCCGCACCCGGCGCCGGCCGGCGGCGCGGTCCGCATGATCGTGCACGCCGTGAACCGCGCGAGGGCCCTGACCAGGCTCCGCAACCTCGGCCTGCGGGCGGTGTACCTGCGGGGCAACGCGGAACCGCCCACGCCGGACGAGATAACGGCGGTGCTGCACCACCCGGACGGCCTGATATGGCGTACGGCCCCCAATTCCCTCCAGGAGCTGTGGCACCCGATCCGGGCGCTGCGCCGCTGAGCCCGGCCCCGGGCCGGCCGAGCCCTGTCCCGGGTCAGACGACGGGCTTGCCCGTCAGCTCGACGCCCGCCGCGCGCAGCTCGGCCAGCGCCCGCTCGGTGCTCTCGGCGGAGACGCCCGCGGTGAGGTCCAGCAGCACGGTGGTACCGAAGCCCTCGCGCGCCGCGTCCATGGCGGTGGCGCGCACGCAGTGGTCCGTGGCGATGCCGACCACGTCGACCTCCGTGATCTCCCGCTCCCGCAGGTAGTCCGCCAGGGACAGCCCGTTCTCGTCGACGCCCTCGAAACCGCTGTACGCCGCCGAGTGGGCGCCCTTGTCGAAGACGGCGTCGATCGCCCCGGAGGCGACGGCGGGGGCGAAGTTGGGGTGGAAGCCCACGCCCTCCGTCCCCGCCACGCAGTGCGGCGGCCAGGAGTCCACGTAGTCCGGCCGGTCCGAGAAGTGTGGGCCCGGATCGATGTGGTGGTCCCGGGTGGCCACCACGTGCCGATAGCAGGCCGAGGCCTGCCCGATCAGCTCCGTGATGGCCGCGGCCACGTCCGCGCCCCCGGCGACCGCGAGACTGCCGCCCTCACAGAAATCGTTCTGGACGTCTACGACGATCAGCGCGCGGCGCATGGGCGGTGTCCTTTGGTGGGGTGACGACGAGCGGAGGGACGTGGGGTGCGGTGCGGGAAGGGAGCCTGCCCGGGCCCCTCAGAGGTATTCCGTGGGGATGACGGCCTCGCCCCGCGACAGCTGGGTCGCCGAGAGCGGCAGCGCGGCGCGCGCGGCCGCGTGCCGGTCGCGCACGGTGTCCAGCGGCTCCCGGGCGACGACCCGGCCGCCCTTGACCAGCTCGACCAGGAGCTGGTGGTCCGCCAGCTCGGGGGGCACGGCGCCGGTGCCGACGACCTCCGCCTCGGCGACGCCGTGCTCGTCGGTCCGCCGTGCGGCCCACTTGCGGCCCCCCACGGAGCTCTTGGCGCCCAGCGACTTCTTCGCGACGGGCTCCAGGGGCGCCGCCGGGTCCGCCGAGTGGGCGCGGGCGACCAGCTTGTAGACCATGGAGGCGGTGGGGTGCCCGGAGCCGGTGACGAGCTGCGTGCCCACGCCGTACGCGTCCACGGGCGCCGCCCGCAGGGAGGCGATGGCGTACTCGTCCAGGTCGGAGGTCACCACGATCTTCGTGTCGGTCGCGCCCAGCTCGTCCAGCTGCTGGCGCACCCGGTGGGCGACGAGCAGCAGGTCTCCGGAGTCGATGCGCACGGCGCCCAGCTCCGGCCCGGCGACCTCCACGGCCATGCGGACGGCCTCGGTGACGTCGTAGGTGTCCACGAGCAGGGTCGTGCCGCGGCCCAGCGAGTCGACCTGGGCGCGGAAGGCGTCGCGCTCGCTGTCGTGCAGCAGGGTGAAGGCGTGGGCGCTGGTGCCGACGGTCGGGATGCCGTAGCGGAAGCCGGCGGCGAGGTCCGAGGTGGTCGCGAAGCCGCCGACGTACGCGGCGCGGGCGGCGGCGACGGCGGCCAGCTCGTGGGTGCGGCGGGCGCCCATCTCGATCAGCGGGCGCTCGCCGGCGGCCGAGGACATCCGGGAGGCGGCGGCCGCGATGGCCGAGTCGTGGTTGAGGATGGAGAGGATCACGGTCTCCAGGAGCACGCACTCGGCGAAGGAGCCCTCGACCCGCAGGATCGGCGAGCCGGGGAAGTAGACCTCGCCCTCGGGGTAGCCCCAGATGTCGCCGGTGAAGCGGTAGCCGGCCAGCCACTGGAGGGTGGCCTCGTCGACGATGTCCCGCTCGCGCAGGAAGCCGAGGACGTCCGCGTCGAAGCGGAAGTTCTCCACCGCGTCCAGGACCCGGCCGGTGCCCGCCACGACGCCGTAGCGCCGCCCCTCGGGCAGTCTGCGGGTGAAGACCTCGAAGACGGAGCGCCGGTCGCCGGTGCCGGCCTTCAGCGCGGCCTGCAGCATGGTCAGCTCGTACTGGTCCGTGAAGAGCGCCGTCGACGGAACATCCACCGGCAGGCCAAGGTCCGCTGTGTTCATGCGAAGGATGCTACCCCGCATCTCGTCACTCTGACGATTTCGTGGGCCCGTTTGTGCGAGTGCCCCACCGAGGTGGCAGCATGGGCGTGTGAGTACGGCTCCCGCAGAGATCACCCGCCCGGAATCGGACGAGGAGACGTTCGTCGTCCCCGAGCCGGACGTCCCCTGGATCACGCTCGTGCACAACGACCCCGTGAACCTCATGAGCTATGTGACGTACGTGTTCCAGACGTACTTCGGGTACTCGAAGGAGAAGGCCACCAAGCTGATGATGGACGTGCACGAGAAGGGCCGCGCGGTCGTCTCCACCGGCTCCCGCGAGGAGATGGAGCGCGACGTGCAGGCCATGCACGGGTACGGGCTGTGGGCCACCCTTCAGCAGGACCGCAAGTAGCGGCGGACCGGAAGCAGCGACGCATCTGATGCCTGGACACTTCGAACCGATCCCCGGGGGCGGCGCCGCCGTCGCGCTCGACGAGGTCGAGATCTCGATCATCCGTTCCCTCGCCGTGCAGCTCCTGGAGCTGATCGGGCCCGGCCCCGGCGGGGAGCCCGGCGACGACCCGCTGGCCGAGCTGTTCGCCCAGGGGCCGAGCGAGCCGCCCGCCGACCCCGTACTGCAGCGCCTGCTGCCGGACGCGTACGGGGGCCCCGGCAGCGAGACCGGGGACGTCGGGCGCGAGGACGAACTGCGCGCGTATTCGGCCGAGTTCCGCCGGTTCACGGAGAACGACCTGCGGGCCAAGAAGCGGGAGGACGCGCTGGTCGTGATCCGTTCGCTGGACGCGATGGCGTCCCCGGGCGAGGGCGGAGCTGTCCTGAAACTGTCGGTCGAGGAGTCGCGGCACTGGCTCGGGGCACTCAATGACCTGCGGCTCGCGATCGGCACGCGCCTGGAGGTCACCGACGAGGAGGACGCCGATCTGCTCTACCGGCTGCCGGACGCGGATCCGCGCAAGCCGATGGTGATGGCGTACCTCTGGCTCGGCGGACTGCAGGAGACGCTGGTCGGGACGTTGCTGGACTGAGCGGGGGCCGAAAATGGGTGCATAGGACAGCTGCATTTGCTGTACAGGGCACCTTCTGTTCACATGGCGGTCCGTTCGCTCAGCGGACGCTCAAATCCGGATAACGATCCCGTCACTTCATTGTCCGGTTATACGCACCAAGGCGGACTTTGTCCGCTTCTCCCTGTGGTGTGCGCCACAGGTGGCCGATTCCCTCACTGTTGCCGCCGTGATAAATCTTCACGACCGCTCGGTGACGCCACCCATGTCACCGAGGGCGCTCGGGCCGGCAGACCGCCGGTAGCACTCCATACATATCCGGGGGGATCAGGACCTGATCCGCAGCCATCAACGCGAGACGCGGGCGCGGATCAGCATGGAGAAAGGCGTCACCATGACCTCAGTGCAGGTCGAAGAGCAGCACGACGGGCACGACGGCGATGGTGCCGTGCAGGCCGCGGGCGGCCCGTCCGGCGAGGGCTACCAGCGTGGTCTGGGGGCCCGGCAGATCCAGATGATCGCGATCGGCGGTGCCATCGGCACCGGCCTGTTCCTCGGCGCGGGCAAGGCCATCCACAAGGCCGGCCCCAGCCTCATCCTGGCGTACGCCATCGCGGGCCTCGTCATCTTCTTCATCATGCGGGCGCTCGGCGAGCTCCTCATGTACCGCCCCGTGTCGGGCTCCTTCTCGGAGTACGCGCGCGAATTCATGGGCCCGTTCTTCGGCTTCGTGACCGGCTGGACGTACTGGCTCTTCTGGGTCGTCACCGGCATCACGGAAGTCACCGCGGCCGCCCAGTACATGCAGTACTGGACCCACGGCTCCATCCCGCAATGGGCCTACGCGCTGATCTTCACGGTCATCCTGTACGGCGCGAACCTCATCTCCGTGAAGCTCTTCGGCGAGCTGGAGTTCTGGTTCTCGATGGTCAAGGTCACCGCCATCATCGGCATGATCCTGATCTGCGTCGGCATCCTCACCATCGGCTTCTCCGACGCCGGTGACACCGCCTCCGTGGCCCACCTGTGGAACCAGGGCGGTTTCTTCCCCAACGGCATCGGCTCCACGCTGATGACGCTGCAGATCGTGATGTTCGCCTTCCTCGCCGTCGAGCTGGTCGGCGTCACCGCGGGCGAGTCCAAGGACCCGAAGACCGTCCTGCCCAAGGCCATCAACACCGTGCCGTGGCGCATCGCCGTCTTCTACGTCGGCGCGCTGATCATGATCCTGTCGGTCGTGCCGTGGACGCACTTCAAGCCCGGCGTCTCGCCGTTCGTCGCGGCCTTCGAGGAGATGGGCCTCGGCATCGGCGCCGCGATCGTGAACTTCGTGGTCCTCACCGCCGCGCTCTCCTCCTGCAACTCCGGCATGTACTCCACCGGCCGCATGCTGCGCGACCTGGCGCTCAACGGCCAGGGCCCGAAGTTCTTCACCAGGCTCACGAAGAACGGCCTGCCGCTGATCGGCACCACCGCCTCCGCCGCGTGCATGCTGGTCGGCGTCTGGATCAACTACCAGTGGCCCGGCAAGGCGTTCACCTACGTCGTCTCCTTCGCGACCATCTCCGGCATGTGGGCCTGGATCATGATCCTGGCGTGCCAGATCCGCTACCGCCGCAAGGCCGACCGCGGTGAGCTGCCGCAGTCCACCTTCCGGGCGCCCGGAGCCCCGTACACGAGCTGGTTCGCGCTCCTGTTCATCGGCATGGTCATCGTGATGATGGGCATCGACGAGGACAACCGGATCTCGCTGTACGCCGCTCCGGTGTGGGTCGCGATCCTCGCGGGCTCCTACCTGATCCTCAAGAAGCGCAACCCGGAGGCCGCCGCCTTCAACAAGCGCAAGACCCCCGCCGTCGCCTCCGCCGGCGAACCGGGGGCCAAGGACTGACACCCGCCCCTCGGGGCACCTGTCCAGCATTCGGGCCCGCCCGTACCGCATTCCGGTACGGTGCGGGCCCTCTGCTTATCCTGACTGCCATGCTGACCCTGACCCAGGCCCTCCACGACCAGATCGTCGCGCACGCGCGCCAGGACCACCCCGACGAGGCCTGCGGCGTGGTCGCGGGCCCCGCCGGCACCGACCGCCCCGAGCGGTTCATCCCGATGCTGAACGCCGCGCGCTCGCCCACGTTCTACGAGTTCGACTCGGGCGACCTGCTCAAGCTCTACCGCGAGATGGACGACCGCGACGAGGAGCCGGTGATCGTCTACCACTCGCACACCGCGACCGAGGCCTACCCCTCCCGCACCGACATCACCTACGCCAACGAGCCCGGCGCCCACTACGTCCTGGTCTCCACCGCCGACACCGACGACGCGGGCCCCTTCCAGTTCCGCTCGTTCCGCATCGTGGACGGCGAGGTCACCGAGGAAGAGGTGCGCGTGGTCCAGGCATACTGAGCCCGACATCCTCGGGCGGCGGGAGCCAGGAAGCCGGTGCGAATCCGGCACGGTCCCGCCACTGTGACCCCACCCCCGCATCGGGGGCGGGGGAGTCAGGAACTGACCTGCCGCCCGCACTCCACGCAACGCGGGGGACGCGGAAATCCCCCGGAGGAGGCAGTTCAGCCATGTCCCGAGCCCTGCGCGCCCTGACCGCCGCCGCCCTGCTCGTCCCGCTCGCCGCGTGCTCCTCGTCCGCACCCGATGACGCCGGGCCCGCCGCCAAGGCCGCCGGATTCCCGTACACCGTCACCAACTGCGGTGTGCGGACGACGTACGAGGCACCCCCCGAGCGGGCCGTCACCATGAACCAGCACGCCACCGAGGTGATGCTGGAACTGGGCCTGGCGGACCGCCTCGTCGGCACCGCCTACCTCGACGACAAGGTCCTGCCGAAGTACGAGAAGGCGTACAAGTCCGTCCCTGTGCTCGCCAAGGAGTACCCCTCCTACGAGAAGCTCCTCGCCACCGACCCCGACTTCGTCTACGGCGGTTACGCCAGCGCCTTCCTCGCCGGCGACGGCCGCAGCCGCTCCGCGCTCGCCGAGTCCGGCATCGAGAGCCGCCTCAACGTCGAGGGGTGCGCGAAGCGAGCCGTCTCCATGGACGACGTCTACCGCGAGGTGCGCGAGGTCGGCTCGACCTTCGGGGTGCGCGAGCGCGCGGACACGTGGGTGAGCGGCGCGAAGCGGGAGTTGGCCGCCACCGAGCAGAAGACGAAGGGCGGGAAGCCGGCGTCCGTCTTCGTCTACGACAGCGGCGACAAGACGGCGTTCACGCTGGGCGGCCGGGGCATCGGCAACGACATCGTCGAGCGGGCGGGCGGCCGCAACGTCTTCGCCGACCTCGGCAGGTCCTTCGGCGACGCGTCCTGGGAGAAGGTCGTCGAACGCAAGCCGGAGGTCGTCGTGATCCTCGACTACGGCGCCACGAGCGTCGCCCAGAAGAAGAAGCGCCTCCTCGACGACCCGGTCCTGGCGGACGTCCCCGCGATCAGGAACAAGCGGTTCGCGGTGCTTCCCCTGTCGGACGTGGTGACAGGAGTACGAGCCCCGGAGGCGGTGCGGAAGCTGGCGGCCCAGCTGTGAGCACCCCCCCAGCCCGTCCGGCGCCTGATCCAGCCCGGGGGAGGCAAAATTCAGCCCGTCCGGCGCCTCTTCCAGCCCGGGGGAGGCAAATTCCAGCCCGTCCGGCGCCTCTTCCAGCCCGGGGGAGGCAAATTCCAGCCCGTCCGGCGTTTGAGGACGAGCCCGAAGGGCGACAGACGGAACTCCAAGGGGCACCGCCTCTTGACCCTGACGGGACTGACCGCAGCCCTAGCGGCAGCGACCCTCGCAGGCCTGGCCCTGGGCTCCGTACCCATCCCCCCGTCCCACGTCCTGGACATCCTGACGGGCCGCGCGGAACCCTCCCCGTTCCGCACCATCGTCCTGGACGTAAGACTCCCCAGAGTCATACTGGGCGCCACCGTAGGAGCCGGACTGGCAGTCATCGGCACCGTCCTGCAGGCCCTCGTCCGCAACCCCCTCGCGGACCCCTTCCTGCTCGGCGTCTCCTCGGGCGCCTCCGTCGGCGCGGTCTCGGCGATCGTCCTCGGCGGCGTCTTCGGCCTGGGCGCGGCTCTCAGCACCGCCGTCACCATCCCCGCCGCCTCCTTCGCGGGCGCCCTGATCTCCCTGGCCCTCGTCTACGCCCTGGCCCGAAGCGGCGGCGGAGGCTTCGCCACCGGCCGCCTGATCCTCGCCGGGGTCGCCGTCTCATACATCCTGTCCGCCCTGACCAGCCTCATCCTCGTCACCGCGGACAGCGCCGACCAGCTCAAGGAAGTCCTGTACTGGACGCTCGGCGGGCTCGGCGGCGCCCGCTGGGACATGCTCGCCCTGCCCTGCGCCGTCCTGGCCGCCGGCACGCTCCTGCTGGTGGCGCTGGCCCGGCCCCTGGACCTGCTGCTCGTCGGCGAGGAGGGCGCCACCGTCCTCGGGCTGGACACCGCCCGTTTCCGCGCCGCCGTCTTCGTCCTCGCCTCGCTCCTGACCGGCGTCCTCGTCGCGTACAGCGGCGCCATCGGGTTCGTCGGCCTGCTGGTGCCGCACGCCGCCCGCATGCTGGTCGGCGCCGCGCACCGGCCGCTGCTGCCGGTGGCGGCGCTCCTGGGCGCGGTGTTCCTGGTCGTCGCGGACCTCGCCGCCCGCACGGTGGCCGCCCCGCAGGACATCCCGGTCGGTGTGCTCACCGCGCTGACGGGCGGCCCGTTCTTCCTGTGGCTGCTGCGCGGGAGCCACCGCCACGAAGGGGTGGCCGCGTGACGCTGCGCGCCGAGGACGTCGGCTACCGCACGCCCGTCGGGGCGCGGCTGCTCGACGGCGTGTCCCTGACCGTCGCCGAGGGCGAGACCGTGGGCGTCGTCGGCCCCAACGGCAGCGGCAAGACGACGCTGCTGCGCTGCGTGTACGGGGCGCTCGCCCCGTCCGAGGGCCGCGTCCTGCTGGAGGGCGCCGACCTGGCCGGGCTCGGCGCCAAGGCCCGCGCGCGCCGCATCGCCGCCGTCCCGCAGGACGGGCAGGCGGGCTTCGACCTCACCGTCCGGCAGATCGTCGCCATGGGCCGCTCCCCGCACAAGCGGTTCTGGGAGGGGGACACCGGGCGGGACGAGGAACTGGTGCGGACCGCCCTCGCCCGCGTCGGCGCGGACGCTCTCGCCGAGCGCTCCTTCGCGGCGCTCTCCGGGGGCGAGCGCCAACGCGCGCTGGTGGCCCGGGCCTTGGTGCAGCGGCCCGCCGTCCTGGTCCTCGACGAGCCGACCAACCACCTCGACATCCGCTACCAGCTGGAGATCCTCTCCCTGGTCGGCGCCCTCGGCACGACCAATCTCCTGGCCCTGCACGACCTGAATCTCGCCGCCTACTTCTGCGACCGCCTCTACGTCCTGCGGGCCGGCCGGGTGGCCGCGTCCGGCACCCCCGAACAGGTCCTGACCAGCGAGATGCTCGCCGAGGTGTACGGCGTGACGGCGGAGGTCGCGGTGCACCCCGCGACCGGGGCGCCGACGGTCACCTACCTCCCGGCATCCAGGTGATGGACGGAAAACATCCACCATGTGAGATCACATTCCGGGACCCGGACCGGGAATCGATACGATGAGCGCATGGTTTCCCACGACGTGAGCGACAAGATGCCGGGCATGCTGCTCGTGGCGCGTCTGCACGTCGACCTGTGCAGGCTCAGCAGCGCCATCTGTTCGCGCTGACCCCTGCCGCCGTACGGCCAGCGACGGGCCGCGGCGCCCCACCGCGTACGACCGCGCACACCGGTGCACGAGCACGGCCGGACCGCCGCGCGCCCCCTCACCTGAACCTTCCGACAGGAGCCCTCAGCCATGGCCATCGAGGTCCGCATCCCCACCATCCTCCGCAGCTACACCGACGGCGAGAAGGCCGTCCAGGGCAGCGGCGACACCCTCGCCGAGCTCTTCACCGACCTCGACTCGCGGCACGCGGGCATCGCCGAGCGCATCGTCGACGACGGCAAGCTGCGCCGCTTCGTGAACGTGTACCTCAACGACGAGGACGTCCGCTTCCTCGACGGCATCTCCACCAAGCTCGCCGACGGCGACAACGTCACGATCCTGCCGGCCGTCGCCGGCGGCATGGTCTAGGCCCGATCCCGGATGCCTCGCTACGACTCCCCGCTCGCCGCGGTCGGCAACACGCCGCTCGTACGCCTGCCGCGCCTGTCCCCTTCGGACTCCGTCCGCATCTGGGCCAAGCTGGAGGACCGCAACCCGACCGGTTCCGTCAAGGACCGGCCGGCCCTCCACATGGTCGAACAGGCCGAGAAGGACGGCCGGTTGACGCCCGGCTGCACGATCCTGGAGCCGACCTCCGGCAACACCGGCATCTCGCTCGCCATGGCCGCCCGGCTCAAGGGCTACCGCATCGTGTGCGTCATGCCGGAGAACACCTCGCAGGAGCGGCGCGACCTGCTCGCCATGTGGGGCGCCGAGATCATCTCCTCGCCCGCCGCGGGCGGCTCCAACACCGCGGTCCGCGTCGCCAAGGAGCTGGCGGCCGAGCATCCGGACTGGGTCATGCTCTACCAGTACGGCAACCCCGACAACGCCGGCGCCCACTACGCCACCACGGGCCCGGAGATCTACGCCGACCTGCCCTCCATCACCCACTTCGTGGCGGGCCTCGGCACCACCGGCACCCTCATGGGCGTCGGCCGCTACCTGCGCGAGCAGAAGCCCGACATCAAGATCGTCGCCGCCGAGCCGCGCTACGACGACCTCGTCTACGGCCTGCGCAACCTCGACGAGGGCTTCGTCCCCGAGCTGTACGACGCCTCCGTGCTGACCACCCGCTTCTCCGTCGGCTCCGCCGACGCGGTGACGCGCACCCGCGAACTCCTCCAGCAGGAGGGCATCTTCGCGGGCGTCTCCACGGGCGCCGCGCTGCACGCGGCGATCGGCGTCGGAAAGAAGGCCGTCAAGGCCAAGGAGAGCGCCGACATCGTCTTCGTCGTCGCCGACGGCGGCTGGAAGTACCTCTCGACGGGCGTCTACACCGCCCCGACCACCGAGGCGGCCATCGAGACGCTGCACGGCCAGCTCTGGGCCTGACCCGCAGCCGCCGAAGGGACCGGGCCGGCTCCTCCCCGCCTGCGAGGAGTGGGCCCCGGGGCGAAAGCCCCGGGCGGAGGGGATGGCGGCTCAGTCCGCCAGATACCGCACCTGGTCCCACAGGACCGGGTCCACCACCCCCGCCCGGCGCCGGAACTCCCACAGCGGCACGTCCCGCAACTCGTCGGTCTCCAGGAAACTGGCCCGCCCCTCCGCGTCGCCCACCGAACCCGGCGGCAGCGGGATCACCCCCGCCCGCTCCTCGTGGAACTTGCTGGTGATCTTCGCGACGCGCGCCCGCTCCCCGCGCACCGAGAGCACCAGGCACGGCCGGTCCTTCCCGCCGGGCCCGTCCTCATAGGGCACCCGCGCCCACCAGATCTCCGCGGGCCGCGGCGCGGGCAGCCGCCGCCGGGGCCCCCGGGGCGGCCGCGAGGGCCCGGAGGGACGGGTGCTCGACCGCCGGGGGCCCCGGCCCCAGCCGTCGACCAGCGCGACGACGAGGGCGAGCACCACCACGGCGGCCAGCGCGAGCCACCAGGACGTGTCCATGGGCACGACCGTACCGGCGCACCCGCCCGCACGCCCACCACTCCCCCCGCCCCACGCGCCACCCGAACCGGTGACACCGCAGGTGAGTTCCCCCACAACGCCCCGCGACGGAGGAGCGACCCGACCTTTCGCGCCTTACGCTCGACGGACCGCACACCCACCCCCCAGCTCTTTCGCCAGCGCGGAGGTTCCAGCTTCATGAAGCTCACCGTCGTCGGCTGCTCGGGGTCGTTTCCGTCCGCGGAGTCGGCCTGCTCGAGCTACCTCGTAGAGGCCGACGGCTTCCGGTTGCTGCTCGACATGGGCAATGGCGCCCTGGGCGAGCTGCAGCGCCACATCGGTCTGTACGACCTCGACGCGATCTTCCTCAGCCACCTGCACGCCGATCACTGCATCGACATGTGCGCGTACTTCGTGGCGCGCTACTACCGGCACGACGGCGGCCGCTGCGCCCCCCTGCCGGTCTACGGCCCCGAGGGCACCGAACAGCGTCTGACCACCGCCTACGCCGACACGCCCTCGGCCTCCTCGATGAGCGAGGTCTTCGACTTCCACACGGTCAAACCGGCCTCCTTCGACATCGGCCCGTTCGCCGTGCGCACCGAGAGGGTGCGCCACCCCGTGGAGGCGTACGCCATCCGCGTCGAGCACGGGGGCAGGTCCCTCACGTACTCGGGGGACACGGGCAGCTGCGAGAGCCTGGACGAACTCGCCCTCGGCACGGACCTGTTCCTGTGCGAGGCGGCCTTCACCCACGGCAAGGAGGACATCCCCGACCTGCACCTCAACGGCCGCGAGGCGGGCGAGTGCGCGCGGCGGGCCGGCGCGGGAAAGCTGCTGCTCACCCACATCCCGCCGTGGACGGACCCCCGGGTGAACCTCGCGGACGCCCGCGCGGTGTACGACGGCCCGACGGAGCTCGCGGCACCCGGAGCGACGTACGAGGTGTGACCCCGCGCCCGGCTCTTTCTTCGCGCCGCACGCACGGCGAAGGCCCCGGAACCGTCCTGGTCCCGGGGCCTTCGCGTGAGCGGGGTGAGGCCTACGCCTTGGTGAGGTCCTCGACCTCCTCCTCGGGCTCACGGCCCGGGGTCGGCAGGTCGAACCGCTGGATCGCGAAGCGGAACACGACGTAGTACACGGCCGCGAAGACCAGGCCGATGGGGATGATCAGCCACGGCTTCTCGGCGAACTTCCAGTTCAGGACGTAGTCGATCGCGCCGGCCGAGAAGGTGAAGCCGTGGTGCACGCCGAGCGCCCAGGTCACCGCCATGGCGAGGGCCGTCAGCAGCGCGTGGACCACGTACAGCACCGGGGCGATGAACATGAACGCGAACTCGATCGGCTCCGTGATGCCGGTGACGAACGAGGTCAGCGCCAGCGACATCATCATGCCGCCGACCACCTTGCGGCGCTCGGGGCGGGCCGTGTGGGTGATGGCGAGCGCCACCGCGGGCAGCGCGAACATCATGATCGGGAAGAAGCCCGACATGAACTGGCCGGCCGTCGGGTCGCCGTGCATGAAGCGCTGGATGTCGCCGTGCCAGACGGCGCCCGCGGAGTCGGTGAAGGAGCCGATCTCCTGCCAGGCGACGGTGTTCACGAACTGGTGCATGCCGACGGGCAGCAGGGCGCGGTTGACCACGCCGAAGATGCCGGCGCCGACCGAGCCGAGACCGGTCATCCACTCGCCGAAGTTGGTGATGGCGTCGCCGACCGGGCCCCAGGCCAGACCGAAGAGCACACCCATCGCGGTGCCGATGAAGGCCATGATGATGGGCACGAGGCGGCGGCCGTTGAAGAAGCCGAGCCAGTCCACCAGCTTGGTGCGGTGGAACCGCTGCCACACGACGGCGGAGATCAGGCCCATGACGATGCCGCCGAGGACCTTCGGGTCGTTGTAGGTCGCGGGTATGTCCGCGCCCTTCTGGATCTTCAACTCGGTGACCGGGAACGCGGTCAGCACGTTCTTGTAGACCAGGAAGCCGACCAGCGCGGCGAGCGCGGTGGAGCCGTCCGCCTTCTTGGCGAAGCCGATCGCGACACCGATGCAGAACAGCAGCGGCATGTTCGCGAAGACGGCGTCTCCCGCCGTGGCGAAGACCGTGGCGACCTTGCCCCAGCCCAGCCCGTCGGCGCCGAACACGTCCGGCTGGCCCAGGCGGAGCAGGATGCCCGCCGCAGGGAGCACCGCGATCGGCAGCTGCAGGCTGCGCCCGACTTTCTGCAGGCCCTGGAACAGGCCGGAGCCCCGCTTCTTCGCGGGCGCCGCCTTGGCGGTGGCCGTACTCATGTCTTCCTCCATGTGCGGGCGCTGTCGGGGACAGTTGGGGGTGGACAGCACCCAGGTGGTCTACACCACTCACTGGTGTAGACCTGTTGTAGCACGGTGAAGGTGACGTAAGGAACCCGTGATTCCTGTGGGCTCGGCCATATCCGGACAGGGCGGACCAAAGGCCCTCGGACGGCACGGTCCAAGGGCCTCAAGCGGAGGGAGAACAGAGGCTACCCGCAGCGCGCGACTAGGCCTTCGTCTGCTCCCGGTCCAGCGCCTCCGCCTCCTCTTCCGGCTCCCGCCCCGGGGTCGCCAGATCGAACTTCGTGATGACGAAGCGGAACACGAAGTAGTACACGACACCGAAGCCCAGGCCGATCAACAGGATCAGCCACGGTCTCGTCGCCAGACTCCAGTTGATCACGTAGTCGATCAGCCCCGCCGAGAAGCTGAAACCGTCCTTCACGCCGAGCCCCCACGTCACCGCCATCGAGACCCCCGTGAGCACCGCGTGCAGCACGTACAGCAGCGGCGCGATGAACAGGAACGAGTACTCGATCGGCTCGGTGATGCCCGTGACGAACGACGTCAGACCGACCGACAGCATCATGCCGCCCACCACCTTGCGCCGCTCCGGCCGCGCGCAGTGCGTGATCGCCAGAGCCGCCGCCGGCAGCGCGAACATCATGATCGGGAAGAACCCCGAGGTGAACTGGCCCGCCGTCGGGTCCCCGGCCAGGAACCGGTTGATGTCCCCGTGCACCATCGTGCCGTCCGGCTTGGTGTAGTCGCCGAACTGGAACCACACGAAGGTGTTCAGGAACTGGTGCAGGCCCACCGTCAGCAGCGCGCGGTTCGCCACCCCGAAGATCCCCGAACCCAGCCAGCCCAGATCCACCAGCCACTTCGAGAAGCTGGTCAGCGCGTCACCGACCGGCGGCCAGATCCACACGCACAGCCCCGCGAAGAGCAGCCCGACGAAGGCCATGATGATCGGCACGAGCCGGCGGCCGTTGAAGAAGCCCAGCCAGTCCACCAGCTTCACCCGGTGGTAGCGCTGCCAGAACCACGCGGCGAGCAGCCCCATCACGATGCCGCCGAACACCCCCGGATTCTGGTACGCGGCCTGCGCGACCTGCCCGTCCTCCGCCACGCAGACCCCGCTCCACATCCCCGCCGCCCCGAACGTCGTGTCCGCCGGGCAGTCCTCGGGAAAGGCGCGCAGCACCGCGTAGTAGACGAGGAAACCGGCGACCGCCGCGAGCGCCGTCGAACCGTCCGCCTTCTTCGCCATGCCGATCGCGACCCCGACGCAGAACAGCAGCGGCAGCCCGAGCGAGGAGTCGAGCAGCGAGCCGCCCGCCGCCGCGAACACCTTGGCCACGCTCGTCCAGCCGAGGCCCTCGTCACCGAAGACGTCCGGCTGGCCGAGCCGGTTGAGGATGCCGGCCGCCGGGAGCACCGCGATGGGCAGCTGAAGGCTGCGGCCCATCTTCTGCAACCCCTGGAACAGGCCGTTCCACCACTTCTTCCGCGGCACCGCGGCGGCGTCGGAACTCATCGGCGTCCTCCCGGAACAGGCCAGGTTTGGCGGTCGTTGAAAACTGGTGTAGACCAGTTGGGAACGGGTGGAGAGCGCCGCCTCGACGCCATTCGACGCGGACGACACCTGGACCGTCATCCTCGGGCACCCACACCGTGACCGCCCGCGAAGATGGTCCAACCGTGCGTTAACGTGACACAGCGGACCTACGGCGTACGGACCTCCGACGTACGGAGGCCGCGTCCTTTGGAACCAGGGAGAAACACATGGCCACCAAGGCTGAGAAGATCGTCGCCGGGCTCGGCGGCATCGACAACATCGAAGAGGTCGAGGGCTGCATCACCCGCCTGCGCACCGAGGTCCACGACGCCGGCCTCGTCGACGACGCCGCCCTGAAGGCCGCCGGCGCCCACGGCGTCGTCAAGATGGGCACCGCGATCCAGGTCGTCATCGGCACCGACGCCGACCCGATCGCCGCCGACATCGAAGACATGATGTGAGCACCTGAACCCCGCGTTCACGCCCGAGGGGCCCTTCCCCGGCCGGAGAAGGGCCCCTCGCCCATGTCCCGATAGGCTCGCCCCCATGTCCTCTACGCCCCGCATCGACGGCCGCACCCCCGCACAACTCCGCCCCATCACCATCGAACGCGGCTGGAGCAAGCACGCCGAGGGCTCCGTCCTCATCTCCTTCGGCGACACCAAGGTCTTCTGCACCGCCTCCGTCACCGAAGGCGTCCCGCGCTGGCGCAAGGGCAGCGGCGAAGGCTGGGTCACCGCCGAATACTCGATGCTGCCCCGCTCCACCAACACCCGCGGCGACCGCGAAGCCGTCCGCGGCAAGATCGGCGGCCGCACCCACGAGATCAGCCGCCTCATCGGCCGCTCGCTGCGCGCCGTCATCGACTACAAGTCGCTCGGCGAGAACACCATCGTCCTGGACTGCGACGTCCTCCAGGCCGACGGCGGCACCCGCACCGCCGCCATCACCGGCGCCTACGTGGCCCTGGCCGACGCCGTCGCCTGGGCCCAGGGCAAGAAGCTCATCAAGGCCGGCCGCAAGCCCCTCACCGACACCGTCTCCGCCGTCTCCGTCGGCATCGTCGGCGGCGTACCGCTCCTCGACCTCTGCTACGAGGAGGACGTGAAGGCCGACACCGACATGAACGTCGTCTGCACCGGCGACGGCCGCTTCGTCGAGGTCCAGGGCACCGCCGAGGCCGAGCCCTTCGACCGCAAGGAGCTCAACGCCCTCCTCGACCTCGCCCTCGGCGGCTGCGAGGACCTCGCCGCCTTCCAGCGCGAGGCACTGGCCGCCACCCGCTGACCCCGTACGGCGGGCGAGCAACCAACGACCCCCTGCCGGGCGTTGTAACAAGTACGGGCGCGCGGGCGAAGCCGGGCGCCCGTACGCACACGGGGAGGGACCCAACCATGGCCGCGCGCCACCGCCGTATCGCCACCGCTGTCGCCACAGCCCTGATCGCCGTACCGGCCGGCATCGGCCTCGTCGGCTGCGACGCCGTCTCCAAGGCCCTGGACTGCGTCCAGACCGCGGACACCATCGCCGACAGCGTCACCGACCTCCAGCAGGCCGTCGAGAACGCCGGCGACAACCCCGCCGAGGCCGACCGGGCGCTCGACGACATCGGCAAGAACCTCGACAAGATCAGCGACAAGACCGACGACACCGACGTCGACAAGGCCGTCGACGACCTCGACCGGGCCGTCGCCAACGTCCGCGACGCCATCGACAAGGGCGACAGCACGCCCGACGTCACCCCCGTCACCGACGCGGCGGGCGAACTCACCAAGGTCTGCACGCCGTAGCCGCGGCCGACGCGGGGCGCTGGATACTGGGGACATGACCCGCCTCATCCTCGCCACCCGCAACACCGGCAAGATCACGGAACTCCGGGCGATCCTCGCCGACGCAGGCCTCACCCACGAGCTCGTCGGCGCGGACGCCTACCCGCAGATCCCCGACGTCAAGGAGACCGGCGTCACCTTCGCCGAGAACGCCCTCCTCAAGGCCCACGCCCTCGCCCGCGCCACCGGGCTGCCCGCCGTCGCCGACGACTCCGGCCTGTGCGTCGACGTCCTCGGCGGTGCCCCCGGCATCTTCTCCGCCCGCTGGGCGGGCCGCCACGGCGACGACCGGGCGAACCTGGACCTGCTCCTCGCCCAGCTCGGCGACATCTCCGCCGAACACCGCGGCGCCCACTTCGCCTGCGCGGCGGCCCTCGCGCTCCCCGACGGCACGGAACGCGTGGTCGAGGGCCGCCTGCGCGGCACCCTGCGCACGACTCCCGCCGGCACCGGCGGCTTCGGCTACGACCCGATCCTCCAGCCGGAGGGAGAGCCGCGCACGTGCGCGGAGCTGACGGCGGACGAGAAGAACGCGATCAGCCATCGCGGCAAGGCGTTCCGGGGGCTGGTGCCGGCGGTGCGGGAGCTGCTGGGCTGAGGGCCCGCAGATGCCGAAGGCCCGGCTCGCGGGGCGCGAGCCGGGCCTTCGGTCTGGTGGTACGCCCGGTCGGATTCGAACCGACAGACACGTCGACCTAAACGACGCCGCTCAGCCATTGGCGTACGGGCGCAGGTCGCTGTACAGCTTACTGTCCCCGCGAGCGCGTATAGGAGCGAACAGCGAAAGATCTCGTCTGGCTGTGGCATGAGGGGCAGAGATACCGCAGGTTCTCGCGCCCGTTGTCCAGACGGTCCCCGTTGACGTGGTCGATCTCCAGCACCAGCCGCATGCCCTGCCAGATCTCGCCCAGCCCGCATGCGGCGCACACGTGCGGAACCCCGATGTCATCGAGTGCCCTGCGCAGGAGGCGGGTACGCGTACGGGCCGAGCCGTCGTCTAGCCGGATCAGAATCTCATCGGCGCCCTTGGTGGTGGGCGGGCGCCGACCGGCGTTGTGCCCCTGTCCCATGAAGTGCTCCGTGGAGAGCCCGTATGCGTCGATGCTGCGTTTGGCCTTGGCACGCCCGGCTCCGCCCAAGGGGGGCAGTCCGAGCCGTCGCATCAGGTCGGCCAGGCCATGGGAGGCAGCCACGGCACGAGTGAACTCCTCTTCGGGAAAGAGATCGGCGCCGCACGCGGCGCGCGGCGCGGCGAAGTGACTGGTGTCGATGCCGTAGCGCCGCAGCTTCTTCTTGACGTGCCCGTACGGACCGTCCTCCGGTGGAATGCCCATGTGCACGAACATTTCGCGGATGCTGGTCGAACAGGCCGCCGCTTCCGTCAGGATCTGCTGCGCATACGACCGTGGCGGGCGCTCGGGAAGGGGTTCCGTCAGAAAATGCGAGGTGTCGATGCCGTAGTGGACGAGCCGTGCACGCAGGTATCCCTGGGGGCCACTGCCCAGTGGGGCGCCGACGCGCCGCATCAGATCGACGAGGCTGGTGGAGGCGGCAGCGGCCGTTTCCAGCAGCTCACGGGGGTACTTGCTCATGCCCGCCTCCGCTTGCGGCCCCGGTAGGTGTCGGTCACCGCGTGACAGTTGGGGCACAGGAGGCGCAGGTTCTCCGCTCGGTTGTCCCACCAGTCTCCGTTGATGTGGTCGACCTCCAGCCGGAGCGGGCGTCCGTTCCACTCCGTGCCGGTCCCGCACCGGGCGCAGTGCTCGGCCACCCCGGTCCGCAGCAGCGCTCGGCGCAGCCGCTCACCGGGGACCCGCCCGTCGTCCGGATCGCGGAGTGCCAGGACGTCCTTCGTCGCTTTGGGCCTCCTGGGGCCCAGAGGGCGGAAATGTGAGGTGTCGATGCCCAGCTTCGCGATCCGGCGGCTGATGTGCGTCTGGTTGCCGCCGACGTTGCTGATCCCCAGCCGCCGCACGACATCCCTGATGCTGTGGGAGTCCGCCACAGCGGCTCGCAGCGCCCCTTCGGTGTGCCGCACCCATCGCTGGGGGAAGTGCGAGATCTCGATGCCCGCGTCCAGCATCTTCTGCCGTACGTAGCGCTTGCTGTAGCGCGTCGGCTCACCCCCGCACCACCGCACCGCCTCATCCCACGTACGCGTCTCCCGCGCCGCCTCCTCCAGCAGCTCCCGGGTGTAGCGCACCGCCATGTCATCCCCTCCGTCCCGGCCACGCGTTCGCAGCCCCGTACGGAGTAACGAACCGTTAATCGGACCGTCACGCCCGATATGCGGAACGGCCCGTCCCACTTGTGCGTGTGGGGCGGGCCGTGGTGCGGTGCGGGGGAGGGGGTCAGAAGCGGGGGGCCGTGGTCCGGGCCTCGACCAGTTCCGCCGCCTCCTCCTTCGTCTCCACCGACGGCGGGGAGCCGGAGAGCGGCTTCTGCGCGGTCTCCTTCATGCAGGCCACGGCGATGACGCCCACGACCGCCGCCGCCATGGAGTAGTACGCCGGGACCATGTCCGTCCCCGTGACGCCGATCAGGGAGGTGATCACCAGGGGCGCCGTGCCGCCGAAGAGGGAGGCGGAGATGTTGTAGCCGACGGAGAGGGAGCCGTAGCGGACCGAGGTGGGGAAGAGGGCCGGGAGCGTCGCCGACATCGTGCCGAGGAGGCAGACCAGGGAGAGGCCGAGCAGCAGCATGCCGGCGGAGACCGCGAGCAGGCTGCCCTGCTTGATCAGGAGGAAGGACGGCAGGGACAGGAAGAGGAAGCCCAGCATGCCCGCCATCAGCAGCGGCTTGCGGCCGAAGCGGTCGGAGAGCCGGCCCACCCGGCTGATGACCAGCATCAGGACGATCATCGTGCCGATGAGGATCAGCAGCCCGTGCGAGTCGTCGTAGCCGAGTTCGTCGGAGAGGTAGGTCGGCATGTACGACAGCAGCATGTAGTCGGTGATGTTGTACGCGCCGACGAGCGCGACGCACAGGATCAGCGTCGGCCAGTACTGGCGGAAGATCTTCGCGAGGTCGCCCTTGGCGGTGCTCTCCACGGTCGAGGCGCCTTCGGGCGCCGCGTGGGAGGTGGCGTCCTCCATCTTCTGGAACGCCGGCGTCTCGTCCAGCTTGAGCCGCAGGTAGAGGCCGACGAGGCCGAGCGGGCCCGCGACGAGGAACGGCAGGCGCCAGCCCCAGGAGTCCATGGTGTCCGCGCCGAGGGCGGTGTTGAGTATGAGGACGAGACCGGCCGCGCCCGTGTACCCGGCGAGGGTGCCGAGCTCCAGGAAGCTGCCGAAGTAGCCGCGCCGCTTGTCGGGGGCGTACTCGGCGATGAAGGTGGAGGCGCCGCCGTACTCGCCGCCCGTGGAGAAGCCCTGGACCAGGCGGAAGAAGATCAGCAGGACGGGGGCCCAGAAGCCGATGGTGGCGTAGGACGGGATCAGGCCGATGGCGAGCGTGCCGACCGCCATCATGATCATCGTCAGGGCGAGGACCTTCTTGCGGCCGATCTTGTCGCCCATGGGCCCGAAGACCATGCCTCCGATGGGGCGCACGAGGAAGGACACCGCGAAGGTCGCGAAGGAGGAGACCAGCTGGACCGTGTCGTTCCCGGACGGGAAGAAGACGTGGCCGATGGTGACGGCCAGGTAGCTGTAGATGCCGAAGTCGAACCACTCCATGGCGTTGCCGAGCGAGGCGGCCTTCACCGCGCGCTTGACCGCCGCCTCGTCGGTGACCGTGATGTCGGTGCGGCGCAGCGGCGGGTTCTTGCGCCGTCTGACGGCGCGGAACAGCGTGCGGTGGCGTTTGACCGCCTCGGCATCGGCCTCGGTCACTTCGTGGGCCGCCATGGAGTGGTTCCTTTCGTTCTGCCTTGGGACGCTCCCCCCGGGCTCACCTGCTCGGGACATCACCGGCGCAAACGAAAGCCCCCGGCGAGGGGGGCTTTGTCACAGCTGCGGGCGCCCGGGGCGCCGGGCGGTCAGACGCCGAGGTCCCGGATGATCTTGGCGACGTGGCCGGTCGCCTTGACGTTGTAGAAGGCGTGCTCGACCTTGCCCTGTTCGTCGACGACGACGGTGGAGCGGATGACGCCGGTCACCGTCTTGCCGTACAGCTTCTTCTCGCCGAAGGCGCCGTAGGCCTCCAGGGTCTCCTTGGACGGGTCGCCGACCAGGGTGACCTTGAGGTTCTCCTGCTCGCGGAACTTGGCGAGCTTCTCCGGCTTGTCGGGCGACACGCCGATGACGTCGTAGCCGGCGGCGGCCAGGGCGTCGAGGTTGTCGGTGAAGTCGCAGGCCTGCTTGGTGCAGCCGGGGGTCAGGGCGGCCGGGTAGAAGTAGACGATGACCTTGCGGCCCTTGTGGTCGGCCAGCGAGACGTCCTTGCCGTCGGCGTCGGGCAGGGTGAACGCGGGGGCGGTGTCGCCGGGCTGCAGTCGCTCGCTCATCTTCGGTCTCCTCGCGGGGTGGCTCGCACAAAAGGTGCTTCGCGCGAAGCGTGTTTCGCGCGAAAGGTGTGGTGACGGAGTCGAGCGTAATAGGGGTGCCGTGGGGTGCGGCGCGCGTGAAGCTGACAGACTGTGGTCACAGTTACGTCCACACAATCGATACGACCTGGAGGCAGCGCGGTGTCGGATGCCAGGACCCCTGCGCAGATCGAGGCGGACATCAAGCGCCGGCGCGACCAGCTTGCCGAGACGCTCGACGAGATCGGGGTGCGCGTCCACCCCAAGACGATCGTCGGCGATGCGAAGGCGAAGGTCGTCTCCGGCGTGGACCACTCGCTGGGACGGGCGTACGTCGGGGCGAACCGATTCGTCTCGGACGTGAAGGGCCGTTTCGTCGGGGTGGACGGTTCGCCCCGTATCGAGCGGATCGTCCCGGTGGCGCTGGTCGCCGTGGGCGTCATCGGGCTGCTCGTGGTCGGCTCGCGGCGGCGCGAGCGCTGACCCTCGGGGCCGCGCGGGCGCCGGGGCAGGTAGGTTCGGTGGTGTGAGCGAGAAGACCCACCACGACGACAAGCTGCCCATCCGGATGCTGCACGACCGTGTGCTCGTGCGGCAGGACACCGGCGAGGGCGAGCGCCGCTCCGGCGGCGGCATCCTGATCCCCGCGACGGCGGCCGTGGGCCGGCGGCTCGCCTGGGCCGAGGTGGTCGCCGTCGGGCAGAACGTGCGGACGGTGGGGCCGGGCGACCGGGTTCTGTACGACCCGGAGGACCGCGCCGAGGTCGAGGTGCGGGGCGTGGCGTACATCCTGATGCGCGAGCGCGATCTGCACGCCGTGGCCGCCGACCGTTTCGAGGGCACCGAGGACACGACGGGCCTGTACCTGTAGGCGGGCCCGCACCTCGGGCCCGCACCGGCCCTGGCGGGCCTGTACCTGTAGGCGTCCCCGCGCCCGGCCCCGGCGGGCCCGCACGCGCCCCCGCCCGCACGGCGTCCCCGCCGGGACCCTGTTTGCTACCGTGGAACGACCCCGACGAGACGCGCCGTACCGGGTTCTCCGCAAAGACGACGCACCCCACCGGACAACGCGCTGAGCGTTTCTCACCGTCGGAGGTGCCGTCATGGCCTGGGTTCTGTTGATCGTCGCCGGTCTGCTCGAAGTGGGCTGGTCGATCGGGATGAAGTTCACCGAGGGGTTCACGCGGCTGTGGCCCAGCCTGTTCACGGGCGCCGGCATCGTCGCGAGCATGGTGCTGCTGTCCTACGCCGCCAAGTCGCTGCCCATCGGTACGGCGTACGGCGTGTGGGTGGGCATCGGCGCGGCCGGTGCGGCGGTGCTCGGCATGGTGGTGCTGGGTGAGCCGGTCACCGCCGCGCGGATCTTCTTCGTCTGTCTGCTGCTGGTGGCCGTGGTCGGCCTGAAGGCGACCTCGGGCCACTGACTCCCGGCCGGCCGGGCGGCCGTCAGCCCTCCGTCAGGCCGCCGATCGCGCCGTCCGTGACGCCCCCGTCGTCGGTGGCGCCCCCGCTGTCGGTGCCGCCGCCCGTGGGTCCGCCCTGGTCGCCGCCGCCGCCGTCGACCGCCCCGCCGTCGGCCGTGCCGCCGTCCGAGCCGGTGCCGCCGTCGCTCTGGTCACCCGTCTGGCCGCCCGTCTGCCCGCCGGGATCCTGGCCGCCGTCGGTGGTGGCGCCGCCGGTGTCCTGCCCGCCGGTGAGGGTGCCCCCGTCGGTGGGTCCGCCGTCGGTCGTGCCGCCGCCGGTGTCCGGCCCGCCGGTGGTGGCGCCGCCGGTCGCCGGGTCCTGGGTGCCGCCGGTGGCCGGGTCGGGCGGCACGGGCAGGTCCGCGCCCTGCTCCAGCTCCAGGTCGAAGTCCTTGACCGGCTTGCCCTCCAGGGCGTCCTTGGTGAACTGCGCCCAGATACGGGCCGGGTAGGCGCCGCCGTTGATGCGGGACTCGCCGAGCGCGCCGTAGAGCGGGGTGTGCGCGCCGGTCTCGGGGTTCTGGCCCATGACGGCGACCACCGTCGCGAGGTCGGGGGTGTAGCCGGCGAACCAGGCCGCGGTGTCGTTCTCCGCGGTGCCGGTCTTGCCCGCGGCGGGGCGGCCGGCGCCCTGGGCCGCCGTTCCGGTGCCGCCCTGGACGACGCTCTGCAGGATGGAGGTGGTGGTGTCGGCGGCCTCGCGGGTCACGGCGCGCTCGGTCCTCTGCTCCGGCAGCTCCACCTCCTCGCCGTTCCTGGTGATCTTCTCGACGAGCGTGTACGTGCCGTGCTCGCCGTGGTTGGCGAGGGTCGCGTAGGCCTCGGCCATGTCGAGGACGCTCGCGGTGGAGGGGCCGAGCGCGATGGAGGGGGAGGCGGTCAGGTCGGGGGTGGACGCCGGGACGCCGAGGGCGACCGCGGTGTCCTTGACCTTGTCCGAGCCGACGTCGACGGCCATCTGGGCGTACACCGAGTTCACGGACTTGTCGGTGGCCTCGCGGACGGTGGTGTCGCCGTAGGAGACCTGGTCCTCGTTCTCGGGGGCGTACGTCCCGCCGCTCCAGCCCTGCACGGGGCGCTTGTTGGTGCCGTCGTAGACGGTGTTGGGGGTGATGGGGCGGCCGTCCTGGGTGACGGAGCCGTTCTCGACCGCCGAGGTGAACACGAACGGCTTGAAGGTGGAGCCGACCTGGTAGTCGCGGCGGGTGGCGTTGTTGACGTACTGCTTGGTGTAGTCGATGCCGCCGTACATCGCGACGACCTTGCCGGTGGCCGGGTCGATGGAGGCGCCGCCCGCGCGGACGTTGCGGTCCGCCTTGCGGGCGTCCTTGTCGACCTTGGACATCACCTGGTCGTCGACGGCCTTCTTGAAGGCGTCCTGGCGGTCCTTCTGCAGGGTCGTGGTGATGCGGTAGCCGCCCTTGGCGAGCGTCTCCTCGTCGATGATCTTGTTGGTGGCGAGGTAGTCCTCGACGGCCTTGACGACATAGCCGCGCTGCCCGGACAGGCCGGCCGCGCCCTTGGCCTCGTCGGGCATCGGGAACTTGGCCTCCGCCCGCTTCGACTCGGCGAGCCAGCCCTCCTTCACCATGCCGTCCAGGACGTAGTTCCAGCGGCCGGCGGCGCGCTGCTTGTTCTCGGGGTGGGTGGCGACGTCGTAGGCGTTGGGGGAGTTGAGCAGGGTCGCGAGGTAGGCGCCCTCGGCGGTGCTCAGCTCCTTGACGTTCTTGCCGTAGTAGGCCTGGGCGGCGGCCTGGACGCCGTACGCGTTGCGGCCGAAGTAGCTGGTGTTCAGGTAGCCGGAGAGGATCTCGTCCTTGCTGACCTCGCGGTCCAGCTTGATGGAGATGAAGAACTCCTTCACCTTGCGCGAGACCGTCTGCTCCTGGCCCAGGTAGTAGTTCTTCACGTACTGCTGGGTGATCGTGGAGCCGGACTGCTTGCCCTTGCCGGTGACGGTGTTCCAGGCCGCGCGGATCATCGCCTTGGGGTCGACCGCGGACTCGCCGTAGAAGTCGCGGTCCTCGGCGGCGAGCACGGCGCGCTGGACGTGCAGCGGGATCTGCTTGAGCGGCACCTTCTCGCGGTTCACCTCGCCGTCGCGGGCGATCTCGGTGCCGTCGGCGTACAGGTAGACGTTGCTCTGCTTGGTCGCCGCGGCGTTCGCCGAGGGGATGTCGACCAGCGTGTAGCCCGTCATGAAGGCGCCCACGCCGAGCAGGATCAGCAGCAGGAGGCCGCCGAGGACCATGCGCCAGGTCGGGAAGATCCGCCGCCAGCCCTTGCGCTTGGGACGCCTCGGCTTCTTGGCCTTGCCGGTGCCGGCGGGCTCGCCACCCGCCCCGGCGGCGTCCTGCTGCTGCGGCTCGTCGCTCATGTCTCGCGGAACTCCTGATCAGCGTCATACATCCGATAAGCCTCGTAAGGCCCCATTGCACACCTTCGCCGCACGCGTCGGGCGCCAGGCACGCGCCGCGGGGCGAAAATGCCTGGCGCGAGCGCTCCCGACCACACTACGATCCTGCGCTTCGGTCCGATCAGGGGCGAGGCCCACGGTGAGAGGGATGCGTGTGCGTACAGGACGGTTCCGTTTGTACGCGGCCGTCGCCCTGGGAGGCTTCCGCCGCTACGCCACGTATCGGATCGCGACGGCGGCAGGGGTGTTCACCAACACCGTCTTCGGGCTGATCCTCGCCTACACCTACGTCGCGCTCTGGGACGAGCGGCCCGGGCTCGGCGGCTACGACCAGGCGCAGGCCGTCACGTTCGTCTGGCTCGGGCAGGCGCTGCTCACCGTCATGGCGCTGATGGGCGGCGGCGTCGAGGGCGAGCTGATCGAGCGGATCCGCACCGGGGACATCGCCGTCGACCTGTACCGGCCGGCGGACCTCCAGGCGTGGTGGCTGGCGAGCGACCTGGGCCGGGCGCTGTTCCAGCTGCTCGGGCGCGGCGTCGTGCCGATGATGATCGGCGCGCTCGTCTTCGACCTGGCGCTGCCGGCCGACCCGCTGCGCTGGCTCGCGTTCCTCCTGGCGGTGGTGCTGGGCGCGCTGGTCAGCTTCGCGCTGCGCTTCCTGGTGGCGCTCTCCGCCTTCTGGCTGATGGACGGGGCGGGCAGCTCGCAGGTGGCGATGCTGGCGGGCACCTTCTTCTCCGGGATGCTGCTGCCGCTGAACGTCTTTCCCGGCGCCCTCGGCGAGCTGGCCCGCGCGCTGCCCTGGTCGGCGCTGCTCCAGGTGCCCGCCGACGTGTTCCTCGGCCGGTCCGCGGGCCTCGGCCTGCTGCGCACGTACGCCTTCCAGCTCGGCTGGGCCGCGGTGCTGCTGACGGCCGGCCGGCTGCTCCAGGCGGCGGCGACGCGCCGGGTGGTGGTCCAGGGTGGCTGAGCCGGGCGGAGTGCGAGGGCGGTGGGCGCAGGCGCGCTCGGGGCTGCGCGCCTACCGGCTGATCTCCGCCATGTGGATCCGTTCCCTCATGGCCTACCGCCTGTCCTTCGCCATGACGGCGCTCGGCAACTTCGCGGTGACCGGGTTCGACTTCGCGGCGATTGTGCTGATGTTCTCCCGGGTGGACCGGCTCGGCGGCTACTCGCTCGCCGAGATCGCCCTCCTGTACGGCACCTCGTGCACCGCGTTCGGGCTCGCCGACCTGTCCCTCGGGTCCATGGACCGCCTGGGCAGGCGGGTGCGCGACGGCACGCTCGACACGCTCCTCGTGCGGCCCGCGCCGGTCCTCGCGCAGGTCGCCGCCGACCGGTTCGGGCTGCACCGGCTCGGGCGGCTGACGCAGAGCACGATCATCCTCACGTACGCGCTGGTGGTCCTGGGCCTCGACTGGACCCCGGTGAAGGTGGTGCTGGTGCCGGTGACGCTGCTCAGCGGGGCGGGGATCTTCGGGGCCGTGTTCATGGCGGGCGCGGCCTTCCAGTTCATGGCGCGGGACGCGGCGGAGGTGCAGAACGCCTTCACCTACGGCGGTACGACGCTGCTGCAGTACCCGCCGTCGGTCTTCGCCAAGGACCTGGTGCGCGGCGTCACCTTCATCCTGCCGCTCGCCTTCGTGAACTGGCTGCCCGCCCTGTACATCCTGGACCGGCCCTACCCGCTCGACCTGCCCGGGTGGACGGCCTTCACGCCGCCGCTGGTGGCCGTCGCCTGCCTCGCCCTCGCCGGACTCGCCTGGCGCACCGGCCTTCGTTCGTACCGCAGCACTGGGAGCTGAACTTCCGTGGAACCGGACCTCATTGAGCTGGACGGCGTCGAGAAGGTCTTCGACGTGTCCAAGAAGACGGGCTTCCTGCGGCGCGAGCGGCGCGAGGTGCGGGCCGTCGACGGGATCTCCTTCACCGTGCCGCGCGGCGAGATGGTCGGCTACATCGGGCCGAACGGCGCGGGCAAGTCGACGACGATCAAGATGCTGACGGGCATCCTCACGCCGAGCGCGGGCCGGCTGCGGGTCGCCGGCATCGACCCCTCCCGGGAGCGGACCCGCCTCGCGCACCGCATCGGTGTCGTCTTCGGCCAGCGCACCACGCTCTGGTGGGACCTGCCGCTGATCGACTCCTACCGCCTGATGCACCGCATGTACCGCATCCCCGACGCCCGTTACCGGGAGAACCTCGACCGGTGCGTCGAACTCCTGGAGCTGGCCGCCCTGTTGGACGTGCCCGTACGTCAGCTCTCCCTCGGGCAGCGGATGCGCGGCGACATCGCGGCGGCACTCCTGCACGACCCCGAGGTGCTCTACCTCGACGAGCCGACGATCGGCCTGGACGTCATCAGCAAGGCGAAGGTGCGGGGCTTTCTGCGTGACCTGAACACGCGGTCGGGTACGACGGTGCTGCTCACCACGCACGACCTGACCGACATCGAGCAACTGTGCGGACGCGTCATGGTCATCGACCACGGGCGCCTGATGTACGACGGTCCGCTCGCCGGCCTGCACGAGGTGGGGGAGAGCGAGCGCACCCTCGTCGTGGACCTGGAGCGCGAACTGCCGCCCGTCGAAGTCGAGTCGGCGCGCGTGGTGAAGGTCGAGGGCCCGCGCCAGTGGCTCGCCTTCCCCGCCGCCCGGTCGGCTGCTCCGCTCGTCGCTCAGATCGCGGCGCGCTATCCGCTGGCCGATCTGTCCGTGCGGGAGCCGGACATCGAGACGGTCATCGCCAGGATGTACGCGGACAGGAGGACCTCGTAGGGTGCCCCGTGCGTCTCGTAGGCTGCCCCCATGAGTGAAGAACTCCCCGATCTGCGGGCCTCCGACGCCGACCGCGAGCGGGTCGCCGAACTGCTGCGGGACGCGATGGCCGAGGGCCGCCTCGACATGGCGGAATTCGAGGAGCGCCTCGACGCGGCGTACCGGGCCCGTACGTACGGCGAGTTGGCGCCGCTCACCCGCGACCTGCCGGCGCACGGCGCCCGGGTGTCCATGGTGAAGCGGCCCGGGGGCGAGGACGCGGCCGCCGTCGACTGGGCGGCGCGGATGGTGGCGGGCCCGCCCACCTCGACCGGCGGCTTCGCCTTCTGGAGCGGCTTCGGCCGCAGGGGTGGCTGGACGGTCGGGCGGCGCTTCACCGCGTTCGCCATGTGGGGCGGCGGTGAGATCGACCTGCGCGAGGCCCGCTTCGCCGAGCGCGACGTGGAGATCCGCTGCTTCACGATCATGGGCGGGATCCAGGTCACCGTGCCGCCGGAGCTGAACGTCGTGGTCAAGGGCATCGGCGTCATGGGCGGCTTCGACGACCGGGCGACCGGCGTGGGCACCCCGGGCTCGCCCCGCGTGGTGGTCACGGGCTTCGCCCTGATGGGCGGCGTCGGCGTCGAACGCAAGCTGCGCAAGACCGAGAAGCTGCGGCTGAAGGAGCAGCGGCACCGCGAGGAGCTGGAGGGCGAGCAGCGCGGGCGGCGCGACTGAGCGCGGTCGTGCGCGGGGGTGGGCGGTTGCGCGCGGCGGCGGGCGGTCGCGCGCCGGGGGCGTGGCGGCAAATCGTCCCCTGTTACACACCTGTGCCCATTCGTCCTGCAACGAACCGGGGGTTCGCGCTGTCTAGCAGGTGGAATCCATCAGTGGACGCATGACACACGACGAATGACGATCGCCGGACGGCGGACGAGGGGCAGGAAACAGTGGGGGACATACGCAGACGAGGGGCCGTGGCCCTGGGGATCACCATGCTGGTGGCCCCGCTCACGGTGGCGGCCGGGACCGGCAGCGCGCAGGCCGCGTCCTGCTCCACGCAGACCGGGCCGTACCAGAAGCAGGTCGAGAAGTTCCTCGGCCGCCCGGTGGACGGCAAGCAGTCGGCGGCCGACTGCAAGGCCATCAAGGCGTTCCAGACGAAGCATCAGATCAGCCCGAACGCCGGGTACGCGGGCAGCGTCACCTGGGGTGTCATGGACCTCATGAACAAGCAGAAGGCGGTGGGCGACAACCCCAACAAGGCGGGCAAGTGCCCGACCGACAAGGGGCGCATCGCCTGCGTCGACCTCACGCTCCAGATCAGCTGGATCCAGGACGGCAAGAACCTCAAGTACGGCCCGGTCCCGGTGCGCACCGGCCGCAACGGCCACGAGACCCGCACGGGCCTGAAGAAGGTCTACTGGCGCGACATCGACCACGTCTCCAGCCTGTACCACGTGCCGATGCCCTACAGCCAGTTCTTCGACGGCGGCCAGGCCTTCCACTCGGTGGGCATCAGCGTCTGGGCGCCGCCGGGTTCCCACGGCTGCGTCAACATGACGAAGAAGGACGCCGTGAAGTACTGGGACACGCTGCGCAAGGGCGACGAGGTCTTCGTCTACGGCCGCAAGCCGGGCACCTGATCCCGCCCGTGGGCGGGCGGCGGCCCGTCAGAGCTGGGCCGCCGCCGACCCTTTCAAGGACGACAGGTCGAACGACTCCGCCATCTCGCGGTACCCCGCGTCCGAGGGGTGCAGATGGTCCCCGGAGTCGTACCGCGCCCGCAGCCTGCGCGGGTCGTAGGGGTCCCGCAGCGCCCGGTCGAAGTCGACGGTCTCGTCGAAGACCGTCCCGGAGCGGATCCGCTCGTTGACGGACTGGCGCACGGCCTCCAGGGCGGGCTCGTAGCCGCGGTGGCCGCCGAAGGGCATCAGCGTGGCGCCGACGACCCGCAGGCCGTGGGCGTGCGCCTGGCGGGTCAGCTCGCGCAGGCCATCGACGATGCGGTCCGGATCGTTCTGGTGCGGGTTGCGCAGGATGTCGTTGACGCCGAGGGCGATCACGACGGCCTTGACGCCGGTGCGGCCCAGGACGTCCCGGTCGAAGCGGGAGAGCCCGCTGGGGTTGACGGCGGGCCTGCCCTGCCCGTCGGACAGGACGCGGTTGCCGCTGATGCCCTGGTTGACGACGCCGTAGCGGGGCGCGTCCGGCTCGGCGCGCAGCCGGTCGGCGAGGACGTCGGGCCAGCGGCGGTTGGCGCCCGTCGTGGACGTGATGCCGTCGGTGATCGAGTCGCCGAAGACGACGACGGTGCCGTCGGTCTCGTTGCTCAGCACGTCCACCGCGGTGAGGTAGCGCCAGAACGGGCTCTGCTCGGTGTAGGCGTCGCCCGCCGTGTCCTCGGTCCGGTCGCCCTCGGCGACGAAGCTGATCTGGCGTGCGTGCGGGTGGTAGGTGACCGGCCCGGAGGGGGTCGGCGAGTACGTCGTGACGAGCAGGTCGCTGTCGTGCGGGACCCGCAGCCGGGCGGCGTCGCTCATCACCTGGGCGCCCGGCGGGATGACCACCGAGGTGTTGCCGTCGAAGCTGAGGCGGCGCAGCGTGCCGGGCGCGGCGGCCGGGTCGTTCGACGCGGACGCCACCGCGATGGAGGCGTGCGTGATGCTCAGCGGCGTGGTTCCGTAGAGGTTCGACAGGGTGATGCGGGCGCTGTCGCCGCCGACGCTGGTGTGCACGACGTTGCGCAGGGAGCGGCCGGCGAAGCCCTTGCGCTCCGTGCCCGGTTCGAACCCCGCGGGGGAGGCGGACCAGGAGCCGACCCAGGTGCCGGAGGAGGCGGGGGCGGCGGAGTTGCGGGGGCCGCGCGAGCCGGCCCCGAAGGTGTCCCGCGAGCCGTCGTCGGTACCGGCGACGCCGACGTATATGGCGGCGGAGACCACCACGATGACCGCGATGACCGCGGCGAGAAGGGCATAACCGTGACGCTTGGTCATGCGGGTTGTTTCTCCTCGGGCAGGGGGAGCCCCGAGGCTCCGGTGTGATCACCCCATGATGCGGCATGGGCCGTGAGGCGGCCGACACTGCCCCCCTCCGCTCCTTCAGACGCCGGGAACTTGTCGTTCGTTCCGGGAGTAGGGGAGAAGGGACGGAGAACACATGACGCGGGAACCATGACCATGAGGACCAGCACGAGCACGAGAACAAGTACGAGAACAAGTACGAGTAGGCGAGTACGAGGCGGACGGGTCGGGTGAAGTGAGTGCGCAGCACAGACGCGGAGAAGAGGCCCGAGCCCGGCAAGGGGCCCGGGGCCGACGCGGGGCGCGAGGCGGCGGCCCCCGGCGGCTTCACGTACAGCCCCGCCGACGAGGAGAAGCGGCGCGGCGTGCGCCGTATGAAGGCCACGGCGACGGGACTGCTCGTCCTCGTCGCGCTCGTGTACGTACTGGCCAAGTGGGCGGCGGCCGCCGGCGCGGGCGCCTGGACGGGCTATGTGGCGGCGGCCGCCGAGGCCGGCATGGTCGGCGCCCTCGCCGACTGGTTCGCCGTGACCGCGCTCTTCCGGCACCCGCTCGGCCTGCCCATCCCGCACACGGCGATCATCCCGAACAAGAAGGACCAGCTCGGCGTCTCCCTCGGCGAGTTCGTGGGGGAGAACTTCCTCTCCGCCGACGTCGTGCGGGAGCGCCTGCGCGCGGTGGGCATCGGCGCCCGCCTCGGCACCTGGTTGGCCCAGCCCGTGCACGCGGACCGCGTGACGGCGGAGCTGGCCACGGCGCTGCGCGGTGCGCTGACCGTGCTGCGCGACTCCGACGTGCAGGCGGTGGTGGGCGAGGCCATCACGCGCCGCGCCGACGCCCGGGAGATCGCGCCCGGCCTCGGCAAGACGCTGGAGAAGATCGTCGCCGACGGCGGCCACCACCGGGTCGTCGACCTGGTCTGCGTACGCGCCCACGACTGGCTGGTCGAGCACGGCGACTCGGTGATGGACGCGGTGCAGGGCGGTGCCCCCGGCTGGACGCCCCGGTTCGTCGACAAGCGGGTCGGCGAGCGGGTCTACAAGGAGCTGCTGCGCTTCGTCACCGAGATGCGGGACATGCCCGGGCACCCGGCGCGCGGCGCCGTGGACCGCTTCCTCGCCGACTTCGCCGCCGACCTCCAGTCGGACTCCGACACCCGTGAGCGCGTGGAGCGCCTCAAGCGGGAGGTCCTCGGCCGCGGCGAGGTGCAGGACCTCATCGCGTCCGCCTGGTCGGCCGTACGGTCCATGATCGTGGCCGCCGCCGAGGACGAGCGCAGCGAGCTGCGGCTGCGCGTACGGGCCTCGCTGCTGTCGCTCGGGGCGCGGATGGCGCGGGACGGCCGGCTCCAGCGGAAGGTGGACGGCTGGGTGGAGGGCGCGGCGGTGTACGTCGTCACGACGTACCGCGACGAGATCACCTCGCTCATCACCGACACCGTGGCCGGCTGGGACGCGGAGCACACCTCGAAGAAGATCGAGGCGCACATCGGGCGGGACCTCCAGTTCATCCGAATCAACGGCACGGTGGTCGGCTCCCTGGCGGGGCTCGCGATCTACGCGGTGTCGCGGGTGTTCGGGGCGTAGGGCGCGGCGCGGCCCGGCATTTTATGGCGGAGGCTGGGCCCCGGGTTCCGGGTGCCGGGATCTTCCGGCGGGGGGCTGGGGTCCGGGGCCCGGGGGCCGGGCTCGGGGCGCCGGGATCTTCCGGCGGGCTTTCGGGCCCGGGCTCCGGGCGCCCGGGATCTTCCGGCGGGTCCGGCGCGCGTGAGGGGGCGATTGCCGGGCACTCTGGAGTAGCTCACTCGGAGCTGAGTGAGCCGTCGTCCGCGCGGTGCGAGCGGCCGTGCGAGCACGCGGTGCCAGTCGCCGCGGTGCGAGCAGCGGTACGCGAGTGGCTGCGGAAGAAGCGGCGCGGGTCCGTCCGTGCGAACGCGCGGTGCGGGACCGCCCGTGGGCCACGCGGTGCGGAACCGGCCGCGTAAGCAGCGACACGCGAGTGACCGCGCAGGCAGCGGTACGCGCGCAGCGGTGCGGCGACGTGGGAACAGCGGAAGGAGCCGCCCGCCATGACCGCGTCGTCCCTGCCAGCCGCGTCGCCGCCCCCGGGCCCCGGCCCGGAGCCCGGGGCCACCGTCACCACGGCCGTACCCGCCCGTCTCGACCGCCTGCCCTGGTCCCGCTGGCACTGGATGATCGTCATCGGCCTCGGCACGGTCTGGATCCTGGACGGCCTGGAGGTCACCACCGTCGGCAACATCGCCGGCCGCCTCTCCGAGGAGGGCAGCGGCCTGGCCATCAGCTCCGCGCAGGTCACCGGCGTAGCGGCGGCCCTGTACGTGGCGGGCGCCTGCGCCGGGGCGCTGTTCTTCGGCTGGCTCACCGACAAGTTCGGCCGCAAGAAGCTGTTCATGGTGACCCTCGTGGTCTACCTCGGGGCCACCGCCCTCACCGCGCTCTCCTTCGACGCCTGGTGGTTCTTCCTCTTCCGGTTCCTGACCGGCTTCGGCATCGGCGGCGAGTACGCGGCCATCAACTCCGCGATCGACGAGCTGATCCCCTCCAAGTACCGGGGCCGCGTCGACCTCATCATCAACGGCAGCTACTGGCTGGGCGCGATCGGCGGCTCCCTGCTCTCCGTCGTCATGCTCAACACCGGCATCTTCCCCAAGGACCTCGGCTGGCGGCTGACCTTCGCCCTCGGCGTGATCCTCGGCCTCGTGATCCTCCTCGTACGCCGCCACGTACCGGAGAGCCCGCGCTGGCAGTTCATCCACGGCCGCGGCGAGGAGGCGGAGACGCTGGTCTCGTCGGTGGAGCGGGAGATCGAGGAGGAGAAGGGCGCACCGCTGCCGCGCCCCGACCGCGAGATCACCATCCATCAGCGCAAGAGCATCGGCTTCGGCCTGATCGCGAAGACGGTCTTCCGCGACTACCCCAAGCGGGCCACGCTCGGCCTGTCCCTCTTCGTGGGCCAGGCGTTCCTGTACAACGCGATCACCTTCGGTTTCGGCGCGATCCTGACCAAGTTCTTCGACGTCCCCTCGGGCCGCACGGGCTACTACTTCGCCGTCATCGCGGCGGGCAACTTCCTCGGCCCGCTCTTCCTCGGCAAGCTCTTCGACACGGTCGGCCGCCGGATCATGATCTCCTCGACGTACATCGTCTCCGGCGTCCTGCTGTTCGGCACGGCCTGGCTCTTCGACCGGGGCTCGCTGAGCGCGATGACGCTGACGGCCTGCTGGTGCGTGGTGCTGTTCTTCGCCTCGGCGGGTGCGAGCAGCGCGTATCTGACGGTCTCCGAGATCTTCCCCATGGAGACCCGCGCCATGGCCATCGCCTTCTTCTACGCGATCGGCACGGCGGCCGGCGGCATCAGCGGCCCCCTGATCTTCGCCGAGCTGACCGAGTCGGGCGTGGTGGGCGACACGGTCCTGGCCTTCCAGATCGGCGCGGGCCTGATGTGCGCGGCGGGTCTGGTGGCGGCGGTGTTCGCGGTCAAGGCGGAGGGGCGTTCGCTGGAGGACATCGCGGAGCCGCTGTCGGCGGTGCAGGCGAAGGAGGGCGGAGCGCCGGCGTGACGGGCGCCGTGCGGCGGCGGATGACCGGATCCGAGCGATGCCGAGGCGGGTGAGGGACGTAAAGCAGAAGGCGACGGCGACGGCGGCGACGCCGAGGTCCGTGGTGGCGGTCCTGGTCAGGGACGGCGTACTGCCGATGGAACTGGGCCTGGTCCACCAACTCCTCGGCACGGCGCGCGGACCGTCCGGGGACCTTCTCTACGAGATCCGCACCTGCGCCCCGCACCCCGGCAGGGTCCGCACGGATGCCGACTTCCCGATCTACGCGGAGCACGGCCTGGAGACGGTGGCGGCGGCGGACACGGTGATCGTGCCGGCGTCGCACGAGAGCGACGAGGACCTGGCGCCGGGCGGCCTGTCATCGGAGGTGGCGTCGGCGCTCGGCCTTCGGGAGGGGCGCAGGGTGGCGTCGATCTGCACGGGGGCGTTCGTGCTGGCGGCGGCGGGCCTGCTGGACGGCCGCAGGGCGACGACGCACTGGATGTCGTCGCCGCTCCTCGCGCGGAGGTTCCCGGCGGTGACGGTGGACGCGGATGTCCTGTACGTGGACGAGGGGGAGGTGCTCACCTCGGCGGGGGAGGCGGCGGGGATCGACCTGTGCCTGCACCTGATCCGCCGGGACCACGGGGCGGCGGTCGCGGCGGAGGTGGCCCGCCGCACGGTCGTCCCGCCCCACAGGGAGGGTGGCCAGTCCCAGTACATCCACCGCCCGCTGCCGGAACCGGGCCTGACGTCGACGGCCCGGGCGCGGGCCTGGGCCCTGGACCACCTGGCGGACCCGCTGACGCTGGCGGACCTGGCGGCGGTGGAGTCGATGAGCGTACGCACGTTCAGCCGCCGCTTCCGCGAGGAGACGGGCCTGACCCCGCTCCAGTGGCTGACGCAACGCCGGGTGGACAGGGCCCGCGAACTCCTGGAGTCCACGGACCACACGATCGACCGCATAGCCACGGAATCGGGCTTCGGCACGGCGACGTCCCTGAGACAACACTTCGGCACGACGGTAGGGGTGACCCCCGGCTCATACCGAGCGACGTTCCGGGGCGGGGGGCGGTAGGGGGCGGCGCCTTGCGACCCATACCGGCCGGATGGGCCTACCAAGGTTACGCCGGCACGTTCAGCCGCAGTCGACAGTTAGGCACTGAGTGCCGGGCATCTCACGCAGGGAGAGAGCGAACCGCCGTCCGAGCCAGAATTCCGTCGGTCACCTTGGAACTCCGAGAATCCTCCGGCGTCATTGCGGTAGATGACCCCGACACCATGTTCTTCCAGCAGCTCACGAATGTCGGCATCCGGCAACTCAGGCGCCAGTACCATCAGTCGAAGCGGTTCACTGTGCTCTATGGAGCGCAGGTACCTGCTGATGTCCAACAACTGGGCCAATGCATTTCTAATGGCTTCACGTGATGTACTGCCGGCCGGCTCGTAGAGAGTGTTGTCACTCTCATCGTAGAGGTCAGAGAGCAGTGTGGCAGTCTTGTTAGCGATCTCTACCTGTAGTTGACCGACTGAGTGACCCGCTTCGCTCAGTTCGTTCTCGTAGCTCTCGCTCAACTCGTCACGCCGCTGGGCCATTACCTCTTCAAGTGTGGCGTTGCGTCGTGCATTTCGCTGTCTACGCTGCGCTCTGGCCAGACGTCTTCCTTCTCGCCCACGAAAGAAGATGGGCCGTGTCTCTCTTGCTGGCGGAAGCGTATGTGCATCAGATCGGAACACCTGGCCAGTTGGGCGCAGATGGAAAACGATGACGCTTCGGTTTTCTCCGTTCTCGTCGAGAGCCGGTTGCAAGTGATAAGGAGTGCGCTCATCGACCTTGAAGGTTCCTATGTAGCGATGAGTGCGCGTCCCAGACCCAGGGACCTTGCCCTCCGCGATGAACAAGTGGAGAGTGCGTCCGCGTTCAGCATGGTCGAGCACCGCAGAGTTGCCCTTGCCGTAGAGACCGCCAAAGGTTTGGGTTCCTCTAGCTCCGGCCCCGGTGTAGGTGTAGATGGGACCTAGATCGTCCTCCTCAGCTAGCCATCCATCCCGATACCCGTAAGAGGCACCGGCGTTGACGTCGGAGAAGAGGACAACGGTCTTCTTGGATTCGGACGGGCAGATCCCACCTTGGGGACTTCCCCCCAACTCCTGACGGATCTCCGCACGTGTGCGGACATCTCCGGGCATGAGCGTGGGCGCGGATGTCGTCATGGCGTAGAGGCTAGACCGTGAGGCCGCGAGAGTGGCACGCAGGTCAAGTGAGGATCATGCCGAACGGTTTGGTGGTCGAGCCTGCACAAGAGACGATGGCGGCATGGATCAGGGGATAGCTGCGGTACTCGCTGGAGCTTTCGGTCTCGTCGGAGCGATCGCCGGCGCCTTCGCCGGTGGCATCTGGGCTGTTCGGGGCGCAAGGATCGGTGGGTCAAAGGCAGTTGAGGCAGCACGCTTGCAGGTGGAAGGCCAGGCTGTCGCCGAACATCTCCAATGGGTCCGTGGGCAGAGGCAACAGGCATATGGGCAGCTGCTTGCTGCCCAGTCGGCTGTTGAGGACACCCTGGCGCGAGCTGCACCGGGGATACGAGCGGGCGGCAGGCTCTCTGATGAAGCCAGAGAAGAGCTGGTCGTGAGGAGCATGACGATGCAGTCATGCGCAAGGCAACTGGCGCTATGGGGACCCGAGGAGGTGATCCGCTTAGCGCATGAGCTTACGGTCAGCACGATTGCGGCGGCGCAGGCTCTGCGGCTGGCGCAGGGTGAAGGAGCCCGACCCCGGTCGCGGACTCAGGGGTGGGACCACTGGGAGAGTGCCAACCGCGGGATGACGCATGCACACTCTGCGTTCGTAGAGCGGGCAGGCGCCATCATTCGCGACCCAAACCAGCCAGTTATCTAGGAAAAGAGACCGGCCTGTTAGGAGTAACGTGCGACTGAGGCCTCAAAGCGATGTACTCGCCGAGTAAGTCCATACATCGGCTGGCATCTCCTGCTCAAGCTCCCAGACGATCGCCATAGGCTTGCTCCCACTGTGGGAAACGTAACGGGCTGGACCCAGGAACATCCATGGCTCAGCGCCACCGATATCTGTGGTCTTATACCGACGAACGAACAGCAGAATGTGCCTGCCTCGTTGTACATGTTCGCGATACCGACGTCCGGTGGCAGAGTTCTCATCTGTAGTGCTCTGTGACTCCCAGTGGAACTGGGTAGGACTCACCGCGTAGTCCCTGTATCGCACTGTAGGTGAGAAGTCCTTCTCGTCCTTTTCCAGCGTGATGAGAAGGGCATCAGAGTTGATCTCTTTAGCGTCCACTACGCCTTGGGCGAAAGATCCAGGCATTTGGCCACCCAGTCGAGCCACACCAAGCGCTGCAAGAATTTCTGAGCGGTTATAAGAACTATGAATCTTCAGAGGGAGTTGGCTATGAACTCCTCCTAGAGGAATCGGAAAGTGGTCCGCGGTAGCCAGGCAGTGATCGAGCACTTGGCCGATCTCTTCACGTACAGCCTGCTGTGTACGGAGATAGGTTAGTCCATCCTGGTAGGTAGAGAAATTTCCTCCTTTATCCCACAAGTTGAAAAAAAGCATGCGAGCGTAACTCTGCTCCAAGGGAGGAAGGGAATCGTATGTCGGAGAACTGTCCGACAAGATTTGCTTGTACGCGTCGATGCGCTCGCGATCGTCGACATGAAGGAACGACGGGAGACGCTTGAGCAGCTCGGTTTCTCCCTTAGGTTCGCCAGCAGAAATTAGGTTGGAGCGCCGCAGCAGCTTGGTCCACGAGTTACCGTTGCCTCCGCGATAGATTTCCTTGATCTCCCGTCCGCTCTCCTCTAGATAGGTAGATAGGTGCGTCTCGGCGTAAGTAGCTACCTCACGGGCTAGCGTGGTGACGTTAACGTTGAGCTGCTCTTTAATGTTCTGGATGATGGACTGCTTTGCCTTTGGCTCCAAGACGATTTGGCAGCCGGAAGGAAGCAGAGGGAAATCATGGACTATATTGTCTATGAGGCGTTTCCTGGTGAGATTAGTCAGGGCGCGAAACTGATTTTCGAAGCGAAACTCTTTACGGTGTTGTCCGATGAAGTCAATAACGGTAAGAGTATCTTTTGTCTCTGTGCGTCTCAATCCACGGCCAAGTTGCTGGAGAAAGACCGTAGCGCTCGCCGTCGGGCGGAGGAGAAGCACCGTATCGACCTCCGGGATGTCGAGTCCCTCGTTGAAAAGGTCAACGGAGAAGACGACGCGGATCTCGCCGGCTCTGAGTTCGTTGAGTACTCGCTCGCGCTCATCGCGGTGAGACTCGCCAGAGAGTGCGACAGCTTTGATCCCTGCCTTACGAAAATGCTGGGCCATGAAATGCGCATGGGCGACTGAGACGCAGAAGCCCAGAGCGCGCATTTTGCTGGGGGAGGGAACCTTATCTCGCACTGCCTTTACGACAAGCCGGGCCCGTGCGTCATTTCCTGTGAAGACGCCGCTGAGCGAAGCCATGTCGTAGGCTCCACGCTTCCACTCCACTGCGCTCAAGTCGGTACTATCACTGATTCCGTAATAGCGGAATGGGCAGAGGAGGGAGTTTTCCAGCGCCTCCCAAAGTCGCATCTCTGCTGCGATATTTCCGTCGAAGAACTCGTCCTGGATATTTTTGCCATCCATGCGCTCGGGGGTGGCAGTAAGGCCGAGAAGCTCTTCTGGGGTGAAGTGGTCGATGATTCTCCGGTAGGTAGGAGATGTTCCGTGGTGGAATTCATCGATGACAATAATATCAAAGTGATCGGATGAGAGTTGCTCGAGGGCCCGTGAGTTGATTGACTGAACGCTCGCAAAGACGTGTGCCCAGTTCTTCGGAATCTCTCCACTGTAAAGGAGCTCGCCAAAGTCTGCTTCGCCGAGCACTTTGCGATAAGTTTCCAAAGATTGATCCAAGATCTCCTTTCTGTGTGCAATGAAGAGCAGTCGCAGGTCACGACCCGCCTTCTGGCGTAGCTGCTTGTAATCAAGCGCTGCCATCACGGTCTTGCCGGTACCCGTTGCGGCGACAAGGAGATTGTGGTGCCGACCTCGGACTGAACGCTCTACTTCCAGGCGTTCCAACATGTCCTTTTGGTGCGGATAGGCCCTCATTGCTTGGTTAGTGCGGATGGTGCTGTCCTCCCTGTCGCCGGGCGCTGATGTGTCTGTTCTTACATGCTCCAGTTAGAGCGCTCACGTCAGCGCAATGCCTCACATGTGATAGCAGCTGACACCGGCGCCACAAGGCGACACGAAGGCATGGGAAAGTCCGGCTTCTTCTTGGCCGAATAGATCCTTCGGGAACGCTTTACCGAACCCCGTGGCATCGCCCATACGTCGCCCCCGAGCCGCACCAGCACTCCGACGAAGCCTCGGGCGGCCAGGCCGTGGCGCGGCCTCGGGCTGCCAGGGTGGTGGCGTATTGGGGGAGTAGGTCCGGGTGGTCCGGGGAGGTGGATTCTGAGGCTGCGAAGGCCTCGTAGGAGGGGACCGTGCCGGTGACGATGCCGAGGTTGGGGGTGCCCGAGGCGGAGAGTTCGCGCAGGGAGGACTCTATGGTCGCCAAGTGCGCCTCGTGCGAGGGGTATTCGGCCGTCAGGGACGGGTACGCCGTCACGAGTTCCGTCAGTTCCGCTTTTGGCCAGTGCAGGACCGCCACCGGGAAGGGGCGGGACAGGGCCTCGCGGTAGGAGCCGAGTTCCGCCTGGATGCGGGTGATCTCCGCGCGGAGTTCCGCGGGGTTCTCCGAGCCCAGGGACCAGACCCGCTTGGGGTCGTGCAGTTCGTCCAGGGAGACGGGCGCCGTCGAGACGCGGTCCGCCAAGGTGTCCCACGCGTCGTGGTCCGCGCCGAGCAGGCGGCGTACGCGGTGCCGGCCGAAGAGCAGCGGATGCGTCGCGTACGGCGGGTCCGGTGTCTCCGGCGGGAGCAGCAGCGTCACCGCCTCCGTGAACGTGGCGTGCGCCTGCTCCAGTTCGTCGTGCGCTTCCAGGGACTCCGCCACGATCACCCAGGGCGCCGGGTCCCGGGGGGCCGCCGCGCGGACCCCGTCGATGATGGCGCGGGCCTCCGCCTCGTGGTCGTACTCCCAGAGGTTCGCGGCCTTCAGGGCGCGGATGAGCACGGGGGAGGACGGGGGGTACTCGGCGTCGGCGGACAGCAGGCGGTCGTAGAGCGTCGTCGCGCGCTCGCGGACGCCGGCCAGTTCGAGGTGGGCGGCGGCCTGGAGGAGCAGTTGCTCGGCGTCCTCCGGGTACAGGCCGGCCGTGCGTTCCAGGCGCGCGGCTTCGGCGATGTGGTCGGCGTCGACGTGATCGGCGGCGGCAGGCTTCTCGGGGCGCATACGGGACACGGTACTGCCGAGCGGGCCTTCCGCAGAGGGCACGGTCCGTCGGATCGGCCGGGGGGGGATCCTTCTCCCTGCCTCGCCTCGCGGCGATGGGCCTCGCGGCGATGGGCCTCGCGGCGATGGGCCTCGCGGTGACGGGCCTCGCGGCGATGGGCCTCGCGGTGACGGGCCTCGCGGCGATGGGCCTCGCGGTCGTCCGCGTGGCGGTGAGCAGCGGATCGGCCACCGGGGCGCCCTGCCGTCTGCCGGCTGCCGTCTGCCGTCTGTCGTTCGTCGTCCCGGCCGAGTCGGTCCGTCTTCCTAGGACGGGGCTTGGCGACCCCCTCATCCGTGCGGCCCCGTCCGTGATGCCGCCCGGCCCGGGGTCGGCCTTGGGCGGAACCGGGGGATCCGGTCAGTCGCGTGCCGGTCGGGTCGGTCCAGCCCGTGCACCCGGCTCCTTCAGTTCAGCGACATCGGTCCTGTATAACGGGGCAAGAGGACTGCCCCGGAGACGGAGACGGGGGTGGAGACGGAGTCGGGGAGGAGGACACGCGGTGCGAGAGTTGATGCGTAGTGGGAAAGCCGCCGCGCGCCCGGCCCTGCTCCTGCTGTTCCTGCTCGTCGAGCTCGTCCTCGTCGACGCCGGCAGCCTCACCGCGGCCGTCGCCCTCGCCGCGACCGCCGCCGCGGGGGCCGCCCTCGCCGTCTGCTCCCTGCTCGCCGCGCGCTGCGCGCCCCCCGTGCCCCGCACCCGTGTGCGTACGGCCATCCGCGACCGTGAGCGGCGTACCGCCTTCCTGCCCCAGCGCGACCCCGACGCCCGGGGTCGCAGGCGCCCCCGAGCGCCCGGCCGTCACCTTCCGACGGCCGCGTAGGGGACCACACACGTCACCCGAGCCCCTCGCGGTTCGTCCTGCCGACGCGACGTCTTTCCGACCTCGCCTCTCCTCTCCCGGCACGACGAGACCCCTCGGAGGGCTCCTCCATGACCAGCTTCCTGTCCCCTTTCATGTCCGTCTTCGCGGACCTGGTCGCGCGCATGGCCGACCTGCTCGGCCCGCTGTTCCACGGCTCGGCGACCGCCGCCGCGATCGTGCTCTTCACCGCCTGCGTACGACTCCTCGTCCACCCCCTGTCGCGCGCCTCGGCCCGCGGGCAGAAGGCGCGCGCCCGGCTCTCGCCGCAGATCGCGGAGTTGCGCAAGAAGCACGGCAAGAACCCCGAGAGGCTCCAGCAGGCGGTCCTCGAACTGCACCGCAAGGAGCGCGTCTCGCCCCTCTCCGGCTGCCTGCCGAGCCTCTTTCAGCTGCCGGCGTTCTTCCTGCTCTACCACCTCTTCTCCAGCTCCGGCCTCGGCGGCGGGTCGAACGCGCTGCTCGGTCACACCCTCGGCGCCGCGCCGCTCGGCGGCCGGTGGGCGGACGCCCTGGCCGACGGCGGGGTGTTCGGGGCGCGGGGGCTCGTCTATCTGGCGCTGTTCGTGATCGTCGCGGCGGTCGCCACGTTCAACTACGCGCGCACCAAGCGGCAGCTCGCCGCCACGCCGCTTCCGCAGGCCGGTGACCGGCCGACGCCCGGCATGGGCGCCATCACCAAGATCATGCCGCTGATGTCGTTCATGACTCTGATCACCGTCGCCGTCGTACCCCTGGCCGCCGCGCTGTACGTGGTGACCAGTACGACGTGGAGCGCCGTCGAGCGGGCGGTGCTCTACCGGGACATGCCGGGCGGGATGCCGCTGGCGGCCGCCGCCGGTTGACGGCCCGGGACGCGTGGCTACCGCTGAGTAGGGGTCCAGTACGTGAACGGGGTCTTGCGGAGCGGACAGTCACCTTGGACGATCGACCAAACCTCCGATGGCCGCATCCCATCGGCCGGGCTACCGAAGGAATGGAGTTCGACCATGAAGCTGCTGCGAGTCGGTACGGCCGGGGCGGAGCGGCCCGCTCTGCTCGACGCCCAGGGGACCCTGCGGGACCTGTCGGGGCTCGTCACGGACATCGACGGGGCGCTGCTCTCCGACGGCGGCACGCTCGACCGGATACGGGCCGCCGCGGACGCCGGGGTGCTGCCGGCGCTCGCGGCCGAGGGGGTGCGGATCGGGCCGCCGGTCGCGCGGATCGGCAAGGTCGTCTGCATCGGGCTCAACTACCACGACCACGCCCGCGAGACGGGCGCCGAACCGCCCGCCGAACCCGTCGTTTTCTTCAAGGCGGCGGACACGGTGATCGGCCCGGACGACACCGTGCTGGTGCCGCGCCGGTCGGTGAAGACCGACTGGGAGGTCGAACTGGCGGTGGTCATCGGACGTACGGCCCGTTATCTGGAGTCGCACGAGCAGGCGCTGGCGCATGTCGCGGGGTACGCGGTGGCGCACGACGTGTCCGAGCGGGAGTTCCAGATCGAGCGGGGCGGCACCTGGGACAAGGGCAAGAACTGCGAGACGTTCAACCCGCTCGGCCCCTGGCTCGTCACCGCCGACGAGGTACCGGACCCGCAGGCGCTGTCCCTGAAACTCTGGGTCAACGGCGAGCTGAAGCAGGACGGCACGACCGCGCAGCAGATCTTCCCGGTGGCCGAAGTGGTGCGCTACGTCAGCCAGTTCATGACGCTCTACCCCGGCGACGTCATCAACACCGGTACGCCGGCGGGCGTGGCGATGGGGCAGCCCGAGCCGAAGCCGTATCTGCGGGCGGGCGATGTGGTGGAGCTGGAGATCGAGGGGCTGGGGCGGCAGCGGCAGTCACTGAAGGACGCGTAGGCCCGGCCTGGGTCTTGTGCGGGGCTGCGGTGCTCTGCCCCCTGCCTCTGCCCTTGGCCTCTGCCCTTGGCCTCTGCCCTTGGCCTCTGCCCTTGGCCTCGGGCCTCGGGCCTCGGGCCTCGGGCCTCGGGCCTCGGGCCTCGGGCCTTGGGTGGGGTGGTTCCTGCCCGGGGGGCTTTGGGTGGGGCCCTGTGCTCCCTGGCCGGGTGCCCTGGGGGGCTCGGCACTCCCCGCTCGGGTTCATGAAGCGGGGCCGGCGACCCCGTAGGGCTGGGGTTCCCGTCCGAGGTCCCGGCGCAGGCCCCGGCCGGGGGCGTCGCCGCCTACGCGGTGGTGAAGCGTTCCAGCGCCTCCACCACCAGCGCGTGGTCCTCCACCTGCGGCAGGCCCGAGACGGTCACCGCGCCGATGACGCCCGCGCCCGCGACCGCCAGAGGGAACGCGCCGCCGTGGGCCGCGTACGTGTCGGGGTCCAGGCGGGAGGAGGCCTCGAACGTCGTGCCCTTGGCGCGGAAGCGGGAGCCGACCAGGTACGACGAGCAGCCGTAGCGTTCCACGACGCGGCGCTTGCGGGCGATCCAGGCGTCATTGTCCGGGGTCGAACCGGGCAGCGCCGCGTGGAAGAGCTGCTGGCCGCCGCGGGTGATGTCGATCGCCACCGGGGCGCGGCGCTCGCGCGCCAGTTCCACCAGGAGCGAGCCGAGCGCCCATGCGTCGTCGTACGTGAAGCGGGGCAGCACCAAGCGGCGCTCCTGGGCCTCCAGTTCGGCGACGGTCGGGGCGGTGGAGGTTGGGGCGGTGACGGGCGGGGCGGTGGCGGCCGGGGCCTTTGAAGGCGGGGCCGTGGTCTCCCGTGCCGCGGTCACAGCGTCACCGTCACACCGTCGCGGGCCGAGCGGCGGGCCGCCTCCAGGACGTCCAGGGCCTCGGCGGCCTGGAGCGCGGTGACGGGGTTCTCGCCGGTGCCGCGCAGGGCCTCGGCCACCGCCGCGTAGTACGCGGGGTAGTCGCCGGGCAGCGTCGGCACGGGGCGGCCGCCGCCGGTCACCGGGGACTCCCCGGCGCCGATCCGGCCCCACATCGTCTCCGGCTCCACGCCCCAGGGGTCCCGCGTCGCGGGCCGCCCGCCCTCGCGCAGGGCCGCCTCCTGGGGGTCCAGGCCGTACTTCACGTACCCGGCCTCCGAGCCGAGGACGCGGAAGCGCGGGCCGAGCTGGGAGGTGGTGGCGCTCATGTACAGGTGCGAGCGGACGCCGCTCGCGTGGGTCAGGGCGATGAACGTGTCGTCGTCGGCCTCCGCGCCCGGGCGGCGGACGTCCGACTCGGCGTACACGCTCGTGGCCGGGCCGAACAGCACCAGGGCCTGGTCCACGACGTGGCTGCCCAGGTCGTAGAGGAGACCGCCGATCTCCTCCGGGTCCCCGGACTCGCGCCAGCCGCCCTTCGGCTTCGGCCGCCACCGCTCGAAGCGGGATTCGAAGCGCCATACGTCGCCCAGCGCGCCGTCCGCCAGGAGCCGGCGCAGTGTGCGGAAGTCGTTGTCCCAGCGGCGGTTCTGGAAGACGGACAGGAGCAGCCCGCGCTCCTCGGCGAGGGCGGCCAGCTCGCGGGCCTCGGCGGCCGTGCCGGCGATCGGCTTGTCGACGACGACCGGCAGGCCCGCCTTCAGGGCGGCGGTGGCGAGCGGCACGTGCGTCTTGTTGGGGGACGCGACGACGATCAGGTCCAGGTCGTCCGCCCGGTCCCACAGTTCGTCCGCCGAGGCCGCGCAGCGCAGGCCGTCGCCGAACTCGGCGCGGGCCTGGTCCTGCCGCTGGGGGTTCGACGTCACGACCGTGTCGAGGGTCAGGCCCTCGGTGGCGGCGATCAGCGGGGCGTGGAAGACGGAGCCCGCGAGGCCGTACCCCACGAGGCCGACGCGCAGGGGGGCGCCGGTTTCGCTGTCGGTGCCGGTAGCCGAGCTTGTCGCAGTTGCGGAGGTCGAGGTCCCAGTCATGCTTTCCACTTAAGCAACGGTGTTGCCAAAGTGCAAGCGGAGGAGACAATGGCGGGGTGAAGTCGTACGGGAACAGGGTGAACACCGGAGTGAACCTGCCGGCGCTGCGCGGGCACAACGCCGCGTTGGTGCTCGATCTGCTGCGCGCGGCGGGCGAGGCGGGCATCAGCCGCCTGGAGCTGGCCGAGGGCACGGGGCTCACCCCGCAGGCCGTCAGCAAGATCACCGCGCGGTTGCGGGCGGAGGGGCTGGCCGCGGAGGCGGGCCGCCGCGCCTCGACGGGCGGCAAGCCGCGCACCGTCCTGCGCCTGGTCCCCGACGCGGGCCACGCGGTCGGCCTGCATCTGGACCGCGACGAGCTGACGGCGGTCCTCGTCGACCTCACCGGCACGGTGGTCGCCGAACGCCGCGCCCCGCTCGCCTTCGGCGCGGGCGCGGAGACGGTCGTGGAGACGGCGGCGGAGGAGGTACGGGGGCTGCTGACGGAGTTGGCCGAGCAACCGCCGGGCCTGCGGGGGGCGTTGCCTGGGGCTGCGCCTGGTGTGGAGCGGGCGGCGGGGCCTGGGCCTGTGCCCGGTGCCGGGCGGGCGGTGGGGCCCGGTGAGGTGGCGGGTGCCGGTTCGGGGGCGAGTGACGGGGGCCCCGGTGAGGTGTCCGGGGCGGTGCCCGGAGCCGGGCGGGCGGTGGCGCCTGGGCCTGCGCCCGGGGTCGGGCGGGCGGCGGGGCCCGGTGAGGCGGCGGGTGTCGCTCCAGCGGCGAGTGACGCGGGCCTGGGTGACGTATCCGGGCAGGTGCCCGGTGCCGGGCGGCCGGCGGCGCCTGGGGGTGTGCCCGGTGTGGAGCGGGCGGCGGGGTCCGGGGCTGTGCCCGGTGTGGAGCGGGCGGTGGGGCCCGAGGCTGTGCCCGGTGTGGAGCGGGCGGCGGGGCCCGAGGCTGTGCCCGGTGGCGGGCGAGCGGCCGGGTCTGGCGTTACGTCCGGACGCGGGCCGGCGGCCGGTCCCGGGCCCCGTGTGTCCGGCGTCGGCGTCGCGCTGCCCGGGCCGCTCGATCATGTGGGCGGGGTGTTGCGGCGGGTGACGGGGTTTCCGGCCTGGGACGGGTATCCGTTGCGGGACGCGCTGGCGGGGCGGCTCGGGCTGCCGGTCGTCGTGGACAAGGACACCAACGCCGCCGCTCTGGGCCTGGCCCTCGCCGGTGCCGACGCCGGCGGCTCCTTCGCGTATCTGCACCTGGGCACAGGGCTGGGCGCCGGGCTCGTGCTCGCGGGCTCCGTGCACCGCGGGGCACGCACCGGGGCCGGCGAGTTCGGCCATCAGGTGCTGCAGCTGGACGGTCCGCCCTGCGCGTGCGGGGACCGGGGCTGCGTCGAGGCGCTGTGCCTCGCGGCCGTCGCCCGGGGCGATCTGGACGAGGCCGCGCGCGTGCTCGGCACGGCCGCGGGCAACCTTGTCGGGCTGCTCGACATCGACCGCGTCCTGCTGGGCGGACGGACCGTGTTCGCCGCCGAGGAGCTGTTCGTACGCGGCGTGGGTACGGTCGTCGCCACCCGTGCCCGGCGTGGTGGCGGGGCGGCGGACGTGCCCGTCGCCCTCGCCCCGGGAGGCGAACGCGCCGTCGCGGAAGGCGCGGCCCAGCTCGTCCTCGCGCCGCTGTTCGGCCGGGCGGAGGTGGCGTTCCCCGCCCATCGCCGCGGCCAGGACCTCGCCTGATCGTGCGCCTGCGGGGCGTCCCCGTCACCGGGTGCCCCACTGGGTCGGGTCCCCTGCCGATCGCCGTGGGCGGGGACCCGCCTCCCCGTGCGGTTCTGCGCCGGTCCGTCGCCCCTCAGGTCGGGTTCCCCGTCAGTGGTCCCGTGCGGGCCCCGTCTCTTTGGGCGCCGGTGGGCCGGCTGTCGGTCTCGCCGCAGCCTGGCCTCCAGGTCGGCGTCCCCGCCAATGGCTCCGGCGTGGCCGCCCGTCGATCGTGCGCGGTGGGTCTGCGGACCGGTCCTGCCGCCGCCGGGCCCCTCGGGTCGGATCCCGTCAAGGGCTCCCGGCCGGGGCCCCGTCGTCGTGCGGTTATGGGCCTGCCAGGCGGCCCTGTGGCCGCCTGGCCCCACAGGCCGGCTCCCGCGCATCGCCCCGGGCGGGCCCATCCGTTCGTACGCTTGTGGGCCCAGGGGTCGGCCCTGTCTCCCCCTGACACCCCCTCAGGCGGCTCCCGCGAATCGCCCCGGGCGCAGCTCGCCCGTTCGCGCGGCGTTGTGCGCCGGCGGACCAGTCCTGCCCCCCGGGCCCCCAGGACGGCTCCCCGTCCATGCGCCCGGGCAACGCCTCGTCGCGCATGTGGCCCTCCCGCGACTACCGCCCGGCCCCCAAAGGCCGGCGTCCCGCCAATCGCCCCCGGCGTGATCCCGCCTGATCGTGCGGTTGTGGAACCGCCGATCGGGTCTACCGCCGGGTGGCGGCGGGGGGTGGGGCCGGGGGCGTGGCAAGGTCCCCGCATGCGATTCCGCAGTTCTCTCACCTTCGGCGTCGCCACCACCGTCGCCGCCGCTCTCACGTCCGCCGCCGCGCCGGGGCCGGCCGCGGCCGCACCGCAGGTGCGTCAGCAGCGGCACGCCGTCGTGGTGCCGCCCGCCTGCGGGACCGCCGACAGCGACGTCTTTCCCATCGACACCCGCATCCACGAGGGGCCCGCCGCCTACCGTCCGGGCGGTGACCGGCAGGGCTGGACGATCGACCTCACCAACACCACCGGCGACCCCTGCTCGGGCGTCCACCCGATCCTGGTCCTGGTGGACCAGCGGCAGCCGCTGCGGTCCGAGCAGATCCGGCTGGAGTTCCACGACGGGACGCGCTGGCGGCCCGTGCGGTTCGTGCGGACCGATCAGGACGAGCACGTCGGCGTCTTCGACGACGGTTTCCCCGGGTTCACGGTCGGCCCCGGCGAGAGTGTCGAGGTCAAGGTCAGGCTCGGCTTCAGCGCCGACACGCGGCCCACCCGCGTCGTGGCGTCCGCCGCGCTCGTCCAGCGCAGGGACGACGACGGCGAGTGGGTCGGCGACTCCAACGACTACGCGTTCACCGTCGCGGCCGACGCCCCGGAGGAGCCGTCCCCCACCGGGCGCGCGGACTCGATCGAGCGCGCGGACTCCATCGAGCAGCTGGCGCAGACCGGCGTCATCACCTTGCTCGGCCTCGGGGCCGCCGCCGGCATGCTCCTCCTCGGCGGCGCGGCCCTGCTGGCCCGCCACCGGCGCCTGCGCTCGGGCACCCGCCGCCCCTGACCCGGGCCGGGCCCGCTTCGGGCACTGTGCCCGGAGTGGCGTGGGGGACCGCGAGACGGGGACGAACAGCCGAGGGTCGAGATCGCGGCTTCCTGTTTAGGGTGGGGGCGTCGGCACAGCGCTGTCCCGGCGCCCCAGCCCACCCGTTTCCCCGCAGGAGTGCACCGCATGGCAGAGCGCAAGCCCATCGAATCGTGGCTCACCGACATGGACGGCGTGCTCATCCACGAGGGCGTCCCGATCCCGGGAGCCGACACGTTCATCAAGAAGCTGCGCGAGTCCGGCAGGCCCTTCCTCGTCCTGACCAACAACTCCATCTACACCGCGCGCGACCTCCAGGCCCGCCTGAACCGCATGGGCCTCGAAGTGCCCGTCGAGAACATCTGGACGTCCGCGCTCGCCACCGCCAAGTTCCTCGACGACCAGCGCCCCGGTGGCACGGCCTACGTCATCGGCGAGGCCGGCCTGACGACCGCGCTGCACGACATCGGCTACGTCCTGACCGACCACGACCCCGACTACGTGGTGCTCGGCGAGACCCGCACGTACTCCTTCGAGGCCATGACCAAGGCCGTCCGGCTCATCAACGGCGGGGCCCGCTTCATCTGCACCAACCCCGACGAGACCGGGCCCTCCACCGAGGGGCCGCTGCCCGCCACGGGCGCCGTCGCCGCGCTGATCACCAAGGCGACCGGCAAGAACCCCTACTTCGCGGGCAAGCCCAACCCGCTGATGATGCGGACCGGGCTGAACGCCATCGGGGCGCATTCGGAGACCAGCGCGATGATCGGCGACCGCATGGACACCGACGTCCTCGCCGGCCTGGAGGCGGGCATGGAGACGTTCCTGGTGCTCACCGGACTGACCTCGCGCCGGGACATCGACAAGTACCCGTTCCGGCCCTCCACCGTCGTGAACTCCATCGCCGACCTGGTCGAGCGGATCTAGAGCCCTGGAGGCCCAGGAGCCCTGGAGGGCTAGAAGCCCTCTGGAGCCCCGGCCCCCGTTTGACCCGTGCCGGGGTGCGGCGTGCCGGGCGCGGCGTGAATCTCGTAGGACAGGAGGTTCACGATGCGAATACGTTCCCTTGCTCCCCGTGCGGCCGGGGTGGCCGTCCTGGTGGCGGTCGCCCTGCCCGGCGGGGTGGCCCGGGCCCACGAGAGCGGCTCCGTGGAGGCCACCGTCACCCCTGCCACCGCCGGCGCCGGCGCCTCCGTGGAGGTCACCGTGACCGGCTGCGAGGGCGCCACCGGGGCGGCCGGGGCGGGGGCCTTCGAGGGGGAGGCGCGGCTCAGCGGGCGGGGTGGCGACGACCTCAAGGGCACCGCGAAGATCCGCAAGGGCGTCTCCGGCTCCTACGAACTCACCGTCATCTGCGACGGCCACCCCCACCAGGGCGTCGGCACCGTCCGCGTGGCGGGGCGGAGCGCCGAGCCGAGCGCCCCGGTGCGGGCCGGTGGCGGCGGCACCGCGCAGCTCACCTCGGCCGCGTCCGAAGGGGCCGACGAGGCGGGCCCCGGCACCCGGCACGCCGTGGTCGGCCTGGTCCTCGCCGGGGTCGCGGCCGTCGCCGTGGCCTTCCGCAGCGTCCGCCGGCACCGCTCCGAGTGACGGACGGGCCCCTGTCGTGTCCGGCGGCGAACGCCCGTCCGGCTCCGCGCGCCTGCTGACCGGCCTCGCCTGGGCGGTTCTCCTGGGCGGCCTCGGGCTGTGGGGCAGCGGCCTCTCCGCGCTGCCCGGCGGCATGTCCGCGCCGACGAAGGGCGACGCGGCCGCGGTGGGCCGCCCCCCGGACGTCGACCTGCCGCCCGCGCACGAACCGCTGCCGCCCGCGCGCCCGCTCCGCGTCGACGTGCCGTCCCTGGTCGTGACGGCGCCCGTGACGGCCCGCGGCCTGGACCCCGAGGGCGCGATCGACCCGCCGCCGTACGCCCGGGCGGACACCGTCGGCTGGTACGGCGGCGGCACCCGCCCCGGCGCCCCGGGCGCCGCCCTCTTCGTCGGCCACGTCGACACGGAGACGGAGCCCGCCGTCTTCTACGACCTCAGCGCGGTGCGGCCCGGCGAGCGGATCCGGGTGGCGCGCGACGACGGGACCGTCGCGGAGTTCACCGTCGACGACGTCCAGGTCGTCGCCCGTACCCGCTTCGACGCGCGCAAGGCCTACGGCGCGCACGAGGAGGGCCGCGCCGAGCTGCGCCTCATCACCTGCGGCGGCACCTTCGACCGGGCCGCCCGCGCCTACACGGCCAACGTCATCGTCTCCGCGTACCTCACGGGCGTCGCCCGCCGGCCCGCGGCGTCCGGCGCATCCGACCCGGTCGGCGGCCCGCTCCCCCCGGGAGCCACCGACCGGGCGGTCCTCGACCGCGGGCGCGCGGGTCGCGGGAGGAACCCGGCACCGGCGCGGGAGGTCGACGGGCCATTCCGAGGAGCGGGACGGCCCACAGGCCGGGGGCTCGGGCCGTGTGACGAACTCTAGGACGAATCGGCGCCCCGGGGGAGTGGGTGTCGAGCCGGTTGTCAGGACGGGGCGGGCCGGTCGCGTCGCAGCGCCGCGCAGTCGAATGTCCCCTCGATCACCTGGGTGGCGACCAGGTCGATGGCCCGGCGTTCCGTGCGCGCGTAGCGCCGCAGCGCCTCGAACGCCTCGTCCGCCCCGGTGTGCCGGCGCTCGGCGAGCACGCCTTTGGCCTGTTCCACGCGGACCCGGCTGTCCAGGGCGTGCTGGAGCTGCGCGGTGAGCGTCCGGCAGCCCGTGAGGGTGCGGTGGTGGGGCAGGCCCAGGGCCGTGGCGTCCGCGAGGATCTGCGCGAGGCGACTCGGCCTCCCCGGGCGCGACGTGCTCGTCCCGCGGGGGCCGTGTCCCGAAGACGTTCAGCACCCCGAGCGTCGCGCCGCCGTGCCGCAGCGGTACGGCGAAGGTCCGCGTGACGCCGTACGCGCCGGCCAGCCCGGTGAACGCGGGCCAGCGGGCCATCGACTCCGCGGAGCCGATCCGCACCGGCGCCACCGCCGCGCCGGTTGCCCAGGACGTCCCGGCAGGGGCCGCCCTCGCGCTGGGCCGCCAGCAGGGCGTGCACCACGTCCCGTCGCCGGCCCCCGGCGACGAGGCGGACCTCGCCCCCGTCGGCGTACAGCACCCCGGCGCCCTGGGCCGGGAGCAGCTCCACGCAGTGGTCCGACAGCCGTCGCAGACGGGCCTCGGGGTCGAAGTCGTCGCGCAGCGTGTCCGCGGCCTCCACCAGCATCCCGGCGAGCCGCAGCGCGCCGGGTGGTACCCCATGCCCCTGTCTCCTCCACTCCCCGCAGACGGCGCGTCCCCAGGCCGGGGCGGCGCGTAACGCCCTCGTGGGCAGGGGGCCTCATGTCAGGATTGCGCCACGGACGGGGCACCGGGGTGTCCTCAACTGCCCTGTGCCGCCCGCCGCGTGAGAGCCAGAGGCTACGTGCGATGGGGGGCGCCTGTGGGGGCGGGTGAGCTGAGACGCGTACGAATGTTGCCGAAGTGCTCCCGTATGGCCCGCTCGGCCCGGACGGCGTCCCCCGAGCGCACCGCCTGCACGATCTCGCGGTGCTGGCGGCAGGTGACCTTGGGGTCCTGCGGTACGTCCACCAGATCGGTGCGGACCTTGTGGAAGGCGTCCCAGAACGCCTCCAGGACCTCGCCGAGGAGGAGGTTGCCGAGGCCGCGGTACAGGGCGGCGTGGAAGGCGCGGTCGGTCTCCGCGCGCACGGTGCCGTCGGGGGCGGCGGCCTCGGCGTCCATCCGGTCCACCAAGGCGTCCAGTTCGGCGAGGTCGGCCTCCGGGACCCGGCCCGCCAGGCGCGCGATCAGCCCCGTCTCCACGGCCTCGCGCAGCTCCAGGAGCTGGAGCAGGCTGTCCTCGCCGCGGTAGTGGCCCGCCACCGTGCGGAAGGCGAGGCCCTCGATCATCGGCGCGACCGACATCGGGCCGACATACGTACCGAAACCGTGCCGGATCTCCACGATCCCGACGGCCTGGAGCGCCTTGAGGGCCTCCCGCACGGAGTTCCTGCTGACGCCGAGGCGCTCCATCAGCTCGGGCTCGGTGGGGAGCGAGGCCCCGGAGGGCAGCCGGGAATCGATGATGAGCTTCTTGATCCGCTCCTGGATGTCGCGCGCCATGGCGCAACCGTAGCGGTAGGGCACACGACGAAGGCCCCCCGTGTGAACGGAGGGCCTTCGGTGTCTGTGCGCCGCCAGGGACTCGAACCCCGGACCCGCTGATTAAGAGTCAGCTGCTCTAACCAACTGAGCTAGCGGCGCCTGCTGACCTGGAGAACTCTACCGGATGTCCGGGGGTGCTCCTGACCACCCGGCCCGCCGGGGCGGCGTCCGGAGAGGGAACTCGCGGGGGCCCGGGTAGCCGCCGGGGCGGGCCGCTACATCATTCGGACCGTCAACATGCGGTATCCCGGGACAGTTGAGAAACTGACGGATGTGCAGATGCGCGGACTTTCTATTCTGGGGTGTGAGGGGAATCGCATGGAGGCCGCTCCGGTATTCGAGGAATTCGACCCCGAGAGCGACTGCGGCTGTCCCGGTTGTCTCCACTGGCGGCGCGCCATGGTCCACGCGCTTCCCGTGCGGCTCGGCGGCCACCCGGCGGCGCACGGCGCGCGGCGCGCCCTCGTCCTCGCGGCGGCGGCGGGCACGGTGCTCGGCGGCCAGACGCTGCCGGCGGCGGCCGGCACCGAGGTGGGGGGTGCCGGGGCGGCAGGCCATGCGGCGGCCCGGCGGGACGCCCGTCCGGCGGACGAGGGACCCGACACGCCGCAGGGCCCCGCGAGCCCCCTGCACGGCGGTTCGGGCGTGCCGGCGTCGTCGGTGTACCACTCGATCTCCCGGACGACGATCATCGACCGGGCGATGACGTGGGTCGACGCGAAGGTGCCGTACAGCATGGAGGCGTACTGGAGCGACGGTTACCGCCAGGACTGCTCCGGCTTTGTCTCGATGGCCTGGAACCTGAGCGGCAACGAATGGACGGGCAGCCTCGGCAAGTACGCGGTGCGCATTACGAAGGAACAGCTCCAGCCCGGCGACATTCTTCTCTTCCACAATCCGGCGAACCCGACCAAGGGGTCGCACGTGACGCTTTTCGGTGGCTGGACGGACGCCACTCAAACGCATTACGTCGCCTACGAGCAGACCCGCCCGCACGCCCGTAAGCAGGCGACTCCCTATGCCTACTGGGAGAACTCCGACCGCTATCTGGCCTATCGCTTCAAGGGCGTCGAGGAGGCCGGGACCACCACGGAGGGCAAGGGCGCGGGCAGCGGCTCCGGGCCGGTCCGCACGCGCTACCCCGGGGCGGGCTCCTTCGGGCCCGGGGCGAACAACGCGTACGTCACCCGGCTCGGCGAGGCGCTGGTCGCGCGGGGCGGCAAGCGCTTCTACCGGTCGGGCCCCGGACCGCGCTGGACCGAGGCGGACCGCAGGGCGACGCGGGCCTTCCAGCTGGCGCAGGGGTGGCGGGGCGGGAGCGCGGACGGCCTGCCCGGCCCGGCCACGTGGTCGTACCTGATGCGGGGGACGGGACGGGACATCCCCGCGGCGGCCGCGACCCCGAAGGACACCGATGCGCGGACGGCGCCGGCCTACCCCGGGGCGGGCGTCTTCCGGCCCGGGGTCTCCCACCCGGCGGTCGAGCAGCTCGGCGTCCAGCTCGTGCGGAAGGGCTTCGGCCGCCACTACGCCCGGGGCCCCGGCCCCACCTGGAGCGAGAGCGACCGACGCAACGTGGAGGCGTTCCAGCGCGCCCAGGGCTGGCGGGGCGCGGCGGCCGACGGCTACCCGGGCCCGGAGACGTGGCGACGGCTGTTCCGGTGAGGAGCACGGCCTCGGGCCTCGGGCCTCGGCCTGGGGGTACGGCGGAGGTGTCGGTGAGGCGGAGGCAGGGATGAGGCAGGGGCGTGCGTGAGGTGGGGCCGGACCAGGCGGAAGTACTGATGAGGCGGAAGTACTGATGAGGCGGAGGTACTGATGAGGCGGAGGCACGGATGAGTGCGACGGCGGCTTCACAGCCACAGTCCCCGCGGCCCGGCGGGGCGCCCGAGCAGGCCGCCGCGCGGCCGCCGAGGGTGATCCAGAGCGAGGCCACCACCGAGATCCCCGTCCACCTTCTCTTCCGCGACGACCCGGACGACCCGGTGGCCGTCCCGCTGCCGCCCGCCGTGGTGCGGCGCAGGCGGGGTACGGGGGAGCAGCCCCGGACACCGCGCCGCCCCGCGCCCACGCCCGCGCCGGCGTCGGAGGCGGGGCCCGCCGAGTCCGCGGCGCGCCCCGTGCCCGACCTCGACCCTTCCCTGGCCGAGCGGCGGGCCCGGGTCCTGCCCGGCCTCGCCGGCGTCCTCGGCGGATGCGCGGGCGTCGCCGGTTGCACGCTGTCGCTGTGGTGGGCGGGGATGCTGCCGGAGCCGGCGCTGCGGGCGGCCGGACTCGACGGCGGGGGCACCGGTCCGGGGCCGGCGCAGTGGGCCTCGCTCGCCGCGTCGGGCACGCTCGGCCTGTTCGGCTTCGGCGGGCTGGCCCGGGGCCGGGTCGGCCGGGCGTGGGTGCTCAGCCTCTTCGGCCGCTACCGGGGCACGGTCCGCCGCACGGGCCTGCTGTGGGTGAACCCCCTGCTGCTCCGCCGCCGCGTCGACGTACGCCTGCGGCACTGGCGGAGCGAGCCGATGCCCGCCGTGGACCGGGACGGGGTCGCGCTGCGGGTGGTCGTCCTCGTCGTATGGCGGGTGAAGGACCCGGCGCGGGCGACGCTCGCGGTGGAGGACCACCAGGAGTATCTGCGCGAGTGCGTGGAGGCGGCGACGGCCCGCGTGCTCTCGCGGCTGCCCGCCGACGCGTTCCACGACGACGCGCCCGCGCTGCGGGACGCCCCCACGCTGCGGGACGCCGACGCCGTGGGCGCGGCGCTGACCCGGGCGCTCGCGGCGGACGTCGAGGCGGTCGGCGTGGAGGTCTTCTCGGCCCGGCCCACCCGGATCGAGTACGCCCCCGAGGTGGCCGCCGCGATGCGCCGCCGCCGGGTCGCGGCCCTCGACGCACGGCACCGGGACACCGTCCTGACCTCGGTGGTCGACTCGGTCGAGGACACCGTGACGCGGCTGACCACGCGGGGCCTGGTGGAGCTGGACGACTACGAGCGCAAGGCCTTGGTGAAGGACCTGACGGTGGCGTTCTACACGGGGCACGGCGAGCACCGGTGACCGCCCCGTGATCCGCCCCGTGATCCGGACGGATCCTCTCCGGCATTGGTATGGACATGTTCAACTAACGCCAATAATCTGAGACTTGGTCTAGACCGCAGTGCGCGCACGTCCCCGGAACTCCCCACGTTCGGTCAGGAGCGGCACATGCGAAAGAAGAAGATGTACGCGGCCATGGTCGGCCTCACCACGGTCGGCGCCGTCGCGCTGTCCACCGGTGGCGCCAGCGGCCACGGCTACACCGATCTGCCCGCCAGCAGGCAGATCAACTGCGCCAAGGGCGTGGTGACGAACTGCGGCTCCATCCAGTACGAACCGCAGAGCGTCGAGGGTCCCAAGGGCTTCCCGGCGGGTGGACCGGCCGACGGCAAGATCTGTTCGGCGGGCATAGCCGGCTTCAACCAGCTCAACTCGCCCCGGACGCCCGGGGGCGGAGCCTGGCCCACGACGGCGGTGAGCGGCGGACAGAGCTACACGTTCCGCTGGCAGTTCACCGCGCGCCACCGCACCACGGACTTCAAGTACTACATCACCAAGCAGGGTTGGGACGACAGCCAGCCGGTGACCAGGGCGGCCCTGGACACCACGCCGTTCCTCACCGTGCCGTACAACAGCCAGCAGCCGCCCGCGACCCTCTCGCACAGCGGCACCGTCCCCGGTGGCCGCAGCGGGCACCACGTGATCGTCGCGGTCTGGACGATCGCGGACACGGGCAACGCGTTCTACGCCTGCTCGGACGTCAAGTACTGAGCCCTGCCCGAGCGGCTTCCCCGCCCCGCCCACGGGTTCCGCGTACGCCGTGCACGACCGCACGGCGTACGCGGGGCCCCGCGCCGCGTGGGGCCGTTGCCAGGGAAGTGGCCACACCTCATCGGTCCGCTCGCGTGAGCGATTACGATCCACCACCATGAGCGCGCCCGACCAGTCCGAGCAGTCGGACCAGCCCCCCACCCCGCCCGGTGCCGAGCCGGACGCCCGGCCCGTCGGCCCGACCCCGGCCGCCCGCGCCCGCCGCGCCCGCGTCGCCGCGGCGTCCGTGCTGATGGCCGCGGCGGCGGTGGTCCTTGCGCTGCGGCTGGCGAGCCGCTCGTCCGTGCTGGTCGTCGGGGTCTACGGGCTGCTGCTCATCCTCTGCGGAGGAGTGATCGAGCTGAGCCGCCGCGGCCGGACCAGGCTCGGCACCTGGCTCCTCGCGGCGGGTCTCGTGGCGGCGCTGGTGATGGACGGGGTCGTGCTGTCGTAACCGCGGGCGCGGACGCCGAAGCGCACTGAGGACCCCAGAGGCCCCCGCAGGCCCGCACCAAGCCGCCCCGCCCCCCAAGCCGCGCCGCCCCCCCAAGCCGCCCCGCCCCCTCGGGCCGCCGCGGGCAAAGGGACATCACCTTCTATTCCCGCCAAAAGGCACTGGCAATTACCTGCCAAGGATCAAGCCGGTTCGGCGGAAAGGCCGAGGACGGGCCGCGGACCTGACACGTGCCAGGTCGCCGCCCTGCTCCGGTTGCGGACACGGGCCGCCCCAACACCCTTGGCCCCGGCCTATGTTGAGCACAGGTCGCGGCCCCTGGGGCCGCGTGTCGCACGTAATCTGGAGGTTTTCCATGACCACGGCTCAGTGGAGACGGCGCGTAGGCACGACGGTGGCGGCGGCCACCCTCTTCGGGTTCGGCGCCGTGGGCGGGGCGCAGGCGACCGAGACCGCAGGGCGGCCGGCCGCCCAGGCCCCCGCCGCCGCGGCCGCCGTCGACTACGGGACCTGGCAGCGCGACGTCCTCAAGGTGACGGACGAGGTGCGGCCGTACCTGGAGAAGCGGATCGCGGAGGGCGCCGGGCAGAAGCTGGCGATCGTGCTCGACATCGACAACACCTCGCTGGAGACGCATTTCCACCCGTTCCCGCCGACCCCCGCCGTCAAGCCGGTCCTGGAGATCGCCAAGCAGGCGAAGGAGCGGGGCGTGGCTGTGTTCTTCGTCACCGCGCGCCCCGACCTCATCGAGCTGGTCACCAAGGCGAACCTGACGTCCGTCGGCTACCCGGTGGACGGTCTCTACCAGCGGACTTTCGGTGATCTCTTCGGCAGCCCGGCCGAGTTCAAGGCCGCGAAGCGCGCCGAGATCGAGGGCCGCGGCTACGCGATCATCGCCAACATAGGCAATAACGGTACGGACTTCGCCGGCGGTCACGCGGAGCGCGGGTTCAAATTGCCGGACTATGACGGGCAGCTGTCCTAGGTTCAACGAGCGTATTCGTTTAACGCTGTGACCTCCCGGTACTTCATTCACCCCGGGATGAGGCGCCCGGGAGGTCGGGCTATGCTACTCATCAGTTTGTAACAAGTCGTCACATCAAGCACCTGACGGCCTACCTGAAGACCGCGGTCCGCACCATGAGGTTTCCCGTAAAACGATGGCCCGGGACGCCTTTGGCCTTCGTTGACGTTGTGCGGGCCGTTTGGTTAGGGTTGCAACAAGAGGAGCCCTGAAGGGTGACTTGAATCCGGCGGCGCGAGGCGCGTCCCGGGTTTCCACGGGGGAATGGGGGCATCTCCAGTGTGTCGCATGTACTGCATGTGTTGTCCGTCCGACCGGATGTGCCGCCGCGGGAATACCCGGTGATGAACGCCGGTTAATACGACGGCTCTTGAACTGTCCTCCGCGATGTCCTTTCCGCGGAGTGTTCGATCACTTCGATCACGATCACTTCGATCACTACGATCATGTCGTTTCGGGCTGATGTTGGTTAAGCTTCAGGGGGAGCTGTACCGCGTATGTCTACCAATGCCGATATTTCCTCGGATTCCGGGCCGATATTCGCCGCGCTGAGAGCGCAGACGCCCGCACCCTCTCACGGCGAGGTCGAGCGCATGCTCCTCGAAGCGCGCAGACTCGTCGAGACCGCCGTCGACCGCCACCGCAGCGAAGGGCGCCTCGTCGCCGCCCTCGACCCGGACGAGGGTTCGGTCGGGGCCGCCACCGAACAGGTGGTCGCCTCCGCCGGACGCACGCTCGCCGTCGTCCTCTCCGGCAAGGGCGAAGAGGAGACGCTCCAGCTCATCGGCCATCTCGGCCGGGCCGCGGCGCGTGGCGTCGAGGTCCAGCTCCTGGGCCGCGTGGGCCTGTTGGAGGACCGTGTCCTCGCCGAGCACCTCGACAAGTACGCGCCGGGCGTCGAGGCCCGGCTCGCCCGCGGACCGCTCCAGGAGATGGTCCTGGCCGACGGGGCGGCGGGCGTCGTCTGGTCCCGCAGCGGCCTCGACGTCCGTGAGGCCGTCCTGGTGCACGCCTCCGCCGTCCTGCGCAACCTGCGCACTCTCTTCAGCGTCTCGTGGTCGGGCAGCGCCGCGCTCTCCGACTACCGCAGTCTGAGCGACCGTTCGCGCAGCGCTCTGGCCCGGCGGATACTGCTGGCCCTCAACTCCGGCCGCACCGACGAAGTCGCCGCCCGCGAGCTGGGCATGTCCGTGCGCACCTATCGCAGGAACGTTGCGGAAATAACCCGTGAACTGGGAGCCAACTCCCGTTTCCAGGCCGGGGCCAGGGCCGTCGAACTCGGACTGCTCGCCCCGCTCGTCGAAAGGCCCGTCGACCGCCGCCGAGCCGGGTAAGAAATTGTCACACGGAACCGGGCACCCCGGCCGTGCGCGGACCCCATGGCAGCTTGCTGTAGCTGTTCTTGTGGCGTGCGAAGCGGGGTGTGTAGGAATGGTTTCGCCTCCACCTCGGGTGCCCTGATACGCAATTTGCGAGGAATGACATTCCGTGAGCAGCATGATGATCGAAGCCACAGAAATAAGCCGTACTTTCGGCTCCATGCAGGCTCTCAACGGTGTCAGCCTCAGCGTGGGGAAAGGAGAAGTCCTCTGCCTGCTCGGGCATAACGGAGCGGGCAAGAGCACCTTGGTCAGCATCCTCGCCACCGCACTGCCGCCCACCGGCGGCACGGCCCGCGTCGCCGGCTTCGACGTGGTGCGCGAAGCGCCCGAGGTGCGCCGGCGCATCGGTCTCACCGGACAGTTCGCGGCCGTCGACGAAAGCCTCTCGGGGCGCGAGAACCTCATCCTCGTGGCCCGGCTGCTCGGCGCGAACAAGCGGGAGGCGCGGGCCCGCGCCGACGAGCTGCTGGAGATGTTCGACCTGACCAAGGCGGCCGGCCGCACCGCCGGTTCGTACTCCGGCGGGATGCGCCGCCGCCTCGACCTCGCGGGCAGCTTCGTCGGCCACCCGCAGGTGCTCTTCCTCGACGAGCCGACCACCGGACTCGACCCGGTCAGCCGCAACGCCCTGTGGGAGCTGGTGCGCGCGACCGTGGCCGACGGCACGACCGTGTTGCTCACCACCCAGTACCTCGAAGAGGCCGAGCAGCTGGCGGACCGCGTCGTCGTCCTCGGGCACGGCTCGACCATCGCCGACGGCACGGTCGCGGAGCTCAAGGGCCGCCTCGGCGTCAGCACCGTCCGGGCCACCCTGGCCGACGGCGCCGCGGTGCCCGCCGCCCTCGGCGCGCTGCGTGCCGCCGGACTCGAACCGGCGTCCGGCGAACCCGAGGGCCTCGTCGCCGTTCCCGTGGAGGCGTCCACCGGACTGGCCGCGGTGGTCAGGGCGCTGGACGAGGCGGGCGTGGGAATCGTCGAGATCTCCCTGGCCGAACCGACCCTGGACGACGTCTACATCAGCCTCGCCGAGCGGCTGCCCGCCGCCCCGGCACACTCCTGACCCCCCCACCCCTGCTCGTCCCCACCCCTGCTCGCCCCCTTCCCCGCTCGTCCTCTTCCCTTTTCTCTCTTCCCGACCCTGGGAGCACTTCCATGGCGCTCACCACGCCCACGTACTACTCGATCACCGAGGCCACGATGATGCCGCGCGTCATCCGGCTCGCCCCCAACCTGTACGGCGCGGTCTTCACGCTGATGAAGCTGCTGCCCGCCCGCACCATCCTGCGGAGCGCGGAACAGCGGGGCGAGCTGGCTGACGGCACGGTGATCGTGGAGACCACGTCGGGCACCTTCGGGCTCGCACTCGCCATGGAGAGCGCCCTGATGGAGCGGGAGCTGGTGCTGGTGAGCGACCCCGCCATCGACGCCAACCTCTACCGCCGGCTCACCGACCTCGGCGCCCGCGTGGAGATCTGCCGGGAGCCCGCGCCCGTCGGCGGCTTCCAGGGCGCCCGACTGCGCAGACTCGCCGAGATACGCGCCGAACTCCCGGACACCTACTGCCCCGAGCAGTACACCAACCCCGACAACCCGGGCTCGTACGGCGTCGTCGCGCAGCAGCTCAGCAAGCTGCTCGGCACCGTCGACTGCCTGGTGGGGCCCGTCGGTTCGGGCGGTTCCATGTGCGGCACGACCCGCGGCCTGCGCGAGGTCACCCCGCACACCCGGGCCATCGGCGTCGACACCCACCGCAGCGTGCTCTTCGGCCAGCCCGACGGGCCCCGCGCGCTGCGCGGCCTCGGCAACAGCCTGTGGCCCGCCAACCTCGACCACTCCGTCTTCGACGAGGTCCACTGGTGCTCCGCGGCCGAGGCCTACGCCTCCACCCGCGCCCTGCACGCCCGGCACGCCCTCTTCCAGGGCCCCACCAGCGGTGCCGCCTTCCTCGCCGCCCAGTGGTACGCCGCCCGCCACCCCGACGAGCTGTGCGTGGTGATGCTCCCCGACGAGGGCTACCGCTACCAGGCCACCGTGTACGACGACGCCTGGCTCACCGAGCACGGGCAGCGCCTGGAAGCCCTGCCCGAGGAGCCCGTCCTGATCGACGACTTCGCGGACGCCGGCGACGGCTGGACCCGCCTCGCCTGGAACCGCCGCCGCTACGAGGACGTGCCGGGCACCGTGCCCCGCACCGACGTGGGCCCGCTGGCCGCCCGGGCCCGCTCATGACCCTCGCCGCACCGGGCACCGGCCGCCTCACCCGCACCCTGGGCCCGCGGACCCGCCGCGTGGTCTACGGGACGCCGGGACCCGCCGAGATCCGCGACGAACTGCACCACACCACCACCGTCGACCTCGCCCATGTCGTCATGCTCACCGAGTGCGGCCTGCTGCCGAAGGACGCGGCCGCCGCCCTCCTGGAGCGGATCACCCGGCTGCGGGCCGACGACTTCGCCGAGCTGTACGGCACGGACGCGCCCCGCGGCCTCTACCTGATGTACGAGGGACACCTCGTCGCCGAACTCGGTGCCGACATCGGCGGCAAGCTGCACACCGGCCGCTCCCGCAACGACATCAAGGCCACCATCACCGCGATGCGGCTGCGCGCCGAACTCATCGGCCTGCTGGGCGAGGTGCAGCGCATGCAGGGCGTCCTGCTGGCCCGCGCCCGCGCCCACCACGGCGTGCCCATGCCCGTCTACACGCACTTCCAGCCGGCCATGCCCATCAGCTACGGCTACTACCTGGCCGGCATCGCCACCGCACTGGACCGGGACATCACCGCACTGCGGCAGACCCTCGACGGACTCGACCGCTGTCCGCTGGGCGCGGGCGCCGTCTCCGGCACCGACCTGCCGATCGAACCGGCCCGCACCGCGGCCCTCCTCGGCTTCACCGCGCCCCCGCTGCACGCGATGGACGCCGTCGCGGCCAGGGACGGCGTGCTGCGCGCTTTGGGCGCCGCCGCCGGTGCCGCGCTCACGCTGAGCAGGCTCGCCACCGACCTCCAGCTGTGGAGCACCCAGGAGTTCGCCTTCGTGGAGTTCCCCGAGCGGCTGGTGGGCGGCAGCTCGGCCATGCCGCAAAAACGCAACGCGTTCCTCCTGGAACACGTCAAGGCCAAGGCCGCGCACGCACTCGGCGCCTGGACCGCGTCCGCGTCCGCCACGAAGTCCACGCCGTTCACCAACTCCATCGAGGTCGGCACCGAGGCGGTCTCCGGCGCCTGGGGCGCGCTGGCCGCCGTACGCGACAGCGTGCTGCTCGCCCAGGTGCTGGTGAGCGGCGCCCGCCCGGTGCCCGAGCGGATGGCGCAGCGGGCGCGGGAGGGTTTCACCACCGCCACCGTCATCGCCAACCGCCTGGTCACCCAGGGCGTGCCGTTCCGCACCGCCCACCACGTCGTGGGCGCGGCGGTCCGCGAGGCCGTCGAGGCGGGCGAGCACGAACTCACCGGGATCACGCTGCCCGACGGCATGCCCGCCGACGTGAGCGCGGAGGTCCCCTCGCTGAGCGAGGTCGTCGCCGCCCACGACCGCGGTGGCGGCCCCGGCACCTGTGCGGCCGTCGTCGCCACCCTGCGCGAGCGGCTCGCGGCCCACGGGGCCCGGCTGACCGCACACCGGGACCGGCTGCGCGAGGCGGAGCTGCGACTGGACACGGCCGTCGGCGACATCCTGGCGTCGGGGACGACGAGGGGAGAGGGCCGATGAGCGGGACCGGAGCGCGGTGGTTCGCGTTCGTGGAGAGCAACACCACCGGTACCGGACGGGACTTCTGCGCCGCCGCCCGCGCCCGCGGGCTGCGGCCGGTGCTGCTGACCCGGGACCCCGGCCGGTACGGGTACGTCGCCGAGGACGGCGTCGACACCGTCGTCCTGGACACCTCGGACGCGGACGCCGTGTACGAAGAATGCGCCGCGCTCGCCCGGGGCGCGGGGCTCGCCGGCATCACCAGCAGCTCCGAGTACTACGTGGTGACCGCCGCCCGTACCGCCGCCAAGCTGGGGCTGCCCGCCCCGGACGCGGATGCCGTCGCACGCTGCCGCGCCAAGGACGTCCAGCGGGCCCTGCTCGCCGACGCCGGCGTGCCCGTGCCCCGCTTCGCGGCCGTCGGCGAGGTCGCCGACGCCGTCGCGGCCGCCGAGGACATCGGGCACCCCGTGGTCCTCAAGCCGGTCAGCGGCTCCGGATCGGTCGGGGTGAAGCTGTGCCGGGACCGGGCCGAGACCACGCGGTGGGCCCGCGAGCTGCTCGGCCGGGCGACCGACGAACGCGGCGCCCCGGTGCCCTCCCGGATCCTGGTCGAGGCGGCCGTGGAGGGCCCCGAGTTCTCCGTGGAGACCTTCGACGACCACGTCGTCACCGTCGTCGGCAAGCACCTCGGCCCCGAGCCGTACTTCGTGGAGACCGGGCACGACGTGCCCGCGCCCGCCGGCCCCGCGGCCCTGGCCGCGCTCGGGGACACCGCCCGCGCCGCGCTCGCCGCCCTCGGCCTCGGCTGGGGCGCCGCCCACACCGAACTGCGCCTGTCCGCGAACGGCCCCGTCGTCATCGAGGTCAACCCGCGCCTCGCGGGCGGCATGATCCCCGTCGCCGTACGGGCCGCCACCGGCCGGGACCTGGTGGACGAGGTGATCGCCGGGGCCGCGGGGCAGGAGGCGCCCGCCGCCGGGCCCGGCGCGGGCCACGCCGCCATCCGCTTCCTCCTCGCGACGGGCACGGCACAGGACCCCGAACGGCGGGTGAGCGCCGTCGAAGGACTGGAGCGGGCCGCGGCGGCGCCCCGCGTCGTGGCCGCCACCACCACCGGCTCCGCCACCATCGGCCGGACCCTGCGCGTCACGCACTCCTTCCAGGACCGGCTGGCCTGTGTGGTGGCCACCGGGGGGAGCGGCGAGGAGGCCGAGCGGCACGCGCTGGACGCCGCCCGGCTGATCAGGATCGGTTTCCAGCAGCAGGCAGCACCACAAGCACTGGACGGAGAAGGGGTCGGGGGACGATGAAGGACCGCACAGGAGAGCACGCTTTCACCAGGATTCCCCGGTGGACCAGGCCCGGCGCCCGCGCAGAGGGCATCGGCCTGCACCGGACGCCACTGCCCGAGGAACTGCTGCGCGACCTCGGCCGCACCGCCGCCGAACTGGGCGCCGACCGGCGCGCGTTGCTGCTCGCCGCACACGCCAGGGTCCTCGCCACGGTCTCCGCGGAGCGGGGCCTGCTCATCGGCCACGTGGCCGCCGCGGGCCGCCCCGCCACGCCGCTGCGGCTCGCCGTCGACGACTCCAGCTGGGCGGAGCTGGTCGAGCACGCCGGCGCCGCCCTGACGGCCACGCACACCGCGGAGGCCGTCCCGGAGGCGGTCCTCGACCTGTCGGGCCTCGACGCGCGCCCCGAGGCACGCGAAGCCGCGGGCGGGACCGCCGCGGGCGAGGTGCTGCGCGTCGCCTGGGTCCGCGCGGGGGACACCCTCGACCTGGAGATCGCCTACGACCGGGCCGAGCTGGACGAGTCGTACGCCTCCCGCCTCGCCGGCTACCACCTGGCGGCGCTGCGCCACCTCGTGGCGGACACCGCCCGCCCGCACCACCGCCAGAGCCTGCTCGCCGAGGCGGAGGTGGAGACCCAGCTCCACGGCCTGGCCGGGCCCCGCGTCGAGCTGGGGGAGCGCACCTTCGTCGACCTCTTCGAGGAGCGTGTGCGCAGCGCTCCCGACGCCGTCGCCGCCGTGCACGGCGGGGTCCGCTGGAGCTACCGGGAGCTGGACGAGCGCGCCAACCGCGTCGCCCACGCCCTCCTCGCGGCCGGCGCCGGCACCGAGGACGTCGTCGCCGTCGCCATGGACCGCACCCTGGACTGGATCGCCGCCGCCCTCGGCGTCTTCAAGGCCGGCGGGGTCTACCTGCCGGTGCGCCCCGACTTCCCCGCCGACCGCGTCGCCACCCAACTGGAGCGCAGCGCCTGCGCGTTCGCCCTCACCGAGCCCGCGAGCGCGGCACTGATGCGGGACGCGGCGGCCGGTGTCGCCCGCCCGCCCGCGCTGCTCTCGGTGCCCGAGATCCAGGCGTCCGGCGTGCCCGTCGAGCCGCCCGGCGTGCCTCTCGCCCCGGGGCAGGCCGCGTACATCTACTTCACCTCCGGGTCCACCGGCGCTCCCAAGGGCGCGCTGTGCGAGCACGCCGGCATGCTCAACCACCTCCACATGAAGATCGAGGACATGGAGCTGGCGGAGGGCCCCGGCGAGGTCGTCACGCAGACCGCCTCCCAGTGCTTCGACATCTCCCTGTGGCAGTTCGCCGCGCCGCTGCTCACCGGCGGCAGCGTGCGGATCGTGGACACCGCGCTTTTGATGGACGTCGGCGGCTTCCTGGACGAGCTGGTCGAGGGGCGGGTCACCGTCGCGCAGATCGTCCCCTCGTACCTGGAGGTGCTGCTCACGCACCTGGAGCAGCACCCCCGGCCGCTGGGCGCCCTGCACACCCTGTCCGTGACCGGCGAGGCGCTCAAGTACGAGCTGGTGCAGCGGTGGTTCGCCGCCTTCCCCGACATCAAGCTGGTCAACGCCTACGGCGCCACCGAGGTGTCCGACGACACCATGCACGAGGTCCTCGACGGCGTACCCGAGCGGGACTTCGTCACCGTCGGCAGGTCGCTGCGGAACGTCAACACCTACATCCTCGACGAGAACCTCGCGCTCGCGCCGCTCGGCTCCCCGGGCGAGATCGCCTTCTCCGGCGTCGCCGTGGGCCGCGGCTACATCAACGACGAGGAGCGCACCCGGCAGGCGTTCGTGCCCGACCCGTTCCGGGAGAACACCCGGATGTACCGCACGGGCGACTTCGGCCGGTGGCTGCCCGAGGGCCGCGTCGAATACCTCGGCCGCCGCGACGAACAGGTCAAGATCCGCGGCTTCCGCATCGAGATCGGCGAGATCGAGAACAAGCTGCTCGCCCTGGACGGCATCCGCGAGGCGGCCGTCGTCATCGACGGCGGGCCCGGTGAACTGCGCAACCTCGTGGCGTTCTTCGCCGCGGGTCAGGAGCTGCCCGCCGAGCACGCCAGGGACTTCCTCGCCGGGCTGCTGCCCGACTACATGGTGCCGACCTACTTCCACCAGCTGGAGCGGCTGCCCCTCACCGAGAACGGCAAGGTCGACAAGAAGGCCCTCATCCGCCTGGCCGGCACCCTCGGTCACGGCGGCGCCCCCTACGCCGCCCCCCGCACCCCCGGCGAACAGCGCCTGGCGATGCTGTGGGCCGAGGTCCTCGGCGTGCCCCTGGAGCGCATCGGCAGGGCCGACAACTTCTTCGAGCTCGGCGGCACCTCACTGGCCGCGGTGCGGCTCCTGGTCAACATGGACCGGGCGCTCTCCCTCAAGGACCTGGTCGCCCACCCGGTCCTCGCCGACCTCGCCACGGTCCTCGCCGACCGCGAGGGCACGGGCGCGGGAGCCCCGGCCGTGGGCCTGCTCCAACCGCTGTCCGGCGTCCGCAACCCGCACCACACGCTCGTGTGCTTCCCCTACGCCGGCGGCAACGCCGTCAATTTCCGCTCGCTGGCCGCCGCGCTGGAGCGTGACGGCATCGCGGTCCTCGGCGTCGAGCTGCCCGGCCACGACCTGGCGGGCGCCGACGAGCCGCTCGTCGGCATCGAGGAGATCGCCCGCCGCGTCGCGGAGGAGATCACCGCGCGCGTGAGCACGCCGGTCCTGCTGTGGGGCCACTGCGCGGGCGCCGTCACCGCCCTGGAGACGGCGCGCCGCCTGGAGGAGACGGGACGCGCCGTGGAGCGGGTCTTCATCGGCGCCCAGCTCCTGGACGACGAGGCGACACTGCGCGCCGAGATGGCCGAGATGGAACGGGCCGACAACCACACGCTGCTGTCCCGGCTGCGCGCCGACAACGCGTACGTGGAGCTGGACGAGCTGAAGCCGGAGCGCGCCGACGTGGTCGGCCGCGCCTACCGCCACGACGTGCTCACCACCGACCGGCGGCTGCTGCGGCTGCGCGAGGACGCCGAGCCGTTCCGCGTCGCCGCGCGGGTGGAGGTCGTCGTCGCGCAGGACGACCCGGCGACGGCACGGTTCGCGGACACCTACGAGGACTGGAAGGCGGTCTCCGACCGGGTCACGCTCCGCGTGCTCGACGAGGGCGGCCACTATTTCGTCAGTACGCGCCCGGCTCAGACCGCGGCGCTGGTGAGAGGAGCAGCGACGGCGTGAAGACGATTCAGACGCTCGCACCCGCGGCCGGATACCGCCGGGTCGGCGCCACCGGGGTCAGCGCGGCCTTCGGGACCTTCGGGGAACTGCTCCAGGGCGTGCTGCCCGAGGAGGACGGGGACTTCCTGGTCACGCTGCCCGTCGCGCGCTGGGCCATGGCCCGGTTCGAACTGGACCCGCACTCCGACACCGTGGAGGTGTGGCCGGCGCACAAGAAGAAGGCCAGACGGCTCGTTCACATGATCATGGCGGACGCGGCGCGGCCCGCGGGCGGTGTGCTGCGCATCGACAGCATGCTCCCCGAGGGCAAGGGCCTCGCCAGCTCCTCGGCGGACCTGGTGGCCACCGCGCGGGCCGTGGGCAACGCCCTGGCCGAGCCGATGCCGCCGCGCCGCATCGAGTCCTACCTCGCCAGGATCGAACCCACCGACGGCGTGCTCTACCCGTCCGTCGTCGCCTTCCACCACCGCAGCGTGCGGCTGCGCGCCCGGCTCGGGTCGCTGCCCTCGATGGCCGTGGTCAGCATCGACGAGGGCGGCGCGGTGGACACCGTCGACTTCAACAGCATCCCCAAGCCGTTCACCGCCGGCGACAAGCGGGCGTACGCGCGGCTGCTCGACCGCGTCACCGGCGCCGTGGCCCGCCGCGACCTCGCCGAGGTCGGGGCGGTGGCGACCGAGAGTGCCCGGATGAACCAGGTGCTGCGGCACAAGCGGTCGCTGGACCCGATGATCCGCATCTGCCGTGAGGTCGGCGGCCTCGGCGTGGTGGTCGGGCACAGCGGCACCACGCTCGGCGTCCTGCTCGACACGGCGGCGCCGGACTGCCCCCACCAGCTGGCGGCGGCGGCCCAGGCCTGCCAGGAGCTGGCGGGCAACGTGACGGTCTACCGCACGCTCAGCTTCCACTGACGCGGACGTGCCGAAGGGGCCGCATCCGGAAAGGACATCCCGGATGCGGCCCCTTGGCGTACGCGCCGTGCGGCGTGGGGGAGTTCAGGGGCGGAAGGGTTCGCCGAGGCCGACCAGGATCTCGCGCTCCCCCCGGTAGGGCTCGCGGCTGTGCGCCATGCGGATGTTGTCCACCACCATCAGGTCGCCGCGCCGCCAGGGTTCGCGGACGGTGTGCTTCTCGTAGACGTCGTTGATGAGGTCGACGGTGGCCCGGTCCAGGGGGGTGCCGTCGGCGTGGAAGGTGTTGAACGGCAGCCCCTCGGGGCCGAACTCCAGGGTGAGGAACTCGCGGACCTCGGGCGCCATCGTCCACTCGTTGAGGAACGCGATCTGGTTGAACCAGCAGTCCTCGCCCGTCCCGGGGTGGGTGAGGACGGCGGGCCGCCGCTGGCGGGTGTGCAGCGCGCCCTCCGCGTCCCAGGACAGTTCGATGTCATGGGTGAGCGCGTACTCCTCCACGGCCTTCCGGTCGTCGGTGCGGAAGGCGTCCTGCCAGGCGAGGCCGACCAGCGGGTTGTAGTGCCGGGTCAGGAGCCAGCCGTCGCGGCGGAACGTCTCGACGAGCGGGGCGGGCAGGTCGCGCAGGACCGCACGGGCGTCGGCGAGCGCCGTCACCCCGCCCTCGGCCGGGGCGGTGAGGCAGGCGAACGCCAGCAGGGCGGGCGCCCGCCCGGCGTAACTCAGTTCGTGGTGCATGCACATGGGCTGGTCGGCGGGCCAGTGCGAGGAGGAGTGCACGCCCTCGCCGTACCGGTCGCGGGGGGCGAACCCCTCCCGCTCGGCCAGCGGTTCGCCGATGACCCGCCGCAGCGCCTCGACGGCCGCGGCGCGGCTGTCCAGGCCGAGGCCGCGGACGAGGACGGCCCCGTGCTCGGCGACGGCCGCGCGGATCCGGTCCCGTTCGCCGGTCAGCCACGCGGCGGCGTCCGCGGGCGGGGTCGGGCCCGCGTCGATGCGGGCGAGGGAGGGGGTCGTGGACGAGGTCATGAGAGGTCTCCAACTCTGCGGCTCCCGCCCGGGACCGGGTGGGAGCGGGACGGGGCGGGATCGGGACGGGGCGAGGGCCGCGCCGGGGGTGGGCGCGGCCCTCGCCGGGGTCAGCGCACCGGCCTGCGGAAGGCCCGGACGGCCAGCGTCGAGCCGACCAGGGCGACCAGCGCGCTCGCGCCGAGCGCCGACCACACCTCGGTGCCGAGCGGCCGGTCGAGGGCGAGGCTGCGGGTGGCGTCCATCGCGTACGACAGGGGGTTCACCATGGCCAGGACCTGCAGCCAGTCGGGCAGCCGGTCGGCGGGCACGAACGCGCTGGAGGCGAACATCAGCGGGAAGGTCACCAGATAGCCGGCGCTCTGCATGGCCTCCGAGTTGCGCAGCCAGGCGGCGAGCGCGAGGAAGACCCACGTCATCGCCCACACCACCCCGCAGGTCAGCGCCAGCGCGGCCAGCAGCCCGAGGGCGCCGCCCGCCGGGTCGGCGCCGAGGAACGCCACCGCGACGACCGTCAGGACGACGAGCTGGCCGGCGGTACGCAGCAGATCGGCGAAGCTGCGGGCGAACAGCATCAGCGAGGCGTGGATGGGCAACGTCCGCAGCCGGGACACGGCGCCGTTGTCCATGTCGCGGACCAGGCCGATGCCCGAGGCCACGGCGGGGCCGATGCCGGTGGTGACCAGGAGGGCGGGCAGCAGGTAGTCGATGTAGGAGATGTCGTCGGGCAGCCGGCCGCGGTCCACGATGGCACCGAACACCTGGCTGAGCAGTACCAGCATGAACACCGGCTGCAGCATGCTCAGCACGACGGCCTTGCGGTTGGCGAAGTGTGCCCGGACCGAACGCCCGGTGAGGATCCGCAGTTGCGCCCGGGGACCGCAGCCCCGCCAGGAAAGCCCTGGCGCTGCGTCGGCCGGGACGGGCGAGGGGCTGGTCATGGGATTCCTCCACAGTCGTAGGACCGCTGCACGTGGGAGAGCGCGGAGAGCAGGTCGGTGGACGTCAGCACGGTGCGGGAGGACGTGCTCGCGCCGCCGATCGGCAGCGCCCCGGTGTCCGACCAGCGCAGCCGTCCCTCGTGGTCGATGAAGCTCCTGGTGCGGCCCGCGTTGTCGGGGTGCAGACAGAAGGGGATGTCCAGCAGACCGCGGCGGAACGCGGTGATAAGCGCCTCGCCGATGTCGTCGTGCAGGCCGAGCACGGTGTGCACGAGGGCGCGGGCCTCGGCGTACACCTCGGAGTCGGCGGGGCCGGGCAGCCGGGTGGCACGCGCGGCGGCGGCGGCCGCGGTCTCCAGGGCCTCCACGTTGTCCGCGATCCTCGGGATGTGGTGGGCCTCGGCCGCGGTCTTCACGATCAGCCGGGCGGCGCCGGACTCGACGGCCAGCCGGGCGGCGGCCGTCAGCAGGCTCAGGGCGCCGGGCCGCGACCGCGGGTACACGCCCATGTAGGCGTAGACCACGATGTGCCAGTCGACGCCGGGCAGCAGCTCGCCGGCGAGCCCGCGCAGCGCGGCCACCGCCTCGCGGTCCTGCTCCGGGCTGATCTGCTGGGCGTAGCTCAACGACACGCTGCGCAGGCCGTACTGGGCGAAGAAGGCGCCTTCCAGGGCGCTGATGGCGACGAGCATGGAGGGCGGGCAGAGCTGCCCGAGCATGCAGCCGCCGAAGCTCTCCAGATGCGGGGTGACGGGGGTGGTGGCCTCGGCGAGCATCGTGCAGGCGGTGCGCCAGGCGGCCACCGCGTCGGCCAGGCCGGTGCGGCCGTAGGGCAGGCAGTACGAGACGGGGCCGCCCTCGGTGGCGTCGAGGCCGAGTGCCAGCAGCCGGGACACGATGTGCTCGGGGCGCGGCGAGCCGTGCCTGACCTGTACCGGGAAGTCCGCGTCGAGGATGCCGTCGAGCAGGGCGTGGGTGGTGGCCGCGGGGTGGGTGCACAGCGGGTAGCCGTTGAGGGGCGCGCCCTCGGCGACGGCCTTCCGGGCGGCGGGCAGGTCCCGCACGCGCGTATAGCTGTCCAGGGTGAGGGTGCCGACGGTCAGGGCGTCGGCGGAGCGGGTCGCGGCCAGCCCTTCGCGCATCAGCCGGGGATCGCTGAAGCCCATCCTGGGCTGCACCACGAGCGTGCCGCGCGCGTGGGCCCGCGACACGAACTCGCCGAAGGCGACCGGGCGCAAGGGCGCCGACGTCACGACACGGCTCGGGCGGGCATCCGGGTGGTGGCCAGTTCGCGGAACTCCGCGAGGTCCCCGTCGTCGAAGACGCGGTCGTAGCCCGCGGCGGTCAGCCGGCGCACCAGGCCCACGTTGCGCAGCCCGTCGGTGCCGAGCTTGCCGCCGATCACGACGGCGGTGGCGGCCAGTTCGGGGCGGGCGCGCAGGGCGCGGATCAGCCGCAGACCGTCGGTGAAACCGTGGCCGTTGACGCTGCTGACCACGATCAGGCCCGGGCGCACCGCGAGGGCGCTCTCCACCACCAGGTCGTCGGGCGGGCAGGGGCCGAGATTGGCGACGGTGTGGCCCATTTCCTCCAGGAACAATTGCAGGAAGACCAGATTCCAGGTGTGTGAGTCGGAGGACGTTCCCGTCACGAGAACGGAAGGCGATTCGGTGCCGTGTATCAAATGCATGAGAATCCCGGAGTCGCGAAAAGGAGAGGAGTGGGGGAGGGGGGAGCGAAAAGGGCCCGGGCTTCGACTTTAGTGGCAGGAACGCCCTCCGAAGGCCGCCCCCGCTGGCCGGTACTGGCCTCGCGGACCCCCAGGAGACGTACGACTTGGGGGATTTGACCCCGTTGCGGCCGACGGTGGTGGCACGGGGTGCAGTTTGCTGTCAGGTGCCTTCCCGGCCCGATGGCCCGCCTGTAGAAAGTGTCGCAGTGCCGGATCGGCGCATGGACCGGAAATTCGGGAAACGCGAAGGGCAGGGCCTCGAATATGGCGGATACAGTCACCGCCCTCAATGTCGTCGCGATACTTCGGAGGCACGCCGAGGAGCGGGCCGAAAAGCGCGCGGCGGCATTTGTGACCGACCCCGACCGCGAGGACGGGGTGCGGTGGCTGACGTACGCGGAGCTGGACCGTGCGGCCCGCTCCCTCGCCGTACGGCTGCGCGAGCACGTCGCGCCCGGCGACCGGGTGGTGCTCCTGTACCCGGCCGGACTCGCCTTCCTGACCGCGTTCTTCGGCTGCCTGTACGCCGGCGCCGTCGCCGTGCCCTCCTCCCTGCCCGGCCGCTACCGCCACGAGCGTCACCGGGTCAGGCGCATCACGGACGACGCGGGCGCCGCGGCGGTGCTCACCGACTCCGCCACCCGCGCGGACGTCGCGGACTGGATCGCCGAGGAGGGCCTCGGCCGGCTTCCCCTGCTGGTCACCGACGACGGCACCGGTCCCGGCCCCGAGGGCTGGGCCGCGCCGGACGCCGACCACTCCACGCTCGCCGTGCTCCAGTACACCTCGGGGTCCACCGGCGACCCCAAGGGCGTGATGATCAGCCACGGGAACCTGCTGCACAACACCGACAACCTCGCCCGCCGCTTCGGCCTCGACGCGGGCACGCCCGGCGGCGGCTGGATCCCGCACTTCCACGACATGGGCCTCATGGGCATGATCATGCCGCCGCTGATGCTGGGCTCCGCCACCGTCCTGATGAGCCCCGGCACCTTCCTCAAACGCCCGCACCTGTGGCTGCGCATGATCGACCGGTTCGGCCTCGACTTCACCGCCGCCCCCGACTTCGCCTACGAGGTCTGTACCCGCCGGGTCACCGACGCCCAGCTCCAGGGGCTCGACCTGTCCCGCTGGCGGCACGCCGTCGACGGCTCCGAGCCCGTGCGCGCCGCCGTCCTCGAACGCTTCCAGGCCCGCTTCGCCGGCGCCGGGCTGCGCCCCGAGACCCTTTCGCCCAGCTACGGCATGGCCGAGGCGACCCTCTTTGTCTCCGGCGCCGTCGACATACCGCCGAGTGCCCGCACGGTCTCGGCCGAGCGGCTGGAGCACCACGAGTTCGTGCCCGCCGCGCCGGGCGAGAGCGGCCGCGAGGTCGTCAACTGCGGCCCGCCGACCGGCGCCGAGGTCCGTGTCGTCGACCCCGCGACCCGCCGCCCGCTGCCCGACGGGACGGTCGGTGAGATCTGGCTGCGCGGCCCGGCCATCGGCCAGGGCTACTGGAACCGCGAGGCGACCAACGAGGCCGAGTTCCGCGCCACGGCCGCCGACGGCACGAGCGGCTACCTCCGCACCGGTGACCTCGGGGTCCTGCACGACGGCGACCTCTACATCACCGGCCGCATCAAGGACGTACTGAACCTGCGCGGCCGCAACCTCTACCCGCAGGACATCGAGCACGAACTGCGCCTCCAGCGGCCCGAGCTGGGCCAACTGGCCGGCGCCTGCTTCGCCGTGCCGGGGCTGCGCGGCGACGACGAGGTCCTGGTCGTCACCCACGAGGTGCGCGGCATCAAGGACCCCGAGCGGCTGCGCGAACTCGCCTCCGGCATGCGGCTCGCCGTGGCCCGCGAGTTCGGCGCCCCCGTCGGCGCGGTGCTGCTGCTGCGACCGGGCGCGGTGCGCCGGACCACCAGCGGGAAGATCCAGCGCTCGGCGATGCGGGAGCTGTTCCGCGCCGGGGAACTCGAAGCGACCTACGCCGACTACGACACGAACCTCCTCGCGGAGCCGGCCGCGCCCCCCGCGGCCGCACCCGCAGCCGAGGGGGTACCGGCGTGACCACCACCGCCCCGCGGCCCGCGGGCGCCGCACCCGGCGCCGGGGCCACCGGTCCGGGACCGGTCGCCGAGCTGGTGGCCCTGCTCGACGGGCTCACCGGGCCCGGCCGGCCCTTCTCCGCCGAGGCGCTCGCCGCACTCGACCGGGCCGACGCCTTTCCCGAGGAGGCCTGCCGCGTCCTGGACGCCTTCGGCCTGCCCCGCTACTACGTGCCCGCCGAACACGGCGGCGCCCTGGACGACTTCACCGTAGTCATGCAGCTCCTGCGGGCCGTCGCACGGGTGGACCTCACGGTGGCCGCCGCGCACGGCAAGACCTATCTGGGCGCCGTGTCCACCTGGATCGCGGGCGACCCCGAGCGGGCCGCCCGCCTGGGGCGGCGCATCGCCGACGGCGCGGTCGTCTCGTGCGCCCTGACCGAGCGGCACCACGGCAGCGACCTGCTCGCCGGTGAGGTCGCCGCCCCACTCTCCGGGGCCGGGGAACGCGCCCTGTCGGGCGAGAAGTGGCTCATCAACAACGTCACCCGCGCCGACCTCGTCACCGTCCTCGCCCGCACCGACGAGGCCGGCGGCCCGCTCGGCTTCAGCCTCTTCCTCGTCGACAAGGAACACCTCCCGACCGGGTCGTTCACCGACCTCGCCAAGGTCCCGACGTACGGCATCAGGGGTGCGGCCATCGGCGGCATCGCCTTCCACAACGCCCCGCTGACCGACGCCACACTCGTCGGGGACGCCGGGCAGGGCGTCGAGCTGATCCTCAAGTCCCTGCACGTGACCCGCACGGGATGCGTGGCCATGTCCCTCGGCGCGGGCGACCACGCGCTGCGCCTCGCCGCCGACTTCGCCGCCAGCACCCCCGCGGGACCGGGCGGCAGCCTGACGGACCTTCCCCACGTACGCGAGGAGCTGGGCGAGGCCACCGCGACCCTGCTGCTCGCGGAGGCGACCGGCCTGGTGGCGATGCGTTCGGTGGCCGCCCTCACGGCGGAGATGAGCGTCGTCTCCGCGGTCGCCAAGGCCGCCGTGCCCGCCTACGTCGACGATCTCATCGCCCGACTGCTCCATCTGCTGGGCCCCTACGGGCTCGTCGGCCCCGGCGACCCGCACGGGGAATTCGCCAAGGTCGAGCGGGACCACCGCATCATCGGCATCTTCGACGGCAGCAGTCTCGTCAACCGCAACGCCCTGATCGACCAGTTCCCGAGCCTGGCCCGCGCCTACCGCAAGGGCCGCCGGGACGCGGCGGGCCTCGCCGCGGCGACCACGGTGGGGCGCTCGCCGGGGGCGTTCAGGCCCGAGGCCCTGAAGCTGATCTCCACCGGCGGCATCTCCGTCGTCGCGAGCCTGCCCGCGGCCGTCGCCGAGGTGCGGGCCCTGGTGGCGGCGCACCGCGCCCCGGTCCGACTCGCCGCCCTCGCCGAACGGGTCGGCGCCGCCACCGACCGGCTGCACGAAGAGATGGCCGCCGCACGCTTCGCACCGCGCGCCGTACCGGTCCTCGGCTTCGAGCTGGCCGAGCGGTACGAGCTGTGCTTCGGTGCGGCGGCCGCGCTGCACGTGTGGCTCCGGGCGGTGCCGACGGAGGGCGCCGCGAGTGGCGGCCCGGTGGACGACGCCTGGCTGCGGGGGTGCCTGGTCAAGGTGCTCACCGACCTGGGCGAGGAGGTCGACGCGGTGGACCGGCGGGTCCACGCCGAACTGGCCGACGCACTGCTGGCCCGCCCCGCCGGGCCCGGCGCGCCGTACTCACTCCTCGACCGGCTGGGGGCGAGCGCCAACGTCACGGCCCCCGGCGCCGATTCCCTACCGGCCCCTGCCCCCGCCACCGCCCAGGAAGCGAGCGCCTCATGACCGGCACCGGCACCGGCACCCACGCCGGCTCCTTCGGCGGCACCGGCACCGCTCCCGCCGCCAGCACTGGCACCGCTCCCGCCGCGGCCGGTGCCGTCGAGGAGCGGCTGGGCGACCCCTTCGACGACACGAACCCGTACGGCTTCCGCGCGGTGCTCGCCGCCGACGAGGCCGGCCGGACCCCGCCCGGCGGCGACATCCTCACCTCGCTGGGTCTCGCGGGTGAACCGCCGGCGTCCGAAGCGCTGTGGCACGTCCTGCGCGCCCTGCACCGCCGGTCGCCCCGGGCGGCCGCCGGCCACCCGCCGACCGGCGACGCCGCCGACGTCGTACGCCTCGGCGCCACCGCGGGCGCGCTCGACTCGGCGCTGCGCATCACCGTGCGGCACCTGCGCGCACGCCGGCTCTACGGCGCCGCGGCCATCGACATCCCCTACCTCCGCGCCCTCATCGCCGGCGCCTACGCCGACCTGCTCCTGAGCGAAACGCTCACCGTCCTCGCCGTGCGCGGCGGCGACCCCCGGCCCGCCCTCTTCCTCGGCCCGCGGGTCCTGCAGGGCGCTCTGGACCGGCTGTCGGTCGTCATGGGCTCCCGCTTCTACCTCAGGGAGGGCGAACACGCGGTGTTCCAGGCCCTGTTGGGCCAGGCCCAGCGGGTCCTCTTCGCCCCCGGCGGCCCCGCCCGCCCGGCGGCCCCCGTCACCCCGGACGCCCTCCTGGCCACCCCCGAGGCCGCGGAGCTGTGCGACCCGCGGCTGCTGGCCGTCGCGCCCGGCCGCCGGCTCCTCACCAGCGCCTCGCGGCGGGTACCCCAGCCGGCCGGCCCCGCCGCCGAAGGACTGCACGCACAGCTCGGCGACCGCTACGACGCGGGCCTCTCCTTCGGCCTCACCGGCCACCCGGTCCCCGACCGCCCCTGACCGCCCCGCCCCCGCACGCACACACGGACGTGCCCCACCGATCCCGAGGAGCATCCCCATGCCGGAGACCGGCGTAGAACAGCCCGCCACCGAGACCGCCACCGAGCCCCCCAGCGGGCACACCGCCGAGAGCCTGAGCGCCTGGCTGATCGACTGCGTCGCCGACCACCTGGAGCGGCCCGCGGCCGGCATCGACACCGGTGTCCCGCTGAGCGACTACGGCCTGGACTCCGTGTACGTCCTCGCGGTCGCAGCCGAACTGGAGGACCACCTCGACATCTCTCTCGACCCGACCGTGATGTGGCACAACCCGACCATCGACGGTCTCAGCAAGGCCCTGGTCGAGGAACTGGCCGCGCAGAACGCCTGACCGCCCGCCCCGCCCTGCCGCTCGCCCGCCCCGCCGCTCGCCATCCCGCAGAACCGAGAGAGGACCGCCTCTTCATGTCCGACGTCCGTACGGTCCGTCGACCGGTGTCCGCCGCCCAACTGGGCATCTGGGTCGCCCAGCAACTCCAGCCGGACAGCCCTCTCTACAACTGCGGCGGCTACTACGAGATCAACGGTCCCGTCGACGCGGGGACCCTCGACCGCGCGGTGCGGCGCGCCGTCGAGGAGACGGAGGCGCTGCGCTCGTACTTCACCGAGGTCGATGGCCCTCGGGGTGCCGGCGCCGATGGAGCGGCGGACGTGGACGGGGCCGGCGTCCAGCAGGTCGTCGAACCCGTCGACCCCTGGCCGCTGCGGCTGCTCGACCTGCGCGACCAGGCCGACCCCGAGGCCGCCGCCCACGCCTGGATGCGGCGGGAAATGGCCCAGCCCTTCGACCTCTCCCGCGCCCCGCTGAGCGCGCAGACACTCCTCACCCTGGCCGACGACCGGTCGTTCTACTTCCACCGCTACCACCACGCGGTGCTCGACGGCTTCGGCCACTCCGTGTACGCGGACCGCGTCGCCGCCCTCTACACCGCGCTCCTGGCCGGTGCGGAGCCCCCACCGACCGGCTTCGCGACCCTCGACAGGGTCGTCGCCGACGAGTCCGCCTACCCCTCCTCGCGCCGCCACGCCCGCGACCGCGCCCACTGGCTCGAGGCCTTCGCCGACCTGCCGGAACCGCTGGCCCTGGCGGGCCGCCAGGCGCCCAGTACGTACAGCAGGCTGCGCCGCGTGATCACCCTCCCGCCGACACTCGTACGCGACCTCACAGCCCTGGCCGACCGTCTCGACGCGCAGTGGCCCGCCCTCGCGACGGCCGCCACCGCCGCCTTCTTCCACCGCATGACGGGCCGCACCGACTTCACCTTCGCCCTGCCGCTGGCGGGCCGTACGGGCCGCGCATCGGCCGGCACGCCCAGCGCCATGGTCAACGTCCTGCCCATCCGGATCGCGGCCACCGCGCGACTGCCGTTCGCCGAACTCACCGCGCACGTCTCGCGCGCCCTCGCCGACGTGCTGCGCCACCAGCGCTTCCGGGGCGAGGAACTGGTCAGGGAGCTGGGACTGTCCGGCGGACGGCAGGCCCGCCTCGGCCCGACGGTCAACGTCATGGCCTTCGCCAACGAGCCCTTCTTCGGCGACAGCCCGTCCGTCGCCCATCCGCTCTCCACGGGCCCGGTCAACGACCTGAAGATCAATTTCTACGGTACGGCCGACTCCCGCGCGGGCCTGCGCGTCGAGTTCGACGCCGACCCCGAGCTGTACGACGAGCGTGACCTCATCGCCCACCAGGACCGTCTCGTGCGGGTCCTGGAGGCGGTGGCGTCCGACCCGCAGCGGCCCCTCGGTGAGCTGGAGATCCTCGCTCCGGAGGAGCGGGAACGGCTGCTGGGCGAGTGGAACGGTGTCGCGCGGGATGTACGGGGGGTTTCGCTGCCGGTGCTGTTCTCGGAACAGGCGGCTCTGTCTCCGGGTGCGGTGGCGGTCATCGCCGGTCAGAACTCCGTCACCTATGGGGAGTTGGAGGCGCGCTCGAACCGGGTGGCGCGGTGGCTGATCTCGCGGGGTGTGGGTGCCGAGAGGTTCGTGGGGGTGAAGCTGGGCCGGTCGGTGGAACTGGTCGTGGCCCTGCTGGGCATCGCCAAGGCCGGTGGCGCGTATGTGCCGATCGATCCGGATTATCCGTCGGAGCGGATCGCGCACATCGTGGCGGATGCGGAGCCGGTGCTGGTCATCGATGACGTGGCGGTACTGGGGGAGGCGGACGCGTTTGATGCCGGGCCCGTGACGGACGCGGATCGGTTGTCGCCGCTTGAGCCGCATCACCCGGTGTACGTCATTTACACCTCCGGTTCGACGGGCCGGCCGAAGGGCGTGGTCGTTGAACACGCCTCCGTGGGTCACTACTTGGAGCGGGCCCGTGAGGTGTACGCGGACGCTTCCGGTTCGGCGTTGCTGCATTCCTCGGTCGCCTTCGACCTGACGGTGACTGCGCTGTATTCGCCGCTTGTGTCCGGTGGCCGTGTGGTGCTGGCCGAACTGGATGAGCAGGCGGCTGCACATGGGCGTCCGTCGTTCATGAAGGTGACGCCGTCACACCTCGCGATGCTGGAAGCGCTGCCGTCACAGGTGTCGCCCTCGGGCACGTTGATCACGGGTGGTGAGGCGCTGTCCGGCCAGGCGCTGGCCGCCTGGCGGGAGGCGAGCCCCGACGTCACGGTGGTCAACGCCTATGGTCCGACCGAGGCGACGGTCAACTGCACGGACTTCCGTATCGAGCCGGGCCAGAAGGTCGCCTCGGGGCCGGTGCCGATCGGGCGCCCGTTCTGGAACACGCGCGCCTATGTCCTGGACGCCCAGCTCAACCCCGTGCCCGTGGGTGTGGCCGGTGAGCTGTATGTCGCCGGTGCGGTACTCGCCCGGGGGTACTGGAAGCGCCCGGATCTGACCGCCGAGCGGTTCACCGCCGACCCCTTCGGTCCGCCCGGCTCACGGATGTACCGCACGGGTGACCTGGCCCGCTGGAACGCGGACGGTCAGCTCGTGTACGCCGGTCGCGTCGACGACCAGGTCAAGCTGCGCGGCTTCCGCATCGAACTCGGTGAGATCCAGGCCGTGTTGTCCTCTCATGAGCACATCGCTCAGGCTGCTGTTGTCGTCCGCGAGGACCGGCCCGGCGACCAGCGTCTGGTCGCCTACCTCGTACCGCAGGGAGAGCACGCCCCGGCCAGCGACGAACTGCACGCGTACGCCGCCGCCCAGCTCCCCGACTACATGGTCCCCTCCACCTTCGTCGTCCTGGACGCGCTGCCCTTGACCGTCAACGGCAAGCTGGACCGCCGCGCCCTCCCGGCCCCCGCCTACGAGGCGCAGGGCGAGTCCCGTGCCCCGCGTACACCGCGCGAGGAGATCCTGTGCGGGCTCTTCGCCGACATACTCGGCAAGGAGACCGTCGGCATCGACGACGACTTCTTCCGGCTCGGCGGCCACTCGCTGCTGGCCACGAAGCTGGTCAGCCGCATCCGTACCGCCCTCGGAGCCGAGCTGCCCATCCGGCAGCTCTTCGAGACGCCTACCGTCGCCGGGATCTCCGCCACCCTCGACGGCGGCCTCGGCGGACAAGCCCGCCGTGGGATCGTCGCCGGGCCGCGGCCCGAGCGCATCCCGCTCTCCTACGCCCAGCAACGCCTCCGCTTCCTCGACCTTCTGGACGAGGACAGCACCGCGTACAACGCCCCCGGTGCCCTGCGCCTGACCGGGCCCCTCGACCGGGGCGCCCTGCGGCTGGCGCTCGCCGACGTGGTCGGGCGGCACGAGAGCCTGCGTACCGTCTTCGCCGAGGACGACGAAGGCTTCCGGCAGGTCATCCGCACGCCCGAGCAGGCCCGGGTCGAGCTGCCCGAGCGGGCCGTGACCGAGGAGGAACTGGGCGCGGAGCTGACGGCGGGCGCGCGGTACGCCTTCGATCTGGCCGACGAACTTCCCCTCCGGGCCACCCTGTTCACGCTCGGCGACGAAGAGCACGTCCTGCTGCTCCTGCTGCACCACATCGCCGGCGACGGATGGTCCATGCGGCCGCTGGCCCGTGACGTGGCCACCGCCTACGCCGCCCGCGTCGAGGGACGGGCCCCGGCCTGGGCGCCGCTGCCGGTGCAGTACGCCGACTACAGCCTCTGGCAGCGCGACGTCCTCGGCGCCGAGGACGACCCCGGCAGTGAGATCTCCCGCCAGCTCGCCTACTGGCGGGACGCCCTCGCGGGCCTCCCCGACGCGCTGGAGCTGCCCTTCGACCGGCCGCGCGGCGAGGCCGGTGACGAGCGGGGCGGACGCGTCGACTTCCTCGTCCCCGCCGGGCTGCACGAGGCCCTGGGCGCGCTCGCCGGGCGGACCCGCGCCAGCCTGTTCATGGTCCTCCAGGCCGGTCTGGCCGCACTCCTGACCCGGCTCGGCGCGGGCGAGGACATTCCGATCGGCGCGCCTGTCGCGGGCCGCACGGACACGGCCGTCGAGGACCTGGTCGGGTTCTTCGCCAACACGCTGGTGCTGCGCACCGACACCTCGGGCGACCCCACGTTCACCGAACTGATCGGCCGGGTCCGGGAACGGGGCCTCGCCGCGTACGCGCACCAGGACCTGCCCTTCGAACGGCTGGTGGAGGCCCTCAACCCCGAGCGTTCCCTGGCCCGCCACCCCCTCTTCCAGGTCTGCCTCACCCTGCACAACACCGACCCGGACGCCCTGCTCGCCGAGGTCGCGCAGCTGCCCGGACTGCGGACGCGGCTGGAGCGGCCGGACATCGGGGACGCCAAGTTCGATCTGAACTTCGAGCTGACCGAGCGGTTCGACGCCAGGGGACGGCCCGCCGGGATCGCCGCGGCCCTGGAGTTCGACGCCGGGCTCTTCGACCGGGAGACCGCACGGGCCACCGCCGACCGCTATGTGCGTCTGCTGGTGGCCATGGCCGAGCGCGCCGACCGCGAGCTGTCCGCCGCGGACCTGCTCGACGGGGCCGAGCGTGCCACCGTCCTCGGCGCGTGGAGCGACCTCACCCGTGCGGGCGCCGCCCCCGCCGTCGCCCGCCTCGGCCTGCCCGCCGCACTGCGCGGCAGCGCCGTCTACGTGCTCGACGAGGCGCTGCGCCCCGTGCCGACCGGCGTGCCGGGACAGGTGTACGTCGCGGGCGAGCAGGGCCCGGCCGCCGACCCCGCGCGCTGGGTGCCGTGCCCGTTCCACGGCGGCGGCCTGATGTACCGCACGGGCCGGGTGGGCCGCTGGTCGCGTGCGGGCGAACTGATGCTCGCCGCCACCGCCGAGGAGGAGCGGGCCGCCGTCGCCGCGCCCGTGCGGTCGCGGCCGCCGCGCAGTCCGCGCGAGCAGATCCTGTGCACGATCTTCGCGGAGATGCTGGGCGTGCCGTCCGTCGGCATCGACGACAGCTTCTTCGACCGCGGCGGCCACTCGCTGTCCGCCGTCCGGCTGCTCAGCCGGATCCGTGCCGTCCTCGGCGCGGAGATCTCCATCCGCAGACTCTTCGAGAACCCCACGGTCGCCGGCGTCGAGGCCGCCATCGGCGAGGCGTCCGGCGCCCGCCCGCCGGTCGTGCCCGTGGTCAGGCCGCCCCGCATCCCCCTGTCGTACGCCCAGCGGCGCCTGTGGTTCATCAACCACCTGGAGGGCCCCAGCGCCACGTACAACATCCCCGTCGAGCTGCGGCTCACCGGCACCGTCGACCGGGACGCCCTGCGGCTGGCGCTCGCGGACGTCGTCGCGCGGCACGAGAGCCTGCGCACCCTGTTCACCGAGGACTCCGAAGGGGCGCGCCAGCTCATCCTCGACGCCTCCCAGGCGTGGCCCGAGCTGGTCGAGGTCACCGTCGCGCCCGAGGCGCTGAGCGGGCAGGTCAGGGCGGCGGCGTCGTACGAGTTCGACCTGACGGCCGAACTGCCCCTCAAGGCGTGGCTGTTCACCGTGCAGGGCGGCGCGCAGGTGCTCGTGCTCGTCATGCACCACATCGCGGGCGACGGCTGGTCCATGAACCCCCTGGCCCGGGACGTGTCGCTCGCCTACGCCGCGCGGGTGCGGTCGACGGCCCCCGACTGGGAGCCGCTGCCGGTCCAGTACGCCGACTACACCCTGTGGCAGCGCGAGGTCCTCGGCTCAGAGGACGACCCGGACAGCGAGATGGCCCGCCAGATCGCGTACTGGAAGGAGGCGCTGGCCCAGCTCCCGGAAGAACTCGAACTGCCCGTCGACCGGCCGCGTCCGCCCCGCCAGTCCTACCGGGGCGGCCGGGTCCCCTTCGAGATCCCCGCCGACCTGCACGCGGGCCTGGCCGCGCTGGCCCGCGAGACCCGCTCCAGCCTGTTCATGGTGGTCCAGGCGGCCGTGGCGACGCTGCTGACCCGGCTCGGCGCCGGCACCGACGTGCCCATCGGCAGCCCCGTCGCGGGCCGCACCGACGCGGCCGTGGAGGAGCTGGTCGGGTTCTTCGTCAACACGCTGGTGCTGCGCACCGACACCTCCGGCGACCCGACCTTCGCCGAGCTGGTGGCCCGCGTCCGCGAGACGAACCTCGGCGCCTACGCCCACCAGGACGTGCCCTTCGAGCGGCTGGTGGAGGTGCTGAGCCCGGCGCGCTCGCTGGCCAGGCACCCGCTGTTCCAGGTGCTCCTGGGCTTCGACAAGAACCAGGAGGCGCTGGACGTCCTGCGCCTGCCCGGCCTGACCGTCGACGTCAGCGGCTCGCAGACCGGCCGCGCCAAGTTCGACCTGGCGTTCTTCTTCGACGAGACGTACGGCCAAGGCGGCGAGCCCACCGGCCTGCACGGCGCGGTCGAGTACAACAGCGACCTGTTCGACTGCCGCACGGCCCACGAGTTCGCCGACCGGCTGACCCGCGTCCTGCGCGCCGTCGCTGCCGACCCCGGGCTGCGCGTCGGCGCCATCGACGTACTGGCGCCCGAGGAGCGCCACCGCATCCTCACCGAGTGGAACAGCACCGCGCACGAGGTGCCCGCCGAACCGGTCCCGGTCCTCTTCGAGCGGCAGGCCGCCGAGGTGCCGAGCGCCACCGCGCTGATCACCGACGACGGCTGCGTCTCGTACGGCGAACTCAACGCCCGCGCCAACCGCCTCGCCCGCCGGCTGGCCGCCGACGGCATCGGCGGCGAGGACGTGGTGGTCATCGCGCTGCCCCGCTCGCCGGAACTGGTCACCGCCCTGGTCGCCGTCCTCAAGGCCGGCGCCGCCTACCTCACCCTGGACGTCTCCGCGCCCCCGCAGCGGCTGCGCGCCATCCTCGACGACTGCGCGCCCCGCGCCGTGATCACCGACGGCGCCACCCGGCCGCTCCTCGGTGACACGGCCACCGCCTGGACGGTCCTGGACGAGGCGGACACCGCCGCCGCGCTCGCCGCCGCCGACGGCACCGACCTCACCGACGAGGTGCGCGCGCGCCCCCTCGACCCGCGCCATCCCGCGTACGTCGTCTACACCTCGGGCTCCACCGGCACGCCCAAGGGCGTCACCATGCCGATGAGTTCGCTGGTCAACCTGCTCGCCTGGCACACCGGCACCTACTCGGGCGGCGTCGGCACCCGCACCGCGCAGTTCCTCGCCGTGTCCTTCGACTTCGCCGTGCAGGAGATCCTGCAGGCCCTGGTCGCGGGCAAGACCCTGGTCATCCCCGACGAGCACGTGCGGCGCGACGCCTACGAGCTGGCCGCGTGGATCGCCCGCTACGGCGTCAACGAACTGTTCGCCCCCACCCTGGTGATCGACGCGGTCCTCGCGGCCGCCGCCGACCGCGGTGAACCGCTCGACTCGCTCACCGACCTCTTCCAGGGCGGCGAGCAGTTCCGGCTCAGCGCCGAACTGCGCGACTTCTGCTCGGGCGGCTGGCGGCGCATGGCGCACAACGTCTACGGCCCCGCCGAGACGCACGCCGTCACCACCTCCACCCTGCCCGACGACACCGACGAGTGGCCGTCCGCCGCCTCCATCGGCGAACCCCTGTGGAACGCCACCGTGTACGTGCTCGACGACCTGCTCAGGCCGGTGCCCCCCGGGGTCCGCGGCGAGCTGTACATCGGCGGCGCCCAACTGGCCCGCGGCTACCTCGGGCGCCCCGACCGCACCGCGGAACGGTTCGTCGCCTCCCCGTACGGCGAGCCCGGCAGCCGCATCTACCGCACCGGGGACATCGTGCGCCGGCACCGCTCGGGCGAGCTGGAGTTCCTGGGCCGCGCCGACCACCAGGTGAAGATCGGCGGCTTCCGCGTCGAACCCGGCGAGGTCGAAGCGGTCCTGCAGGAGCACCCCGCCGTCACCAAGGCCGCCGTCCTCACCCGCGAGGACACAGAGGGCCCCGCCCGCCTCGTCGCCTACGTCGTCCCCGAGGCGCACGGCGCCGAGCAGGCCCGCGGCGACCTGGCCCGCACCTTGCGCGGCCACCTCGAACAGCACCTGCCGCACTACATGGTGCCCTCGTCCGTCATGGTCCTCGACGAACTGCCGCTCACCGCCAACGGCAAGCTGGACCGCCGCGCCCTGCCCGCCCCCGTGGCGCCGGCCGGCGCACCGGGCGAGGGGCCGCGCACCGAACGCGAGAAGGTCCTGTGCGACCTGTTCGCCTCGGTCCTCGGCGTCACCGCCGTCGGCATCGACGACGGGTTCTTCGACCTCGGCGGCGACAGCATCATGTCGATCCAGCTCGTCAGCGGGGCCCGCAGGGCCGGGCTCGAACTCTCCGTCCGCGACATCTTCGAGCACCGCACGGTCGCCGCCCTCGCCGAGGTCGTCACCGAGTCGACCGGGGCGCTCGTCGAGGAGCCGGGCGCGGGCATCGGCGACGTACCGCTCACACCGATCAAGCACTGGCTGACCCGGCGCAGCGACGACCTCGACGGGTTCACCATGTCGGCCGTCCTGCGGGTCCCCGCCGACCTCGACGCCACCGCCCTGACCGGCGCCGTGCAGGCCCTGCTCGACCACCACGACGCGCTGCGCGCCACGCTGAGCGCCGCCCCCGAGTGGCGCCTGGAGATCCGCGGGCCGGGCGCGGTCGACGCCGCGTCCGCCGTGCGGCGCGTACCGGCGGCGGGCCTCGACCCGGCCGCGTTCGAAGCCCTCGTGCGCAGGGAGGGCGAGGCGGCCCGGGACCGCCTGGACCTGGCGGCGGGCACGCTCACCCAGGCCGTGTGGCTCGACCGGGGCGCCGACGTGCCCGGCGCGCTCCTCATCGTCATCCACCACCTGGTGGTCGACGGGGTGTCCTGGCGCATCCTCATCCCCGACCTCGCCGAGGCCTACCAGGCGCTGGCCGCCGGCCGTCCGCCCCGGCTCCAGCCGGTCGGCACCTCGCTGCGCCGCTGGGCGCAGCGGCTGACCGAGGAGGCCGCGAAGCCGGCCTGGGCCGCCGACGCGTCCTGGTGGCAGGGCGTCCAGCGGGGCGCGGGACCCGTCCTCGGCAAGCGGGCGCTGGACCCCGCTGAGGACACGTACGCCACGGCCGGCCAGATCACCGCGGAGCTGCCCGTCGCCGTCACGGAGGCGATCCTCACGCGGGTGCCCACGGTGTTCAACGCGGAGGTCAACGACGTGCTGCTGACTGCCTTCACCCTGGCCTGGACGCGCTGGCGGGCCGGGCAGGACACCGGTCTGCTCCTGGACCTGGAGGGCCACGGACGCGAGGAACAGGTCGTGGAGGGCTCGGACCTGTCGCGGACGGTGGGCTGGTTCACCAACCTGTACCCGGTCCGCCTGGACACGGGAACCGCCGATCTCACCGATGCCTTCGCGGGCGGGCCCGCCGCCGGGACCGCCGTCAAACGGATCAAGGAGCAGCTGCGGGCGGTGCCCGACAAGGGCATGGGCTACGGACTGGTCCGCTACCTCAACCCGCACACCGCGGTCGGCTTCGAGGACCTTCCCGCCCCCCAGGTCGCCTTCAACTACCTGGGCCGCTTCCAGGCCGCCGACAGCGACCGGGCCGCCGACTGGACGCCGCTCAGCGGCATCGACGGCGTCGCGGGCGACCCCGCGCACCTGCCCCTCGCCCACTGCCTGGAACTCAACGCCCGTACCCAGGACGGCCCCGACGGCGCCCAGCTGGTGGCGTTCTGGACCTGGGCCGGCGCGGTCCTCGACGAGAGCGGCGTACGCGAACTGGCCGCCCTGTGGTTCCAGGCCCTCGAAGCGCTCGTGCGGCACGCCGAGCGCCCCGACGCCGGAGGCCTCACCCCCTCCGACGTATCCCACGCGTCGATCACGCAGGACGAGATCGACGCGTTCGAAGACGAGTTCTTTGACGACGAGTTCGACCGGTTCGAGGAAGAAGAGGCCCAGAAGTGAGTCGCACCCCGCGGAAGATCGAGGACATCCTGCCGCTGGCCCCGCTCCAGGAGGGCCTGCTCTTCCACAGCGTGTACGACGAGGGCGGCCTCGACCCCTACGTCGTCCAGATCGCCTTCGACATCGAGGGCGCACTCGACGTCGCCGTGCTGCGCGGCGCCGCGCGGACCCTGCTGACCCGGCACGCCAACCTCCGTGTCGCCTTCCGCGAGCGCAAGAACGGCGACTGGGCGCAGCTCGTGATGCGCGAGGTCGCCCTGCCCTGGACCGAGCGGGACCTCACCGGCCTGCCGGAGGCCGAGCGGGAGGCGGCGGCGGCCGAAACCGTCGCCGCCGACCGCGCCACCCGCTTCGACGTGGCCCGGCCCCCGCTGCTCCGCTTCACCCTGATCAGACTCGGTGCCACCCGCCACCGCCTGGTCCTCACCAACCACCACCTGCTCCTCGACGGCTGGTCCCTGCCCGTCCTCATGGGCGAACTGTTCGCGCTGTACGACGCCGGCAACGACCCCGCGGCGCTGCCCCGCGTCCGCCCCTACCGCGACTACCTGAACTGGCTCGCCGCCCGGGACAAGGACGCCGCCCGCACCGCCTGGGCAAAGGCCCTCGCCGACCTCGCCGAGCCCACCCACGTCGCCCCCGACGCGGGCCGCGCCGCCGTCGCCGGAGCCGAGGTCCAGGACACCCTGTCCGCGGCCGGCACCGCCGCCCTCGGCGAGGCCGCCCGCACCCGGGGCGTCACCCTCAACACCGTCGTCCAGAGCGCCTGGGCGATCGCCCTGAGCGCCCACACCGGACGCGACGACATCGTCTTCGGCACCACCGTCTCCGGCCGCCCGCCGGAGCTCGACGGCGCCGAATCCATGGTGGGGCTGTTCATCAACACCCTGCCCACCCGGATCACCCTGCGTCCCGCCGAACCCTTCGCCGACCTCCTCGCCCGCGTCCAGGACGAGCAGGCCCGCCTCACCCCGCACCAGCACCTGGGCCTCGCCGAGATCCAGCGCGTCGCGGGTCACGGCGAACTCTTCGACACCTCCATGGTGTTCCAGAACTACCCCGTCAACCGCTCCGGAGCGGCGGGGGAGGGCATCGGCGCCGCCATCAGCGTCGCCCCCGGCAAGAACCGCGAGGCCACCCACTATCCCCTGCTCCTGATCGCCTCCGCCCGCGAGACCATGCGGCTGCGCCTCAACTACCGCCCGGACGTCTTCACCGAGAGCGCCGCCCGCCGCGTCCTGGACCGCTTCGTGCGCGTCCTGCGCGCCCTGGCCGCCGACCCCGACCAGCCCGTGGGCCGGCTCGACCTGCTCGGCGACGGCGAACGCCACCTCGTCCTCACCGAGTGGAACGACACCGCGCGCGACGTCCCCGACGCCACCGTCCTCGACCTGTTCCGCGAGCAGGCCGCCCGCACCCCCGACGCACCCTCCGTCACCTGCCGCGCCGAGACCCTCAGCTACGCCGAGCTGGACGCCCGCTCCAGCCGCCTCGCGCACCATCTCATCGCGCGCGGCGTCGCCCCCGAGCAGTTCGTCGCCATCGCCCTGCCCCGCACCGGCGAGGTCGTCACGGCCCTGCTCGCCGTCCTCAAGGCGGGCGCCGCCTACCTCCCCGTCGACCCCGACCACCCGGCCGAGCGCATCGCGTTCACCCTCGCCGACACCGAGCCCGCCCTGCTGCTCACCACCGGCGAACTCGCCGCGGGCCTGCCCGCCACCGACACCCCGCGCCTTCTTTTGGACGCCCCCGACCTGGCCGAGGCCCTGGCCGCCGCGCCCGCCCACGCGCCCACCGACGCCGACCGCAACAGCCCGCTGGAGCCCGCCCACCCGGCGTACGTCATCTTCACCTCGGGCTCCACGGGCCGGCCCAAGGGCGTCGTCATCGAACACCGTTCCCTCGGCGCCTACCTGCAGTGGGCCCGCGACGCCTACCCGGCGATGACCGGCACCTCTCTGCTGCACTCCCCGGTCTCCTTCGACCTCACCGTCACCGCCCTCTACACCACCCTCGTCTCCGGCGGCCTGGTGCGCGTGGCGGAACTCGACGAGCACGTCGCCGAGGGCGTCACCCCCACCTTCCTCAAGGGCACCCCCAGCGTCCTGGCCCTCCTCGAAGCACTGCCCGACGAGGCCTCCCCGAGCGAACTCATCATGCTCGGCGGGGAGTTGCTGCTCGGTGAGGTCGCCGACCGCTGGCGGGCCCGCCACCCCGACGCCGACCTCCTGAACGTGTACGGAGCGACCGAGGCGACCGTCAACAGCGTCCAGTACCGCATTCCCGCCGGCACTCCCTCGCCCACCGGTCCCGTCCCCGTCGGCCGCCCGTTCTGGAACACCCAGGTGTACGTCCTCGACAGCGGCCTGCGCCCCGTCCCGGTCGGCGTGCCCGGCGAGGCCTACATCGCCGGCACCGGCCTGGCCCGCGGCTACTGGAACCGCCACGACCTGACCGCCGAACGCTTCGTCGCCAACCCCTACGGCCCGGCCGGCTCCCGCATGTACCGCACCGGGGACGTGCTGCGCTGGAACGAGGACGGCCGCCTGGAGTTCGTCGGCCGCGGCGACGGCCAGGTCAAACTGCGCGGCTACCGCATCGAGCTCGGCGAGATCGAGTCCGTCCTCGCCGCCCACGACGGTGTCACCCAGGCCGCCGTGCTCCTGCGCGAGGACCAGCCGGGCGACAAGCGCCTCGTCGCCTACGTCGCCACGGGCGGCGCCACCGTCACCGCGGATTCCGTGCGCGCGCACACCGCCGCCCACCTGCCCGACTACATGGTCCCGTCCGCCTTCGTCACCCTGGACGCCTTCCCGCTCACCCCGAACGGCAAGCTGGACCGCCGCGCCCTGCCCGCCCCCGATTACGGGACCGTCAGCGAGGGCCGTGCCCCGCGCTCGCCGCGCGAGGAGATCCTGTGCGGCCTGTTCGCCGAGGTCCTCGGCGTGGCGTCCGTCGGCATCGACGACGACTTCTTCCGGCTCGGCGGGCATTCACTGCTCGCCACGAAGCTGGTGAGCCGCGTCCGCTCGGCCCTCGGCGCCGAGCTGCCCATCCGCCAGCTCTTCGAGACGCCCACGGTCGCCGGCCTCTCCGGAGCCCTGGACACCGGCAACGGCGCCGCCCGCACCGCCGTCACCGCCGTCCGTCCGCGCCCCGCCCGCCTCCCGCTCTCCTACGCCCAGCAGCGCCTGTGGTTCCTCCACACGTTCGAGGGGCCCAGCGCCGCCTACAACTCCCCGGTCGCGCTCCGGCTCTCCGGCACCCTGGACCGCACGGCCATGGCGGCGGCCCTCACCGACCTCGCGGCGCGCCACGAAAGCCTGCGCACCGTCTTCGCGGAAGACGCGGAAGGCCCCCACCAGGTGGTCCTCGACGCGGCCGACACCGCGCCCGCCCTCACCGTCGTCACCACCGACGAGCACCACCTGCGCGCGGAACTCGACCGCGCCGCCGGCCACACCTTCGACCTGACGGCCGAACCCCCGCTGCGCGCCTGGCTGTTCGACCTGGGCGGCGACGAACACGTCCTGCTCCTGCTCTCCCACCACATCGCGAGCGACGCCTGGTCGCGTGCCCCGCTGGCCCGCGACCTGACCACGGCCTACGCGGCCCGCTGCGAGGGCCGCGCGCCCGGCTGGGCCCCGCTGCCCGTGCAGTACGCCGACTACAGCATCTGGCAGCGCGCACTGCTCGGCGACGGCCCCGAGGGCAGCGCCGAACTCCGCCGCCAGCTGGACCACTGGCAGACGGCCCTGGCCGGCCTCCCCGAAGAGCTGACCCTCCCCTACGACCGCCCCCGCCCCGCCGTCGCCACCCACCGAGGCGACGTCGTCACCTTCGAACTCTCCCCGGCCCAGCACGAAGGCCTGGTCACCGTGGCCCGAGACGGCCGGGCGAGCCTGTTCATGGTCCTCCAGACGGCCCTGGCGGCACTCCTGTCGCGGCTCGGCGCGGGCACGGACATCCCGATCGGCACGCCCATCGCGGGCCGCACGGACGACGCCCTGGACGACCTGGTCGGCTTCTTCGTCAACACGCTGGTGCTGCGCACGGACGTCTCGGGCGACCCGACGTTCGCGGAGCTGCTGGAGCGGGTGCGCGCCCAGAATCTGGCGGCGTACGCCCACCAGGACCTGCCCTTCGAGCGGCTGGTGGAAGCGGTCAACCCGGAGCGCTCGCTGGCCCGCCACCCGCTCTTCCAGACCATGCTCAACCTCAACAACGCCGGCCCCGTCGAAGCACTCGACGAGATCGCCAAGTTGCCCGGCCTCAGCCTTCGCCTGGAGCCGGTCGAGACCAACCGCGTCAAGTTCGACCTCGGCTTCTCCTTCGCCGAGTCCCACAGCTCCACCGGCACACCGGGCGGCCTGCGCGGCGCCCTCCAGTTCAACACCGACCTGTTCGACCGGCGGACGGCCGAGACCCTGGTCGCCCGCCTCGTACGGGTCCTGGACGCGGTGACCACCGAACCGAAGCGCCCGGTCGCCTCCATCGAGGTACTGGCCCCGGAGGAGCGGGAGCGGCTGCTGGGGGAGTGGAACGGGGTCGGGCGGGCTGTGCGGGGGGTTTCGCTGCCGGTGCTGTTCTCGGAGCAGGCGGCTCTGTCTCCGGGTGCGGTGGCGGTGGTGTCGGGTGATGACTCCCTTACGTACGGGGAGTTGGAGACGCGCTCGAACCGGGTGGCGCGGTGGCTGATCTCGCGGGGTGTGGGTGCCGAGAGGTTCGTGGGGGTGAAGCTGGGCCGGTCGGTGGAGCTGGTGGTGACCTTGTTGGGCGTCACCAAGGCCGGTGGTGCGTATGTGCCGATCGATCCGGAGTATCCGTCGGAGCGGATCGCGCACATCGTGGCGGATGCGGAGCCGGTGCTGGTCATCGATGACGTGGCGGTGCTGGAGGAGGCGGATGCCTTTGATGCCGGGCCGGTGACGGACGCGGACCGGTTGTCGCCGCTTGAGCCGCATCACCCGGTGTACGTCATTTACACCTCCGGTTCGACGGGCCGGCCGAAGGGCGTGGTCGTTGAACACGCCTCCGTGGGTCACTACTTGGAGCGGGCCCGTGAGGTGTACGGGGATGCGTCGGGTTCGGCGTTGCTGCATTCCTCGGTCGCCTTCGACCTGACGGTGACCGCGCTGTATTCGCCGCTTGTGTCCGGTGGCCGTGTGGTGCTGGCCGAGCTGGATGAGCAGGCGGCTGCACATGGGCGTCCGTCGTTCATGAAGGTGACGCCGTCGCATCTTGCGATGCTGGAGGTGCTGCCGTCGCAGGTGTCGCCTTCGGGCACGTTGATCACGGGTGGTGAGGCGCTGACCGGCGAGGCACTGGCCGCCTGGCGTGCGGCGAACCCCGACGTCACTGTGGTCAACGCTTATGGTCCGACCGAGGCGACGGTCAACTGCACGGACTTCCGTATCGAGCCGGGGCAGGAGGTCGCTTCGGGGTCGGTGCCGATCGGCCGCCCGTTCTGGAACACCCGCGCCTACGTCCTGGACGCCCAGCTCAGCCCTCTTCCCGTCGGTGTCGCGGGTGAGCTGTATGTCGCGGGTGCGGTACTCGCCCGGGGTTACTGGAAGCGTCCGGATCTGACCGCCGAGCGGTTCACCGCCGACCCCTTCGGTCCGCCCGGTGCGCGGATGTACCGCACGGGTGACCTGGCTCGCTGGAACGCGGACGGTCAGCTCGTGTACGCCGGTCGCGTCGACGACCAGGTCAAGCTGCGCGGCTTCCGCATCGAGCTGGGCGAAATCCAGGCCGTGTTGAGCGCACATTCGGATGTGGCGCAGGCTGCTGTTGTCGTCCGGGAGGACCAGCCCGGCGACCAGCGTCTGGTCGCCTACCTCGTACCGCAGGGAGAGCACGCCCCGGCCACCGACGAACTGCGCGCGCACGCCGCTGCTCACCTCCCCGACTACATGGTCCCCTCGACCTTCGTCGTCCTGGACGCGCTGCCCCTGACCGTCAACGGCAAGCTGGACCGGCGCGCGCTGCCCGCCCCCGCGTACGAGGCGCAGAGTGAGTCCCGTGCCCCGCGTTCGCCGCGTGAGGAGATCCTGTGCGGGCTCTTCGCCGACATACTCGGCAAGGAGACCGTCGGCATCGACGACGACTTCTTCCGGCTCGGCGGCCACTCGCTGCTGGCCACGAAGCTGGTCAGCCGCATCCGTACCGCCCTCGGAGCCGAGCTGCCCATCCGGCAGCTCTTCGAGACGCCGACCGTCGCCGGGATCTCCGCCACCCTCGACGGCGGCCTCGGCGGACAAGCCCGCCGAGGGATCGTCGCCGGGCCGCGACCCGAGCGCATCCCACTGTCCTACGCCCAGCAACGCCTGTGGTTCCTCGCCCAGTTCGAGGGTCCCAGCGCCACGTACAACGCGCCCGTCGCGCTGCGCATGACCGGCCCTCTCGACCGGGACGCCCTGCGCCTCGCCCTCGCGGACGTCGTCGCACGCCACGAGAGCCTGCGCACGCTGTTCACCGAGGACACCGAAGGCCCCCGCCAGCTCGTCCTGCCGGCCGACGCCGAGCAGGCGCGGACGGAGTTGCCGGTCGTCGACGTCACCGAGGAGACCCTGCACGCCGAGCTGGCGCGCGCCGCCGCCCAGCCCTTCGACCTGAGCGCCGAAGTGCCGTTCCGTGCCTTCCTGTTCGCCGTGTCGGACGACGATCACGCGTTGCTCGTCGTGACGCACCACATCGTGAGCGACGCGTGGTCGCGTGCCCCGCTCGCCCGTGACCTCGCCACCGCCTACGCGGCCCGCGTCGAGGAGCAGGCCCCCGCCTGGGCGCCCCTGCCGGTGCAGTACGCCGACTACAGCCTCTGGCAGCGCGACGTCCTCGGCACCGAGGACGACCCGGACAGCGAGATCTCCCGCCAACTCGCCTACTGGGAACAGAAACTGGAAGGTCTGCCGGACCAGCTGGAGCTGCCCTACGACCGGCCGCGCCCCGCCGTCGCCTCCTACCGCGGCGACCGCGTGCCGTTCGGGGTGCCGGCACAGCTGTACCAGCGGATCAGCGAGGTCGCGCGGGCCACGCAGGCCAGCCCGTTCATGGTGCTCCAGGCCGCTCTCGCCGCGCTCCTGACGCGGCTCGGCGCGGGCGAGGACATCCCGATCGGCACGCCCGTCGCGGGCCGCACCGACGAGGCCGTCGACCACCTGATCGGCGTCTTCCTCAACACCCTCGTGCTGCGCACGGACACCTCCGGCGACCCTACGTTCACCGAGCTGGTCGACCGCGTACGCACCCAGAACCTCGCGGCGTACGCCCATCAAGACCTGCCGTTCGAGCGGCTGGTGGAGGCCGTCAACCCGGAGCGGTCCCTGGCCCGCCACCCCCTCTTCCAGGTGCTGCTCACCCTCAACAACACCGACTATCAGGGTGCGTTGGGCTCGCTCGACACGCTCCCCGGCCTGACGGTCGAGCGGGAGTCGGTCGAGTCGTCCGTCGCCAAGTTCGACCTGGCCTTCGGCTTCATGGAGCGCCACGACGAGAACGGCCGGGTGTACGCGCTCAGCGGCACCCTGGAGTACAGCACCGACCTGTTCGACCGGAACACGGCCCGCACCTTCGTCGACCGGCTGCTGCGCCTCCTGGAGGCCGCCGTCGCCGCGCCCGGGGCACCCGTCGGCGCCATCGACCTGCTCGGCCCGGCCGAGCGGGGCCGCATCCTCGAACTCTGGAACGACACCGCGTGCGAGATGCCGTCGCGGTCGGTGGTGGAGCTGTTCGCGGAGCGGGTGGCCGTGGACCGTGACGCGGTGGCCGTGGTCGCGGGCGATGAGTCCCTGTCGTATGCGGAGTTGAGTGACCGTGTGGAGCGGCTGGCCGCACTGCTGGCTGCTCGTGGTGCGGGTCCGGAGCGGTTCGTGGCGGTGGCGTTGCCGAGGTCCGCGGACTTGGTCGTGGCGCTGCTCGCGGTGTGGCGGGCGGGGGCGGCGTATCTGCCGCTGGACACGGAGTACCCGGCCGACCGGCTCGCGTACATGCTCCACGACGCCGCTCCGACCCTCATCCTGACCACGCGGGAACTGACGGCCGTGCTCCCCGCCGGCGACGTCCCGACGGTCCTCCTGGACGACCCCGGGACCACCGCCGCCCTCGACGGGACCCCGACGGCCGGCCTCCCCGACGCCCCCGCCCTCATGAACTCCGCGTACGTCATCTATACGTCGGGTTCGACGGGGCGGCCGAAGGGGGTGGTGGTGCCGCAGGCGCCGTTGGTGAACTTCCTGGTGGCGATGCGTGACCGGTTCGGCCTCGGATCGGGTGACCGGCTCGGTGCGGTGACCACAGTCGGGTTCGACATCGCGGGTCTGGAGTTGTTCGTGCCGCTGTTGAGCGGTGCCGCCGTGGTCGTCGCAGACCGGGAGACGGTCCGTGATCCGGCGGCGCTGGCCCGGCTGGTCACCGCGAAGGGCGTGAACGTCATGCAGGCCACCCCGAGCCTGTGGCGGGCGCTGCTCGCCGAGGACGCGGGTGTGCTGTCCGGCGTACGCGTCCTGGTCGGCGGTGAGGCCCTTCCCGCAGACCTCGCGCAGGCTTTGACGGCTTCCGCCGCCTCCGTCACCAACATGTACGGGCCCACGGAGACGACCATCTGGTCCACCACCTGGGACGTTCCCGCCCTCAAGGCCCCCGCGCCCCGTATCGGTCGTCCCATCGCCAATACGCAGGTGTACGTGTTGGACGCGGCCCTGCGTGCGGTGCCGTCCGGGGTCCCGGGCGAGCTGTACATCGCGGGTGAGGGTGTCGTGCGCGGCTATCACGGTCGTCCGGCGTTGACCGCCGAGCGTTTCGTGGCCGATCCGTACGGGCCGGCCGGCTCCCGTATGTACCGCACGGGTGACCTCGTGCGGTGGAGTGCGGAGGGCGATCTGGAGTATCTGTCCCGGGTGGACGACCAGGTCAAGCTGCGTGGTTTCCGCATCGAGCTGGGGGAGATCGAGACCGTCCTGGCCGGACACCCGCAGGTCGGGCAGACCGCCGTGATGGTCCGCGAGGACCGGCCCGGAGACAAGCGCATCGCCGCGTATGTCATCCCGGCGGGCCCGACCGCCCCGGCACCGCAAGACCTCCGTGAGCACACCGCGGCCGCGCTGCCCGACTACATGGTCCCGTCCGCCTTCGTCACCCTCGACGCCTTCCCGCTGACGGCCAACGGCAAGCTGAACCGCCGTGCGCTGCCCGCACCCGCCTACGGCCCCGAGGCAGCGGAGTCCCGTGCCCCGCGCTCGCCGCGCGAGGAGATCCTGTGCGGCCTGTTCGCCGAAGTCCTCGGCGTGGACGCGGTGGGCATCGACGACGACTTCTTCCGGCTCGGCGGCCACTCGCTGCTGGCGACGAAGCTGGTCAGCCGTATCCGCACCACCCTGGACGCCGAACTCCCCGTCCGCCGCCTCTTCGAGGCACCCACCGTCGCCCGCCTCGCCGACGTGATCGACGGCGCCGCACGGGCCCGCACCCCGTTGCGGGCCGCCGCGCCGCGCCCCGAGCGGCTGCCGCTGTCCCTGGCCCAGCAGCGCCTGTGGTTCCTCAACCAGTTCGAGGGCGCCAACGCCACGTACAACATCCCGGTGGCCCTCAGGCTCTCGGGCACCCTGGACCGTACGGCGATGGAGGCCGCTCTCGCCGACCTCGTGGACCGGCACGAGAGCCTGCGCACCGTCTTCGCCGAGGACGCCGAGGGCGCGCACCAGGTGGTGCGCGACACGGCGGATGCCACCCCGGCACTCACCGTCGTCGCCACCGACGAGACCCGCGTCGACGGCGAGGTGAACCGCGCCGCGCGCGCCCCCTTCGACGTCGCGCGGGACCTGCCGCTGCGTGTGACGCTGTTCGAACTCGGCGCGGACGAGCACGTGCTGCTCCTCGTCGTCCACCACATCGCGGGCGACGCCTGGTCCATGGGCCCCCTGGCCCGCGACCTGGCGGCCGCCTACGCGGCCCGCCGCGAGGGCCGGGCGCCCGCCTGGGCACCGCTGCGGGTGCAGTACGCGGACTACGGCATCTGGCAGCGTGACGTCCTCGGCTCCGAGAGCGACCCTGACAGCGAGGTCTCCCGCCAGCTCGCCTACTGGGCCGACACGCTGGCCGGCCTGCCCGAGGAGCTGACGCTCCCGACGGACCGGCCGCGCCCCGCTGTCTCCTCGTACCAGGGCGACCGGGTCGTCTTCGAGCTGGCCCCGCAGACGTACGAGCGGCTGACGGCGGTCGCCCGCGACAGCGGCGCGAGCCTGTTCATGGTCGTGCAGACGGCTCTGGCGGCACTCCTGTCGCGGCTCGGCGCGGGCACGGACATCCCGATCGGCACGCCCATCGCGGGCCGCACGGACGACGCCCTGGACGACCTGGTCGGCTTCTTCGTCAACACGCTGGTACTCAGGACGGACGTCTCGGGCGACCCGACGTTCGCGGAATTGCTCAACCGGGTGCGGGCCCAGAATTTGGCGGCGTACGCCCACCAGGACCTGCCCTTCGAGCGGCTGGTGGAGGTCGTCAATCCGGAGCGCTCGCTGGCCCGGCACCCCCTCTTCCAGACCATGCTGGTCCTGAACAACACGGACCAGGGCGCCGGTGACGCCGTCGCCTCGCTGCCCGGCCTCACGGTCGGCGCCCAGTCCGCCGAGGCGGGCACCGCCAAGTTCGACCTGTCGTTCCGCCTCGGGGAGCGCAGCGCCGGGACCGGGGAGCCGGTCACGCTGAGCGGGGCCCTGGACTTCAGCACCGACCTGTTCGACCGGCGGACGGCCCAGAGCATCGCGGACCGCTTCGTGCGGGTCCTGGAGGCGGTGGCGTCCGACCCGCAGCGGCCCCTCGGTGAGCTGGAGATCCTCGCTCCGGAGGAGCGGGAACGGCTGCTGGGCGAGTGGAACGGTGTCGCGCGGGATGTACGGGGGGTTTCGCTGCCGGTGCTGTTCTCGGAACAGGCGGCTCTGTCTCCGGGTGCGGTGGCGGTCATCGCCGGTCAGAACTCCGTCACCTATGGGGAGTTGGAGGCGCGCTCGAACCGGGTTGCGCGGTGGCTGATCTCGCGGGGCGTGGGTGCCGAGAGGTTCGTGGGGGTGAAGCTGGGCCGGTCGGTGGAACTGGTCGTGGTCCTGCTGGGCATCGCCAAGGCCGGTGGCGCGTACGTTCCGATTGACCCGGAGTATCCGCAGGAGCGGATCGCGCACATCGTGGCGGATGCGGAGCCGGTGCTGGTCATCGATGACGTGGCGGTACTGGGGGAGGCGGACGCCTTTGACGCCGGGCCCGTGACGGACGCGGACCGGTTGTCGCCGCTTGAGCCGCATCACCCGGTGTACGTCATTTACACCTCCGGTTCGACGGGCCGGCCGAAGGGCGTGGTCGTTGAACACGCCTCCGTGGGTCACTACCTGGAGCGGGCCCGTGAGGTGTACGCGGACGCTTCCGGTTCGGCGTTGCTGCATTCCTCGGTCGCCTTCGACCTGACGGTGACCGCGCTGTATTCGCCGCTTGTGTCCGGTGGCCGTGTGGTGCTGGCCGAACTGGATGAGCAGGCGGCTGCACATGGGCGTCCGTCGTTCATGAAGGTGACGCCGTCACACCTCGCGATGCTGGAGGCGCTGCCGTCGCAGGTGTCGCCTTCGGGCACGTTGATCACGGGTGGTGAGGCGCTGACCGGCGAGGCACTGGCCGCCTGGCGTGCGGCGAACCCCGACGTCACGGTGGTCAACGCTTATGGTCCGACCGAGGCGACGGTCAACTGCACGGACTTCCGTATCGAGCCGGGCCAGAAGGTGGGCTCGGGTCCGGTGCCGATCGGCCGCCCGTTCTGGAACACCCGCGCCTACGTCTTGGACGCCCAGCTCAGGCCTCTTCCCGTCGGTGTCGATGGTGAGATGTATGTCGCCGGTGCGGTACTCGCCCGGGGCTACTGGAAGCGTCCCGATCTGACCGCCGAGCGGTTCACCGCCGATCCCTTCGGTCCGCCCGGTGCGCGGATGTACCGCACGGGTGACCTGGCCCGCTGGAACGCGGACGGTCAGCTCGTGTACGCCGGTCGCGTCGACGACCAGGTCAAGCTGCGTGGCTTCCGCATCGAACTCGGTGAGATCCAGGCCGTGCTGACCACGCACCCCGGCATCTCCCAGGCCGCCGTCATCATCCGCGAGGACCAGCCCGGCGACCAGCGTCTCGTCGCCTACCTCGTACCGCAGGAGGCGCACGCCCCGGCCACCGACGAACTGCACGCACACGTGGCCGCCCAGCTCCCCGACTACATGGTCCCCTCCGCCTTCCTCACCCTGGAAGCCCTGCCCCTGACCGTCAACGGCAAGCTGGACCGCCGCGCGCTGCCCGCCCCCGCGTACGAGACGACGGAAGAAGGCCGCGCCCCGCGTTCACCGCGCGAGGAGATCCTGTGCGGGCTCTTCGCCGACGTACTCGGCAAGGAGACCGTCGGCATCGACGACGACTTCTTCCGGCTCGGCGGGCACTCGCTGCTGGCGACGAAGCTGGTCAGCCGTATCCGCGGCACGCTGGACGTCGAGCTGCCCATCCGCCAGCTCTTCGAGACGCCGACCGTCGCCGGGATCTCCGCCACCCTCGACGGCGGCCCCCTCGGCGCCCGTCGCGGCGTCGTCGCCGGGCCGCGACCCGAGCGCATCCCACTGTCCTACGCCCAGCAACGCCTGTGGTTCCTCAACCAGTTCGAGCCCGCCAACGCCACCTACAACATCCCCGTCGCCCTGCGCATGACCGGCCCGCTTGACCGGGCCGCCCTGCGCCTCGCCCTCGCGGACGTCGTCGCACGGCACGAGAGCCTGCGCACCGTCTTCGCCGAGGACGACGAGGGCTCCCGGCAGATCGTGCTGCCGGCCGACGCCGAGCAGGCCCGCCCGCGGCTCGCCGTGGTGGAGGCGGCACCCGGTGAGGTCGACGGTCGGCTGCGGGATGCGGCACGCGCCGGGTTCGACCTGTCGGCCGAACTGCCGTTGCGGGTCACCCTCTTCGCCGTCGGCGAGGACGAGCACGTACTCCTTCTCCTGCTGCACCACATCGTGAGCGACGCGTGGTCGCGTGCCCCGCTCGCCCGTGACCTCGCCACCGCCTACGCGGCCCGTGTCGAGGGGCAGGCCCCCGCCTGGGCGCCGCTGCCGGTGCAGTACGCGGACTACAGCCTGTGGCAGCGCGACGTCCTCGGCGCCGAGGACGACCCCGCCAGTGAGATGTCCCGCCAACTCGCCTACTGGGAGCAGGCGCTGGGCGGGCTGCCGGACCAGCTGGAGCTGCCGTACGACCGGCCGCGCCCCGCCGTCGCCTCCTACCGCGGCGACCGGCTGCCCTTCGCGGTACCGGCGGCGCTGTACGCGGACGTGGTGGCGCTCGCCCGGGAGGCCGGAGCCAGTCCGTTCATGGTGCTCCAGGCCGCTCTCGCCGCGCTCCTGACGCGGCTCGGCGCGGGCGAGGACATCCCGATCGGCACGCCGGTCGCGGGCCGCACGGACAGCGCGGTCGAGCAGCTCGTCGGCGTGTTCATCAACACCCTCGTCCTGCGCACGGACACCTCCGGCAGCCCCACCGCCCGCGACCTGATCGCCCGGGTGCGGGAGACCAACCTCGGGGCGTACGCGCATCAGGACCTGCCGTTCGAGCGGCTCGTGGAGGCCGTCAACCCGGAGCGGTCCCTGGCCCGCCACCCCCTCTTCCAGGTGCTCCTGGCCTTCAACAACACGGACACCACCGCCGTGGAGGGCGCCGCGGGCGGCCTGCCGGGGCTCTCCGTGACGCGGGCCGTCGCGGACACGGCGGTCGCCAAGTTCGACCTGTCCTTCGCCTTCGCGGAGAGCGGGGACGCGGCGGGCGAGCGGGCCCTGGAAGGCGTCCTGGAGTACAGCACCGACCTGTTCGACCGCTCCACGGTCGAGACGCTGGGAGCACGCTTCCTGCGCCTGCTCGGCGGCATGGTCGCCCACCCCGACGCGCCGCTCACCACCCTCGGTCTCCTCGACGGTGCCGAGACCCGCACGCTGCTCACCGACTGGAACGACACCGCGTGCGAGATGCCGGCGCGGCCGGTGGTGGAGCTGTTCCGGGAGCGGGTGGCGGCCGACCGCGATGCGGTGGCCGTGGTCGCGGGAGATGAGTCCCTGTCGTACGGGGAGTTGGGTGAGCGGGTGGAGCGGTTGGCCGCACTGCTGGCCGCTCGTGGTGCGGGTCCGGAGCGGTTCGTGGCGGTGGCGTTGCCGAGGTCCGCGGACCTGGTCGTGGCGCTGCTCGCGGTGTGGCGGGCGGGGGCGGCGTATCTGCCGCTGGACACGGAGTACCCGGCCGACCGGCTCGCGTACATGCTCGACGACGCCGCCCCGGCCCTCATCCTCACCGCCACCGGGACCGCGGACCGCCTGCCCGACTCCGGCGTGCCGAGACTGCTGCTGGACGACCCGGAGGTGCGGTCCGCCCTCGCCGACCCGTCGGCCCCCGGCCTCGCCCGCCCTGCCACCGACCTCCACCATTCCGCGTACGTCATCTATACGTCGGGTTCGACGGGGCGGCCGAAGGGTGTGGTGGTGCCGCAGGCGCCGTTGGTGAACTTCCTGGTGGCGATGCGTGACCGGTTCGGCCTCGGGTCGGGTGACCGGCTTGGTGCGGTGACCACGGTCGGGTTCGACATCGCGGGTCTGGAGTTGTTCGTGCCGCTGTTGAGCGGTGCGGCCGTGGTCGTCGCGGACCGGGAGACGGTCCGTGATCCGGCGGCGCTGGCCCGGCTGGTCACCGCGCGTGGCGTGAACGTCATGCAGGCCACCCCGAGTCTGTGGCGGGCGCTGCTCGCCGAGGACGCGGCGGTGCTGACCGGCGTACGGGTCCTGGTCGGCGGTGAGGCCCTTCCCGCAGACCTCGCCCAGGCACTGACGGCTTCCACCGCGTCCGTCACCAACATGTACGGGCCCACGGAGACGACCATCTGGTCCACCACCTGGGACGTTCCCGCCATCAAGGCGCCCGCGCCCCGTATCGGCCGCCCGATCGCCAACACGCAGGTGTACGTGCTGGACGCGGCCCTGCGTGCGGTGCCGTCCGGGGTCCCGGGCGAGCTGTACATCGCGGGTGAGGGTGTCGTGCGCGGCTATCACGGTCGTCCGGCGTTGACCGCCGAGCGTTTCGTGGCCGACCCGTACGGGCCGGCCGGCTCCCGCATGTACCGCACGGGTGACCTCGTGCGCTGGAGCGCGAAGGGCGATCTGGAGTATCTGTCCCGGGTGGACGACCAGGTCAAGCTGCGTGGTTTCCGCATCGAACTGGGGGAGATCGAGACCGTCCTGGCCGGGCACCCCCAGGTCGCGCAGGCTGCCGTGATGGTCCGCGAGGACCGGCCCGGCGACAAGCGCATCGCCGCCTACGTCATCCCGACGGGCCCGACCGCCCCGACACCGCAGGACCTCCGCGAGCACACTGCGGCCCAGCTCCCGGACTACATGGTCCCGTCCGCCTTCGTCACCCTCGACGCCTTCCCGCTCACCCCGAACGGCAAGCTGGACCGCCGCGCCCTGCCCGCCCCCGAGTACGAGGCCCAGCAGACGGGCCGTGCCCCGCGCTCGCCGCGCGAGGAGATCCTCTGCGGCCTGTTCGCCGAAGTCCTCGGGGTGGAGTCCGTCGGCATCGACGACGACTTCTTCCGGCTCGGCGGGCACTCGCTGCTCGCCACCAGGCTGGTGAGCCGCATCCGCACCACCCTGGACGCCGAACTCCCCGTCCGGCGCCTCTTCGAGGCACCCACCGTCGCCCGCCTCGCCGGCACGCTGGACGAGGTGGCCGGCGCGCGCGGCAGGATCGTGCCCGTCCCGCGCCCCGCCCGGATGCCGCTGTCGTACGCCCAGCAGCGGCTCTGGTTCCTCCAGCACCTGGAGGGCCCGAGCGACGCCTACAACATGCCCGTCTCCCTCGACCTGACCGGCCCCCTGGACACGGACGCCCTGCGCGCCGCGCTCACCGACGTCGCCGCGCGGCACGAGAGCCTGCGCACCGTCTTCGCCGAGGGCGCGGACGGCGAGGCCCACCAGGTGGTCCTGGACGCCGCGCGCCTGCGGGTGCCGCTGACCGTCGAGCCGGCCGACGAGGACACCGTGGACCGGCTGCTGCGCCGCGCCGCCGGATACGTCTTCGACCTGGAGAACGAGATCCCGCTGCGCGCCACCGTGTTCGAACTGGGCACCGACCGGCACGCGCTGCTCCTGCTGACGCACCACATCGCCGGCGACGCCTGGTCGCGCGGCGCCCTGGTGCGCGACCTGACGGCGGCCTACGCGGCCCGCCGCGAGGGCCGGGCGCCCACCTGGGCCCCGCTGCCCGTGCAGTACGCGGACTACAGCCTGTGGCAGCGCGACGTCCTCGGCTCCGAGAGCGACCCGGACAGCGAGGTCTCCCGCCAACTCGCCTACTGGCAGCAGGCCTTGACGGGCCTCCCCGAAGAGCTGGCGCTGCCCTTCGACCGGCCGCGCCCCGCGGCGGCGTCGTACGAGGGGGACCGGGTCGTCTTCGACGTGGCCCCGCAGACGTACGAGCGGCTGACGGCGGTGGCCCGTGAGCACGGCGCGAGCCTGTTCATGGTCCTCCAGACGGCTCTGGCCGCACTTCTGACGCGGTTGGGGGCGGGCACGGACATCCCGATCGGCACGCCGATCGCGGGCCGCACGGACGACGCCCTGGACGACCTGGTCGGCTTCTTCGTCAACACGCTGGTGCTGCGCACGGACGTCTCGGGCGGCCCGACGTTCGCGGAGCTGCTGGAGCGGGTGCGCGCCCAGAACCTCGCCGCGTACGCCCACCAGGACCTGCCCTTCGAGCGGCTGGTCGAGATCGTCAACCCCGAACGCTCCCTGGCCCGCCACCCGCTCTTCCAGACCATGCTCAGCTTCGACAACGCCGGGCGCCTCACCGGGGAGCGCGTGGACCTCGGCGGGCTCGCCGTCTCCGGGCGGCCGCTCGGGGCGCCCTCCGCCAAGTTCGACCTGTCCTTCGAGATCGCGGAGCACACAGCGGCCCCGGGCCGCCCCGCCGGACTCGGCTGCGCGCTCGACTTCAGCACCGAACTGTTCGACCGGGCGACCGCGCAAGCCATCGCCGACCGGTTCGTACGCGTCCTGGAAGCCCTCACCGACGACCCCCACCTGGCCATCGGCGAGGCGGAGATCCTGGCCGAGGACGAGCGCCACCGCATGCTCGTCGACTGGAACGACACGGCCGTCGAGCACCCCGCCCACACCTCCGTGCACGCACTGTTCGAACAGCGGGCCGCCACCGCGCCGGACGCGGTGGCCGTCGTCGCCGGCGCACTGAGCCTCACCTACGGCGAGCTGAACGCCCGCGCCAACCGGCTCGCGCACCGGCTCATCGGCATGGGCGTCGGCAAGGAGAGCCGCGTCGCCGTCCTCCAGGAGCGCACCGCCGAACTCGTCGTCTCCACGCTCGCCGTGCTCAAGGCGGGCGGCGCCTATGTGCCGATCGACCCGCAGCAGCCCGCGTCGCGCTCGGAGTTCATCCTCCGGGACACCGCGGCCGTCGCGCTACTCACCGACCGCGACCCCGCCGACGTCGGCTTCGACGTCCAGGCCCCGGTGCTGCGCGTCGGCGCGGGCCACGACGTCACCGACGGCCCCGCGCACGACCCCGGCATCACCACCGACGCCGAACAGCTCGTCTACGTCATGTACACCTCCGGCTCCACCGGCACCCCCAAGGGCGTCGCCAACACCCACCACAACGTCGTCCACCTGGCGGCCGACGCGTACTGGCGGCGCGGCCACCACGCACGCGTCCTGATGCACTCGCCGTACGCCTTCGACGCGTCGACCTTCGAGATCTGGGCCCCGCTGCTGGGCGGCGGCCAGGTCGTGGTCGCCCCCGCCGGGCGCCTGGACGCCGCCGACCTCGCCGCTGCCATCGCCGGGCAGGACGTCACGGGCCTGTTCGTCAGCGCCGGTCTCTTCCGGGTCCTCGCCGAGGAGCACCCCGAGTGCTTCCGGGGGGTCCGCGAGATCTGGGCGGGCGGCGACGTGGTCTCCCCGGTCGCGGTCCGCCGCGTCCTCGAGGCCTGCCCCGGCACGGTCGTCGCCAACGAGTACGGGCCCACGGAGACCACCGTGTTCTCCGCCGTCAACCCCCTGCGCGACCCGGCCGAGGTGCCCGATGCCGTCGTGCCCATCGGCCGGCCCCTGTGGAACACCCGCCTGTACGTCCTGGACGCGCTGCTGCGGCCCGTCGCCCCCGGCGTGCAGGGCGAGCTGTACATCGCGGGCGCCGGTGTGGCCCGCGGCTACCTCGGCCGGGGCGATCTGACGGCACAGCGCTTCGTCGCCGACCCCTTCGCGGGCGGCGGCGAGCGGATGTACCGCACCGGGGACGTCGTGTCCTGGCAGCCGGACGGCCGCCTGCGGTTCGCCGGACGCGTCGACGACCAGGTCAAGCTGCGCGGCTTCCGCATCGAGCCGGGCGAGGTCGAGGCCGCCCTCGCGGCCCGTGCCGACGTCGCGCAGGCCGCCGTGGTGCTGCGCGAGGACCGTCCCGGCGACAAGCGGCTCGTCGGCTACGTCGTCGCCGGCGCGAGCACGCCCGAGCCGGACGAGCTGCGCGCCCACGTCGCCGCGTCCCTGCCCGAGTACATGGTGCCCTCGGCCGTGGTCGTTCTCGACGAGCTGCCGCTCACCCTCAACGGCAAACTGGACCGCCGCGCCCTGCCCGCGCCCGAGTACGGGGCGCGGGACGACACGAGCCGCCGCGGGCCGCGCACCGAACGCGAGAAGACCCTGTGCGGCCTGTTCGCGGACGTGCTGGGCCTTGCCGAAGTCGGCATCGACGACGGGTTCTTCGACCTCGGCGGCGACAGCATCATGTCGATCCAGCTGGTCAGCCGCGCGCGCCGGGCCGGACTCGAACTGTCCGTACGGGACGTCTTCGAACACCGCACGGTCGCCGCGCTCGCCGGTGTCGTCCAGGAGGCGACCGGTGCCCCCGTCGAGGAGGCGGGCGCGGGCGTCGGCGAGGTCCCGCTCACGCCGATCAAGCGGTGGTTCCTCGAACGGGGCGGTCCCGCCGACCAGTTCAACCAGTCCCGCCTCGTGCAGGTGCCCGTGTCCCTGCGGCACGAGCACCTGGTGAGTGCCGTCCAGGCACTCCTGGACCACCACGACGCGCTGCGGGCCAGGCTGGGCGCCGCGCCCGGGTGGCGCCTGGAGATCCGCGAGCCGGGCACGGTCGACGCCGGGTCCGTCGTACGGCGGGTGCCCGCCGCCGGACTCGACGAGAGCGCACGCCAGGACCTGGTCCGCGCCGAGACCGAGGCCGCCCGCGAGCGCCTGGACCCGGCCGCCGGCCGGATGGCACAACTGGTGTGGTTCGACCGCGGCACCGAGGCACCGGGCGTCCTGCTGATCCTCGTCCACCACCTGGTGGTCGACGGGGTGTCGTGGCGCATCCTCGTCCCGGACCTCGCCGAGGCGCACCGCGCCGTGGCCGCGGGCCGCACCCCCGAGCTGCAGCCGGTCGGCACCTCACTGCGCCGCTGGTCGCAGCGGCTCACCGAGGAGGCGGCCCGGCCGGCCAGGGCCACCGAGGCCGCCTGGTGGCAGGGCGTCCTGCGGCGCGCCGACCCCGTCCTCGGCACCCGGGCGCTGGACCCCGCCAAGGACACGTACGCCACCGCGCGGCACCTGGCCATGACACTGCCGGTGTCCGTGACGGAGGCGGTCCTCACCCGGGTCCCCGCCGCCTTCAACGCCGAGGTCAACGACGTGCTGCTGGCCGCCTTCACGCTCGCCTGGACCCGCTGGCGGGCCGGGAGCGGCGACGGTCTGCTCCTGGACCTGGAGGGCCACGGCCGCGAGGAGCACCTGGTCGAGGGAGCCGACCTGTCCCGGACGGTGGGCTGGTTCACCAATCTGTACCCCGTACGTCTGGACGCCGCCGTCGGCGACCTCGCCGACGCGTTCGCGGGCGGGCCCGCCGCCGGGGCCGCCGTCAAGGAGATCAAGGAGCAGCTGCGGGCGGTGCCCGACAAGGGCATGGGCTACGGCCTCGCCCGCTACCTCAACCCCGCCACCGAGGCCGGTTTCGCCGGTCTCCCCGCCCCCCAGGTCGCCTTCAACTACCTGGGCCGCTTCACCACCGCGGGCACCGAGGGCGCGGGCGGCGCCGCCATCCCCGACTGGACGGTGCTCGCCACCGCGGCCGGCCTCGGCGGCACGGACCCCCGGGTCCCGCTCGCCCACGCCCTGGAGCTCAACGCCCGCACCAACGACGGGCCGCGCGGCCCCGAACTGACCGCCACCTGGACCTGGGCGAAGGACATCCTCGCCGAGAGCGGCGTACGCGAACTCGCCGACCTGTGGTTCCAGGCCCTGGAGGCCCTCGCCGAACACGCCGAGCGGCCCGACGCGGGCGGCCTGACCGTCTCCGACGTGTCCCTGGCCCTGCTCGACCAGAACGAAATCGAATTGCTCGAAGACGAGTGGAGGACGTCGTAATGGCGACCCAGTCCGGTCTGCAGGACATACTGCCGCTGGCACCGCTGCAGGAGGGCTTGCTCTTCCACAGCGTGTACGACGAGACGGCCACGGACGTCTACCTGGTGCAGCAGGCCATCGACCTGGAAGGAGACCTCGACACGGCGGCGCTGCGCGCCGCGTGCCGCACCCTCCTGGCCCGGCACGCCAACCTGCGCGCGGCCTTCCGCTACGCGGGACTCAAGCGGCCCGTGCAGATGATCCCCCACCAAGTGGCGCTGCCCTGGGAGGAACTGGACCTCACCGGGCACCCCGAGCAGGAGCGCGGGGCCGCCGCGGACCGGGCCCTGGAAGGGGACCGCCTGCGCCGCTTCGACCTGGCCAAGCCGCCGCTGATGCGGTTCACCCTGATGCGGCTCGGCGAGCGCCGCTTCCGGTTCGTGCTCACCAACCACCACATCCTGCTCGACGGCTGGTCCAAGCCGATGCTCGTGCGGGAACTGCTCAAGCTGTACGCCACCAAGGGCGACGACAGCGCCCTGCCCAAGGTGCGGCCCTTCCGCGACTACCTCCAGTGGCTGGCCCGCCAGGACCGCGAGGCCTCGCTCACCGCCTGGCGCGAGACCCTGGCCGGACTCGACGGGCCCACGCTGGTCGCCCCCCACCCCGGCGAGCGCGCCCCGCGCGTACCCGGCCGCCTGGAGCGGGAGATCGACCAGGCCACCTACGAGAAGCTCGCCGCACTCGCCCGCGACCGGGCCCTGACCCTCAACTCCCTGGTGCAGGGCGCCTGGGCGGTCGTCGTCGGCGGGCTCACCGGCCGCGACGACGTGGTGTTCGGCACGACCGTCTCCGGGCGCCCCCCGGAGATCGCCGGGATCGAGACCATGGTCGGCCTGTTCATCAACACCCTGCCGGTGCGCGTACGGCTGCGGCCCGAGGAGCCGCTGCTCGCCACCGTGCGCCGGGTGCAGGACGAGCAGACCCGCCTCCAGGCCCACCAGCAGCTGGGCCTCGCCGAGGTGCAGCGCCTGGCCGGGGCCGGCGAACTCTTCGACACCACCATGGTGTTCGAGAACTACCCGACCGACATCGGCGCCGAGGACGACGGGCCCGGCGGCTTCCGCGGCCTGACCGTCACCGCCGCCCGCAACCGCGACGCCACCCACTACCCGCTGGCGTTCGTCGCCGTCGGCCGCGGCGGTCTGCGGCTGCGCATCGACCACCAGCCCGACCTGATCGCGCCCGCTCTCGCCCGAGCCGTCATGGACCGCCTCGTACGCACCCTTGAGTCCGTCGCCCACGCGCCCGACCTGCCCCTCGGACGGCTCGACGCGCTCGGGGACGAGGAGCGGCGGACCGCACTCGCCCTGGGCCGGGGCGCCGCCGCCGACGTCCCCGGGAGCGGCCTGCCCGAGGCGTTCCGCGCCCAGGTGGCCCGCACCCCGCACGCCGAAGCCGTGCGCTGCGGCACGACCGCCCTCGACTACGCCGAGCTCGACGCCCGCTCCGACCGCCTCGCCCACCGCCTGGCCGCGGCCGGCGTGCGCGCCGAGACGCCGGTCGCGCTGCTCATGGAGCGCTCCGCCGACCTCGTCGTCGCCGTCCTCGGCATCCTCAAGGCGGGCGGCGCCTACGTCCCGCTGCGCGACACCGACCCCGTCGAACGCCTGCGCCAGACCCTCGGCCGGGCCGGTGTCACCCTCGTCCTCGCCGACGAGGCGAACCACGCGCACGCCGAGCGGACCGGCGCGACCGTGCTGCCGGCCGGCGACGAGGAGCCCCCGGCCGGCCCGGCGCCCCAGGTGCGGACCCACCCCGACCAGCTCGCGTACGTGATGCACACCTCGGGCTCCACCGGCGTCCCCAAGGGCGTCGCCGTCACCCACCGGGACGTCGTCGCACTCGCCCACGACCGGTCCTTCGCCGGCGGCGCGCACACCCGCGTCCTGGTCCACTCGCCGCACGCCTTCGACGCCTCCACCTACGAGCTGTGGGTGCCGCTGCTGTCCGGCGGCACCGCCGTCGTCGCCCCGCCCGGCGACCTCGACACCGACACCCTCGGCAAACTCGTCGCCGAACACGGCGTGAGCGGACTCTGGCTCACCTCGGGCCTCTTCCAGCTCGTCGCCGACGAGGCCCCCGAACACCTGGCGGGCGTACGAGAGGTGTGGACCGGCGGTGACGTCGTGCCCGCCGCGTCCGTGCGCCGCGTCATGGACGCCTGCCCCCGCATCACGGTCGTCGACGGCTACGGCCCCACCGAGACCACCACGTTCGCCGCGCGGCACGCCCTGCCCGCCGGCTCGGACACACCGGCCGCCCTGCCCATCGGCACCCCCCTGGACAACACCGCGTTGCACGTCCTGGACGGCTGGCTGCGTCCGGTGCCGGCCGGGAGCACGGGCGAGCTGTACATCGCGGGCGCCGGACTCGCCCGCGGCTACTGGCGGCGCGCGGCCCTGACCGCCGAACGCTTCGTCGCCGACCCCTACGGCCCCGCGGGCACCCGCATGTACCGCACCGGCGACCTGGTGCGGTGGAACGCCGAGGGCGCCCTGGACTACCTCGGACGCGCCGACGACCAGGTGAAGATCCGCGGCTTCCGCATCGAACTCGGCGAGGTCGAAGCCGTCCTCGCCGCCCACCCGGCCGTCGCCCAGGCCGTCGTCACCGTCCGCGAGGCCCGGCCCGGCGACAAGCGCGTCGTCGCCCACCTCGTCCCGGCGCGGGACCCGGCCCCTACCCCCGCCGAACTGCGCGCCCACACCGCCGACGAGCTGCCCGACTACATGGTCCCCTCGGCGTACGTCGTCCTGGACGCGCTGCCGCTGACCGGCAACGGCAAGGTCGACCGCGCGGCCCTGCCCGCCCCCGACCTCGGCGCCGCCCTCGCCGGACGGGCCCCGCGCACCCCACAGGAGGAGATCCTCTGCGGCCTGTTCGCGGAACTCCTCGGCGTGCCGTCCGTCGGCATCGACGACGACTTCTTCGAACTCGGCGGCCACTCGCTGCTCGCCACCCGCCTGGTCAGCCGCATCCGCTCGGTCCTCGGCGTCGAACTGGCCGTGCGCGGCCTCTTCGAGGCACCCACCGTCGCCGCCCTCGGCCGCGCCCTCGCCGAGGCCGGCGGCGCCCGCGCCGCGCTGAGGGCCGCCGACCCGCGCCCCGAACGGGTGTCCGCCTCCTTCGCGCAGCGCAGACTCTGGTTCCTGCACCGCTTCGAGGGACCGAGCCCCACCTACAACATCCCCTTCGCGCTGCGCCTCACCGGGGACCTCGACCAGGCGGCCCTGCGCGCCGCCCTCCGCGACGTCGCCGACCGCCACGAGGCGCTGCGCACCGTCTTCGCCGAGGACGCCGAGGGCCCGTACCAGATCGTCCTGGACGGTGAGCGGGCCCGCCCCGAACTGACGGTCGAGCCCTCGGTGAGCGCCGCCGACCTGCCCGGCCGCCTCGCCGCCACCGCGGGCCACGCCTTCGACCTCGCCGCCGAAGTGCCGCTGCGGGCCTGGCTGTTCGGCACCGGGGAGCGCGAGCACGTCCTGCTGCTCCTGGTCCACCACATCGCGGGCGACGGCTGGTCCGTGCCGCTGCTCGCCCGCGACCTCACCGCCGCCTACGCGGCCCGCCTAACCGGCGCCGCACCCTCCTGGACGCCGCTGCCCGTCCAGTACGCCGACTACAGCCTGTGGCAGCGGCAGGTCCTCGGCTCCGAGGACGACGAGACCAGCCCCATCTCCCGCCAGCTCGCCCACTGGAAGGAGACGCTCGCGGGCCTGCCCGACGAACTGGCGCTGCCCGTCGACCGGCAGCGGCCCGCCGTCGCCTCCCACCAAGGCGACCGCGTCCTGTACGAGGTGCCGGCACCGCTGCACCAGAAGATCACCGACCTGTCCCGGGCCGCGCAGGCCAGCCCCTTCATGGTGCTCCAGGCGGCGCTCGCCGCGCTCTTGACGCGGCTCGGCGCGGGCGACGACATCCCCCTCGGCACCCCCGTCGCGGGCCGCACCGACGACGCGCTCGACGAGGTCGTGGGCTTCTTCGTCAACACGCTGGTCCTGCGCACCGACACCTCGGGCAACCCCACCTTCCGTGACCTGCTCGCCCGCGTGCGGGAGGCGGACCTCGCGGCCTACGCCCACCAGGACCTGCCCTTCGAACGGCTGGTGGAGGAAGTGAACCCGAGCCGCTCGCTGGTGCGGCACCCCCTCTTCCAGACCATGCTGACCTTCAACAACACCGACCGGACGACGGCGGGCGGAGACGGCCTGCCGGGCCTGAGCACCGCACCGGTGGTGTCGGACACCGCGTCGGCCAAGTTCGACCTGCTCTTCTCCTTCGCCGAGCGCCGTGCGCAGGACGGCACGCCCGACGGACTCGGCGCGGGCCTGGAGTTCAGCACCGACCTGTTCGACCGCGCCACGGCCGAGGCACTCGTCGCCCGGCTGCTGCGCTTCCTCGAAGAGGTCACCGCCGACCCCAGGCGCCGCATCGGGGAGATCCCCGTCCTCGCCGAGGAGGAGCGGCGCCTGGTGCTCACCGAGTGGAACGACACCCGGCGCCCCTACCCCTACCGCTCGCCGGCCGAGCGCTTCGAGGCGGCGGCCGCGACCACCCCCGACGCGGTGGCGGTCCAGGCCCCGGACGGCTCCCTCACGTACGCCGAACTCGACCTGCGCGCGAGCCGCCTCGCCCGGCTGCTCACCGCGCGGGGCGTGGCCCCCGAGAGCCGGGTCGCGGTGGCCATGCACCGCTCCGCCGACCTGGTCGTGGCCCTGCTCGCGACCTGCAAGGCGGGCGCCTGCTACCTGCCGGTCGACCCCGAGTACCCGGCCGACCGCATCGCCTACATGCTCGACGACGCCCGGCCCTCGGTGGTCCTCACCACCCGCGAGGTGCGCCCCGTGCTGCCCGCCGCCGTGGACGAGCGTGTCCTCGTGGTCGACGCCCCCGCATTGGCGCAGGAACGGACGCAGGAGTCGGCGCAGGAGCCGGCGGCGCTCGGCGTCGAGCGGCCGGGTGCCCGCCAGAAGGCCGGCCATCCCGCCTACCTCATCTACACCTCGGGTTCGACCGGCCACCCCAAGGGCGTGACCATGCCGGCGGGCGCTCTCGGCAACCTGCTCGACTGGCACGAGGAGGCGCTGCCCGGCGGCCCCGGCACCCGCGTCGCGCAGTTCACCGCCGTGAGCTTCGACGTGTCCGTCCAGGAGATCCTGTCCGCGCTGCTGGGCGGCAAGACCCTCGTGGTCTGCTCCGAGGACGTGCGCCGCGACCCGGCCCGGCTCGCCCGCTGGCTCCAGGACTCCCGCGTCCAGGAGCTGTACGCGCCGAACCTCGTCATCGACGCCGTCTGCGAGGCCGCCACCGCCCAGAACCTGGCCCTGCCCGACCTCACCGACCTGGTGCAGGCCGGTGAGGCACTGACCCCGCACGGGGCCATCCGTGCCTTCTGCGCCGCCGGGCCGGGTCGGCGGCTGCACAACCACTACGGGCCCGCCGAGACACACGTGGTGACGTCCCATCAGCTGCCGGAGCGGCCCGAGGAGTGGGACGAGGGCGCGCCGCCCATCGGCCGCCCCATCGCCAACACGGCCGTGCGCCTGCTCGACCCGTGGCTGGCGCCGGTACCGCCCGGCGTCGCGGGGGAGCTGTACATCGCGGGCACCGCACTGGCCCGCGGCTACCACGGCCGCCCCGGGCTCACCGCCGAGCGGTTCGTCGCCGACCCCTACGGCCCGCCGGGCACCCGCATGTACCGCACCGGCGACCTGGCCCGCTTCACCGCCGAGGGGCGCCTGGTCTACCTGGGCCGCGCCGACTCCCAGGTGAAGATCCGGGGCTTCCGCGTCGAGCCGGGCGAGATCGAGGCCGCTCTCACCGCGGAGGACGGCGTCGCGCAGGCCGCCGTGGTGGTGCGCGAGGACCGGCCCGGCGACCGCAGGCTCGTCGGCTACGTGGTGGCGTCCGCGGCTCTCGCCGAGGGCGAGCTGCGGGCCCGCGCGGCCCGCCGGCTGCCCGACCACATGGTGCCCGCCGCGTTCGTCGTCCTGGACGCGCTGCCCCTGACGCCCAACGGCAAGCTGGACCGGGCCGCGCTCCCGGCGCCCGAGTACGCGGCAGGCGGCGGACGCGAGCCGCTGACGCCCGAGGAGCACACCCTGTGCGGCCTGTTCGCCGAGGTGCTCGGCGTGGAGCGGGCCGGCGCGGACGACGACTTCTTCGAGCTGGGCGGCCACTCCTTCCTCGCCGCCCGCCTGGTGGGCCGCGTCCGTGAGGTGACGGGCACCGAACTGCCGGTGCGCGCGGTCTTCGAGGCGCCCACCCCGGCCGCGCTCGCCGCGGCGCTGGCGGGGGAGACCGGCCCGGCCCGCGACTCGGCGGCCGTGCTGCTGCCGCTGCGGGCGGGCGGCACCGCCGCCCCGCTCTTCTGCCTGCACCCGGGAGGCGGCTTCAGCTGGTGCTACTCGGGCCTGGTCCGCCATCTCGGCCCGGACGTGCCGCTCTACGGCATCCAGGCGCGTGGCCTGGACGGACGGCGGCAACTGCCCGCCACCATGGAGGAGATGGTCGAGGACTACCTCGCCGAGATCCGCTCGGTGCAACCGCACGGCCCCTACCGGCTCGCCGGCTGGTCCTTCGGCGGTCTGTCCGCGTACGCCCTCGCCACCCGGCTGCGCGCCGAGGGCGAGGAGGTGGGCCTGCTCGCGGTGCTCGACGCCTATCCGCAGGGGGCGGACGCCGACACCTCCGACCCGGTGGAGCACGAGGTCGTCGCGCACAACATGCAGGCCATGGGGTTCGAGTTCGAGATGGCCGATCTCCTAGCAGACCAGGAAGCGGTTCTGCTGCGTTTCCGGGAGTTCCTGCAGGGCGGGAATCAGGCCCTCGCCCACCTGGAGGCGCACGACATGATCGCACTCAAGGACGTGTACGTGAACAATGTCCGGATCATGCGCAAATTCGAGCCGGATTTCTTCGACGGGGACATCCTCCTCATCTCCGCCGACCAGAAGTCCGACGCCGACCGGGAGAACCGCCTGAATGTCAACTTGTGGCAACCCTATGTCGGCGGACGGGTCGAGGTGCGGCCGATAGACTCGACGCACGGAAATCTGATGACGGATGCGCGGCATGTCGCCCGCATCGGCAATCTCCTCGCGGACCGCCTGTAATTCACCATTTCTCGACAAGGAGCAATCGAATGAGCAGCAACCCCTTCGAGGATGCCGAGGGAACCTACCTCGTTCTCGTCAACGACGAGGGACAGCACTCGCTGTGGCCGGCCTTCGTCGAGATTCCGTCCGGGTGGCGGACCGCCCTCGGCGAGAGCACGCGCGACGCGGCCCTCGAATACGTCAACACCCACTGGACCGATCTGCGTCCCAAGAGCCTGATCGCGTCCATGGAGGGCTCCGGCGCCACCGCCTGACGCCACCGCGCAGCCATGCGGCCCGCCACCGGCACGCCCGGTCGGCGGGCCGCTCGCTCCAGGGGAGGGGAGACGACATGCCGGTCATCCCGGTGAACGGAATCCGACTCAACTACGAGGCGACCGGACAGGGCGAGCCGGTGGTGCTGATCCAGGGCACCGGCGGCGGCCGCACCGTCTGGCAGCTCCACCAGGTGCCCGCGCTGACCGAGGCCGGATACCGGGTGATCACCTTCGACAACCGGGGAATCCCGCCCACCTCCGAGTGTCCCGAGGGCTTCACCCTCCAGGACATGGTGGGCGACGTCGCCGGGCTCATCGAGCGCCTCGGCCTCGGCCCGTGCCGCGTGGTGGGCACCTCGCTCGGCGCGTTCGTCGCCCAGGAACTGGCCCTCGCCCGCCCCGACCTGGTCCGCCGGCTCGTCCTGATGGCCACCCGCGGACGCACCGACGCGCTGCGCGCGCGCCTCACCGGCGCCGAGATCGATCTGCACGACTCCGGGGTGCGGCTGCCCGCCTCGTACGCGGCCGTGCTGCGGGCCCTGAAGTCCCTGTCCCCCCGCACCCTGAACGACGACCGGGAGCTGGCCGACTGGCTCGACCTGTTCGAGCTCGCGGCCCCGCCCGGCCCAGGCCAGCGCGCCCAGATGCAGCTGAGCCGCCTCGACGACCGACTCGCCGCCTACCGGGGGATACGCGTCCCGAGCCTCGTCATGTCCTTCGCCGACGATCTGGTGACACCGCCGCACCTGGGCCGCGAGGTCGCCGACGCCATCCCGGACGCGCGGTACACGGTGATCCCCGACTGCGGCCACTACGGCTACCTGGAGGACCCGGCGACCGTGAACAAGGCCCTGGTGGAGTTCCTCTCGGCGGCCTGAGCGGTCACCCGCGAAGCGCGCGACGGGCCCGGCACAGCGGGCGGAAGGGGGGAGGCGCCGGCCGGCGCCTCCCCCCTTGGGCGTTCTCGTGCGACGCCCCGGGTCACGTCAGCCCGCGCTCGCCCCCGGTGCGAGCGAGGCCGCGAAGCCCTCGTACTTGTAGCGCGGCGAGTACAGACCGGAGGCCCACAGCGTGCCGTCCGCCGTGGTGGTCAACGCGGCGACCTGGGAGTACGAGCCGGTGCCGGGGCCGGGGAGCGGCTCCCACGCCGTGCCGGTCCAGCGGGCGAGGCTCTGGTTCTTGCTGTCGTGGGCGGTCAGGCCCGCCAGCAGCTGCCCGTCGTGGAAGGCGAGGGCGCTCACCCCCAGGCTGTCCCGGCTCTCCTCACCGGTCGGCTGGGTGACGGGCACGAACGTCAGCTTCCAGCCGGCGGCGTCCCGGCGCAGCGCGAAGGCCTTCGGCGGGCCCGTGCCGGCGTCCGCCCAGGGATTGCGGTCCATGCCGCCGATCCACACTTCGCCGTTCTTGCCGACGGTGACCGCGGTGGCACTGGCCGACAGCGCGGAGACGGCCGGCAGCTCGACCTCGCTCCAGGACGTGCCGTCCCAGTGCACCGCGTACGGCCGTGAGACGGCTTTCAGTACCCGCGGGCTGGTGGAGCCGACGGCCCAGATGTCGGTGTCGGAGACGACGTGCAGGGCCCGCAGCGAGGTCGCGTGGCCCGGGACGGCGAACTTGGCGAGGGACCACTTGGCGCCGTCCCAGCGGGCGACGACGCCGGGGCTCGTGTCGTCGGCCGCGCGGAGGTTGCCCACCGCCCACACGGTGCCTCGCGAGGTCGCCTTAGCGGCCAGCGTCTCCATGTCGGGCACGGTCCGGTTCGTCCAGGCCGTGCCGTTCCAGTGGTGCCCGCTGAAGTAGCCGCGGTCGTTGCGGCCGAAGCCCCACGCGTCGTCGGGGGCGGTGCCCGCGAGGACGTCGGTGGAGCCACCGGTGGGCAGCGGCACCTTGCGCCAGGCGGTGGTGGACGTCTTGCTCCACAGCGTGTGGACGTACTCGCAGGGCAGGCAGGTCACGGTGGTCTGCCTGCTGCTGCGGGCGAAGGCGGAACCGCCGCCGAACGGGAGGTAGGAGCTGAAGCCCTGGGCGTCGGGCGCCGCCACGGGCTGCCACCCGGAGGCGGCGGGAGCGGGGGGTGCGGGAGGTGCCGCGGCGGGCGCCGCCGCGGCCGTCGTGGTGGCCGTCAGGGCGAAGGCCGCCGTCAGGAGCAGTACCTTCGCCTTCGGAATCAGGGCGCGTATCCCGGCTCTGCCGGTTGTTTTGGGCATGACCGTCACCCTGGCAGCGGGCCGGTGCCTGCGGGACGGCGTCGGCAGCTTCCTGCACGCAGGAAGCTGCCAAAAGAGGAGGGAGGACGTCCGGCCGGGGGTGCCGGGACGCCCTCCCTCCGTAGGAGGGGCCTGTTCTCCTACTGGTGGGAGTCAGGCCACGTGGTATCGCGGGACGCGTTCGGGGGCTGCTGGGAGGAGGGCGCCTGCGGGGCCTGCCCGTAGGGCCGGCCGTACTGCTGGTGCCCCTGGGGCGGCTGGTACGACTGCTGCCGCTGATACCCCTGCTGGTGATACCCCTGCTGGTCGTACCCCTGTGCCGGAGGCGACTGCCGGTCGTATCCCTGCGAGGTCCGCGACTGCTGCGGGTATCCCTGCGGGGCCCCGAACTCCGCGTACTGCGGCTGCTGCGGCTGCTGCGGCTCGCGCGGCTGCTCCGGCAGGCCGTCGCCGGAGCCCGGCGCGGACTGCCCGTGGCGGCCGCCGGATCCGGTGCCGCCCGGCCACCAGTTCCACTTGCCGATCACGGTCATCAGCGCCGGCAGGACGAAGATCCGGATCACGACCGCGTCCAGCAGGATCGCCGCCGCGAGACCCACGCCGAGCTGCTTGAACTCGACCATGCTCAGCGTTCCGAAGATCGCGAAGACACCGACCATGACGATCGCCGCGCTGGTCACCACGCCCGCGGACTTCGTGATGCCCTCACGGACCGCTTCCTTGACCGACACCCCGCGCAGCGCCGCCTCGCGGATCCGGCTGACGACGAACACGTGGTAGTCCATCGAGAGGCCGAAGAGCACCACGAACAGGAAGAGGGGCAGCCAGGAGACGACCGCCCCCGTGCTGTGGAAGTCCAGGATCGTCTCGGCCCAGGTGTTCTGGAAGACCGCGGAGAGGACACCGAAGGAGGCCGCCGCGGAGAGCAGGTTCAGGAAGATCGCCGAGACCGCCACGGCCAGAGAGCGAAAGATGAAGATCATGGTGGCGAAGGTGAGGAGCAGGACGAAGCCCACCACCCACGGCATGCGCTCCTTGAGGTGGTCCGTGAAGTCGACGCCCTGGGCCACCTTGCCGCCCACGCCGTACTCGGCGTCCGGCACGTCGGCCATCGCCTCGGGCACCCACTCGCGCAGCACGTCCAGGGACTCCTTGGCGCCGTCGCTCTTGGGCTGGTGCGGAGTGCCCACGCTCACGGTCAGGACCCGGTGGTTGTCGGACTCCTCGATCGTCGGCTTCTGGTCGTGCGCGAAGAGCTCGTCCTTCGCGGTCCGTTCGAGCAGCTTGTCCAGGGCGGCCTTGGCTTCCTCGGTCTCACCGGCCGGAACCCGTACGGCGACCTTGTGCACGGTGCCCTCGCTGGGGAAGGCATCCGTCAGCCGGTCCATGGCCTGGACGACGGCGATGTCCCTGGACAGGTCGTCCGAGCCGGGCTGCTTGAGCTTCATGTCCATGGCCGGCAGGGCGAGCAGTGCCATGGCGCCGATGGAGACGACGAGCGTCAGCCACGGCTTGGACAGCGCGGGCTTCAGCAGGACCGGCCACACCCGGGAGTCGCCCGAGCGCATGGTCAGCCGCCACAGGAGCGGCACCTTGGGGCGGTCCACCCAGTTGCCGAGCTTGCCGAGCAGGGCGGGCAGCACGGTCAGCGAGGCGAGCACGGCGACCGCGACCACGATGATCGAACCGGTGGCGAGCGAGGCGAACGTCGGTTCGTCGGCCAGGTAGAGCCCGGCCATCGCGACGATGACGGTGGTGCCGGACACCACGACGGTGTGGCCCGAGGTCTCGGCGGCGATCTCGATCGCGTCGATGTGACCCCTGCCGCGCTTGCGCTCCTCACGCTCCCGCTTGAGGTAGAAGAGGGAGTAGTCGACCCCGACGGCCATGCCCATGAGCAGGATGACGTTGGTGACCGCGCTGGTCTCCGGCATCACGTGCGAGGCCAGCGTGGAGAGCCCGATCGCGGCGCCCACGCAGGACAGTGCGAGCACCACCGGCACGCCGGCGGCGATGATCGCGCCGAACACCACGAGCAGGATCAGCAGCGTCAGCGGCAGGCTGATCAGCTCGGCCTTCTTGAAGTCCTCACCGAGGGTCTCCGAGAGCCCCTTCGCCGTCGAGCCCGTACCCACCTGCTCAATGCGCAGGCCCGCGTTGTCCTCCTCGGCCGCCGCGCTGGCGTCGAGCAGCGGCTGGACCCGCATGTCGGCGTTCTCGGTGTCGCCCTTCATGACCACCGGCACGAGGACGGCCTTGCGGTTCGGCGCGGGGACGGGCTGCCCCACACTCTCCACGCCGTCCAGGGCCTTCATCCGGCGCTGCACGTCGGCGACGGCCTTGCGCGCGGCCTTCTCGTTCAGGGTGCCGCCGGACTCGGCGGTGATCAGGACGTTCTCCTCGGGCTTCTCGGTGAAGTCGCCCGAGGCGATGATCTTGCCCGCCCGGCCGGACTCCCGGACCCCCGACTCGTCGTCGCTGATCTTGTTCGTGCCGGCGGCCCCGCCCAAGAACAGGCACAGGACGACGAAGGCGGTCCACGCTCCGATGGCCGTCCACGAATGTGTCGCGCTCCATCGCGCGATCCGTACCGTTGCCGGTTTCTTTCGCACCGTTGTTCCTTCCGTTGCTGCACGGTCCGCGGGGAGCGGCTGTCCGGTGACGACGTGAGCAACGCTAGTGACGCGCGGCGGACGGGGATACGAGGTAAACCGCCGCACTGACCAGAGCTTTCCGCACATCCGACCCTGCGGTTTCCCGCAGGGTCGACCCTGCGGGAAACCGTAAGGGGACCGAATAATCTTGACCCGAACAAAAAGCGGCCGTTACTTTCTAAAGGCGGTTCCAGGCAGAAAGAATTTAATGGCAGTTAATTGCCACGGTGCGAAGGTATTCGAGGGAGAAAAGTGGAAACTCTGATCCTCACCCGGCAGCATGTTGCCAAACTCGTCCAGGAGAACGGCCGCGACTATTTCATGGACCGGATGATCGCCCGCCTGGAAGAGGCGTTCACGACCCCCGGCCGCGCGGGCGTGACGCCCGCCCGCGAAGGATTCCTGCGCGGCCCCGACGACACGGCGATCCTCGAATGGATGCCGCATCATCAGCCGGGGAGTTCCATAACGATCAAAACGGTGGGCTACACACCGACGAACCCGGAGAAGTTCCAGCTCCCCACCATCATCGGATCCCTGACCCGCTACGACGACGTGACGGGTCATCTCCTCGCGGTCTGCGACGGCATCCTGCCCACCGCGATCCGCACCGGCGCCGCCGCCGCTGTCGCCAGCAAGCTGCTGGCCCGCCCCGACAGCAAGGTGCTCGGCCTGGTCGGCGCGGGCGCGCAGTCCGTCACCCAGGCCCACGCCCTCAGCCGGGTCTTCCCGCTGGAGCAGGTCCTCGTGTACGACATCGACGCCGCGCACGCCGCCTCGTACGCGAGCCGGGTGGACTTCCTGGACCTCGACGTCCGCGTCGCCACGCTCGCCGAGATCGAGGCCGAGTCGGACATCATCTGCACCGTCACGTCCGTCGGCGTCGGCGAGGGCCCCGTCCTGCCGGGCGAGAACCTGCGCCCGCACGTCCACATCAACGCCATCGGCGCGGACCTCATCGGCAAGTTCGAGGTGCCGAAGTCCGTGCTCACCTCGGCCTTCGTCACCGCCGACCACGTCGGTCAGGCACTGCGCGAGGGCGAGTGCCAGCAGCTGGCCGAGAGCGACCTCGGCCCCGACCTGCTCGCGCTGTGCGCCGACCCGGCGCTGGCCGAGCCGCTGCGGGAGCGTACGACCGTCTTCGACTCGACCGGCTTCGCGCTGGAGGACCACGTCGCCTTCGACGTCCTCCTCGAACTCGCCGACGAGGCGGGCATCGGCGACCGCGTCGAGCTGGAGCACCTCCCGGCGGACGCCCTCAACCCCTACTCCTTCGAGTAGTCCGCACGCCCCGACCGGGACCGGCCCCCGATCCGCCGAGCGGATCCGGGGCCGGTTCTCGGCGCGCGAGGCCGGCGCGACTCCAGGTGCCGCGGGACTCCCGGCGCCTCAGGACTCCAGGTAGCGCAGCACCGCGAGCACCCGGCGGCTGTAACCGGTGGTGTGCGACAGTTCCAGCCTGTCGAAGATCATGTTGAGGTTCTTCTCGACCGAGCTGAGCGAGATGTGCAGCTTCTGCGCGATGGCCGCGTTGGTGTGCCCCTGGGCCAGTGCCTCCAGGACGCTGCGCTCGCGCGGGGTGAGCCGGGCGAGCGGATCGCTGTGGGTGGTGCGGATGACCAACTGCCGTACGACTTCCGGGTCGATGGCCGCGCCCCCCGCGTGGATCCGCTCCAGCGAGTCCAGGAACTCCTCGACCTGCGCCACCCGGTCCTTGAGGAGATAGCCGACCCGCTCGGCGTTCGAGGTGAGCAACTGCGCCGCGTAGTTGCGCTCCACGTGCTGGGAGAGCACCAGGACCCCGATCCCCGGCCAGCGCTTGCGGATCTCCACCGCGGCCCGCAGCCCCTCGTCGGTGTGGCCCGGCGGCATCCGGATGTCGGTGACCACGATGTCCGGCGTCCGCGTCTCCACCTCCCGCAGCAGCGACTCGGCGTCGCCCACCGCGGCCAGGACCTCGTGGCCCTCCTCGGTGAGCAGGCGGACCAGACCCTCTCGCAGCAGGGTCGAGTCCTCGGCCAGGATTACGCGCACGGCAGCTCCGCGATGATGGTGGTGGGGCCCCCGGAGGGGCTGTGGACGTCCAGTCTGCCGTCGACCGCGGCGACCCGGCTGTGCAGCCCGGTCAGGCCGCTGCCGGAGGGGTCGGCGCCGCCGATGCCGCTGTCGCGGACCAGGACGGCGACGGTGCTCTCGTACCGCCGCACCCGCACGAAGATGTCCTTCGCGCCGGAGTGCTTGGCCGCGTTGGTCACGGCCTCGGAGACGACGAAGTACGCGGCCGTCTCCAGGGACGGGGGCAGCGGCTCGGGCACGTCGTACTCGATCCTTATCGGGATGCTGCACCGCTCCGCGACCCCGCCGAGCGCCTCTTGCAGACCGAGGTTGTCGAGCGCCGAGGGATAGACCCGCCAGGCCACTTCGCGCAGCTCGGTCAGGACTTCCTGGGACTCCTTGTGGGCCTGCGCGAGCAGGGCGTCCGCCTGCTCCGGCGCCTTGCTGCGGCGGGCCCGGCCGAGCAGCATCGCGAGCGCCACCAGACGCTGCTGGACCCCGTCGTGCAGATCGCGCTCGACCCGGCGCCGCTCGACGTCCACCGCCCGCACCACCGCGGCGCGGCTCGCGGCCAGTTCGTTGATGCGGCGCTCCAGCAGCTCGCGCTCGGAGGGGCCGAAGCACTCGCGGGCGAGCCGGGTGTCCAGCGCGGCCAGCGAGAGCAGGCCCTGCACGTCGAGGAAGAGGAGCACGCTGCCGAGGCCGGCCTGCGTGAGCAGTTCCTGCCAGGTCAGGGTGGAGCGGGCGATGCCGGCGACGAGCAGCCCGGCCAGCAGGACGCCGAAGACGAGCAGCCCGACGACGACGCTGCACAGCAGCCCGGTGTAGGTGCGGGCCGCGAGGTAGCGCAGGACCTGCTGGTCACAGGCGTGGTGCTCGGGGAACGTGTCGCGGAAGAAGACCGACCGCCGGGAGCGTTCCAGGGCGGTGAGCCTGCGGGCGCCGGCGACGAACAGCCCGTGAGCCCGGCCGCGGGTGCGCGGCCACAGCAGGAAACCGCCGAGCAGCACGCCGCACACGACGAAGTACACCAGGCCGAGCAGTGCCGTGAGGCAGCCGAGCAGGACGCCCGCCACCCGCAGCGGGAGCGCGGCCTGTCGCGGGGCGGGGGAGACGAGGACGTCGGCGGCCGCGAGCAGCGGGTCGGACGGCGACGTCAGGTGGTGGGTCTGTGAGCCTGCCAGGTCCCGCTTCACGCCTGTCGACACTACTGGCGCGGCACTGCCGGGGCAAGATCCACCGGTCGGGGCGGACAGGGGCCGGGTGGTGGCCGTCTCGCTCGTCATCGTCGCGGATCAGGAGGTGCGGCGGTGCTGGGAGGGCGACTGGGGCTGCTTCCTGGAGCGGATGCGGACCACCACGTAGACGGCGATGGCGACGAGCACCGCGACGAGGACGGCCTTGGAGAGGAATCCGACGTAGGTCTCCACCACGTCCCACTGGTCGCCCAGCCAGTAGCCCGCCATCACGAGCACCGAGTTCCAGATCAGGCTGCCGAGCGTGGTCAGTCCCAGGAAGATCGGCAGCGGCATGCGCTCCACGCCCGCGGGCACCGAGATCAGGCTGCGGAAGATCGGCACCATCCGGCCGAGGAAGACCGCCTTGGTGCCGTGCTTGGCGAACCACTCCTCGGTGCGCTCCAGGTCGGAGCTCTTGACCAGCGGCAGCTTCGCCCAGATCGCGTGCATCCGCTCCCGGCCGAAGAGCACGCCGATCCAGTACAGGACGGCGGCGCCGACCACCGAGCCGAGCGTCGTCCAGAACAGCGCCGACGCCAGGCTGATCACGCCCTGCCCGGCGGCGAACCCGGTCAGCGGGAGGATCACCTCGCTGGGCAGCGGCGGAAAGAGGTTCTCCAGGGCGATGGCGAGGCCGGCGCCGGGACCACCCATCGTGTCCACGAGGTCGGCCGCCCAGCCCGCGATGCCGCCCGCGGGTTCCTGCGGAAGTGCGAGGGTCACGAGGTCCATGCGGTTTCTCCAAGCTGAAGGGGCGACTGCGGCACAGCCGCCGCGATGCGCTGTCCACGCTACGAACCGCGTCCCGCCCCCGGTATGCGGGTTGCCGTCGACCGGGGTGGGGTTTTCCGCAGGATGCCGGGTGCTCCGCGAAGAGCGCCCCCGGTGGTGCCCGCGCTGCCCCGCGCCGAACCGACGGCCGGCTGGCATGTTCCTGCAGTCATCCGCCCGTGCCCCCGGCATACGGCTCGGACCGCCATAGAGTCCCCGCATGCCGAGCGCCAGCGACCCCGCACGGCGGCGCGTCCTCATCGCCCCCGTCCCCATCGCCCCGACCAAGCCGCTCACCCTGAGCCACGTCAAGGGACTGCTCTGGAGCGACGTGCTGCACCGGGCGACCGCACTGCTGTACCCCACCGACCACCTGTACAGCTGGACGGTCGGCGTCGACAACGCCCAGACGCACGGCTTCTGGGCCCACCTCGAAGCCACCCGCCCCGGCCAGGACTTCACCGCCTTCGACGAGGAGAAGATCGGCGAGCTGTACGTCGACTACCAGCGAGGACGCGCCTCGGACCCCGCCCGGCCCGGCCCCGTCGACGCGACCGGCACCCTGCACCCCGCGAGCGCGCGCGTCCTCGACCTGTGGACGGACCGCTACCGCGAACTCGGCATCGCCGACCCCGGGCTGCGCGTGCCCACGGTCCCGCCGATGACGGTGGACGCGCTCGTGGAGCTGCTGTCCCGCCACGGCCTGTGCCTCGACCACCGCCCCTGGAACGGCCCGGCCTACCTGGACGGCACCGCGCGCGGTCTGCCGTTGCGCCGCCTCGTGGGAGCCGACGGCCGGGGCAACTACCTCGCCGGGGTGCTGCGCGAACTCGTCCCGTTGATCGGCGCCTACGACGACTTCGTGCTGCCCTGCGACACCGGTTCCCTGCCCGACTACGTCCTCGTGCGCCACGTCCTGCGCGCGCTCGGCGCCCGCGTCACCGTGCTCGGAGTGGGCCGGGTGCGCACCGGGGGCACCGCCACGGGCCCGCCCCGCTCCAGCAGGCACGGCGGCTGGCAGGGCCGCACGGCGGCCGCCCTGGCCGAGCGGTTCCTGGACCGGGTGGGCCCGCGCGTCCACCGGCTCGGGACGCGCCTGTACTTCATAGCGATGCTCGGTCGCGGCGACCGCGAGCCCTACCGCCCCGACCTGCTCGGCCGCTGCATGGCCCGCGCCGCCCGGCTGCTCGCCGAGGAGGACGGGGGCCCTGGCGCCCCGACGGCCCCGGAGGCGCTGGCACCGCTGCTGCGCCGCCACGCCCGCCCCCACCCGTACGTCGACCCCTACCGGCTCACCACCGCCCTGCTCACCCGGGACCGGACGCCCGCGCACCGGACCTTGCTGGAGAAGGTGTACGTCTGAATGCTCACGCAAGAACAGCTCCGCCGGATCGTCGACAGCCGCGTGCGCGCGGCGGGCGGGCGCCCCGCGCGGGCACCCGCCGTAGCCGTCCTGCGCGCGTTCGACCCCGGCGGATTCGCCCGCTCCGCCCTGGACTTCGCGGCCCGGCTCTCCCCCGAGGAGGGGGAGCGCTGGCGAGCCGACTTCACCCGGACCGTCTTCCTCGCGGGCAACCCCCGCAACCTCGCGCGCCGGCTGCCGCCCGACCTGACCGCCCCCGGCGGGCAGAGCGCCTGGTACGCCCCCGGGGCCCGCACCGCCCACCGCGAACTGCGCCTGCTGCTGCGGGCCGTGGAGGGCGACCTGCCGCCGGACCCGCCCGGCGACTTCACCCTCACCGTGCCGGGCGCCCGCGAGAGCCGCGCACGGCACCGGCGGATGACGGTCGCCACCGCGGACGTCTGTCTGCCGCGCTACCTCGTCCACGTCAACCACACGCTGGCCGAGTCCCTGCTGACCGGCGTCCTCGCCCCCGGCGACCGCCTGACCGTCCGGCACACCCCCCAGCTGCCCGAACCGCGGGGCGAGCCCGCCTATGTGCGGGTCCATCAGGACCCGCGGTCCCCCGAGCGGCTGCGGGCCTTCGCCTGCGTCGAGGAGGTCACCGGGTGAGTGCCCCGGACTTCTGGGTCCTGCTCGGCACGGACTACTGCGGCAAGTCCTCCGTCCTCGCGGAACTCGCCGCCCGCACCGGACCGGTCCAGCCCATGTCGTACGACCCCGCCCTGCTCCCCGGCGACTACGGGGCCCTCGCCGCGCTGCCGAACGCCCTCGGCGCGGCACGCGCGGGACGCAACTCCCCGGAGTACGTCATGGCGCTGCTCAACGTGGCCGTCGCCTACCTGTGGGACCGCGTCGCCACCGCACCACCCGGCCGCACCCCGCTCCTGGACTCCTACTACTACAAGATCCTCGTCAAGTGCCGTCTGCTCGGCCTGCCGGGCGGCCCCTGGCAGGACCACTGGCGGTCCCTGCCCCGGCCGGCCGGCGTGATCTTCCTGGACGTGCCGCCCGGCACCGCCTGGCTGCGCAGCGGCGGCGGCGCCTCGCTCAACGCCATGGAGCACTACGGGCCGACGGCCGGCGAGGAGTCCTTCACCCGCTTCCAGCGGGACCTGCGCACCGGGCTCCTCGACGAGGTGCGGGGGCTGCGCGTCGAGCACGTCCCGGCGGGCCAGGGCATCGCCGCCACCGCCGACCACGTCCTGCGCGCCATGAAGGAGTGACCATGCGCCCCCTGGAGCACCATCCCGACGACCCCGCGTTCCGCGCGGAACTGACGGCCGCCAAGCGCGACCTCGCCGCGTCCGTGGCCGAACCCGCCGAGGCGCGGCGCCGGGTGTTCGAGGACCTGCTCGCCCACAGCCGGGGCACCGTGTTCGCCGCGGAGCACGGCCTCGCCCGCGTCCGTACGATCGACGACTACCGCGAGGCGGTGCCCCTGCGCTCCTACGCGGAGTACGACCCGTGGCTGGCCCGCTCCGCCGACGGCGAGCCCGGCGTCCTCACCCGCGAGGAGCCCCGGCTGTTCTTCACCACGAGCGGCAGCACCGGCTCGCGCAAGCGGATCCCGGTGACCCGACCGTTCCTGGAGCGGGTCTACCTGCCCTACTTCCGGGCGGCGATGGGCGCCCCCGCCGAGTACGTCCCCGACGCGCTCTCCCTGGGCGCGGCGACCTTGAACCTCCGCCACGACCGCCTCGCCCGGCCCCGCACCACCGGCTCGGGCCGGCCCAGCCTCGGGCCGAGCCAGGCCGACCTGCGCGGCGGCTTCGGCGTCACGCTGCGGGAGCCGGGCAGCGAGGCGCCGTGGGCCGAGCTGCCCGTCGCGGTGGACGAGGGGGACTACCCGGAGAAGCTCTACCTGCGGCTGCGGATGGCCGTGGAGCACGACGTGCGCTGCGTGATCGGCCACAACCCCGCCCTGCTCGCGATGGTGCCCGAGCTGCTCGTCCAGTGGTGGCCGCGGATCCTGCGGGACGTGCGCGAGGGCACCCTGGGCGGCCGTCCGGGCGCGGCCCCCGACCCGGTACGGGCCGGCGAGCTGGAGCGCGGCGGCCCCCTCCCGCGCGCCGTCTGGCCGCGCATCCGGCTGCTCTACTGCTGGACCAGCGGCGTCGCCTCGCTCTACCTCCCGCGCCTGCGGGAGCTGTACGGCGAGGACGTCACGGTCCTGCCCACCCCCCAGGCCGCGTCGGAGGGCCCGGTGGGCGTGCCGCTCGACCGGCATCCGCACGCGGGGCACCTGGCGGTGTCCTGCGCGCTGTACGAGTTCGTCGACGCGGCAAAGGACGTACGGCCCGACAGCCCGACCCTGCTCCACGAGGAGCTGGAGCCCGGCCGCGACTACCACGTCGTCTTCTCCCACCTGGGCGGCCTGTACCGCTACGTCCTCGGTGACGTGACCCACGTCGTGGACCGCGTCGAAACCCTGCCCCGGGTCGCCTACGCGGGCCGCGCGGGCCTCTCGGACGTGGCGGGGGAGCGGCTGCGCGAGGCGCAGCTGGTGCGGGCGGTGGCCTCGGCGGCCGGACACGCCGGCGTCGACGTGGTCAACCTGACCGCCCGACCGGAGCGGGTGGCCGGGACCCACCGGTACGCGGTGGCCGTGGCGCCGCACGGCGCCGGCCCCTTCGACGCGGTGTCCTTCGCGGGCGCGCTCGACGCGGAGCTGTGCCGGAGGAGCCCGGACTACCGGCGGGCGCGGGAGGGCGGGAGGCTGGCCCCCGCGCGGGTGCTGCGCGTCCCGCCGTCGGCGTTCGCGGCGCACTGGCACCGCAGGGTGGCCGCCGGGATGCGTCCGCCGGAGGTCAAGGACCAGGTCTTCCAGCCCGACGCGGCGGCCTGGGACCTGATCACGGCGCCCTGAGCCCGACGAGCGGGCATACGCGAGAAGCCCCTCGCTCTCACGAGGGGCTTCTCACCGTCTGTGCGCCGCCAGGGACTCGAACCCCGGACCCGCTGATTAAGAGTCAGCTGCTCTAACCAACTGAGCTAGCGGCGCCTGCTGACTCATAAATAGTACCTGGTTCGCGAGGGTGCTCCTGACCGGAGACGGTGCTCCCGGCCGGGCGGGTGTCAGATGGCCAGCGAGAGCAGCACGGGCGCCGCCCGCCGGCTCAGCGTGTCCGCCGCCTCGCGCAGCCGGTGCGCGTGCCGCACCGGCAGGGACAGCGCGAGGCAGCCCACCGAGGAGCCCGCGGTGATCGGCACGGCCGCGCACACCGTGCCCACGGCGTACTCCTGGAGGTCGAGCACGGGGGCCGTCGCGGGCTGGGCGGCGAGGCGGTGGAGCAGCACCCGCTCGTCGGTGATCGTCCGCGCGGTGAGCCGGGCCATCTTGTGCCGGGAGAGGTGGTCGCGGCGGGCGTCGACGTCGAGCTGGGCGAGCAGGCTCTTGCCGATGGCGCTGGCGTGGGCGGAGGAGCGGAAGTCCACCCATTCGTTGACCGCCGGGGTCCCGGGGCCGGCGGCGAAGTCGGTGACGCGGACCTCGCCGTCGACGTAGCGGCTGAGGTAGACGGCGGCGCCGATGGAGTCCCGCAGGCCGTCCAGGGTGCGCCGGAGCTTCTCGCGCAGCGCCCGGTCGTGGTGGCGGGCCGAGCCGAGGCGGTGGAGGGCCGCCCCGGTGACGTAGGCCCCCTCGGCCGTCCGGGTCACGTACTCCTCGCGGCGCAGCATGCGCAGCAGGGGCGCCAGGCGGGTGGCGGGCAGGCGGGTCTCGCGGGCCAGCTCGACGGTGGTGACGCCGGAATCGTGCCGGGCGACGATCTCCAGCACCCGCAGGGCGCTCTGGACGGAGTCGTGCGGCGCTCTCGCCTGGTGCTGCAACGCCACGGCTTCCCCCTGCGTGGAAAGGTTCCGGACAGTCGGGCTGGTCCCACGATAGCCGCCAAGTCGCCCATAGCGTACGGATGTTGGGCGCATTCATGGCGCGCTCCGGCCCGATCGACAGGAACACGCCATTCGGCATATGCCACAGTCATGCGGCCCGGCTACAGCACCGCGCCCAGGAACTCGCGGGTCCGCTCGTGCTCCGGGTCGGTGAAGATCTTCTCCGGGGTGCCGGACTCGATGACCCGGCCCGCGTCGAACATGAGCACCTGGTCGGAGATGTCCCGGGCGAAGCTCATCTCGTGGGTCACGCACAGCATCGTGATGTCCGTGGTGTGCGCGATGTCGCGGAGCACGTCCAGGACGCCCGCCACCAGCTCCGGGTCGAGCGCGGAGGTCACCTCGTCCAGGAGCAGGACCTGCGGGCGCATCGCGAGGGCCCGCGCGATGGCGACCCGCTGCTGCTGGCCGCCGGAGAGCTGGGAGGGGTAGGCGTCGTGGCGGTCGCCGAGGCCGACCAGGTCGAGCAGTTCGCGGGCGCGCTGCTCGGCCTCGTCCTTGGACAGGCCGAGGACGGTGACCGGCGCCTCCATGATGTTGCGCAGGACCTTCATGTTCGGGAAGAGGTTGAACTGCTGGAAGACCATCCCGATGTTCTTGCGGACCTCGCGGACGTGCTTCTCGCCCGCCGGGACCAGGCGGCCGTTCCGCTCCTGGTGGGTGAGGTACTGGCCGCCCACCTTGATCGTGCCCTCGTCCGGTTTGAGCAGGGTCATCAGCAGGCGCAGGATCGTCGTCTTGCCCGAGCCCGAGGGGCCGATCAGGGTGACGTGCTTGCCCGAGGCCACCGAGAAGTCGAGCTGGTCGAGGACGGTGTTCGAACCGAAGCGCTTGACGACCTTGTCGAAGCGGATCAGCTCGCTGCCGTCCACCGCGGGGTTCGGCCGGTCCTTGGAGAGGGAGGTGTCAGTGGACAAGGCGGCGCTCCAGGGATCGCAGGAGGAGGGAGGACGGATAGGCGATGACGATGAAGGCGACGCCGACCACGGTCAGGGCCTCGGTGTACTGGAAGGTCTCACCGGCCTGGAGGCGGGCGCGCTGGAGCAGTTCGAGGACGCTGATGGCCGAGAGCAGCGGGGTGTCCTTCAGCATCGCGATGACGTAGTTGCCGAGCGCCGGGACCACGCGGCGGATCGCCTGCGGCAGGATCACCGCGGTCCAGGTGTGCCGGCGGGGCAGGTTCAACGCGGTGGCCGCCTCCCACTGGCCGGCGGGTACGGCCTCGATGCCCGCGCGGTAGACCTGCGCGGTGTACGTGGAGTAGTGCAGGCCGATCGCGACGGTGCCGGTCGTCAGCGCGGAGAACTGCACGCCCCAGTCCGGCAGCACGAAGAAGAGGAAGAACAGCTGGACCACGAGCGGGGTGTTGCGGATGAACTCGGTGACGATCCCCACGGGCCACCGCACGAACCGGGTCGGCGCGCGCAGGGCGAGCGCCCACACCAGGCCGAGGGAGAAGGAGATCAGCGAGCCGAGGGCCAGGACCTGGAGGGTGACGAGCACCCCGTCCCAGAAGTGCGGCATGAAGTCCGCGACGGCGCCCCAGTCCCACTTGTCGGTGCCGTTGTTCACGCGCCGCCTCCCGCGCTCTTGGTGACCGGTGCCGTCGCCGCCTGCCGGCGGAGGCCGAGCCGGGCCGTCAGGCCCGTACGCGGCTCGGGCCGCTGCCCGATGCCCGCCTTCGCCCTGCGTTCGAGCGCGCGCATGCCCCGGGTGAGCAGGAAGGCGAGCACGAAGTAGACGACCAGGGTGATCGAGTAGATCTGCGCGCTCTCGGTGGTCGCGAGCCGCACCAGATAGGCGGCGAAGGACACGTCGCCGATGCCGAGCAGCGACACCAGGGCGGTGCCCTTGAGCAGCTCGACCAGCAGGTTCGAGAACGGCGGGATCATCTCGGGCACGGCCTGCGGCAGCAGGATCAGCCGCATCCGCTGCCAGGGGGTGAAGCTCAGCGCGACCCCCGCCTCGCGCTGCGCCGGCGCCACCGAGTTGAGGGCGCCCCGCACGATCTCGGCGCCGTACGCGCCGTAGGAGAGCCCGAGGGCGAGCACGGCCGCCCACATCGGGACGAGCGCCCAGCCGGCGAGCTGCGGCAGGACGAAGAAGATCCAGAACATCAGCACCAGGGAAGAGGTGCCGCGGAAGACCTCGGTGTAGAAACCGGCCACGAAGCGCACGAGGCGCGAGCCGTGCGTGCGGGCCATGCCGACGCCGAAGGCGACGGCGGTCGCGAGGGCCGCGCTGTAGAGGGTCAGCTGGACGGTGATCCAGATGCCGGGAAGGACCCAGTGTTGCCACAGTCCCGCTGTCATGCGCACAGCTCCTTGGCGGTCAGCGTGGTCATCTCGGCCTCGGTGAAGCCGAACGGCTTCAGGATCCGGAACAGCTCGCCGCTCTTCTTCATCTTGTGGATCTCCACGTTGAAGGCGTCGCGCAGTCCGGTGTCGGTGGGCCGGAAGGTGAAGCCGCCGCCGTCGATCTGCTTCTCGCCGTCGACGACGGGCGCGAACGCCTTGGTGGCCTCCGCCCTGCTGCTCTTGCGGACCACCGACCGACTGGTGAGCGCCGTGCCCGCGAAGAGGTCGACCCGGCCGGACTCGACGGCGTTCATGCCGGCGACCGGGTCCTGGAGGATCGCGATGTCGTCGCGTTCGTAGCCCGCCGCGACGGCGTAGTCGATCTCCGCGTAGGCCGGGCCGGTGGCTATCCTCGCCTTCGCCCGGAAGGCGTCCTCGTAGGTGTGGAGGTTCTTCGGGTTGCCCTTGCGGACGATGAAGGAGTCCAGCATCTGGTACTCGGGGTCCGAGAAGATGACCTTCTGGCATCTCTCCTTGTTGATGTACATCCCGGCCGAAACCACGTCGAACTGCTGGGTCGTCAGGCCCGGGATGAGCGAGCTGAAGTCGGTGGCGACCGGCTGCACGCGGTCGACGCCGAGGCGCTTGAAGATCACCTTGGCCAGTTCCACCGCCTCGCCCGTGAACTGCCCGTCCTCGTCGATGTATCCGTACGGCGCCTCGCCCGCGATGCCCAGCCGCACCGTGCCCTGCGACTTCAGCCGCGCCAGGGTGTCGCCCGTCGGCACCTTGCTGCACCCCGCCGCGCCGAGCGTGCCGACGGCACCGAACGCGGCGCCGAACAGCAGGGACCGCCGGCGCGGGCCGGCCCGCCCGCCGCCGGCGGGGGCTCTTTCGGACGTATTCGTTCCGTTGCTCTCTGGGTCTTTCCTCAGTGGTGGAGCCATGGGCGCGCGGCTACCCGACCGGACGCGGGATATGCCGGTGAATTCCGGCCCCTGATCCAATCGTTGTGGTCTTGACCCCCGGAGGAGCATGGGAGGCATGGCAGACCGATTCATCGAAGTCTCCCTCGCCCGGCGGGGAGTTCAGTGCACGGCGCGGCTGCTCGCCGACCGGGCCCCGGTGACCTGCGCGGCGGTGTGGGAGGCGCTTCCGCTCGTGTCGGACGTCTATCACGCGAAATACGCGCGCAATGAGATCTACGCCCTTTTCCCGGCCTTCGCGGACCGCGAACCGCCCCTGGAGAACCCGACAGTCACCCCTATTCCAGGAGATCTCTGCTATTTCTCCTTTTCCGGTACGGAATTGGGGACGCGGGCCTACGGCTACGAACCGGAGGCCGGGGTGCAGGCGAACCCCACCGTCGTCGACCTCGCCCTCTTCTACGAACGCAACAACCTCCTGCTGAACGGCGACGTCGACTGGGTGCCCGGCATCGTCTGGGGGCAGGTCGTCGAGGGCCTCGACGAGATGGCCGAGGCCTGCAACGACCTGTGGCGCGCCGGCGCGCAGGGCGAGACGCTGGGCTTCAGGCGCGCCTGACGCCCTCCGCGTCGGGCCTCGGCCCGGGCGCGGGCGGTGGCGCCACGCCGCCCGCCCCGGCCTCGTACAGCGCGTGCGCCGCGCGCAGCACCACCGTGTCGGCGTGGCGCGCGCCCACGATCTGCACCCCGATGGGCAGCCCGTCCCCGTCCACCCCGCACGGCACCGTCGCGGCGGGCTGCTGCGTGAGGTTGAAGGGGTAGGTGAACGGCGTCCAGCCCGTCCACCGCCGATGCCCGGACCCCTTCGGCACCTCCGCGCCCGCCTCGAACGCGGTGATCGGCAGCGTCGGCGTGACCAGCAGGTCGTACGCCGTGTGGAAGCGGCCCATGCGGCGCCCGAGGTCCGTGCGCACGTCGACCGCCGCGAGGTAGTCCAGCGCGCTGCGGCGGGCGCCCTGCCCGCAGATCTCCCGCAGCCCCGGGTCGAGCGACTGCCGTTGCGCGGACGTGAGGTGCTGCACGACCCGCGCCGCCCCGCAGAACCACAGGGTGTGGAAGGCGTCCACCGGCCCCGAGAAGTCCGGGTCGCTCTCCTCGACGTAGGCCCCCCGCGCGGCCAGGCACTCCACGGCGCGCCGCACCGCCGCCGCGACGGCGGGCCGCACCGCGACCTGCCCGCCCAGCGAGGGGGAGTAGGCGACGCGCAAGCCGCGCACACCCTCCTCCAGGGCCGCGCGGAAGCCGCCCGCCACCGGGGCCAGCTGGGACCAGTCCCGCGGGTCGGGGCCGCTGATGACGTCCATCATGAGCGCCGCGTCCGCCGCGTCCCGCGTCATCGGCCCCACATGGGACAGCGTGCCGAAGGGGCTCGCGGGATACAGCGGCACCCGGCCGTACGTCGGCTTCAGCCCGAAGATCCCGCAGAACGCCGCCGGGATCCGCACCGAGCCGCCGCCGTCCGTGCCCAGCGCCAGCGGGCCCGCGCCACTCGCCACGGCCACCGCGCTGCCGCCGCTGGAGCCGCCCGCGGTGCGCGAGACGTCGTACGGATTGCGGGTGATGCCGCTCAGCGGGCTGTCCGTGACGCCCTTCCAGCCGAACTCCGGGGTCGTCGTGCGGCCGGTGAACACCGCCCCGTGCTCCCGCAGCCGCGCCACCGCGGGGGCGTCCTCGTCCCACGTCCCCTCCGGGCGGATGGTCCGGGAGCCGCGCAGGGTCGGCCCGCCGCGCAGCAGCAGCAGGTCCTTGACCGCCACCGGCACCCCGTCCAGCAGGCCCCGGGGCTCGCCCCGCCGCCAGCGCCCGGCGCTGGCCTCGGCCTGCTCCAGGGCGCCGCGCGCCTCGATCCGCACGAAGGCGTTCACGGCGGGCTGCGTCTGTTCGGCCCGCCGCAGCACGGCACGCACCGCGTCGACCGGGCTGAACTCGCCCGCGCGGTAGCCGTCGAGGAGTCGTACGGCGGTCAGCTCCGTCAGCTCGGACATGCGGCCTCCTGGTGGTGATCAGTGCCCCGGGACGTATCCACGTTCCTTGTCGACCACGTTCCGCAGCGGTCGGCCCGCCGCCCACGCCTCGTACAACTCCACGAACTGGGCGCCCAGTTCGTCGCGCCAGCCGACCGTGTCGCCGCTCATGTGCGGGGAGACGAGCAGCCCCGGCACCGTCCAGAGCGGGCTGTCCGCGGGCAGCGGCTCGTGCGCGAAGACGTCGAGCGCGGCGCCCGCGATCCACCGCTTCGTCAGCGCGGCCACCAGGTCGTCCTCGGCCACCAGGGCGCCGCGCCCCACGTTGATGAAGTGCGCGCCGGGCTGCATCACGCCGAAGCGCCGCGCGTCGAACATGCCGCGGGTGGCGTCGGTGAGCGGCGCCGCGCACACCACCCAGTCGGCGCAGGCCAGCAGCCGGTCGAGGTCCCGCGCGCCGTGCACGCCCGGCCGGCGGGCGCGGCCCACCAGGGCGGCCGAGACGCCGAGGCCCTCCAGCATGCGCGCGACGGCCCGGCCGATGGGCCCCGAACCCACCACGCACGCGCGCGTGCCGGCGACCCGCCGGGTCTCGCGGTGCCGCCAGGAACGCTCGCGCTGCGACTCCAGGGTGCGCGGCAGATCCTTGGCCAGGGCCAGCACGAGCGCGGCGACGTACTCCGCGATCGGCTGGTCGAAGACGCCGCGGGCGTTGGTCACCACCGTGTCGCAGGCGGCGAGTTCGGGACACAGCAGATGGTCGACGCCCGCGCTCGCGGTGTGCACCCAGCGCGGCCTGCGCCCCTCGCCCGGCCAGGCGCGGCGCACCGCGTCCGAGGCGAAGTCCCACACCAACAGCACGTCGGCGAGCGGCAGTCGGGCGGCGAGCGCGGCCTCATCCGTGTGCAGGACCCGGGCGCGGCCGGTCAGAGCGCCGAGGCGCGGCGGCGGCGCCGGGGGCCCGGCGTCCAGGACGAGCACGGTGGTTCCGGGAGGCCGGCCGGGCGTCGGTTCGGACATCTGGGGAAGACCGTCCCGTCTGAGATGGGCGGATTGACCACGCTCGCACCCGAACCTACCGTCGTCAACAGAGCAACTCCCGCACCGGCATGGCGACAACCCAGTACGCGTGAACGTGGGGGCCCGCGCATGGACGTCTCCTTTCTCGGCGGACCTCCCCCACGGCCCGAGGGGGGCGGGCGCTACCCCTGCCCGCAGCGGGGTGTCGGGATCGTCGCCCCCTTCGACTTCGCCCTCGACCGCGAACTGTGGCGGTGGGTCCCGGACGAGGTCTCGCTCCACCTGACCCGCACGCCGTATGTGCCCGTCGAGGTCAGCCTGGACCTGGCGCGGCTGGTCAGCGAGCACGAGACCCTCGCCGACGCGGTCCGCGCGCTGTCCGTCGTCGAGCCCGAGGTCCTCGCGTACGCCTGTACGTCGGGCAGTTTCGTCCGGGGCGTCGCGGGGGAGCGGGCGATGTGCGCGGCCATGACCCGCGAGGGCGCGGTCGCCGCCGTGACGACCTCCGGCGCGCTCCTGGAGGCCCTGGACGCGCTGGGTGCCCGGCGCGTCGCGCTCGTCACGCCCTACACGTGGTCGGTGACGCGGGCCCTGGAGGAGTATCTGGCCGAGGCCGGCGTGGCGGTCACCGCCCGCGCCTACCTGGGCCTGACCCGGCACATCTGGAAGGTGCCCTGCCGCGACGTTGCCGACATGGCGCGCCGCGCGGTGCGGGCCGGGGTGGACGCCCTCTTCATCAGCTGCACGAACCTCCCCACGTACGACGTGATCCCGCAACTGGAGGCGGAGCTGCGCATGCCGGTGATCTCGGCGAACCAGGTGACGATGTGGTCGGCCCTGCGTCGGCTGGGTACGCGTGCGGTAGGGCCTCACCAGGCGCTGATCGACCCCGGGGTGCGGCCGGGCGCGAGCCCGCTGGACCCGCCGCCCCCGAGGGGACTGCCCGAAGGACCACCCGCGGGGCCACCCGCAGAAGGAGGAGGCTGGACGTGACGGCACTCGGATTTCTCTACCCGGGGCACTCGGCCGAGGACGACTACCCCCGCATGGAGCAGATGCTCGCCGGCGGTGTGCGGCTGCAGGTCGTCCACACGGACATCGGCGAGGACGCGCACCGCCTCGACGCGCTCGTGGAGATGGGCTCGGCCGCGCAGCTCGCCGCCGGCGTCGAGGAGCTGCGGCTCTCCGGCGCGGAGGCGGTGGTGTGGGCGTGCACCAGCGGCAGCTTCGTCCTCGGCTGGGAGGGCGCGCACGACCAGGTCCGCGAGCTGGCCCGGGCGGCGGGTCTGCCCGCCTCCTCGACGTCGTTCGCCTTCGCCCACGCCGTACGGGAGGTGGGGGCGGTCCGGGTCGCCGTCGCCGCGACCTATCCGCAGGACGTGACCTCGCACTTCGCGGCGTTCCTGCGGGCGGCGGGTCTGGAGGTCGTCGCGGAGCGGGCCGGCGGCATCGGCACGGCGGCGGAGGTCGGCACCTGGGGGCGCGCGGAGGTCCTCGCGCTGGCCCGCGCGGGCGACCACCCGGACGCGCAGGCGGTGCTCCTGCCGGACACGGCGCTGCACACGGCGGCCCACCTCCGCGATCTTGAGGCCGAGCTGGGCAAGCCGGTCCTGACGGCCAACCAGGTCACGGTCTGGGAGGCCCTGCGGCTGGCCGAGCGCCGGCTGAACGCCCCGGAGCTGGGCTCGCTGTTCACGAAGGAGCCGGTGGTCCAGGTCAGGGGCTGAGGATCAGGCGCACCACCGTTAACGTCTGGACCGACCCGGACACGTAGTACAGGACGATGGCGCCGTCGACCGTGGCCTCCCTGCGGTCGGGGTCCTCCCGTACGGGTGTCGAGCCGTGGCCGTAGGGGTCCCGGCCGATGGTGCGGGCGAGGGCGGCGCGGAAGGCGTCGGCGTCGCCCATCTTGGCGAGGGTGTCGTCGGCGGGCGGCGCGTAGGTGACGCGGTGGCCGCGGCGGTGGCGGGGGCTCACGCCGTACCCCGCCTCTCCGCCTCGTCGGAGGCGAGCCGGGCGAGCCGGGCCTCGGCGTCCGGATCGGGCACGGCCTCCAGCATCCAGTGCCGCATCACGGCGTGGATCTCGTCGACCCCGGCGGCGTTGATGGCCCGGTCGAAGTCCGCCCGCCGCTCCTCGGGCAGGGCGGCGCGGATGTCCGGAAGGGTGTTGGGCACCTCGACCTCGACTCCGTCGACGAGGGTCTTCAGGGGATCAGCCATGCCGGCACGGTACTGGCCCGGCCGGCCCACCGGGGCGGAGCCCTGCCCCGGGGAATAAAACGGAGTGTGCCTCCTGTTGGCTCTCCCGTACCCATGTGACGTACGTACGCAGTGCAGGAGGCACCCCAGTGACAGTGGACCCGACCGGCGACGGCAACCGCGACGACGGCATCCGGGGGGTGCGTCCGGACGCGGCGGGCGAGAGTGCAGCGCGCTCGGAGGCTCGGGACGCCGATGGGAACGTACGCCCGGATGCCGCTCGGGGGGCCGAAGAGGGGGCGCGGGCGGCCGGCGACGGCATCCGCGGCGAGCGGCACGGAGACGCGCCCGTGCCGCTGTCCGTGCTCGACCTCGTCACGGTCGGCGCCGGGCGCACCGCCACCGACGCGCTGCGCACCAGCGTCCGGATCGCGAAGCTCGCCGAGGCCCGCGGCTACCACCGCTACTGGGTGGCCGAGCACCACTCCATGCCCGGCGTCGCCTCGTCCTCGCCGGCCGTGATCCTCGCCCACCTGGCCGCCCACACCGGCCGCATCCGGCTCGGCTCCGGCGGCGTCATGCTGCCCAACCACGCCCCGCTCGTCATCGCCGAACAGTTCGGCACGCTGGAGGCGATGGCCCCCGGCCGCGTCGACCTGGGCCTCGGCCGCGCCCCCGGCACCGACGGGGCCACCGCCGCCGCCCTGCGCCGCACCGACCGGCTGAACGAGGGCGCCGACGACTTCCCGCAGCAGCTCGCCGAGCTGACCCGCTTCCTGGACGACGACTTCCCCGACGGCCACCCCTACGGGCGTATCCACGCGGTCCCCGGGCCCGTCCAGGCGACCTCGCCCGGCGGCGTCCAGTCCACCCACCGCCCACCGATCTGGCTGCTCGGCTCCTCCGGCTTCAGCGCCCGCCTCGCCGGCGTCCTCGGCCTGCCGTTCGCCTTCGCGCACCACTTCTCCGCGCAGAACACGATCCCGGCGCTGGACCTCTACCGCGAGTCGTTCAAGCCGTCCGCCGTCCTGGACGCCCCCTACGCCCTGATCGGCGTCTCGGCGCTCGCCACCGACGACGAGAACGAGGCCCGCCGCCAGGTCCTGGCCGCGGCCCTGAACATGGTCCGCCTGCGCACCGGCCGCCCCGGCCTGGTCCCCACGCCGGAGGAGGCGGAGGCGTACGAGTTCAACGAGATGGAACGCGAGTTCGTCACCGGCTGGAACGCCAACGTCATCCACGGCACCGCCGACCAGGTCCGCACCGGCCTCGACGACCTCGCCAAGCGCACCGGCGCCGACGAACTGATGCTCACCGGAAACGCCCACAGCGGCGAGGTCCGCCTGCGCTCGTACGAACTCATCGCCAACGCGTATCGCTTGCCGGGGGCATAGGGGGGCACCTCTCGCATACCGGCGCGTGAAACCCCCCCAGGGGCGCGAGCAACCACCCGCGGCCCGCAGGTGCGGCCGAGCCGCTCCGGCCGGATACGCCCGTGCGGGCCGCCACTAGCTGAGCGCGCAGTTCCCCGCGCCCCTGAGGGGTCGCCCTGTGCCGGGGTCTTTCGCTTGCCGGCGCGTGGAACCTGCCCAGGGGCGCGGGGAACTGCGCGAGCAACCCATCTGCGGCCCGCAGGTATGGACGAGCCGCTGCGGCCGGATACGCCCGTGCGGGCCGCCACTGGCTGAGCGCGCAGTTCCCCGCGCCCCTGAGGGGTCGCCCTGTGCCGGAATCTTTCGCGTGCCGGTGCGTGGAACCCGGTTAGGGGCGCGGGGAACGGCGCGAGCAACCCATCTGCGGCCCGCGGGTGTGGACGAGCCGTTGCGGTCGGATGCGTCTGTGCGGGCCGCCGACGGCTGGGCGCGCAGTTCCCCGCGCCCCTGAGGGGGTGTGTTCTGTGCCGGCACGGGAAACCCGCCTAGGGGCGCGGGGAACTGCGCGAGCAACCACCTGCGGCCCGTAGGTGTGGACGAGCCGTTGCGGTCGGATGTGTCTGTGCGGGCTGCCACTGGCTGGGCGCGCAGTTCCCCGCGCCCCTAGGGCGGTGTGTTCTGTGCCGGCACGGGAAACCCCCAGGGGCGCGGGGAACTGCGCGAGCAACCACCTGCGGCCCGTAGGTGTGGACGAACCGCTGCGGCCGGACGTGCTCGCGCGGGTCGCCGGACGGCTGGACGCGGCGCCCAACACGCCCCTCCGGGGCCTACGCGGCCCGCAGCAACGCGGAGATGCGATCCGCCGGAACGGGGCGGGAGTAGAGCCAGCCCTGACCGGTGTCACACCCGATGCGCCGCAACCGCCCAGCCTGCTCCGCCGTCTCCACGCACTCCGCGGTGACCGTGATGCCCAGCCGATGGGCCAACCGCACCAGCGCCTCGACGATGACCTCGTCGGCGGGATTGACGTGCTCCTCCCCCTCCCCGTACTGGAAACCCCGTACGAAGGACCCGTCCAGCTTCAGGACGGACACCGGCAGCCGGCTCAGGTACGCGAGGTTCGAATACCCCGTACCGAAGTCGTCGATGGCGATCCGCACCCCCATGTCGCTGAGCGCCTGCAAGGCCTGAAGCGGCCGCCCCGCCGACCCCATGACGGCGGACTCGGTCAGCTCCAGCTGGAGCAGCCGGGCCGGCAGGCCGGTCTCGGCGAGGATCTCCGCCACGTCCACGACCAGGTCGGAGTCCCACACCTGCCGCACCGCCACGTTCACGCTGACGAACACCGGCTCCCGCTCGGGATGCGCCAGCTGCCACCGGCGCGCCTGCCGGCAGGCGGTGCGCAGCACCCAGCGGCCGAGCTGCACGATGGACCCGTCCTCCTCGGCCAGTCCGATGAACCGATTCGGCGTCAGCAGCCCGAACTGGGGGTGCCGCCAGCGCACCAGCGCCTCGACGCCCTGCACGTCCTCGTGGTCGAGGCCCACCAGCGGCTGGTAGTCCAGGACGAACTCGCCGCGCTCCACGGCCGGCCGCAGGGAGCTGGAGAGCGTCTGCCGGGTCATGCGGTGGGCGTTGCGCTCGGGGTCGAAGAGCGTCCAGCGCGCCTTGCCGTCCGTCTTCGCCCAGTACAGCGTGGTGTCGGCGGCCTGCATGAGCCCCGTCGTGGTGGTGCCCGCCGCACGCCGCTCCACGACGCCGATCGACGCGGACACGGACAGCCGCTGCCCGGCCAGGTCGAACGGTTCCTGGAGGGCCTTCAGCGCCGCGTCGGCGAGATCGGTCAGCTGCTGCGTCCCGGTCGAGTCCTCCACCAGCAGTGCGAACTCGTCCCCGCCGAGCCGCGCCACGAGCGGCGCCGTCACCGTGCCGTATCCGGCCCGGTCGGCGCAGCGCGTGAGCCGCTCCGCGACGGCCGCGAGCAGCCGGTCGCCGATCCGGTGGCCGAGCGTGTCGTTGACCGCCTTGAACCCGTCCAGGTCCAGGTAGCACAGGCCCACCCGGCCGGTGCTCGTGTCGTCGTAGGCGCCCGCCTCGAGCGCGGCGGCGAGACGTTCGAAGAAGAGGTTGCGGTTGGGCAGCCGGGTCACCGGATCGTGCATCTGTACGTGGCGCAGCCGGGCCTGGAGCTCGCGGCGCGCGCTGATGTCGGCGGCGGAGAGCAGGACGGTCCGGCCCCCGCCCCGCTCGGCGGACCCCGGCATCGGCGAGACCGTGACCTGCACCCACAGCGAGTGCCCGTCGGGGTGTTTCAGGCGCCGGGCGCAGCGCAGCCTGGCCTGCCGGCCGCGGAGCACCTCGCGGTAGGCGTGCCAGGTGCGGGCGTCGGAGGTGAGGTCGACCAGATCGGCGGCGATGCCTCCGCACAGCGCCTCCGGGGTGGTGCCGAGGAGGGTGGCGAGGGCGTCGTTGGCACTGACCACCTGGCCGTCGCCGTCGACGACGGCAAGGGCGAGCGGGGCATGGGCAAAGGCCCCGTGGTAATCGACCGGCCCCACCTCACCCCCCGGCTCCCACCACGACTCCCGCCCGGACCCCCGCTCCGACTCCTGCCCGGAACCTCGCTCCGACTCCCGCCCGGAACCTCGCTCCGACTCCTGCCCGGAACCTCGCTCCGACTCCTGCCCGGAACCTCGCTCCGACTCCCGCCCGGGGCCCCGTTCCGACTCCCGCCCGGAACCCCGCTCCAACACGCGCTCGGAACCCCGCTCCGGTTCCCGCCCGGGGCCCCGCTCCGTCTCACGCCCGGACCCTCGCTCCGACTCCCGCCGGGGGCCCCGCTCCGACGCACGCTCGGGATGGGGGCCGCCCCCACTTTCACGGCCCTGGTCCGCCTCGCACCGGGGACACCGCTCGACCTCGCGCTGAGGGCCCCGCTCCGGAGCACGCACCGCACCGCGCACCGGCGCACGCTCCGGACCGCCCCCGTGGCCGCACTCGGGACCGCCCCCGTGGCTGTGCTCCGGGCGGCATTCCGGGCCGCCCCCGGGACCGCCCCCGTGGCCGCACTCCGGGCCGCACCCGGGGCGGCGCCGCTCCGGGCCGCGCCCGGGGTCAGACACCGGGTCGCACACCGGGTCACGCGGCGGCTCGCACACCGGCTCGCGCTCCCGGTCGCGACGGTCCGTGACGACAGGGCGGGCTCGGCCGGAATGCGTGGCCGCCGTGGGGGTGGGCCCTTGGGACGTTCCGTTCACCGCTTGCTCCCGCAGTGCAGTTGTTCTCGAACAGGTCTCGTCGGGCGGCGGGCAGATGGCGGGCGGCGGTGTGGGGACCGGGCCCGCGCAGGAAAGTGTGCCGATCATAGAGGCCCGCCAGATGCCCTATCCAGCCATGTGGCCGTACCGGCCAGGGCCCACCGCCGCTGACAGATCGTTTCTGCCCGGCGCTGAACTGCTTTCTTCGGGACTCGACCGCTTGTGACGTTCCGTGAGCGTTCGGGGTGTCGCGCTCACGCCCGCCTCTCACCCGGAAGGGCCAGGCAAACAGGGCAAAGTGCAGCGAGTCACCACAAGGTGGGTGGGGTGTCCCGCATTCCGCACCCGGAGGTCGACGTGCCGCGTCAGCTCCCCCCCAGGGGACTCACCCGTGGAGGGAGGAACCCCAGGCCATGGAGGGACCCCCGGTTGCGCAGCACCGGGGCGCTGCTCACCTCGCTGACCGCCCTGGCCGCCACCTCGCTCGTCGCGGGCCCGACCACCGCCGAGGCCGCCGCGGGCCCGTGTGAGCTGCGCCGGACCGCCGCCCACCACTCGGAGGGCCTGGACACCTGGAACACCGCCTATCCGCGCCCGGCCAGGACCCTGGACGCGGTCATGGTCTTCCTGTCCTTTCCGGACTCCCCGCCGCTGACCACGCCCGAGGAGCTGGCCGCCGACCACTTCCCCGCCACCAGCCGCTTCTTCGAGCAGGCCTCCTACGGGAAGTTCCGGCTCAGCCCGCACCCGCGGCGCGAGTGGGTCGAGATGCCGCGGGCCTCCATGGCGTACGCGATACAGCGCGACTGGAACGCCAAGCGCCGCGCCGCCTATCTGCGCGACGCGCTGGCCGCGGCCGATCCGCACGTGGACTTCTCGCGGTACGACATCGTCTACTTCGTCGCCGACCCGGACGCGCCCGGCGTCGACTCGGACGCCACGAAGGTGGTGAACCTCGACCGGCCGATGCGGGCCGACGGCACCGACATCCGGCGCGTCGTGACCGTCTTCGAGCGGCATCCGCCGGACCGCAACGTCCTGGCGCACGAGACGGGCCATGTCTTCGACCTGCCGGACCTCTATCACCGGCCGACCGACGGCAAGGGCGACTGGGACACCCATGTGGGTGACTGGGACGTCATGGGCAGCCAGTTCGGCCTCGCGCCCGACCTCTTCGGCTGGCACAAGTGGAAGCTGGGCTGGCTGGAGCCCCCTCAGGTGCGCTGCGTGGCGGCGGGCGCCCAGCGGCTGACCCTGGAGCCGCTGTCGGCGCCGGCCACGGGCGGCGTCGTCGGCGGCACCAGGCTCGCGGTGGTCCGTACGGGCCCGGACACGGCGATCGCCCTGGAGGGGCGGGGCGCCGTGGGCAACGACCACGCGGCGTGCACGGAGGGCGTACTCGTCTACGAGGTCCGCAACGGCACGGCGTCGGGCGGCGGCCCCATCGAGGTCGTCGACGCCCACCCGGAGACGGAGTCCTGCTGGGGCGACTCGGTCTACCCGCAGCTGGCGGACGCCCCGGTGCGGGTGGGGGAGAGCTTCCGGGTGCCCGGCGAGGACCTGCGCGTCGAGATCGACGTGGAGGCGCGGACGGCGTCGGGTGCCTGGACGGTGCGGGTCGCGGTCGGCTGAGGGGCCGGGCCGCCGAGACGGCGGGAGGCCGGACACGCAAGAAGCCCCTCGCTCGCGCGAGGGGCTTCTTGCTGTCTGTGCGCCGCCAGGGACTCGAACCCCGGACCCGCTGATTAAGAGTCAGCTGCTCTAACCAACTGAGCTAGCGGCGCCTGCTGACGTCGTAGACCTTAGCACCCTGATCGCCGCCAGGAAAAATCGATATACGGACCGCGGAGGAGGCCGCCGCGCGGGCCGCCCGGACGCAGGCCCAGAGCATCACCTCGGGCCCCGGCAGCCAGGGGTGGCGGGTGTCCGGCGCCACCAGCCAGCGGGGCGTGGGGCGGGGCGCGGCCTCGACTCCGGGGTCCTCCGGGGCATCCGGGGTCCCGTCGGCGCCGGCCCTGAGCGGCGGCACGGTGATGGCGTCGCCCGGCCCGTGGCAGAGCACGCAGGGGACGGCCGGGCCCCACTCCTCCCACTCCAGGAGCGAGGGCAGGCGCGAGGCGGTGCCGGGGGCGGCGAAGAGCAGCGTGCGGCCGCGGTGGTCGGCGACGGGGCCCGAGCCGGGCCCGTCCTCCCATAACCGGTCGAGCATGCGCCGTCCGAAGACCGAGGGGACGCTGACCACGTCGAAGGCGGTACCGCAGGGGAGGACGGCGGGCGCGGTGGGCCGGGCCCGCCAGTGGGCGAGGGCGCTGCGCGGATACGTCTCGGCCGAGGCGAGCCAGGCGGCTCCCTCGGCAGTGACCTCGCGGGCGTCGCGAACGGAAGCGCCCGGGGCGCTGGAAGCGGCGGGGACGCCGGAAGCCGTGGAGGCAGCGGAAGCCGTGGAGGCGCCGGACGCGGCGGGGGGCGGGGTCGCGGGGGCTGTCCGGGCGCGGAGTCGGGTGCCGTTATCCATGACAGGCAGATCTACCCTGGGTGAACGCACCCTTTCAGAGAGTTGCCGGAAGCCGGGACGGCCGGGGGCGAGGAGGAGTACCGTGCCCCCGGGCATATGCCGCAAGAGGCGCGAGAGCGTCGCGGGCCCGGCGCTGTCCCGCCCTCAGCCCCGCGTCTCGCCGCCCCCGCGCAGCAGGCTCCGGCCGAACTCGACCATCTTCTTCGCGTAGTCCTCGGTCCACTCCGCGCGCTCCGCGATCAGCGCGGGCGTCAGCCGGTCGAAGCGGCGGGGGTCGGCGAGCTGGGCGGCCGCGATGGCCTGGAACTCGACGGACCGGTCCGTCGCGGCACGGAACGCGTGGGTCAGCTCCGTCGCCCGGTCCAGCAGCTCGCGGGGGTCCTCGATCGACTCCAGGTCGAAGAAGTGCTCGGGGTCGGCCGCCGCCTCGGCGGGCTCGAAGAGCAGGGGCGCGGGGCGCATGCGCTGTTCGGTCCGGGGCCGCTCGGGCTCCGCCATGGTTCCTCCTCGTACGACGCGGTGCCGCCCATGCGGCGTTCGGCCGTCTTCCATTCTCCCCGGTGGCACAAGTGGGCCCCGTAAGGGGCGCGATCATGCCGGGACACGGCCCCTACGGGGTCTGCCACGGCACCCGGTGTTCCGCGAGGCGTGAGAGGACCGCGTGGTTCGCCTCCCAGCCGTCGGGGAACTTCACCGTGACGCCCAGCTGCACCGGCTCGGTGGAGGGGTGGTCGTCCAGCAGGGTGTCGACGCCGGCGCGGCAGACCACGATGCAGGCGTGCCGGTGCCGGGACGTCAGCACGCAGAGGCGGCCCGTCTCCAGGTGGAAGGCCGTGGCATCCGGGCGCCCGGACAGCGGGTGCAGGACGACCGTCACGTCGAACTCGCGGCCCTGGAGCCGGTTCGCCGTGTCCACCGTGACGTCCGGGACGCCCAGCTCCGCGAGGGCCGCCCGCACCGCCGCCGCCTGGTCGCGGTGGGCCGTGCCGACGGCGACGCGGTCGGCCGTGAGCGGCACCGGCACCGGGCCGCGCTCCGAGGTGGCGGCGCCGCCCCGGTCCAGCAGCCGCCGCACCACGCGCGCCAGCGCCCGCACCGCCTCCGGATCCGTGCGCGGCGTGTTCCGCGCGGGCAGCTCGAGGAGCCCCCAACCCGCCCGCGCCGCCTCGTCGATCACGCGGTCCGGCGCCGAACCGTCCGACGGCACCGCGAAGTTCAGCGCGCGGTCCCCGTGGTCCGTCCCGCTGCGGAAGGGCGTGTACGGGTAGAAGGCGCCGGAGACCAGCGGCGCGGCCGACGCCGGCAGCCGCCAGGACACCGGGAGCCGGTGCTGCGGCAGCTCGGGGTTGTGGGCGAGCAGCGTCATGACGGCGGACGCCGAGGGGTCGTAGGACAGGCCCGCCCACTGCTCGGCGCCGACGATGGAGAACGGGTCGAGCTGGCCCGGGTCGCCCACGAACAGCGCCCGCTCGAAGAGCCCCGCCACGGCGAGCAGCGCGTCCGAGCGCATCTGGTACGCCTCGTCGACGATGGCGTGTCCCCACGGCGCGTCCAGCTTGTCGACGTCGACGTGCGCCCACTTCGCGGCCGTCGAGATGACGACGTCCAGGCCGACGAGGTCACCCACCTTGGTCGACTTGCGTACGTTCGGCAGGTCGTCGAGCGCCTTGTCGTACGGATCGGGGTCGCTGCTGTGCAGCCGGCCCACCGGAAGCTCCGGGTCCTTCTCGGCGAGGCGGAGGACGAGATCGTCCACCTGCGCATTCGTCTGCGCGATCACCATCAGCCTGTGGCCGGCCGCGGCCAGTTCCCGGGCCGCGCGGACCACCAGCGTCGACTTGCCGGCGCCGGGCGGGGAGTCGACGACGACACCGCGGTGGGCGCCGTGCAGCGTGTCGTGCAGGATCGCGTCCGTGGCGCGCGCGGCCTCCGCGCCGGGATCGAAGGTGCCGCCCGCGGGCGGGGCGAGCTGCATCACAGGATGTCCTCCACGGTCACGGGATCAGGGCTCTCCGGGTTGTCCGAGGGCGGGCCGCCATGGGTCCACGGGGTGGCCTCCGGGTCCGGCAGCTTCGGGCCGCCGCGCTGCTCGTGCTCGAAGAGCGTCCAGCAGACCAGGTCGCCCTTCTCGGGGACCGACCCGGGCTCCGGCTCCTTGCCCCGGCCCATCTTGTCGGTCAGGCGCAGCACGACGGTGCCGGCGTCCTCGTACGCCACGAACTCGGCCGTCTGCGGCCTGCCTTGAAGGGAGCGGTACACCTTCGCGCGCTCGCCGAGGTGCGGGCGGTCGTCCGTGCGGACGGTGACCAGGGGGCGCGGCCGGGGGCTCTTGGCCTCGCTGTACGCCATCACGACCTCCGTCACCTCTCCGGCGAAGGCCTCGCCCGCGAGGCGGCGGCCCGCCATGACCAGGGGGTCGTCGAGGGCCTCCTGGGCGTCCAGGCGGGCCTGCTCGCGCTCGCGCGTGGCCAGTTTGTTCGCCGCGGTGATCGCGTCGTCTACGCGGGGCTGCGGGGGCTCGCCCGCCGCCACCCGGTCGCGGTGGGCGGTGAACGACCAGCGGTCGCGGGTCCACCGGTCGGCGTCGTGCGCGGCCGCGGGCAGGGTGCACAGGGCGTCCAGGCCGCGCCAGACCGCGTCCCAGGTGGGGCGGGTCCGGCTCTCGATCAGGGCGCGGATCTCCCGCTCGGCGGCCGTCAGCGCGGCCAGCCGCCGGTCCGCCTCGACGCCGTCCTCGGCGGCGGCCAGGGCGGTGCGGGCGCGGTCGTAGCGCTCGATGGCCGGGGCGAGCAGGTCGTTGTCGAACGCCGGGTCCGTGGCCGGGCCCGCGGGCGGGCACAGCAACTGTCCGTCCTTGTCGCGCGCCAGCTCGGCGCGGAGCGCGGCCTCGGCGCCCGAGGTGCCCTCCGGGGCCTCGATCCAGGCGAGCAGGGCGCCCAGGTGCTGGTCCTCCAGGCTGGACTGGCCGGTGGCCCAGTGCCGGGAGAGCAGCTCCGTCATGGCGACGAGCAGGGACGAGCCGGGGACGCGGGCGCGCTCCCCGAAGTGCGTCAGCCACCGGCCGAGCAGGGGGACGCGGGGCGGGGCGGGATAGGGCGTGTCGGGGTCCTGCTCGGCGGTACGGCGGAATCGCATGGAGCGGCCGAGGAGGCGTACGAACTCGATGCCGGCGCGGCTCGGGACGATCAACTGCGGGGCGTCCACGCACAGTTCGACCTCGACCTTGACGCGCTTGCCGGTCTCCGGGTCGGTCTCGCTGCGCTCGGCCGCCTCGACGTCGTCCGCGTACGCCTCGATGTAGGGCAGGACGATCTCGGCGAGCTGCGCGAGGAACGCGAAGCGGAGATCGCGGTCGCGGGGCTGGGGCACGATCAGGAGGCGGGGCGAGGTGCGCTCCGTCCCCACGAGGGCGCCGAGGGGGGCGCCTGCCTCGCCGGCGGTGGTGAGCGGGACGAGGACCAGCGGGCGCTCGGAGATGTGCCGGTGCCGGGCCGTCGCCCTCGGCCGGGCGCGGCCGGTCTCGGCGGCCTCCAGCCGGGCGAGACTGTCGATCAGTGACACGGACGCTCCTTCTTCCGGTACGGCTCGCGATGCCCTGCCCGCCGCTTCGCGGCGGATGCGCCCTTGCCCCGCGTCGAGCGGCCGGGGGGACCCTGTGCTTGCCCGGCGCGGGGTCTGTGCCCTGGGCTGCCCTGTCCCGCCGCTTCGCGGCGGATGCTTCCCACCCACCCACCCGTTTGCCCCGCGTCCACCGCGTACCGCAGAACCCCGGCCCGGGGGCAGGTAAGGGCGGGTGGGTGGGGATCACCGGGCACGGTCACGGAGTGCCCGAGGTGGTCCTCCCCGGGCAGGACGCCCGTCGGCCGGTCACCGGCCGTTACAGGGCAGGCACGGCCGGACGCGTAGGGAACCCCGGGCACCCTCACGAACCCCCCGAGGCGCCCACGCCAGCCCCCCGTAGGGCCGCCGCCCGGCGCAACATCGCCACCGCGGGGTCGGCCGCGTCGCCCGCCGTGCCCCTCGCCGCCGCGAGGACCTCGGCGATGGTCGTCAGGCCGCCCAGCTCGCCCCGGACGGCGCGGCCCAGGGTCGTCACCTCGCCCCGCGCGCGGGCCCGGGTGCGGCAGTGGAAGGCCAGTTCGCAGGCGGACAGGCACTCGGGGGCGTACGTCGCGGGGACCGCCTCGACGGCGGCCGTCAGTTCGGCGGCGGGGCGGCGTACGTCGAAGGTCGTGCCCTCGGGCAGCTCCGCCGCGATGTCCTCGACGCGGGTGAGGCGGGCCAACTGCCGCCGGGTCACCGACAGCTGCTTGCGGACGTCGATCGCCGAGGCCGTCGGGAGGTTCGAGAAGTCCTTGGGGCAGACCAGCACGACGTGGTGGCGGACCGGCGGGGCGGGCTCCAGGCGCCCGGCCACCCGCTCCAGCGCCAGCGCGTACACCGCGGCCTGCCGCGCCGCCGCGCCCACCTTGGCGGCGTCCGCCGAGCCGTCGATCATCGGGAAGGACTTGATCTCCACGACCGTCCAGCCGCCGTCCGGATGGACGACCACCGCGTCCGGCTCCAGGAAGGCGAGCGTCCCGGCGACCTCCAGCGCCAGCATGGGATGGTCGAGGAGCGTCCAGCCGCCCGAGGCCGTCGCCTCGCGCAGCGCCAGCGCCGTGCGGGCGGCGCGGCCCTCGGGGCCGGCCGCCGCCAGGTCGGGCACGGCGGCCTCACCGGGGACGGGCTCGGGCCCGCCGCCCAGCCGGCCGTGGGTCAGCCGCAGCAGCTCCGCGCCGCCGTCGGCCTTGACCCGCGCCTCGAACGCGTTGCCCCGCATGAAGGCGAACTGCGACTGCCCGAAACCGGACGGCGAGCCGAGGGAGTGGGCGAGCGCCGTCTTGTCGACGCCCGCGCCGTCGAGCAGCGCACGCCGTCTGCAACCGGGGTTGGCCGCCAGGGCGGCCAGCGCCCGGGCGTCCAGCGGTTGCGCGGGGACGTCGGTGCCGCGCAGCTCAGCGAGCCGCTGCCGCAGCGCCGTCCCCCGCTTCGGCGGGCTGGACGCTCGGTTCGACGCCTGGGAGGGCACTGTGCGTGCGCTGTCGGGGAAGTCGCTCACGCGTCGAAGTCTGGCACTCGCCACCGACAATCGAGGACTCCGTGGCGGACGAGACGCCCGGGCCCCGCGTGAAACGCTCCCGCAGCCGGGCCGTCACGGGGTCCGTGAGCCGCTGGAAGGGGCGTACGAGCAGCAGCCCGACGCCCATCACGCCGGCGCCCGCGAGCGCGTCGAAGAAGTAGTGGTTGGCGGTGCCCATCACGACGAGGGTGGTGATGAGCGGGTAGGCGACCGCGGCGACCCGCGTCAGCGGGGAGCGCCCGTGCCGCCACAGCATCACGCCGCACCACAGCGCCCAGCCCACGTGCAGGCTGGGCATCGCCGCGTACTGGTTGGTCATGCCGCCCAGCCCGCGCGGCGCGCTCGCCTGGGCGCCCCACCAGCCGTAGTCGCTGTACTGCGCCATGGTGTCGACGAAGCCGTGTCCCGCGCTGAGCAGCCGCGGCGGGCAGGTCGGCAGGAGCGTGAAGCCGATCAGGCCGATCATGGTGGAGAGCATCAGCCACGCGCGTGCCGCGCGGTAGCGCACGGCGTGGCTGCGGAAGAGCCAGATCAGGACGGCGGGCGTCACCAGGTAGTGCAGCGAGGCGTACCAGAAGTCCGCGGGCACGCCGATCCAGGCGTGCGCGGTGAACAGCCGGTTCAGGGGGCTCTCCGCGTCCAGCCGCAGGAACTGCTCCGCTCTGAGGATCCCGATGCCGTGGTCGACGGCGCCGGCGACATCGCCCCGGGCGAGCAGCCGTCCCGCCGAGTACGCGGCGTACACGAGCACGAGCAACGGCAGCTCCGTCCACCAGCGGAGCCGGTGCTCGGGTATGCGGCCGGTGCCCGGTGCGTAGGTCTTCGGCATCCGGTCGGTCCCCCATCATCTGTGTTCACGCGGTGCAGGCCGCCGGGTCACTTTACGGCGTACGCGCACACCGCCGTGGCGCCCCCGGACGCTCCCGGTGGTAGGGGACGCAGAGATCGGCCGGGGGGTTGCGATGCCGGGTGAGCGTCCGATCCGGGGTGGGTGATGATGGAGGGGCGGGCACGCGCTGCCCGCGCGAAGCAGTGAATGAGCAGCGAAAAGCACGTGGAGAGGTCCCCGCATGGCACCCCGCATCCTGCTGGCCCGGCATGGACAGACCGCATGGTCACTGTCCGGGAAGCACACCGGCAGGACGGACGTCCCGCTCCTGGACGAGGGCCGCCGCGGCGCGAAGCTCCTGGGGGAGCGGCTGCACCGCGCGCCCTACGACGGTCTGCCGGACGTCGAGGTGCGCACCAGCCCGCTCTCCCGCGCGAGGGAGACCTGTGAGATCGCCGGGTTCGGGGAGCGCGCCCGTCCGTGGGACGCGCTCATGGAGTTCGACTACGGCGACTACGACGGTCTGACCCCGGCCGACATCCAGGCGGCCCGCCCGGGCTGGCTCATCTGGCGGGACGGCGTCCCGGGCGGTGAGACGCTCGCGGAGGTCTCCGCCCGCGCGGACGAGGTCGTGGCCTGGGCGCGCGGCGCCGAGCGCGATGTGCTGATCTTCGCGCACGGCCACATCCTGCGGGTCATCGGCGCCCGCTGGCTGGGCCTGGACATCGCCTTCGCGTCCCGCATCCGCCTCAACCCGACGTCCCTCTCGGTCCTCGGCTGGGCCTACGGGGAGCCCGCCATCGAGTCGTGGAACGAGACGGGCCACCTGGCCTGACCACCCGGCCCCCTCGCCCGTACGTACGTACGTCTACACGGCCCGGGGCAGCGCGGCGTGGCGCTCCAGGAAGCCGCCCACCCCGTGGGCCCCGCGGTGCGGCAGCAGCACCCGGGCCGTCGTGGCGAGCATCGACTGGATGCGGGAGGACTGCACCTCGTCCAGGAGGTCGAGCACGCGCAGGCCCGCCGTCGCGGCCTCGTCGGGGCGTCCGGCGCGGGCCAGGTCGTCGGCCAGCTCGGCGGTGTAGAGCGCGATGTTCCGGGTGAAGTGCGGGGTCTGCTCGGTGGCGGTGGCCGCCGCGTGCCGCGCGTGCCGGGCCGCCCGCGCCCAGTCGCCGAGGGCGGACCAGCACTGCGCCTCCAGGCCCTCCAGTTCGGCCCGGCCGTAGAAGCTCATCCACTCCGGGTCGGCCTCGGAGCCGCCGCGCTCGAAGAGGGCGTGCGCCCGGATGAGGGACTGCTCGCAGCCGGCGCGGTCGCCGAGCCCCGCCCAGCCCCCGGCCTCGCGCAGCGCGATGAGGGAGAGCAGCCGGTGGGAGCCGCGGTGCCGGGCCGCCCGGCCGGCCGCCTGCGCGGCCCGCACCGCTTCCCGGGGGCGCCCGGCGTCGCGCGCGAGGAAGGCGGTGTTGCAGAAGGCGTGCGCCTCCAGGTCCGGGTCGTCGGCGACCCGGGCCGTCGCGAGGGCCTCGGCGTAGTAGGAGCGGGCGTCGTCGAAGCGGCCCGAGTCGTGCGCGAGCCAGCCGACCGAGATGGCGAGCTCCCCGGCGCCCGCGTACAGCCGGTCCGAGACGGACTGCCGGGTGGTGCCCGCGTCGAGCAGGGCGTAGGCGGTGCGCAGGGGAGCGGCCGCGCGCCGGTAGAGGCCGTCGGCGCCGTGCCGGTCGTCGAGCAGTCTGATCCGGCGCACGGCCTCCTCGACCGCGCAGGCCTCGGCCTCGCCCGCCCGGTGCCCGGGCCGGGCCGGCGCCTCGGCGCGGGCGGCCGGGGCGAGCCCGATGGGCGCCAGGGACGCGGTGACCACGGTGGCGGTGGAGCCGGTCATGAATGCGCGACGTTGCACGTCGCTCTCCTCGGGAGTCTGGATCGCGTACGGATCGCAGGCGCGGGGGTCGGACCCGGACGGATGGGACTCGTACAGCTGGATCGTGGTGTGCGGGTGGTTCGTGGTGGCGGCCCGCCGGGTTCCGCGGGGGCGGATCACGGCGGGGGCGGAGGGTGCCCCGGGCTCCGGGCGGGCCGCCCTGCCCCGCACCTGTGCGCGCGGTGCGAACCCCAGGTCGGCCAGCGTCCGGCCCGGGAACATGTGCAGGAACACCCGCTCGTAGGCGTAGTTGGGGCAGCGGATCTCCCCGGCCTCCACGCGCCCGACGTAGCGGGCGTCGCAGCTGACCCGCTCGCCGATCTCGCGGGCGGCCCGGCGGACGGCGGCGGCGAACTCGCCCGGCGAGCGCTGTCCGCGCAACTGCCGGAAGGCGAGGTTCGGTCGCGGGGACTGAGTGGACGATGTCATCGGTGAGGACGCCATGGCCGGACCCTCTCGTGCGGAGCGTGCCGGAGCGCGCACACGCTGGCGCACTGGACGCCGCGCCCGCGCACGGGATCTCGCGGGGCGGCCCCTGTTCCGGCGGAGCACGAACGTACCCGCTGTGACGGGTCCGACACACGGTGTTTGGCTACAAACCGGATATCTCACCCACGATCTGCCATGAACTGCCATCCTTTGCGGCGGCGTGCCGCAGTGCCTGTTGACGCCGGTTCGCGTTGAACCATGCGGAGCGGGAGCCCGGAAACAGCTCCCGCACTCGCGAGGAGGGTCCCTTGTTGGAGCTCGGCATGCAGAACAGCGACTCCGGTGCGAACGGCAGCGCTCCACCCGGCGGCGCGGCACCTTGCGACGACGAGTCCTGCGATCTGGTCACCGTCCCGGCGCGGCAGGGCTTCGAGGCCGTCGACATCCTGCGGCGCGGCGCGGGCGACACCATCGGGCCCGTCCTGCACGACGGGAGCTGCGACACCCTCGGCTTCCTCGTGCCGCCCGGCACCGCCGACGGCTGGGACCTGCCGGGCAGCGCCTGTACGCAGACCTCCGGGCGCGGCCTGCGCCTGTCCGGGGAGCCGGCCCCGCACCCCCGCGTCCCCGAGCCGCCGGTCGAGGGCACCGGCTGGCTGCTGCCGCCCGGCCGCGAGACCGACCCCGTCACGGACCCCGACGTGCTGCGGGCCGCGCTCGGCCAGGCGGCCCGCACCATCGAGGCCGCCGACAACTGCCGCTGACCGCTCCGGGCACCGCCGCCGGGCCGCGCCCGCCACGGACACCGATAATGGTCCGATGGCAAGGAACAGGCGATCCCGGGAAGCGGCGCCCGAAGCCGTCGTCGAGCAGGTGGACGGCGGGCTCGCCGAGCTGCTGCCGGACCGGGACCGGCCGCGCGCCTGGACGCTGCTCCTGGACGGCGCCCCGCAGTCCCATGTGGACCTCGACGACCCCACGTACCTCGACTTCGAGTACCAGCGCAGGCTCGGTCACATCGCGGACCTCCTCGCGCCCGCCGGGAAGCCGATACGCGCCGTGCACCTCGGCGGCGGCGCCTTCACCCTCGCCCGCTACATAGCGGCGACCCGCCCCCGCTCCACCCAGCAGATAGTGGAGCGCGACAGCGCGCTCATCCAACTCGTCCGCCGCGCGCTGCCACTGGACCCGCAGGCCCGCGTCCGGGTGCGCGCCGCCGACGCCCGCGAGGGCCTCGCGAAGATCGCCGACGGCTGGGCGGACCTCGTCATCGCCGACGTCTTCAGCGGGGCCCGCACGCCCGCCCACCTCACCAGCACGGAATTCCTGACCGACGTGGCCAGGGTCCTGGCGCCCGGCGGCTACTACGCCGCCAACCTCGCCGACGGGCCGCCGCTCGCACATCTGCGCGGCCAGCTCGCCACCGCCGCCGCCCTCTTCCCCGAACTGGCGCTCGTCGCCGACCCCGCCGTGCTGCGCGGCAAACGCTTCGGCAACGCCGTCCTGCTCGCCGGCCACCACGCCCTGCCCGTCGCCGAGCTGACCCGGCGCAGCGCGAGCGACCCGCACCCCGCCCGCGTCGAACACGGGCGCGGGCTGCGGGACTTCAGCGGCGGCGCGAGTGCCGTCACGGACGCCCGGGCGGTCGCCTCGCCGCCGCCACCGCCCTCGGTGTTCCGCTGACCCCGCGCGCCGCCGACCCCCGCCGCCCGCGGGGTCAGTCGACGACCAGCTCCCCCGCCCTGGCGACGGCCGCGTACCAGTGCGCGCTGGACTTCGGGATGCGGGCCTGCGTCTCGTAGTCCACGTACACCGCGCCGAAGCGCTTGCTGTAGCCGTACGCCCATTCGAAGTTGTCCAGGAGCGACCAGAGGTAGTAGCCGCGGACGTCGGCACCCTCGGCGAGGGCGCGGCGGACGGCGGCCAGATGGCCCTGGAGGTAGGCGATGCGCTGCGGGTCGTGGACGCGGCCCTCCGCGTCGGGCTTGTCGTCGCAGGCCGCGCCGTTCTCCGTGATGTACAGCGCCAGCCCCGGGGCCTGGCGGGAGTACCGCATGATCAGCTCGTGCAGCCCCGTCGGGTCGATGGTCCAGCCCATCTCCGTGCGCTCGCCCGGCGTCTGGTGGAAGGCGACGTCCTCGGAGCCGGGCCAGGGGGAGTGCTCACTGGCGCCGTGCCCGTCCGCGCGCGCCGCCTCGGTGCCCCGCGGGGCGGCCGAGACCAGCGTGGGCGTGTAGTAGTTGAGGCCGAGCGCGTCCAGTGGCTGGTGGACGGCGGCCAGGTCACCGTCGTGGACGAAGGACCAGTCGGTGACGGCGGCGGTGTCCGTCAACAGGTCCGCCGGGTAGGCGCCGTCCAGCATCGGCCCGTGGAAGATCCCGTTGGCGAGGTTGTCGATGCGCCGCCGGGCGTCCATGTCCCGGGGGGAGGACGAGAGCGGGCGCACCACCGCGGAGTTGAGGCTCACCGCGACGCGGGCGCGGGCCGGCAGCGCCGCGCGCAGCGCCTGGGTGCCGAGGCCGTGCGCGAGGTTGAGGTGGTGCGCGGCCCGCAGGGCGGCCGCCGGATCGGTGCGGCCGGGGGCGTGCACGCCGGAGCCGTAGCCCAGGAAGGCGCTGCACCACGGCTCGTTGAGCGTGATCCAGGAGTGGACGCGGTCGCCCAGCGCCTCGGCGACGAGACCCGCGTACTCGGCGAAGCGGTACGCGGTCTCGCGCGCCGGCCAGCCGCCCGCGTCCTCCAGCTCCTGCGGCAGATCCCAGTGGTAGAGGGTCAGGGCGGGCTCGATGCCCCGGGCGAGCAGCTCGTCGACCAGGCGCCGGTAGAAGTCCAGGCCGCGCTGGACGGCGGGACCGCGCCCGGTGGGCTGCACCCGCGACCAGGAGACGGAGAACCGGTAGGCGTTCAGGCCGAGGTCCGCCATGAGCGCCACGTCGTCGCGGTAGCGGTGGTAGTGCTCGACGGCGACGTCGCCGGTGTCGCCGCCGACCGTGCGGCCCGGCGTGTGACTGAAGGTGTCCCAGATGGAGGGGGTGCGGCCGTCCTCGCGCACGGCACCCTCGATCTGGTACGCGGAGGTGGCGGCGCCCCAGAGGAAACCGGCCGGAAAGGTCAGGGATTCAGGCATGGAAGCGCTCCCATGGAAGGGGGAAGGGTACGGAGAGGAGAGGGGAGAGAGGAGAGGGGAAACGGGAGAACGGGTGTGCGGGGAGGCGCGGGGAGGCCCGGGGGCGCTCGGCCCCCGGAGGCTCAGCCCTTGACCGCGCCCTGCATGATGCCGCTCACGATCTGCTTGCCGAACAGCACGAACGCGAGCAGCAGCGGCAACGTGCCGAGCAGCGCGCCCGCCATGATCACCGCCCGGTCCGGGATATATCCCGTGCCCAGCGAGTTGAGCGCCACCTGCACGGTGGGGTTCGACTGGTTGAGGGCGATGATCGGCCACAGGAAGTCGTTCCAGGCCATGACGAACGTCAGCAGGCCGAGGACGGCCATCGCGGGCCGCGCCGCCGGGAACACCACGTGCCAGATGATGCGCAGACTGCTCGCCCCGTCCATCCGCGCCGCCTCGATCAGCTCGCCCGGCAGCGCCTGGAGCAGGTACTGCCGCATGAAGAAGACCCCGAAGGCGCTCACGAACGTCGGCAGGATCACCGCCTGGAGCTGGTTGGTCCACTGGAGGTCGGCGATCCACAGGTACAGCGGTACGACGCTCAGCTGCGGCGGCACCATCATCGTGCCGATGGTCAGCATCAGCAGTGCCCCGCTGAACCGGAACTTCAGCTTGGCGAAGGCGAATCCGGCGATGGTGGAGAACAGGACGGTGCCGATGGTGATGCTGCCCGCGACGATGGTGGTGTTGAGCATCGCGTCGCCGAGGCTCGCCTCGGTCCAGGCCCGTTCCAGGTTCTTGAAGAGGTTCCCGCCGAACCACAGCGGCGGCGGCGTCTGGGCGAGCCGCCCGCTCGTGCGCGAGGCCGCGATCGCCGTCCAGATCAGCGGCGCCAGCGAGACCGCCGTGAACAGGGCGAGGACGGCGTAGGTGAGCGGCCCCGCGTGCATCGTGCGGCCGGCCTTCTGGCCCAGGGTCCGGGGCCGGCCGGCGGGGCCGGACGTCGGGGCCGGGGCCGGGGACGTCCGGACCGGGGTGGGGGACTTCATCGGTCCCTCCTCAGGCGTCGGGCGATCAGCAGGTTGACCGCGGCGATCAGCAGCAGGATCAGCAGCATCAGCCAGGCGACGGCCGAGGCCCGGCCCAGGTGGCCGTTGATCCACCCCTGGTCGTACAGGTACAGGCCGAGCGTCTGGAACTGGTGGTCGGCGCCGCCCTTGGACCCGGCCGTGCCGCCGAACAGCAGCGGCTCGCCGAAGAGCTGGGTGGCCCCGATGGTGGAGACGACCACCGTGAACAGGATCGTCGGCCGCAGCATGGGGATGGTCACGTGCCGGAACTGCTGCCAGCGCGAGGCACCGTCCAGTGAGGCCGACTCGTACAGGTCGTGCGGCACGGCCTGCATGGCGGCCAGATAGATCAGCGCGTTGTAGCCGGTCCACCGCCAGATCACGATCGACGACACCGCGAACTGCGAACCCCAGGAGGACTCCCGCCAGTTGACCGGGTCGAAGCCGACCGACCCGATCAGCCAGTTGACCATGCCGCCGTCCCACGCGAACAGCAGCGTGAACACCAGCGAGGCGCTGGCCACCGAGGTGGCGTACGGGGCGAGCATCGCGACCCGCCACAGCGTGGAGCCGCGCAGTTTGTAGTTGAGCAGATGGGCGATGCCGAGCGCGATGGCGAGCTGGGGGACGGTGGAGATGACCCCGATGGTGAACGTGTTGCCTAGGGCGTTCCAGAAGTAGTCGCTGCCCAGCAGATTGGTGTAGTTCTCCAGGCCGAGCCAGGTGCTGTCGTCGAGGTTGGTCAGCTCCAGGCGGTGCAGCGACGCCCAGCCGGTGTAGAGCAGCGGGAAGAGGCCGAAGGCGCCGAAGAAGAGGAAGAACGGCGCGACGAAGACGTACGGCGACGCCTTGGTGTCCCAGCGGTACAGGCGGCGCCGCCAGGCGGGCGCCGCGGGGGAGGGGGCGCGGCCCTCCGACGCGGCCGGGGCCGCGTCCCCCTTGCCGGGGGACGCGGTCTCGGCGTACTCAGCGGTCTCGGACATGTCCGTCACTGTCCCAGAACATCCTTGATCTCCTTCTGGGCCGCCTCCCAGCCCTCCTCGGGAGACTTGCCCTGCTGCTCCACCTGGAGCACCCCGATGTCGGTGATGGACTGGCCGATCTGGGCGTCCTTGAGGCCGTAGACGGCCGTGGGGATGTTCTTCGCGATGTCGGCGTAGATCCGCGTGATGGGCGCGTCGCTGAAGTAGGCCTTGGTCGCCGCCGAGGGCTTCAGCTTGTCGTAGACCGCCGGGGTGGAGGGGAAGCTGGCCTGCTTGGCGAAGATCTTCGCGAGCTGCTCGGGCTTGGAGAGCCAGACGGCCAGCTCGGTGGCCTCCTTCTTGTGCTTGCCGGCGCTCGGCACGCCGAGGAACGCGCCGCCCCAGTTGCCGTCCGTGGGCGCCTTGGCCATGTCCCACTTGCCCTTGCCGTCCGGGCCCGTCTTCTCCTGGATGTAGCCGGCCATCCAGGCGGGGCAGGCCACGGTGGCGAACTTGCCGTTGGCGAAGCCCTGGTCCCAGGTCGGGTCGAACTGCTTGAGCTTGGCGGACATGTCGCCCTTCGCGACCTTCATCGCCGTGTCCCAGGCGTCCTTGCGGCCCTGGCTCTCGTCGTAGATCTCCTTGCCGCTCTTGTCGTAGTACCGCTCGGTGGCACCGGCGAAGACGGCGTTGTACACGCTGGAGGCGGAGTCGACGAACCTGGTGCCCTTGGGCGCCTTCTTCATGTACTTCTCGCCGAGCGCGACGTACTTGTCCCAGTCGCCCGCCCAGGCCTGCGCCAGCTTCTCGCGGTCGGTGGGCAGCCCGGCCTTCTCGAAGAGGTCCTTGCGGTAGCACAGGGCGGTCGGGCCGATGTCGAGGCCGAGGCCGACCGTCTTGCCGTCCTCGGTGGTCGCCTGCTTCCACTTCCAGTCGAGGTAGGCCGACTTGTCCACGCCCTCGGCCTTGCCCAGGTCCTCGAACTTGGCACCCTGGGTCTGCACGATCTCCGTGATGTTGCTGACCTCGATGGCCGCCACGTCGTTGACCCCGGCGCCGGACTGCAGCTGGGTGAGCAGCTTCGGGTAATAGGCGTCGTTGCGCTCGATGACGTTCTCTTTGATCCTGATGTTCGGGTGGGCCTTCTCGTACTCGTCGTAGAGACCTGCCTGCTTGAGGCCCAGCACACCGAAGGTGCCCACATTGAGCGTGATCTTGCCGTCGCCCCCCGAGTCGCTGTCGTCGTCGCTCGAACAAGCGGCCAGCAGGCTCGTGGCCAACGCGGTCACGGCCGCGTAGGTCACCAACCGGCGGGTCCGGCGGGAACTCGTGTGCATGACGTCCTCCTGTTGCCTGACGTGCCGACCCCCCGGCCAACTGCTCTACTGGGCCCGTTGGTTCACTCTGCGGCTCGGGCGGGGAACGTGCGGGATGTGTACGGTTCAGGTAGCGTGGGAGCGCTCCCACAGGTGATTGCTTGAAGACTGGTTGCTGACGGCGGGGGTGTCAAGGGACCGGACAGGGAGTTACGGCTTCGGTTATCGGGCTGTTACGGGTCACCCGCCCCTCGACCCCTCGGCCCGCCGAAGATCCGGCTGTTACATTCCTCGCCGGGGCAGTGTGACGGGAGGCGGACAATGGCAGCTCACGGGGCACGCGGCCGCAGCGGCGGACGACCCACTTTGGAGGAGGTCGCCGCACGCGCGGGCGTGGGGCGGGGCACGGTCTCCCGCGTGATCAACGGCTCGCCGCGGGTGAGCGCGGCGACCCGCTCCGCCGTCGAGGCCGCCGTGGCGGAACTGGGCTACGTCCCCAACACGGCGGCCCGCGCCCTGGCCGCCAACCGCACCGACGCGATCGCCCTCGTGGTGCCCGAGCCCGAGACCCGCTTCTTCGCCGAGCCGTACTTCTCCGACGTGCTGCGCGGCGTGGGCGCCCAGCTGAGCGAGACCGAGCTGCAGCTGCTGCTGATCTTCGCGGGCAACGACCAGCGGCGCCAGCGCCTGGCCCAGTACCTCGCGGCCCACCGCGTCGACGGCGTCCTGCTGGTCTCGGTGCACGCCGACGACCCGCTGCCCGACCTGCTGACCCAGCTGGAGATCCCCGCGGTGATCAGCGGCCGCCGCTCCGCCGACGAGGCGCTGCCCTCGGTCGACTCCGACAACTTCGCCGGGGCCTGCTCGGCCGTCGACCACCTCCTGGCGCGCGGCCGCACGGCCATAGCCACCATCACGGGCCGCCTCGACGTGTACGGGGCCCAGCGCCGCCTGGACGGCTACCGCGCCGCGCTGCGGGACGCGGGCCGGCCGGTCGAGGAGCGGCTGATCGCGCAGGGCGACTTCACGGAGGAGGGCGGGCACCGGGCGATGCGGGAGCTGCTGGCGGCCTGCCCCGGGGTGGACGCGGTGTTCGCGGGCTCCGACGTGATGGCGGCGGGCGCCCGGCAGGCGCTGCGAGAGGCGGGGCGGCGCATACCGGACGACGTGGCGCTGGTCGGTTTCGACGACTCGGCGATCGCCCGGCACATGGATCCCCCGCTCACCAGCGTGCGCCAGCCGATAGAGGAGATGGGCCGCGCGATGATCGACCTGCTGCTCGCAGAAATCGCGGACCCCCGCCCCGCCACATCCCGCCGCCTGGAACGCCGCCAGCTGGTCCTACCGACGGAACTGGTCCCGCGGGCGTCGTCCTGAGTGGCTTGCCGCGAGTGCTCAGGCAGCGGGTGTGCCCCCACTGGGCAGGAGTGCCGCTCCCCGGACACATCTCGCGTCCGCCGCCATTCGGCTGGTGGGGCGGCATGGGCTGCCCCGGTTCCACCCAGGAGTAGGCGTCGCACTGCTGGCAGACGCCGGGACACAGGCCGGGCTCGAAGCGGCGGCCACGCTGGTGTTCACACATGATCAGTTCTCCCTGTGGTCGGGGGATGGTGCTGACTGGTGTGGTGCACTCCGCCGCTCGGCCGGCTTGACCGGCCGGGAGGGATCAGATCTTGCGGATGAAAGTCTTCTCGCCGTTGTGCCAGACGACCGTCACGCCCTGCTGGTCGTCGCCACCGCCTTCGCGGGCCGACCAGGCCTCCAGAGAAGCGATCTCAGGCGACTCGGCCGCGCTGATGACGGCGGCGAGCCAGGCGTCCTGGGCTCCCGTGACCGGGGCCGCCGTGAAGGGTGCCGGCGCGCCGTGGACAGCGGCCGTGGGGGTGTCGTGCTTGGCACCCTCCGCGAGCTGCCCGATCATCTGCCACCGGGTCTCGCGTCCGGCGACGGTGACGGCCAGACCGTAGGGGTGCTTGGTGTCTCCGGCTTCGGGCAGCGGCTGTACGCGCTGGACGTCGGGGGCATTTTTCAGCAGGTCAGCGGCGAAGTTCTGTAAGTCGGCGGGGTACATTTGTGATCATTCCTCTCATGGCAGCTCGGCCAGTTTAGGGGCGGGCGCCGACAGACCATGGTTCTCCACCCGGGCCGCCTTCAGCGCGGGGACCGGTGGCTCGGTCACTGTCCCTGCTCCGTCCCCGGTGCCGGCCCCGTAGGCGACGAGGGCCGCCACGCTTTCCGGCTCGCACAGATCGCCCGCGAACCTCGGCGGGACCGTCCAGTGCGTGCCGGGCGGCTCCCTGCGGTCGAGCCGGGGTACGCCGAGATAGGTGCCTGTCCCCAGGCAGGGGGCGATGGCATCGTGCGCCCACGCCCGCCCGGCGCGGGGCCGTGTGAGGGCGTAATACGTGCCGCCCATGGCTCGGTTGTCGTGGATGACGGGGCCGTTGAGGGCGTGTCCGAGCAGGACGGCGATCTGCCGCGGGTCGGTCGTGCACAGTGCCGCGAGCACGAGGCGTTCGGGGAGGCGGACCGCCTCGAAGCGTCGGCCGAGCGGGAGCAGCGCGATGCCTCTGTCCATCCACTCACGCCGAGCCTGCTCGGGGGCCTGTTGCGCACGCGCGAGCCAGTCCGCGACCGCGTTGTCCGCTTGTTGGGTTCTCACTGTCCACCCCTGCCGTCGTCTGTCGGTCAGCTGTGAGACAAGGGTGCTGACCTGCAAGGGCAGTAACTGTCACTCTTCAGTGACAGTCGGTGTCACAGGCCGAGCCACGCGGACATGTGACCCAGGGCCTCCGGTGTCCTGCGTTGGTGATAGACCAAGCCTTCGATCGTGGCGCGGGCCCCAGGGTGGTAGCGGGTCTGCTGCGGCGCCAGCTCCCGGGCCTTGGCGATCGACGTGAGGGCCGCCTCGGTGCGGCCCGTCTCCATTTCCGAGCGTCCCCGGTCGATCCACACATGGGCGCGGCGGGACGTGGGCCACGAGTCAGGCATGGTGAGCTTCTTCGCTTTCTCCACGGCCTTGCCGTACTGCCCCATCTCGGTCAGGGCGGACAGCTCGTGTGCGGCCCAGTTCGTCGGCCCGAACGACAGCCAGTGCACGTGCTCAACGGCACCAGCCCGCTCGGCGATCTGCTTGGCTTCCCGCAGATGGACCTTCACCGCGGCCTCGTCGCGGGCACGCGCGGCGATGACAGTGGCGCCGAGGTGCAGTTGCCCGGCCACGGCCAACGACTCAGGAGTCTCCCGCGTCTGGTCGAGAAGGCGATGGCCGGCGTCCACGAGACGCAGTCCGATGATGTGTTCACCCTCGCGGTGGTAGACCAGCCCGCGCATGTACTGGCGGACGGCCGAAAGCACCGGGTCGGACGCCCGCTGTGCCGTCCAGTCCATGCGGTCGAGGGCGATCGTGGACAGGTCGTGGAAACCGAGCTTGACCGTCACGTCGTGGGCTGTGCGGTACGCGGAACCGAGCGCGGCCCACAGCTCGGTGGACGGGGTGCGGTACGCCGCGGTCGTCAGCTCGGCGATGAGACCGGGCAGGGTCTGCGCGGCCTTGTTGAGATGCGTGGCCCGGACCTGGCGGCACAGGGTGTCCGCTGCCGCCACCAGCTGGGGCGTCTCGCGTGTGGCGACGTCGGGGTCTGCCCCCAGGTCGTACAGGTCGAGGGATTCACGGATGGGGCGGATCAACTCGGCGAGGCGGTCCTGTTGCAGCTCGGTCATGTACGGCTGTCCGGTCAGGCTGGTGACGTCGACGCGCAGCGCCCGAGCGCAGGCCGCCGTGAAGTCCGGGCTTGCCGCCTTATGGCCGCGTTCCACCTGGTGAACGAGGCTGTACGAGTAGCCGATCTTCAACGCCAAGCCGCTTTGCGTGTACCCGGCCAACTTCCGGTGCTTCGCGATCCGGGCCCCGGGGTGGTCGTCTCTGGGCATACTGGAACTCCGTTCCTGGCTCACCACTTGGGACGGTACCCGCGCTACAGGGCGCTGGACCGGCATCTGCCCTCGTTGCGTGCGGATCGGGGCGGTTGCCTGTGGTCAACGGCGCGGGGTGGGATGAGGACATGACCTCACGGACCCTGTACCTGTTCGGTTCGGCAGCACCGCCCGTCTTCGACGTGGCCAAGGTGATCGAGACCGCTCAGTCCGACGGATGGGACATCTGTCTCGGCTTGACCCCGACGGCAGCCCGCTGGCTCGATGAGAGCCTCGACGGCCTGGCCGCGCTCACCGGACACCCGGTCCGCAGCGAGTACAAGGCGCCCGGCCAGGCCGACGTCTGGCCGAAGGCGGACGTGATCCTCTTCGCCCCGGCGACGTTCAACAGCATCAACTCATGGGCACTCGGCCTTACCTCGACCTTCGTGGTCGGTGTCGTCGCCGAGGGCATCGGCAAGGGCATCCCCACGGCGACCATGCCGTGCGTGAACGCGGCCTACGCCCACCACCGCCAGCTCGACCGCAGCATCATGGAGCTGCGGGAGCAGGGTGTCGTGGTCCTGTACGGCGAGGACGGGTTCACGCCCAACCCGCCGGGGTCCGGGAAGCCGAAGGCGTATCCGTGGGACGTCGCTCTCGCCTCCGCGAGGCAACTGGCCGAGCGGGCACGGCGAAAGGGTCCGAAGGCGGATTGACGTTCAGGGGTATGGGCTGTGGGCCGGATCGAGTGCGGCCTCGGGAGCCGGTGTGTCGTCGGGCTCAGGCCGTGCCCCCCGGCGGGACTCTGCTCTTCTGGGGGACCCAGGGGCGAACGGCCGGCCTTGTTTGGCCACGGTTTGGCCACGGCTCCGGACATGACGAAGGCCCGGCCTGCTTTCGCAGGCCGGGCCTTGATCCTTCAGGGTGAGTGACGGGACTTGAACCCGCGGCCACCTGGACCACAACCAGGTGCTCTACCAACTGAGCTACACCCACCATGTCCGGTCTTCGTTTCCTTCCGACCGGCCGAGAAAAAGTGTACAGGGTCCGAAGGGGTGCTCGCGCACGCCTTTTTCCGGACCCCGTACAGGGGGGCCTCGCGGGGTCAGGGCGAGGGCAGGACGTGCTTGGCCGCGATCGTCTTCGCGGTGTCCGAGTCCGGGCCGGGCTGCGGGACGAAGATCGCCTCGCGGTAGTAGCGCAGCTCGGCGATGGACTCGCGGATGTCGGCGAGCGCCCGGTGGTTGCCGCTCTTGTCCGGGCTGTTGAAGTACGCCCGGGGGTACCAGCGCCGGGCCAGCTCCTTGATGGAGGAGACGTCGACGATCCGGTAGTGGAGGTACTCCTCCAGCGTCGCCATGTCCCGCAGCAGGAAGCCGCGGTCGGTGCCGACCGAGTTTCCGCACAGCGGAGCCTTCCGCGGCTCCTTGACGTGCTCACGTACGTACGCCAGGACCTGCTCCTCGGCGTCCGCCAGCGTGGTGCCGCCGGCCAGCTCGTCGAGGAGCCCCGAGGCGGTGTGCATCGCGCGCACCACCTCGGGCATGGTCTCCAGCGCCGCGTCCGGCGGGCGGATCACGATGTCCACACCTTCGCCGAGCACGTTCAGTTCCGAGTCGGTGACCAGTGCGGCCACCTCGATAAGTGCGTCATCCGTCAACGAGAGCCCGGTCATCTCGCAGTCGATCCACACCATGCGATCGTTCATGCGTCTTACCCTACGGCGCACTCCTCTGGCCGGGCAGGGCAGTGCGGCCCGACGCGTACGCGTCCGCGTGCGGCTTGCCGGGCTCGGCGGGCACCGAGGCCGTCGCCCCGAGCGCGCTCGCGGCCGCGGTGCGCCGGGTCTGGGTCGGCACCGGACCCGCTTCCACCAGCGCGGGCATGGCCTGCGAGCCCGTCGGGACGGACTCCAGCGCGCGCTCGCCCTGCGGCCTGCGGGCGCGGTAGGCGGCCCGGTAGGCGGCGGGGGAGGAGCCCAGCTGGCGCCGGAAGTGGCCCCGCAGGGCGACCGGCGAGCGGAAGCCGCAGCGGCCCGCGACCTCGTCGACGGAGTAGTCGGAGGTCTCCAGGAGCCGCTGCGCCTGGAGCACCCGCTGGGTGATCAGCCACTGCAGGGGAGCGCTCCCGGTGAGCGAGCGGAACCTGCGGTCGAAGGTCCGCCTGCTCATGTAGGCGCGCGCGGCCAGCGTCTCCACGTCGAACTGCTCGTGGAGGTGCTCCAGGGCCCAGGCGACGACCTCGGCGAGCGGGTCGGCGCCGATCTCCTCGGGTAAAGACCTGTCGAGGTAGCGCTCCTGGCCGCCGGCCCGGCGCGGCGGCACCACGAGCCTGCGGGCGAGCGCGCCCGCCGCCTCGTTGCCGTGGTCCGTGCGCACGATGTGCAGACAGAGATCGATTCCGGCCGCGGTGCCGGCGCTCGTCAGGACGTCCCCGTCGTCGACGAACAGCTCGCGCGGGTCCACGTGCACGGACGGGTAGCGCTTCGCGAGCGTCGGCGCGTACATCCAGTGGGTGGTCGCGGGCCGGCCGTCGAGCAGGCCGGCGGCGGCGAGCACGAACGCGCCGGTGCAGAGCCCGACGATGCGGGCACCCTCCTCGTGCGCGCGGCGCAGCGCGTCGAGTGCCTCCGGCGGCGGCGGAGACGTGATCGACCGCCAGGCCGGTACGACGACCGTGCCCGCCCTGCCGATGGCCTCCAGGCCGTGTGGTGCGGTGAGTTCCAGTCCGCCGGTGGTCCGCAGCGGGCCCTCTTCGCCGGCGCACACGAGCAGCCGGTATCGGGGCACTCCCGCGTCCTGCCGGTCGATGCCGAACACGGAGAGCGGTATGGAACTCTCGAAAATGGGACCACCGCTGAAGAGCAGCACCGATACGATCTCCCGGCGTCGGCGCCCGGAGAGCTTCCGGGCCGTGGTCTCCGGCGCTGCGATGGAGTCGTGAGTCATGGCGCTAAACCCCCCTCGGTCGTAGCGGCTCCCTGTTCCTGACCTGCTCGACGTGCTTGACGCGCTTGCCTGGCTTGTCGCTCCTGCACGTTTCCCCTCGGTCCTCCACCAGTCCCCCGCCGTAATACAGTCAAGATCGAATCTACTGTGTCCCGTGCTGCCGGGGTGACCAGTTCAGCACCCGGCAGATTGTCGACATGGCAACTTGGCGTGAAGCATTCGATCACGAAGCGTTGCACTCGTGGGCCGCACAGGGAAGTGCGCCTTCGCTCCGTGGCCGGTCCCCGTAGGGTGCGCTTGCCCTCCGGGCCCCTTTCAGCCCAGGCCGGACGAGGCTGGAGGGCCCGTTCGGCCGGGGAGATCGGCGTCGGGGGAAGTTGGCTGAAAAGCTACGGGATCGTGTGTGCGAATCGGTCAGTCGACCGGCGCACCGCCCGGGCTGTGCCGGGGTCCCCGGTGCCCTCCCGTACCCGTTCTGCCGTGCCGTCCGCGGTGCCCGCAGCGCTGCTCCGCCAGCTGCCGCGCCGCGCCCCGCTCGGACTGCCGCAGCAGCACCCGGCAGACCCCGGTGACGGCCGCCAGACCGAGGGCCGCGCCGCCGGCTCCGGCCAGCGAGATCCCGTACCCCACCAGGACGACGGGAACCAGTACGCAGCTGAAGGCCGCCCAGCGGACGACGTCGCCCGCCGGGTCCGCTCCGGGGCCGCGCCGCGGCTTTCCGGGGCGCGGGGCGGGATCGGGGCGGTCCTTGGGGGCGGGCGGGGACGTGGTGGAGGTTCCAGGCACGGCGTGCTCCCTCGGCGGTGGCGTACGGGGTTCAACGCACGGCCGGGCGGGCGGTCACTGGTGCGGCGCGCACCGGGCTCCGGACGGGTGCGCAAACCGCCTGTACGTGGCAGCAACCATTGCCATCCGGGCGCGGCTCATGCATGCTCCGGTGAACGCCGGGAGGCCCTGTGCGCGGTCCGGCGCGAGCCCGTGCGGGCTCTACGCGGGCTCTGGGCAGGAGGGGAGTGGCGCCGTACCCTTGGGGGTATGGGCTTGGGAAGGTGATTCCCGGACTACCTTCCAGGTCCTTGCACCGCGTCCTTGCACTGCCGCAGCATCCGAACAGCCGACCCTCCCACAGAGGACTCCTTCGCCGAGACACCCATGGCCGGTCACGAATTCTTCGAACCCGCGGACCGCAAGCGGCAGGTCGCCGATCCGACAGCGACCCCCCGAGCGGCGGAAGAACCACGTCATGCCTGCGATCCGGCCTTCCGGCACGGTGTCGTCGTCGGCTTCGACGGCTCGACCTCCAGTGAGCGCGCCCTCGCCTATGCCATCGGCATGGCCCACCGCTCGGGCTCGGGCCTGATCATCGTGCATGTCGCCAACCGGCTGCCCACCACGGTGTGGGCGGGGTGCGAGCCGCCGGTCTTCGTCGACGTCCCGGACCACCGCACCGAGGTGCTCGGCCTCGAACTGGCCTGCGCGGACTATCTCGCCGAGGTGCCCTGGATCCTCGTCGAGCGCGGCGGCGACATCTGCCACGAGCTGGAGGAGGTCGGCCGCGAGTACAGCGCGGACGCGATCGTCGTCGGCTCCACGCACGGCATCGTCGGGCGCATCTTCGGCTCCGTCGCCGGGCGGTTGGCGCGCCGGGCGCAGCGGCCCGTCATCGTCATTCCGTGACGCTTCGTCAACCGGGCGGCGGCCGTCGCCCTTGAGGGAGCGGCTCCCCGGGCGCCGGTGGCACACGCGGGGAGCCGCTTCACTTCTCCTGCCGGGGCGGACCGCTCGACCCGCCGGTCCGGCTATTCGACGGTCACGGACTTCGCCAGGTTGCGCGGCTTGTCGATGTCCCGGCCGAGCGCCAACGCCGTGTGGTAGGCGAGGAGTTGCAGCGGGATGCCCATCAGGATCGGGTCCAGCTCGTTCTCGTTCTTCGGGACGAGGATCGTCTGGTCGGCCTTCTCCTGCTCCTGGTGCGCGACGGCGAGGATCTTGCCGCTGCGGGCCTTGATCTCCTCCAGGGCGGCGCGGTTCTTCTCCAGGAGGTCGTCGTCCGGGACGATCGCGACCGTGGGGAGCGCGGGCTCGATGAGGGCGAGCGGGCCGTGCTTCAGCTCGGAGGCGGGGTAGGCCTCGGCGTGGATGTAGGAGACCTCCTTGAGCTTGAGGGAGGCCTCGCGGGCGACGGGGTAGCCCCGGACGCGGCCGATGAAGAGCATCGAGCGGGCGTCCGCGTAGCTCTTGGCGATCTTCTTGATCTCGTCCTCCTGCTTGAGGATCTCCGAGATCTGGCCGGGCAGCTTGCGCAGGCCCTCGATGATCCGCTTGCCGTCGGAGACCGACAGGTCGCGGATGCGGCCCAGGTGCAGGGCGAGCAGGGCGAAGGCCACCGTGGTGTTCGTGAAGCACTTGGTGGAGACGACGCAGACCTCGGGGCCCGCGTGGACGTACACGCCCGCGTCGGCCTCCCGGGCGATCGCCGAGCCGACGACGTTGACCACGCCGAGGACACGGGCGCCCTTGCGCTTGAGCTCCTGGACGGCGGCGAGCACGTCGTACGTCTCGCCGGACTGGGAGACCGCGATGTAGAGGGTGTCGGGGTCCACGACCGGGTTGCGGTAGCGGAACTCGGACGCCGGCTCCGCGTCGGCGGGGATGCGGGCCAGCTCCTCGATCATCTGGGCGCCGATCATGCCCGCGTGGTACGAGGTGCCGCAGCCGAGGATCTTGACGCGGCGCACCTTGCGGGCGTCGTGCGCGTCGAGGTTGAGGCCGCCGAGGTGCACGGTGGAGAAGCGGTCGTCGATGCGGCCGCGCAGGACGCGGTCGACCGCGTCGGGCTGCTCGAAGATCTCCTTGTGCATGTACGTGTCGTGGCCGCCCATGTCGTACGACTCGGCCTCCCACTCCACGGTGGTCGGCGAGGCGGTCGTGCGGGAGCCCTCGGTGGTGTAGGTGCGGTAGTCGTCGGCCTTGATGGTGGCCATCTCGCCGTCGTCCAGAGTGACGACCTGGCGGGTGTGCGAGACGAGCGCGGCGACGTCCGAGGCGACGAACATCTCCTTCTCGCCGATGCCGAGGACCACCGGGGAGCCGTTGCGGGCGACGACGATCCGGTCGTTGAAGTCGGCGTGCAGGACGGCGATGCCGTACGTGCCCTCGATGTGGCGCAGGGCCTCGCGGACCTTCTCCTCCAGGGTGTCCGCCTGGGAGCGGGCGATGAGGTGGGTGAGGACCTCGGTGTCCGTCTCGGAGAGGAACTCGACGCCGTCGGCGGTGAGCTTGGCGCGCAGCTCCGAGGCGTTGTCGATGATGCCGTTGTGGACGACGGCGACCTTCTCGTCCTGCGAGAGGTGGGGGTGGGCGTTCTCGTCGGAGGGGGCGCCGTGGGTGGCCCAGCGGGTGTGGGCGATGCCGGTGGTGCCCTTGAAGCGGGCGGGCACCTTGGCCTCGAGGTCGCGTACGCGCCCCTTGGCCTTGACCGTCTTCAGGCCGGTGGCCTTGGGGCCGGTGACGGCGATGCCCGCCGAGTCGTAGCCGCGGTACTCCAGGCGCTGGAGGCCTTCGAGGAGCAGGGGGGCGACGTCACGCTTGCCGATGTAACCGACGATTCCGCACATGGAGGGTGTCCTAGCCGTAGATGATGCGGCGCAGCTGCCGGAGGCTCAGCTCCGGTGGCGCGACCGCGCGGTATGCGAGATCCGCCGAGATCTGTTCGAAGATCGCCGCGTTCAGCAGGCCCTGACCCTGCAGCTCGCGGTGGCGGCGACGGACGAACTGCTCGGTCGTCTCGTCGAAGTAGGCGAGCACGTCCTGGACGACCCGCAGCGCTTCGCCCCGCTGGAGCGGGGTGCTGCGGGTGAGGTGGTCCACCAGGTCGTCGTGCATTCGATGATCCTGGGGGATCTTCGCCGCTTTCGCAAGAATCCTGCCCGGAATCGGGCAGAGGCGCGCCGGAATGGGGTCCGGGTGGACTATCCCGGCGGACACGGACTCCCGGAACAGCTCCTCCCCTCCCCTTGACCCCTTGTGGGGGCGGGGTTACCAATGGGAACCGTTCGAACGGTATGGACCACAGCTGCGCCCCCGTCGAAGGGACCCGCTCGTGAGAACGCATCCCGGAACGACCCGGACCTCGCGCCTGCTCGGCTCGCTGCTGCTGGTGGCGGCCGCCGGCGTCTCCTCCTTCGCCGCGGCCCCCACCCCCTCGGGCCGGGCGGAGCCGCCTCTCACCCCGCTCGGCCGGATCGTCCCCGCGCCGATGCGGGTCGAGGCGGGCGGCGAAGGGTACGAGATCACCGCCCGGACCCGCATCCGCGCCGCCACCCCCGAGGAGCGGCGCGCCGGCGAGTACCTGGCGAAGGTGCTGCGCCCCTCCACCGGCTACCGGCTGCCGCTCACCGACCGGGCGGGCGGCGACGGCATCCGGCTGCGCATCAGCGCCGAACCGCGGAACAAGGCCCTCGGCGCCGAGGGCTACCGGGTCCTGTCCACGCGCGGCTCCCTCACGATCACCTCCTGGACGGGCGCCGGGCTCTTCCACGGCGTGCAGACGGTGCGCCAGCAGCTGCCCGCCACCGTCGAGAAGAGGACGGGGCAGCGCGGCCCGTGGCGGATCGCGGGCGGCACCATCACCGACATGCCGCGCTACGGCTACCGCTCCACGATGCTCGACGTCGCCCGGCACTTCTTCACCGTCGACCAGGTCAAGCGCTACATCGACCAGGCCGCGCTGTACAAGATGAACAAGCTGCACCTGCATCTGAGCGACGACCAGGGCTGGCGCATCGCCGTCGACTCCTGGCCGCGCCTGGCCACGTACGGCGGCTCCACGCAGGTCGGCGGCGGCGCGGGCGGCCACTACACGAAGGCGCAGTACAAGGAGATCGTCGCGTACGCCGCCGCGCGGCACATGGAGGTCGTCCCCGAGATCGACATGCCGGGGCACACCAACGCGGCCCTCGCCTCGTACGCGGAGCTGAACTGCGACGGCGTCGCCCCGCCGCTCTACACCGGCACCGCCGTCGGCTTCAGCTCGCTGTGCGTGAAGAAGGACGTCACGTACGACTTCGTGGACGACGTGATCCGCGAGCTGGCCGCGATGACGCCCGGCGAGTACCTCCACATCGGCGGCGACGAGGCGCACTCCACCAGCCACGAGGACTTCACGGCCTTCATGGCCAGGGTGCAGCCGATGGTCGCCGAGTACGGCAAGACGGTGCTGGGCTGGCACCAGCTCACGGGCGCGAAACCCGCCGAGGGCGCCGTCGCGCAGTACTGGGGCTACGACCGGACGGGCGCCGCCGAGCGCGAGCGGGTCGTGAACGCCGCGAAGAACGGCACCCGGCTGGTCCTCTCACCCGCCGACCGCTCCTACCTCGACATGAAGTACACCAAGGACACCCCGCTCGGCCTGGACTGGGCGGGGTTCGTGGAGGTGCGCCGCTCCTACGACTGGGACCCGGCGACCTACCTGCCGGGCGTGCCCGCCGACGCGGTCATGGGCGTCGAGGCGCCGCTGTGGACGGAGACCCTCTCGACCTCCGCGCACCTGGAGCACATGGCGTTCCCGCGCCTGCCCGGGATCGCCGAACTCGGCTGGTCGCCCGCGGCCACGCACGACTGGGAGGCGTACCGGACGCGGCTCGCCGCGCAGGCCCCGCGCTGGGACGCGCTCGGCATCGGCTACCACCGGTCGCCGCAGGTGCCCTGGCCCGCCCGCTAGGAGAGCGGACGGGGTCGCCGGGGACCGTCCCGGCGACCCCGTCCGGGTCAGGCGATCGGGTTCTTCAGCGTCCCGATCAGCTGGAGGGCGCCCGAGGGGTCCGCGAGGTCCACCATCTGCTCGTTGTCGCGCAGCTGGAGGCGGTTCAGGCAGGACAGCGCGAACTCCGGGGCGAACAGGTCGTACCGCCGGAACTTGTCCGCCAGGTGCGGCGTCGCCTCCTGGTAGGCGGTGACGCACTCCGCGACGGCTGCCCAGAACGCGTCCTCGTCGATGAGGCCCTCGGTGACGAGGTTCGCCGACAGGAAGCGGAAGAAGCAGTCGAAGACGTCCGTGAAGATCGACAGGAGCTTCTTGTCCTCGGGGACCTCCACGCGGATGCGCTCCACGACCGGCGGAAGGACCGCGTCCGGGTCCATCACCGCGATCTCCTCGGCGATGTCCTTGAAGATCGCGCGCTGGACGACGCCGTCCTTCAGGACCAGGATCACGTTCTCGCCGTGCGGCATGAAGACCAGGTCGTAGGCGTAGAAGCTGTGCAGCAGCGGCGTGAGGTAGGCGTGCAGATAGCGGCGCAGCCACTCGGTCGGGGTAAGGCCCGAGCGTGCGACGAGGGCCCCCGCGAAGCTCGCGCCGTCGCGGTCGACGTGCAGCAGCGAGGCCATCGTGGCCAGCTGCTCGCCCTCGCCGAGGGACGCCACCGGGCTCTCGCGCCACAGCGCGGCGAGCATCTTGCGGTAGGGGGAGTAGCGGTCGGTGGCGGCCTCGTACTCCAGGTGGCGGTAGCCGACGGCGGCGCGCTCGCGGATGATCGTCAGGCCCGTCCCGCGCAGCGTCTCGTCGGTCTCGACGAGCTGCGCCAGCCAGTCGTTGATCGCCGGGGTCGCCTCCATGTACGCCGCCGAGAGGCCGCGCATGAAGCCCATGTTGATGACGGACAGGGCCGTCTTCACGTAATGCTTCTCGGGGGAGGTCCGGTTGAGGAAGGTGCGGATCGACTGCTGTGCGAGGTACTCGTCGTCGCCCTCGCCGAGGCAGACGAGGCGCTGCCGGGCCACCTCGGCGGCGAAGGTCACCGACAGCTTGTTCCACCACTGCCAGGGGTGGACGGGGATGAGCAGGTACTCCTCGGGGTCGAGCCCCTGGTCGGTGAGGACGCGCCCGAAGCGGGCCAGGGTCTCCTCGCCCAGCTCGGCGCGGAAGAACGACTCGTGGTCGAGGCCGGCGCCCGCCGTGAACGCCGCCCGGTCCTTGCGCGCCGCCAGCCAGATCAGGCGTACGGGGCTCGCGGTCTCGGGAGCGTACGAGAGGTACTCGTGCACACCGAAGCCGAGCCGTCCGTTGTTCGCGACGAAGCAGGGGTGGCCCTCGGTCATGCCCGTCTCGATCTCCTGGAAGCCGGCGCGGGACAGCTCGGCGGCGGACAGGGCGGGCTTGGTGAGCTTGTAGCAGGTGCCGGAGAGGGTGGAGGAGATCTCCTCCAGGTACACCGGCAGGATGGCGTCGCTCAGACCCAGCGCGCCGCGCAGCTCGGTGCAGAACTCCAGCATGTCCAGCGGGAGTTCGGTGCCGTCGCGGTGGCGGGTGATCGACTCGGCGTCGATCTGCCAGTGGTCGAGGCGCAGCACCCGGGCGGTGAAGCGGTAGCGGGTCAGGCCGTCGTCGGAGCGGACCACGTACGCGCCCTCGCCCAGCGGCTCGGGGGTGAGCAGGCGTTCGTGGGCGAACTCGGCGAGTGCCTTGCGCACGAGCAGGCGGTTGGCTGTGGCCCAGCGCTCCGGGGTCAGGTGCGCCACGGCGTCGGACAGGGTCATATCGCCAGTTCCCTTTCACGTACTGCTGCTTCGAACTGCTCGCGGGTGCAGAAGCTCAGCAGGGCTTCCTTCTCCGGCTTTTGGATGACCGCCTCGGGCCGGAACCCGACGGTTTCGTTGAGGGCGTGCACGGCCGTGTTGCGCACGTCCGGTTCGACCACGACCCGCCGCGTCGCCGGGTCGGCGAACAGCTCCCGCATCACGGCGGTGATCACACCGCGGGTGAAGCCGGGGATGCGGACGTCGGAGGGCGCGGTGAGGAAGTGCATGCCGACGTCGCCGGGCAGCGGCTCGTAGAGGCCGACGAGTTCGACGTACCGGGGGTCGTAGCGCTCCATCAGGAACGACGGCACCCCCTTGTGCAGGCCGAGGAAGGCGTCGTGGTGCTCGGCGGCGGCGATGGCCATGTACTCGCGCTCGACGTCGGGCAGGGACGCGTCCTGCATCATCCAGAACGAGGCCTTGGGGTGCGTGACCCAGCCGTGCAGCAGCTCGGCGTCGGACAGGGGGTCGAGCGGGCGGAACGTGAAGTCGCCGCTCGCGTGGCGGTCGGCGGTCATATCAGGACTCCCTCGGGTGCCGCGAACTCCTGGAACGCGATGGACTTCTCGACCGGGTACACCTCGCGGCCGGTCAGCTCGCGGATGATGGACGCGTTGCGGTACGCGCCCATGCCGAGGTCGGGGCTGGTGATCGAGTGGGTGTGGACGGAGGCGTTCTGCACGAAGATGCCGTGCCCGGTGGTGTCGATGCTGTAGTTGCGCGCCACGTCGTAGCGGCCTCGGCCGTCCCAGCGGATGCGGTCGTGGACCGGCGCGAGGAAGTCGGGCACCTGGTAGCGGTAGCCGGTGGCGAGGATCAGGCCCTGGGTGCGCAGCCGGAACTCCTTGCCCTGCTCCTCCTGGCGCAGCCCCAGCGTGTACGTGCGGTCCGTGCTGTCGTAACTCGCCTCGGTCAGCGCGGTGTTGGTCAGCAGCCGGGTCGGGACGGGCCCGGTGAGGCTCTTCTGGTAGAGCAGGTCGAAGATGGCGTTGATCAGCTGGCCGTCGATGCCCTTGAACAGGCCCTTGTGCTGGGTCTCCAGGCGGTAGCGGGTCGCCTCGGGCAGCGCGTGGAAGTAGTCGATGTACTCCGGAGAGGTCATCTCCAGCGTCAGCTTGGTGTATTCGAGGGGGAAGAAGCGGGGCGAGCGGGTGACCCAGTTCAGCCGGTAGCCGTGGACGTCGATCTCGCTCAGCAGGTCGTAGTAGATCTCGGCGGCGGACTGGCCGCTGCCGACGAGCGTGATTGACTCCTTCTTCCGCAGCTCCGCCCTGCTCTGGAGGTAGCGCGAGTTGTGGATGGCGTCGCCGCCCAGGCCGTCGCAGGCCTCGGGCAGGTGCGGCGGTGTGCCGGTGCCGAGGACGAGGCGGCGGGCGCGGAACAGGTCACCGGCGGTGGTCCGCACGACGTACAGGCCGTCCTCGTGGGTGACCTCCTCGACCGTCGTGCTGAAGCGGATCGAGGAGAGCCGGGCCGCGGCCCAGCGGCAGTAGTCGTTGTACTCGGTGCGCAGCGGGTAGAAGTTCTCGCGGATGTAGAAGGAGTACAGCCGCCCCGATTCCTTCAGGTAGTTGAGGAAGGAGTACGGCGATGTCGGGTCGGCCAGGGTGACCAGGTCCGACATGAACGGCGTCTGGAGGTGGGCGCCCTCCAGGAACATCCCGGAGTGCCACTCGAAGTCGGGCTTGGACTCCAGGAACAGGCCGTTCAGCTCGTCCAGCGGTTCGGTCAGGCAGGCGAGGCCGAGGTTGAAGGGGCCGAGGCCGATGCCGATGAAGTCGTGCGTCGCGGGCGGCTGGTGGGGGTCAGCAGGCGCGGTCAAGGTTCTCTCCCAGGTACTGCTCGGCGTGGCCGGCGATCAGATCGAGGACAGCCGTGATGTCGGCGGTGGTGGTCTCGGGGTTGAGCAGGGTGAACTTCAGGTACTGGCGGTCGCCCACCTTGGTGCCCGCGACGACCGCGTCACCGGAGGCGAACAGCGCCTTGCGGGCGTAGAGGTTGGCGCGGTCGATCGCGGAGGGGTCGCAGATCGCGACGGGGATGTAGCGGAAGACGAGCGTGGAGAGCTGCGGCTCGACCACGACGTCGAAGCGGGGGTCGGCGGCGAGCAGCTTCCAGCCCTCGGTGGCCAGGTCGCAGACCTCGTCGAAGAGGTCGCCGATGCCGTCGGCGCCCATCACGCGCAGCGTCATCCACAGCTTCAGGGCGTCGAAGCGGCGGGTCGTCTGGAGGGACTTGTCGACCTGGTTGGGGATGCGCTCCTGCACCATGCGGCGCGGGTTGAGGTACTCCGCGTGATACGTCGCGTGGGACAGCGTCGCCCGGTCGCGCACCAGCACCGCCGAGGAACTCACCGGCTGGAAGAAGGACTTGTGGTAGTCCACGGTGACGGAGTCGGCGTGCTCGATGCCGTCGAGGAGGTGCCGGTTCTTGCGGGAGGCGAGCAGCCCGCAGCCGTACGCCGCGTCCACGTGCAGCCAGGTGCCGTACTGCGCGCACAGCTCGGCGATCTCGGGCAGCGGGTCGATGGAGCCGAAGTCGGTGGTGCCCGCGGTGGCGACGACGGCCATGGGGGAGAGGCCCTCGCGCCGGCAGCGCTCCAGCTCGCGCGCGAGCGCCACGGTCCGCATGCGCTTGGTCCGGTCGGTGGGAATCACCACGACGGCGTCCTCGCCGAGGCCGAGCAGCCGGGCCGCCTTCTGGACGCTGAAGTGCCCGACCTCGGAGGCGAGGATGCGGATGCGGGCGGGGTCCCGCTCCTTGGTCTCCTCGCGGGCGAGCAGCAGGGCGTGGAGGTTGGACTGGGTGCCGCCGCTGGTGAACACCCCGTCGGCGGCCGGGCCGAGGCCGATGCGCTCGCAGGTCCAGTCGATCAGGCGGCGCTCGATGAGGGTGCCGCCCGCGGACTGGTCCCAGGTGTCGAGCGAGGAGTTGACGGCGGAGAGCACCGCCTCGCCCAGGAGGGCGGGGATGACGACCGGGCAGTTGAGGTGGGCGAGATAGCGCGGATGGTGGAAGTAGACCGCGTCGCGCAGGTACAGCTCGTCGAGTTCGTCGAGCGCGGCGATGGTGTCGTGCAGGGGCTCGTCCAGGTCGACGGCCGCCACGCGGGGGGCGAGCTCGTCGACGGAGATGCCGCTGAACGGACGGGAGGTGGTGGCGAGTCGGGCCGCCACCCGCTCGACCCCTTCGGTCACGGAGCTGCGGTACCGCTCCGCGGTGGTGTCGTTGAGCAGGTGCGAGCGCATGAACTGTCCTCCAGGTGAGGGGACTTGGCCGGGCCCTCGGGGACAGGAGCGTGGGGAGCGGGGACCCGGCGTGGAACTAAGGGTAGCCTAACCTAAGTTGGTTACCCCTTGAACCCCGGGGGTCCCCATGCGTCACAAAAGCGGAGCCGCCCCCTCCGAAGGCGGAAGGGGCGGCTGGTGACGCGGGGGTCGGGACGGGCGCCCGGCCGGCTCAGGCGGTCTTCTTGAGCTTCTTCGCCTTCTCGATCGCGTCCGCGAGGTCCTCCAGGATCGGGGCGCACTTGTCGTACGAGAAGATCGGCTCCGTGACGCGCGGGATGACCTGTCCGGCCTTGACGGCGGGCAGCTTCTTCCAGGTCGGCTTGGACTTGTCCAGGACGTCCGGCTGGATGGCGGAGGTGCGGTTGTCCATCATGATGATGTCCGCGTGGTACTGGTCGACGTTCTCCCAGCTCAGGTTCTCGAACCAGCCGCCGGAGGCCTTCTTGGCCTTCTCCGGCGGCTCGACGAGGTTCACGCCGAGCGCCTTGAAGTACTCCAGGTCCGCCGAGAGGTCCGAACCGGAGACGTAGAACAGCTCCTGGCTCGCGGAGCCCACGAGCACCTTGATGTCCTTGTGGGCCTTGGCCACCTTGCGCAGCCGCTCGGAGGCGTCCTCGAAGCGCTTCTTCGCCTTGGCGACCTTGTCCGCCTTCACGTCCGCGCCGAGCGACTCCGCGAGCGCGAGGATGCGCTGGAGGGGCTGGGTCATCTGGCGGTCGTAGACGCTGATGCCGACGCTGGGGGCGAGCTTGTCGACCTTGCCCGCGTTCTCCTCCGGCACGTACCAGAGGGTGCCCTTGGCGTCGAACATCGTGGAGATCAGCACATCGGGCGCGAGGGAGGCGTACTTCTCGACGCTGAACTGGCCCCATTCGTTGCCGATGATCGTCAGCTTGCTGATGTCCATGTCGCCGGCCTGGACGTCGGGCTTGCCGTCCCCGGTCTTCGTCGGGCCGAAGACGCCCTTGCACTCGATGCCGTAGTCGAAGAGGGCGGCGGCGACGCCGGTGAAGGCGACGATGTTCTTCGGCGTCTTGTCGCGCTCGGCGGTCTTGCCGCGGTCGTCCTTGAAGCTCCAGGGGCCGGACTTGGCCGCGCCGCCGTCGGCCTTGGTGTCCCCGTCCTTTTTGTCGTTGCCGCAGGCCGCCAGGACGGCGGTGAGGCCGAGGGCGCCGCCGGCGGCGAGGATGCCGCGGCGGGAGAGCTGGGTCGGACGGGGCTGGGACATGTGGGTTCTCTGCTTTCGTGACGGTGCGGCGGCTCGGGGCCACTGGCCGGAAGTAGAGCTTAGGCTAGCCTAAGCTCACTTCGACTCCAGGGGTCCCCTCCCCGCCGCACCGCCCCGAAGGCGCCGGTGGTCAGCCCGCGAACCCCAGCTCCCGCGCGATGAGCATGCGCTGCACCTCGCTGGTGCCCTCGCCGATCTCCAGGATCTTGGAGTCCCGCCACATGCGGGCCACCGGGTACTCGTTCATGAAGCCGTACCCGCCGTGGATCTGGGTGGCCTCGCGGGCGTTGTCCACGGCGACCGTGGAGGAGTACAGCTTGGCGATGGCCGCCTCCTTCTTGAACGGCTCCCCGGCCACAAGGCGCGAGGCCGCGTCCCGCCAGCCGACCCGGGCCATGTGCGCCCGCGTCTCCATGTCGGCGAGCTTGAACTGGATGGCCTGGTTCGCCCCGATCGGCCTGCCGAACGCGTGCCGCTCCTTGGCGTACTTCACCGACTCGTCCACACAGCCCTGGGCGAGCCCGGTGGCCAGCGCGGAGATCGCCACCCGGCCCTCGTCCAGGATGCGCAGGAACTGCGCGTAGCCGCGGCCCTCCTCGCCCAGGAGGTTGGCGAGCGGCACGCGGACGTCGGAGAAGGACAGCTCACGGGTGTCCGAGGCGTTCCAGCCGACCTTCGAGTACGGCGCCGCGACCGTGAAGCCCGGGGTGCCCGAGGGCACGATGATCGAGGAGATCAGCGGCCGGCCGTCCGGCTTGCGACCGGTGACGGCGGTGACCGTGACCAGACCGGTGATGTCCGTACCGGAGTTGGTGATGAAGCACTTCGAGCCGTTGATCACCCACTCGTCGCCGTCCCGCACCGCCGTGGTGCGGGTGCCGCCCGCGTCCGAACCGCCGTCCGGCTCCGTGAGCCCGAACGCGCCGAGCACCTCACCGGCGCACAGCCGGGGCAGCCACTGCCGCTTCTGCTCCTCGCTGCCGAACAGGTGCAGCGGCATCGCGCCGAGCGAGACGCCCGCCTCCAGGGTGATCGCCACCGAGGAGTCGACGCGGGCCAGCTCCTCCAGGGCGATGCCGAGCGCGAAGTAGTCGCCGCCCATCCCGCCGTACTCCTCCGGGAAGGGCAGGCCGAACAGGCCCATGCGGCCCATCTCGCGGACGATCTCGTAGGGGAACTCGTGGCGTTCGTAGAAGTCGCCGATCTTCGGGGCGACGACGTCGTGCGCGAACGCCTCGACGGTGCGGCGCAGTTCCTCGTGCTCGGGGCTCAGACGGTGGTCCATCGTATTCTCACTGCTCCTGGTGGGTCAGGGCGCGGACGGTGCGGGACGGGCTGGGCCGGCCGAGGTGGCCGGCCATCCAGGCGCTGGTGGCGCTGAGGCGGCCGAGGTCGACGCCGGTGTCGATGCCGAGGCCGTGCAGCATCCACACGAGGTCCTCGGTGGCGAGGTTCCCGGTGGCGCTCTTGGCGTACGGGCAGCCGCCGAGGCCGCCCGCGGAGGCGTCCACCGTCGTCACGCCCCGCTGGAGGGCGGCCAGGGTGTTGGCGAGCGCCTGGCCGTACGTGTCGTGGAAGTGCACGCCGACGCGCTCGACCGGCACGCCCGCCTCGCCCAACGCGGTGAGCAGGGCGCCCACATGGCCGGGCGTGGCCACGCCGATGGTGTCGCCGAGGCTCAGCTCGTCGCACCCCATGTCGAGCAGGGCGCGGCAGACGCGCACGACCTGGTCGACGGGCACCGGGCCCTCCCAGGGGTCCCCGAAGCACATCGACAGATAGCCGCGCACGTGCATCCGCTGCTCCCGCGCGCGGGAGACCACCGGGTCGAACATGGCGAGGGCCTCGTCCACCGTGCGGTTGAGGTTGGCCTTGGCGAAGGACTCGGTGGCGCTGGCGAAGACGGCGACGCGGTGGGCGCCGAGCGCCAGGGCGCGGTCCAGGCCGCGCTCGTTCGGCACGAGGACCGGCAGGTGCACGCCCGGCAGGTCGCCGAGGAGCGGGAAGAGCCGCTCGGCGTCGGCCAGTTGGGGCACCCACTTGGGGTGCACGAAGCTGGTCGCCTCGATGGTGGTCAGGCCCGCGCCGGCCAGGCGGTGGACGAACTCCGCCTTGATCTCGGTGGGGACCACCGACTTCTCGTTCTGCAGGCCGTCGCGGGCGCCGACCTCGTGGATGCGGACGCGGGCGGGCAGGCCCTCGCCCGGCACCCTCATGGGCAGCCCGCCGGGTGCGCTCGCGGTGGTCATGCCCGGCCCTCCTCGGTCGTCTCGTCGGCCGGGGTCACCACGGCGAGCAGTTGGTCCATGGCGACCGTCGAGCCCGGGGTGACGTCCAGCTCGGTGACCGTACCGGCGTGCGGGGCGGAGATGACGTGCTCCATCTTCATCGCCTCGACCACGAGCAGGCTCTGACCGGCGCTCACCTGGTCCCCGGGGGAGACCTTCACGACCGTGACGGTGCCCGGCATGGGGGCGGTCAGCGCGTCGGCCCCGGCGTGCGCGGCGCCGGTCAGGCTCGCCTCCACCGGGTCGTGGTCCCGCACGTGCCAGGCGTCGCCGTCGCGGCCGAGCCAGTCGCCCGCGCGGTGGAAGGTGTGCCGGACGCCGTCCACCGTGACGTGCACCCGGTCCGCGGTGACGGTGTGGCCGCTGCCGCGCAACCGGTGCGTGACGGGTTCGAGTCCCGCGGCCTGGAGCCAGTGCGTCACGGGCGCCGGGGTGCCGCCGAGCCGCCAGCCGCTCGGCACGGAGAAAGGGTCCGTCCAGCCGTCCGGCGCGGGGGCGAGGGCGGCTTCGCGCACCGCTGCCGCCGCCTCGTACACCTCGTCGGGCACGCCGTCCGGGACCAGGGTGTCCACCTCGCGCTCCACGAGGCCGGTGTCGAGGTCGCCCGCCACCACCGCCGGGTGGGCGAGGAGCCTGCGCAGGAAGCCCGCGTTGGTCGGCACGCCCAGGGTGACCGTCTCGGCGAGGGCGGCCCGCAGCCGGCGCAGGGCCGTGGCCCGGTCGGGGCCGTAGGCGATGACCTTGGAGAGCATCGGGTCGTAGAGGCTGCCGACCTCCGTGCCCTCGCTGAGGCCCGAGTCGGTGCGCACGCCGTCGCCCTGCGGCTCGCGCAGGGAGAGGACCGTGCCGCCCGAGGGCAGGAACCCGCGCGCGCCGGCCTTGACGGACACGGTCTCGGCGCAGATCCGGGCCTCCACGGCGTGCCCGGTCAGGGTGATGTCGTCCTGGGTGAAGGGCAGGGGCTCCCCGGCGGCCACCCGCAGCTGCCACTCGACCAGGTCGAGACCGCGCCCGGAGGCGGCCTGCCCGAGGGAGACGACCAGCTCCGTGACGGGGTGCTCCACCTGGAGGCGGGTGTTCATCTCCATGAAGTAGTACGAGGAGGGGTCCTTGCCGGGGACGATGAACTCCACCGTGCCCGCGCCGGTGTAGCCGCAGGAGCGGGCTGCCTGGACCGCCGCCTCGCCCATCGCGGCGCGGGTGGCCTCGTCCAGCAGGACGCTGGGCGCCTCCTCGATGAGCTTCTGGTGGCGGCGCTGGAGGGAACATTCGCGCTCGCCTAGGTGGACCACGTTCCCGTGGCCGTCCGCGAGGACCTGGATCTCGATGTGCCGGGGGCGGTCGACCCACCGCTCGACGAGGAGGGTGTCGTCACCGAAGGAGGCGCGGGCCTCGCGGCGGGCCGCCGCGATCTCCTCGGCGAGGAGGGCCTCGTCCCGCACCAGGCGCATGCCCTTGCCGCCACCGCCCGCGCTCGGCTTGAGGAGGACGGGCGTGCCGATCTCGCGGGCCGCGGCGGCCAGTTCGGCGTCGCTCAGGCCGCTTCCGCTGGAGCCGGGGACGACCGGGACGCCGGCCGCCCGCACGGTCTCCTTGGCGCGGATCTTGTCGCCCATCAGGTCGATCGCGGGGGCGGGGGGCCCGATGAAGGCGAGGCCGGCGTCGGCGCAGGCCTGCGCGAACGCGGCGTTCTCCGCGAGGAATCCGTAGCCGGGGTGGACCGCCTGGGCGCCGGAGGCGTCCGCCGCCCCGAGGATCCGCTCCACGGACAGATAGCTCTCGGCGGCCGGCGGCGGCCCGATCCGTACGGCGGTGTCGGCCTCGCGCACATGGCGGGCGTCCGCGTCCGCGTCGCTGAACACCGCGACCGAGCGGATGCCCAGCGCGCGCAGCGTGCGGATGACGCGGACCGCGATCTCGCCCCGGTTGGCGACCAGGACCGTGTCGAACATCGTCATTCGTTCCTCACATCCGGAAGACGCCGAAGCCGGGCTCGCCCAGCGGTGCCCCGGCGCACGCGGTCAGGGCGAGGCCGAGGACCTGCCGGGTCTCCAAGGGGTCGATGACGCCGTCGTCCCAGAGGCGGGCCGTGGCGTAGTAGGCGTTGCCCTGCTCTTCGTACTGCGCGCGGATGGGGTCCTTGAAGGCCTCCTCGTCCTCGGGGGCCCACTGCTCGCCGCGCGCCTCCACCTGGTCGCGCTTGACCGTGGCGAGGACGGAGGCGGCCTGCTCGCCGCCCATCACGGAGATCTTGGCGTTCGGCCACATCCACAGGAAGCGGGGGCTGTAGGCCCGGCCGCACATGGAGTAGTTGCCCGCGCCGTACGAACCGCCGACCACGACCGTCAGCTTGGGCACGCGCGTGCACGCCACGGCCGTGACCATCTTCGCGCCGTGCTTGGCGATGCCGCCCGCCTCGTAGGCGCGCCCGACCATGAAGCCGGAGATGTTCTGCAGGAAGACCAGGGGGATGCCGCGCTGGTCGCACAGCTCGATGAAGTGGGCGCCCTTCTGGGCGGATTCGGCGAACAGGATGCCGTTGTTCGCGACGATCCCGACCGGGTGGCCGTGGAGGTGGGCGAAGCCCGTCACCAGGGTCGTGCCGTACTCCGCCTTGAACTCGGCGAAGCGGGAGCCGTCGACCACGCGCGCGATGACTTCCCGTACGTCATAGGGGGTGCGGGAGTCCGTCGGCACCGCGCCGTACAGCCCGAGGGGGTCGACCTTGGGCTCCTCCACGGGCTGGACGGGCCAGGGCGGGGCGGTGCGCCCGGGGAGGGTGGAGACGATGGTGCGCACGATGCGCAGGGCGTGCGCGTCGTCCTCGGCGAGGTGGTCGGTCACCCCGGAGGTCCGCGAGTGGACCTCGCCGCCGCCCAGCTCCTCGGCGGTGACGACCTCGCCGGTCGCCGCCTTCACCAGGGGCGGGCCGCCGAGGAAGATCGTGCCCTGGTTCCGCACGATCACCGCCTCGTCGCTCATCGCGGGGACGTACGCCCCGCCGGCCGTGCAGGAGCCGAGGACCGCCGCGATCTGGGGGATGCCGGCGCCCGACATCCGCGCCTGGTTGTAGAAGATCCGCCCGAAGTGCTCGCGGTCGGGGAAGACCTCGTCCTGCATCGGCAGGAAGGCGCCGCCCGAGTCGACCAGGTACAGGCACGGGAGGCGGTTCTCCAGGGCCACCTCCTGGGCGCGCAGGTGCTTCTTCACCGTCATGGGGTAGTACGTGCCGCCCTTGACGGTGGCGTCGTTGGCCACGACGACGCACTCGCGTCCCGAGACCCGGCCGATCCCGGCGATGACGCCGGCCGCCGGCGCCTGCCCGCCGTACAGCCCCTCGGCCGCGAGGGGCGCCAGCTCCAGGAAGGGCGAGCCCGGGTCCAGGAGCGTGTCCACGCGGTCCCGGGGCAGCAGCTTGCCGCGCGCGACATGGCGGGCCCGCGCCCGCTCCCCGCCGCCGAGCCGGGCCGCGGCGAGCCTGGCCCGCAGCTCGTCCACGAGGGCGGTGTGCGCCGCCTCGTTCTCCCGCCATGCCTCGGACGCGGGATCTGCCGCGCTCGTCAGCACTGGTGCCTGCCGCATCAGTCGAGCCCCCTTGCTCGGTCCACCCGTCACGCCCGGATCGGTTAATGGGCGTTAACGTGTTTCCCTTAGGTTAACGACCGCTAACCGGCCTGTCTAGAATTGATTCCATGGCCACCAGAACCGACGCCCCCACCCGCCGCGAGCAGATCCTCAAGGAGGCCGCCCGGCTCTTCGCCGAGCGCGGCTTCCACGGCGTCGGCGTGGACGAGATAGGTGCCGCCGTCGGCATCAGCGGCCCCGGTCTGTACCGGCACTTCGCGGGCAAGGACGCGATGCTCGCGGAACTGCTCGTCGGCATCAGCGGACAGTTGCTGACGGGCGGCAAGCGGCGCGTGGCCGAGACGGACGGCTCGCCGGACCAGGTCCTCGACTCGCTCATCGAGGGGCACATCGACTTCGCCCTCGACGACCGCTCCCTGATCACCCTGCACGACCGCGAGCTGGACCGCCTGCGCGACAGCGACCGCAAGCTGGTCCGCCAGCTCCAGCGGCAGTACGTGGAGATCTGGGTCGAGGTGGTGCGCAAGGTCTACCCCGGCCTCGCCGAGAACGCGGCGCGGGTGTCGGTGCACGCCGTCTTCGGGCTGCTGAACTCCACGCCGCACCTGAGCCGCCGCGACGCGCTGCCCAGCCGGGCGGCCATGGCGCGGCTGCTGCACCGCCTGGCGCGCGGGGCGTTCGCGGCGGCGGCCGCGGAGTGACCTGCGTCTCTGGACGCTCTGGTGACCGCCGGGTAACCTTCCTCTGAGCAAGCGCTTAGTCGATGTGGGCAGAGGGAGTACTCCGTGCGCCGTACCGTTTTCGATGAGGACCACGAGGCATTCCGGCAGACCCTGCGCGCCTTCATCGAGGCCGAGGTCGTCCCGGTGTACGACGAGTGGTTCGCCGCCGGCCAGGTGCCGCGCGAGTTCTACTCCAAGCTCGCCGAGCTGGGCCTGTTCGGGATCAACGTCCCCGAGGAGTTCGGCGGCGCCGGCCTGGACACGCACAAGTTCGAGGCCATCCAGTACGAGGAGACGGCCCGCGCGGGCGTCACCTTCGGCGGCTCCGGCGTGCACGTCCTGCTCGCCCTGCCCTACATCAAGATGCTCGCCACCGACGAGCAGAAGAAGCGCTACCTGGAGAAGTTCGTCTCCGCCGAGGAGATGTGGGCCCTCGCGATGACCGAGCCGGGCACCGGCTCCGACGTCGCGGGCATGAAGACCACCGCCAAGCTCTCCGCGGACGGCACGCACTACGTCCTCAACGGCGCCAAGACCTTCATCACCGGCGGTGTGCACGCCGACCGCGTGATCGTCTGCGCCCGCACCTCCACGCCCACCGCCGAGGACCGCCGCTTCGGCATCTCCCTGTTCGCCGTCGACACCAAGTCCGAGGGCTACTCCGTCGGCCGCAAGCTGGACAAGCTCGGCCTGAAGACCTCCGACACCGCCGAGCTGGCGTTCGTCGACGTCAAGGTCCCCGTGGAGGACCTCCTCGGCGAGGAGAACAAGGGCTTCTACTACCTCGGCAGCAACCTCCCCTCCGAGCGCTGGGGCATCGCCTTCGGGGCGTACGCGCAGGCCAAGGCCGCCGTCCGGTTCGCCAAGGAGTACGTCCAGGACCGCACGGTCTTCGGCAAGCCGGTCGCGTCCTTCCAGAACACCAAGTTCGAACTGGCCGCCTGCCAGGCCGAGGTGGACGCCGCCGAGGCCGTCGCCGACCGCGCCCTGGAGGCCCTGGACGCGGGCGAGCTGACCGCCGCCGAGGCCGCCTCCGCCAAGCTGTTCTGCACCGAGGTCGCGCACCGCGTCATCGACCGCTGCCTCCAGCTGCACGGCGGCTACGGCTTCATGAACGAGTACCCCATCGCCCGCCTGTACGCGGACAACCGCGTCAACCGCATCTACGGCGGCACCAGCGAGGTCATGAAGATGATCATCGCGAAGAACATGGGCCTCTGAGAGCCGCTGCCCGAACCGCGCGGTAGAACTACCCCCATGAACCAGGCACTTGACGCCCTCCTCGACCTGCTCGACCTGGAGCAGATCGAGGAGGACATCTTCCGGGGCGTGAGCCGCTCGGCGCTCGTGCCCCGCGTCTTCGGCGGCCAGGTCGCCGCGCAGGCCCTCGTCGCCGCCGGGCGCACCGTCCCCGGCGACCGGCCCGCGCACTCCCTGCACGCGTACTTCCTGCGGCCGGGCGACCCGGGCGCGCCGATCGTCTACACCGTCGACCGCATCCGCGACGGCCGCTCCTTCACCACGCGGCGCGTCGTCGCCGTCCAGCACGGGCAGCCGATCTTCCACCTCTCCGCGTCCTTCCAGACGTACGAGGAGGGCCTGGAGCACCAGGCTGCGATGCCGGCCGCGCCCGACCCCGAGACGCTGCCCACGGCCGCCGAGACGCTGCCCCGCCAGCTGCCCGCGCCGGTCGCCCGGCGGCTGATCGAGGCGCGCGCGGCGGTCGACCTGCGCTATGTCGACGTGCCGCCCTGGGGCACCGTCGGGCAGCCCCGCGAGCCGCGCTCCCAGGTGTGGTTCCGGACCAACGGCAAGCTCGCCGACGACGCCTGCGGCTCCCTGCTGCACGTCTGCCTCGCCACGTACGTCTCGGACATGACCCTGCTCGACTCGGTGCTGCTCGCGCACGGCCGGGGCGGCTGGGCGGTCGGCGACGTCGTCGGGGCCTCCCTGGACCACGCCATGTGGTTCCACCGGCCCTTCCGCGCCGACGAGTGGCTGCTCTACGACCAGGAGTCGCCGTCCGCCTCGGGCGGCCGCGGCCTCGGCCAGGCCCGGATCTGGACGCGCGACGGGCGCCTCGCGGTGACCGTCATCCAGGAAGGCGTCGTGCGCGTCCCGCGCTGAGCCCGGGGGCGGGGTTCGCGTTCCCCGCTGATCGGACATACCGTCCGGTACATGAGTGAGCAACCGTCAGAGAAGTCGCAGGGCGGCGGCGAGAGCACGGCCACGGTCGTCGTCGCCGCCGTGGCCAACCTCGGGATCGCCCTGGCCAAGGCCGTCGCCGGTGTCATCAGCGGATCCAGCGCGATGCTCTCCGAAGCGGCGCACTCGGTGGCGGACACCGTCACCGAGCTGATGCTGCTCGTCTCCCTCAAGGCCGGCGACAAACCCGCCGACGAGGAACACCCGCTCGGCTACGGAGGGGCCCGGTACATCTGGGCGCTGCTCGCCTCCGTCGCCACCTTCGTCGGCGGCGGCATCTTCGCGATCTACGACGGCGTCCACACCCTCACCCACGGCGAGGCGCCGGGCGACCCGCTCATCTCGTACATCGTGCTCGGCGTCGCCTTCCTCCTGGAGGGCTACTCGCTGCGGACCGGCCTCAAGCAGGCGCGCGGCGAGGCCGACCGCTACGGGGTGCGCCTCAAGCGCTATCTGCGGCACACCCCCGACACGGCGGTCAAGGCCGTCGTCATGGAGGACTCGGCGGCCCTCGCGGGCCTCCTGCTCGCCGCGGCCGGACTGCTGGGCGGGCAGCTCACCGGCTCCGGTGTCTGGGACGGCGTCGCCTCGCTGTGCATCGGCGTGCTGCTCGTGTACGTCGCCTGGGTCCTCGGGCACGCCAACGCCGAGCTGCTGATCGGCCGTCCGCTGCCGCGCGAGATGCGGGACACGGTGCGGGCCGAGCTGCTCGCCGACCCGCACGTGGTGGCCGTACTGGAGCTGACCACGCTGCTCCAGGGGCCCAAGGAAGCGCTGGTCGCCGCGAAGGTCGACTTCCGGGACATGTCGAGCGCCGCGGACATCGAGCGGGCCTGCGACCGCATGGCGCGCCGCCTCCAGGAGCGCTTCCCCTCGATCAGACGCGTCTACCTGGACCCGACCCCGGGCACGGGGCAGGAGCCGGCCGGGGGCCCGGGGCAGGACTGAGAGGTCTGGGACTGAGGGGTCCAGGGCTGAGAGGTCTAGGGCTGAGAGGTCTAGGACTGAGGGGTCAGCCCCGCCGCGTCCAGCAGGTAGGCGGTCATCGGGTCGTAGTGGCGGGGGCTCGTGACGTGGTCGTCCAGGGGGACGGTCACCTGCACCGTGCCCTCCGCCTCCCCGATGAACAGCGCCGGGTCGTTGCAGTCCGCGTAGCCCACCGAGTCCAGGCCGCGCTGGCCCGCGCGCCCGGCCCAGCCGTGGTCGGCGACCACCAGGTCGGGCCGGGGGCGGCCGGCGCGCTCCAGGCCGTCCAGGATGGCGTTCATCGGCTCGGGGGAGTGCGTGTGCCACAGCGTCGCGCCGCGCTCCAGGACCGCCACGTCCGCGAACTGGAAGACCATGCCCTCGTCGGCCATCAGGCCCTCGGGGATCACCACGATCTCGCAGCCCGCCGCGCGCAGGGCGGCGGCCGTCGCGCGGTGCACGTCGAGCAGGCCCCCGGGGTGCCCGGTGGCGAACAGGACGCTCTCCTTGCCGGCGGCGGCCTTGCGCAGGCGGCCCGCCATGCGCTCCAGGGCGTCGACCGTCAGCTCCGGGTCGATGGTGTCCTGGCCCTGCCGGTGCCCGGGGTCGTCGATGACGCCGCAGCGCTCGGCCATCACCGCGAGGACGTCCTGCTCGTCGCTCCAGCGGTCGCCGAGCTCCAGGCCGAGCCAGTAGTGACGGTCGCCGTTCGCGAGCTTCCTGTAGTGGCTGAGGTTGTTCTCGCGGGGAGTGGCGACGTCGCCCGCGATGCGGGTGCGGACGAGGTGGTCGACGAGCGCGGCACGGGTGGGTATCGGCATGGCTCCTATTGTGCGGGACGAGCGCTCTGCGGAGCACGGACACCGGGCCGCTCCCGGTTCAGCGCGAACCACAGCTCCATCCGTACGTCCGGGTCGTCCACGTCCCTGCCCAGGAGTGCGGCACAGCGCGCGATCCGCTGGCGCACGGTGTTGCGGTGGACCGTGAGCGCGACCGCCGTGCGGTCCCAGCTGCCGTGCAGGGACAGCCAGGTCCGCAGGGTCACCGTCAGCGCCTCGTTCCCGGCGAGCGGGGCGAGCAGCACGCGCGCGTGGGCGTCGGCCTCCTCCGGGTCGACCAGCGCGGCGAGGCCGTTGGCGTGGTGGCGCACCAGGGGCCGCCGGGTGGCCTCCGCGCGGCGCAGGGCGCGGGCGGCCTGGGCATCCGCGGCCGCGAGGTCGCCGGGGGCGGCGGCCGCGGAGACGCCGAGGGCCCAGCCGTGCGCGGGGGCGACCTCGCGATCGGCGGGGACGAGCAGGCGTACGACGTCCTCGCGCGGGTCGACCAGGGGGGTGCCGAGCGCCGCGGCGAGCGCGGCGGCGGCCAGCGGGGTGCGCTCCCCGCGCGCGTGGACCACGCTCCACGTCTCGCTCCCCAGGAGGGGCCCGGTCTCTGCCGGGGGCGCCCCGAGGAGCAGCCGTACGAGCGCCGCCGAGCGGGCAGCTTCGGAGGCGCCCTGGTGTTCGCCGGTGAGCAGGGAGAGCAGGACGACCGCCGCCCCCGCGATGGTGTGGTCGCCGCTCTCGCGGCGTTCCGTGGCGACGCCGAGCGCGAAGCCGCGGCCGCCGCCGAGCGCGTAGGCGGCCAGATGCGTGGTGCCGGCCGTGTCGGTGGCGGAGGCCGGGGCGGCGGGCGCGGCACGCCGGACGACGCCCGTCAGCTCCCGCAGGGCCGTCCGCGCCGCCTCCCGCGCCTGCCCCTCCACCTGGAGCTCGGTGCCGTCGGGCCCGTAGAGCGCCGCGAGGCCGCCGAGCCGCGCCGCGAGCCGGCGCAGGACGGCGGGGACGGGGTCGGGCCGTGCCGCGGCCGTCGCGAGGGCCTGCTGTGCCTCGGCCACCCGGCGCAGCTCCCGGTGCCGGGCCTCGGCCATCAGCCGCCACACCGCGCGGGCGACGCCGCTGAAGGTGGTGCGCGGCGGCACCTCCAGGAGGGGCAGCCCGCGGCGGTCGCAGGCCGCCACCAGGGCGGGCGGCACCGTGTCGTGCACGGGGGCGACACCGAAGCCGAGGGCCGCGCCGCCCGCCGCGACGATGCGGGCCACGTAGGCGTCGAGGTGGTCGTCGGCGCCCGCGGGGTCGGTGATGTGCACGCCCGCGGTCAGGAGCAGCTCGCCGCCCAGGAGGTACGGGTAGGGGTCGGCCATCTCCGAGGTGTGCACCCACTGGACGGCGGTGTCCGCACTGTCCGGGCCCGCGATCTGCCGCAGGCCGAGGTCGGCGCGGGCCAGCAGCGCGGCGAGCGGGACGGGCTCGGTGGGGGGTGCCGTCGGGCCCGGCGGGCCGGTGGGCTCGGCCATGGTGGACGTTCCATCCGTATCGGTCGTGCGGTGTGGAGGAAACGTACACTTCAGCGCGGCTTATCGGCCACTTAGGGTCGTGCCGACCGCATGCCGTGGGGACGGGCGGATGTCCCCGGGGCCGGTCAGCACCCCCATCGGCACGACACGCCGCCGAGGTGCGCGAAGAAGGCTCGCCATGGCCGACGGACCTCTCGCCGGTCGCGGCGCCAGAGAGCCGGAACCGGGCGCTCCGGTGGCGGTCCGGCTCGCGCGCGGCCTGTTGTCGGTGGGGCGCGCGACACTTGTACCGCAGTACTCGCATCAGCAGGAGGCACACCGACCATGAGCAGCGCCGAGAACCCGACGACCCCCCGCGGCCCCGTCGACTCCTCCCGCATCCCCCGGTACGCGGGCCCGGCGACGTACGCGCGCCTGCCCCGCCTGGACGAGGTCGGCGGGAAGACGGACGTCGCCGTGGTCGGCGTGCCCTTCGACTCGGGCGTCTCCTACCGCCCCGGCGCCCGCTTCGGCGGCAACGCCATCCGTGAGGCCTCCCGCCTCCTGCGCCCCTACAACCCGGCGCAGGACGCCTCGCCCTTCGCGCTCGCCCAGGTCGCGGACGCCGGCGACATCGCCGCGAACCCGTTCAACATCAACGAGGCGGTGGAGACCATCGAGGCCGCCGCCGACGACCTGCTCGGCACCGGCGCCCGCATGATGACCCTCGGCGGCGACCACACCATCGCCCTGCCGCTGCTGCGCTCCGTCGCCAAGAAGCACGGCCCGGTCGCCCTGCTGCACTTCGACGCCCACCTGGACACCTGGGACACCTACTTCGGCGCCGAGTACACGCACGGCACGCCGTTCCGCCGCGCCGTCGAGGAGGGCATCCTCGACACCGAGGCGCTCTCCCACGTCGGCACGCGCGGCCCGCTCTACGGCAAGCAGGACCTCACCGACGACGAGAAGATGGGCTTCGGCATCGTCACCTCGGCGGACGTCTACCGCCGCGGCGTCGACGAGGTCGCCGACCAGCTGCGCCAGCGCATCGGCGACCGCCCGCTGTACATCTCCATCGACATCGACTGCCTCGACCCGGCCCACGCCCCCGGCACCGGCACCCCCGAGGCGGGCGGCATGACCTCCCGCGAGCTGCTGGAGATCCTGCGCGGCCTGTCCTCCTGCAACCTCGTCTCGGCCGACGTCGTGGAGGTCGCCCCGGCCTACGACCACGCGGAGATCACCGCCGTCGCCGCCTCCCACACGGCGTACGAACTGACGACGATCATGAGCAGGCAGATCGCCGCCGCCCGCGCCGACGGCGGGGAGCAGCAGGCGAAGTGACCATGGCCGCGAGGCCGTCGGTCACCGGGACACGCCGGGCCGCGCGCGGCCCGGCGGCCCGAGTGCCCGGCCCGGCGCCCGCCGGGTCCGCGCCCCGGCGAGAAGGAGAAGACGCCGCATGACCCACGACCACGACCTGGTGCTGCGCCCCACGCCGCGCCAGACGGAGGCCGCCCTGCACCCGCCCGCGGGGCGCACCGGCGGCGACCTGGTCGTCGAGACCCTCGCCGGGCTCGGCGCGACCACCGTCTTCGGGCTGCCGGGCCAGCACGTGCTGGGCGTGTTCGACGCGCTGCGGCGCTCCTGTCTGACGTATGTGGGTCTGCGCGTCGAGAACAACACGGGGTTCGCGGCGGACGCGTACGGCCGCATCACCGGGGAGGTCGCCCCGCTGCTGCTGTCCGCCGGGCCCGGCGCGCTGACCTCGCTCGCCGCGCTCCAGGAGGCGGCGGCGGCCTCCTCGCCGGTCCTCGCGATCGCCGGCCAGGTGCCGGTGGCGGGCCTGGGCGGCGGGCGCCACGGCTATCTGCACGAGCTGCGCGACCAGCAGGCGTCCTTCCGCGACCTCGTGAAGTCCGTCCACACGGTGCGGACGGCCTCCCAGATCCCCTCGGCGATCGCCGCGGCCTGGCAGTCCGCGCTGACCGCGCCGCACGGACCGGTCTGGGTGGAGATCCCGCAGGACGTGCTCCTCGCCGAGACGACGCTGCCGGTCGTCACGGCGATGGACGCGACCCCGGACGAGGTCGTCCCGCGCCCCGAGCTGACGGCCGTCGCCGCAGATCTGCTCGCGCGGGCGGAGCGGCCGGCGATCATCGCGGGCGGCGGTGTCGTACGTGCGGACGCTTCGGGCAAGCTGCTTGCCCTGGCGGAGCTGGTGAACGCCCCCGTGGTCACGACTTTCGGCGGCAAGGGCGCCTTCCCCTGGGAGCACCCGCTCTCCCTCCAGTCGTGGCTGGAGGACCGCCACACCACCGACTTCCTGGAGGACGCGGACGTCCTGCTCGTGGTCGGCTCGGGGCTCGGCGAACTGTCCTCGAACTACCACACGTTCCGGCCGCGCGGCCGGGTCGTCCAGATCGAGGCCGACGCCGGGAAGCTGGAGTCCAACCACCCCGGGCTCGGCATCCACGCGGACGCGCGGCTCGCGCTGTCGGCCCTCCTGGAGACGATCGACGCGCCCCGCGAGGACCCCGGGGCCCCCGAGCGGGTGGCGGCCCTCCTGGGCAGGGTCCGTGAGCGGATCGCGGCCCAGGACCTCACGCTGGAGCAGCGGGTGCTGGCCGCCGTGCGCGAGGCGCTGCCGGACGCGGCGCCGTCCTTCTGGGACATGACGATCCTCGCGTACTGGGCCTGGTCGGCGTTCGACGCCAGGCGCCCCAACACCATGCACTCGGCGCAGGGCGCGGGCGGCCTCGGCTACGGCTTCCCGGCGGCGCTGGGCGCGGCGGTCGCCGACCCGTCCCAGCCGGTCCTCGCGGTCTCCGGCGACGGCGGCGCGATGTACTCGATCGCCGAGCTGGCGACGGCCCGGCAGTACGACCTGCCGGTGACCTGGCTGATCGTCGACGACGGTGGCTACGGCATCCTGCGCGAGTACATGTCCGACGCCTTCGGCGAGGCGACCGCGACGGAGCTGGCCCGCCCGGACTTCGTGGCCCTCGCGGAGTCCTTCGGCGTCCCCGGGATCCGTACGACCCCGGAAACCCTCCGCGCCGACCTGTCGAAGGCGCTGGCCGAGCCGGGACCGTCGGTGGTGGTGCTCCCGGCGGTGCTGAAGATGTTCGCGCCGACGCACCTCGCAGGGGGCTGAGACCGGCGCGCCGAGTGTGACGCGACGCCCGCCACACTCAGCCGGTGAGCTGTCCGGCCTTGACGGCGGTGATGGACGTGGCCCAACCATTCGCCGCGAACAGCAGGCGGGGCCGTGCGGCGCCTTGGAGTCGCGGACGGGCACGCCGGTGGGGCACCGAGTCCCTGCGGGACGTGATCCGGGTCGCCCGCGGTCGCGGGGCCCGGCTGCCCGTAGGCGCGTACGACGGCGGCCCCGAGGAAGGGGAGGGGGAGGGCGAGGGGGAGGAAAACTGCCCGGCGGGGTGACCGTCTTGGCTGATCAGCGGGATTTTTCGTACAACCATCCCGGGCTCCGGCGAGTCATGTGGGACGAGCGTGGCCGAGTGCCCGCTTGTACGGGCCCACGGGGGGTTCTGTACGGACCCAAGGGGGAAAGACTCCATGACTCACCCGGTATCCGGGACATCCCGGCGCGCCCGCACGCTCGCGGCGGGCCTCGCCGCCGGGGTGCTCGCGCCGCTCGCCGTGTCCGCGACCGCCACGCCCGCCGTCGCCGCGCCCGCGCCGACGGTCAGCTGCACCTCCGGGCAGGCCGGCCTCGCCGCCAAGCTCACCAAGGACATCACCGCGGCCCTGAAGGACCGCAAGGGCACCATCGCGGTCGCTCTGCGCGACCGCACCACGAACACCACCTGCACCCTGCGCGCGGGCACCTCGTTCGACTCGGCCAGCGTCGTCAAGGCGACCGTCCTCGCGACGCTCCTGTGGGACGCGAAGAAGACCGAGCGGAAGCTCACGGAGCGCGAGTCGGACCTGGCGTACGCCATGATCACCAGCTCGGACAACGCGGCCACCAGCACCCTCTGGCGCCAGCTCGGCACGGGAAAGATCAACGCTTTCCTGAAGGCCGCCAAGATGACGAAGACCGTGCCGGGCGCCGACGGCTACTGGGGCCTGACCCGGATCAACGCCGCCGACGAGCAGAAGCTCCTCGCGCTGATCACCGCCAAGAACGACGTCCTGAGCGACAACGCGCGCGCCTACATGCTCAAGCTGATGGGCAAGGTCATCACCTCTCAGCGCTGGGGCACCCCCGCGGGCGCGCCCGCCGGCGTCGAGATCCACGTCAAGAACGGCTGGCTCCAGCGTTCGACGCACGGCTGGCGGGTGCACAGCATCGGCGCCTTCAACGGCGGCGGCCACGACTACACGATCTCCGTGCTCACCCACGGCAACAGCAGCATGAACTACGGCGTCGCCACCATCCAGGGCGTGGCCAAGGCCATCCACAAGGACCTGGCGCCCCGCGCCTCGGCGGCCGGCCGCTACACCCCCACGGACACCCCGCGTGAGGCGTTCGTGGCCGTGCCCGGCAGCTGAGCCCCGGCGCCCCCTCGGGGGCGCGGTTCGTTGCGGCGGGATGAAATCCGCGTCCCGCCGCGTTGGGCCTCTCGGCAGGTCAGGTCGACGGGAGGCAACTGGTGGCGGACGAACGGGGCGGGTCCGGGCGGCAGGAGGCCGGCTGGGCCAAGCGGCTCACCGGATACGCGTGGCGGTACCCGAAGGACGTCGTGCTCGCGCTCGGCTCCTCGCTCGCCGGCATGGCCGTGATGGCCCTCGTGCCGCTGATCACCAAGGTGATCATCGACGACGTCATCGGGGAGGACGGGCAGGGCGGCGGCCGGTCCATGGGCCCCTGGGCGGGCGCGCTGATCGGCGCGGCCGTCCTCGTCTACGTCTTCACCTACATCCGCCGCTACTACGGCGGCCGGCTCGCCCTGGACGTCCAGCACGACCTGCGCACCGAGATGTACGGGACGATCACCCGGCTCGACGGGCGGCGCCAGGACGAGCTGTCCACCGGCCAGGTCGTCGGCCGCGCCACCAGCGACCTCCAGCTCATCCAGGGCCTGCTCTTCATGCTGCCGATGACCATCGGCAACATCCTGCTCTTCGTGATCTCCCTGGTGATCATGGCGTGGCTCTCCCTGCCGCTGACCCTCGTCGCGCTCGCCGTCGCCCCCGCCCTGTGGTTCATCGCCCGCCGCTCCCGCTCCCGGCTGCACCCCGCGACCTGGTACGCGCAGGCCCAGGCCGCCGCCGTCGCCGGTGTGGTGGACGGTGCCGTCAGCGGCGTACGCGTGGTGAAGGGCTTCGGGCAGGAGGACCAGGAGACCGGCAAGCTCCGCGAGGTCGGGCGCAAGCTGTTCGCCGGGCGGATGCGGACCATCCGCCTCAATTCCCGCTACACCCCCGCCCTCCAGGCCGTCCCCATGCTGGGGCAGGTCGCCATGCTGGCCCTCGGCGGCTGGCTGGCCGTGCGCGGCCAGATCACCCTGGGCACGTTCGTCGCCTTCTCCACCTACCTCGCGCAGCTCGTCGGCCCGGTGCGGATGCTCGCCATGGTCCTCACCGTGGGACAGCAGGCCCGCGCCGGTGTCGAACGGGTGCTCGAATTGATCGACACCGAGCCGAGCATGAGCGACGGCACCAAGGAACTGCCCGCCGACGCCCCCGCCACCGTCGAGTTCGACGACGTCGCCTTCGCCTACGAGGACGACCGCCCCGTCCTGGACGGACTGTCCTTCCAGATAGCCCCCGGCGAGACCCTCGCCGTCGTCGGCTCCTCCGGCAGCGGCAAGTCGACCGTCTCGCTGCTGCTGCCCCGCTTCTACGACGTGACGCACGGCGCCGTCCTCATCGGCGGGCACGACGTGCGCGAGCTGACGCTCGACTCCCTGCGCTCCGCCATCGGCCTCGTGCCCGAGGACTCCTTCCTCTTCTCCGACACGGTCCGCGCGAACATCGCGTACGGCCGTCCCGAGGCCGGCCAGGAGCAGATCGAGGCCGCCGCGCGCGCCGCCCAGGCCCACGGGTTCATATCCGAGCTGCCCGACGGCTACGACACCACCGTCGGCGAGCACGGCCTCACCCTCTCCGGCGGCCAGCGCCAGCGCATCGCGCTCGCCCGCGCCATCCTCACCGACCCCCGCCTGCTCGTCCTGGACGACGCGACCTCGGCGGTGGACGCGCGCGTGGAGCACGAGATCCACGAGGCGCTGCGGGCCGTCATGGCGGGCCGCACGACGCTGCTCATCGCCCACCGCCGCTCCACCCTGAACCTCGCCGACCGCATCGCCGTCCTGGACGGCGGCCGCCTCGCCGACGTCGGCACCCACGAGGAGCTGGAGGAGCGCTCACCCCTCTACCGGCGCCTGCTCACCGACCCGGACGAGCTGGGCGGCGTCTCGCCCGGCCACGCGCTCCCCGCCGACCTGCCCGAGGACACCTCCGTACGCGCCGAGCTGGACGCCGAGTTCGACGCGGAGCGCGGCATCACGCCCGCCCTGTGGACCGGCGACCGCGAGCCCAAGGACACCGCGCTGTCCGGGATGCCGTCCACGCCCGAGCTGCTCGCCCAGGTCGACGCGCTGCCCCCGGCCGACGACCGGCCCGGCATCGACGAGGCGCGGGCCGTCACCCCCGAGGAGTCGTACAACCTGCGCAGGCTGCTCGCCGGGTTCGGGCTGCCGCTGCTGGTGAGCCTGCTGCTCGTCGCCGTCGACGCGGGCATGGGCCTGCTGCTGCCCGTCCTGATCCGGCACGGCATCGACGAGGGCGTCAACCAGCTCGCGCTCGGCGCCGTCTGGGCGGCCTCGGGGCTGGCCCTCGCCGCCGTCGCCGTGCAGTGGGCGGCGCAGACCGGCGAGGTGCGGATGACGGGACGCACCGGCGAGCGGGTCCTGTACTCGCTGCGGCTGAAGATCTTCGCGCAGCTCCAGCGGCTCGGGCTCGACTACTACGAGCGGGAGCTGACCGGGCGGATCATGACCCGGATGACCACGGACGTGGACGCCCTGTCCTCGTTCCTCCAGACGGGCCTGGTCACCGCCTTCGTCTCCGTCGTCACCTTCTTCGGCATCATGGCCGCCCTGCTCGTCATCGACGTACAGCTCGCCCTGGTCGTCTTCGCGACGCTGCCGCTGCTGGTCGTCGGCACGTACTTCTTCCGCAAGTCCAGCGTGAAGGCCTACGAACTGGCCCGCGAGCGCGTCTCCGCCGTCAACGCCGACCTCCAGGAGTCCGTCGCCGGGCTGCGCATCGTGCAGGCCTTCGGGCGCGAGCGCTCGGGCGCCGAGCGGTTCGCCCGCAACAGCGACAGCTACCGCCAGGCCCGCATCCGCGGCCAGTGGCTGATCTCCGTGTACTTCCCGTTCGTGCAGTTCCTCTCCTCCGTCGCCGTCGTCGCCGTGCTGATCGTGGGCGCGGGCCGGGTCCAGGCGGGCACCCTGACCACCGGCGCGCTGGTCGCCTACCTGCTCTACATCGACCTGTTCTTCGCGCCCGTGCAGCAGCTCTCCCAGGTCTTCGACGGCTACCAGCAGGCCACCGTCTCGCTCGGCCGCATCCAGGAGCTGCTCCAGGAGCCGACCTCCACCCAGGCTGCCGACGAGCCCCTGGACGTCCTCTCGCTGCGCGGCGAGATCGCCTTCGAGGACGTGCGGTTCGCCTACAACGGCGAGGAGGCGGCCCTCACCGACGTGCGGCTGCGGATACCCGCCGGGCAGACCGTCGCCTTCGTCGGCGAGACCGGCGCGGGCAAGTCGACGCTCGTGAAGCTCGTCGCCCGCTTCTACGACCCGACGAGCGGGCGGGTGACGGTGGACGGCACCGACCTGCGCTCCCTGGACCTCACCGCCTACCGCCACCGCCTCGGCGTCGTCCCGCAGGAGGCCTACCTCTTCGCGGGCACGGTCAGGGACGCCATCGCCTACGGCCGCCCCGACGCCACCGACGCCCAGGTCGAGGCCGCCGCCCGCGCGGTCGGCGCGCACGACATGATCGCCACCCTCGACGGCGGCTACCTCCACGAGGTCACCGAGCGGGGCCGCAACCTCTCCGCCGGGCAGCGCCAGCTGATCGCGCTGGCCCGCGCCGAGCTGGTCGACCCCGACATCCTGCTCCTCGACGAGGCCACCGCCGCCCTCGACCTCGCCACGGAGGCGCAGGTCAACCAGGCCACCGACCGCATCGCCGGCAAGCGCACCACGCTGGTGGTCGCCCACCGCCTCACCACGGCCGCCCGCGCGGACCGCGTCGTCGTGATGGACCACGGGCGCGTCGCCGAGGACGGCACGCACGAGGAGCTGCTGGCCCGGGAGGGGCGGTACGCGCGGCTGTGGCGGACCTTCGTGGGGGAGCCGGTGGAGACCGCCTGAGCCCGCCGAGCCCGAGGGGGATCGCCCGCACCGGCCCGGGGTGCAAGAGCGCCCGGAACGCAAAAGCCGGGGGCCGCACGCAACCGTGTGGGCGGCGAGCCGCGTCCGTACACCAGTACGCTGATGGCACAGAGGCGGGAGAGACAGGCGTGAGCAGGGGTGGCGGCCGTGGTCGCATACGACAGCGGCTGACGCTCGGTGCCGCCGGGCTCGTCGCCGCGCTGCTGCTCGCCCTCGCGGGCCCCGGCGCGGGCGTCGCCCAGGCCGCCGCCGCCGGACCGTGCGCCGGGCACAAGGTCCGCACCCTGTCCTTCCACACCGGCCGGGTCGACGTCTTCAAGACCCGCGGCTTCGTCTGCGCGATCACGACCGCCAAGCGCCCCGGCGCCCGCAAGGCCATGTCCGTCAGCGTCCAGGCGCGCGGCAGCCGCGCCGCGCGGGACAAGGGGCGCTACACCCGCCGCGCCGGCCCGGTCGTGGTGCACGCCGGCCACCGTTGCGTGCGCGTGTCGGGGAAGGTCGGCGGGCACGGGGTCAGCACCGGCTGGATCCTGTGCTGAGACCCGCGGGCGGCTCGCAACACCCTCTGGTGCGGACCCAGTTGCTCCGTTAGGTTCCGGAGCACTGTTGTTCGGCAGGGGAGGGTGCATGCGCAAGGCGCTCAGATGGCTGTTGGCGCTCGTGGTGCTCATGGGCGCGGTGAGCACGGCCGGGGCGACGGCCGGGACGGCCGCCGCCGCGGGGACGGAGAAAAGGACCGGCGGCACCGACATCAAGGACAGGCTGCTCGCCATTCCCGGCATGAGCCTCGTCGAGGAGAAGCCCTATCCCGGCTACCGCTTCTTCGTCCTCGCCTACACGCAGCCGGTGGACCACCGGCACCCCGCCAAGGGCACCTTCAAGCAGCGCCTGACGGTGCTGCACAAGGACACCGCCCGTCCCACGGTCTTCTACACCAGCGGCTACAGCGTCTCCACGAACCCCAGCCGCCGCGAGCCCACGCAGATCGTCGACGGCAACCAGATCTCCATGGAGTACCGCTTCTTCACCCCCTCCCGCCCCGACCCCGCCGACTGGACCAAGCTCGACATCTGGCAGGCCGCCACCGACCAGCACCGCCTCTACCGCGCGCTCAAGCCGGTCTACGGCCAGAAGTGGCTGGCCACCGGAGTCTCCAAGGGCGGCATGACCGCCACGTACTACGAGCGCTTCTACCCGCGCGACATGGCCGGCGTCGTCTCCTACGTGGCGCCCAACGACGTCGTGGACAAGGAGGACTCGGCGTACGACGAGTTCCTCGCCTCCGTCGGCACCAAGGAGTGCCGCGAGCGCGTCCAGGCCGTGCAGCGCGAGGCGCTGGTGCGCAGGGAGCCCCTGTCCAAGATGCTCGCCGCGTACGCCGCGGACCACGGTGAGACCTTCCGGACCGTCGGCACGCTCGACAAGGCCTTCGAGGCCGTCGTGATGGACCTCGTGTGGGGCTTTTGGCAGTACCAGCCCGCCGGCACCGCCTGCGCCGAGGTCCCCGACGCGGCCACCATGAGCGACCAGGCCCTCTTCGACTTCGTGGACTCGGTGGGCGGCTGGTCGTCCTACACCGACCAGGGACTCGCGCCCTACACGCCGTACTACTACCAGGCGGGCACCGAACTGGGCGCGCCCACCATCCGCCAGCCCTGGCTCGGCGCCCTGAGCCGCTACGGCTACCAGCCGCCCCGCACCTTCGTGCCACGCGAGATCCCCATGCGCTTCCGGCCGCACGTCATGCGGGACGTCGACACCTGGGTACGCCACCACGCGCACCGGATGATGTACGTGTACGGCGAGTACGACCCGTACGGCGCCGAGAAGTTCCGCCCCGCGCGGGGCGCCGGGCACGACTCGTACGTCTTCACGGCGCCCCGCGCCAACCACGGGGCGACCGTCTCGCAGCTCGTCCCGGACGAGAAGGCGAAGGCCACGGAGCGCATCCAGCGCTGGGCCGGGGTCCCGTCGGCGTCGGGCAGGCCGCTGGCGGCGTACGACGCGAAGCTGGACCGGCGCGGCGTGCGGGGGGAGCAGACGCTGAGGCCGTGACGGCGGCTCCTCGGGCACCCGAGGAGCGCGCACGCCTCAGTACGTCACCGCGTCACCACGTCAGTCCGTGGCCGATCGGGTACAGCACCCGGGCCGGGTCGTCGGCCCGCCGCACCGGCACCGGGAGGCGCCCTTGGGGCGCGGCGCGGCCCGCGATCACCCGTGCCGCGGCGCGCAGTTCGACGTCCGTCCAGGAGTACGTGGCGAGCGCGGCGTCGACCGGGGGCAGGTGGGCGACGTCGTACGGGTTGCGGATCGCGAGGGTGACGACGGGGACGCCGGTGGCCTTGAGGGCGGCCACCAGGGCCCGTTGGCCGTCCTCGGCCGTCGCCGCCACCGTCGCCGTCGCCTTGTCGGGGGCGGTGGCCTCGTCCAGGGCGGCGTTGGCGGCCTGGGTGTGGTCGCGCGCGGTGGCCGCGTGCGTCGAGACGTTGTACGTCGTCACGAGGACCGCCGCCATGCCCCGCGCGGCCGCCACCGCCTTCTCGACGGCCGTGGCGTCGGGGTCCGTGCCCGTCGACAGCGCGGCGGCGCGGAAACCGAGGCCGGTCAGGGCGTCGGCGAGGACCGACGTCGGCGGGCCCGTCGTACCGGACGGCGAACGCGGGTCGGCGCCGACGACCAGGAGGTCGCCGTGGGTGTCCGGGGAGAGCGGCAGCAGGCCGGCGTCGTCGCGCAGCAGGGTCGTCGTGGCCTCCGCGATGCGGTCGGCGGCGGCGAGATGGTCGGCGGTGCCGACGGTGGCGGTCACGGTCTCCGCGGAAGGCACGAGGTCGGCGGGCGGCTTCCCTTCCGCGTCCAGAAGGCCCACGTCGGCCTTCATGCGCAGCACGCGCAGGACGGACTCCTCGATGCGGGCCTCCGTCAGCTCGCCGTCCCTGATGGCTCGAAGCACCGCCTCCCAGGCGACGCGGGGGCGCGGCGGGTTGAGGAGCTGGTCCACGCCCGCCTTCAGCGCGAGCACGGCCACGCGGTCGTCCCCGTACTTCGTGCGGACCCCGCGCATCGCCAGCGAGTCCGTGACGATCACGCCGTCGAAGCCGAGTTCCTCGCGCAGGATGCCCGTCAGGATCGGCCGGGAGAGGGTCGCCGGGTCGCCCGACGGGTCCAGCGCCGGCACCACGATGTGGGCGGTCATCACGGAGTCGACGCCCGCGGCGATCGCCGCCCGGAAGGGCGGGGCGTCGTGGCGCTCCCACTCCTCGCGGGTGTGGCGGATGTGCGGCAGCTCGGTGTGGCTGTCGTCCGTCGTGTCGCCGTGGCCGGGGAAGTGCTTGGCGGCGGTGGCGACGCCCGCGCTCCGGTAGCCCTCGATCTGCGCGGCCACGAGGCCGGCGACCGTCTCGGGGTCGGCGCCGAAGGAGCGTACGCCGATGACCGGGTTGCCGGGGTTGCTGTTCACGTCGGCGTCCGGGGCGTGGTCCTGGCGGATGCCGAGGGCGCGCAGCTCGGTGCCGGCGATGCGGGCCGCCTCGCGGGCGTGCGCGGGCGAGCCGGCGGCGCCGAGGGCCATCGCGCCGGGCAGCAGGGTCGCGGGGGCGCCGACGCGGGCGACGATGCCGTGCTCCTGGTCCACGGAGATCAGCACGGGGACGCCCGACGGGAGGGCCGTCGCTGCCGCGCGCTGGATGCCGGCGGAGAGGGCGGCGATCTGGTGCGGGTCGCGGGTGTTGTGGGCCCAGCCGAAGTAGATGACACCGCCGAGGTGGTAACGGGCGACCAGCTCGGCGGCGTCGCGCACGCCGAGTTCCTCGGTGTTGGCGGCGATGTCGTCCGGGTCGGGGTCGGTGGCGGTATGCCCGTACACGTGCATCACGAAGAGCTGGCCGACCTTCTCCTCCAGGGTCATCCCGGCGATGAGCTCGCGGAGTCGGTCGTCGTGGGGGTGGGACACGGGTGCTCCTGCGGGCCGAGGAAAACTTCCAGGAGCCACGGATATCCCGGGGTCTCGCGCCGGTCAAGGACGAAGGGCTGGACGCGGGGCAACGGTGGGGCTCTGCGCTCAGGGGTGGACGCGGGGTAACGGGTGGGTGGGTGGGAAAGCTCCTTGCGGAGCAAAGAGGAACCGAGCGCGCTCAGACCCAGTGCCGCCGCAACCCCCGTACGGTCTCCGAAACCGCCGGCCGCCCAGACGCCCCCGTACGCCACAACGCGTAGAGCCGCCGCACCGGCACGGGATCGAGCCGCACGGTGACGGCCCCGGGAGGAAGGGGCCCGCGCCCGAGCCGGGGGATGAGCGCGACCCCGAGCCCCGCCGCGACCAGCGCGACCAACGTGGGGTTCTCCTCGGCCTGATGCGCGATGTCCGGCTCGCACCCGGCCTCCCGCAGCGTACGCACCAGCCACTCGTGGCAGACGAGCCCCGGCGGCTGCGTGATCCAGCGTTCGTCCTTCAACTCCTCGCGCCGTACGGACGTACGCCCCGCGAACCGGTGCTCCGCGGGCACGACGAGGTCGCACAGGTCGTCCCCGATGACCGCCTGCTCGACGCCGGGCGGCGTGGGCAGCGGCGCGATGTCCCAGTCGTGGACGACGGCCACGTCGACCGCGCCCTTGGCGACCAGGTCGATGGACAGATGCGGGTCGACCTCGTTCATACGGGCGTCCAGCGCCGGATGCCGGCGCGCGAGGTCCGCCAGCACCTGCGGCAGCAGCCCCCGCGCCGCCGAGGCGAACGCGGCGATGGTCAGCCGCCCCGACGGCACCCCGCGCCGCTGCTCCAGCTCGGTCTCGGCGCGTTCCATGACGTCCATCAACTGCCGTGCGGTGTCCGCGAGATGCAGCGCGTCGGCGGTGAGCGCGACGCCCCTGCCCCGGCGCTCCAGAAGCGTGGTGCGCGTCTCGCGCTCCAACTTGGCGATCTGCTGCGAGACGGCGGAGGGGGTGTAGCCGAGCGCGGCGGCGGCTGCCCCCACGGTGCCGTGCACGGAGACCGCGTGCAGGGCCCGGAGCCGGGCGAGATCGAGCACGGACTGCCTCCCCATTCAACAGCGTTGCTACATCCCATCATGCAGAAATCCGTGCTGGTGCTACACGGTGGTGCCGGGTGATCCTCGACGCATGCGTCCTGCACATGTCTGTCTGGCCGTCCTCGTCACCGCCGTATGGGGCATCAACTTCGTGGTGATCGAGGTGGGTCTTGACCACTTCCCGCCGCTGCTCTTCTCCGCCCTCAGGTTCCTGGTGGCCGCGCTGCCCGCCGTCTTCTTCTTGGGGCGGCCGAAGGTGGCGTGGACATGGGTGCTGGGGGTCGGCCTCGTCCTCGGCGTGGCGAAGTTCGGGCTGCTGTTCATCGGCATGGACGCGGGCATGCCCGCCGGTCTGTCGTCCCTGGTGCTCCAGGTCCAGGCCGTCTTCACCGCCCTGTTCGCCTTCGTGGCGCTCGGCGAACGCCCGGGGCGGGTGCGGGCGGCGGGCATGTTGATCGCCCTCGCCGGCATCGCGGTCGCCGCCGTCGACGAGGGGGAGACCGGGCCGCTCACCGCCTTCGCGCTGCTGATCGGCGCGGCGGCCTGCTGGGGCGTCTCGAACGTCCTCACCCGCAAGGCGTCACCGCCCGACGCCCTGAATTTCATGGTGTGGGTGAGCACGGTCCCGGTCCTGCCGCTGCTCGCGCTCTCCCTCCTGTGGGAGGGCCCGTCCCGCGACCTCGCGGCCCTGCGCTCCCTCGACTGGGCGGGCGCGGGCATCATCGTCTACGTCGCCTGGATCACGACGGTCTTCGGCTTCGGGGCATGGGGCTACCTGCTGCGCCGCCACCCCGCGTCGACGGTCGCCCCGTACTCACTGCTCGTACCGGTCTTCGGCATGTCCGGCGCGGCACTGGTCCTCGGCGAGCCGGTGAGCGGCCTGAGGTGGTGCGCCGCAGCCCTCCTGGTGGCCGGCGTCGCCCTGACCTCGTACCCGAGGCCGACCAACGGGCCCACCCGGGTCACCCCCGTCAGCCAGGAGGGCGCCGGCCGGGTCACCCCCACCGGCCAGGCCGCCCACGTCAGCCACGAAGGCGCCAGCCAGGTCACTCCCGTCAGCCAAGCTGCCCCCGCCGCCCAGGCCCCCCGCGTCGGCCGGAGCGGGCGCACCGCCCAGGACCACCGCGCCGGCCAGAACGGCGCCGATCAGGCCACCCCTGTCAGCGGGGCCAGCCGGGCCACCCCGTGAACCAGACCACCCCGGCCCGCCGGGTCACTCCGCACACCAGCTCACCCCAGTCACCCGAGACCCCGCGTCAGCCGGCCCGGCTCAACAGCCGCGTCAGATACTCGCGGCCCGGTGCGAGCGCCGGGGCCAGCGGTGCCGCGTCCTCGTACCACCGCTTCTCGTACTCCCAGCACAGCCACCCCTCCCAGCCCTCCGAGCTGAGCACCTCCAGGCACTCGGCGAGCGGCAGGGCGCCGGTGCCGAGGGCCAGGGGCGTGGTGTCGTCCGCCGAGGCGACGTCCTTCACCTGGACGTAGCCGAGGTAGGGGGAGAGCGCGGCGAACGTGTCGGTGGGGGACTCGCCGCCGAGCCAGGTGTGCAGCACGTCCCACAGGGCGCCGACCTGGCGGTGGCCGACCGTGCCGACGACGCGGGTGACGTCGGCGCCGGTGGGGTGGGAGTCGTGGGTCTCCACGAGGATGCGCACGCCGGCGTCGGCGGCGCCGCGGGCCGCGGTGCCGAGGCGCCTCGCGGCGATCTCGTCGGCGTCGTCCGTGCTCTGTTCGGTGCCGCCTCCCGGGAAGACGCGGACGAAGGACGCGCCCAGGTCGCGGGCGAGGGCGACGAGGGCGGCCAGTTCGGCCAGGACGGGCCCGTCGTCGCCGGGCTCCGCCACGCGCACGTACCCGGCGACACCGAGGATCTCGACCCCGGCGGCCTGGAACGCGGCGGCCACGTCGGCCCGTTCGAGCGCCCCGAGCCCGGGGTGCACCGGCTCCTCGGGGTGCGCGCGCAACTCGACCCCGTGATAGCCGTTGTCGGTGGCGAGCCGCAGCACGTCGGGAAGGGGCAGACCGGGGACACCGAGGGTGGAAAACGCGAATTTCATGACTCCGACCCTGCCCCACAGAGCCCCGGTCAACCCCGCCCCCCTCTCAGCCCACCTCGCCGGCCTCCGTAAACCCACCCGTGATGAAGCCGCCGCGGAGTGGGCGCGCGTCGGGACCACCCCCGCATGCGTGGGACCACCTCTGCACGCGCTGCTTCTGCCCGAAGGTTCCGGAACCACCCCCGCATGCGCGGGGACCAAACGCCGCGACCTGCGCGTTCATGGGCTGGGTGAGGCGACTTTGCTTACTAGTGCATGAACCGACATTTCGGGCACCTGTCTTCCAATTCACGGCCCCGGAGAGGAGATCCTGTTCCTCGGTGCCCAGAGCGCCGCCCAGGAATGAGGTTACGGGCTTGTGAGTGGGCAGAGGGCGGCCCTTCTCTTATTCTGCAAAGGGTTTCTCCAGGCGGTAGTTGGCCGAAGAATCCCTGGGTCGCTCGCCGATGTCTTGGCGCGCATGGAGCAAATCGCCGCCCCTTTTCCGGTCGTCGCTCTTCTGGTGGCGCCACGGCGGGGGTCTACCGGGGCGTGCGCCGTACGAAGGTGGGCAGTGGCGGGCACTTGGTGTGGAGCCAGACGGTGGCGCCGCCGACCGAGATGGACGCCTTCACGGCGGACGTGCCGGGATGCTCCTTGGTGATGGGTGCGTCGCAGCGCCAGCAGTACCGGACGCCCTCGCTCATCGGCAGTCCTCTTCGCTGGGCTCGTAGCGCTTCAGCAACGACGGGACGCCGCGCAGGGCGCGGCAAAGACGGGCCCGCTCCTCACATTTCCCGGGGCCGCAGCGGGAACATCTGGCCTCGTGGGCACGAATACGTCTCTCCAGCAGATGCGCGGCCGCTTCTGGACCGTAGATCCAGGTGACCCGACTACTCGTTGGCGCGCTCACAGCCCGGCCTCCTGGGTGATGCGGAGCCCGAAGCCGATGAAAGCCTCGACGGTGGCAGGCTCACACAGGTCGCCCGGGAACCGTGGGGGCACCACCCAGTGCGTACCGGGCGGCTCGGTGCGGCCGATCCTCGGTACGCCGAAATAGTTGCCGACTCCCAGGCGCGGGGCGATGTCCTGGTACTTCCACGGTTGTCCGGCGCTGGGCCGCATGAGGGCGTAGTACGTGCCGCCCATGAGCCGGCCGTCGAAGATGACCGGACCGTTGAGGGCGCGTCCGAGGAGCACGGCGGTCTGCCGTGGGTCGGTCGTGCAGACCGTGGCGAGCACGAGCCGCGCGGGGAGCCTTGCCGCCTCGAAGCGATGGCCGAGCGGCAGCAGCGCGACACCGGTGTCAGCCCATTCACGCCGGGCCTGCTCGGGGGCCTGCTGAGAGCGCGCCAAGAAGTCAGCCGCGGCGCATGCGGGTTGTGGGGGATGTGCCGCTTCCCGTGCTGGGCTCTGTGTCCGTACTCTCGCTCATGTCGACTCCTCGTTGGTCGGCCTAGCCCCCGGGACCGGTCGCACGGTCGCCGGGGTCTTTCGTGTTCCGCGATCGTCCAGCGCCGCTCGGGACGTAGGAACCGCCACACTTCGGCACTTCGGGACGTCCTAGAAGGGGTAAAACGTCCCTGGAACTTGGACCTCCGACGGAGGACGGCATGCGCAACGAGCGGCTGAGAGCTGTGATGACGGCAGGGGGATGGACCTACGATTCCCTGGCCGAAAAGATGAGCGTGGACCCCAAGTCGGTGGAACGGTGGGTGAATCAGGGGCGCGTGCCGCGACGGGGAACCGCCGTGCGTGCGGCCGAGGCGCTGGGCGAGGACATACACGCGCTCTGGCCGGCCCTACGCCAGCCGCGCAATGTCCGCAGCGTCAGTCCTGAACTCGTCGCCCTGTACCCGCAGCGCGCCGACCTCCCCGTGGCTACGTACATTGACTTGTTCCGGCAGGCGCAGCGGCACATCGACGTCCTCGTCTACGCTGCCGTGTTCTTGCACGAGGCCTGTCCCAAGCTGAACGACGTGCTGGCCGCACAAGCTGCGGGAGGCTGCGAGATCCGCATTCTGCTCGGGGATGCCGGCGGCTCAAGCGTGCACCAGCGGGGCCAGGAGGAGCGCTACGGCCACGGCATCGAGTCCCGGTGCGACCTGGCTCTCATGCACTACCGGCCTCTGCTGGGAACGCCTGGCGTGCAGCTGCGCACACACGGCACGACGCTCTACAACTCCCTTTACAGGACAGATGATCAGATACTCGTCAACGGCCATGTGTGGGGCGTCAATGCTTACGCGGCACCTGTTTGGCACCTCCGACGCAATGAGGACGGCGGGATGTTCGACACCTACACGGCCAGCTTCGACGCCGTGTGGGACACAGCTCAACCGGTGGAGGAGTAGCAGATGGCGCGTACCGAGTACTTCGACGATCCCAACGCCCCCAAGCCGAACAGCCTCGTCGTGGCCGCCTCGGCTGTCGTCACCGACGAGGATGGACGGATCTTGATGCAGCGGCGCCGTGACAACGACCTATGGGCCCTGCCTGGTGGTGGCATGGACATGACCGACTCCCTGCCGGGCGCAGCGGTCCGTGAGGTCAAGGAAGAAACTGGCCTGGACGTGGAGATCACCGGCCTCGTCGGCACGTACACCGACCCACGACACGTCATCGCCTATACCGACGGCGAAGTGCGTCGGCAGTTCAACGTGTGCTTCACGGCTCGCCGAGTCGGGGGTGAGCTGGAGATCTCGAACGAGTCCACCGAGCTTCGGTTCGTCGATCCGGCCGACCTGGAGTCGCTGCCCATGCACCACACACAGCGTCTGCGCATCCAGCACTTCCTGGAGAGGCGGTCGGCCCCATACCTCGGGTAGCTCCAGGCACGGTAAAAGGCCCCCTCTCGCCCGAGGATGAGAGGGGGCATGCCCCGGGTATTGGCGGCGTGCGGGATCGAGGGCGGCCTGCGGAGTCGGTGTGTCCTCGGGCTCTGGGTCGGGGCGCCGTCGCGGCGGCACGCGAGCGCGTCAGAGCCATCGGCTGGCACCTGGAGTCTGTAGCTGTCGGGGCACGACGGCCCGGCCGCGCCGCGCCCCCCGACGGGACCCCGCTCCCCGGCGGGACCCCGCTCCCCGGCGGGATGAGTCGGGCCCGGCTCGCCCTGCGGCCCGGGCGGACCAGCCGGGCCGTCCGCGCCCCGGGCGCCAACCTCGCAGTCGGACCCGGGACCACCCCCGCATGCGCGGGGACCACCTGCGGAAGGGGCTCGCGGGACATATGCCAGCGGGACCACCCCCGCATGCGCGGGGACCACAGGGCGCGACCTGCGTGTTCATGGGCTGGGGGAGGCGACTTTGCTTACTAGCGCGTGAAGCGGCATTTCGGGCACCCGTCTTCCATTTCACGGCCCATGAGAAGAAATATTGTTACTGCGGTGCCCAGAGCGCCGCCCAGGAATGATGTTACGGGCTTGCGTGTGGGCAGGGGGCGGACATTCTCTCATTCTGAAAAGAGTGGCTTCAGAGGGTAGTTGGCCGAAGAGTCTCTGGGTCGCTCGCCGATGGCTTGGCGTGCATGGAGCGAATCACCGCCCCATTTTCCGTCGTCTGCTCTTCTGGTGGGGCCGCGGCGGGGGTCTACCGGGGTGCGCGCCGCACGAACGTGGGCAGTCGCGGGCACTTGGTGTGGAGCCAGACGGTGGCACCGCCGGCCGAGATGAGCGAGGGCGTCCGGTACTGCTGGCGCTGCGACACAACGATCACCACGGAGCATCCCGGCCGCTTCAGCAACGACGGGACGCCGCGCAGGGCGCGGCAAAGACGGGCCCGCTCCTCACATTTCCCGGGGCCGCAGCGGGAACATTTGGCCTCGTGGGCACGAATACGCCCCTCCAGCAGATGCGCGGCCGCTTCCGGACCGTAGATCCAGGTGACCCGACTACTCGTTGGCGCGCTCACAGCTCGGCCTCCTGGGTGATGCTGAGCCCGAAGCCGATGAGGGCCTCGACGGTGGCGGGCTCACACAGGTCGCCCGGGAACCGTGGGGGCACCACCCAGTGCGTGCCGGGCGGCTCGGTGCGGCCGATCTTCGGGACGCCGAGGTAGGTGCCCGTGCTGAGGCGAGGTGCGGCGGCCTGGTGCTTCCACGGCTGTCCGGGACTGGGCCGCATGAGGGCGTAGTACGTGCCGCCCATGAGCCGGCCGTCGAAGAGGACGGGGCCGTTGAGAAACCGGGTGAGGCGTTCGGCGATCTCCAGCGGGTCGTATGTGCCGACGGATGCGAGGAGGAGCTGTGCGGGGAGGCGGGCTACGTCGAAGCGCTGGCCGAGCGGAAGCAGGGCCACGCCGGTGTCTGCCCACTCACGGTGCGCTCGGCGCGACTCCTGCTGGGCGTGCGACAGCCATTTGAACACTGCTGAGAGTTGAGGTGTGACGGGCGTCATGCGTTGACGCTAGGGAGCGCAGGGTGTCCCCGACAATGGCAGTTTGACGCCCCGTCACCCCGAAGTAGCAGCACCTCACACAGCCGTGCCCAGGGCTTCGGACAACTCCCGCATGTCCGGCGTCAAGGTCCGCCTCCGGTCGACAACGTCGCTGAGGATGTCTCGCGCGTACTGTTGCTGGGCCAGCCATTCCGGTGCCGCGGCATGGACCTCACGCAGGACACCGACGGCCTCACTGTGCTGACGCATCTTGACGTGCGCACGCGCCACATCGAGCCGGTGCCGGTGATGCTCTGTGCCCTCTACCGGGCCCGCCGCGGATAGCCGCTCGGCCGTCCTCAGCACAGCGTCCGGACGGTCCAGAATGATGTCCCGCTCCGCCGTCTTGTAGGCCACTGTCCTCGGCCCCCACGTCGCCAGCCGCTCCTTGCCGGGTGGCAGCTCGCGCCCCGTGAGGACCGCAGCCGCGTGCGCCAGGCGCAGCGCATCCGCCGCCTCCCCCCGCCTGCTGTCACGCAGGCTCGTCGCCGCCACCTGCAGCAACATCCAGCCCCACGCCGCCAGTTCATCACCGGTGGCCCGGGACATGCGAGGTTCGAGATCGTCAGCCCACTGGATCGCCATCGTCCGCGCATCATCGAAGCGGCCCTGCCGAATCAGCAGCCACACCCACGTGGTCACGACCGAGGCCGCGCGCAGACGGTCGGGACTGGCGTCCAGCGCCCGGCTGAGGGCGGCCTCAGCGGACTCGTAGGCATGGACTTGCGTGAGGACGCTCCCCGCGAGCTGCAAGAGGTGCGACCGCAGGGCGCGGCCTTCGGTGTCGTGGTCGAGTGCGTCCGCGTCCCGCAGGAGGGGGACCGCGAGGGCGACGAAGTCGGAAAGGCGCTTGTCGAGGAAGGCGCTGCGGGCAGCGTTCAGCCCGTCCGCCACGGGCTGTACGTGTGCCTCGTCGCTCAGTTGGGCGGGGGGTAAATTCGAGGGCCTGCTGGAGCGGCCGCCATGCCCCGGGCGCGAGAGCGGGGCCGGCGGGGTCACGGCGGAGCAGACGAGTGGTCGTGACCCGCAGTGCCGTGGCGAGGTGGTGGACTGTCTCCAGGCGCACGTCTCCGGTGGTGGCGCCTTGTTCCAACTTGCTGATGGTCGACAGGGATACGCCGCTCGCGGTGGCCAATTCGCGCTGTCTCAGGCCCCGCCGCTTCCTCAAGTCGCGAAGACGGGCGCCGACGTCGGTGGTCCCAGGCATACTGGTGCCTCCGTTCAGAACTCGACACTCAGAACGGTACGCCTAACGGCCCCCGCTCGTGCGGGGGCCGTTGTGCTGTCGGCGCGCTTCGGGCATGACGAAGAGGCCCCCTCCCGTCCGAAGGCGGAAGGGGGACTGTTCAAGATCTGGCGCTCTGCGTTGGCGACCTGCTCGCCGTTCCGCTCAGGGGCCGGGGTAGTCCGGGTCCATCTCCGGGCCGGGAAGCTCGGTGTGTCCTTCGGACCAGTTGTTGACCCAGCCGCACAGGGCACAGGCGTACCGGCCGTTGAGGCCGCTCACCTCAGTACCGCAGCGGTAACAATTTGTGACAGTGATCTGCGCGCCCGAGGTGGTCTCGGTACCCGATGGGGGCGCGGGGCCGTCAAGCGGCTCGGTGTCCGGTAGCCACTGCTGCGTCATGAGCCGAGAGTACCTGCGTGGGGGGCTGGTAGCTGGTCTGCCAACCGCAGTTGCCACAGGACCACCCTCCGCCGGGACCCTGCTGCGTCTGTGCACCGCACTGGGGACAGTTCACGGATGCTTCCTCCCGTATAGCCATGGCGCGCCACTACCCAGGCCTTGCAGGTAGTTAGTTCACACGTTCGAGGCGCTCGGTGGGAAGTGGTGGGAGTCGCGTTGCCCGAAAACGGCAGTTGGTGGGGTCAGGGTCTGCGACGTTGCGGGTCCAGTGCCGTTTGCGGTGTCGGCGGATCGTCTGTCGCGTCGGGTTGCGGTGCGCCGTCGCGGCGGCACGCGAGCGCGTCAGGGGCATCGGCTGGCACCTGGAGTCTGTAGCCGTCGGGGCACGACGGCCCGGCCGGGCCGCGCCCCCCGACGGGACCCCGCTCCCCGGCGGGATGAGCTGGGCCCGGCTCGCCCTGCGGCCCCGGCGGACCAGCCGGGCCGTCCGCGCCCCGGGCACCAACCTCGCAGTCGGACCCGGGGCCACACCGCGACCAGCGACTGCTCGGCGTCGAGATCGGGGCCATCCCCGCATGCGCGGGGACCATAGGCGCTCCTCCCACTCCTGGGCCAGCTCCAAGGGACCACCCCCGCATGCGCGGGGACCATCCCTCACCGTGGCTCTGGCCACGGGGGCGCTCGTGGGACCACCCCCGCATGCGCGGGGACCATAGGGCGCGACCTGCGTGTTTATGGGCTGGAGGAGGCAACTTTGCTTACTAGCGCATGAACCGACATTTCGGGCACCTGTCTTCCGGTTTTACGGCCCAAGCGGGGAGCTCTTGTTACCGCGGTGTCCCGAGCACCGCCCAGGCATCGATCTTTCGCAGCGTGTGCGGTGAGACTCCGATGGAGTCGGCGAGCTGAGCGTGCGTCATCCCCCCTTTGCTCACGGAGGATTTGTATACGTGGGCCGAAGCGCAATGGGTCGGCGTACGGGTCCGGGGTCGTATCAGATGGCCCGGTCTCGCCCCTCTCTGAACAGCTCCGCACCGTCAGGGTATGGGCGGGGCCAATTTCGGGTGAGGGCTTTGGTCGGTGAACGATTGGCCGGGGCGCGAGGCCGGACCCCCTCCACCCGGAGGCGGAAGGGGGCCCTGTCAATCCCGCCCCCCTCTTAGTCCAGTTCGCCGGCCTTCGGAAACCCGCCCGTCCTGACGGCGATCTCCCGCCCGGCGAGCGGCAGCAGCAAGTCCGCACCGAACGGCACCTCCACCTCGTCGGCGTACGTCCCCGTCCTGGTGGGGTGCCGGTGCACCGTGCAGACCCCGACCTCGGGATCGATCACCCCGTACACGGGGATGCCGCACCCCGCGTACAGGCGGAACTTCTTCGCGAAGTCGTTGTCCCGGCTGCTCTTCGAGACGACCTCCAGGACCGCCTCAAGGCTGTGCCACTCGAAGCGGCCGCGGCCGTTGCGCTCGGCTCCCGGCGCGATGATCGCCAGGTCCGGCGCGTAGCCGTACTGGCTGCTCGGGAAGTCGATCATGACGTTGGACAGGATGTCGCCGTGGGCGGCGAGCTGCTGCTTGATCTGCGGGGCCGCCTCAAGGATGACTGCCCACCGGTACTCACCCTGCGGCGTCATGATGATCTTTCCGTCGGTGATCTCGACGCGGTAACCGCGGGGGAGGGTGACGCCGTCCAGTACGTCCCAGGCGCTGGGTGCATCCATGACCATGACCGCCATATGGGCCTCCTTTTCCCGGAGGGTCCAACTGCCCCGGCCTGTCCCGGACACGGCGGGGCGGGTCGGGTCGGGGCGAGGCGGGCGCGCTGGGGGTCAGAGGAACGCCAGCCGCGCCCCCAGCGCCGCGAACGTCACCGCGAAGGTGCGGCGCATCCAGCTCACCACGCGCGGACGCGAGATGACGTGGCTCCGCATCGCCGCCGCGAAACGCCCGTACGCCACGAAGACCACGAACGTGATCAGCATGAAGTACGCGCTCAGCTCGGCCATGCGCACGAAGGCGTACGGCTCGCCGGGGTCCACGAACTGCGGCAGGAACGCGAAGAAGAACAGGGTCAGCTTGGGGTTGAGGATGTTGATCAGTACGCCCGTGAGGATCGTGCGGCCCGCCGAGCGCGGCTCGGCCTCCCGCTCGGCGGTGAGGTCGCTCTTGTCCCGCAGGGTGCTCCACGCCATGTACAACAGATAGGCCACGCCCAGGTACTTGAGCGTCTGGAAGGCGACCGCGCTGGCATTCAGGAGCGCGGCGAGGCCGGTGATCGCCGCCACCATGTGCGGGACGACGCCCAGCGTGCAGCCGACGGCCGCGATCACCGCGGCCCGCGTGCCCCGGGACAGGCCCGCCGCGATCGTGAACAGCGCGCCGGTGCCGGGCGTGACACAGACGACGAGTGAGGTCAGCAGAAATTCCATGCCTCGACCCTTTCGCCACAATGGATCCATGAACAGGTCCAATGGATCGCCTCCCGACCGGTCCATAAACCGGGATGACGACACGGCAGGGCCGGACACCGACACGGCAGGGCCGGACGCCGGCACGTCACGGTCGGACGCCGACACCTCAACGTCGGACGCCAGCACCTCAAAGCCGGGCGCCGACACCACCCCCTCAGACCCGCCCCGCCCCGCCCCCCGCGAAGGCCCCGCCCCCCGCGAAGGCCTCACCGCCCGCCCCACGTCCGACTTCCTCCAGCTGGACCCCCGCGACGCCCCCAGAGGCGGCCTCGGCGACTGGCTGGCGCGGCAGATCCGGGCGGCCATCGCCGACGGTCGTCTCACCACCGGCAGCCGGCTCCCCGCCACCCGCACCCTCGCCGACGAACTCGGCGTCTCCCGCGGCGTCGTCACCGACGCCTACCGGCGGCTCACCGAGGACGGGCACGTCGCCGGGCGGGGCCGCGCCGGCACCGTCGTCGTCGCCGTGCCCCCGCCCTCCCGCCCGGCCCCCCGGTCCGCCCCCGGCACACGGCGGCCGGCGCGGCAGGAGGGCCCCTTCGCCGCCCCGCCCGACCTCGGCGTCTTCGACGCCATCCGCACCGCGCCCGCCCGCATCGACCTGTCACCCGGCCTGCCCGACCTCGCCGCCTTCCCGCGCGCGGCCTGGCTGCGCGCCGAGCGCTCCGTGCTCGCGGGCCTCACCCCCTCGGACTTCGGGTACGGGGACCCGCGCGGCACCCCGGCACTGCGCACCGCCGTCGCCCGCTGGCTCTCCCGCAACCGCGGGATCCGGGCCGACCCGGACGACGTACTGATCGTCAACGGCACCGCCCAGGCACTGCGGCTGCTCGTCGACGTACTGGGCGCCGAGGGCATCCGCGAGATCGCGGTCGAGGAGCCCGGCTCCCTCGGCGTCCGCCAGCACCTGCGCCCGCTCGCCACCCCGCCCGTCCCGGTCGACGCCCACGGCATCCGCGTCGACGCGCTGCGCGCCGCCGGCGCCCCCGCCGTGCTGCTGACGCCCGCGCACCAGTTCCCCACCGGGGTCATCCTCGGCGGCGGGCGCAGGCGCGAGCTGATGGACTGGGCCCGCGACGGCGGCCTCGTCATCGAGGACGACTACGACGCCGAACACCGCTACGACCGCCCCGCCGTCCCCGCCCTGCGCGCGCTGCTCCCCGAGCACGTCTGTTACGCGGGCAGCGTCTCCAAGCTCCTCGCGCCCGCCCTGCGCCTGGGTTGGCTGCTGGCCCCGCCCGCGTACCGGGCGGCGCTGGTGGACGCCAAGCGCCTGACCGACCTCGGCAACGCGGCCCTGCCGCAGCTCGTCCTCGCCCATCTCATGGAGTCCGGCGACCTGGAACGCCATCTGCGGCTCATCCGCAGGCACCACCGCAGGCGCAGGGACGCGATGATCGCGGCGATCCGCGCGCACCTGCCGGGGGCGGTCGTGCACGGTGCCGCGGCGGGGCTCCACCTGATGATCACCCTGGACGAGAGGGCGTACGCCGGTCCCGACACCGCCCTGGCCGCCGCCGCCCTCGCCCACGGCGTCAAGACCCACCCCCTGTCCTGGCACACCCAGCTCCCGCACCCCCCGGGCCTGGTCCTCGGCTACGCGGCCAGCCCCCCGCCCCACATCACCGAGGGCGTGCGGACGCTGGGCGCACTGACGAGCGCGGGCGCATGAACGCGGGCACGCGTACGGGCTGAGCACCGGGCACGTGCCCGGCCCAGGCACACACGGCCCACCGGCCCAGGCACGCACGGGCCCACCGGCCCAAGCACGCACGCCCCACCGGCCCAGGCACGCACGCCCCACCGGCCCAGGCACACACGCCCCACCCCACAAGCACGCACGGGCCCACCGGCCCAGGCACGCACGGCCCACCGGCCCAGGCACACACGCCCCACCGGCGCAAGCACGCACGCCCCACCGGCCTAGGCACACACGCCCCACCGGCCCAGGCACACACGCCCCACCGGCACAAGCACGCACGGGCCCACCGGCCCAGGCACGCCCCCGGACCCCAAAAGCCCCCTCGCCCGGACCCCAGAAGCCCCCTCGCCCGAACCCCAGAAGCCCCCCGTACGGACGTCGAAGCGAGGGACCGGGAGGGCGGCCCCCCCTACCCCCGGACCGGCGCCGCCGTGGACCCCCGCACCATCAGCTCCCCGCGCACCGCCGCCACGCCCCCCGGCGGCGCCGCCTCCTTGCCCATCGCGACGCGGCCCGCCCGCGCCCCCGCCTCGTGCAGCGGCAGCCGCACCGTCGTCAGGGCGGGCACCGCGTCGACGCTGAACGGCAGGTCGTCGAAGCCCGCCACCGAGACGTCGCCCGGAATGCGCAGCCCCTTGTCCCGCAGCGCCGCGCAGGCGCCGAGCGCCACCGTGTCGTTGGCGGCGACCACGGCCGTCAACTCAGGTGCGCGCCGCAGGAGTTCGACGGTGGCGTCGTAACCGGAGCGGCGGTCGTAGGGGCCGTGCACGGTCAGCGCGGGATCGTCCGCGACGGCGTACGCGGCGAGAGCCGCCCGGTGTCCTTCCAGCCGGTGCCGGGTGGTGGTGCGCTCCGGCGGTCCCGCGACGTATCCGATCCGCCGGTGCCCGAGCCCGAGCAGGTGCTCGGTGAGCTGCCGGCCGCCCCCGCGGTTGTCGAAGGTGAGCGCCACCGCGTCCGCCCCCGGCACCGGCGGCCGCCCGCACAGCACGACCCGCGTGCCCGCCTCCGTGAGCCGCCGCAGCTTCCCGGCCGTAGCGGTCATGTGCTCGGGGTCCTCGACCGCGCCGCCGGTGAGCACCACCGCGGCGGCGCGCTGGCGCTGGAGCAGCGTGAGATAGGTCAGTTCGCGCTGCGGGGAGCCGCCGGTGTTGCAGACCACGGCCATCCGCTCACCGCCCGCCCGCCCGCCGGGCCCGCCGATCTCGGACTGCACGGCGCTCGCGATGATCCCGAAGAAGGGATCGGCGATGTCGTTGACGAGGATGCCGACCAGGTCCGAGGTGGCCGCCGCGAGGGAGCTGGCGGGGCCGTTCAGGACGTAGTCGAGCTCGTTCACGGCGCGCAGGACGCGCTCGCGGGTGGCGGCCGCCACGGGGTAGTTGCCGTTCAGTACGCGGGAGACGGTGGCGGGGGAGACCTGCGCGCGTGCCGCCACGTCCGCCAGGGTCACGGTCATCTCGTCGTCCTCCGGTCACTGCCCTGGTCCGGCGCCCTTGTCCGAACCTTGTGCGGCAGGCTAGCTTCTTATCCAATAGAAAGCGCTTGCTACGAGGTCGGAGAGCGCTTGCCGCCCGTTTACGGAGGAACTCTCGTGACACGCAAGACGGTGCGTATCGCCATGAACGGCGTCACCGGACGCATGGGCCACCGCCAGCACCTCGTCCGCTCGATCCTGGCCCTGCGCGAACAGGGCGGCCTCGACCTCGGCGACGGCACCGTGCTGTGGCCCGAGCCCGTCCTGGTGGGCCGCAGGGAGCACGCGCTGCGCGCGCTCGCCGAGCGGCACGGCCTGGAGCACTTCACGACCGACCTCGACGCGGTCCTCGCCGACCCCACCGTCGACATCTACTTCGACGCGCAGGTCACCTCCGCCCGCGAGGACGCCCTCAAGAAGGCCATCGCCGCCAAGAAGCACATCTACACCGAGAAGCCGACCGCCACCGGCCTGGACGCCGCCCTCGCGCTCGCGCGGCTGGCCAGGGACGCCGGCGTGAAGCACGGCGTCGTCCAGGACAAGCTCTTCCTGCCGGGCCTGCGCAAGCTGAAGCGGCTCGTCGACGGCGGCTTCTTCGGCCGCGTCCTGTCCGTGCGCGGCGAGTTCGGCTACTGGGTCTTCGAGGGCGACTGGCAGGCGGCCCAGCGCCCCTCCTGGAACTACCGCGCCGAGGACGGCGGCGGCATCGTCGTCGACATGTTCCCGCACTGGGAGTACGTCCTGCACGAGCTGTTCGGCCGCGTACGCACCGTCCAGGCGCTGACCGCCACGCACATCCCGCAGCGCTGGGACGAGCACGGCAAGCCCTACGACGCCACCGCCGACGACGCCGCGTACGGCATCTTCGAGCTGGAGGGCGGCGTCGTCGCGCAGATCAACTCCTCCTGGGCGGTGCGGGTCAACCGCGACGAGCTGGTGGAGTTCCAGGTGGACGGCACCGAGGGCTCGGCCGTCGCGGGCCTGCGCGACTGCCGCACACAACACCGTGCCGCGACCCCGAAGCCCGTGTGGAACCCCGACCTGCCCGCCGGGCACTCCTTCCGCGACCAGTGGCAGGAAGTGCCCGACAACGACGCGTTCGACAACGGCTTCAAGGCCCAATGGGAGCTGTTCCTCAAGCACGTGTACGCCGACGCGCCCTACCGCTGGGACCTGCTGGCCGGCGCGCGCGGCGTCCAGCTCGCCGAACTGGGCCTGAGGTCCTGCGCGCAAGGCCGCCGTCTGGACGTACCGGAGATCGAGCTGTGAGCGCCCCCCGCACGGCGGACACCGTCCTGCTCCCCGCCGAGGGAGGCGGCACGCGCGCGTACCGCCCGCGCGCCGAGCCCCACCGGACGCGGGCCGGCGGGCCCCCGTTCACCTCGCGCACCGTCTTCGCCGCCGCGCACGTCGTCGCCGACCCCCGCGCGGACGTCTCCCCGGACGGCCCCGCCGCCGTCGACTGGGACGCCACGCTCGCCTTCCGCCGCCACCTGTGGTCGCACGGCCTGGGCGTCGCCGAGGCCATGGACACCGCCCAGCGCGGCATGGGCCTGGACTGGGCGGGCGCCGCCGAACTCATCCGCCGCTCGGCCGCCGAGGCGAAGGCGGTCGGCGGCCGCGTCGCGTGCGGCGTCGGCACCGACCAGCTGACCCTCCCCGCGAACCTCACGCGGGTCGGACAGGCCTACGAGGAGCAGCTCGCCGTCGCCGAGGAGGCGGGCGCCCAGGCGATCCTGATGGCCTCGCGCGCGCTGGCCGCCGCGGCCACCTCGCCGGACGACTATCTGGAGACGTACGGCCACCTGCTGCGGCAGGCCCGCGAACCGGTGATCCTGCACTGGCTCGGCCCCATGTTCGACCCCGCTCTGGAGGGCTACTGGGGCTCGGCCGACCTGGACGCGGCGACCGACACCTTCCTGGAGGTCGTCGCCGCCCACCCCGACAAGGTCGACGGCATCAAGGTCTCGCTCCTGGACGCGGACCGCGAGATCGCCCTGCGCCGCCGCCTGCCGCGCGGCGTGCGCTGCTACACCGGCGACGACTTCCACTACCCCGAGCTGATCGCGGGCGACGACCACGGCTTCAGCCACGCGCTGCTCGGCGTCCTCGACCCGCTCGGGCCGCTCGCCGCCGAGGCCGTGCGCGCCCTGGACACCGGCGACGCGAAAGCCTTCCGCGCGCTCCTCGACCCCACCGTCGAGCTGTCCCGCCACCTGTTCGGGGCCCCCACCCGCTACTACAAGACCGGCGTGGTCCTCCTCGCCTGGCTGGCCGGGCACCAGACACACTTCACGATGGTGGGCGGCCTCCAGTCGGCACGTTCGCTCCCGCATCTGGCACGCGCGTACGAACTGGCCGATGGGCTCGGCCTGTTCCCCGACCCGTCCCTGGCGGCGTCCCGGATGCGCTCGCTGCTGACCGTCCATGGAGTACCGCAATGAGCACCCCGCCGTCCCCGCCGCCCGTGTCACCCCTGCCGCTCTCGCGGCTGAGCATCAACCAGGAGACGGTCAGACAGCTCTCCCTGCCCGAACTCGCCGAGGGCTGCGTCAAGGAGGGCATCGGGGCCGTCGGCCTGTGGCGTACCCCGGTCCAGGAGTACGGGGTGGAGCGCACCGCCCGGCTCCTGCGCGAGTCCGGCCTGACGGTCACCAGCCTGTGCCGCGGCGGCTTCCTCACGGACCCCGGCCGTACGGCACGCGCGCGTGCCCTGGACGACAACCGCGCGGCGATCGAAGAGGCGGCGACGCTCGGCACCGACACGCTGGTCCTGGTCTCGGGCGGCCTGCCGCCCGGCAGCCGCGACCTCGCCGGCGCCCGGGAGCGCGTCGCCGACGCCCTCGCCGTCCTCGGCCCCTGGGCCGAGGAGCGGGGCGTCCGGCTGGCCGTCGAGCCGCTGCACCCGATGTTCGCCGCCGACCGCTGCGTGGTCTCCACCCTGGGGCAGGCACTCGACCTCGCGGAACGCTTCCCCGCGCACCAGGTGGGCGTGGTCGTGGACACGTACCACGTCTGGTGGGACGACCAGGCGCCCGCGCAGATCGCCCGGGCGGGGGCGGGCGGCCGGCTGCACAGCTTCCAACTGGCCGACTGGATCACGCCGTTGCCGGCGGGCGTCCTGCTCGGGCGCGGGCAACTGGGCGAGGGCAGCGTCGACTTCCGCGCCCTGCGCGCGCTCGTGGAGGCCGCCGGGTACGAGGGCCCCGTCGAGGTCGAGATCTTCAACGAGGCCCTGTGGGCGCGGGACGGGCGAGAGGTGCTGCGGGAGACGGCACAGCGCTTCCGCACGCACGCGTGAGCCGTGCGGTGACCCGTCCGTACGCATGCGGGACGCGCGCCGGGCCGCTACAAGGCACGTACCCGCGCCGGTGCCGGTTCGCCTCCGCACGCGTGAGCCGCGCCGGTGCCGGTTCGCCTCCGCACGCGTGAGCCGCGCCGGTGCCGGTTCGCCTCCGCACGCGCACGCGTGCCGCGCGCCCCGGCCCGGTCACTTCTTCTTGCGGGCCCGCTTGGAGACCATCGTCAGCACCACGGGGACGAGCACCTCGATGCCGCGGGTGACCGTCTTCTCCGGAATGCCGGTCTTCTTGGCGACCGCCCTGGCCATCGGCCTGCTCATCTTCGCGAGGACGCCGAACATCTTCCCTCCAAGGAGCCGTACGCCGGGAAATCATCGGTCATGCGTCACCCACACGCTACGTCCGCCCCGCTCCGTCGGCACCCGGGGGCCCGGCGAAAAATTCCTCGGCGACGCCGTGCAACCCTTCGGCCACGACGCGTGTCGTACATGGCGTCAGGGCTCTGAAGGGGGACCAGGATCTGGGGGGATCCGGGGGATTCGGGGGGATCACGGAGCTCTGACGGGGGGAGAGCCGAAGGGGCCCGGTCCAGCGGATCGGGCCCCTTCGGGCGTCCCGGTGTCAGTGGCGGACGGTAGCGTCGGGGCATGTCGAGTCCAGCCGCGGCGACGGCGGTGCTAGAAGGCGTCCTCGAACGCATCACGTACGCCAATGAGGAGACCGGTTACACGGTCGCGCGCGTCGACACCGGCCGCGGCGCCGGCGACCTGCTCACCGTCGTCGGCTCGCTGCTCGGCGCGCAGGTCGGCGAGAGCCTGCGCATGCAGGGCCGCTGGGGCTCCCACCCGCAGTACGGCAAGCAGTTCACGGTCGAGAACTACACGACGGTGTTGCCCGCCACCATCCAGGGCATCCGCCGCTATCTCGGCTCCGGCCTCATCAAGGGCATCGGCCCCGTGATGGCCGACCGGATCACCACCCACTTCGGCGTGGACACCCTCGACGTCATCGAGACCGAGCCGAAGCGGCTCGTGGAGGTGCCCGGCCTCGGCCCCAAGCGGACGAAGATGATCGCCGCCGCCTGGGAGGAGCAGAAGGCCATCAAGGAGGTCATGGTCTTCCTCCAGGGAGTCGGCGTCTCCACCTCCATCGCCGTGCGCATCTACAAGAAGTACGCCGACGCGTCGATCTCCGTGGTGAAGAACGAGCCGTACCGCCTCGCCGCCGACGTCTGGGGCATCGGCTTCCTCACCGCCGACCGCATCGCCCAGGCCGTCGGCATCCCGCACGACAGCCCCGAGCGCGTCAAGGCCGGCCTCCAGTACGCCCTTTCGCAATCCACCGACCAGGGCAACTGCTACCTGCCCCAGGAGCGGCTCATCGCCGACGCGGTGAAGCTGCTCCAGGTCGACACGGGCCTGGTCATCGACTGCCTCGCCGAGCTGGCGGGGGAGGAGGAGGGCGTCGTCCGCGAGACCCTGCCCGACCCGGCCGGCGGCGACGACATCACCGCCGTCTACCTCGTCCCCTTCCACCGGGCCGAAGTCTCCCTGGCCGCCCAGCTCTCCCGGCTCCTGACCACCCCCGAGGACCGGATGCCCGCCTTCCGGGACGTCGCCTGGGACAAGGCCCTCGCCTGGCTCGTGGACCGCACGGGGGCCCGGCTCGCGCCCGAGCAGGAGGAGGCGGTGCGGCTCGCGCTGACCCGCAAGGTCGCCGTCCTGACCGGCGGCCCCGGCTGCGGCAAGTCCTTCACGGTCCGCTCCATCGTCGAGCTGGCCCGCGCGAAGAAGGCCAAGGTGGTCCTCGCCGCCCCCACCGGCCGCGCCGCCAAGCGCCTGGCCGAACTCACGGGCGCGGAGGCCTCCACGGTCCACCGCCTGCTCGAACTGAAACCGGGGGGCGACGCGGCGTACGACAGGGAGCGGCCGCTCGACGCCGACCTGGTCGTGGTGGACGAGGCCTCGATGCTCGACCTGCTGCTCGCCAACAAACTGGTCAAGGCCGTACCCCCGGGCGCCCACCTGCTGTTCGTGGGCGACGTGGACCAGTTGCCGAGCGTCGGCGCGGGCGAGGTGCTGCGGGACATGCTGAGCGAGGACAGCCCGGTCCCCGCCGTGCGCCTCACCCGCATCTTCCGGCAGGCCCAGGAGTCGGGCGTGGTCACCAACGCCCACCGCATCAACTCCGGTGTGCCGCCCCTCACCCAGGGCATGAAGGACTTCTTCCTCTTCGTGGAGGAGGAGACCGAGGACGCGGGCCGCGTCACGGTGGACGTCGCCGCCCACCGCATCCCCCGCAAGTTCGGCCTCGACCCGCGCCGCGACGTCCAGGTCCTCGCGCCCATGCACCGCGGCCCCGCGGGCGCGGGCAACCTCAACGGCCTCCTCCAGCAGGCCATCACGCCCGCCCGCCCCGACCTGCCCGAGAAGCGGTTCGGCGGGCGGGTCTTCCGCGTCGGCGACAAGGTCACCCAGATCCGCAACAACTACGAGAAGGGGAAGAACGGCGTCTTCAACGGCACGGTCGGCGTCGTCACCGCCCTGGACGCCGACGAGCAGCGGCTGACGGTCCTCACCGACGAGGACGAGGAGATCCCCTACGACTTCGACGAACTGGACGAGCTGGCCCACGCGTACGCCGTGACGATCCACCGCTCCCAGGGCAGCGAGTACCCGGCCGTCGTGATCCCGGTCACCACCGGCGCCTGGATGATGCTGCAGCGCAACCTCCTCTACACCGCGGTGACACGCGCCAAGAAGCTGGTGGTCCTCGTCGGATCGCGCAAGGCTCTGGGGCAGGCTGTCCGCACGGTCTCCGCGGGCAGGCGCTGCACGGCGCTGGATTTCCGGCTCGCGGGACGCCGTGGAGAGGCCCGATCGGTGTTTTGATCGATCAAACGAGTCGGAAACGTCACACAGCACTTCCACAACCCGGGCGAAGGGGGCAGGATGAGCAGGTTGGCGGCACTGAGTGCCGCCAATAGGCCCAATGGTCGACCCCGAGTGCACTCTCCAGGGCCAAATGGGGGATGGTAGAGACAGTCAGGGCACCTCGAAGAAGAGGCACAACGTCGGTGAGGGATGACGTGAGCGAGAACGGTAACAACGCTGTAGTACTGCGGTACGGCGATGGCGAGTACACCTACCCGGTGATCGATTCGACCGTCGGTGACAAGGGCTTCGACATCGGCAAGCTCCGCGCCCAGACCGGTCTGGTGACCCTGGACAGCGGCTATGGCAATACCGCCGCCTATAAATCCGCCATCACCTATCTCGACGGCGAGCAGGGCATCCTCCGGTACCGCGGCTACCCGATCGAGCAGCTGGCCGAGCGCTCCACCTTCACCGAGGTGGCGTACCTGCTGATCAACGGCGAGCTGCCGAAGGTCGACGAGCTGGCGAGCTTCAAGAACGAGATCACGCAGCACACCCTGCTGCACGAGGACGTCAAGCGCTTCTACGACGGCTTCCCGCGCGACGCCCACCCGATGGCCATGCTGTCGTCCGTGGTGAGCGCGCTGTCCACGTTCTACCAGGACAGCCACAACCCCTTCGACGAGAAGCAGCGTCACCTCTCGACGATCCGCCTGCTCGCCAAGCTGCCGACGATCGCCGCGTACGCCTACAAGAAGTCGCAGGGCCACCCGGTGGTCTACCCGCGCAACGACCTCGGCTACGTCGAGAACTTCCTGCGCATGACCTTCTCGGTGCCCGCCGCCGAGTACGAGCTGGACCCGGTCGTGGTCGCCGCGCTCGACAAGCTCCTGATCCTGCACGCGGACCACGAGCAGAACTGTTCGACCTCCACCGTGCGTCTGGTCGGCTCCTCGCAGGCGAACATGTTCGCCTCGATCTCGGCCGGCATCTCGGCCCTGTGGGGCCCGCTGCACGGCGGCGCCAACCAGTCGGTCCTGGAGATGCTGGAAGGCATCCAGGCCTCCGGCGGCGACGTCGACACCTTCATCCGCAAGGTGAAGAACAAGGAAGACGGCGTGAAGCTCATGGGCTTCGGGCACCGCGTCTACAAGAACTTCGACCCCCGGGCGAAGATCATCAAGGCGGCGGCGCACGACGTCCTCTCGGCGCTCGGCAAGTCCGACGAGCTGCTCGACATCGCGCTCAAGCTGGAGGAGCACGCGCTGGCCGACGACTACTTCGTCGAGCGCAAGCTCTACCCCAACGTGGACTTCTACACCGGTCTGATCTACCGGGCCATGGGCTTCCCGACCGAGATGTTCACCGTGCTGTTCGCGCTCGGACGCCTGCCGGGCTGGATCGCCCAGTGGCACGAGATGATCAAGGAGCCGGGTTCGCGCATCGGCCGCCCGCGCCAGATCTACACCGGCGAGGTGCTGCGGGACTTCGTCCCGGTCGAGGGCCGCTGACCCTCCCCGCACAGCGGAAAGCGCCCCGCCGTCGATCCCCCCACGGGTCGACGGTCGGGGCGCTTCCCTTTTTCCCGGTACGGATTCCCCCCACGGGATCCGGCCGGGGGTCTGTGGTCGCCCTGCGCCGTGCCGGGACGCGTACGCACGGGAGGGCCGCTCAAGCTCCCCGGTGCACGTGCCCCGGCAACGCAGTTCCAGGGAGCATCCCCCAAGATGTCCCCTGATGGCAGATGACGTCCCCCAAGACGTCTTCTGGCATCGTCCCATTAGACTCGCGACCCCCCCAGATGGTTACGTCCCCATCTCTGTGATCTGCGTCTCCTGCATATGTCCCGTACCTGCGCAAGGGCCCCGATATGGGGATCTCGCGAGGTCCGTGAGGATGCTGAAACGGTCCTGTGAAGGGGTTATGAGAACGTCCGCAGCCGAAGGCTGTTGGTGACCACGAAGACCGACGAGAACGCCATCGCGGCGCCGGCGATCATCGGGTTCAGGAGCCCGGCCGCGGCGAGCGGCAGCGCGGCGACGTTGTAGCCGAAGGCCCAGCAGAGGTTGCCCTTGATGGTGGCGAGCGTCTTGCGGGAGAGCCTGATGGCGTCGGCCGCGACCCGCAGGTCCCCGCGCGTCAGCGTCAGGTCGCTCGCCTCGATCGCCGCGTCCGTGCCGGTGCCCATCGCGAGGCCGAGGTCGGCGGTGGCGAGCGCCGCCGCGTCGTTCACCCCGTCCCCGACCATCGCCACGACCCGGCCCTCGGCGCGCAGCCTCGCCACGACGTCGGCCTTGTCCCGCGGCATGACCTCCGCGTACACGGCGTCGGCGGGGATGCCCACCGCGTCCGCGACCGCGTGGGCGACGGCCTTGTTGTCGCCGGTCAGCAGCACCGGCGTCAGGCCGAGCGCCCGCAGCTCGCGCACCGCCTCGGCGCTGGTTTCCTTGATGGCGTCGGCGACCGTGATCACCCCGCGTGCGACACCGTCCCAGGCGACCAGCACGGCCGTACGACCCGCCGCTTCCGCCTCTTTTCTCAGCACGGTCAGCGCGTCCAGGCCGGTGACGCCCGCGTCCGCGAGGAGCCGCTCGCGCCCGGCCAGGACGTCGTGCCCGTCCACCGTCCCGCGCACCCCGGCCCCGGCGACGCCCTCGAACCGCGCCGGCGCGGGCAGTTCACCGCCGCGCACGTCGAGCCGGTCGGCGGCGCCCGCCGCCACGGCGCGGGCGACCGGGTGCTCGGAGGCGTGCTCCAGGGCGCCCGCCAGGCGCAGCAACTGCTTCTCGTCCGTGTCGCCGACGGCGTGCGCGTCCACCATCTCCATGCGGCCCGTGGTCACCGTGCCCGTCTTGTCCAGGACGACGGTGTCGACGCGGCGCGTGGACTCCAGGACCTCGGGGCCCTTGATGAGGATGCCGAGCTGGGCGCCCCGTCCGGTGCCCACCATCAGGGCGGTCGGCGTGGCGAGGCCCAGCGCGCACGGGCAGGCGATGATCAGCACGGCGACGGCGGCGGTGAACGCGGCGGTCGCGTCGCCCGTGGCGCCGAGCCGGCCGCCGAGGGTGGCCGCCGCGATGAGCAGCACCACGGGTACGAAGACCGCGGCGACGCGGTCGGCGAGGCGCTGCACCTGGGCCTTGCCGGTCTGGGCGTCCTCCACCAGCCGCGCCATGCGGGCCAGCTGCGTGTCGGAGCCGACGCGGGTGGCCCGTACGACCAGGCGTCCGGAGGTGTTCACGGTCGCCCCGGTGACGGTGTCGCCCACCCCCACGTCGACGGGTACGGACTCGCCGGTCAGCGTCGAGGCGTCCAGCGCGGAGGCCCCTTCGACGACGGTGCCGTCGGTGGCGACCCGCTCCCCGGGCCGTACGACGAAACGGTCCCCGACGGTCAGCCGGCCGACCGGGATCCGCTCCTCCGTCCTGTCGTCGCGCAGCACGGTGACGTCCTTGGCGCCCAGTTCGAGCAGGGCGCGCAGGGCCGAGCCCGCCCGCCGCTTGGAGCGGGCCTCCAGCCAGCGGCCCAGCAGGATGAAGGTGACGACCCCGGAGGCGACCTCCAGGTAGATCGTCGCGGCCCCGTCGCCCGGCGAGGCCGTCAGGTCGAAGCCGTGCCGCATCCCGGGCATCCCGGCGTCCCCGAGGAAGAGCGCCCACAGCGACCAGCCGAAGGCGGCGAGCGTGCCGACCGAGACGAGGGTGTCCATGGTCGCGGCGCCGTGCCGCAGGTTGGTGAGCGCCGCGCGGTGGAAGGGCAGGCCGCCCCAGACGACGACGGGCGCGGCGAGGGTGAGGGAGAGCCACTGCCAGTTGTCGAACTGGAGGGCGGGGACCATCGCCAGGAGCACGACGGGCAGGGACAGCAGGGCGCAGACGACCAGGCGCTGCCGCAGGGCGTCGGGTGCGGTGACGTCGGCGGTGCCCGGGTCGGGGGCGGGGTCCGCGGCGGGCTCCGGCGGGGGCGGGACGATCTCCCGTGCCGTGTATCCCAGCTTCTCGACCAGGGCGATCAGCTGGGCGACCTCGACCCCGTCGGCGTAGGCGACCTTCGCCTTCTCCGTGGCGAGGTTGACCGTCGCGGTCACGCCCTCCAGGCGGTTCAGCTTCTTCTCGATGCGGGACGAGCAGGAGGCGCAGGTCATTCCGCCGACGGCGAGTTCGACTTCGGAGACTTCGGTCATGACTCCTTGGTACTCCTTGTGGGCCGGTGGCACGGCGGCGGGCCCCGTGGTGCCGGTGTCGGCGCCACGGGGCCCGGGGGTCGCCGGGGTCTCAGGCCTTGACGCCGGCCAGTTCGTAGCCCGCCTCGTCCACCGCGGCGCGCACCTCGGCCTCATCCAGCGGGGCCTCGGAGACCACGGTGACCTGGCCGGTGGCGGCCACCGCCTGGACGGAGCGGACGCCCGCGAGTTCGGAGATCTCGGCGGAGACGGCGCCCTCGCAGTGGCCGCAGGTCATGCCCGTCACCTCGTACACGGTGGTGACGGCGCCCTGCGGGGTCTCGGCGGCGCCGGCGGAGTGGCAGGAACCGCTGGGGGAGCAGCAGGAGCCGGTCGTCTCGGACGCGGCCTGCGGGAGCTCGGTCTGGGCGCTCATGTCGTTCTCCTCGGGCGTGGGGTACGGATGTATGGATATGCGTCGTCACGTGCGTGGGGGTCCCGGAATGCCCAGGACCCCCCTCGACCCACATCACACTATACCCCTAGGGGGTATTCATCAACGCGGCGCGGCCGCCACCCCTCAGCTTCTGCGCCCGCGGTTGCCCGGGCGGGCCGCCACCCAGGCGCGCACCGTGTCGGCGTACCAATACGGCTTGCCCCCCTCCACGTGGTCCGGCGCGGGCAGCAGCCCGTGCTTGCGGTAGGAGCGCACGGTGTCGGGCTGGACCCGGATGTGCGCGGCGATCTCCTTGTACGACCAGAGCCTGCGGTCGGTCATGGGTGCACCTCCCTGCGCGTGCCCAGGTCGGCCGGAGAGGTCGACGGGGGAGCTGGGCGCGCTCGGCGATCACTCAGCCTGTGCCCGGTGAACGACGCACAGTGACCAGTGCAGAGTGTTTGTGGTCCCGCTGTGACAGGAGTCCCGCGTATACGAGACATGTGTGACAGGAAGCGGGTGTTTGTGACGAAAGCGGCGCACGGACTTGACCTCGCGGCGCCGGGGTGGCGTCTTGACGGCGCCCCGCTCACCGCCTGGCGGCCGGGGGTGCTCCCTCGCCGGGAGCTACGCGCCGCACGACCGCAGGAAGGCCCGCGTCCGGCGCGCGATCGGCAGCGGCTTGTCCGGGGAGCACGGGTACATGTCCTGCTCCACGATGGCGAAGAGGTCGACGCCGAGCCGCTGCGCCGCGGCGAGGACCGGCTCCAGGGCCGGCACCCCGGCGGGCGGCTCGCACATCACGCCGCGCGCCACCGCGGGCCCGAACGGCGCCTCGTCCGCGCGCACCCCGGCGAGGATCTCCGGGTCGACCTGCTTGAGGTGCAGATAGCCGATGCGTTCGCCGTAGGTCTCGATGAGCTTGAGGCTGTCGCCGCCGCAGTAGGCGTAGTGCCCGGTGTCCAGGCAGAGCGAGACGAGGTCCGGGTCGGTGGCGTCGAGGAAGCGGGTGACGTTCTCCTCGGTGTCGATGTGCGTGTCGGCGTGCGGGTGCACGACGACCCGCAGGCCGTACCGCTCGCGGACCTCGTGGGCCAGGCGCTCGGTCTGGGCGGCCAGATCGCGCCATTGCGCGGGCGTCAGGACCCGCTCCTCCAGGACCACGCCCGTCTTGTCGTCGCGCCAGAACGACGGGATGACGACGAGGTGCTCGGCGCCCAGGGCGCGGGTGAGCGCGGCGATGTCGGCGACGTGCGCCCAGGTCTTCTCCCAGACGGCGGGGCCGTGGTGCAGACCCGTGAAGACCGTGCCCGCGGAGACCCGCAGGCCGCGCCGGGCCGTCTCGTCCGCCAGCTCGGCCGGATCGGTGGGCAGATAGCCGTACGGGCCCAGCTCGATCCACTCGTACCCGCTGGCGGCGACCTCGTCGAGGAAGCGGCGCCAGGGCACCTGGGCCGGGTCCTCGGGGAACCACACGCCCCACGAGTCGGGCGCCGAACCGATCCGGATGCGAGACAGCGTCGTCATGGCCGCCAGCCTCGGGCCGCCCCGGAAAGGTGTCAAGCAGTGGTCCGAATGTAAGGACAAAATGTTGACAGGGTTCCCGGAACGGCATTAGACCTGGGGCAGCGCCACCGCGAGGCAGCCGAGAGGGAGTGCAGGGTGACGGATCCGTACGACGTCATCACCATGGGCCGGATCGGGGTCGATCTCTACCCGCTGCAGAGCGGGGTGTCCCTCGCCGACGTCACCGCGTTCGGGAAGTTCCTCGGCGGCTCGCCCAGCAACGTCGCGGTCGCCGCCGCCCGCCTCGGGCGCCGCGTCGCCGTCGTCACGCGCACGGGCGAGGACCCCTTCGGGACGTATCTGCGCCGCGCGCTGCGGGAGTTCGGGGTCGACGACCGCTTCGTGCGCACGGTCGCCGGGCTGCCCACGCCGTTGACGTTCTGCGAGGTCTTCCCGCCGGACGACTTCCCGCTGTACTTCTACCGGCAGCCCACGGCCCCCGACCTCCAGATCCACGCGAGCGAGCTCGACCGCGACGCGATCGCGGCGGCGCGGATCTTCTGGATGACGGGCACGGGGTTGTGCGAGGAGCCGAGCCGGTCGGCGACGCTGGCCGCGTTGGCCTCCCGGTCGGCCGGGACCACGGTCTTCGACCTGGACTGGCGGCCGATGTTCTGGAGCGATCCGGCGGCGGCACGCCCCCACTACGCCGCCGCCCTGGCGCACGCCACCGTCGCCGTCGGCAACCTCGACGAGGTCGAGATCGCCACGGGGGAGCGCGAACCCCGCACGGCGGCACGGGCGTTGCTGGCCGCCGGGGTCGAACTGGCCGTCGTCAAACGGGGACCCGCGGGAGTCCTCGCCATGAACCGCGCGGGACAGAGCGCCGAAGTGCCGCCCCTGCCGGTCGAGGTCCGCAACGGACTCGGCGCCGGCGACGCGTTCGGCGGGGCGCTGTGCCACGGGCTGCTCGCGGGCTGGGACCTGGAGCGGATCATGCGGTACGCGAACGCGGCGGGGGCCATCGTCGCCTCACGGCTGGAGTGTTCCTCCGCCATGCCGTTTCCCGGCGAGGTCGCCTCGGCGGTCGACGCCGGGGTCGTTTCGTGAACGCCCGGGAGCCCCTGCCACGGGGCTCCGCCCCGGGCCCCGCTCCTCGGACACCGGACGGGCTGACCGTGGCCGACCTCAGCCGGATCCGCGCGTACCACCCCGAAGCCATCGCCGAAGCCGCCGCACGGCGTGCGCGGCGGCCCCTTCTCGGGGACCGCGGGCGGCTGTTGATCGTCGCCGCCGACCATCCCGCCCGGGGGGCCCTCGGGGTCGGGGGCGAGCCGTTCGCCATGGCGCGGCGCGGGGACCTGCTGGCGCGGCTGTGCCTCGCCCTGTCGCGGCCCGGCGTCGACGGGGTGCTCGCGAGCGCCGACATCCTGGAGGACCTGCTGCTCCTCGGCGCCCTGGACGGCAAGGTGGTGATGGGGTCGATGAACCGCGGGGGGCTCGCCGGGGCCGTCTTCGAGCTGGACGACCGGTTCACCGGGTACCGGCCCGAGGACCTCGGGCGGCTCGGCTTCGACGCGGGCAAGCTGCTGCTCCGCGTCGACCACGACGACCCCGGCTCGCTGAACACGCTGCACTCCGCCGCGCGCGCCGTCGACGCCATGGCCGCGCGTGGACTGCCCGTCTTCGTCGAGCCGTTCCTGACCCGCAGGCACGGACCCGACGGCACCGGACCGCCCCGCAACGACCTGGGCGCCGAGGCCGTCATCACGTCCATCGCCATCGCCTCGGGGCTCGGCGGGACGTCCGCGTACACCTGGCTGAAGGTCCCCGTCACCGAGAACCCCGACGACATGGCCCGCGTCATGGAAACGTCCACCCTGCCGGCCGTGCTGCTCGGCGGTGACGTCGGGGACGATCAGGACGCCGCGTACGAGAAGTGGCGCGGCGCCCTGCGGCTGCCCACCGTGCGGGGCCTGGTCGTCGGCAGAGCCCTGCTCTATCCGCCCGACGGCGACGTGGCGGCGGCGGTCGACACCGCTGTCGGGCTGCTCTAGTGGGTACGGGTTCAAGGAGGCGCACATGACACACGTACCGAAAGGCGCTGCGGCCACGGGGCCGTACGCCCTCGACATCGATCCGAAGCGGGCGGGCTGGGCCTACTGCTCGCTGCGCGTGGTCGAGATCGCGGCCGGGGGCAGCCACCTGTTCGCCACCGGCGGGAGTGAATGGATCGTGCTCCCGCTGAGCGGCGGCTGTACGGTGCACACGGAGGGCAGGATCATCGAACTCCTGGGCCGCGAGAGCGTGTTCGGCGAAGTCACCGACTTCGCGTACGTGCCCCGTGACGCCCACGTCCAGATCGCCTCCGGCGCGGGAGGCCGCTTCGCCCTGGCAGGAGCGAAGTGCGAGCGTCGACTCCCCGCCCGCTACGGCCCCGCGCCGGAGGTTCCCGTCGAGAGCCGCGGCAGCGGCACCTGCTCCCGCGAGGTCCGCAACTTCGCCTCCGCCGACGCCTTCGACTGCGACCGCCTCATCGCCGTCGAAGTCGTCACGCCCGGCGGCAACTGGTCCTCGTACCCGCCGCACAAGCACGACGAGCACCGCCCGGGCGTCGAGGCCGAGCTGGAGGAGATCTACTACTTCGAGATCGAGGCGCCCGGCGGCCGCGAAGGGTTCGGCTATCAGCGGGTCTTCCCCTCCCGCGAGGGCGGCACGGACGTCCTGGCCGAGGTGCGCACCGGGGACGCCGTGCTCGTGCCCGACGGCTGGCACGGCCCGTCCGTCGCCCAGCCGGGCCACGCCATGTACTACCTGAACGTGATGGCGGGGCCCGGCCAGGAGCGGGAGTGGCGGATCTGCTTCCACCCCGACCACACGGAGGGATACCGATGACACGGACCGACGCGGGCACCGTGCGGCTCACCACCGCGCAGGCGCTCGTGCGCTTCCTGTCCCGGCAGTACACCGAGCGCGACGGCGAGCGGCGGCGGCTGATCGGCGCGACCTGGGGCATCTTCGGGCACGGCAATGTCGCGGGCATCGGGCAGGCGCTCGTGGAGTACGCCGACGAGATGCCCTTCCACCAGGGGCGCAACGAACAGGCCATGGTGCACGCGGCCGTCGGGTACGCCCGCCAGTGCGGCCGCCTGGCCACCCACGCGGTCACCACGTCCATCGGGCCCGGCGCCACCAATCTCGTCACCGGCGCCGCGCTCGCCACCGTCAACCGGCTGCCGGTCCTCCTGCTGCCCGGCGACACCTTCGCCGCCCGGCCCGCCGACCCCGTGCTCCAGCAGCTCGAAGTGCCCTACGCAGGCGACGTGTCGGTCAACGACTGCCTGCGGCCCGTCTCGAAGTACTTCGACCGCGTGACCCGGCCCGAGGCGCTGATCCCCGCCGCCCTCGCCGCGGCGCGGGTCCTGACCGACCCCGTCGAGACCGGCGCCGTCACCCTCGCCCTGCCCCAGGACGTCCAGGCGGAGGCGTACGACTGGCCCGAGGAGTTCTTCGCGGAGCGGGTGTGGGCCGTCCGCAGGCCCGCCCCCGACCCGGGCGAACTGGCCGCCGCCGCGGGCGCGGTCCGCGCGGCGCGCCGGCCCGTGGTCATCGCGGGCGGCGGCGTCCACCACAGCGCCGCCGAGGACGCGCTGCGCCGCTTCGCCGACGCGACCGGCATCCCCGTCGCCTCCACCCAGGCGGGCAAGGGCTCGCTGCGCTTCGACCACCCGGCGGACGTCGGCGGCATCGGCCACACCGGCACGGCCACGGCGAACGAACTGGCCCGCGCCGCCGACCTGGTGATCGGCGTCGGCACCCGCTACAGCGACTTCACCACCGCGTCCGGCACGCTCTTCGAGCGGCCCGGGGTGCGCTTCCTCAACCTCAACGTGACGCCGTTCGACGGCCACAAGATGGCGGGCGCCACCCTGATCGCGGACGCCCGCACCGGCCTGGAGGCGCTCACCCGGGAGCTGGGCGACCACCGCGTGGAGCCCGCCTACACCGCGCAGTACCGGGGCGACAAGGCCCGCTGGGAGCAGCGCGTGGACGCCGCGTACGCCGCGGACGAGCCGGACGCGCGCCCGACGCAGGCCCAGGTCCTCGGCGCGCTGGACGCGCTGGTGACAGAGGAGGACATCGTCGTCAACGCCGCCGGATCGCTCCCCGGCGACCTGCACAAACTGTGGCGGACGCGCTCACCGCGCCAGTACCACGTGGAGTACGGCTACTCCTGCATGGGATACGAGATCCCCGCGTCGATCGGGGTCGCGCTGGCCGCGCCGGGGCGCCCGGTGTGGGCGCTGGTCGGCGACGGCACGTATCTGATGAACCCGACCGAGATCGTCACGGCCGTGCAGGAGAACATCCCGGTCAAGGTCGTCATCCTGCAGAACCACGGGTACGCCTCCATCGGCGGCCTCTCCCGGTCCGTGGGCGGCGAGCGGTTCGGCACGGACTACCGCTTCCGGGCGCCGGACGGCACGTACAGCCGCGACCCGCTGCCCGTCGACCTCGCGGCGAACGCGGCCTCGCTGGGGATGCGGGTGCTGCGCGCCAGGACCGTGCGGGACCTGCGGGCGGCCCTGCTGGAGGCGCGCGGCGCGGACCGGCCCACATGTGTCTATGTGGAGACGGAAACGGCAGACACAGTGTCGGGGCCGCCCCCGGCGCAGGCGTGGTGGGATGTGCCCGTGGCCGAGACGGCGACCCGGAGGTCCGCGGTCGAGGCCAGGAAAGAGTACGACCGGCACGTCACTGCCCGACGCCGCCACCTGTGAGAGTAGGGATGCTTGTCATGACGAAGACGGTCAATCACTGGATCGGTGGAAAGCCCGTCGAGGGCGCGTCCGGAACGTACGGCCCGGTCACCGACCCGGCGACCGGCGCCGTCACGACGCGGGTCGCCTTCGCGGACGTGGCCGAGGTGGACGCCGCCGTCGGCGCCGCGCGTGCGGCCTTCGCGACCTGGGGCACCTCCTCCCTCGCCAAGCGCACCTCGATCCTGTTCACGTTCCGCGCGCTGCTGGACGCCAACCGCGACGCGATCGCCGAGCTGATCGTCGCCGAGCACGGCAAGGTGCACTCCGACGCGCTCGGCGAGGTCGCCCGCGGCCTGGAGATCGTCGACCTGGCCTGCGGCATCACGGTGCAGCTGAAGGGCGAGCTGTCCACGGAGGTCGCCTCGCGCGTGGACGTCGCCTCCATCCGCCAGCCGCTCGGCGTCGTCGCGGGCATCACGCCGTTCAACTTCCCGGCCATGGTGCCGATGTGGATGTTCCCGCTGGCCATCGCCTGCGGCAACACCTTCGTCCTGAAGCCGTCGGAGAAGGACCCGTCGGCCGCCATGAAGATCGCGGAGCTGCTCGCCGAGGCCGGTCTGCCCGATGGCGTCTTCAACGTGGTGCACGGCGACAAGGTGGCCGTCGACCGCCTCCTGGAGCACCCGGACGTCGCGGCCGTCTCCTTCGTCGGCTCCACGCCCATCGCCCGCCACATCCACACCACCGCCTCCGCCAACGGCAAGCGCGTCCAGGCCCTCGGCGGCGCCAAGAACCACATGCTGGTCCTGCCCGACGCCGACCTGGACGCGGCGGCCGACGCCGCCGTCTCCGCGGCCTACGGCTCGGCGGGCGAGCGCTGCATGGCCATCTCGGCGGTCGTGGCGGTCGGCTCCATCGCCGACGAGCTGGTGGGCAAGATCAAGGAGCGCGCCGAGAAGATCAAGATCGGCCCGGGCAGCGACCCGGCGTCCGAGATGGGCCCGCTCATCACCGCCGCCCACCGGGACAAGGTCGCCTCCTACGTCACGGGCGCGGCGGCCGAGGGCTGCGAGGTCGTCCTGGACGGCACCGGGTACACCGTCGAGGGCCACGAGGACGGCCACTGGATCGGCCTGTCGCTGCTCGACCGCGTCCCGACCACCGCCAAGGCCTACCGGGACGAGATCTTCGGCCCGGTCCTGTGCGTGCTGCGCGTGGACACCTACGAGGAGGGCGTGGCGCTCATGAACGCCTCGCCGTTCGGCAACGGCACCGCGATCTTCACCAGGGACGGCGGCGCGGCCCGCCGCTTCCAGCTGGAGATCGAGGCGGGCATGGTCGGCGTGAACGTGCCGATCCCGGTGCCGGTGGGCTACCACTCCTTCGGCGGCTGGAAGGACTCCCTCTTCGGGGACCACCACATCTACGGCAACGACGGCACGCACTTCTACACGCGCGGCAAGGTCGTCACCACGCGCTGGCCCGACCCCTCCGACGCGCCGGCCGGTGTGGACCTGGGCTTCCCGCGCAACCACTGAGTCACCGGGGGGTGACCCCCCGTAGAGCAGGGCCGTCCGGATTTCGGACGGTCCTGATTCTTTTTTGGCGCCGCTCTTGCGGTTCCCGTGCACAGGGTGCAATTCGGGCAACGAAAGTGTTCGCGTTCATGTGCCTGCAATATGAAGGTCATCATCGGTGTCGGTATGTTCATTGAGCCCTCAAGAGGCAAACTCTTGCGAAAGCGAGGCGACTTGGCATGCGGGCGCGCTACGGATTCCGTAGGTAAATGACCGTTGACGTTCCGGTTAGCGCCGGGGTTCGATGACGCGCCGGGAGCCACGGAAAGACAGCTCGACAGCCTTCGGAGGCGATAAGGCTCCCCCCGCATCTCCTGCCGTACCAGTCGATCGGAATCGCGCTTCATGACCGACACGCTCCGCCCGCTCCCCTCGCCCACCACCGCGCCCCCCGCGACCCTGGCCGATCCGGGACGTCCCCAGAAGCTCAAGCGTTCCATCGGCGTCGTCGGCGGCACCCTGCTCACCCTGTCCTGCGTGACGCCCGCCTCCACGCTCTTCGTGGTCGTGCCCGACCTCTTCTCCTCGCTCGGCACCGCCACCGCGCTCACCATCGCGATCGGCTCGCTGCTCTGCGTCGGCGTCGCGTTCTGCTACTCCGAGCTGGGCACCCTCATCCCCAGCGCGGGCGGCGAGTACGCGATGGTCTCCACGATGGCGGGGCGCCTCGCGGGCTGGCTGGTCTTCGTCCTGTCGCTGCTGGTCGTGATGATCGTGCCGCCCGTCATCGCCATGGGTACGGCGGACTACCTGGCCCCGCTGGTCCACCTCGACCCGTCCTACGCGGGCGCCGGCGTCATGGTCTGCGCGACCCTCGCGGGCCTGCTCGACCTGCGCGCCAACGCCTGGATCACCGGCATCTTCCTGGTCCTCGAGGTCGTCGCGGCGGGCGTGGTGGCCGTCCTCGGCTTCACCCACGCCGAGCGCGGTGCGGGCAGCCTGACGGACCTGTCGGTGGCCGGTTCCGGTCCCGGCGGGATCGACGCCGTCACGGCCATGCTGATCGTCTCCGGCCTCGCCATCGCCCTCTTCGTCACCCAGGGCTTCTCCACGGCCGTCTACCTCTCCGAGGAGCTGGAGAACCCCCGCCGCAACGTCGCGCGCACCGTCCTCGCCACCCTCGCCATCTCCACCGTGATCATCCTGGTGCCGGTGGTCGCGATCACCATGGGCGCGGAGAGCCTGACGGCGCTCACCGAGGGCGACATCAGCGCCATGGTGACGGCCTGGTCCAACTCGGCCGTCGGTACGTTCGTCAGCCTCTGCGTCGCCCTCGCGATCATCAACGCGGGCATCGTCATGGTCATCCAGAACTCCCGCGTCCTGTTCGCCTCCGCCCGGGACAAGGCCTGGCCCTCGCCGGTCAACAACGCCCTGTCCAAGCTCGGCGCGTCCGGCGCCCCCTGGATCGCCACGCTCCTGGTCGGCGTGCCCGGCGCCCTCCTGTGCTTCGTCAACCTGGACACCCTGTACGGCGTGACGGGCGTCTCCGTGACCGGCATGTACCTCCTGGTGGCGGTCGCCGCGCTGCTGGGCCGGCGGGGCTCGCACGGTCACGCGGCCGCCTGGCGGATGCCGCTGTGGCCGGCCGTGCCGGTGCTGCTGATCGCCGTCCTCACGTACGTGCTGAGCCAGCAGGAGACGCAGTACCTCCTGTGGACCGGCGGCATCGTGGTCGTGGCCACCCTGTACTGGGCGCTGTACCTGCGCCCCCACCGCGACACGCGCTGGCTGGTCAGCGTCCCGGAGGACGGCCAGGAAGCGCCCCTCAGCCCCTCCGGCGTCTGAGGCGGGCCGCAGGCCCCGGACCCCGAGGGGCCGGGAACCCCGGGGCGGGGCCTCGGCAGACGGCGGGAGAGGGGCGCCTCAGCCCCGCAGCACCCGCCGCTCGATCTCCGCCCAGTCCTCGGGGTCCACCGCGGCGCTGCCGCCCACGTCCAGCAGGTCGCGGTCCTTGAAACCGCTCGACGTGGAGACGCACACCGCGGGACCCTGCGGCACCGCCGCCCCGAGCTGCCGGTACCCGGCCAGTCCCGCCGCGGCCGACAGCTCCGCCCAGAGTCCGGACCCCGCCAGCCGGTCCCGCGCCGCCGCCATCTCCGCGTCGGAGACCAGCAGCGCCCCGCCGCCGCTCTCCCGGACGGCGAGGGTCCCCCGGTAGCCGCCGACCGAGGAGCCGATCGCGTACGCCGCCGTCGGCGCGACCTCCACCCGTGTCGCCGGCACCCCCTCCCGCAGCGCGGCCGCCAGCGGGCCCCCGGCGGCGGGCTCACAGGAGTACAGGCGGGGCACCCGGTCGGCGAGGCCCAGCGTGACCAGCTCCGCGAAGCCCTTCCAGACGCCGAAGAGCAGCTCGCCGTAGCCGGTGGGCAGGAACACCGAGCCGGGCACGCCGAGTTCGGCGTAGATCTCGTAGGCGAGTGTCTTGTAGCCCTCGGGTCCGAACGCGTGGCCGGTGTGGGTGGGCGTCACATTGCTCACCGGGTGGTAGCCGAACCGCTCCACGATCCGCCGCAGCAGCGGCCACCGCGCGTCGGCGGGCACCGAGAGCACCACCGCGCCGTACGCCCGCAGGAACGCCTCGACCGCCGGCGGCGTCCCGGCCGAGCCGATCACCACGCACCGCAGGCCCGCCCGTGCCGCGTACGCCGCCGCCGAGGCCCCGTGGTTGCCCGACGAGGCGACGACGACGCCCTCCGCGCCCGTGCCGGCCGCCGCGCTGACCGTGACGCGGTTGATGCGGTCCTTGTGGCTCCACGTCGGATTGCGCGACTCGTCCTTGATCCACAGGTCGTCGCCGAGGGGGACGAGCGGGGTGCCGCCCTCGCCGAGCCCCGGCGCGTGCAGCGGCGGCAGGAGCGGCGCCCAGCGCTCATGCCCGCGCGGCCGCCCCGGCGCGGTGGTGAAGAGGTCGGCGGGGACCTTGTCGTAGGCGTAGTCCACCTCGACCGGGTACGACACGGTGTCGGTGCTGGTCACCGGGCAGCCGGTGGTGAGCGGGGGCCACAGGGGGAAGCGGACGGAGGGGTCCCCGAGCGAGCGCTGACCGGTGGCGAGGGAATCCGGGAGGGTCATGGATGCGGATGCGGCCGATGTCATGGGTGCAGCCTAGTTTCACCCCTGACGTGTGCGGGGCCGGTCGGCCACATCCGCCTACCGCGTCCGTGGTACGCGGGGCGCGGAGTCTACTCCCCGGGGAGGCGGGGCGGTTCCGACCGGCGGCCGCTCCGGTTGTCGGTGGCCGCCCGTACGGTGGACGGCATGGATCTACGACTGCCCAGGCCCAGGCTTCCCGGACCGCGCGGGCCACGCCGGCTGCTCGCCGCCGCGGCCGCCGTCGTGGTGCTCGCGGGGGCAGGCACCTGGACGGCGGTCGCGGCGGACGACGGCCCCACCGTGCACCGCGCCGACGGCACCCTCGACGCCGACGGCGCGAAGATCGACACCTCCTACTTCACCGCGGGCGACCCTGCCACCAAGCGGCCCGCGATCCTCATCGGCCACGGTTTCGGCGGCAGCAAGAGCGACGTGCGCGAACAGGCCGAGGAGCTGGCCGGGGACGGCTACGCGGTACTGACCTGGTCGGCGCGCGGCTTCGGCAGGTCCACCGGCAAGATCGGCCTGAACGACCCCGAGGCCGAGGTCGCCGACGTCTCCCGGCTCATCGACTGGCTGGCGAAGCGGCCCGAGGTGCGGCTCGACAAGGCGGGCGACCCGCGCGTGGGCGTCACCGGCGCCTCCTACGGGGGCGCGGTCTCCCTGCTCGCCGCCGGGCACGACCGGCGGGTGGACGCCATCGCCCCGCAGATCACCTACTGGAACCTCGCGGACGCGCTGTTCCCCGACGGCGTCTTCAAGAAGCTGTGGACCGGCTCGTTCATCAACACCGGCGGCGGCTGCGACAAGTTCGACAAGCAGCTGTGCGCCATGTACAACCGCGTCGCGGTCGCCGGGAAGCCCGACGCGAAGGCGCGCGAGCTGCTCGCCGCCCGCAGCCCCGCCGCCGTCGGCGACCGCATCGAGGTGCCGACGTACCTCGTACAGGGCCAGACGGACTCGCTCTTCCCGCTCGACCAGGGCGACGCCATCGCCCGGGCGGTCCGCGCCAACGGCGCGCCCGTGAAGGTCGACTGGATCGCGGGCGGCCACGACGCCGGCGAGCGGGAGAACGAGCGGGGGCGCGTGGAGCGGCGCGTCGGCACCTGGTTCGACCGCTATCTGAAGGGCGACAAGGGCGCCGACACCGGCCCCGCCTTCCGCGTCACCCGCACCGGAGGCATCGACTCCACCGACGGGGCGGCCCAACTGCGGGGCGCGAGCGGCGACACGTACCCCGGCCTGGACAGTGACCCGCGCGCGGTGCCCCTCGCCGGGCGCGAGCAGACCTTCGACAACCCCGCCGGGGCGAGCCCGCCCGCCGTCTCCACCCTCCCCGGCCTCGGCGGCAGAGGCCTGTCCCGGCTCTCCTCCCTCGGCGTCGGCGTCTCCCTCGACCTCCCCGGGCAGCACGCCGCCTTCACCTCGAAGCCACTGGCGCAGGACCTGCGGATCACCGGCTCACCGAAGGTGCGCGCCCACGTGAAGTCCTCCCGCGGGGACGCGGTGCTCTTCGCCAAGGTGTACGACGTCAGCCCCGACGGGAAGCAGCAGGTCCTGCCCTCCCAACTCGTCGCCCCCGTCCGCGTCGAGGGCGCCCAGCGGGGCAAGGACGTCGAGCTGCGGCTGCCCGCCGTCGACCACGAGGTGCGCAAGGGCCACAAGCTGCGCCTGGTCCTCGCCTCCACCGACCTCGGCTACGCCTCACCGGTCGAGCCCGCCACCTACACCGCCTCGCTGAAGAGCGACCTGTCGGTGCCCACGGCCCCCGGCCTGAAGACCGCCGCCGCGCCGCTGCCCGCCTGGGTGTGGTGGCTGCCCGCCGCCGGAGCGCTGATCGCCCTCGGGCTGCTGCTCACCGGCCGCCGCCGCACGACGGCACCGGCACCCGACCCCGCGCTCGCCGAAGTGCCCCTCCAGATCACGGACCTGAGCAAGCGGTACGCCAGGTCCAGCGACCGGTACGCCGTCCGCGACGTCTCCTTCCGCGTCGAGAGGGGCCAGGTCCTCGGCCTCCTCGGGCCCAATGGCGCGGGCAAGACCACCACCCTGCGCATGCTGATGGGCCTGATCCGCCCCGACGCGGGCGAGATCCGCGTCTTCGGCCAGGCGATCCGCCCGGGGGCGCCCGTCCTGTCCCGGGTCGGCGCGTTCGTGGAGGGCGCCGGCTTCCTGCCGCACCTCAGCGGCCGGGAGAACCTGGAGCTGTACTGGAAGGCTACCGGCCGCCCCGCCGAGGACGCCCACCTGGCCGAGGCCCTGGAGATCGCCGGGCTCGGCGACGCCCTGGCCCGCGCCGTGCGGACGTACTCCCAGGGCATGCGCCAGCGCCTCGCCATCGCCCAGGCCATGCTCGGCCTGCCGGACCTCCTGATCCTCGACGAGCCGACCAACGGCCTGGACCCGCCGCAGATCCGCGAGATGCGCGAGGTCATGATCCGCTACGCCCGCGGCGGGCGCACGGTCATCGTCTCCAGCCACCTCCTCGCCGAGATCGAGCAGTCCTGCACGCACCTGGTCGTCATGGACCGCGGCCGCCTCGTCCAGGCCGGCCCGGTCGCGGAGATCGTCGGCTCCGGGGACACGCTCCTCGTCGGGCTCGCGGCGCCGGTCCCCGACCCGCTGGTCGACAAGGTCGCCGCGCTGCCCGGCGTCGCCTCGGCGGTGCGCGCCGACGACGGCCTCCTGATACGCCTGGACGGCACACCGGCGGGCAGCGCCGCCCTGCTCCTGCCCGAACTGGTCCGCCTGGACGTGCCCGTGGAGTCCATGGGCCCGCACCGCCGCCTCGAAGAGGCGTTCCTGACCCTGATCGGAGGCACCGCATGAGCGCCCCCACTCTGGAGCGCCCCACGGCGCCCGGCTACCGCGCCGGCCGCACCCTGCCCCTGCGGGTCGAGGCGGTCCGCCAGCTGAAGCGGCGCCGCACGCAGGTGATGGGCGCCATCATGGTGCTGCTGCCCGTCGTGCTCGTCATCGCGTTCGCCGTCGCCGGTTCGCCGGGGGAGCGCAACAGCCAGGTGACGCTGATGGACACGGCGACGGCGTCCGCGACCAACTTCGCGGCGACCTGCCTGTTCGTCTCGGCGGGCTTCCTGCTCGTCATCCCCGTCGCGCTGTTCTGCGGGGACACGGTCGCCTCCGAGGCGAGCTGGTCGTCCCTGCGCTATCTGCTGGCGGCGCCGGTGCCGCGGGCCCGCCTGCTGTGGTCCAAGCTCGTCGTGGCCCTCGCCTTCAGCGCCGCGGCCATGGCCCTGCTCCCGCTGGTCGCGCTGGCCATCGGCGCGGTGGCCTACGGCTGGGGCCCGCTGGAGATCCCGACCGGCGGCGAACTGCCCGCGGCCACGGCGGCCCAGCGGCTCCTCGTCGTCGTCGGGTACGTCTTCGTGTCCCAACTGGTCACCGCGGGCCTCGCGTTCTGGCTCTCCACGAAGACCGACGCCCCGCTCGGCGCGGTCGGCGGCGCGGTCGGCCTGACGATCGTCGGCAACGTCCTGGACGCGGTCACCGCGCTGGGCGACTGGCGCGACTTCCTCCCCGCCCACTGGCAGTTCGCCTGGGCCGACGCCCTCCAGCCCCGCCCCGAGTGGGGCGGCATGCTCCAGGGCACGGCGATCTCGGTGACGTACGCGCTGGTCCTGTTCGCCCTGGCGTTCCGGGGGTTCGCGAGGAAGGACGTGGTCAGCTGAGGGGGAGTCCCCTCAGACGCCCCCGAACCCCCCGCCGCCGGCCCCCGGCTACCCGCACGCCTCCCGCTCCGCCCGCACCGGATCATTCGGGAACCGGAAGGACGTCAGCCCCACCGCCCCCGTCAGGTTCCGCCAGAACCGCCCGACCGACATCGGCGCACGCGTCGCCGCCCGCAGTTCCGTGAACGGCTCGCAGCGCAGGGCGCGGCGCGCGGCGGCCACCCGGGCGGAGTCGAGTCCGCCGGGCAGCGAGCCCTTGACCCCGCGTTCGGCGACGATCCACTCGTCCGGCAGCCGCTTGTCGTGCCCCACCCGGCCGTGGAAGCCCTCCGAGTGGGCCGCCAGCGGATACGCGAGCCCGATCGGGTCCAGGGCGGCGCCGGACAGCGGGACGACGGCGCCGCTGAACCCCAGGGTGTTGTAGACCCCGGTCACCCCGGGCCGGGCCGCCTTCACCGGGGTCCGGGCGAGCAACAGCGTGGGCGTGCCACGCCGCACCCGCTCCCGTACGAGAGCGGCGTAGGCCTTGTTGCCCGCCTGCCCGGCGAAATCGTGGTGCACGGGGTGGGAGGCGGCGTTCTGCCACACGTACACCCCGCGCTCGTCCGCGACCCCGGCCGGCCCGATCCGCCCCTCGTAGGGGACCCGCAGCACCGCCGCGCACACCACCGCCCACACCGCGACCCCGGCCGCGACGATCGTCCACGCGCGTGTGAGCGGCACGAGGAAGACGGGCAACAGCATGAGCAGCAGCCCCGGCAGGAACATCCGCCCGTGCATGAAGTCGCCGCCCACCTTGATGACGTAGAGCCAGCACAGCGCCCCCGCGACCACCGGGGCGAGGACGGGAGCCACCGCCTCGACGCGCTCGCCGCGCCACCCCGCCCGCCCGGACGCCAGGACGGCCGCGACGATCATCAGCAGTGGCAGCCACAGGACGTACGGCCCCACGAAGTCCGAGAGATAGTCGAACCCCCTGCCCCACAGGCTCCGTGAGGCTTCCTTGGTGACGCCGGGCAGCGGCATCAGATGCCCGTAGTACCCCATGCGGAAGATCTCGTACGCGACCGGCAGCGCGCCCGCGACCCCGGCGCCCGCGAGCGCCCCGCGCCACGAGGGGCGCGCCACGGCCCACTGGGCGGCCAGGAACACCGCCGACACCAGTGCGAGGTCCGGCCGTACGAGCGGCCCGAGGCCCAGCACCGCGCAGGTGGTCAGCGCGCGCGGCCGCGCGACGAGCGCCAGCCAGGCCCCCGCGAGCCAGCAGGTGGCGAGCCCCGTCTCCAGACCGGAGGTCGCGAAGTCCCAGACCGGCGGCAGCGCGAGCAGCACCAGGGCCCCGCAGGGCAGCAGAACTCGGCCCCCGCCCTCGCCGCCGTGCAGGCGGAGCGCCGCGAGCCCGGCGAGCGCGAAGCCGGCGGCGGTCAGCAGCAGGCCGCCGTACATCGCCGCCGTGGCGATGTCGAGGCCGGGCGCCCCGGCGACCACGAGCAGCCACTGCCACAGGGTGCCGGTGGACGACTCGGCCCGCTCCCCGGCGTTGAACACGGGCCCGTTACCGGCGAGGACCTGACGGACCGTACGTACGTAGATGTGCCCGTCGTCGGACATCCAGCGCCGCTGGAAGCCGGCGACGGCGATGACGAGGGCGGGCAGGAGGGCCAGGGCGAGACGCGCGGGGCCCCGCCACCGCCCGTGCCCGGCGGCGACGGGCGGCCGGGCCTGCGCGACACGGACCTCGGGGGAGTACGTAGACGTCATGCGCCCTACATCGGCGCCACGCCCACCCCGCTTGAGCCGCCCGCCGACCGCTGACCGCCGTCCGCCCGCCGTCGCGGGGGGCCCCTACGCCTTGGGGATGTCGAAGTACCGTGTGAGCCCCGCGGCGAGTGCCAGGTCGCCCGTGATCCGCACCTTGCGCGTCACGAACAGCACGACGGGGCTGGCGTTCCCCGACACCAGCTTCAGGAACTCCGCGTCGGCCATGGTGAGCGCGACCCGCGGCCGCGCCTCGGAGCGGCCCGCCCGCACGGTGCAGGTCCCGTCCGCGATCAACGTCTCGTACACGACGTCCGGGTTACCGCCCACCCCCGTGACCGTCCAACGGATCAACGCCGCGAGCGAACCGGCCGCCTCCGGCCTGAACTGCCGTTCCACGCGCCCGAAGACCTCGTCCAGGACGCGAGCCCGCAGCGCGCCGTCCCGGGCGATCCCGGCGATCTCCCGGCCGGAGAGCCCCTTCACGGTGCGGGCGAACTCATCGGGCGTGACGCTCGCGAAGTCCAGTCCGGCGATCCTGCTGATCTCGTCCGCCACGGCGGTCTCCTCCAACCCTCGACCCTGCGGTAAGCGGTCCACTCCCCCCGGCAGAAGACAGTGGGATTGTATTTTCGCCCCTCCCGCACCGATTGGCGCCGTTCACAGAAGCCCATTCGCCCCCGCAGGGGGCGCGCACTCACCGCCGCCGCGTCACCTGCGCGCCCCGCGCGCGATCCGGTCGAGCTGCTTGCTGACCACGACGTCGATCGGCAGCCGCGGCGGCCGCTGCGCGTCGCGGTCGCTGACGTGGACGGTGAGGGAGCCCACACGGACCAGCACATGATGATCGGTCGCCACGGCGCCCCCGCGGCCGTCCATGCTCAGCTCGAAGGCGACGGCCTCGTCCCCGAGGGCGGGCGCCTTCCCGACGGTGACCCGGGAGTCGAGCCGGCCCTCCGGCATCCGCGCCACCAGGGTCCGGCAGGTCCGCAGCCCCTCCTCGAACCTCCGGAACCACGTGGCGGCCTCGTCCCCCTCGTACGCGGCCAACCACGTCCGACCGCCCCAACGTTCCTTGTCCCACCAGAAATCCTGGATCACGGAGGTGGACGCGTGCTGCGTGACGAGCATGTCGAGTACGTCCTGACACCCGGCGCCCTCGGCCGAAACACGCGGTTCGTACCGGGGTGCGGGCGCCTGCACGGTCATCCCGTACAGGCCCGGCACCTCCCCGTCCCGGAGCAGCAGGCCCTTCAACTGCCCGGTCGTCAGAGCGCGGGCGGGCGACGGCGACGCCGAGGCGGCCGGCGTATCCGCCCCGGCCCCGTGACCCGTGGCCGCCCCGTCGTCACCCGGCGCCGAACACCCACCGACCCCGAGCGCCCCGACGGCCCCGAACACCCCGGCGACCACGACACCCCGCCACCACGACCCCACGGCCACCACTCCCTGCCCTACTCCCTGACCCACTCCGTACGAGAGGGGCAGACGCTACGGCCAGGAGGGGCGTTTCAGCCAGCCGGACAGATCCGAATCTCGTCAGACGACACCGAGGAGCCCAAGCTGTTGCACTGCCAAGAGGACGAGGCCTCCGGTGTACGAGAGCGTGTTGAGAAGAGGAAGAACGGCCCCCTCGATCGTGTTGTCTCCGGCGAGGAGTGTTGACAGTAGATTGCTCATCATTTCCCTTTCGGTGAATTCCGCCCAAAGAGCGCAGAATTGGGGGACGGTTTCCCGCAGATGTTTCTGCTACTCCTGGCGTCACCCCAATGAGGGAAGCGGGAGTGCGGCAGGCGGGCGTACGAGGGCCGAGCCCGACGGAGGCGCACGGTGCCGCAGGTCACCGCAGAACCGATAAGAGACTAGCCAGACATCGTTCAATGCGACATTTCCGCCACCCGTTTGCCGCGCATCCTCCGTAATGCGGACCCGTTAGGTTGAACATGACGAAAACAAGGGCCAAGGCGGCGGGGAGCTGCCGCGTCGCCTCAATTGGCTTTGTTCCAGGCGCGGTTCCCATGGGGGGCTGGATTTACGCCCCGTCCCCCGCCAGGGAGGCCTGCGCGGCCCTGCACGATGGAAACCAGAGGGTCGAACTGCGCCACAGCGGCACGCTGGTTGAAGACTTGCTCACGGAACTCAACGCCATCCAGGCCCGGTTCACCGCCGTGGCCGACCACCCGGTGGCCGGCGTGGGCCCCGCCGCTCTGGCCCCTCGGGGGCCCTATCGTGCGTGAGTCACGCGGGCGCCACAGCCGACTGGACGACCGGCCCGCCCCCGTAGGCCCTCCCACCGGATATCCGACGACTGATCACACGCAGGTCTGGGAGCAGTCCCTCCCCCCGTTCGATCAGCTGGACGTCCACTGGGACCCGGCGGAAGAACTCGCCCACCTGCTGCACGAAGCCGTCGAGAACGAGAAGAACGACGCTCCGCCCCCGCCTGAGATCAACGAGGACCCGGTACCCGAAGGCGACGGTGCCGCCCCCGCCGACCTCACCGGATCCAACGGCTCCACCGGCTCCACCGCGGAGTTGCCGGCTCAGCGCTCCCCGGTCTCCCACCACCGGCGCTCCCGCTCCCGTCCCCACAAGCGGACCCGGAGCGCCCTGCGCGCGACGAGCTTCCTCCTCGCCGTGCTCGCCGCCGCCGTGGTCTCCATGGTGTGCGTCTTCGGCGGCCTGGTCAGCTACGACCCCCTGCGCCTCGTCGCCACGTACCGCACGACACCGGGTGCGGTCGGATGGTGGCCCCTGCTCGTCTACGGCCCCTGGGTGGTCGCTTCCCTGTCCATCCTGCGCGCCGCCCTCCACCGTCGCCGCGCGGCGCACTCATGGGCCATCGTCCTCTTCTTCTCCATCGTCTCGATACTGCTGTGTGTGGCCCAGGTGCCCCGCCCTCTGGTGGAGGCCGCCGCCGCGGCGCTTCCCGCCCTGGCCGCCCTGGCCTGCTTCCAGCAACTGGTCCGCCAGATCACCTTGACCCGCCCGCCCCGCCAGGCCACCCCCCGCCACCGAAACCGCAACCCCCGCCCCCGCCAGCACCCCACGGACGGCCCCCCCAAAACCGCCTAGCGGCGGCGATGCTCCCGCAAGGCGGGGGCGACGTGGCGCATGAAGGCCCGATACGAGCGTTTGCGGTACTCCCCGGAGCAGCCGGTGACGATGTGCAGGCGCTCCAGGCCGAGGTCGGCGAGGGCGAGTATCCGGTCCCGGCAGTAGGCGGCCGGCCCCAGCACGGCGAAGGAGTCGAGGCAGCCGGGGGCCGGATCCGCCGTGCGGTGCCGGGAGAAGCGGGCGAAGGTGGCGATGCCGTGGGCCGCCTCGGTGCGGGCCCGGTCCGTGTCGTCGTCGACGACGACATGGATGAAGGCGGCCAGCCGCACGTCGGGCCGGGCCGCGCGGGCGGTATCGGCGGCCTCCCGCAGCCGCTCGCGGTCCGCGCCCACGGACAGCGCCGTCACGTCGGCCGTCGTGGCCGCCGCCCGGATGGTGCGCGGCCCGGAGGCGACGAGGAACACCTCCGGCCCCGCGCCCTCGGGGACGCGGGAGAGCCACGCGAGGCGGCTGTCGTCGGGCAGCTGCGCCAGCCGCCCCTGGAAGACCTGGGGCGCCCCACGGCGGGCGGTGCTCGCGGGCACGGGTCCGCCGCGCAGATAGGTCCGCACGGCCGTGGCGTACGAGACGAGGTGCGAGGTCGGAACGGGCGCGAGGCCGAGCCGGTCGAGGGAGCTGTCCCCCCGGCCGATGCCGAGGGCCACGCGCCGCCCGGATTCCAGGTGCGCGGACATGGTGGCCGCGGCGGTCACGGCGGGATGCCGGGTCCAGGGGTTGGTGACGCCGACGCCCAGCCGAATGCGGCTGGTGGTCAGAGCTGCGGCGGTCAGGGCGACGTAGGGATCGCCCATCAGACACTGGGAGTCACCGAAGGTGACGCCGTCCCAGCCGGCCGCCTCAAGTTCGGGGGCCTCGCGCACGCCGGGTGTGGCCTGCACCGTCGCCCACAGGTCGAGGTCCATGTTTTTCACGGTATGACCGGTTCCGGGTCTTTGCTCGGCGGGAGAAACGCCTGGCCTCTTGTACGTGTTGTACGAGGGCCAGGCGCCGTCCGCGGTTGCCGGGTCCGGCATCAACTGGCCGAGGCCGAGGCCGAGGGGTTGGGCTTGGGCCGTGCGCTGACAGCCGTCCCGGGGGTCAGGGACTCGTCCGGCACGTCCCTGTCCTTCGGGTCGTAGGGCACCACCGGCTCTTCGGCCGGCGTGTAGGGCAGCGGCCGGTGGGTCTTGCAGCGGGCGATCTCGGTGGGCGAGAGGGTGCCGTGCCGCTGGAAGACACGGTCGGAGGTGATGCGGGAGGGACCGTCGTAGGTGATGAACAGGCGGTGGATGGCCTTGTTGCTTGAGCCCGCGTCCTGGCTTCCCGTCTTGTCCGTGACGGTGTAGTGGCCATCGGCCCGTTCACGGGCGGCGGACACCTCGACCCAACTCGCGTGATTCTTCGGGGTGACGACGTCGATGTCGCGTTCCACTGTCCGCGACCACTGCCACGGCTGGTCACGGACCTTCTCGTAGGCCGCCGCGAAATGCACCGCCGCTGCCCCGGGTACGGCTTGCTCCTTGTCCTTCGCGACACCGGATTCCTTGGGCGCGACGTGCGAGACGTCATGACTCAGGTCCTCACCGGTCAGTCCGTCGTGTGAACTGGAGTCGAGGAACTGCGTCTTGCCCGCCTGGGTGCCACTGTCGAAGGACCGTTCACGGTAGACGACCCTCCTCCTGTCCCGCAGGGCCGCCGAGGCCTGGCTCTCGCTGAACGTGCAGTTCTCGTAGACCTCGCCGACCGGCCGAGGCCGGTCGTAGTAGCCGTAGGAGTACCGCTGGTTGAGGGTGAACGTGCAGCGGTTGGCAGTATCCGCACACGCATCCAGTGCTGCGGACACGTCCCCCGTGTAGTCATTGCCCTGGTACGCCTCAGCAGGCGGAAGGTCGCTCTTGCGCGAGCTCTTGTCGACCTCGATGGGCCGCTGACGCGCGGACACAGCGGCGATCATGGGATGGCACTCTGCGCTCACGTCCTTCTGGTTCTTCTCGTCCTTGCCGTACTTCACGTCGGTGAGGGCGAAGGCCACCCGAGGATTGTTGGTTTTGGCGGTGTACTGTAGTTCGACTTCCTTCCATTTGGCTTCGCCGACTTCGACTTCCTCCTTCTTCTTCTCGTTGTCGAACGTCCTCTTCGTGAACGTCGGCGCGTCAACCGTGCCGTCCCACACGTGCTCCTTTTCATTGAGCACATGAAGCTGGATCTGCTTGCGCTGCTCCTCCTTCGGATCCTTGTCCTTGCCGGTCGACTTGCACTTCTCGGCGTTGGTCGTGGGCGAGTACGCGAACCGCAACGTGATCCGTGACCCTCGACGCACATCCCACAGTCGAGTCTTCAGATGCTTGCCGGTGCCGCCGGGAAGGTCTCCGTCCGCGGCGAGCAGCGCATCGACCCGCACGGCCTGCCCTCTCTCGCCGCGACCCGCTCGGTACGTTCCGGCCGCGACCACTACTCCCGCCGCACTGTCCGCTGTCTGGCGGCCCCAGTACAACGGCGCCGTGCCGTCGACCTGCTCCCATTCCTTCTTGCTGCCGATCGCGATCGACGGCTGGCTAAAGGATCCGTTGACCACCGGCACGTCAACTTCCTTCTCCTCCAGCTGTGGTGGCGTCGGCTTCGCCACCGCCGCGTGGACGGCGGACACCGGCACGACGGTCATCACCACGCCGACCGCCAGAAGAGCACGACGGCTCATTCTCTGTCTCACTGTTCTCTCCTTCTGTCCCTGGACGCCGAGGCGCCAACTACTGCGCGAATGGACTTGCTTGCGGCACACCTCGCCGTCAGCAGAATCTCTCCTTGGTGTCGAAACGGGTGACGTTTGACGGGACGGTCGCCATGAGCGACAGCGGAACGGAGCAGAGCCCGTTCACGGCCTCGCTGAACGGCGTGTCACGGTCCTTCTGCGCCTCCTGGAAGCCCGTCACCTTTGACTCCAGGCCGTTCTGGAAGGACTGCATGTGCGTGTGCGCGCTCTGGATGCCCGCCACTTGGTCCATGCAGGTCGAGATGTGCGGATCGTCCGCGGCGGCCCGTCTGTCCGCGGAGGAACCGGAACGGGGCGGCCGATCGACGGATTCGTTCGCCTTATCGGGCTGCTCCTGCTGGGACGGCGGTGCGGTCGAGGCCGGCGGGCAGTCCTTGAGCCGTGCGTCGACCCCGCCCTTCATCTTGCAGGTGGGGGACTGCTTTTGTTCATCCGCTGCGGGGGGACACGGATTCTCCTGTGTTACCGCGGGCCGGCTCACCTGCGGGGTCTCTGGCGGCTCCGCCGTCGGCGTTTGCGGTGTCGGCGCGCGCGAGTAGTCGGGGTCGGGTGACGCGTTCGCCGTACCCACGCCGTACGAATGGGTCGCCGTGGCAACGGAGTTGGGAGCGGCGACTGCCGACGCGCCGAGAAGCCCGGCTGCCAGCATGACGGGAGCGACAATCGCAGCGATTTTGCGGCTGTCCACGTTTTTCTCCTCTTCGGTTTTCGGGACAACCGGTCGGAGCCGGATACGCGTATGCGCAGCGGAGGGGGGACGCAGTGCGCGGCCCCATCGACCGGTCAGTACGCCTAACAATTCGTCACATCTCTTCCGTCAGAGGTCGGGAGGGATGCCTGAGTCCGACAGAAACACCCCGATCGGACCTCTGTGCTACTCGGTGGTGCAGGTCGGAGAGCCGGGGAGTCGGCCACATCAAAGTTGTAACCCGGGCAGGAGGGCGGCGCGAGTTGGGGCGGACGGAAAGAGCCCCTCGAGGGCGCGCTTTGCTGCCCGCTCATGAACAGACGGGTGGCGTAAGGGCTTTGGAGCGACTGGGCGACCGCCGCATGAATAGCGCCGATTGCCCGTCACCCGTTCCCGGCGTCAATTGACCCGTACGGCCCGACAAGTTGGCACGGCTCGAAAGCCCGGGCAAGGCTCAGCGCGAAAACGTTTCTCCCCATGCGGGGCGGCCCGGTGATGACGTCGACGTGCCGCCATCTCGCCCTGCCCCGCACAACTCCCGAAAGGAGCAACGCACATGCGAGCGTTTCTCGCGGTTCTCGCCTCCGTGGCACTTGCCTCGGTGGCCCTCACTGGTGAAGCCGCCGCCGAGACGCCTGCCCGGCCGGCGCCCGCCCCCCGTGTCGTAGGCGCCATGGACCCGTGTACCCCGACGCAGTTCGAGGGGCCGCGGGAGGAGCAGGCGTACTGGTACTACGACCAGGACGGGGGCTGGTGCCACTACGCCGACCAGCGGCTTCCTGTCCGCGAGGACCAGCGCTGGGACAACTACGGCGACTGCTGGGACAAGTGCGGCTGAAGTGAGGTGCGGGGCTGGGTCGTTACCGGCCCGGCCCCGCTCAAGGTCACACCAATGCACCAAAAAATCGGATAATCAACGCCTACGGGTGCAGAGGGCAACAGACCGTGTTTAAGGTGCGGTTGCTCAAGGGATCACTGTGACGGGAATCTCCGGTGACGGGATTCGTGCCGGTCGCCCGTGTGGTCCGCCCCCTCCCCGTACTACCTCAGGAGACCCCTGTGTCCACACTCGACCTGCCCACGGCCCGCTCCGCCCGCCGTGGCCTCCTCCTCGCGGCACTCACCTGCCTGAGCCTCACCATGCCGGCCCCGCCGGCCCACGCCGACCCCGTCCGCAGCGACTCCGTGGAACTGCCCGCCCTGCCCGAGGCGCGGGCCTACGACGCCAAGCGCAAGCCCATCAAGGACTACCGAAAGGTCCTCCAGGAATGCCAGACGCCGCAGGGCAAGCCGTCCCCGTGCGTCTTCGAACTGAAGGAAAAGAAGGAGTTCAACACCGCCGTGGTGTCGGTCGGCAACGCGGTCGAGAACTGCACCGACGACTCGATCATCGTCACCAAGGAGGCGGCGCTGACGTCGTCCTCCACCGACAACATCGGCGGGGAGATCTCCGGCAGTGCCATGTTCGAGGGAACGATCAACAACACTGCCTCGGTCACCATGGACGACACTGCCCAGGTGACGGGATCGGCGACCAAGCAGAACGCCACCGAGAGCACCCATCAGACCTGGTCGCCGCACAGCTCAAAGGCGCAGTCCTCCAGCACGAGCAAGGCCAGCTCCCAGTACAGCGCCACCGCCACCGGCCAGAACACCGCGCACGTCGGTGCCACGGACACCGTGCTCGTGGGGGCACGCGCCAGTTTCACCGCGGCCTTCCGTGCGACGTTCTCCAAGTCCTGGACCAAGTCCGCGACCGAGACGACGACGCACAAGTTCGAGGTCCGCCCCGGCAGGACGCTCCACTTCGGCGCGGCCTTCGCCATGTCGACCATTACCGGCGACATGACGAACAAGGAGAACGGCAAGAAGCTGGAGAACTTCTCCATGCACACACCCTCCATGGCGAACTCCAGCCGCCTCATCGCCCAGGCGTTCAACTCACAGAACTGCCCGAAGCTCGCGCAGCAGCAGGGGCAGCTCAACGGTGAACAGGGCGAGCACAACAACGGCCAGAGCGAGTCCGGTGAGGAGCCGGCCAAGAAGAGCCCCCAGGGCCAGACTGGTGACACACCGCAGGAGCAGACGGCCGGCTCTGGCTCTGGCGCCGCCGACACCTCAGGGCCGCAGCGGGCCCTCAAGCCCGGCCGGCAGGCCACGGAGGCGCAGGCCAGCCTCATCCCGGGCAAGCAGCCCGTGGAGACCTGGCAGGTGCCGCTGCGTCGATGACCGCTGCACCGATGACCGCTGCACCGATGGGCGGTGACCGCTCACGCGGGGCCGGCCCCGGCCCCGGAAGGCCGGCCCCGCTCAGGAGCGCGGGCGATGGATGTGCAGCGCGTGCTGGTCGTTGCTGATGGTGTAGCCGCCGTCGAGGTCGTGGAAGTGACTGCGTACGTAGTCCTCCACGGCCTTGCGGCTGACCGGCGCGTTCGGAGAGGAGCCGTCGACCCCGTCCCGGTCCGGATCCGACGGAACGCTGAGGTGGAAGTCGGCGACGGCGACAGCCTCGTCGAGGTCCTCGGTGCGGTACCGGGCGGTGACGGTCTCCAGCCGTACGCCGCCCACCAACTCCGTCGCTTGCGCACGGAGTTCATCGGCGAGTTCACGCAGATCGAATCGAGTACCGGTGAAGTGCTCCACCATGCGCATGCAGCTGCTGTCCGACTTCTCCATGAGGATGAGAAGTAGCCCACCCGGCGCGAGCCACCCCATGACGCGCAGCGCGGCGGCCGTCCACTGCCGGCGGGGGACGTAGTACAGCACGTGGGAAAGCAGAGCCAGATCGACGGTGATGTCCAGGTCCGCCTGGAGTACCGGTTCGGCCAGCACCCTGGCGTCGGGACAGTTCCGGGCCAGGGCCTCACGCATGGGCGAACTCGGCTCGATGCACACCATCTGCTCGAAGGACTGTCCTACGTGCCGGGTCATGCTGCCGTCGGCCGGCCCGACGTCCAGGAACACCCGGCGCGCGGGCAACTGACGTACGACGTCGGTGAGGTAGTCACGCGTACGGGTCTTTTGATTGGTACCGGCGAGGAAGAGGTCGAACGCGGCCCGGTAGGCGTCCCCGTCCGACCGCAACTCCCCTGCCGTATCGCCGTCCTGCGGTGCCATGGTCGTACCTTTCGCGGCGCAGCCGTCTCGTAACGGCTCGTGCACGACAGGTGTACACGGCGTCACCGCACTTCCGGTGCCCACCACGCCGGTTGAGGCTCAGAAGGGTCACCCCTACCTCTCCTCGCAGGTCAGGAGCCGTATGTGCAGGGCGAGTTGAGAGCCGTGAAAAATCGCCCGCCGCTCATTCGGACGCGCTGCTGATGCGCTCGGCTTGACGACGAGTGAAGCTCACATCACGGACAAATCGTCCGCAACAACCCAGTAGAACCAGAGGAGATGCCATGCGAGCATCCGCTGTACTGACCGCTGTCGGCCTGGCCACCGCCGGCCTCATGGCGGCCCTTCCCGCCACCGCCCAGGCGACCGCCGCCACTTCCGCCGCGACCGCGCGGACCGTGGCCGCGCCCGCCGCCGCGACCCCGCACTCCGAGGGCCCCGCGCTCATGCTCATGGCGCAGGAGACCGCCGACTGCCTGGGCCTGCCCACCGATACGACCGCCGTGGACCGGGGCGTGCGCGGCTTGGCCCTGATCCGCCTCGGTCACATCCCCGTCACCGCCCCGCCGACCGCCCTCACTCAGTGCCTGGAGCAGGCGGCCAAGGACGATGACAACCCCATCCGCCAGCTGGCGGCCAAGCATGGAGACCTGCTGGGGCTGAAGTCCGACACCGCCGGCAACGGCCGTCCGCCGCGTGAGTGGCTGCGTCCCAGCCCGGTGAACGCCCACACCGATCCGGACGCGCACCTCCGTGCCGGTGCCGACGAGCCGGTCCCGCCCGACCCCTCGACCCCGTCGAAGCGGCCCTCCCCGGAGGCGTCCGTCGGCACCATGGAGAACCCCCCGGTGGCGATCGTCGACACCGTCGTCAGCAAGGTGTGCACCGACGTCCCGATCCCGGTGAAGCGGAACATCGTCGGGCTGGCCGGCGTCGAGGTGCGGAACGTCCTCACCGCGCACCGGAACGATCGGTGCGCCGACGGCTTCTCGCCCTACGGTGAGTACGAGCCCCTGCTCGACCTGATCGACAAGCTGCCGCCGCTCTCCGAGAAGGACCAGAAGGAGCTGCGGGAGCAGAGGGAGCAGAAGGAGAAGCAGGACCGGGAGAAGGAAGCGGCACGGCTGGAGAACAGCAAGCGCCCGGTGAACACGTAGCCGCGCACCGCCTCGAGACGGCGTCCCCGAACGCGTACGGCGATCGGGGACGCCACCCACGCTTCGACCACCGGCTGGCGCCATCACGAGGTGAGGACGTCACCGCCGCCCTGGACGACCACCTTTTCGAGTCGCTCGAGTCGCTCGGCGCATGACGCGAAGGGGCGGGGACGCACGAAAGTCCGCCTGCCCGTGTCCACGAACGTGGACAGGCCAAGGCGCTTGCTGTCATGGCGAAGTGCCCCCGGACACGAAAGAGCCTCTCACGCGTTTCCGCAGGTGAGAGGCTATTTGCGCCCCCGGCAGGACTCGAACCTGCGGCCAAGCGCTTAGAAGGCGCCTGCTCTATCCACTGAGCTACGGGGGCCTGGGTGTGGCCGGTGGCACGGGTCCGGATGTGGGGGAGGTCCGTGGCCTTGCCGGGGACAAGGATAGGGCTCCCGGGACCCTGTCCTTGCTGCTTCGCCTCCGCGCCGTGATGTGGAGGTTCGGTGAAGCGGTCCTGATAATCGCAGGCAGGTACGAATCTCGCATCGCTTTTTGCGCCTCGCGCCCCGGGTGTTGTGCACTCGTTATGCCTGCGCCCCCGGCCGTCCCTTCGCTCCCCGGTGTTCGACCGGCGCGCAGGGACGTCCATATGCTTCAGAAAGCCGCCAAAATTGGGCATTCTTCGCATGTGGTGACCTTGGACGTACGGCCTCAATTGCTTGACGCACTCTCCGCCCTGCGCGAGCGTGTCGCCGCCGCACGCTTTCCGCTCCCCCTGCCGGGGGCGCCACGCGCGCGTGCCAACCGGGACGAGCTGCTCGCGCAGCTCGACGACTATCTGGTGCCCCGCCTCAAAGCGCCGGAGGCGCCCCTGCTCGCCGTCATCGGCGGTTCCACGGGAGCGGGCAAGTCCACTCTCGTGAACTCCCTGGTGGGGCGTCAGGTCAGCGAGGCGGGTGTGCTGCGGCCCACGACGCGCACACCGGTGCTCGTCTGCCATCCGGAGGACCACCACTGGTTCGCGGACATGCGGGTCCTGCCGGACCTCACGCGCGTGTGGCTGCCTCAACCCGTGTGCGCGCAGGGTGGCGACGGAGACGACGAGGATGACGGCGACGACGACATGCCGGCCCTCGGGAGCGAACTGGAACGGGCCCTGCGGATCGAGACCGTCCACAGCCTGCCCCGCGGTCTCGCCCTCCTCGACGCGCCCGACGTCGACTCCCTCATCGCCGAGAACCGGGTCCTGGCCGCCGAGCTGATCTGCGCGGCCGACGTGTGGGTCATGGTGACCACCGCCTCCCGGTACGCCGACGCGGTGCCCTGGCATCTGCTGCGTACCGCCAAGGAGCACGACGCCACCCTCGTCACCGTCCTCGACCGCGTGCCCCACCAGGTCGTGACCGAGGTCTCGCGGCAGTACGGCGCCCTGCTCGCGAAGGCGGGCCTCGGCGACGTGCCCCGCTTCACCGTGCCCGAACTGCCCGAGTCCGCGGGCGGCGGCGGACTGCTCCCCTCCACCGCCGTCGCGCCCCTGCGCGCCTGGCTGACCCAGCGCGTCCAGGACCCCTCGGCCCGCGCCCAGGCCATCACCCGTACGGCCCGCGGCGTCATCCGTTCGCTCGACTCGCGGATGCCGGAGCTGGCGGGCGCCGTCGCCTCCCAGTACGCCGCCGCGCTCCGGCTCACCGCCGCCGTCGACGAGGCGTACGACCGCGAGCACGCGCGCGTGCAGAGCCGTCTGGAGGCGGGCGGCGTCCTCGCGGGCGACGCCCTGAAGCGGTGGCGCAGCTATCCCCTCGACTGCGGGCCCGGCGAACTGCTCGACGCCATCGCCGAGAGCCTGGAGGCGCTGCTGCTGTGCGCCGTCACCGCCGCCGACGAGCGCATCGACGAGGCCTGGCGGCGCGAGCCCGCCGCGGCCGCTCCCGGCCTCGCCGACCGCGACCCCCAGGTGGAGAGCGCCGAGCACCGCATCGGGATGGCCGTACGCCGGTGGCGGCGCGTCCTGGAGGAGTACGCCGACGACGAGGTGCGCGCGATGGAGCGGGTCGACAAGGCCCCGCTGCCCGACCCGGAGGTCGTCGCCGCGCTGCTCGCCACGGCCCTGCTCGGCGGGCATCGGGCGCGGGCGGCCGGGGAGATCCTCGCCGAGCGGATCGGCGCCCAGGGAGCGGTCCGGTTGCGCGACCGGGGCGAGCGTCTGCTGGCCGCCTACCTGGAGAAGGTCCTCGCCGTCGAGCGGGACCGGCGGCTCGCCCCCCTGGACGCACTCGAAGTACATCCCGAACCCCAGGCCGAACTGATCGCCGCCCTGTCCGTACTGCAGAAGGAGAGGTGACCGCCGTGACTGCTGTCACTGATCACACCGAACGCGACGAGCGGGAGGACCGGGAGCGCCGGGAGGACCGGGAGCGCCGGGAGCGCCGGGAGCGCCGGGAAGGCCGTGACGCCGGGGAAAGCCGTGACGCCGGGGAAAGCCGTGACGCCAGGGAGAACCGTGATGCCCGGGACGCACAGGACGCCCGGGACGCGCGGGACACCCGTGAAGAGCGGGGCGCCCGGGAAAGCCGCGAGCAGCGGGCGGAGCGGACGGAGTCGGCAGAGCGAAGGGAGCCGGCCGAGCGCGGGGTTCGCGTAGAGCGGGAAGAACCGTCAGGCCCGGGGCGGCCGGACGACGACCCCGAAGGGGCCTGGGACGACGGCCTCATCGCCCGGCGCGTCGCGGAAGGCACCCGTCCGGAGGACACGGCCCCCGGTGTCCGCGCCTACGCCCCCGCCCCCTCCGGGACGCCCACCTCGTACGAGGGACCCCTGCGCGAGCGGCTCGACGCGCTGCGCGAACTCGTCGGCCTCTCCCGCACCCGCCTCGACAGCGGCACGCTCGCCCAGGCCGGCCGGGTCCTCGACGAGGCCGCCGCCCGGCGCAGGCTCTCCGACCGGCACACCGTCGTCGCCATCGCGGGCGCCACCGGCAGCGGCAAGTCCACGCTGTTCAACGCCCTCGCCGGGGTGATGATCTCCGAGACGGGCGTGCGCAGGCCGACCACCGCCGCGCCCATCGGATGCAGCTGGACGGACGGCGCCGCCGGGCTGCTCGACCGCCTCGGCATCCCCGGCAGGCTGCGCCGCCGCCCCCTCCAGGGGCCCGGCGCCGACGACCTCCAGGGGCTCGTGCTGATCGACCTGCCCGACCACGACTCGGCGGTCGGCGAGCACCGCGAGCACGTCGACCGGATCCTGGCGCTCGTCGACGCCGTCATCTGGGTCGTCGACCCGGAGAAGTACGCGGACGCGATGCTCCACGAGCGTTATCTGCGGCCCATGGCCGGACACGCCGAGGTCACCTTCGTCGTGCTCAACCAGACCGACCGGCTGCCCGGCGACGCCGCCGACCAGGTCCTCGACGACCTGCGGCGGCTCCTGGACGAGGACGGCATCGCGCTCGGCGAACACGGCGAACCGGGCGCCACGGTGCTCGCGCTCTCCGCGCTGACCGGTGAGGGGATGGGCGATCTGCGCGAGGCCCTCGGCCAGTTCACGCAGGAGCGGGGCGCCGCGGCCCGCCGGATCGCGGCCGACCTGGACGCCGCCGCGGAACACCTGCGTCCGGTGTACGTCGCCGGGGCGTCCCGGGTGCGCGGGCGCGGGCGAGGGCGCGTCGGGCTGAGCGAGGAGGCCCGCGAGGAGTTCGCCGACCGCCTCGCGGACGCGGTGGGCGCCGCCGCCGCGGGCGACGCGGCGGAGCGGGCCTGGCGCCGGCACGCGGGCAGGGCGTGCGGCGATCCGTGGTTCAGGCTCTGGCGGTGGTACGAGGCGCAGCGCTCCCCGGGCGGCCCCGTGACGCCCGCCGTGCCGATCCCGGTGGACGAGGAGGTCACCGCCCGCCAGCGCGTGGAGCACGCCGTCCGCACGGTCGCCGACGAGGCGGCGGCGGGGCTGCCCGTGCCCTGGGCGCTTGCCGTGCGGGAGGCCGCGGCGCGCGGCGCGGAAGGGCTGCCCGAGGCGCTCGACGAGCTGGCGGTGACGGTGGGCGTGTCGGGCGGGCGGCCGCCGCGGCCCGGCTGGTGGCCGGTCGCGGTCCTCGCCCAGGCGGCGATGACCTTGCTCCAGGTGGTGGGCGGGCTCTGGCTGGTCGGACAGATCATCGGGATCGCCGAGCCGAACCTGGGCGTGCCCGCGCTGCTGATGGTGGCGGGGATCGCGGGCGGCCCGTGCGTGGAGTGGGCGAGCCGGATCGCGGCGCGCGGCCCCGCCCGCCGGTACGGGCAGGAGGCGGAACGCCGGCTGCGGGAGGCGGCCGCGGGGTGCGGCCGGGCCCGGGTCCTGGATCCGGTGGCGGCCGAGCTGCTGCGCTACCGCGAGGTCAGGGAGCAGTACGGGCGGGTGGCGGGGGCGCGTGCCGCTGTCGGGTGACGGAGTTGTCCACAACCGGTGGGTAACCCACAGGGCTCAGCGGGCCCGGCGTGACCGGTGCAGTCTGGGAGCCCGGCCGCGGCAGGCGCGGCGGGGCACACGGACGTACGGGAGGGGCAGGGCATGAACGAGACGATGGTGACGGTGGTGGGGAATGTCGCGACGACGCCGGTGTACCGGGAGTTGCCGTCGGGACCGGTGGCGCGGTTCCGGCTCGCGGTGACGGCGCGGTACTTCGACGCGGTGAAGGACACCTGGCAGGACGGGCACACCAATTTCTTCACGGTGTGGGCCAAACGGGCACTCGGCAAGAACGTGCAGGCGTCGCTCGCGGTGGGTGAACCGGTCATCGTGCAGGGGAGGTTGCGGGTGCGGGACGAGGAGCGCGGCGGCCAGCACTGGACGTCGGCGGACATCGACGCGCAGGCCGTCGGCCACGACCTGTCGCGCGGCACCTCGGCGTTCCGGCGCGTGCTCAAGGCGGACGGGGCGCCGACGGAGGCCGCGCCGCCGCGCAAAGCGGCGCCGGAGCCGGTGGGGTGATGAGTGGTCAGGGACACGGGCCCGGGTGGGGCGCACCGCCGAATGGCTGCGTCCAATGGCGTTGATTTGTCGATAAGCCCAGCTCGGGAGGGGTGTTGGGGATAACGATTCCGAGTCGGATCGGTGATACGACGATATGACCGAGGGTCGCGGTGTGCCGCTTCCTTAGGATGCCGGACGTAGCTCACGGGGCAGTTGGCAGGAGGCGCCACGCAGGTGGCAGGTGGTCCTGCCGCTTTCAATCTGCTGGCGGGACCACCCCCCACGTTGTGAACGGGTCCCGTCCGGAGGGGAATTCTGTGTTTTCTGCGTTGTCCATACGGAGTCGGGGCGCCGCCCGCCTCGCCGTCGTGACCGCGGCGTCGGGACTGCTCGCCGCGGGAGCGGTGGCCGCCGCGGGATCCGCCGCGGCGGAGGAGGTGCCGCGGCAGCGGGGCGGGGCGACCGCGACGCTGGGCGGCCTGCAGACGTACGACCAGGCGGTCGTCCGGGAGGGCGGCAGCTCACAGCGGGTCCCCGCCGGACTCTTCGAGATGTCCGTGGAGGACGGCGGCACCCTCCAGACGTACTGCGTCGACATCCACAACCCCACGCAGAAGGACGCCCGGTACCAGGAGACGCCCTGGAGCGGCACCTCGCTGAACCGCAACCGTGACGCGGGCCGCATCCGCTGGATCCTCCAGCACTCCTACCCGCAGGTGAACGACCTCGCGGCGCTCGCCAAGAAGGCGGGCGCGTCCTCCCTCACCGAGAAGACCGCCGCGGCCGGCACCCAGGTGGCGATCTGGCGGTACTCGGACGGCGCGCGGGTGGACGCCGTCGACCCGCAGGCCGAGAAGCTCGCCGACTACCTGCACAAGAGCGCGCAGGCCAGCATCGAGCCCAAGGCGTCGCTGACGCTGGAGTCGCCCGCCGTCTCCGGGCGCCCGGGGGAGCGGATCGGTCCGGTCACCGTGCGGACCGACGCGGACGCGGTGTCCGTGGCCCCGCCCGGGGACTCCGCGGCGAGCGGGGTGAAGGTCGTCGGCAGGAACGGTAAGCCGGTGAAGTCCGCGCGCGACGGCAGCCGGCTCTACTTCGACGTGCCGAAGGACGCGCCCGACGGCTCGGCGGCGCTCTCCGTGCAGGCGTCGACGACTGTGCCGGTCGGCCGGGCCTTCACCTCGGAGACCCGGAGCCAGACGCAGATCCTCGCGGGCTCCAGCGAGTCGACGGTCTCCGCGACCGCGACGGCCGACTGGGGCGCCAAGGGCGCGGTGCCGGCGCTGTCGGCGGAGAAGAACTGCGCCAGGGGCGGTGTGGACATCACTGCGAGCAACAAGGGGGACGCTCCCTTCACCTTCCGGCTGATGGGCGTCAAGCACACCATCGAGGCGGGGACGTCGCAGACGGTGACGGTCCCGTTGCAGGAGGACCAGGCCTACGACTTCACGATGGTGGGGCCGAACGGCGTCGAGAAGCGCTTCAGGGGCGTGCTCGACTGCCGTACGGAGGGCAGCGGCATCGGCACCAAGGCCCAGCCCGCCAACCAGCCGAGCCCCGCGTCGGCGGGCGGCACCTCGGTCGGCGCCGACCTCGCCGAGACCGGCAGCTCCGGCAATACGCCGCTGATCGCCGGCATAGCGGTGGGGTTCGTCCTGCTCGGCGGCGCGGCGGTCTTCTTCGTACGCGCCAAGAAGGACCCGGCGGAGACCCCGGAGGAGGCGGCCACGGAGAAGTAGGAGCGCCACGCTCTGGCCGCCCCTCCCGGGGAGGGGCGGGCTCCGGGTAGCCCGCGCCGGATTCGCGCCGGAGAACCGAACCGGACTCAGTCCCGGTGCAGGGCGGCCAGACCCTTCCGCAGATCCTCGGCGGTCATGACCGGCTGGATCTCCACCTCCGCGCCGAATTCCCGGAAGAGCGACTCGGAAATGGCGGGCAGCTGGGAACTGTCCTGCATGTCGAAGACGAAGGTGCAGGAACGCCCGCCGTCGCAGGGACCGAAGTAGGCCGCCTCGGGCTTGAGCTGTTCCATCAACTCCTGCATGGTGTCCGGCAGCGCACCGCTCTTGAGTGCCTCATTGGACGCCTGCGTGTCCAGGCGTGCCCGCAGCATGACCCTCATCACACCTGCTCCTTCCGGCCACCACGACCGGCACGGATCCGTCCCGCGCTCACTGGGACCCGGTGACGTCCCTCTCAGCGTCTCTCCGCCTGAAACGGGCGGCAACATCTGACCCCCGGCCCCCACCGGGGCTCACTCCCACCTCGCTGGTTTCCGCCCAGGGGTGGCAGTCAGGCAAGATGGGGTGTTTTTGCCGAGCCTGATCATGGCAACGGCCCCTGACCAGCGGCGGAATCGCTAGCCAGGGGCCGGGACCGGGCCGTGGGCCGTCTGTGGGCCGTCAGGCCGCCGGGGCGATGACCAAGGCAGGCTTTCGCAGGAAGACGGCAGACAAAGCCGTCCGCGTCCGTGCCTCGCTGCTCGGCATCAAGTGGCTGTAGATCCGCAGTGTGAATCCGGGGTCCGAGTGTCCCAGATAGACACTCAAGGCCTTGATGTTCTCACCGGCGTCCAGGAGCACGGAGGCGTAGAAGTGCCGCAGAGCGTGCATGCCGTCGTCCGGCGCAGCCGCATAGCGCTCGCCAGGCAGCTTGGGCGGGATGACGCCCGCGAAGGCCAGGGCGGGTTTCCAGACGTAGTCGTCGAAGTAGCTGCGCCAGATGGCCTTGCCCACTCCGCTCGTGAAGACGAGCCTCCGTGTCACCGGCGGCCCGTCCGGTGTCTTCCACGGCAAGGTGACCTCGACGGTAGGGAACTGGTCCATGTGTTCACGGAAGCTCGCCGCGACCACCGGGCTGAGGGGTACGTCCCGCAGCTTGCCCCGCTTGGGCGGAGCGAAGACCAGCGTGCCGCGTACGCGCTTGACCTGCTGGCGGACGTGCACCCAGCCTGGGTCGAAGTCGATGTTGTCCTCAGCGAGGCCGAACACTTCTCCCTGCCGGAGCCCACATCCACCACCCGCGTCCACGGTGGCGGCATACCGGTCGGGCAGCCCCGCGCGCACAGCGAACACGCGCTCCTCGGTCCAAGGCTGAATCAGCCGGGGTTCAGGCTCCGGAGCCTTGACCGACTGGGCATGGCAGGGGTTGGACCTGATCACTCCGTCGTCAACCGCAGCGTTGAACAACGACGACACCGAGTCGTAGATGGCGCGGCGGTACGTCGCGTTCGGCACCGCCAAGCTGAGCGTGCTCAACCAAACGCGCATGTGCTCGGGCTTGAACGAGCCCATGGGGCGCGGCCCCAGGTAGGGGACCGCGTGCAGTCGGATGCGTCGATCCACGACTTCCTGACTGCCCAGGTCCGTCGTCAACCCGCCCAGCCACTTGGCGGAGTACTCACGAAACGTGATCTGACCGGCTTTCGGGTCGATGAACTGACCCGCGTCCATGTCTGCCTTGACTCGCGTCAGCCACTTCTCGGCGAGTCCCTTCTGACGGTCCGGGAAGCTCTTGGACTGCTCCGTGCCGTCGGGACCGACGTAGCGGGCGCGGTAGCGCAGGCCAGTGCCATAGCGGTCTGTCTTGGTGCGGACGGTCTTACCGTTGGCGTCAGTCTCGGTCTTGAACCAACGATCTTGGATGTGCCCGGCCATCAGGCCGCCGCCGTTTCTATGAGGGAGTCAACCCAGGCACGGACGTCGGCGGGGTCATAGCGCAGGTGCCGACCGACGCGAAACCCTCTGGGCCCAGTGCGCTTGCGGCGCCACTGGTACACCGTCTCGACGGGTACGCCGAGGAGGTCGGCGACGTCGAGCGGAGTCATGTAGCGGTGAGGCAAGACGTGCGCCACGATCACCACTCCCGCTCGTCTGCGAGGTCGGCGAGCACTTCGCGGGCCGTTTCGCGGTTGAGCTGGAGACCCCGGGCGATGGTGGCCGCGAGGGCGAATTCCCCCGGGGTGTGGCCATGACCCGCGTACTGCCAGTCGGCAAGGACCAGGACGGTGTCCGGCTCGCGGTCGTCGAGGCTGAGGGCTTGGCGCTCTTGGGCGGCTCGGAAGTCGGCCCGTGCCTGACGGAGTTCGCCGAGGGTGGTGGAGTAGCGGCGGGACTTGGAGGAGAAGTGGCCGCGGAAGCCGAGCATGTGAGCCCAGGCCCACAGCCGCCGGTCCGGGTACAGGCGGTCCATGTCGCGGCATGCGGTGATGAGTCGGCGAGTGTGGTCCGGGATCTGGTGGCGATCGAGTTCGGCGAGTTCACCGATGCGGCGGTCAAGGGTGCCGGTGTTCTCGGCGGCCTTGGTGGAGTACTTGGCGACGTAGGAGGCAACAGCCTTTTCCGTGATGTCGGAGCTGTTGCCGAATGCCTTCACCGGTCGGACGTCGAGCTGTGTGCCCCAGCGGAAGGACCGGGCCGGTTGGTCCCCGGCGGCCGGGACGGAGACGGACGTGTAGGAGTGCGCCGCAGCAGCGTGGATGGCGTCGGCGAGGAGACTGACCGTTGCCCAGGCAGGCGGCGGCGTTCCGGGTCCATCCGGTCCGTCGAGCCGGATCACCGCGTGGAAGTGGAGGGCACCTCGCTTCTGGAATTCGGCGACCTTGCCGTAGGAGACACGAACGCGGTCGGTGAGTTCTCGGCGGGTGAGGCCGGCGCGGGCGGCAAGTTCGCGGCGCAGGCGTGTGGTGAAGCGCTGCCAGAGCTGCCCGGCGTGGTTGTTGGACAGGACGGCGCCCGCGTAGTCGTACGTGGTGGGGTCGAGAGCGGTGCCCAGTTCCGGGGCGTCCGGGGCGTGCTGGGCGCCGCAGCGGCAGGCCCCCCGGTCCGGCCGGTTGTGGACCGGACCGAAGGAGGGAGCGGTGAGTGTGGTGAACACGCGCGGGTGGTCCCGAACAGTGGTGGGAACGTCACGGCGGTCGTCCCCGGCCAGGCCCACGCGTATCAAGTGGTAGGTGTCCCCGGCATAGGTCCAGGCGCAGGAAGGGCAGCGGGAGGCGCGGCGGTTGCCGCAGGCGAGGCGGAGGCGTCCGCCGGGCTCAACGGCGGTCGTGTAGTGGTGCAGGGTCTCGCCGGTGGTCTTGTCCTTGTGGAGGGTCCAGTCGGTGAGGTGGATGGGGTCGGAGCAGCCGCCGGTGCGACGGATCTGGTCTTCCCAGCGGGTGTAGTCGGGGGCCGAGGCGACGCGGAGGAGGTCGCCGAGAGTGGTCGGGTCGAGCAGCGGGGCATGCGCGGTCGGGGCGCGGTGCGCCATGCTGGGTGCTTCCTTCCGGTTGTGAGATCGGTTGGGAACGGCGCCCGGGCGGCGGATGCTTGGCGGTATCGAGGCCGCCCGGGGGCCGGTCAGCGTCGCTTGGTGTCGGCGTGGACGAGGGAGCGGATCACCAGGGCGCAGACAGCGACCGAGGCGCCGGTGATGGCGATGGCCAGGAGCATGGAGACGAGAACGGCGCCGACGACCAGGACGAGGGCCGTTCCGCCGCCGATGAGGGCGAGGGTGGTGCCCGGGGTGACCTGGATCGTGGGCCGGGAAGGCGCCGGAGCGACCGGAGCAGGAGACGGAACCTGCGCGCTCGGCACGACGACGGTCGGCTCCACGACCATGGGCGGCGTGACGTGACCGGTGGGCGCGGGGTTGGTCGGGACCTTGGGACGGAGCATCGGTGTTCTCCCTTCGGGTCGTGTTACTTGACGAAGTCGTTGACGACGGGGGCCAGCACGCTGTCGGCGAGAAGGAAGCCGCCGAGGAGGAGTACGGCGATGAGCCACCAGGGCGGGCGGATGAGCTTGACGCCGAGGTAGCCGACGGTGAGGAGCGCGAGCCAGAGCGGAACGTCCATCGGGGGAAGCCTCCTAGTTGACGCGGCAGCGGTGGGTGCGGGCGGCGAGCTGTGCGGCGGACTGGCTGGAGTAGTCGGCGGACCAGCCGCACCGGTCGTTGGTGCACACGGCGGCGTGTTTGGTCTGGCCTCGGCGGTCGCGGTGGGTGCCGATCTGCACGGGGCCGATCCGCATGACGGAGTGGAAGAAGTCGCGGGCGGGCATGTCAGTCGATCTCCTCTTGTGTCGCGGTCATGTCATCCGAGTTGGGCAGCGATGGCGTCGGCGAGGTGAGGCGGGACGCCGAGGCGGGCGCGGAGGGTGTCGGTATCGATCCGGGCGCCGGTGCGGGCGTGGTGGTCGTCGGCGACTTTGCGGGCGTGGTCGACGAGCGCGGCCGGTACCGGCACAGCCGTGGTAGGGGGAGGGGTCTCCTCGATCTGCGAGGCGGCGGGAGGTTCGGGCGCCGGGCCCGGCTCAGCGACCGTTTCCGGCGCGGGAGCCGAAGCCAGGGCGGAGGATGCCGGCAAAGCGGGGGAAGGTTCTGCGGGTGAGTGGGTGAGGAGGGTTCCGCCCATGAACGCCAAGGCAGGCCATGCAGCGACAAGGACACGCAGCCAGGCCGGAATGTCGCCGAGGTCGAGGAGTCCGGCGGTGGCGACGTTGGCGCCGAGCGAAGCGACCAGAGCGATGAGGAACCAGCACCACGCCAGCCGGGACGGTCCGTCGGCACGCAGCCGTCGCCAGGCGGCGACCAGGAGCAAGTCGACTGAGACCGGATAGGCCCAGGCCTTCCAGCCGGTCTGTCCGGCAGCGGCGGCGAGGTCGTGCAGGTGGGCGAAGGACAGTGCCCCGGCGATGACGGCCTGAACGAGTACGGCGTCGATACGGAGAGCGGGGCGGGCCATCACGGCTCCTTCCTGTGATCAGGCATGGCGGGGGTAAGGACCCGGCGCGAGGGACGGCCGCGCCGACCGTGGGAGGGGAGGGTCAGGTGGTGGCGGGGGCTGTCTTGGACAGCGGCACGCGAGCCGAGGGCAGCGGAGCGACCGCGGGCCGGAAGGGCGCGAGGGCGGGCAGCTCGGGGGTGCGGTCGGCGTGCTTGTTGCAGACGTTCACGGCCTGGCGCAGTGAGGTGTGCGGGGCGCGGATGCGGTGCCAGCCGCCGGTGGAGTCCCCGGCGATGGCAATACCGCGTGTCTCGGCCGGAATCTGGATGGCGGCGAGCACGGCGTCCGGGGCGATGTCGCCGAAGGCCATGTTCGCGGACGTCTCGTCGTTGACGCGGTGAGCGGTGCGGCCGGTGAGCTGGGCGCGAAGCATGGTGATGCCCTTGCCGAGTTCGGAGCCGAAGCGCTGCCCGCAGATCTCCAGATGGACGCCGGCCGCGCGGCCGAGCTGGGCGAGGCGGACAAGGGCGGTGATGATCCGGTCTCGGCGCTTCTCTTCGTCCTTGCCGGCGAAGAGCGCGAGTTCGGAGACCTCGTCGACCAGGACGACGACCGGCACCGGCCACAGGTCCTCGGGCAGGTCCCAGATGTCGGCGGCGATCTCCGCATCCGGCACAGCGACACTGATCCGCTGCTCGGCGCGGATGAGCTGGTAGACGTCCTGCATGTGGGACACCAACGCCTCCAGCAGCTCTAGCGCGGTGTCCGGGTTGTCGGCGAGCGCGGAGAACCGGCGGGCCAGCGGGAACAGCTCGACCCCTTGCTTGCAGTCGATGCCGACCAGAGCGACGTGGTGCGGCGCGAGCCCGGCGATCAGATTGCGCTGATAGACGGACTTGCCGGACTCTGTGGCCCCGATCGTCAGACCGTGCGGGACGGCGCGGTAGTCGCGGTAGTGGGCCGAGCCGTCCTCCCGCAGAGCGACTGGAATACGCATCGGGCGAGCGTCGGTCTTGGCCGGCATCTGCACCCGCTTGAGTACGTCGTAGCCGGTCATCCGGATCTCGACCACACCCGAGCGCAGCTCACGAGATGTCACCCCGTACATCCCGAAGGAGTGGCGCAGCCGGTCCGAGGCGGCGGCGACATCGAAGGCGTCCTGTCCCGGGCGGAGTTTGAGGCGGAGGACCAGGCCAGTGCGGGTAGGTCGCAGCCGCAGAATGCGCGGTGCGCGGGATTCCGGGGCCGGGCGGTTGGCTATCCGAGCCAGCATCAGCCGCCAGCGCGAGGGCGGGACCGTGAGCCCGCAGGCCTCCATGACAGAGGCGTAGCGGACCAGGACGCGCACGACAGCGAAGGTGACCCCGAAAGTCCGCCAGTACCAGGCGGGACGCCGCCACCGCAGGAGACCCGCAGCGGCGACGACCACCAGCGGTAAGACCGTCGGCCACGTCATGGCTCAGGCCGCCTTCGAGCCCGTGCCCGTGGTGGCCAGCGAGGTGACGGCGACCGCGCGGAAGGCGATGCCGTGCCGCTTCTGGCCGTTGAACTCGTTCTCCCAGGGCCGGGCGATGAGCCCCGTGAGTGCGGCCGGGGTGCCCATGGTCAGGTCACCGGAGATACCGGTCTCCGGGACGGTGACGGACAGGATCTCGACTTCGTCGTTGGCCGCGAACATCACGTCCACGGTCATCAGCTTCGCGCCGGTCTCGGCGTCGGTGGCGATCTCGCCGGTACGGCGATCACGCACCTTGGGCTGCGGGATCTTGGCCACCATCACGGTCGCGGCGGAGGTGTCGACGGGGATCTGACGCACAACTGATCACTCCTCTATAGGTGCCGAGCTCCGTCACTCATGTACATGAGTGACATGAAGAAGAGTGCATCACTCCTGTACATGAGTCAACCCGTCGCGACACCGAAGTCACGACGGGTTGCGAGAAGTTGAGCGAGCGTCAGTCGGCGGCAGGGATTCGGTACTCGAAAACGAACTGGTCAGCAGCCATGAGCGTGTCGCAGACCTCCACCACGACCCCGGCCGTCGTACGGGCCTCCCGGATCAGGTGCACCACCGGCGCCCCCGGACTCAGCGCCAGCTCGGAAGCTTCCGCCTTGGAGGCCGGCCGCGCTTGCAGCGTCTCGACGAACTCCGCGAACTCGTGCCCGTGGTCTTCGAGTCGGGCGTAGATGCCACCCCCGCCGGGGTTCTCGGCGAACAGCTCGGGGATGTCCTTGACGACGTCCCACGGGAGGTAGGAAGAGGCGGTCTCGACCGGGGTGCCGTTGCGGAAGTAGAGACGCCGTCGGGCGAGCACCTGAGTGCCGACGGGGACACCGAGCCGCTGGGCGGCATCCGCGGGAGCCTCCATAGGCCCGATGTAGAGGACGCTCACCTTGGCCGTGGCGCCGGACTGCGCGGACTCCGCGAGGTACGCGGCCTTGCCGCCCTGACGGAGCGAGCGCCGGAAGCGGTCGGAGGAGCGATGCCGCACCGGCGGCCGGTCCTTCACGATCGACCCCTTGCCGTGCCGTGTCTCGACGAGCCCACTCGCCCGCACCTCGACCATGGCCTTGCGGATCGTGCCGCCGGACACGCCGTAGCGATCCACCAGCTCCGATTCACTCGGCACCATGTCACCGGGCTTGAGCACACCCGCCCGGATCTGCTGCACAATGTCGTCCGCGATCTGCACGTACCGAGGCCCGGACCTGCCCCCCTCTACCACAGTTCCCATAGTCCTTCCCTGCCTCCTATGCTCCTGTACATGAGTCAATCACAGGACGCGACATCGCCACCCCTGCACTCCGTATCCGTAGCCGGAGTCGTGGTGCGCGAAGACGGGCGCCTCCTGGCGATCCGCCGAGCGGACAACGGGACATGGGAACTCCCCGGTGGCGTACTCGAACTCAACGAGACCCCAGAGGCCGGCACAGCCCGCGAAGTCTGGGAAGAGACCGGCATCCACGTCGAGGTCGACGAACTCACCGGCGTCTACAAGAACACCACCCGAGGCATCGTCGCCCTGGTCTTCCGCTGCAAGCCCTCCGGTGGCACCGAACGCACGTCGAGCGAGTCGACAGCCGTCTCCTGGCTCACACCGGACGAGGTCAGCGAGCGCATGTCCGAGGTCTACGCAATCAGGCTCCTGGACGCCCTGGACGGCAACGGCCCCCACGTACGAAGCCACGACGGCAAGCAACTGATCCCTGCGGGATAAGACTTTCCCTACTTCATCAAGGCCCGCGCACGGCGCGGGCGCGCCGCCTCTACGGCGCGGCCCGCCTCCTGTCTTCGCCCCGGCTGGCCGCGCCCGGCGGCGCGCTCGGCGGCTGCGGGTATGAAGTGGGGAGACACCCTCTGTGGCTGGGGCGGTCGACTCCACGGCTTTAGGCAGCCACTTTGGGGCGAGCCTCTAAGATCTTGGCCCCAACGTCGTGCTTTAACGGGCAGGTCCACAGACTGCCCGACTCGCCATCAGCTTACGGGGCCAAGATCACTCGCCCCAAAGCAGCTCCAGCCCAAAACCGCTCCGCCGACCTCAGATGTTCGCCAGCTAATCGATCACAAGATGATCAAACCGCCATCGGCATCGGCATCACTGCGGAAGGATCATTGACATGGTTAATTCTCCTCTTCTCCTCTCGATAGTGGGGATAGCTGGCACGCTAGCCGGTGGCGGTCTAACCGGATTCATGACCGCCAGAATTGAGCGCAGGAGGGAAGTTGCCGCCGAACGCCAACAACTCCGTCAGGAGCAGGCAACCGAGCGCTCAAACGCGCGCGAACTGAAGATCGAGCATTACAGGTGGCGGAGAGACCGCCGCCAAAGTGCATACGTAGATTTCTTCGCCGAATCTCAGAAGATTCTGTTTGTATTCTCCAAAATCCACGCGCAGGTTAGCGTGAGGGGCGATGATTCAGAATCGATCCGTCAACTATTGGCGGAAGCGCAAGAGGCAACCTCTGTCCTGCTTCGACACACGGCCATTGTGCAAGTGGAGGGTCCAGCAGAAGTAGGTATCCGAGCGGCGCACATCAACACAAGACTGACTCTTCTTATAAGCTCTGCTGCTATGGCCTTGAGATCACCGAATGGGGATGAAGCCATGAGGTATAACCGTGAGCTGAACGAAAGCATCCACTCTCTCACGGAGGCGCAAGGGCAGTTCCTCATTGCAGCTCAGGCCGCTATGGACGAGACAGTAGCAATTGAATGATGAACGCCCCCCTGGGGCCGTCCTCGGGCCGTGGAAGGGCGCTCAACGTTGACCAACGTCGACAGCTGCCGACAGCTCAGGGCGTTGATCGATAAGGCAGCCGCAGGTCACGGCCACCAATGATCAGTAGTGGCTGTTCTGAGTGGGCGACGTCGAGACGAGAAGTTTGGCGGGTTGAGGTGGGGCCCGCCTCGCAGATAAAGGTGTGACGCTCTCACTCAACAACGTAGTTCGCTCACCGCCAATAGATGGCCGCGGCTGGTTGCGATACGGAGAACGTCTCGCAGGGCGTTGGTCAGTTCCTTCACCAAGTGTTGCGTCTCCGCAAGGGGCGCATCCTGGTTGCTGAGGATTTCGGTGGCGTGCTCCAGAAGCGCGGCCGCCGTGCCGAGTTGGACCGCTTCGATGTTGTCCGCCAGGCGGGACATGAAGCCGTCCCGGTCGTCGGTGCTCAGGTAGCAGGGCTTGCCGCCGGGGCCTGACCACGGCAGGAGTCGCAGTTCGTTCGGCGCTGTCATCCTTGGGTCTGCCTCTCGTCGGTCACGTGGTGAGTGGTGAAGACGGCGTCGACTCGACCCGCCGGGAAGGCCAGGAGCGCGGCTTCGATGACGCGGCCGGTGGAGTCGGTGGCGATACGGGTGATGGAGAGGACGACCGACCCCAGGCCGATCCGGAGGGCCGACGCTTCGTGCGGGGCCGGGGGGCGAGCGCACACCGTCTCTCGGACAGCGGCCGGCGGCGGGCCGAGAATGGCGAATCTTGTGGCCGCCTCATGAGATGTGGAGTCGTCATCGGGGACTGCGGCCGGGGCCCGGTCGCGAGGCATATAGGTGCGAGCCAGGCCGTGCGGCGATTCCCCGTCGAGGCTGAGGCATGTGAACTCCGCCAAAAGACTTCCTGGGGGCACCTGCAATAGGGGCGCCAGGTGGCCCTCAGCCTGAACCGTGGTGCTGCGGACCTCTACGCGCAACGCCGGCTCGGCGGCGGTCCACGGGTCCAGGATGCCCCAGCCGCCGCCGACGTACATGATCTTGCGTTGTGGGTTGCGGACGAAGTTGCCTTTGCCGTGGACCTTCTCGACGAGGCCTTCGCCTTGGAGCACTGCGAGCGCTTTCCGCAGTGTCACCGTGCTGACCTTGTACCGGTCGGCGAGGTCGGTTTCCGACGGGAGGCGTTCGCCCGGCAGGATGCGGCCCGTGGTGATCTGGTGCCGCAGGTCGTCGGCGATGTCGTTATGGCGTGAGCGCACGGGGCCGGTCACCGCCTTCTCACCATTCGCACGGCGACAAGCCGGGTACGCGTATGTATGGTCAGCAACTCGCCCGACTCGAAGACGACTTGCTTGGCCGCCTGGGGGAGCTGGAAGAGGTCTTTCACCCGGTAGGCATGGCCGCCGAGTTGAATGATGTCGCCGCGCTGCACGGTGGCCGCGGTCACCTCGACGTTGGATGCCAGCGCGCCGCCGGGTGCCCGCTCCCTCACCGCTGCACCTCCGGAGGCGCCGTCTGGCCGGATAGCGGATGGCACGGGCAGCCGCACATCTCGTAGACCACCGGGAGGTCGACCGGCGCCGGGGTCGGGGATGATTCCGCGCACGCGTGGTGGGTGCCGATCCGGCATGCGGTGGATCGGTAGGGGACGGCTGAGGTGTCCGTGACGCGGGTCGGTCGGCGGGAAGGCATCAGTGGGCCCCCATCAGGGCCGACCACGCGTCGGCCGGCAGATACGGAGCGACGACCACTTCGCGTGTCCTCACGCGCCTCTCCCAGGCCAGCAGGTACGGGCGGACGAGCGTGATGTCCTCACCCCTGAGGGTCTGTCCGCGGCCCACGATGTCGGAGGCACGCCGGCAGGCGCCCGTCGTCCCGTGCGAAGACAGGGAGGAGATGGGGGCGACCGAAGGCCCGGAGGTCGTTAAGGTGCGGCGGTGCCTGCCTCTGCGCAAGTGACGCTCTCTGATGAGGGAGAAGGCGCGGCGGATACGGTTGAGCACGCTGTTCAGCTCCTATCGCTGATGGCTCGGTCCCCCGACGTCGCCCGTCGTAGGGGCCGCTTTGCGTACGACCGCCCATAAGGTGCGGCCGTTCAAGCTGGTGGCGAGGAGCCCGAATCGGTCAGCCTCGGCCACCACGTGCAGGACCTCCCGCCATGACTCGGCGGAGAGCGATTCCGGCACCTCTGCTTCCACCGACGTGTGCCGGGGGTGTTCCTCCACTCGCGCGAGAAATCCGAGCGCGGACAACCGGGCGGCGATGGCCGCCGCGCTGACTCCCGAAGCGGGCACAGGGCAGCCTCCGTCCCCAGCGATTACGTTGAGTAAAGCTAGTTAACTAGATTAGAGCTAGTGGACTAGATTTTCCATATGTCTGAGCAGCCGCCCTATCTCCGCGTCGCCGACGAACTCCGGCGGCGGATCGCTGAGCGCGTGTGGGAGCCGGGAGACCGCCTGCCCTCCCGCGCCCAGATCGGCCAGGAGTGCGGCGTGGGCGAGAACGTGGTCCGCCGGGCGCAGGAGCTGCTGATCTCCCAAGGTGTGCTGGAGGGCCGCGCCGGGTCGGGTACCTACGTCGCCGAACCCCGGGAGCGAGTGCGGGTGGTGCGGTCGTCGGCGCGCGAGCAGCCGAACAGGTCGCCCTTCAGGGCCGATATGCAGGCCGTGGGCAGGCAAGGGGATTGGGAGAGCCGGACGGACGCCAAGGTGCCGGCTCCCTCAGACATCGCGGCTCGCCTGGGGATCGACGAGGGTGCGCTGTGCGTGCGGACCGCATACGAGTTCCTGGCGGACGGCAGGCCAGTGCAATTGTCGACGAGTTGGGAGCCGTACGACCTCACCGCCGGCACTCTCGTCGTCCTCCCGGAGGGAGGCCCGCACGCGGGAGCGGGCGTCGTGAACCGCATGGCCGCGATCGGTGTCACGGTCACCCATGCCGTGGAAAGGCCCGAGCCCAGGCAAGCGACTGTCGAGGAGGCGTCACTGCTCGGCATCCAGAAAGCCGCGCTCGTCACGCACATCCGGCGGACGTACTACAGCAACGAGGGTCGGCCCGTAGAAACAGCGGACATCGTGGTGCCCGCGGCTCACTGCGAAATCGTCTACGAGATTCCGATCAGCCGTTACTGACCTTTGCGGCGTGATGTCGTTGGGGGCTGACGATGTGTGGTCGTTGCGGTATGCCGGTTGTGTGAGATATCCGCAAGGTGGGCTGACGCCTGAACGGCAGGCGTTTCGCGAGCGGCTCCGGCTGGTGGCCGCGGAGCGCTTCGCGGCGGGTGCCTGCAACGCCGAGATCGCCAAGGACTTACGGGTGAGTGTGCGCTCGGTGCAGCGCTGGTACCGAGCCTGGCGCGACGCCGGCACCGAGGGGCTGCGGTCTGCCGGGCCGGTGTCACGGCCCAAGTTGAGTGAGGCCCTGTTCACCGTGCTTGAGCAGGAGCTCGCCAAGGGGCCGGTCGCGCACGGCTGGTCGGACCAGACGTGGACGCTGGCACGGATTAAGACGTTGATCGGGCGCAGGTTCCACAAGAGCATGACGCCGTCCGCAATCGCGCAGATGCTGCACAGGCATGGTTTCAGCCACCAGGTCCCGGCCCGCCGAGCGATGGAGCGCAACGAGGAGGCTGTCGCGGGCTGGGTGAAGGAGACGTGGTCGCAGGTGGAATGTCCGTGGCGGCGCTCGACGCCTGGCTGTGCTTCGAGGACGAAGCTGGCTTCTCGATGACGCCGCCCACCGCACGGACCTGGGCCCGGCGCGGACACACGCCCCTCGTCCGGGTCCGGGGACGCTCCCAGCGCCGCTTCTCCATCGCTGCTCTGACCTGCTACAAGCACGGCGAACGCTCACGACTGATCTATCGGCCCAAGCGCCACGCCGACCACAAGCGCGGCGGAAGACGCAGCTTTACCTGGACCGACTACCGCGACCTGCTCATCGCCGCACACCGGCAGCTCGGCGCACCCATTGTGCTCGTGTGGGACAACCTCAATGTTCACAAGGATCGCCGGTTACGGAAGTTCGTTGACACCCACGACTGGATCACCTGCTACTTCCTGCCGGCCTACGCACCCGACCTCAACCCCGTGGAGGGCATCTGGTCACTGCTGCGACGCAGCAGCCAGGCCAGCACCGCCTTTACCAATCCCGATCACCTCATCAGCACGCTTCAACGTGGTCTCCGCCAGATTCAGTACCGCAGCAACCTCATCAACGGTTGCTTCGCCGAAACCGGGCTCACCTTGACGGCACACCACGCCGACAACGTCAGTACTGATTGAAGGGCCCTGGCCTGGCGTTATGGCAGGTCAGGGCCCTTGGCAGCGGACGCAGTCATGGGGTCTCACGGAGACCCTTTTTACTTAAGAAACCAGGCGTTCCAGTTTGCGCCTGTATGCGTTGTGGCCCAGCGGCCTGCATGGGCCATGAGGCAAGTACCTGAGTCGCAATCAGCAGGGGAGGGTGTCGGCTACTTGTAACCCAGATTGGTCTGGCCCGGGATCACCTTGCCCGCGATGCGCAGGTTGCCATCAGAGTCCAGCACTCCGATGATCTTCTTCTGCGTCCCCTGGTAGGCGGTGAAGAAGATCTTGGCCGTTTCGTGCGTGGGGATCAGGTTCGTGTCCACGCAGATCTCGATGCTGTTGGGCGAACCGACCACTACGTCCTTCTTCGCCGAGGTCGGGAAAACCTGGTTCTGGGACAGCTTGACGCGGCCGTGAGGGTCGCCGTCGTCCCAGTCTGACGCCAGGCCGAGATCGATGTCAGGCATGCGGGTCTCCTCGATGAGCAGTCGAAGTGAGCAATTCATGTAACGATGCCGACGTACTGGCCGTGAAAAAGCGCGGGCGAAGGTTCGGCCCTGCACGGGCAAGGGACCGACGTCACCTGAGAGGGTCGTTGTAGCGCAGGTTCGCCTGGTCCTGCATGACTTTGCCCGCAATGCGCAAGTTGCCTTGAGCGTCGAGTACTCCGACGATCTTCTTCTGGCCTCCCCAGTAGGTCGTGAAGTAGACCTTGGCTGCTTCCTGCGAAGTGCTCTGGCTCGCGTTCACGCAGATCTCTACGCTGTGGGGCGAGCTGACGAGCACGTCCTTCTTCGGCGAGTTCGGGTAGAACTGGTTCTGGATCAGCTTGACGCGCCCGTGGGTGTCGCCTTTGTCCCAGTCCGTTGCCAAGCCGAGATCGATGTCGGGCATGCGGGTCTCCTCGAAGAGGGGGTGAAGTGGGCGATCCATCTGTTGGTGTGCCAGCCGTGAAAGGTGCGGGCAAAGGTCCGGTCCAGGCGGGCAGGGACCGATGCCGCCTAGTCTGCGTAACCCAGGTTCGTCTGGTCCTGCATCAGTTTGCCCGCGATGCGCAGGTTGCCGAGGGAGTCGAGTACTCCGATGATCTTCTTCTCGTCTCCCCAGTAGGTCGTGAAGAAGATCCTGGCCACGTCCATGGTCGTGTCCTCGTTCGTGTTCACGCGCAACTCGACGCTGTTGGGCGAGCTGATGAGCGTGTCCTTCTGCGGCGAGGTCGGGCGGACCCGGTTCTGGGTCAGCTTGACGCGGCCGTTGCGGTCGCCAGTGGTTGCGTCTGTCGCTAAGCCGAGATCGACGTCGGGCATATGGGTCTCCTCGAAGAGAAGTCGACGTGAGTGCTTCACCAGCGGCGTACCGGCCATGCGGCGAGGGCAGGCACACCCCTCTCCCTATGAACGACCCGGTACGCCCGTGCTCAATCGGGTTCAGACAGCAGCAGAATATGGCTGCAGCTGAGGCTCCGCAGTGAGTTGGCGAAAGATCGAGGTCCGAACTGGCCGGCAGCAAGCCGCAGCGACGGAAAGGCGACGATGCACATGGCGGCGGTGCTACCTATCGCAACCTGAACGCCAGTACGTGTCGTGACACCGGCCCGGCAGACCGCAGCCCCTCGGTGCCGGCGTCGCGCCAGGCTCGGTACCAGCGCTGCACCGAGCGCACACTCACCCGTAAGTCCTTGGCGATCTCGGCGTTGCAGGCACCCGCCGCGAAGCGCTCCGCGGCCACCAGCCGGAGCCGCTCGCGAAACGCCTGCCGTTCAGGCGTCAGCCCACCTTGCGGATATCTCACACAACCGGCATACGCAACGACCACACATCGTCAGCCCCCAACGACATCACGCCGCAAAGGTCAGTAGTTCCGCCGTCCAGGGTTGGCGCCTCCTGGCGCGGTGCTCGCCCCGGCGCGACGGCGTCGAGCCATTCGGTGATCGCCGAGAAGTCGGCATCGCGAAGGCCCTTGGCGGGGTCGACCTGATGAAGCAGCGACGGCCCGGGGTGGCAGGCGGCGACCCACTGACGATCCATTCCGCTGATCTCATCGTCGACCCAGATGAATGGCCGTCCGTTGGCCCACTCGACAAGGGGGCGCGTTTTCCAGTGCAGGCCTCGTGGGCCTTGATCGGTGCCTGTGTCCGGCCACGCCACCACGGGCAATCTCGGTAGTCCGATGCGCGGGGCGACGATCTCGTTCGCCTCCTCCGTCCACGTGGTCGCCCACACGAGCCGACAGCCCAGTGCCATGAGACGCGCCCCGATCCCGGGGTCGAGCCGGGCCAGCAACGGGTTCCCCTGATCGAGAGGTGTCGGGACGTACCCGTCAGAGATCTCCTGCCGACCGGTCGACGACCCGAACGGGATCAGAGGCCCATCGACGTCGAGGAAGAGGAGAGGGCCCTCCGATGTGCTGGTCACGGCCGCACCGTAGCTCAGCCTGGTGGGGGGGCGCGGCACCCTCGGGCCGGGCCGTCCCTGGGCCGTGCGAGGGCGACCAACGCCGACCGGCGGTGACCGACAGTGACAGGCTGGGACCAGCCGGCAGACAGAGAACCCCCAGGTCAGTGCCCCCGCCGCATACGCGTTTCCTCCGAGGGGTGGCCGTCAGGCAAGATGGGGTGTATCTGCCCACTCATCGATTGCCGGACGGTTTCTCTTGGCTGAGTACATCTACACCATGCGCAAGACGCGCAAGGCGCACGGCGACAAGGTGATCCTCGACGATGTCACCTTGAGCTTCCTTCCTGGCGCGAAGATCGGTGTCGTGGGCCCCAACGGCGCCGGTAAGTCCACGGTGCTCAAGATCATGGCGGGCATCGAGCAGCCCTCCAACGGCGATGCCTTCCTCTCGCCCGGTTACACCGTCGGCATGCTCCTCCAGGAGCCGCCCCTGGACGAGTCCAAGACCGTCCTGGAGAACGTGCAGGACGGCGCGAAGGAGGTCATGGGCAAGCTGCGGCGCTTCAACGAGGTCGCCGAGCTGATGGCCACCGACTACTCCGACGCGCTGATGGAGGAGATGGGCAAGCTCCAGGAGGACCTGGACCACGCCAACGCCTGGGACCTCGACGCCCAGCTCGAGCAGGCCATGGACGCGCTCGGCTGCCCGCCCGGCGACTGGCCCGTCACCAACCTCTCCGGTGGCGAGAAGCGCCGCGTCGCGCTCTGCAAGCTGCTCCTCGAAGCCCCCGACCTGCTGCTCCTCGACGAGCCCACCAACCACCTGGACGCCGAGTCCGTGCAGTGGCTGGAGCAGCACCTCGCCAAATACCCCGGCACCGTCGTCGCCGTCACCCACGACCGGTACTTCCTCGACAACGTCGCGGGCTGGATCCTGGAGCTCGACCGCGGCCGCGCCATCGGCTACGAGGGCAACTACTCCACGTACCTGGAGACCAAGCAGACCCGCCTCAAGGTCGAGGGGCAGAAGGACGCCAAGCGCGCCAAGCGCCTCAAGGAGGAGCTGGAGTGGGTGCGCTCCAACGCCAAGGGGCGCCAGGCCAAGTCCAAGGCGCGCCTCGCCCGTTACGAGGAGATGGCCGCCGAGGCGGACAAGATGCGGAAGCTGGACTTCGAGGAGATCCAGATCCCGCCGGGCCCGCGCCTGGGCAACATCGTCGTGGAGGTCGACAAGCTGTCGAAGGCCTTCGGCGACAAGGTCCTCATCGAAGACCTCAGCTTCACCCTGCCGCGCAACGGCATCGTCGGTGTCATCGGCCCGAACGGCGCCGGCAAGACCACGCTGTTCAAGATGATCCAGGGCCTGGAGGAGCCGGACTCCGGTTCCATCAAGGTCGGCGACACGGTCAAGATCTCCTACGTCGACCAGAGCCGCGCCAACATCGACCCCAAGAAGACGCTGTGGGCGGTCGTCTCGGACGAGCTGGACTACATCAACGTCGGCCAGGTCGAGATGCCGAGCCGCGCGTACGTGTCCGCCTTCGGCTTCAAGGGCCCGGACCAGCAGAAGCCCGCGGGCGTGCTCTCCGGTGGTGAGCGCAACCGGCTGAACCTCGCGCTCACCCTCAAGCAGGGCGGCAACCTGCTCCTCCTCGACGAGCCGACCAACGACCTCGACGTGGAGACCCTGTCCTCCCTGGAGAACGCGCTCCTGGAGTTCCCGGGCGCGGCCGTGGTCGTCTCCCACGACCGCTGGTTCCTCGACCGCGTCGCCACGCACATCCTGGCGTACGAGGGCGACTCCAAGTGGTTCTGGTTCGAGGGCAACTTCGAGGCGTACGAGAAGAACAAGGTCGAGCGCCTCGGCCCGGACGCGGCCCGTCCGCACCGCGCCACCTACAAGAAGCTGACCCGGGGCTGAGGCGGCGGTGGCTCGACACATATACCAGTGCCCGTTGCGCTGGTCGGACATGGATGCCTTCGGGCACGTCAACAACGTGGTCTTCCTGCGGTATCTGGAAGAGGCGCGCATCGACTTCATGTTCCGGCTGGCGCCCGGTGACGGGTCCCCGTCGTTCTCGGGCGGATCGGTCGTGGCCCGCCACGAGATCGACTACGTACGGCCGTTGGTGCACCGGCACGAGCCGGTCACCGTCGAGTCGTGGGTGACGAAGATCGGTGCGGCGTCGCTGACCATCGCCTACGAGATCAAGGACGCGGACCAGGTGTATGTGCGGGCCTCGACCGTGGTCGTGCCCTTCGACCTCCAGGCGCAGCGGCCCCGCCGGATCTCCGCCGAGGAGCGGGAGTTCCTCCAGGAGTACGTCGACGACTCCGCCGACGGCGGTTCGGGGGCGCTCGGCGCATGAGCGCGCGGCTGCACTTCGCCGATGCCGGGGAGGCGGCGGACCTCGCCGCCTTCCTGGCCCGCCTCGTCCACTACGACAAGGCGGCCGCGGTCCGGCTCCAGGCCGCCGGGGACACGCTCGCCGTGTTCGGGCGGCCGCCGTCGTTCGACGTGCTCGCCATCCGCACCGCGCGGCTCGCGAAGCCGTACGAGGACGGGCCCACCGCCACCCTCGACGTCACCGTCTCCGCCGGTGAGTTCCTGGAGTCCGTGGGGGGCGCGGCGGGCTCCGAGGGCGTCGCCGCCGTGCCGGGCGCCGTCACCGGGCCGCCGTGGGCGGGCGTGCTGCCGCCGAGGGGCGGCTGGCGACAGGAGACCGAGCTGCCCGTGATGGGCGCGGTGCGCGCTCTGGTGACGGCGGCGGTCACCGAATTCAAGGCCCGCGTCGAGGAGTTGCCCGCCGAGCGGCGGGTGCGGGCCGAGCTGGACCGGGTGGGGCGGGAGATCTGGTCCCGGACCGTCGCCGGGACACCGCTGCCGGTGCGGGCCGCGCACGCCGCGCAGTCGCTCGGCTTCCTGCGCGGCGACACGCTGACCCTGCTCTCCTCGGGGGCGTGGCTGCGGCTGCGTACGGCCTACGGGTCCGTCGCGGTGCGGCGCGCGGGGGTCGGCGGGCTCTCGGTCACGCCCGCGTAGGCGGCCGTTCGCACGGCAGTGACCGCAGGCCCGTCCTCGGGACGGGTCACGGTCCGACGCGCCGCCCGCCGGCGCCGCCAGGTCGGGCCGCCCTCCGTGCCCGGCGGGGCGGGCCGTACGCTCACCACGGGACGTCCGACGTCACGGGGAGGGCCGGCCAGTGAAGATCGTGCTGCCAGGAGGCACCGGGCAGGTGGGGGGCGTGCTGCGCCGCGCGCTGACCGGCGCGGGCCATGAGGTCGTGGTGCTGACCAGAAACCCGGCGCGGGCCGGCGAGGTCCGCTGGGACGGCCGGACGCTCGGGCCCTGGGCGGAGGCGGTCGACGGCAGCGACGTCGTGATCAACCTCGCGGGCCGCAGCGTCAGTTGCCGCTACACCGACGAGAACCTGCGGGCCATGATGGACTCGCGGGTGGACTCCGCACGCGTCGTGGGCGAGGCGATCGCCGCCGCCCACAAGCCGCCCCGGGTCTGGCTCCAGATGAGTACCGCCACCCTCTACGCCCACCGGTTCGACGCCCCGAACGACGAGGCCACCGGCGTGATCGGCGGCCAGGAGCCCGATGTCCCCGGTTACTGGGCCTACAGCGTCGACATCGCGCGGAACTGGGAGCGCGAGCAGGAGCGGGCCGTGACGCCGGCGACCCGCAAGGTGGCCCTGCGGTCGGCGATGGTGATGAGCCCGGACCGCGGCGGCGTCTTCGACTACCTGCGGTGGCTGGTACGGCTCGGCCTCGGCGGGCCGGTCGCGGGCGGCGCCCAGTACATCTCCTGGATCCACGACCGCGACTTCGTCCGCGCCGTGGAGTTCCTGATCGGCCGGGACGACATCGCCGGGGCGGTCAATCTCGCGGCTCCCGCGCCGCTGCCGCAGCGGGAGTTCATGCGGACGCTGCGCGGCGCCCAGGGCATGCCGGTCGGGCTGCCCGCCACGCGGTGGATGGCCGGGATCGGCGCCTTCGTCCTGCGCTCCGACACCGAACTCCTCCTCAAGAGCCGGCGGGTGGTGCCCGGGCGGCTGACGGACGCCGGGTTCACCTTCGACCACGGCGCCTGGCCGCTCGCGGCGGCCGACCTCGAGGCACGGGCCCGCCGTGAGCGGTCCCGGCCCCGGGGACGGCGAGCCGCGTGACGGCCGCGCCGCGCCCATAGCCGTGGAGCGCCGGCCTCGGGGGCGGGGCTGGGCTCAGCCCTCGGAGTTCACCATCGACGCCGCCGCGTACGTCAGATAGTTCCACAGCACCCGCTCGTGCTCCTCGGACAGGCCCAGCTCGTCGACCGCCGCGCGCATGTGCCGCAGCCAGGCGTCGTGCGCCGCCCGGTCCACGGTGAACGGCGCGTGCCGCATGCGCAGACGCGGATGACCGCGGTGGTCGCTGTAGGTGCGCGGGCCGCCCCAGTACTGCATCAGGAACAGCGCGAGCCGCTCCTCGGCCGGGCCGAGGTCCTCCTCCGGGTACATCGGCCGCAGCAGCGGGTCCTCCGCGACCCCCTGGTAGAAGAGGTGCACCAGGCGCCGGAAGGTCTCCTCGCCGCCGACCTGTTCGTAGAAGGTCTGCTCCTGAAGCGTGCCGCGTGGGATCTCTTTCACACCGTCCATGGTCTCAGACGGCCCGGCCGAGTACGGAGGGCTTAGGACCATCGCCCGCCGCCGGCCGCGACCCCGGGCCCCGGCCACTCGCATCGGCGGCGCCCACGCAGCACAGTGGACTCATGGAACCCGATCCCGCACGCGTGGCCGAGCTCCGCACCGCCCTCGTGCGCGAGATCGCGGCGAGCGGGGTCTGGCGGGACGACCCCGCCTGGCGGGCGGCGTTCGAGGCCGTGCCGCGCCACCTGTTCGTGCCCTACTACTACGTCGGCGCGGGCGCCGGCTTCGAGCGGCTGTGGGGCGAGGACCCCGACGCCGGGCGCCGCGCCCGCTGGCTGCGCGGGGCCTACGCCGACACCCCGCTCGCGACCCGCGTACGCGACGGGGAGCTGCTCTCGTCCAGCAGCCAGCCGTCCCTGATGGCGAAGATGCTGGCCGAGCTGGACGTCCGGGAGGGGAACCGCGTCCTGGAGATCGGCGCCGGGACGGGCTACAACGCGGCCCTGCTCGCCCACCGGCTCGGCGACGCCCGGGTCACGACCGTCGACCTGGACCCGGAGATCACCGAGTCCGCGCGGCGGCACCTGGCGGCCGCCGGACACCGCCCGGCCGTGGTGACCGGCGACGGGGCGGCCGGCTGCCCCGAGCGCGCGCCCTACGACCGGATCATCGTGACCTGCACCCTGACCTCGGTGCCCCGGCGCTGGCTCGCCCAGTGCGTCCCGGGCGCCCGGATCCTCGCGCCGCTGGCGACCGGCCTGATCGCGCTGACCGTGCGGGAGCCCGGGGAGGACGGGCACGCCGAGGGGCGCTTCCTGCACACGCCCGCCTACTTCGTGCCGCTGCGCGGCGCCGGCGTGCGCACCCCGCAGGAGCCCCACCTCGGGGGGCTGCCGCGCGGGGCCGTGCAGAACGAGCTGTTCCGTTTCCTGCTGGAGCTGACCGCGGACACCCTCGACCCGCACGAGGCCCTCGCGCTGTGGCGGCGCGAGGGCCGGCCGGTGCGCGAGCGCTTCGGGGTCAGCGTGCGCGGGCGGTACGAGTGGGCCTGGCTGGACGACCCCGAAGGGCCGTACGCCTGGCCGCTGTGACCGCCCGCCCGCGCGGGCTCAGTCGCGGCGGATCGTGATCGTCGTCCAGGCGCCCACGTGCACCTGGTCGCCGTCCTGGAGCGGGACGGGGACGAACGGCTGGATGGGCTCCTCGCCGCCGTTGACCGTGGTGCCGTTCGTGGAGTTCTGGTCCACGACCGCCCAGCTGCCGTCCGGCTGCTGGACGAGCATCGCGTGCTGGTGCGAGACGCCCGGGTCCTCCGGGGGCACCGACAGGTCGATGTCCGGGGTGTCGCCCGTGGAGTGGCGGCGGCGGCCGATGGAGATCTGGTCGCCCGCCAGCGGACGCCGCTGCTCCGGCGAGTACGCGGGCAGGTTCAGGCCCGACGCCTCGGGGCCGCTGCGCTGCATCATCGCCATGAAGTACTCGCGGTCGGGACCGATCGTCGCCGTCCACGTCCCGGGACCCTGGGGTGCCTGGGGTGCCTGGGGTGCCTGGGGCGCCTGCTGGGCCTGCGCCTGCGTCGGTCCCTGCTGGCCCTGCTGCTGCGGGACCTGCTGGGCCTGCTGCTCGGGCGGACCCTGCGGACCCTGCTGGCCCTGCGGACCCTGCGGATTCTGCTGGCGCGGCGGGACCGGCTGGAAGACGTCCTGCCGCTGGAACGGCTCCTGCGGCCGGGCCGGGGACGACGGCGGCGAGATCACCCAGTCGTCGCCGCCACCACCGAAGGACGGGCCGCCGTTGCCGGGCGGCGGGGGAGGGGGGCCCTGCGGGGCGCCCGACTCCCGGGGGAACGCGGGCGGCGCGGGCGGGCCGGGCGGGCCGGCCTGCTGGAACGCCTGGGGAGCGCCGGGCGGCGGGGCCTGGCCGGGCAGGTGCTGCCGGCCGCCCTCACCGCTGTCACCGCCGTTGCCGTTGCCGTTGCCGAACGGCGGGATCGGCTCGGCGGGCCGGTTCATCTGCGAGGGGCGCGAGCCCTGGTACTCGTACGGGTCCTGGCCCGGGCGGGGCTGTCCGGGGTGACCGGGCTGCCCCGGCTGTCCGGGGTGGCCGCCGGGCGGGGGCTGCTGCTGGAACGGCTGGGCGGGGCGCGGCGCGGGCGCGCCGGGACCGCCCTGGGTGTTCGGCAGCGGCCGGATCGGCGCGGCCGGGGTGTACGAGGTCGCGGTGTTCGTGAGGAAGTTCCAGCGGCACTCCTCGCAGAACGGCGCGTTCGCCTCGCGGGGCGTGCGGCACTGCGGGCACAGCTCCGGCTCGGCGTCCGGTTCCGGCCCGGAGCCGGGACGCGACTGCCCGGGGCCGGAGCGCGGGAAGCCCTGGTCCTGGCCGGGAGGCGGGAAGCCCTGGTCCCGGCCCGGGGGCGGGAACCCCTGGTTCTGGCCCGGGGGCGGCGGCGGATAGCCGTACCCGGCCGCGGGCGGCGGCGGGGGAGGCGGCGGTACGGCACCGGCCATGCGGTGACCGCAGACCTCGCACCAGTCGTCGGAACCCGACTGGTGTCCGTTCGGGCAGGTCGGCATGTCGGCGCTTCCCCCTCTCCTTCTGCGGCCCCGAGGGCCGTACGTACTGCGTCTTGGTGGTGTGCGGCGCCGGGCGCCGCGCTACCGCTCGGTCACGTCTGCTTCTTCACGCGAACGGTCTTCGTCGACCGCGTCTCGAGTGTCATCTCGTCGGCCTCGGCGACCTTCGCCTTCAATCGAACAGTACCTTCCGCGGCGTCCACCACGTCCACCACCTTCGAAAGCAGTTTCGCGGTATCCGCGTTGCCCGAGGCGGCCGCGAGCTGCACGGCGCGGCCGAGCTTGGCGGTCGCCCCGTCGAGGTCCCCGGATTTGCGGGCGTCGAGTCCCTGCTGGATGACCTGGGCCAGTTCCGCCTGGCCCGTGTAGTGCGCGACCTGCGGATTGATCGAGGTGGAGGCCGCCATGTCGTCCGTCCACACCGCCCGCACCAGCCCCTGCGAGAGCGTCTGTGCGCTGCCGTCGCCCTGCGGCACGACCAGCGAGACCCGGGCGGCGAGCATCTCCTGGCCGAGGTCGGCCACCGGCACCCGGACACAGATGTGGTAGTCGCGGGACTCGTCGCCCCAGGACCCCGTGGGGTAGTCCCCGGAGCGGGGGCCCGACTCCGTACGGCGGTGGGTCAGGTCCGCCACGGTGGGCGCCACCTGCTTCACGAACGCGATCTCCACGCCCATCGGCGTCCACAGCCGCAGGCTGACGTCGGCGACCTCCTTGCCCATCGCCGTCTCCATCATCCGCGTGAAGTCGGCGCGGAGCCCGGCCGGATCGGCGACGATGTCGGCGGTGCCGAGCAGCGCGGTGGCGATCCCCGTGACCTCCTTCACCTCCCAGTCCGTGCCGACGCCCCGGGCGTCGCAGGTGAAGCGGCCCGCGCAGGAATCCAGCGCGGCCTTCAGGGCCTCGGGCGACTCGTGTTCGTTGCGGCCGTCGGTGAGCAGGATGCCGTGCCGCACGGCGGACGCGGCGACGTCGGCGGAGGCCAGCAGCCGGTCCGCGAGCCGCAGCCAGGTGCCGATCGCCGTGCCGCCGCCCGCGCTGAGCCGGCGCAGCGCCTGCTTGGCCTGCTCACGGGTGTCCGGACCGGCCACCGCGAGGCGGCCGTTGCCCGGGTAGACCTCCGTGGCGACGTGGGTGCCGGCGATCACCGCGAAGCGCACCCCGTCGCGCACGGCGTCGACGGCGGCGGCCGTGGCGTCCCTCGCGCCCCGCATCTTCGTCGGTGGGTAGTCCATCGAACCGGAGCAGTCCACCATGATCGCCACGGCGGCGTCCGGGCCGTGCCCCGCGCTGTACAGGTGCGGCGCGCCGACCGCGGAGCCGATCGTGCCGCCCCCGGTGGAGGTCACCGTCGCGATGGCGTTGACCTCGCGGCCGCCCTCGGGCAGGAACTCGTTCTGGTAGACGTCGATCGAGAACTGCGGCACGTTCGACTTCGAGAAAATGGCCATGGATGCTGCTCCCCCTCAGATCCTCGGATCCTCACACCTTGTCGGCGTCCGCACGGCCGGCCCCCCCGGCTCCCGTACGGTGCTAGGCCGATCCTGCCCCTCGCGGCGCGTGGGGGAACGGGACGACCGCCACTGTTACGTTGTCGTGGCCCCCGCCGTCCAGCGCGTGGCCGACCAGGACCTGGGCGCTGTGCAGGGGCCGTTCGGCGGCGTCGGCGGGCACGGCCCGCGCCATCTCCTCGACCGCTTCCGCGTAGTTCCACAGTCCGTCCGTGCAGACCACGACCACGCCGGCGCGGTCCGGCTTGAAGGAAGCGGTGTGCGGCTCCAGTTCGTAGGCGTCGGCGCCGAGCCAGCCGGTGATGGCGTGCGCGCGCTCGTCGGCGTACGCCTCCGCCTCGTTCATCAGTCCCGCGGCGACCATCTGCGCGGCCCACGAGTCGTCCTCGGTGAGGCGGACGGTGGGGCCGCTGCGGTCGTCGGGCACCCAGTAGGCGCGGCTGTCGCCGACCCAGCCGACGACGAGCAGGCTCCCGGCGACGACGGCGCCGACCAGCGTGCAGGCCGGCGCGTTCTGGTGCGGGGTGTGCTCGCGGGCGGAAGTGGCTTCGGCGGCCAGCGCGTTGACGGCGTCGGCGGCCGACAGGATGGCCTCGTGCATGCCCTGCTGCGGGTGGACGCCGCGCGGCAGGGAGTCCAGGAGCGACTCGCTCGCGGCGCGGGAGGCGGCGAGGGAGGCCTCGTCGGGGCGGGTCGCGGAGGAGACGCCGTCGCAGACGATCGCGACGACGGCGGGGGAGCCGTCGGGCAGCGCGGCCGCGGAGATCGCGAAGGCGTCCTCGTTGCGGTGGTGGCGCAGGCCCCGGTCGCTGACGGCGGCGACCGTCTCCAGCTCCTCCTCCATGTGGTCGCGCTCGCGCGGCTGGGCGTGCCCGCAGTTCTCGCAGTACCCGTCGGGGTCGACGCGGCCCGAGCGGCAGGCCACGCAGAGCTTGGCGCCGGCGGCCGGGTCGGCGCCCGCCTCCGGGGCATCGGAGGCCGGCGGATTCCCCGGCGGGGCCGTCAACTCCCCACCCGTGGAGTCGGTGCCGGGCACGTCGCTGGACAGATGGGTGGGCGCCGGGGCCCCGGAACCGTCCGCCTCGGGCACGAGCGGCCACGCGGCGGGCCGGTCCGCCCCGCCCTCGGGCCGATTTGCCGCGCCCTCGGGCTGGTTAGCCCCGACTTCGGGCCGATCGGCCGCGACCCCGGGCTGGTCCGCCCCGGCTCCGGGCTGGTCCGCTGCGCCCTTGGGCCCGCCCGGCGCGGCGGTGGGCCTGTCCGGGGGCACGATGGGCGCGGACGGGGTGGCGATGGGCTTGTCCGGGGCGTTGGTGGGCTCGTTCGGGGCCACGAGGGGCCTGTCTGGAGCGGCGATGGGCCCGTTCGGGCCAGCGACAGGCCTGTCCAGGGGCGCGGCGGGCGCGGACGGGGCGGCGGCAGGCCCCCCGGGGGCGGCGCTGGGCCCGTTCGGAGCGGTGGCGGGCTCCGCCGGGGCGGCGATGGGCCCGTTCGGGGCACCCGCTGCTGGGGCGGTGGTGGGACGTGCCGGCAGCGCCGACAGGTCGTACCCGCACGCACCGCAGAACAGGTCACCCGGCTCCAGCGGCTCCTCGCAGCTGGGGCAGGCCGACAGTTGGGGCATCTGCGACATCACTCACACCCACGTCCTGGGGCGGAAACGGTTGGCCCGCTCCACCAGTTCGATCCTCTCCTCGCCACCCTGTGCGAGCCGGGCCAGTGTCCGGTACGAACGCTCCAGACCGAACCGGAGACCGCGCTCGTCCAGATCGCTGCCGAGCAGCACGGTCCGCGTGCCGGTGGTGGCCGGTGACGCGGAGACGTGACCAGAGTGCCCACCGGAGAGTACCCAGTCGAGCGCCGTCCCCAGTACCTCGGTCGACAGGCGCTCCCTGCGCACCGCGTCGAGACCGAAGCCCGCGAGCGCCTCGATCTCCCCGGCCGCGGCCGTCAGATCGTCCAGGAGCGCCGGACCGGGCGACGCCGACGACGTCTCCACGCGCCGGCGAAGTCGCGCCCGTACGGCGGCGACCCGGGCGGCGGTGTAGTGGATGGAGGACTCCGGCACCGACTCCAGGGTGCGCACCGCGCCCGCCCGGTCGCCGGCGGCGAACCGCACCCGGGCCAGGCCGAACGCGGCGCTGACATAGCTGGGGTCGGTGGCCCACACCAGGCGGTAGTACTCGGCGGCGTTGTCCGGCTGGCCGAGGACCTCCGCGCACACGGCGAGCGCCAGCTTCGGCGCCGCCTCGCCGGGGAACGCGTCGTAGACCGCGTCGAAGGAGAGCGCGGCGCTCTCGAAGTCCCCGCCCGCCAGCGCGGCCACGCCCCGGTACCAGACCACCCGCCAGTCGTCCGGATACCGTCGCTCCAGGTCGGCGAGGGCCTCGGCGGCGAGCGCCGCCTCCCCCGTGGCGAGCCGCGCCCACAGTCCGCGCAGCCGCAGCTCCACGGAGTCGGCGGGCGCCGTCCCGAGCGCGGCGATCAGCTCGGCGGGCGCGGACGCCAGAAGACCGGCGAGGAAGCCGGCGTTGGGGTCGTTCGGGTCGACGTGCGGCACCGGCAGCGCCAGCGCCGTCGCGGCGGCGTCCAGCGGCCGTACGGACGCGGCGGGCGGCGCGGGCGGCGGCTCACGCCGGCTCCCCGGCCCGGCGGGGGCCAGCGGGCGCGCCCCGAGCCGCGACGCGTCCCCGGACAGCTCCGCGAACAGCTCCGTGTCCGTGACCTTCACCTCGGGCCCGAAGAGCGTGGACAGCGAGGGGCGCGGCGTGCCCGTCTGGAGCGCCACGACCTCCCGCAGGACGCCCGTGAGCTGCTCGGCCATCTCCTGCGCGGAGGCGAAGCGGCGGGCCGGGTCGGGGTCGGTGGCGCGCACCAGGAGCCGGTAGAACGACTCGTACGTACGGAAGACCTCGATGGTGTCGGGGTCGGGCAGGCAGTCCACGAACACGTTCGTGTAGCCCTGGAAGTCGAAGGTCAGGACGGCGAGCGTGCGCGCGACCGTGTAGAGGTCGGAGGCCACCGAGGGTCCCGCCTCGGCGACTTCGGGCGCCTGGTAGCCGACCGTGCCGTAGATCGCGGATTCGTCGTCGTCCATCCGGCGGACCGCGCCCATGTCGATGAGCTTGAGCTGGCCCTCGGTCTGGATGGCGTTGTCCACCTTGAAGTCGCAGTACAGCAGATTGCGGCTGTGCAGATGGCCGAGGGCCTCCAGCGCCTCGATGCCGTACGCGCACGCCTGCTCGACCGGCAGCGGATCGCGCCGCCCGTCGGGCGTGCGGCGGCCGTTGGCGATCTCCTTCAGGGACTTGCCGCCGACGTACTCCATGACGATGTAGCCGTCCATGGAGCCGGTGCGCTGGTCGAGGTGCTCGACGAAGTTGTAGATCCGCACGATGTTGGAGTGCTCGATCTCGGCGAGGAAGCGGCGCTCGGAGATCGCGGCGGCCATCGCGTCCTGGTCGCCCGTGTCCAGCAGGCCCTTGAGGACCACCCAGCGGTCGGACACCGCCCGGTCCACGGCGAGGTACACCCAGCCGAGGCCGCCGTGCGCGAGACAGCCCACGACCTCGTACTGGCCGTGCACGATGTCGCCGGGGTCCAGCTTGGGCACGAAGGAGTACGGGTGGCCGCACTTGGTGCAGAACCCCTCGGTGCGGCCCGGCCGCTCCCCGCGCGCACGCCCCACCGGGGCGCCGCAGTCCGAGCGGGAGCAGAACCGCTTGCGCTCGGGCACCTCGGGGTCGTCGAGGACCGCGCCGCGCGGGTCGGGGCGCGGCACGTCCGGCACGCTGACCAGGCCGACGCCGAGCCGTCCGCGCCCCGAGGCGGAGGCCGCCGAGCCCGAGCTGCGCACCGACACCGAGCGGGAGGTGGCGCGGCCCGAGGCGGAACGCGACAGCCGCCCCGACACCGACCTGCGGGACGACTGGGAGCGCGCGGACGCCCGGGACGAGCGGGAGGACGAGCGGGACGAGCGGGCGCTCGAACTGCCCGCGCCGCGTGCCGCCTTGTCGCCGCCCGTGATGCCCGTGGGCGGTGAGCCCACCGTGCCGTCCCCCGTGACCGCCGGGGCCAGACCGCAGGTGTCGCAGTACAGTTCGCCGCCGCCGACATCCTCGTACGACCCCGTGCAGCCGGGCCGCCGGCACTGCCGCTCGCTCACGCTTCCTCCCTCCGGTCGGCGGTCCCGCCCTGCTGCGGGATCCGCGGCGTTGCGAGCACCTCGGCGACCGCCCGCTGATAGCGCAGCACCGCCTGTTCCGCCACGCGCAGGTCGCAGGGCGCGCTCCACAGCATGCGGCGCGCCGCGTCGTACCGCTCGACGAGCAGCGGGTCCTCGGCGTGCCCGAGCCGGGTCACCTTCGCCTTGTACGCGTCCAGGCGGCCGCGCAGCTCCGCGCGGACCGCGAGCGGAGCCGTGACGGCGGTCAACGACTGGCGGGCGCGCAGCAGTTCGTCCTCGGCCTTCTCCTCCAGGGACTCCAGGAGCGGCGAGAGGCGGTGCCACTGGGCGTTCCTGCGGTAGTCGGCGGCCCGTGCCAGCTGCTCCTGGAGGGCGGTCGGCGGTCCGCTGACCGCGGGCACCTCGGACGCGGCGATCTTGGCGAGGACCTCGCCGCGGGCGCTCCTGGCCTCCGCCAGGGTGCGGTCCGCGCGGGAGAGCAGGTCGCGCAGCCTGCCGAGGCGGGCCTCCGCGTCCTGGCGGACGGTGAGGACCGCCTCGATCTCGCGGCGCACGTCCTCCAGGGCCCGCGCCTCGCGGTCGTAGCGGTCGGTGTGCGGGCGGCCCCCACCGGGCGCCGAACTGCCCTCCGCGCGCCGCCAGAAGGCGAGCGGGTCGCTCACCACCTGCTCGCGCAGGGCGGTCAGGGCGCGGGTGATGCGCTCCAGGTCGTCGCCGGCGGGGTGCTCGCCGGGGCGTACGCCGACCGAGTGGGCGAGCTGGCGGGTGCGGGCCAGTTCGGCGGCGAGCAGGTCGATGCGGGCGGGCAGCGCCGACCACACGGCGTCGGCGGCGACGACCATGTCCAGGGAGCGCGCGTACAGGTCGTTCATGCGGGCCACCAGCTCTTCGAGCGTGAAGCGCTCGGTGAGCTTGGCGGGGCCGTCGAGCGAGGGGGAGGTGCCACCGGCGTCGGCGCCCGCGACGGTCACGGACTGCCCGCGCAGCAGCTCCGTCAGTTCGGCGAGGTCCTCGCGGCTCGGCCGGCGTCTGCGGGCGCGCAGCTCGCGCGCGGCGTGCAGGGCACCGGCGTAGGCGTCGAAGTAGGCCCAGAGCTGGGTGATCCGCTGCTCGGTGACCACCCAGCGCTCCTGGGTGACGCCGGTGAGCCGGGCGCCTTCGAGGAGGCGCCGCCCGGCGTGGTCCTGGAGGGCGAGGAGCGAGGTCTCGATCGCCTCGTGCTCGGCGTCGAGGCGCGCCAGCGCACGGTCCACCTCGTCCCGGTCCATCACCGGACCGGGGGGTTCCGTGACGCTCATCGATCACCTCTCCGCTCTGCGTTGCCGCAATTTCAGTGCCACCAGGTCCGTCGCCCGCTCCGGGCCGCGTCAGTCGCGGTACTCGGGCTCGGGCGGGCCCGCCACCTCGCCGAGACCGCCCCGCAGCCACTTGTCGTAGGACTTCTGCCAGCCGCCGTCCTCGCGGTAGTCGTCCAGGACCTTGTTGACCCGGCGGACCAGGTCGTCGGCGCCCTTCTTCATCGCCACGCCGTAGTGCTCCGTGGTGAACGGCTCCTCGCCCTTCAGCTCGACCGTCGGGTCCTGTGCGGCCTGGCCCGCGGCGAGCGCGCTGTCGGTCACCACGGCGTCCACCTCGCCGAGCTGGAGCCGCACCAGGCAGTCGAGCTGATTGGGCACCGTGGTGGAGATGTCGGCACCGAAGCTCTTCTTCTTGAGCTCCTCCAGGGCGATGGAGCCCGCCGCCGAACAGACCCGCTTGCCCTTCAGCGTCGCGTCGTAGCCCATGATGTCGGACTTCTTGGGGGCGAGGACCTGCTGGCCCGTCTCGAAGTACCCGGTGGAGAAGTCGACCTGCTCCAGGCGCGCGCAGTTGACGGTCATGGTGCGCACCACCATGTCGACCTGGCCGCTCTCGATGGCGGGGATGCGCTGGTTGGTGGGGATGGCGCGGAAGACGACGGCGTCGCGGTCGCCGAAGATCTCCTCGGCGATCTTTCGCGCGAGGTCGATGTCGAAGCCTTCCAGCTCGCCGCCCTGCTTGTTCGGGTCGCGGTAGCCCCAGCGGTAGCTGTTCTGGTCGACGCCGACGATCAGCTTCTTGACCGGGCGGTTCTTGATGGCGTCGATCGTCGGGCCGTCCTTGCCCGAGGGGCGCGGGCTCTGGTCGTTGCAGTCGTCGGCGTCCGCCCGCGCGGGCGAGGCCACCGTGGTGCCCGAGCCGTCGTCCGGCGCCGTCCGCCCGCCGTGGTGCGCGGGGAGGGCCAGGACGAGCGTCCCCGTCAGCGCGCAGGCCAGACCCATGGCGCCGACTCCGCCCCAGCCGCGCAGCCTGGCCGTGCCGCGTCGGGTACGCATCGTCCGCGTGCCCCCTTCCACCTCTGACCCCATCACCGGTACTCCGAAAGCCTGCGGCCGATGCCGAGCACGGCGCCCGCGGCGCCGAGGACCGCGAGCACGGCGGCGCCGACCGGCAGCCCGGTCATCGCGCCCCTGCCGTCCTCGGCGGCCTGCTGGAACTCGCGCTGTTCGTGCGCCAGGGCCCGGTCCAGGGCCGCGTCCACGTTGTCGAAGCACTCGCCGGTCGGGGCGTCGCCCTTGGCGCCTATGACCTTGTCGAGCGCTCCTTGGTAGTCACCGGAGTCGTCGCTGGAGCGGGCGGCCTTGTGGCGGTCCTTCCAGACGCCCACGTTCTTCGCGGCCTCGGCCACCGGGCGCTCGCCGGCCGCGTCGTCGGCGAGGTCGGCGGCCTCGCCGAGCAGGCCGCTGTCCGCGCCGCCGAGCCGCTTCATCTGCGCGCGGTAGGAGACGTCGAACTTGTCCTCGGCCTCGCCGCGCACCTCGGTGGTCTCCGCGCCCCGGCTGACCAGGGTCAGGTTCTCGTCGCCGCGGGCCTTCAGGGAGCTGATGCGGGCGTCGTTGAGGACGTTCAGGGACCGCACGCCGTGGTCGTAGGAGTCGTCGAGCCCGGAGCGCGCGAAGGTGTGGCCGGCGACGAGCCACAGCAGGACGACCGCGGTGGCGGCGCTCGCGGCGAGCAGGCCGTGGTTGAACACGCGGTTCGTGCGGAGGTAGTTGCGGCGCTGCGCCCAGAGGAGGGCGGCGAGCGCGAGGACGCCGAGGGCGAGGGCGGGCCACGGGTAGGGCTCGGCCTTGCCGTAGTCGGAACCGAGCCGTTCGTTCTCCGCCTTGTAGAGCTTCTCGGCGGCCGGGAGCATCTGCGTCTGCATCTTGTCGTTGGCGTAGCGCAGATAGGCGCCGCCGAGCGGCAGGCCCTGGCGGTTGTTCGCGCGGGCGCGCTCGATCAGGCCCGTGTACTGGGGGAGCAGCTTGTTCAGCTTGGCGACGGCGGCGGCCGAGGAGGAGTCGGGGCCCGCGTTCGACGCGGCCGTCGCGAGCTTGTGCGAGGCCCGCTCGATGTCCCGCTCGTACCGGTCGCGGACGGCCGCCGGTTCCTGGCCGCCCGCCAAGAAGCCGCTGGACGCCGCGGTGTTGGCGTCCGCCAGCGAGCGGTAGACGGCGGCCGCGTCGGAGGTCAGCGGCTGGCTGCGGTGCAGTACGTCGTCCGCGGCGGCCGAGCGGTCCGTCATCTGCCAGGCGGTGACCGCGCCGAACGCCACGACGAGCAGGGCGAGGACGGCGCCGATGATCCGCAGCCGGCCCGGCTCCGTGGTCGCGGCGGCGCGCAACCGGTCGGTGCCCTCGGCCCAGGCGGTGCGGCGCGGCGCGCCGGGCCGCGACTCCGGGCGCCCCGCGGCGGACCCCGCGACCGGCGCCTGCGGCGGCACCGGGGCGGCGGGTGCCGTGGGCGCGGGCGGACCCGGCGGGGCCGCGCCGCCGTTCGGCGGATGTGTCACCTGACCTCGACCTCCCCCTCGGTCATCGGACGGCTGCTTCCACCCGGCGCCGCACAGGCCGGGCCCGGCGCGGGAAGAAGTGCACGGCCGCAAGTATTGCCACAGGCAAGGGCATCCGCACAGGCCTTGCCCCGATCTTGCGTGGATCCCCACCCTGGAACACGAGATCGGCGACCACCCGGTTCCCACCGGCGCGCGCCGGCTGGGCCTGGGCCGGGTTGGCTCCCGCCCCGCGCGCGGCGACGGGGGGCTGGCGCGCGGGGACTTGGCCGGGGGGGCAGGCCCCCGCGCATACGGCGTGGGCCTGGGCCGGGGTGATTCCCGCCCGCGCGCTCGGCGCGGGCGGGTGGGAAAGGGGCGTTAACGCCCGTGTGGGGCGTCCTCGTAGTGGGCGCGGATGCGGGCGTGCGTGTCGGGGGGCGCGCCCGTCCGGTCGAGGCCGAGGAGGGCCGCGCCGAGCACCGGGCGGGCGAGGACCACCCGGGGTTCCGCCTTGGGGGCGCGTTCCGCGAGCAACGACCGGATCCGGTCGTCCAGTTGGGGGTGGCGGGCCGCGAGGACGCTGCCGCCCAGCACCACCGGCGCCTCCTCGTCGAGCAGGCCGAGCCGGTCCAGGGCCACGGTGGCCATCGCGACGACCTCGTCGGCCATCCGGTCCACCAGGGAACGCGCCACGGCGTCCCCCGCCGCCGCGGTCGCGAAGAGCACCGGCGTCAGCTCGTGCCGCCTGGCGGGGGCGATGTGCCCGAGGTGCAGCGCCTCGATGAGCGCGTACATGGACGGCAGCCCGAAGTGCCCGGGCAGGGCCACGCGCAGCGCGGTAGGCCCGCCCCGGCCGTCCTCGGCCCGCGCCGCGTGCCACAGGGCCTCCTCGGCGAGCCCGCCGCCCCCGCCCCAGTCGCCGGAGATCCGGCCGATCGCGGGGAAGCGGGCGGTGCGCCCGTCCGGCAGCATGCCCACGCAGTTGATGCCCGCCCCGCACACCACGGCGACGCCCCGCGGCTCCGCGTCCTCCAACAGGCCCGCGCGCAGCACCGCGAAGGTGTCGTTGCGCACGTCCACGGACGTGCCCCAGCCGCGCCGCCCGAGCGCCAGCGCCAACTCCCGTTCCTCCACGGGCAGATCGGCGTTGGCCAGGCACGCCGAGACGTGGTCGACCGTGTCGGTGCCCGCCTCGGCGAGCGCGGCGCCCACCGCCCGCGCGAGCACGTCCACGGCCGGTTCGACGCCGACGCGGGGTGGCTGGAAGCCGCCGCCGCGGGCCGCGCCGACGACCCGCCCGTCGGCCGTGACCACCGCGACGTCGGTCTTGCTGTTGCCCGCGTCGATCGCGAGCACGCTCCCGCCTACGCCCACGCCAGGTGCTCCCGGTTGTGGGCGAGCAGGCGGTCGGTGAGGGTCTCGGCGTACGCGTACTGCCCGACCAGGGGGTGGGCGAGCAGCGCCTTGAAGACGCGGTCGCGGCCGCCGTGCAGCGCCGCCCGCAGGGCCAGGTCCTCGTACGCGGTGACCTGGGCGACGAGCCCGGCGTACAGCGGGTCGAGGCGGGGCACGGGCAGGGGCCGGGCGCCCGAGCCGTCCACCGCGGCCTGCACCTCGATGACCGCGTCGTCGGGCAGGAAGGGCAGCGTGCCGTTGTTGACGGTGTTCACCACCTGGTGGGGGCTGCCGCCGTTGCCGAGCAGGGACGCGGCGAGGTCGACCGCCGCCTCCGAGTAGAAGGCGCCGCCGCGCTGGGCGAGCAGCGCCGGCTTCTCGTCGAGCGCGGGGTCGCCGTACATCGTCAGGAGTTCCCGCTCCATCGCGGCGACCTCGGCGGCCCGCGACGGCTTGGTCCGCAGCTCCTCGACCACCGCGTCGTGCTGGTAGTAGTAGCGCAGGTAGTACGAGGGCACGACGCCGAGCCGGTCGACGATCTCGCGCGGCATGTGCAGGTCCTCGGCGACGGCCGCCCCGTGCCGCTCCAGGAGCCGGGGCAGGACGTCCTCGCCCTGGGGGCCCCCGAGACGTACGCCGGTCTCCCAGGTGAGGTGGTTGAGCCCCACGTGGTCCAGGTGCACCTCGGCGGGCGCCACGTCCAGCAGCTTGGCGAACTTCCGCTGGAAGCCGATCGCGACGTTGCACAGGCCGACGGCCTTGTGCCCGGCCTGGAGCAGCGCCCGGGTGACGATGCCGACCGGGTTGGTGAAGTCGATGATCCAGGCGTCCGGGTTGGCGCGCCGGACGCGCTCGGCGATGTCCAGGACGACCGGCACGGTGCGCAGCGCCTTCGCGAGGCCGCCGGCGCCGGTGGTCTCCTGGCCGACGCAGCCGCACTCCAGGGGCCACGTTTCGTCCTGCTGGCGGGCCGCCTGCCCGCCGACGCGCAGCTGGAGCAGGACCGCGTCGGCGTCGGCGACGCCCGCGTCCACGTCGGAGGTGGTGACGATGCGGCCGGGGTGGCCCTGCTTGGCGAAGATGCGCCGCGCGAGGCCTCCGACGAGTTCGAGACGGTCGGCGGCCGGGTCGACGAGGACCAGTTCCTCGATCGGCAGGGTGTCCCTCAACCGGGCGAATCCGTCGATGAGTTCGGGTGTGTAGGTCGACCCTCCGCCGACCACTGCGAGCTTCATTGCGTGTCTCAGCCCTTTACTCCGGTGAGGGTGACGCCTTCGACGAAGGCCTTCTGTGCGAAGAAGAAGACGACGATGACCGGCGCCATGACGAGCAGCGTCGCGGCCATGGTCAGGTTCCAGTTGACGCTGTGGGCGCTCTTGAAGGACTCCAGGCCGTAGCTCAGTGTCCACGCGCCGGGGTTCTGGGCCGCGTAGATCTGCGGCCCGAAGTAGTCGTTCCAGCAGTAGAAGAACTGGAAGAGCGCGATGGCGGCGATGCCCGGCTTGGCCATCGGTACGACGATCTTGACGAGTGTGCGGAACTCGCCGCAGCCGTCGATCCGCGCGGACTCGATGTACTCCTTGGGGATGGTGAGGAGGAACTGCCGCAGCAGGAAGATCGAGTACGCGTCGCCGAACGCCATCGGGATGATCAGCGGCCACAGCGTGCCCGACAGATGCAGCTGCTGGGCCCAGACCAGGTACATGGGGATCACGATGACCTGCGGCGGCAGCATCATCGTGGAGATGACGAGCATCATCGCGGTGCGCCGGCCGCGGAAGCGGAACTTGGCGAGCGCGTACGCCACGGGTATTGCCGAGCAGACCGTGAAGAGGGTGCCGAGGCCCGCGTACAGCAGGGAGTTGCGCCACCAGTCGAGGAAACCCGGGGTGTCGAACACCGTCTTGTAGTTGGACCAGTGCCAGGTGTCGGGCCACAGGTCGCCGCTCATCGCCTGGGAGTCGCTCATCACCGACGTCAGGAAGACGAAGACGAACGGCAGGACGAACAGCAGGGCCACTGCGATGGCCACGCTGTGGACGGCGATCCAGTGCAGGGTCCGCCTGCGGCGGGCGCGGGCGGCGGCGGGGCCCCGCAGGGGGGCGGTGCGGCCGGCGGCCGGTGGCGCGGTCAGGGTCGTGGTCGTCATGAGTCCTCAGTCCTCCGCCGCGAGCAGCCCGGAGCGCTTGCGCATCAGGAGCGTGGTCACGGCCATGGCGATGGCGAAGAGCACGAGCGAGAGCACGCACGCGGCGCCGGTGTTGAAGTTCTGGAAGCCCATCGAGTAGACGAGCTGGGGGACCGTGAGGGTCGAGTGCTCCGGGTAGCCGGGCTGGATCACCGAACCCGGGCCGACGTTGACCCCGGAGGCGACCTTCCCCGCGACCAGGGCCTGCGTGTAGTACTGCATGGTCTGCACGACGCCCGTGACCACCGCGAACATCACGATCGGCGTGATCGAGGGCCAGGTGACGTAGCGGAACTTCGCCCACGCCCCGGCGCCGTCCAGGTCCGCCGCCTCGTACTGCTCCTTGGGGACGTCGAGCAGCGCGGCCATGAAGATGACCATGAGGTCGCCGATGCCCCACAGGGAGAGCAGCACCAGCGAGGGCTTGGCCCAGTCGGGGTCGTTGAACCAGTTGGGCGCGGTGACGCCGATCGCGTCCAGGATTTCGTTGACCGGGCCCGTGCCCGGGTTGAGCAGGAACACGAAGGCGACGGTGGCGGCCACCGGCGGGGCCAGGTAGGGGAGGTAGAAGGCGGTGCGGAAGAGGCCGACGCCCGTCTTGATCTTCGTGACGAGCAGCCCGAGCGAGAGCCCGAAGACCACCCGCAGCGCCACCATGACCACCACGAGCCAGAGGGTGTTCCACAGGGCGGGCCCGAACAGCGGCATCTGCTCGAACACGTACCGCCAGTTCCTGAGGCCCACGAAGGTGGGCTCCTTGATCTGGTTGTAGTGCATGAACGAGAAGTACACGGTCGCGAGCAGCGGATACGCGAAGAAGACGCTGAAGCCGACCAGCCAGGGGGACAGGAAGCCGAGCGTGCGCAGTCTGCGGCGCGCCGGGTTGGAGAGGGACAGTGCCATGGGTGGGGGTCCTCAGCTCTTCGACTGGAGCGTGTCGGCGTCGATCTGGTCGTCGAGCCTCTTCAGTCCCGCGCGCAGGTCGGGCACGCGCCCGGCCTCGGCGGAGTAGGCGAAGTCCATCAGCGAGACCACGTACGCGCCGCCGTTGGTGGAGGGCGGCAGGGCCTTGCTGTGCTTGTTCCGCAGGATCTCGAAGAAGGCCCGGAAGGTCGGGTCGGCGTCCAGGCGCGGCGATTTCAGCGCGGCGTACGTGGACGGCACGTTGTGGATGGCGTTGGCGAAGTCCACGACCTGGTCCGTGTCCGTGGTCAGGAACTTCACCAGCTCCCACGCGGCGTTCTGGTGCTTGCTGCTGTGCGCGATGCCGGCGACGGTGCCGGTGATGAAGCCGCGCCCGTAGGTGTCCGCCTGGTCGTCGGGCACGGGCAGCGGCGCGACGCCCCAGTCGAAGTCCGCCTCGGCGTCCTTGAGCATGAGCCCGCGCCACTCGCCGTCCAGGTGCATGGCGATCTTCTGCGTCAGGAAGGCGTTCTGGCTCGACATCTCGTCGCCGAAGGTGAGCCGGAACTTCTCCAGGTCGTCGAAGCCGCCCTGCGCGTCGGCGAGTTGACGGGCGGTCTTCAGGAACTTGTACGTCGCCGGCTCCTCGGCCAACCGTGACGTGCCGTCCTCGGCGAAGTACGTGGGCCCCCACTGCGCGAAGAGGCGGTCCGGACTGTTCTGGTACAGCCGGAAGTTGGGCATGAACCCGACCCGCCGGTACGAGTCCTTGCCGCTGCGCACCGTGAGTTTCCTGGCGGCCCGCTCGAACTCGGACATGGTGCGCGGCGGCCGCTCGACGCCGGCCTTCTTGAAGGCGTCCTTGTTGTAGTACATGCCGAAGGCGTCGGCGAGCAGCGGCAGGGCGCACTGGTTGCCCTCGTAGCTGGTGTAGTCGAGCAGCGTCTTCGGGAAGACCTTCTTCTTGTCCACGCCGCTCTTCTTCAAGAACGGGTCGAGGTCGACCCACATCCCCGAGTCGCAGTACTGCCCGACGTTGTTGGTGGTGAACGACGACACGACGTCGGGGGCCTTGTCGCCGCCCGCGCGCAGGGCCTGGTTGACGGTGGCGTCGGAGACGTTGCCCGTGGCGCGCACCTTGATGTTCGGGTGCAGCTCTTCGAACCGCTCGATGCTCTCGTTGACCGCCTTGACCTCGCCGGGGGTCGCCCAGCCGTGCCAGAACGTCAGCGTGACCGGCTCGGTCGGGTCGTCGTGGGCGCTGCCGACGCTCGGGTTGGCGCAGCCGGCGAGCAACAGACCGGCTGCGGCGAGCGCCGCGGACGCGCGGGTGGTCATGCGCCATCGCGGCATGGCGGACTTCCTTTGCGGAGGGGAGGGGGAGGTGTGGTCCGTACGGGTGTGGGGCTCAGGCCGTGTCGAATACCTGGTCGCGGGCCTGTGTGAGGGCCGAGCGGAGCGCGCCGGTGAGGATCGGGTCGCCGGCCAGCTCGCTGACGCGGATCTGGGGGCGGGGCAGGGCGAGTCCGGTCAGCTCCTCCTCGACGAGGACCCGCAGCGTGTCGCCGCCGGCCTGGGCCACCGAGCCGGACAGCACGACGAGTTCCGGGTCGACCACGGCGACCACCGCCGCGATGCCGGTGGCGATGCGGCGGGCGACCTCGGCGAGGAGGGCGTCGTCGGCGAAGACGTCCGCGAGCGTGGCGCCGGGGCCGGCGAGGCCGCGGACGACCTCGGCGGCGACCAGGCTCTCGAATCCGCCGTCGCCGGCGGGGCCGCCCTGGGCGAGCGGGGCGCCCGGCAGCGGCATGTAGCCGATCTCGCCGGCGCCGCCGGTGGCGCCGCGCAGCAGGGTGCCGCCGAGCACGATGGCCGCGCCGACGCCTTCGTCCAGCCAGGTCAGGACGTAGTTGTCGTGGTCCTGGGCGGCGCCTTCGTACTGCTCGGCGACGGCGGCCAGATTGACGTCGTTCTCGATGGCCACGGGGGTGCCGAGCACCGCGGCGAGGTCGTCGCGCAGGGTGCGGGAGTGCCAGCCGGGCAGGTGCGGGGCGTAGCGCAGCTGGCCGCTCTGCGGGTCGATGGCGCCGGGGGTGCCGATCACCGCGGCCCGCAGGTCCTCGTGGCGCAGGCCCGCCTCGCGCAGCGCGCCGTCGACGGCCTCGGTGACGAGCTGGGCGGTGCGGTGGCGGACGTCCTCGGCGACGGCTTCGGCCTCCACGCGCTCCGTGCCGAGGATGGTGCCGGTGATGTCGGCGACCTGTGCGGTGATGCCGGTCGGGTCGGCGGACAGGGCGGCCACGTGCCCGGCGGCGGGGTCGATCTCGTACAGCAGCGCGTTGGGTCCCGGGCGGCCGCTGAGGCTGCCGGTGGTGTGCACGAGTCCGGCGGCCTCGAGGCGGCCGAGGAGCTGGGAGGTGGTCGGCTTGGACAGGCCCGTCAGTTCGCCGATGCGGGTGCGGGTCAGCGGTCCCTGGGCCACCAGGAGGTCGAGTACGGCCCGGTCGTTCATCGCGCGCAGGACGCGCGGCGTGCCCGGGGTCCCCGGGGTGCCTCCCGCCATGACGACACCTGCCTCTCGGTGGCTGCCTCTCGGTGGCCGCTAACTGTTAGGAAACTTTCCAATTGGTGAGGACGGTAAGGCTGGCGTGAATGAGCCGTCAATAGCGGACGCCCCCGCGGCAACCAAGTCGTTACCTGCGGGGGCGGTGCGATGCGTGGGGCCGCGCTGGTCAGGGGCCGATCGCCTCCCCGGCCGGGGCCCCTTCCCCTGCCGGAGCCCTTTCCGCCGCCGGGGTCCCTTCCCCTGCCCCGGCCCCCTCCTCCCGTGCCGCCCGCCGCTCCGGACCGGCGGAACCGGTGGAGCCGGTGGGGCCTGCGGGGTCCGCGGCCGGGCGCAGGGCGAAGGCCAGGACGGCCGCCCCGAGGAGGGCGACGAGCATGATCCAGACCGCGCCGACGTGCATGGCGTGCAGGAAGGCGTCGTCGGCGGCGTGGGCGAGGGCCGGCCGGTGGGCCGCGGCGGCGACGTGCCGGGCCTGTTCGGCGGAGACCCGCGCCTGCTCCCGCACCGGTCCGGGCACCTCGCCCAGCGAGGGGGTGATCGCGCGCTGATAGGCGATCGACATGATCGTGCCGCCGACCGCGATGCCGATCACGCTGCCGGTCTGCCGCACGGTGTTGGTGACGGCCGACCCGGCGCCGGCCCGCTCCAGCGGCAGGGAGCCGATCAGCGCCGCCGACACCGGGCCGATCACCGTGCCGACGGCGAGGCCCTGGCAGAACAGCAGGACCTCGATCCACCCCAGCGGGGTGCGCGGCCCAAGGAGCCCGTACGCGCCCATGGTGAGCGCGGCGGCGGTCAGCGCGGGCGCGGTGACCAGGAGCAGCGACCAGCGGCGCACCAGGCGCGCGCCGACGGTCGCCCCGAGGGTGGCGCCGACCGCGGTGGGCAGACCGGCCAGGCCCGCCTCCATCGGCGTGTAGCCACGGGCGCCCTGCAAATAGAACGCCTGGTAGAAGGTGGCGGCGGTCACGGCGAACAGGAGCAGGCCGAGCGCCGCGTTGCCCCCGCCGAAGGCCCGGCGCGCGAGCAGCCGGGGATCAAAGCTGGGCGCCTTGACGCGCAGTTCGACGCGGACGAAGACGGTCAGCAGGACCATTCCGAGGGTGATCGGCGCCCAGACGTCCGCACGCTCCCAGGCGGCCACCTGCCCCGCCCGGATCAGCCCATAGGCCAGCGCCGAGAGTCCGCTGATCGACAGCAGCATTCCGGCCGGGTCGAGGGGGCGCCGGGTGGGGCTGCGGAAATTCGGCACCAGCAGGGCGACTCCGGCGAGCGCGAGGGCGACGACCGGGACATTGACCAGAAAGACCGAGCCCCACCAGAAATGCTCCAGGAGCACCCCCGCGAGCACCGGTCCCGCGGCCATTCCGACGCCGGTGGCCGCCGAGGAGACGGCGATGGCGGTGGTCCGCGCGGGACCGGTGAAGGTCCACATCAGGAGGGCGAGGTTGGCGGGCATGATCAGCGCGCTGCCCACGCCCATCGCGGCCCGGGCGGCGACCAACTGCCCCGCGTCGCCCGCGTACGCCGCCCACACCGAGGACCCGGCGAACACGACGAGGCCGCCGACCAGCACGGTGCGGTGGCCGAAGCGGTCGCCCAGCGCGCCCGCGGTGAACATCAAGGTGGCGAAGGTCAGGGTGTACGAGCCGGTGGCCCACTGCAGCGCGGCCGGTCCGGCGTCCAGCCCGCGGACCGGGTCCGCCAGCGTCTCCAGGGCCGTGCTCAGGATGGTGTTGTCCAGCCAGATCAGCAGTGAGCACAGCATGAGTACGGCGAGAATCAATTGCTGTCTGGATTTCGGCAGGGCGGGGGAATCGGTCATGAAGGTCCTCGGGAGCGCTCGGCGGAAACCTGATGCGACGGGACCGTAAGCAAATTCGCGACCCCTGTCAATGGAATCTCCGAGGGCAGAAAATACCCTCTTTCGCAAGTGCGGAAAGGGCGGCAAGGGCATATCGAATGCTCCCTGTCAATTCCGCCGACAGGCAATCGCGCTTTATCGGAAACGCAAAATGGGGGCGCCCGGAGAAATCTCCGGGCGCCCCCATCGACGCGGGGAGGGGCGGGTTACTTCGCGAGGTTCGGCGGCGGGGTGATCGGCGCCGTCGCCAGGGACTGGGGCGAGGTCGTGGAGGCGTACGCGGAGGGGGCGGCGACGCCCGCCGCCGGGTCCGCGCCCGGCTCCTCGGCGGGCTGGGCGGGCAGCCCGCCGACGATGCGGATGCCCGCCTCGTCGAAGGCCCGCTTGATGCGCCAGCGCAGCTCGCGCTCGACGCCCAGGGACTGGCCCGGCATCGTCTTCGCCGAGACGCGCACCACCATGGAGTCCAGGAGCACACTGTCCAGGCCGAGGATCTCCACCGGGCCCCACAGGCGCTCGTTCCAGGGCTCGTCCTTCGCGATGGCCTCGCCGACCTCGGCCAGCGTCGCCCGCACCTTGTCCAGGTCCTCGTCCGAACGGACCGTCACGTCGACGCCCGCCGTGGACCAGCCCTGGGAGAGGTTCCCGATGCGCTTGACCTCGCCGTTGCGCACGTACCAGATCTCACCGTTCTCGCCGCGCAGCTTGGTGACGCGCAGACCGACCTCGATGACCTCGCCGGAGGCGACGCCCGCGTCGATCGAGTCGCCGACGCCGTACTGGTCCTCCAGGATCATGAAGACGCCGGAGAGGAAGTCCGTGACGAGATTGCGGGCACCGAAACCGATCGCGACGCCCGCCACACCCGCCGAGGCGAGCAGCGGGGCGAGGTTGATCTCGAAGGCGCCGAGGATCATCAGGGCCGCGGTGCCGAGGATCAGGAACGACGCCACCGAGCGGAGCACGGACCCGATGGCCTGCGAGCGCTGGCGGCGCCGCTCCACGTTCACCAGGAGCCCGCCGAGCGCCGTGCCGTCGACGGCGTTCGCCGTGCGGTTCATGCGGTCTATGAGCTTGGTGATGGCACGCCGGACCAGGATGCGCAGGACGACCGCTATCGCGAGGATCAGCACGATCCGCAGACCGATGCCGAGCCACGTGGACCAGTTCTGCTCGACCCAGCTCGCCGCGTTCCCCGCGCTCTCCTGGGCGTCCTCGAACGAGGGGGGCTTCGGCGTCGGGGACGGGGTGTCGTCCGGGTCCGCTCCGGCTGCCGACAGGACGGACAAGAGCACGGCAGGTACCTCCAGGTATCGCGGCCTGCCCGGCGGAGAAGATGTCATCGACGTGGGACCGGGGGAACCGGGCAGACCCACCACACTAACGGGGCATTGTGTGCGGATCGTCGTCATGTTCGAGGGAGAGACGGTGCTCACCTGGGCAGGAACCAGGTGACGTGCCGGTGCGGCGCCCCTGTGGTCGAAAACACTTCGAGCCCGTTACCGGCACATGGTGGCGCCGCGACCAGGCATGAGGGGAGACTGACAGCCGGATCGTCCCGGCGCGAGCCACGCGCCGCCGGCGTACAAGGAGGCACCCGTGCCGCATGTCCTGGTCCTCAACGCGTCGTACGAGCCGCTCGGCGTCGTACCGCTCCGCCGCGCGCTCGTCCTCGTCCTGGAGAACAAGGCTCTCTGCCTCGAGGAGTCCGGCGCCTTCATGCACAGCGAGAAGCGCACCGTCCCCGCACCCAGCGTGGTCCGCCTCAAGCGGTTCGTCCGGGTCCCCTACCGGGGGCCCGTCCCGCTGACCAGACGGGCGCTGTTCGCCCGCGACGGCGGTCGGTGCATGTACTGCGGTGGCGTCGCAACCAGCGTCGACCACGTCATTCCGAAGAGCCGGGGCGGCCGCCACGCCTGGGACAACGTGGTGGCGTCCTGCCGCCGCTGCAACCACGTCAAGGCCGACCGGCACCTCATGGAGCTGGGCTGGCGGCTGCGGCACAAACCCGCGCCGCCCTCGGGGCTCGCCTGGCGCATCATCGGGACCGGACACCGCGATCCGCGCTGGCTGCCGTACCTGCAGCCGTTCGGCGCGGACGACGCGCTGGCCCGGATCGACGGCATCTCCGCCTAGCCGGCGATCCGGGCCCTCCTCGTACGGGCGTTCGTGTGCGGCGAGCGGGGGGTGTGCGCGGCCGTCACCGCCCGTCGGCGACCGCGTACGCCGCCACCGACCAGAGGGAGTAGCCGAAGCGCGTGGCCCGCTTCTCGCCCTGGATACGCAGGTGGCGCGTCCCGGGCGCGTCCAGGCGGACCACCTCGCGCCCGCCCCGGCCGTCCCGCACGGTCGCCGCCGTGTGCCACGTCCTGCCGTCGGCCGACGTCTGCACCCGGTACCGGTCGGCGTACGCGTCCTGCCAGCGCAGCTCGACCCGGCCCAGCCGGACCGGCTCCGCGAACTCCACCCGCCACCACGCGTCGTCCTTCGCCGGCGAGGACCAGCGCGTCGCCGGATCGCCGTCGGCGGCGGCCGATGCCGGGAAGTCCTCCGTCTCGTCGCCCGACGACGAGGCCTTCGCGCCGCGCACCAGATCCGGGCCCGCCGTGCGCGGACAGGCGCGGACGGTCACCGTGCGCCGCTCGCCACCGAACTCGACGGGGATCTCGTACGTCCCCGAACGCGTGCCCGCGCGGACGGTGATGTCGAGCGGCACCTCGACGTCCGTGCCGCGCGGCAGCGTCGTCGACCCCGGCACCCGCACCTCGATCCCGTCCGGCGCCGTCACCCGCAGCCGCCCGCGCAGGTCACCGGGGCGCAGGGAGCGCAGCGTGACCGTGACCCGCCGCGCCGCACCGCCGATCTCCGCGTCGGTCTCGGGGCGGGCCGGGGTGAGGGAGAGCGCGAGGGAATCGGCGTACCAGGGCACGAGGTGGTGGACCGCCCCCTCGGCCCCGGCCCCGGTCTCAGCTCCGGTGACCCGGACGGCGTCGGCGCGCACGCCCTTCTCGGCGTCCCCGCGCCCCTTCCCGCCGAGGCGCAGCTCCGTGAAGCCGCTCGGGGCAAGGGCGCCCACGCGCCGCCAGCCCCCGCCGGGCACCCGCACCTCGATGTCGCCCTTCGCGCCGGGGTCGGTGAGGACGGTGACCGCCGTGAGCGCGCGGGTGCGGCCGAAGCGGGCCCGCGTGCCGTCCGAGGCCCGCCCGGAGTCGGTCCCCGCCCACGCCGCGTACGCCTTGTGGGCCCGCGCCAGGAACGGGTCGAGGACGCCCTTGCCGACGGTGACGGCGCTGGCCCGCAGCTCCTTGCGCAGTGCCGTCAGCTCGCGCGCCGAGCGCCAGGCGGCGGCGCCGTCGCCCAGCGACTGGGCGCGCAGCATGTCGACGGCGGCCTCACCGGCCGCGCCGTACCGGCCGAGCTTGTCGATCCAGGGGCGCACCTCGCCGGCGAGCGCGGTGCCGGCCAGCCGCCGCGGCGCCCGGCGCATCACGCCGAACGCCGTTCGCAGCCGCCGCGCGGCCCGGTCGACCGTCGCCCGGTCCGCCCTCTCGCGGGCGCGCCACAGGCCGTCGATCAGGGGGCGCAGATACGCCGACTCGCGGGCGCCGAGCACGGACGAGGCGTCGTTGCCCGCGAGGGCCCGCAGCGCGCCCCGCGCCGACGCGTCGTCGCCCGCCAGGTCGTCGATCGCGGCGAGCCACGACGCGTGCGGGCGGTAGTTGCGCGGGTTCCAGGCGTAGTCGGCGGCGGTGAAGAGGGGGATGCGGGAGGCGGCGGGCTGCTCCATGGCGTTGCCGAGGAGGGCGGCCGAGCCGGTGGCGACGGCGGGCTGGCGGCCGGTGTAGGGGCCGAGGAAGACGCGGTCCTGCGCGAAGTCGTTGACGGGGTAGTTGTCCATCGTCACCAGCGGGTGCGGGCCGAACGCCGCGTGGGCGCCCGCGAGTTCGCGTCCGGTGATGGTCTTGGGGACCACGCCCACGCCCGTCCAGGCCACCTCGGTCCGGCGGTCCAGGCCGGCCGAGAGGGCCGCGCGGTAGGCGGTCGTGCCGTCCTGGAAGTACTCGGTCGGCATCACGGAGAGTGGCTCGGCCCCCGGGTGGCGGGCAGCCAGGTGCGCGGCGACCGCGTCGGCCACCCGGGCCTGCGCCTTCGCGGCGGCCTTCGGGCCCGTGCCGAACGTCCCGGCGTCCCGCTCGCAGTGCCACTCGCTGTAGCTGACGTCCTGGAACTGGAGCTGGAAGGCGCGCACGCCCAGCGCCCACATCGCGTCGATCTTGCGGTTGAGGTCCTTGATGTCCTTGTCGGAGGACATGCACATCGCCTGGCCGGGGGAGACGGCCCAGGCGAGCGTCACGTGGTTGGCCCGCGCGCGCGCCGCGAGGGCCCGGAAGTCGGCGCGCTGGTCGGCCGGGTAGGGCTCGCGCCAGCGGGCCTGGCGGTAGAGGTCGTCGCCGGGGGCGTAGAGGTAGCGGTTCTGCTTGGTGCGGCCCATGAAGTCGAGCTGGGCCAGCCGCTGGGCGCGCGTCCACGGGGTGCCGTAGAACCCCTCGGTCAGGCCGCGCACGGCGGTGCCGGGCCAGTCGCGGATCACGACGCCCGGCAGCGTGCGGGCACCTTTGCCGCCGCCGGTGAGCTGCCGCAGGGACTGCGCGGCGTGGAAGAGGCCGTCCTCGCCGGCCCCCGCGAGGGCGACGGTGTCCCGGCCGTCGACGCGGCCGACGGCCAGTCGGTAGCCGCCCGTGGGCAGGTCGCCGCGGTCGCCCGCGCCGAGGGCGCGCAGGGCGCGGTCCGCGCCGGCGCCTCCGGCGCGCACGACGAGGGTCCCGCCGGCCGGCAGCGGCTCGCCGTCGCGCACCTCGGTGACGCGGCGGGCGCCGGCGTCCCGCAGGAGGTCACGCAAGGCGTCCATGGCGTACGGATCGGCGTCCTCGTCGCCGCCCGCAGTCACCAGGGCGACGTCGTCTCCCACGGTGACGGCGCCCTTGCGGGGGCTCATCACGTGGGGGCGGGGCCAGACGGACGGCTGCACGGCCCCCGCCCCGTTCCCGCGTCCGCCCGCGCGGTCCGGGGAGGTGGCCCCGGGCGCGGTGGGCGTCCCCGGGTCCGCGAGGGCGCCGGGCGCACCGCCGAGCACACTCGCGACGACGGCGACCGCGACGACGACCGCGCCCTTCCTGCGCCGCACCTGCACGCACTCTCCTGTTCTGGGCGGGACCGGTGGGGCCCCTGATGTGACGTACGGCAATGAGCCCATCACTGACGTGGCGGAGGTGTCAACGGGAGCGGAGAAGAGGGGGGTGATTCTTCGCGGAACCTACGGGGAGGTGGGGGCGGGGCCGGGGGCCTGTGCCGGCAACTGGGAGGTGCCGCCCCGAGCCAGCCACCTGGGGGCCCGAGCGGGCGTCTGCGTCGGTACGTGGGTGGGCGTCCGTACGAGGGGCTGCGTGGACGTCTGTACGAGTGTCTGGGCGGCACCTCTGTCTGCACCCGGGCGAGTGCCTGTCCGGACGCCTGTGCGGGACGCGCCTCTGCGCCTGCGCGGGCACCTGTCCCGGCACCTGCGTGAACGCCCGTACGAATGCCTCCCGGGTGCCTGTCCGGTGCCTGCCCGGCACCTGCGCGGACGCCTCTCTGGACGCCTGACCCGGGGTCCGCGCGGGCCGGGGTTCGGGGCGTCGGAGTGGGGGACCCGGGGTGTCGGGGGGCTGGACGTCTTCCCGGGGTGGGGGAGCCCGGGGGTCTGTTCTTGCGGGGTGGGCGGGGCCCGGAGGGACAACTTCCGTCCGGGGGCATCGATTGTGACCAGGGTCACGTTGGTGCACCCTGGAGGTCTGCGGCCCGGCGCAGTGGGTAGGGCTGCCGTGACCCGCCCCCTGACAAGGAGCCCCCACATGGCCGCATCCGCCAACCTTCTCCTCTCCGCCCTCTCCAAACAGGTGCCCGCCGTCCGACGGCCCGGCCCCGTCCCCCTCCAGGTCTCGCGACCGGCCCCGAGGGCCGTCGCACTCCAGGTCTCCGGCCCCGACTCGGGCCTCGACGGCTCCTGCTCCTGCGGCTGCCTGGAACCGCCCCTGACCAGCGAACCCCCGCTCGCCGACGCCGCGCCCCTGACCAGCGAACCGCCCCTCGCCGACGCCGCGCCGCTCACCAGCGAGCCCACCGCCACCGGCATGGCCTCCGGCCTGGACTCCTCGGGGGTCTGATGACCCTTTCCCGGCTGGCGGCCGCGTACGGGGTCGCCACCTCCTACTCCCCGGCCCCGGGGCGCACCGTCCCGGCCTCCGAGGCCGCCGTCGTCGCGGCCCTCGCCGCGCTGGACGTCGACGCGAGCACCCCCGAGGCGGTCCGCGCCGCCCTCGCCGCGCACGAGGCCCACCTGGCGGAGCGCCTGCTGCCCCCGACGGTCGTCGCCTGGACGGACACCCCCCTCCCCACCGCCCCGCCCCTCGCGGGCCTGCCGCGGGGGACGCGGGTACGGGTGGAGCTGGAGTCCGGCGCCACCTACGAGTGGCAGACCCCGCAGGCCCCGCAGGCCCCCCAGGCCCCCCAGGCCCCGCCTGCCCCTGCCGTTCCTGGGGGCGGCGGGAAGGCCGAGCCGGGACCCGGGCCCACGCCACCGCCGGGCGCGCACACGCTCCTTGTACGCACCCCGGACGGCCGGACCGCGAGGGCCCACCTCATCGCCGCCCCCCGCCGGATCAAGACCCCGGCCACCCGCGCCCACGGCCTCCTCGTCCAGCTGTACTCCCTGCTCTCCCAGCGGTCCTGGGGCATGGGCGACCTCGGCGACCTGGCCGAGCTGACCGCCTGGTCCGGCCGCGACCTGGCCGCCGGCTTCGTCCAGGTGAACCCGCTGCACGCCGCCGTGCCGAACCCTCCCGGCGGCCCCGGCAGCGACCCCTCCCCGTACCGCCCCTCCTCCCGCCGCTTCCCCGACCCCGTGCACCTGCGCATCGAGGCCGTCCCCGAGTTCGCTCATCTGCCGGACGACGCCCGCGACCGCGTCGAGGCGCTGCGCCGCGAGGCGGGCCGGCTGCGCGACGGGGTCCTGCGCGACGGCGAGTTGATCGACCGGGACGCGGTCTGGGCCCTCAAGGGCGAGGCGCTCGAACTGCTCCACGAGGTCCCCCTCGGCCCCGGCCGCCGCGCCGCCTACAGCGCCTTCCTCGCCGAACAGGGCTCCGCCCTGGAGGACCACGCGACCTGGTGCGCCCTGGCCGAGGTCCACGGCCCCGACTGGCACACGTGGCCCGCCCCCCTGCGCGACCCGTCCTCGCCGGAGAGTGCCCGCGCCCGGCGCGAGCTGATGGCCCGCGTCGACTTCCACTGCCGCCTCGCCTGGCTGACCGAGGACCAACTGGCCACCGCCCAGCGCTCCGCCCGCGAGGCGGGCATGGACATCGGCCTGGTGCACGACCTCGCCGTCGGCGTGCACCCCGCGGGCGCCGACGCCTGGGCCCAGCAGGACCACTTCGCGCCGCACATGAGCGTCGGGGCCCCGCCGGACGCGTTCAACGCCCGCGGTCAGGACTGGGGCCTGCCGCCCTGGCGCCCCGACCGCCTCGCCGCGTCCGGTTACGCCCCCTACCGCGACCTCGTGCGCGGACTGCTCCGGCACGCGGGAGCCCTGCGCATCGACCACGTCATGGGGCTGTTCCGCCTCTGGTGGGTCCCCGAGGGCCGCGACCCCACCGAGGGCACCTACGTCCATTACGACGCCGAGGCGATGCTCGCCGTCCTCGCCCTGGAGGCGCACCGCGCGGACGCCCTCGTCATCGGCGAGGACCTCGGCACCGTCGAGCCCGGCGTGCGCGAGACGCTGCGCGAACACGGCGTGCTCGGCACATCGGTGCTGTGGTTCGAGCGGGACTGGGCGGGCACGGGCCGCCCGCTGCCCGCCGCCGAGTGGCGCGCCGACTGCGTGGCCACCGTCACCACGCACGACCTGCCGCCGACCGCCGCCCGCCTCACCGGCGAGCACGTCCGGCTCCGCCACGACCTCGGCCTGCTGACCCGCCCCCTGGCCGAGGAGGAGTCCGAGGCCGCCGCCGACGTGCGCGAGTGGCTGGGCCTGCTCTCCCGGCTCGGCATGCTGCCCGGCGGCATGGGCAGCGAGGAGGACGAGGTCCGCGCGCTGCACCGCTTCCTGCTCGCCACGCCGGCCCGCATGCTCGGCATCTGGCTGCCCGACGCCGTCGGCGACCGCCGGCCGCAGAACCTGCCGGGCACCTGGGACCAGTACCCCAACTGGCGGCTGCCGATCGCCGACGCGAGCGGACGCCCCGTCACCCTGGAGGACCTCGCCGCCTCCCCGCGCCTGCACGCCCTGATGGCGCTCTTCCGGGGGTCCGGGCAGGAGGGCGACACGTTCCGTACGGCACCCCCGGGCGCGCACCCCGTTTAGGAGTTCGCTACGTTTGCACCGTGGACAAGAAGAACGCTCTGCGCGCCGGCGCCCTGGCCTCCGGCACGACGCTGATGATGCTGCTCATGTCGTCCCCCGCGCTCGCGCTCACGCGCGACGACGGCGACGACCCGGCCCCCCGCCTGAGCGTCGTCGAAACGCTCGGCCTCTACGTCGCGGCGCCCCTGGTGCTGTTCCTGGTCATCGCGGGTCTCGTGATGATCGGCGACAAGTCCCGCAAGCAGCAGAAGCGGGTCTGACACCCCGCCTTTCCATCGGACAGACCAGGCCGAGGGCCCGGTTCAGCGCCGTCCCGCGTACGTGCGTACGCGGGGCGTACGTATGTACGCGTGATGGTGACGCGGCGCTGAACCGGGCCTTTGGCATGCGCGCAGAAGCGCAATCGTTCACTTCGCCTTAAAGGAGATCCTGAAAAGTTTCGATGGACGTGATGGGTCGACGGGTGCGACGGTGGGGTCGAACCTGACCGAGACGCCCCGCGACGCCGGGGAGAGAGGCAAAGGGATACCTCGTGGCCGTCCTCGACCGGACCCCCGCACCCAACGCGCCCACCACCGGAGCGACCCCTCCCGCCGCGCCGGACGGCGGGCCGAAGGCCCGGTCGGACGGCACGCGGCCCCTCGGGGCCGGGCTCGCCCTCGCGGCGCTCGCCACGGTCGTCTGGTCGGGCAGCTTCGTCACCTCCCGCGCCCTGCACGACACCGTCCCACCCGTGCAGCACGCCTTCTGGCGCTGGCTCATCGCGATCGCCGCCGTCGCGCCCTTCGCGGCCAGGCGGACCTGGCGGCAGCGGAACCTGCTCCGCCGGCACCCGCGGTTCCTGCTCCTCGCCGCCCTGCTGGGCGTCACCGTCTACAACACCCTGGTGAACCAGGCGGCCATGACGACCGGCGCCGGCAACATGGGCATGATCATGGCCGCCTCGCCCGTCCTCATGGCCGTGTACGAGCGGATCGGCGGCACCCGGCTCGGCGCGCGCCGCGTGACGGGCATGCTCGTCGCCTGCGCCGGCGTGCTGCTCCTGGTCGGCGGCGGCTCCCTCGCCGTGCACCTCACGGCCGGCGACCTGTGGATCATCGCGGCCGCGCTCTCCTTCGGCTCCTACAGCGCCCTGCTCAAGCGCAAGCCCGCCGAGATCGGCCAACTGCCCTTCCTCTTCGCGACGTTCGTCCTCGGCGCGCTGATGCTGCTGCCCGCGTACGCCGTCAGCTACGCCGTGCAGGGCGGCTTCGAGCCGGCCGTCGGCACGGTCGCCCCGCTCCTGTACGTCGGCGTGGTGTCGTCGGCGGTCGCCTTCTTCGCCTGGAACAAGGCCATCTCCCTCATCGGCGCGGCCCGCGCGGGCGTCGTCTACTACCTCCAGCCGGTCTGCGTGGCCCTGCTCTCCTTCGCGCTCCTCGGCGAGGCGATGGGGTGGCTCCAGGGGCTGTGCATGGGGCTGATCCTCGGCGGGGTCGTGCTCGGCGCGGCCCGCGCGAAGTAGGGGAGCGGCCCGTGGGGGCGGGTGATCAGGCCGGTCGGTACGTTGGCCCCATGAGCGAGTGGGACATCAAGAAACTGCAGATCCTGCGGACGTTGAGTGAGCGGGGGACCGTCACGGCGACGGCGCGGGTGCTGCGGATGACGCCGTCGGCGGTGTCCCAGCAGCTGTCCAACCTCGCCAAGCAGCTCGGCGTACCGCTCCTGGAGGCCCACGGCCGCCGCGTACGGCTCACCGACGCGGCCCACCTCGTACTGCGGCACACCGAGGCGGTCTTCGCGCAACTGGAGCAAGCTGACGCCGAGTTGGCGGCGTACGCGCAGGGCGAGGCGGGGGAGGTGCGGGTCGGGGCGTTCTCCACCGCCGTGCCCGCACTCGTCGTACCGGCGGTGCGGGCGCTGCGGGTGGCGGCGCCCGGCATCTCCGTACGGGTACGGGAGACCGAGGCGGCGGAGGCGTACGAGCTTCTCGCCGCCGGCGAGGTCGACGTGGCCCTGTCCCTCGCGGTACAGGCACCGGCCTCGCCCGACGCGGACCCCCGCTTCACCCGCGAGTCCCTCGTCGCCGACCCCCTGGACGTGGCCCTGCCCGGCGACCACCCGCTCGCGGCGGCCGACGGCCTGCGGCTGGCTGACCTGGCCACGGAACCGTGGATCTTCGGGGGCAGCGGCCCCTGGTCGGAGATCACCCGAGCGGCGTGCGAAGGCGCCGGCTTCACCCCGGAACAGGCGCACTCGGCGTCCGGCTGGACGGCGATCCTCGCGATGGTGGAGGCGGGCATGGGCGTGGCGCTGATCCCGCGGATGGCGACGGTACGACGGGACGGCGTCGCCATGCGGGAACTCACGGCGGATCGGCCTCGGCGGCATGTGGTGGCGGCGGTGCGGAGGGGGGCCGCCGGTGGGGCGGCCGTCTCTCGGGTCCTGTGTGAGCTGCGGGCGGTGGTCCCCGGGCGGTCTGCCCTGGGCTGAGGGCGCCGCCCCTGCGGGGGGCTCGGCGCTTCCCGGGGTGGCCGTACCGCCCTCTGCCTCGCGGCTCGGCGCCGAGAGGTGGGCGTGTGGCCTGTGCGGGCCGTCGTGCCCGCGCCCTGTCCCGCGCTGCGCGCGGATATC